>NZ_BAZK01000012.1 GCF_001310815.1 Pseudovibrio denitrificans JCM 12308
TGAAGTGAACATAGGTTTTGGTTTCCGATTTTTATGCCTAAAGAGTATTCTTAAGCTAGTACGCAGCACAGTTTACACTACTTCACGCTTCAGCAATGACTGTTTTCAGTTCTATATGATAGGTAAACCTGATCAGGCAAGAGCATCCAGTGCATCATCGTCCAAATTACCTGGCACGATGGTTGTCGGGATCGGGAATGTACCTGCCGATTTACCCGCTATGGATGAAACAAGAGGGCCTGGCCCTTCCTTGCTGGTTCCTGCTGCCAAGACGAGAATCGCAATGTCTGCGTCTTCTTCAATCAGGGCGATAATCTCATCTGACTGATGGCCTTCGCGAACGACCAGCTCAGGTTCTGTTCTTGCCGCAGCTCTTACTCTTTCAGCAGCTTTTGCCAGAATTGTATCTGCATTATCACGCGCTTCCTGGCGCATGATGTCCTCAACCCCTAGCCAATGCTGGAAATTTCCCGGTGCAATAACATAGAGCAAGAGAACAATACCGCCGGTGCGGGCTGCACGCTTTGCGGCATAAACGATGGCTCGACCACATTCTGGCGTGTCATCGACAACGACCAGAAATTTGCGGTGGTGACCTTCTTCATTACTTTTGCGAATAGCTACCATGTCGGCATGCTGCCACTTGAGGTGGTATGCGGCAAGTATTTTTCCTTGCCACATTCCGCTAGGTTTTCTTTTTCCGACTGATTTTTGAGTCAGTTAGAGGATGAACTGAGACAAATCGACGTTCTTGGCCAGTTCGCTGACATTGGATTTCACATAGGCAGCATCAATAGTCACCTGTTCGCCAGACTTATCTGGTGCAGCGAAGGAAATCTCATCCAGAACACGCTCCATCACTGTCTGCAGACGGCGAGCACCGATGTTCTCGACAGTCGCGTTCAGGTCCACTGCGATGGTTGCGATTTCGTCGATCGCGTCATCGGTGAACTCAATGGTCACGCTTTCTGTGCCCATCAGAGCAACGTACTGCTTGATGAGGCTCGCTTCTGTGTCTGTCAGGATCTTGACGAAGTCTTCTTTCGTCAGTGCCTTCAGCTCAACGCGGATTGGCAGGCGGCCCTGAAGCTCTGGCAGCAAGTCAGATGGCTTGGACACATGGAATGCGCCGGATGCGATGAACAGAACGTGGTCTGTCTTCACCGGACCATGCTTTGTGGAGACAACGGTACCTTCGATCAGTGGCAGCAGGTCACGCTGAACACCTTCACGAGATACATCACCACCGTTGCGGCCATCTTTTGCGCAGATCTTGTCGATCTCGTCGAGGAACACGATACCGGAGTTCTCGACCAGTGCGATTGCTTCCTGAACGATCTTCTCTTCGTCGAGCAGCTTGTCGGACTCTTCCGCCAACAGCACTTTGTGGCTGTCTTTGACGTTGGTGCGTTTTGGCTTGGTCTGACCGCCAAATGCCTTGCCCAGCATGTCGGAGATGTTCATGACACCTACGCTGCTGCCTGGCATGCCAGGGATGTCAAAGCTTGGCATTTGTGGGTTAGCGCGGACTTCGATTTCGATTTCACGCTCATCCAGATCACCTTCACGCAGTTTCTTGCGGAATGTGTCGCGTGTGGCAGGGCTTGCATTGGCACCGACCAGCGCATCCAGAACACGCTCTTCCGCCAGAACATGCGCTTTTGCTTCCACGTCTTTGCGGCTCTGCTCGCGCACCAGTGCGATAGCTGATTCCACCAGATCGCGGATGATCTGTTCCACATCACGACCGACGTAGCCGACCTCGGTAAACTTGGTAGCTTCAACTTTTGTGAAAGGAGCATTCGCAAGTTTCGCCAGACGGCGGGAGATCTCAGTCTTACCAACGCCGGTTGGACCAATCATGAGAATGTTCTTTGGCTGAACTTCTTCGCGGAGCTCTTCATCCAGCTGCTGACGGCGCCATCTGTTGCGCAGCGCAATTGCTACAGCACGTTTCGCATCATGCTGGCCGATGATGTAGCGATCAAGTTCACTAACGATTTCCCGTGGAGAGAAATTTGTCATTTTCTTACTTTCTAGTTCCGGATAGGTGGCAGATATGTAGTGAGTGTGGTTCCTGCAAGAGGGCGCATGACGATCCGTCGCGCCACGTTCCAGCCCGAACCGAGCAGCAATACAAAACTCCCAAGCAATACAAGGGAGATAGCAGTCAACTGCGATGCTGAAAAGTCAGCAGACTCCAGCAAATAGGCTAATGCAAAGCGAGGTAACTCAGCGCTGCAACCAACATTGCACGGCGATCAATGACGAGGGCAACCGCGCCAAATGCCAGCACAACAGCGATGGAGACCACTGCGTAGGTTTCTGTCAGCTCCTCAAAATAAATGCCGCTCAAGATTGAGTGTACGATGAGTGGAGCTGCAAGCAGATGAAGCCAGAAGGCTTTGTCCGTATTAAGCGTTTCGCGCCGTGTGTCCTTGGTATCGAAATACATGGCACAGGCGAAAGCGAACAAGCCGCAGACCAGCGATACCCATGAGAGATAATCCAAGATTTGCGTATCGGTCACGTAGGTCAGGACACCAACGATCATGCCCATTATGCCGGCAACAATCACCGTTAGCGTGATCGGCACTTTGAAGCGCCAGTAGAATAGCGATGCACCGCCAAGAGCGAAGATTGAACTCAGGATGACCTGAATAGCCTCAGATTCATCGTTCAATACAGAGGGCGTGAACAGACCAAAGCCAACCAGAGCGATGGCGCCGCCGAAAATACCCGTCAGCAGAATGGAAGGCAGAGCGAGTTTTTTGATCTTGGTGAACCACTCAGCCAGCACCCATGAGATAATTGCACCAGCACCGGCAACAGCTGCTGTTGGGAGGCCGCCTTGTGTCAAAGGTTCGCCCAGGCCAATGCCATAGCCAGCGAAGACAATCAGAATTCCGAGGCTGATGAAGATGTCATGAAAGCCACGTGTGAAACGGACCTCTTCGGGATCGTGTGTGTTTTCCTGATCCTGCTGCTTCTGAATGTTAGCGGCTTGAAGAGATAAATAGGAGACGAGCTTATCAGCTTGATCTGCGCTGATAATTCCTGCGGAGACGGCTCCGGTAAGGGATGCTCTTGATATCATCAGATCCTCGTCAAATCCAAATGGGACGTAAAGACTTCAAGTATCCTCGGCTTAGCAATTTAAGCTGATCTAAAAGTGTCCTGAAAAACGGGCTGGAGATCCCAAATCTCTGACCTCCAGCTGGTTCTTTTACAGCGCTTACTCTTCGTCGAGTATTTCAACGGTGACGTTGCTGTTTGTATAAACGCAGATGTCTGCTGCGATTGTCATGGACTTACGGCAAATCTCTTCTGCGGTCAGATCCATATCAACCAGCGCACGCGCTGCGGACAGGGCGAAGTTTCCGCCGGAGCCGATGCCCATGACGCCGTTTTCTGGCTCAAGCACGTCACCGGTACCTGTCAGCACCAGAGAGTGCTTTTTGTCAGCAACCAGCATCATAGCTTCCAGACGGCGCAGGTAGCGGTCTGTCCGCCAATCCTTTGCCATTTCCACGCAAGCACGCATCAGCTGGTCCGGGTATTGTTCCAGCTTTGCTTCGAGGCGCTCAAACAGCGTGAAAGCATCGGCAGTGGCACCTGCAAAGCCTGCAATGACTTTGCCGCCAGCCAGTGGGCGGACCTTACGAGCAGTGCCCTTAATAACCGTTGATCCAAGAGATACCTGACCATCTCCAGCAATTACGACTTTGCCGCCTTTGCGCACGGTCAAGATGGTTGTGCCGTGCCACTGTTCAGGTTCACTCATTCATTTTTCTCCAGAGTTCAATTGGCAGCGGAGCAAACTCCCGCGCAACTCATTTTCAAATTTGTGTCTGCGGTATTATGTATGTAGTCCTTTGCGCATTGCCAATGCGACAAGCCAAAAAAACTCAGTTATCCTGTAGCTTTACGTGGCTCGCCTCGCTCACGAAGCGTTCAATAAGCTTATGCAATCGCTTGATCTGGTGGTCTTTTGTGAGGTCACCATTCTCATCAAAGGATTTGCCGGCAAAGTTTATTGAGATCATTTCGGGCAGAACCAAACACCCCAGAGAGACCTCCATGATCGTCCTGAGATGCATTAATCCGCGCAGTGAGCCATGCGCTCCGGGGGAAGCGCCGCCAACGGCATATACGGATGTATGAAAGAGTTGGAGCGGCTCTTCTTCCGGCAGCTGGATGCGGCTAATCCAGTCGAGGGTGTTTTTGAGCAGCGGGGTGATGGAGGAGTTGTACTCAGGGCTGGCGATGAAGATACCGTGATGGGTTTCGATCAGCTTTCTGAGTTTGAAGGCGTTCTCGGGGATACCCGTTTCATCTTCCAGATCACCGTCGTAGATTGGGAGAGGATAGTCGGCGAGGCTGATTGTGGTCACATCCGCGTTTGCGATTGTCAGATGCTTTGCCACCAATGCAGCCAACATCTTGTTGTAGGACTTTACGGGTTGAACCTGAAAACACCAGTATCTTTGGCTTCATAGGGCTATCCTCACGACAGGGCTCAGCACTCTCGCGCTTAAGAGTGGGAAGATCTCGGGTAAATCCGGCACGCAGAATACCCCATACTACCCAAGCGTAAGGTTTATGGAAGACATGTGTTTTTAGGTGTTTGTCCGCTTAGAGCAGTCTATCTGAAAATCAAAAGGGCTTGCGATAGATCCAGACCCGCGCAGGCGGGATATTCTTCACGATCCATCCGGTTTTCGACCAGCTGAACATCTTGGATTTCAGCGAAACCGGAGAGGCCAGAGAGTAGGAGAACTGAATGAACGGCGCTCCCGGCCTCATCAACGCAAAGGCATCACGGATGCACTTCAGGCGGAACTCCATAGGACGGGAGATCAACGGAAGGCTGGAGACAACAGCACAGAGCGAGTTGGGCTCAATGTGCCCAAGGCTCGGATGCATGTTGTAGGCGTCACCCTGTACAACATTCAGGCCTTCGAATTTTTCGCTGAGATGCTCGCAGAAGTCAGGGCTGTACTCCAGGCAGGTCAGGCGTTCTTTGGAAATACCAGCTTCCAGAATAGCTTTCGTTACCGGGCCTGTGCCAGGACCGAGCTCTAAAACCGGATTTTGAGATTGGACGGGAACGAACTCTGCCATTCTCTGAGCGAGAACGGGGCCGGAGGGAGCGACCGCTCCGGTCGTGAGTGGTGCTTCCACCCACGCCCGAAGAAACTTGGAAGGTTCACGAAATTTGTTCAAGGCGTTTTCAGCCCGGGACCGCGTTTCGTGAAACATTCAACTCTCCGTAGCAACAACAAAGGGTACTACTGAGATATTACTGCTTGATGGCCTTTTAAAGTCCTAAGCTTTGAAATTTTCCAAAAAATCTTTGGCCTTCGCGAAAAAGCCAGTAGATTCAGGATGGTTTTCACCAGAAGATTCACCTTCAAATTCTGAAAGAAGCTCTTTCTGCCTCTTCGTAAGGTTTGTTGGTGTCTCAACGGCAACCTGAATATACATGTCGCCCTTCTGGCTAGACCGCATTACTGGCATGCCTTTACCACGCAGACGGAACTGTTTGCCGGTCTGAGTGCTTTCAGGAACCTTCACGCGGGCTGTGTTGCCATCCAGTGCCGGAACTTCAAACTGACCACCCAGTGCAGCGGTTGTCATGGAAATCGGCACGCGGCAGAAGATGTCTGCGCCATCGCGCTGGAAGAACTCGTGTGGACGAATGGACAGGAAGATGTAGAGATCGCCAGCTGGCCCGCCGCGAGCACCTGCTTCACCTTCACCTGACAAGCGGATACGCGTGCCGTCCTCGATGCCTGATGGAATGTTGACAGAGAGCGTACGCTCTTTTGTTGTCCGGCCAGTACCGCCACAGCTGTCACATGGGTCAGTGATGATCTCACCACGACCCTGACAGGTTGGGCAGGTGCGCTCCATGGTGAAGAAGCCCTGAGCCGCTCTTACGCGTCCTGCACCGCCACAGGTTGGGCAGGTGGACGGACGGGTTCCGGATTTTGCACCAGAGCCGCTGCACGGTTCACATGTTACGGAAGTTGGAACCTCGATCTCGACGGATTTGCTTCGTAGGCTTCCTCAAGAGAGATTTCCAGATTGTAGCGCAGGTCAGCACCACGTTCACGACCGGAGCCGCGACGGCCACCGCCGCCACCGAAGAACTCATCAAAAATGTCTGCCATGGAAGAAGCAAAGTCGCCCGGACCTGCTCCACCGCCACCACCAAAGCCGCCGTTTTCAAAGGCTGCATGGCCAAATCGATCGTAGGCTGCGCGCTTTTGCGGGTCTTTCAGGGTTTCGTAAGCTTCGCTTACTTCCTTAAAGTTTGCTTCCGCCTCATCATCACCAGGATTGCGGTCCGGGTGGTATTTCATCGCAAGTTTGCGATAAGCGCTCTTAAGTGCCTTTTCGTCGACCTCCCGTGCTACCCCCAGCACCTCATAGTAGTCGCGTTTAGACATTATGAAATAAGCTCCAAAGACGTGATGTCTATCTGCGTTTTGAAGCCTCAGGAGAACGTCAGCTCAGTCTGAGGTAACTGGTGGCAGTCGAAGCCATTCTTGCCTTACAGCGAATTCACTCGCGGACTGCACTCTTCTTCAAAACAAAACTGTTTACTGTTCAGCTGGTCAATCTGGTGCAGCTTCAAGCACAGCGCACACATTCCCAGCACCCCATATGTAGGAAGCAGTTCCTTTGAATGCAATTGCACCCCAAAGGTTCTGTTTAACTCAAATCTTCCATACAGTCGGGAAATACTTCAATAAAGTTCACCTCGCAAGCCCGTTGGAGCTTGCGAGGTGAAAGTATTAGTTAGCTGGACTTTTTGTCGTCGTCGCGAACTTCTTCGAAGTCTGCATCAACAACATCGTCAACTGGCTTTGGCTCGCCATCGTCTTCAGCGCCTTCGCCAGCTTCTTCAGCTGCCTGAGCGTCTTTGTACATAGCTTCACCGAGTTTCATAGAAGCTTCTGCCAGAGCCTGAGTCTTCGCCTGAATGTCTTCGAGGTCTTCACCTTCGAGAGCCTGCTTCAGAGCTGCCAGAGCGCTTTCGATTGCAGACTTGTCTTCTTCAGAGACTTTATCGCCGTACTCTTTCAGAGACTTCTCGGTGGAGTGGTGCAGAGCTTCACCCTGGTTTTTCGCTTCAACCAGTTCCTTACGCTTCTTATCTTCTTCTGCGTGGGACTCAGCGTCTTTCACCATCTGCTCAATGTCGTTGTCGGACAAACCACCAGATGCCTGAATGCGGATCTGCTGTTCTTTACCGGTGCCCTTATCCTTAGCGGATACGTTCACGATACCGTTGGCGTCGATGTCGAAGGTAACTTCAACCTGTGGCACACCGCGTGGTGCTGGTGGGATACCAACCAGATCGAACTGACCGAGGATCTTGTTGTCCGCAGCCATTTCACGCTCGCCCTGGAAGACGCGGATGGTCACTGCAGTCTGATTGTCTTCAGCTGTAGAGAACACCTGGCCCTTCTTGGTTGGGATCGTGGTGTTGCGGTCGATCAGACGTGTGAACACGCCACCAAGGGTTTCGATGCCGAGGGACAGAGGCGTAACGTCGAGAAGCAGAACGTCTTTAACGTCGCCCTGCAGAACGCCAGCCTGAATTGCTGCACCCATTGCAACAACTTCGTCCGGGTTCACGCCTTTGTGCGGCTCTTTACCGAAGAACTGCTTAACAACTTCCTGAACCTTAGGCATACGGGTCATACCACCGACGAGAACGATTTCGTCGATTTCACCAGCTGCCAGACCTGCGTCTTTCAGAGCTGCTTTCATTGGGTTCACGGTACGCTGTACCAGATCGTCAACGAGCTGCTCAAACTTCGCACGGGTCAATTTCAGGGTAAGGTGCTTAGGACCGGTTGCGTCTGCTGTGATGAACGGCAGGTTGATTTCGGTCTGAGAAGAAGAAGACAGCTCGATCTTTGCTTTTTCAGCAGCTTCTTTCAAGCGCTGCAGAGCCAGCTTGTCGTTCTTTAGGTCAATGCCCTGTTCTTTTTTGAATTCGTCTGCGAGGTAATCAACCAGACGCATGTCGAAGTCTTCACCACCGAGGAAGGTGTCACCGTTGGTGGACTTCACTTCAAATACGCCGTCACCGATTTCCAGGATGGAAACGTCGAAGGTACCACCACCAAGGTCGTAAACTGCGATGGTCTTACCATCGTTTTTGTCCATGCCGTATGCAAGGGCAGCAGCAGTTGGCTCGTTGATGATACGCAGAACTTCAAGACCAGCGATCTTACCGGCATCTTTGGTTGCCTGGCGCTGAGCGTCGTTGAAGTATGCAGGAACGGTGATAACTGCCTGGGTGACGGTTTCACCAAGGAAGCTTTCAGCGGTTTCTTTCATCTTCTGCAGGATGAAAGCAGAAATCTGGGATGGGGAGAACTTCTCACCCTCAGCTTCAACCCATGCGTCGCCGTTGTCGGCTTTTACGATTTCGTATGGGACGAGCTTTTTATCTTTTGCAACAGTCGGATCGTCAAAACGACGACCGATGAGGCGCTTAACAGCAAACAGGGTGTCTGTTGGGTTGGTTACAGCCTGACGCTTCGCTGGCTGGCCTACAAGGCGCTCACCATCATCAGTAAAAGCAACCATAGAAGGGGTAGTACGCGCACCTTCTGCGTTTTCAATTACCTTGGCGTCTTTGCCGTCCATTACAGATACGCACGAATTTGTCGTGCCGAGGTCGATACCGATGACCTTTGCCATGTTTTTCACTCTCCTTTCGGCAGACCGCCCGAACCCCGAAGGCCTTCGGATAATGTCGGATCAGTTTCCAACCGGTCCCCAATACATTGCACTTGCGTGAGTTGTCGCAAACACGCAAGAAAACTTCAATTGGCTATATAAGAGGGGTCCCCTGCCCCTGCAAGGGACAGGACCCGATATATCGACACAAGACCTATCCGAAGCCTTTTTCTGAGTTAAGAAACCGAAATTTTCTTTGGAAAACCACCCAGAAACACCTCTATTGCATCCCGCTTTTCTGCGTTACCCCCATTTCTAAGAGGGTGTTTGTGGATAGAGCTCTTCCAGTGAGATTGAGTTCCCATTTTCCTGGACGATACGGACGTGCTCCCGTGAAAGCTGTCTTGCAGCATCTACGCCGCATGCATGAGCGATCATGTCCACTTCCATCCGCACGCTATGGCAATAGGCAGCCACGCGGTGGCTTTTCTCAGTTGGATCGAGACCAGCCTGCAGCGCTTCGTTGTGGGTGGTGATGCCGGTTGGGCATGTATTTTTGTTGCATCGCATGGCCTGAATGCAGCCCAATGAGAACAGGAAGCCACGCGCTGTTACCGTGAAATCTGCTCCCGCGCACAGAGCCAGGGCGACAGCTGAAGGGGTGATGCGTTTGCCAGATACAATGATGCGGATACGGTCCCGCAAATCATGCTTTCTCAAAACATGATCCACAATCGGTAGAGATTCGGAGATACGCAGGCCTACGTTGTCCATGAGCGGCATTGGTGCAGCACCGGTGCCGCCATCTGCGGAGTCGATGGTGATGAAATCAGGCGCGTGCTCAATGCCGCGGTGGTTGATTTCATGGCAAAGTTCTTCGATCCAATGCGCCGAGCCGATTACCGTTTTGAAGCCAACCGGTTTCTTCGCAATCGCACGGACCCGGCTGATAAAGTCGAGCAGTTCGCCAGTGTTGCTGATCTCAGGGTGGCGATTTGGAGAGTGAGAAGGTTGGCCAACTTTGATGCCCCGGATCTCTGCAATTTCAGGTGTCACTTTGCCGCCTGGAAGAAGACCTCCTTTGCCGGGCTTGGCCCCTTGCGCCAGCTTGATTTCGACCATCTTGACCTGTGCATGGTCCGTAATGGCTTTCAATTTGTCCTCATTGAGGGTGCAATCTTCATTTCGGCAGCCGTACTTCGCTGTGCCGATCTGGAAGACAATGTCTGCACCACCTTCAAGATGATATGGCGACAGACCACCTTCACCCGTGTTCATCCAACAATTTGCCATCTTGGCACCTCGGGAGAGAGCGAGGACGGCCGGGCGGGATATCGCGCCGAAGCTCATGCCAGAGATGTTGAAGTAACTGGGCGGGATATATGGGTTCTCGACGTAGGGACCGATCAGGCGAGGTTCCGGCTCATCGATTTCCTTTTCTAGCTTGGCGAAGGGAGCGTTGACGAAGAGTGCGGTGCCCGGGATGCTTAGGTTTTTGGTTGATCCGAAGGCCATGGTGTTGCCTTCTGCCTTTGAGGCGTGGTCCACCCAGTTTCGCTCTGCTCGGTTGAACGGCATTTCCTCACGGTCCATCGCGAAGAAGTATTGGCGGAAGAACTCGCCAGATAGGAAAAGAGCGCCCGGAAACGGCCAACAACGGGGAAATTGTGCCGTATTGCATCTTTATGCTGTCGTCGATCAACCACATATAAAACGACAACCGCAATGAGCGTGAGCAGAATGAGCAGAGAGACAAATGCTGCGAAAATGTTCAGCACAGCTGCGAGCAACGGAGGAAGAAGGTGCATTTGTGGTTCTCCTTAACCGGGAAACCACTATTTTGAGGAATATGGGTTAAATTCACTTTCGGCAAATCTCTCCAAGTTTTCCGTTTTTATAAGCGGACTTTTCAGCAGATTAGCCGGGATGAAATGAGGTGTTCTGATGCAGCTGAGCAATGACTTTCCTAAGGGGTTCAAATACCTACCGGGCTACTTCTCACTTGAGGAGCAGAAGGAGCTTGTTGAGACACTCAGATACCTCGTAAAAGAAGCGCCTTTGTTCACTCCAGTGATGCCACGCACTGGGAAGCCGTTTTCTGTTCGTATGACAAATCTGGGGGTCTTGGGCTGGGTATCTGATCGCAATGGCTATCGGTATCAACCTCAGCATCCAGAGAGCGGACAGCCCTGGCCGGAGATACCGGAAGTCTTGCAGAGCTTGTGGAAGCAGGTGGGTGAATGTGAGGCGGCGCCCGAGGCGTGCCTCGTTAATTACTACGCTGCAACCGCAAAAATGGGCATGCATCAGGACAGGGACGAAAAGACGTTTGAAGCGCCGGTTGTCTCTGTCAGTCTGGGAGACACAGCCGTGTTCCGTCTTGGCGGCGTAAAGCGTGGAGGGTCGACACAGTCGCTGAAACTGAGTTCAGGGGATGTGGTGGTTTTGGGTGGAGAAGCGCGGCTTTGCCATCACGGTATTGACCGCATACTGGGCGGGAGTTCGAGCCTGCTCAAAGACGGAGGCAGGTTGAACCTGACGCTCCGCCGTGTCTCCGTGTTCTAGTTGGCAGATCAGGCTTCTTCCAGTGCGCCTGCCATGAAGAAGGCTTTGATGCCGTTTGAGACGAAACGGATAGTGCCTTCCACGATTTCATCCTGATCCAGCTCTTCATCATAGGGGCCTTTTGAGGCGCCAGTGACGACATATAGCGCTTCAAGCGTGGCGCTGTGCATGAGCATCATGAGGAGCTGCGCACGAGGACCCGTCGGGATATCGCTCTCTGTGGCCTTAGCTAATGCCTTGGTGATACGCAGGATGATCTTGGGCGGTTCCCAAGAGTGCATGATCTTCTGGCCGGACTCAGGGTCTGAGAAGACTTGCCGGATAAGGACCACGAACGGGACCAACTTACCAGTATCGCGGGAAATGCCCTGAACGATCAGTGGCTCCATAAAGGCTCGGGTAATTTCCTCAACATCTGGCTGGCGACCGCCAACTTCCAGAGCATCGAGGCGCTGCATGCGCATGTCGTCAATTTCGCGAAGACGGCGCATGAAAACAGCTCTCACAAGGTCTTCTTTGCTGCCAAAATGGTAGTTTACCGCAGCAACATTTGCGTCTGCTTTTTCAGTGATCATTCTCACTGAAGTTTCCGCAAGACCATGTTCAGCGAGCAAGCGTTCAGCGGCATCAAGTAACCGTTCACGGGTCCCCAGTTCAGAACTGTCTGGCACAGCGGCACCTCCAGGAAGATAGTTTTACAAATGCTTTGAGAGCTCCCCTAAGACTCTGAGTAGTCCCTTAGAAATCTCAAATACTTCTTTCAAGCTATCTTGCTTTTAGCACGTTTTACTGGGTTACAACCCGCCTACAATTCATATCATCAATTGCAATGACTATATAAATCTTAGATAAAATTATGCAGTAACTTAGTATGATCTAATTATTTCTAGATTATTGAGGAAATAGCCGGCTAACCAATAAAAAACGGGAGCGTAACAACTCCCGTTTTTCATAGTATCAACTCAGAAATTCTTAGAGATGGATGCCATAGGCAATTGCTGAGAGGGCAAGCGCAATGACCCAGAGCGCTATGCGTCCTGAGCGGCTGTGCTTTGCCTCTGACTTGCCAATGGCGTCAGCTGTTGCCTCATCAAATCTCAGACCATTGTTGGCCATCGACTCAAGCTGATTGGAAAACTTGCTCGCGCGATCTGCGATAATTGGCAAGTCACTGGCCAGACGTCCCAGAACAGTCACGCCGGTTGCGAGATCCGAAATGCGCCCCATTGGACCCAGATTGCGCTGGATCCAGCTGGTGACCACAGGGTCAGCTGTGTTCCACATATCCAGATGCGGGTTCAGCGAGCGAGCAACACCTTCTGCCAGAACCATGTTTTTCTGCAGCAAAATCAACTGGGGCTGAGTGTGCATGTTAAACATCTCAGTCACTTCAAACAGCTGGGTCAGCAGGCGCGCCATGGAAATCTCACTGGCATCATGTCCGTGGATAGGCTCACCAATCGCGCGGATCGCCTGAGCAAAGATATCAACGTCCTGATCAGCCGGCACATAACCTGCTTCGAAGTGAACTTCGGCCACTCTGAGATAGTTGCGGGTGATGAAACCGTAGAGGATCTCTGCAAGGAAGCGACGCTCTGAGAGGCCAAGGCGTCCGGTGATACCCAGATCCACTGCGACCAGCGTTCCATCAGGTTCCACGAACAGGTTGCCCTGGTGCATATCCGCATGGAAGAAGCCATCACGTACTGCATGGCGCAGGAAAGTCTGGATGACCTTGTTGCCAAGCTCGGCGAGATCGTGGCCAGCTTCTTCAATGCCTTCCAGATTGGAGAGCTTTACGCCGTCAACCCACTCCATGGTGAGCACGGAGCGAGAGGTGCGCGGCCAATCTACACTTGGAACGCGAAAGTCTGTATCGTCCTTGCTGTTTTCACCCATTTCGGAAAGGGCTGCTGCTTCCATGCGCAAGTCCATTTCCAGAATAACAGCACGCTCATAAGTCTCAACGGTCGCAAGCGGGCGGAGACGGCGGCTTGCCGGGCTGAAACGTTCTGCAAGACGTGCAGCAAGGTAGAAGCTTTTCAAGTCACGTTTGAAACCGCGCTCCACGCCAGGACGCAGGACTTTAACTGCGACTTTTTCCAGTTCACCATCGCGATTCCTAAAGTAAGCTGGGTGCACCTGTGCGATAGATGCTGCTGCGACGGGCTCACCAAACTCTTCGAAATGATCTTCAACAGTTTTGCCGAGCTGCTCTTCAACCGTTTTACGCGCATACTCGGTGAGGAATGGCGGCACATTGTCTTGCAGAGCAGAAAGTTCTTTAGCGGCTTCCTTACCTACTACATCCGGGCGTGTTGCGAGGAACTGGCCCAGTTTGATGTAGGATGGGCCGAGGCGGTTCAAGGCATCAGTCAGGCGGGCGGCTGCGTCTTTCTTCTCAATACCACGGCGCTCAACCATACGAGCCATGCCGATGGCAAGGCGCGGTCCGGGAGGCAGATCCGGCAGAGAGACAAGTCCAAACACACCTTCGCGGGCCATGACGTAACCCGCGAAAATCAGACGCATAAATGGCACAATATTAGCGATCATAACTGGTTAGATTTTCCAGCCGGAGTGAAGTGCAGCGATACCGCCAGTGTAGTTTCTGTATGTGACACGCTCAAAGCCTGCGTCCCGTATCATCTGCGCAAAACGTTCCTGATTAGGAAACTTTCGGATAGATTCTACAAGGTAGCTGTATGGATCGCCGTCACCTGTCACGACCTGCCCAATTTTCGGAATGGCGTGGAAGGAGAAAAGGTCATAGACCTTATCGAGTGCCGGGACATCAACCTGAGAGAACTCAAGGCACATGAAGCGGCCACCGCGCTTCAGCACACGAAATGCCTCGCTCAGGGCTTTGTCGATTTGCGGAACGTTTCTGATACCGAATGCGATGGTGTAGGCGTCGAAATGCTTATCCGGGAAAGGCAATTCTTCTGCGTTGCCCTGAATGAACTCGATGTTTTCGGAAAGGCCAGCTGCGTTTGCACGGTCTTTGCCCACACCCAGCATGGAGCCGTTGATGTCGCAGACGGTTGATTTGATGGTTCGGTTGGAACGCTCAACCACACGGGTCGCGATATCGCCAGTGCCGCCAGCCACGTCCAGATGTCGCCATACGCGGGCGCCATTCTTTGGTGGGTTAAGACTGGAAACCATCGCGTCTTTCCAGAGTCGATGCAGTCCACCAGACATAAGGTCGTTCATCAGGTCATAGCGGGATGCCACTTTGTGGAAAACATCATCCACCAGATCCTGCTTTTCACCTTCGCGAACTGTGCGAAACCCGAAGCTTGTTGCCATTTCAGTCGGGTCTGTTACGGATGCCTGCTCAGGGGTTGAGAACTCACGCGCCATAATCAAATCACTCCATTTCGCGGGCGAACATAGTACAGCTTGTTACAAAGCGCTATTCTAGAACGCAATCTTTGCCCAGCAGCAAACCACTGTACCAACGGATATCTTATGCCTGAATTACCGGAGGTTGAAACAGTCCGCCGCGGACTAGCTCCTTTTTTTGACAATGCAACAATTTGCAGAGTTGAACAACGCCGACCTGATCTTCGCTTCCCATTCGGCGATGATTTTGTAGCACGACTGGAAAATCGTCAGGTCGTTTCCTTCAGCCGCCGTGCCAAGTATCTGCTGCTTGATCTGGATAGCGGCGACGTTCTGGTGATGCACCTTGGCATGTCCGGATCGTTTCGGTGGATCGAGACTGAAGACGCCGAACCGACGCAAACCGTTGAAATGTATCATGCAAAAGGCAAGCATCCGCAGCATGATCATGTTATCTTTCATGTTCGCCCTGCTGATCGCGAGACGATTGTGAAGATCATTTACAACGACCCGCGGCGTTTTGGGTTCATGGTTCTCATTCCACGCAGTGAGTTGGCGACGCACCCAATGTTTGTCGATATGGGCATTGAGCCGCTCGGCAATGAGCTGGACGGGGCTTATCTTGCCAAGTTGTTTGAGAACCGGAAAACGTCACTTAAGGCTGCCTTGCTCAATCAGAAGTTCATCGCAGGGTTGGGTAACATTTATGTGTGTGAAGCACTCTGGAGAACGGGGTTAAGTCCTTTCAACAGCGCATCCACACTCGCGGGTAAGTCCGGCAAGCCGCTCAAGAAAGCAGATGAGCTTTCCAATCACATTCGGGAAGTGCTGCAGGAGGCGATTGAATCCGGAGGTTCGTCCTTGAAAGATCACAGGCAGGCTGATGGATCTCTCGGGTACTTCCAGCACAACTTTTCGGTCTACGATCGTGAAGGAGAAGCCTGCCGAACGCCGAAGTGTTCTGGCGTTATTGAACGCAAGGTTCAGAATGGGCGCTCAACCTTCTTCTGCCCTAAGTGCCAGAAATAATTATGCGAGCTGATATGTCACGCTTGAGGGAATTGCATTCCCTTGAGCAACTGTCTAGGACACAGGCATAATATTTAAGAAGCGAGTGATGAGAAAAGGATAGCCCTATGAAAATCGGTGTAGTTGGTGTTGGCGCGGTTGGAAGTACTGCTGCTTATGCCATGGCCATAAACGGTGTGGGCAACGAAATCGTTCTCGTCGATTACAACCCAAAACTCGCCATTGCTCAGGCAGAGGATATTCTTCACGCGACCCCATTCGCACGCCCGATGAGCATTATCGGTGGTGATTACAGTGACCTGAAAGATGCAGCTGTTGTTGTGATTGCAGCTGGCGTGAACCAGCAGCCGGGTGAGACACGCATTGAGCTGCTGGCCCGGAACGCAGGTGTGTTTGCAAGCGTTATTCCGGAAGTGTTGAAATATGCGCCAAACGCAATCCTGATCATTGCGACCAACCCGGTTGATATCATGACCCAGGTTGCGACAGAGATCTCAGGTCTGCCACGCAATCGCGTCATTGGGTCTGGCACTATTCTGGATACAGCACGCTTCCGTACGCTGCTGGGTAAGCATCTGGGCATTACGCAACATCCGTGCATGCGGATGTGCTTGGTGAGCATGGCGACAGTGAAGTGCTGGTGTGGTCTGGCGCGAAGGCTGGTAACACGCCGCTGTTTACGTTTGCGGAGCAGATCAACAAGCCAATCACGCAGGAAGTTCGTGAGCGCATTGATCATGGCGTTCGTTACGCGGCTTACTCCATCATCGAAGGCAAAGGCGCGACCAACTACGGTATTGGCTCCGGCCTCTCCCGCATTGTGAAGGCGATCCTAACCAACGAGCATGCTGTCATCAGTCTTTCCATCGTTAATGAAGAGATTGTTGGTGTAAAGGATACGGCTCTTTCTGTACCACGCGTGTTGGGAGCTGATGGCATTGAGGCGACGCTCTTCCCAAGTCTGGATGAAGTGGAGCGCAGCCAGTTGCAGGCCTCCGCAGTTGCGCTGGAAACAGCTGCAAAAGAAGTGCTTTCCAAGCACCTGAAATAACGAAGGTCCCGCAAAAGCATAATTTCGGCAGTTTTATTAGGCTTTTGCGGAATTTTCTTATTCCTACCTTGGCAAATTCCTGTTTTTCACCTATGCCACAGACCTAGTTTCTGATGCACAAGCGCATACAATCGCCAAGTTAGCTATTGGATTAGGTTTTTGCGCGTGTTTGTGCACTACTTGCAGCGCGGAGAGTATTGATGACACAGGCGGACATCGGCCTTGTAGGGCTGGGCGTCATGGGAGCTAATCTGGCTCTCAATATCGCAGACAATGGCTATAAGGTAGCGGTATTCAACCGTACTGCAGAGGGAACCCAAGCTTTCATGGAAAAGGCTGGTCACCTCAAGGATATGTTCATTCCATGCTACAGCACTGAAGAGCTGGTAGCGAACATCAAAGCCCCTCGTCCTATCATTCTGATGGTACCGGCAGGTGCACCTGTTGATCAGCAGATTTCTGTTCTGAAAGATCACCTGAAAGACGGTGACATCCTGATCGACGCAGGTAACAGCGACTTCCACGATAGCAACCGCCGCTACAAAGAACTGGCTGATACGCCATTCACCTTTGTTGGCATGGGCGTTTCTGGTGGTGCAGAAGGCGCTCGCTTTGGTCCTTCCATCATGGTTGGTGCTTCTGAAACCGCATATGCGCGCATTGAGCCGATCCTCAAAGCAATCTCAGCAAAGCACAATGATGAGCCTTGCGTTGCTCTGATGGGCCCTGAAGGTGCCGGTCACTTCGTAAAGACCCTGCACAACGGCATCGAGTATGCCGACATGCAGATGATCGCTGAAGTGCATGAAGTGATGACCTCTACCCTAGGCCTGAGCATTCAGGAACAGGCAGAGATCTTCTCCAAGTGGAACGAAGGCCCTCTGGCATCTTACCTCATCGAAATTACTGCAAACGTGATGGGTGTGGTTGACGAAGAGAGCGGCAAGCCAATTCTTGACGTTATTCTTGATACAGCTGGTCAGAAAGGTACTGGTCGCTGGTCTGCTGTTGAAGCGCACATGTTGGGTGTTCCTGCAACCGGTATTGATGCGGCTGTTGCTGCTCGTTGCCTTTCTTCTGCACGCGAACTACGCCAAGAAATTGCTGATATCTACCCGCAGTCGGATGCAATTCTGACTTGGGAAGAAAAGCAGGAAGGCATTGCTGCATGTGAGCGTGCTCTGATTGCTGGTAAGATTTCTGCTTACGCAGAAGGCTTTGCTGTACTGGCTGCAGGCGGCAAGGAAAACGGCTGGGATCTGCCGATGGGCGATATCGCTCGCATCTGGCGTCAGGGCTGCATTATCCGTTCTCGGTTCCTGGATGAAATTGCACAAGCATACGATGAGAATCCTGAACTGAAGTCTCTGTATCTGGCCCCTGCAATTATCGAACGCATGAAAGATGCAGTTCCAGGTCTGCGTGATGTTCTGAGCCTGTGCGTCACAAACGGTGTCCCAACACCTGCTCTTTCAGCAGCACTTGCTTCCTTCGATATGATCCGCCAGAAGCGCACTGCTGCTTATGTTATTCAGGGTCAGCGCGACTTCTTTGGTCAGCATGGTTTTGAGCGTACCGACAAAGAAGGCTCCGGCTTCCATGGCCCATGGCCTGCAGGTGGTGCGTAAGCCCTAAACAACTTAGGCATGCTAGTTATTAACTAGGCTGTGCTATGCCTGATTGAAATTTATCGCAGAAACTGGCAGGACCGCATGTGTGGCCCTGCCCGTCCTTTAAAAGGCTGGCATGTAGTTGCTACAAACCGAGCCTTTACTAATCCCGGGAACTAGACGTGACTGCCAATTCACCCAACGGAGCTGAGATTTACCGCCGTCTCATTAAAGCGATTGAGAGCCGTGAACTGAAACCCGGCAGTCGCCTGCGGGAAGCTGAACTGGCAGAGAAATTTGGCGTAAGCCGTACCCCTATCCGCGAGGGCCTGAAGCGCCTTGAGGCGCAGGGGCTTGCTGTTCACGAGCCAAACCGCGGCATGGTTATTCCTAGCCTGGACCATAACCAGATCAGCGAGCTTTACTATTTGCGTGAAGTGTTGGAAGGCACCGCGGGCCGCCTGGCTGCGCAGCATGCTTCAACGGCTGAGATCGAGATTCTGCAGGAGATGGTTGAGTCTGACATGCAGAACCTTGCGGATGCAGAGCGTCTGATCAAGACCAACCGGGAGTTCCACCGGCGTTTCTATCTTGCCTCACACAACCGCTATCTGGTTGAGCAGATCGATCATATGCGTCTGTCGCTGCTGCTGCTTGCAGGCACAACCCTGACGGATGATGATCGTCGCCGGTTGGCGATTGAAGAGCATGCTGAGATCGTGGATGCAATTTCCAAGCGTGACTGTGACCGTGCTGACAAAGCTGCCCGCCACCACATTGCGGAGGCACATAAGGCTCGCTTGAAGTTCTTCACTCAGCTGACCTGATCCAACCAAAAATTTAGTGTTTTGGAGCGCGTTCTGCCATCAGAGCGCGCTTTTTGTTTAAGTGAGTCGGTATAAGTACCTAGAAAACCAGCCCAAATAAGCTTCACTTTTATTAGTCTGAGATATCACATAAGTTTCATATGAACATAGTAGATGTTCATATGAACAGCATATTTGCGGATTGAAGCAGACTTTGTGATGGAAACAACGCTCACTATCAGACAATCAGAGATCATTTCTCTCGTGCGATCCAACGGTTTCGCGAGCGTAGACTCGTTGTCCGACCAGTTTGCCGTCACCACCCAGACGATCCGTCGGGACATCAACCGGCTGAGTGAACTGGGGCTTTTGAGGCGTGTGCATGGTGGTGTGGAAGTTCCTGCCAATCGGGGCAACATCACCTACAAAGCCAGGAAGATCCTCAATCTGGAAGCCAAGAATGCCATTGCGCATTCCGTTGCCGAGTACATTGGAGATGGAGCAACGCTCGCATTCTCCATCGGCACAACCCCAGAGATTGTTGCTGAAGCTCTGGAGACCCATGAGGGGCTGAAGGTCTTCACCAACAACATGAATGTTGCCATTGCAGCTCTTCGGAACACTTCCAGTGAGGTGACAATAGCTGGCGGGCGGTTGCGGCATGGAGATCTGGACGTTCTTGGTTCCAGTGCCGAAGGCTTTTTCAGGAGCTACAAGTTCGACATCGGCATCTTTGGTGTTGCCGGCGTAGATAGTGACGGGACGCTTCTAGACTTCAACGAGGATGAAGCTGCAGCGCGTCAGGCTATTTTAGCAAACTGTCGCCAGTCATTCCTTGTCTTAGACCATTCTAAGTTTGGTCGCCTCGCGCATGTGCGTGCGGGTTTCCTGAGTGATGTCACCCGGATCTTCTGCGAAGAGACACCGCCTGCTTCAATCCTTTCAATAATTGAGAAGTCATCTGCAGAACTCGTTATCTGCAAACAGGAGCCACCTCTATGAGCAGCCTGCACCATCCAGCTCGCCTTGAACTCACGAACCTGACCAAGTCATGGGGCGATACAACGGCAGTCAACAACGTGAACCTGTCGGTGGAAGGTGGAAGCTTTACAGTTCTTTTGGGGCCCAGTGGATGCGGCAAGTCCACGACATTGCGCTTGATTGCCGGGTTGGAAGAGGCGACTTCCGGGCAAATCATTATTGGCGGGAGAGATGTGACTTATCACTCTCCCGCCCAGCGCGACATTTCCATGGTGTTCCAGAACTACGCACTTTTTCCGCACATCTCTGTTGCTGAGAACATTCTGTTTGGCCTGAGGGTGCGCAAGGTTGGCAGAGCGGAGCGGGATGAACGGCTTAAGAATGCAGCTGATCTTCTCGGTATCTCTCAATTGCTGGACCGGAAACCATCGCAATTGTCCGGTGGACAGCAGCAGCGTGTGGCTCTTGGGCGAGCCATCGTTTCACAAAAGCCTGTTTGCCTAATGGATGAGCCGCTGTCTAACCTTGACGCCAAGCTTCGTCAGGAGATGCGTGTTGAGCTGCGTGCCCTGCAGCAGCAACTTGGCCTGACAATGGTTTACGTAACCCATGACCAGACCGAGGCCATCACCATGGCAGATCAGGTGGTGCTGATGAACAAGGGTGAAGTTGAGCAGGTCGCAACACCGAAGGTGATTTATGAGCGGCCAGCCAGCGTGTTCACAGCACGCTTTATCGGAACACCGCCCATGAACATCGTTGAGCTGGATAAGGTTCGTACGGTGACGCCAGAGACTGCCCAGTCCTTGTTGCCTGAAGCGCCAGAAGGTTGCCTGCTGGGTCTGCGCCCAGAGGACATCAGATTAACTGGTGAAAACGGTATTCCGGCTCAGGTTGAGAGCCTTGAATACATGGGAGCGGATACGCTGGCGAATTGCTCAGTCGGCGGTGAAAAGCTGCTTGTGCGCGTGAAGGGCAGCACTGAGTTAAAACCGGGCCAGAATATTGGAATTGGCCTGGGATGAAGAAATTCCTGCAAGTTTTCAGAGAGATACCGGCAAGCGCCGGGAAGAATTCAAGCCGGTCGAGGTGCAATTCGAGCCGGCTTGAAAAACGCGCATCAGCGCATTGGAGTGCCCCAAAAACTAGGGCAATTTGAGGATATAAACCTATGAAATCCATTTTCAAGTCTTTAGGTCTGGCAGCTTCTGCCGCTGCTCTATCCCTTGGTACTGCGATCAGCGCTCATGCGGTTGATCTGCAATTTTATTTCCCTGTAGCTGTTGGCGGTAAAGCCGCTCAAACCATTGAAGAGCTGACTGCAGAGTACGCAGCAGCAAATCCTGATGTGAACATTGATGCGGTTTATGCCGGCTCCTATCAGGACACGGTTTCCAAAGCGCTGACTGCTGCACGTGGCGGCAACCCTCCGCAGCTCTCTGTAATCCTGTCAGTCGACATGTTCACCCTGATCGATGAAGACGTCATCATTGCATTTGACGAGATCGCCAACACCGAAGAAGACAAGAAGTGGCTGAACAGCTTCTATCCTGCCTTCATGGAGAATTCTCAGACTGGTGGTAAAACCTACGGTATTCCTTTCCAGCGCTCCACGCCAGTTCTGTATTGGAACAAGGAAGCATTCAAGGCTGCTGGTCTGGATCCAGAAAAAGCACCTGCAACATGGGAAGAAATGGTTTCCATGGGCCAGAAGCTCGTCAAGAAAGATGCATCTGGCAACGTGGCCCAGTGGGGCGTGCGTATTCCGTCTTCAGGCTTCCCATACTGGTTGTTCCAGGGGCTAACCACCGAGAACGACGTTATTTTGGCGAACTCTGACGGCAACAAGACCAACTTTGACGATCCGAAGGTAGTTGAAGCACTTCAGTACCTTGTCGATCTCTCCGCCAAACATGGTGTAATGGCTCCGGGTATCATTGAATGGGGCGCAACTCCGAAGGCCTTCTTCGAAGGCAACACCGCGATGATGTGGACCTCCACTGGCAACCTGACCAACGTGCGTAACAACGCTCCGTTCGACTTCGGCGTTGCTATGCTGCCAGCAAACAAGCGTCGTGGAGCACCTACCGGTGGCGGTAACTTCTACATCTTCAAAGACTCCAGCGATGAGCAGAAAAAAGCCTCTGTAGACTTCGTGAAGTGGATCACCGCTCCAAAGCAAGCTGCGAAGTGGTCTATGGCAACTGGTTATGTTGCTCCATCTCCAGCTGCCTGGGAAACCGATGAGATGAAGGCTTATGCTGCTGACTTCCCACCGGCACTGGTTGCTCGTGAGCAACTGAAGCATGCGGTTGCTGAGCTTTCCACCTACCAGAACCAGCGCGTAACCCGCGTGTTCAACGACGCTCTGCATGCTGCAATCACCGGCAAGAAAACACCGGAAGAAGCTCTGAAGGGTGCACAGGCTGAAGCGGACCGTATTCTTTCTGAATATCGCTAAGCTCTTTCGATTTCACGTGAACCAGCGAGGCGCAGCTGTTTTGTGCCTCGCTCCAGCATTTTCCAAGAGGTTGCCAGATGACCAGACGTATGCAGTGGATTTACGCGTGGCTGTTGCTCACTCCAGCAATGGTTATGTTGTTCGCGTTTACCCACTTCCCGGCCATCACCACCATCATCAATAGCTTCTTCTCCACTCCACGTGGGCGCAGGCCAGCCAAGTTCGTCGGATTGCGGAACTATGAAGAGCTGATGGCGGACCCAATCTTCTGGAAAGTACTGGTCAATAACCTTTGGTATGCGATGGCAACCATTCCCGCATCCATTGGTATCTCTCTGCTTATGGCTATCTGGGTGAATGACAAGCTTAAGGGGCGCAGCCTTGTGCGCATGTCATTCTTTGCACCAACGGTGTTGCCGTTGATTGCAGTGGCGAACATCTGGCTGTTCTTCTACACGCCGGGCTTTGGCCTGATCGATCAGATCCGAATGGGCGTCTTTGGGCTTCCGGAAAACTCGTGGCTGGGCCAGCAGGAAACCGTGCTGATCTGCATGATGGTGGTGACCATCTGGAAGGAAGCCGGGTTCTTCATGATCTTCTATCTCGCAGCGCTGCAAGCCATTCCGCCTTCCTATAAAGAGGCCGCTGATATTGAAGGGGCAAGTCGCTGGACGTTCTTCTGGAAGATCACATGGCCACTGCTTATGCCAACAACTTTGTTCGTATCTATCAACGCTGTTATTAACTCCTTCAGATTGGTGGATCACATCTTCACCATGACGGGCGGCGGGCCAGATAACGCCTCGTCTTTGCTGCTCTTTTACATCTACGAGGTGGCCTTCAAATACTGGCAAACCTCTTACGCCGCCACGCTGACCGTCGTGATGCTGGCTCTTCTCTCGATCATCGCGATCGGCCAATTCTTCTTCATGGATCGTCGGGTGCATTACAGATGAGTGACTTATCTCTTTCCAAAACAGTTGAAGCTGCTCCTCCGCGCCAGTTCGATTTTGACCGTGCGCTCAACACGTTCGGCGCCTGGACGCTCGCGATCCTGTGGGCCTTGCCTTTGCTTTACGCGATATGGACGGCGTTTCACCCAGCGGCTTATGAGGCCAACTTTGAGCTGTTTGCTCCGCTTACTCTAGAGAACTTCACCAAGGCGTGGTCAGCAGCACCGTTTGCTCAGTACTTCCTGAACACGACGATGCTGGTGACGCTCATTCTGGTTGCTCAGTTTGTACTCTGTACTTTGGCAGCCTATGCCTTTGCTCGCTTTGAGTTTCCAGGATCCAACATCCTGTTCACACTTGTGCTTTTACAGCTGCTGGTGATGCCAGACATTCTGATCGTCGAGAACTACAAGATGATCCGAAACCTTGGCCTGATAGACACTATTGTAGCGATCGGCCTGCCGTATATGGCATCCGGCTTTGGAATTTTCCTTCTGCGGCAGACGTTTAAGACCATTCCTCGCGAGTTGGACGAAGCGGCACGGGTTGAGGGCGCTGGTCCACTACTGGTTCTTTGGAAGGTATATGTGCCGCTGGCAATCCCGACCTACCTTGCTTACGGGCTTGTTTCTGTCAGCCACCACTGGAACAATTTCCTATGGCCGCTGATCATCACGAACTCCGTTGAGACGCGGCCAGTGACTGTTGGGCTCTCAATATTTGCAGCAGTGGATGGTGGTGTGGAATGGAGCGTGATCAATGCAGCAACGCTGATGACGTCTGGCCCGCTACTCATCGCTTTCCTGCTGTTTCAAAGACAATTTGTGCAGAGCTTTATGCGTGCGGGGATTAAGTAGGGAATTAGTAATTCCTACCCTTCAAATTTGATTGAAATAGGTGACCTTTGAGGAGGTTCACGACAGTTTTTTGAGGGGAATAGATGAGACTTGTCGCGATTACAGCCAGTATTCTTGCAGTATTTCTCGGAATATCCGGATGCGCCGTGGTTTCAGTAGGTGGCGCTGCCGTGTCTGTTGCATCGACAGCAGTCACAACAACTGCGAAGGTTGGGACAAGTGTCGTAGGAGGAGCGGTTGATCTTGCTATTCCCGACGATAACGAAGATGACGATGAATAGTCCTATTACTTCAATAGGATAGATTGTTATTGAAGATTATTCTACGGTAACGGTCTGATTACTCGCCAGAACCACGCCGATCGCGCGGTGTAGCTCGTTCATCTGGTCTTCATCCAGAACTTCCACAAGCTCATCGCGCGTTTCTGCATCCAGTTGTTCGAGAGTAAACTGCTCAGCCGGAAGCTCGACCAGAGGTTCTGCACTTGCGGAAACCGGCAGAATTGCGCCATCCAGGCGCTCCGCTTTGACGCGAGCATCTTCCAAAATGACGTGCACAAGGCCACGGCGGTCATCCGGAAGATTAACCTCAGCAACAATCGCGTTGACTGTATCGCGGTCTCCCAGCAGCAAGACTGGGGGCTTAGACGTCGCAGAATTGGTCATGGACAGGGCAGTGAGCAACGCGCCCAAAAGCACTACTAGAAAATACGGCATATACTAGATTCTTACGGTCGAAACGTTAGTTCAAGCTCAGGTTATACAAGACAGAAGTATGAAGTAATAACCGCTCGAACTGGTTCATTTCTTTATATTCTTCCAATGTCTTACGCGCTAGTGCAGGATCATCCGTGATAATTCCATCTACGCCCATGGAGATGTAGCGTAACATGGTAGACGGATTGTTAACCGTCCAAACAAAAACCTGCTTATCGGTCTCTTGTGTTCTTCTTATGAAGTTCAAAGAGGCGGAAGCGGAGGAGACGGCTACGAAGTTTCCTTTGAGTTCGGAGAAATTGCCGATAGATGTGGCGGTAAGAAGGCCGATGTTCCAGTTTGGCTCAATTTTTCGCATTCTGGTGAGGGCTGGGCGGTCTAACGACATGATTGCTATGTCGTTTTCCATGTTTGCTTCTGTGACGATGCGCGCGACCTCGTTTTCGAGGTTTTCGTTGCGGCTGCGGGGATAATATTTGAGTTCAATGAGGAGAGTTGCCTTTCCCTTCACGAGCTCAAGAGCCTCACGGAGCGTTGGAACGCGCTCGCCCTGGAACTCCATATCGAACCATCCGCCCACATCGAGTGACTGGATTTCCTCCAGTGTTAGATCCCAGGGGCTGGCTGGGTTGCTGATCAGGCGCATGAAGTCGCTGTCGTGAGCGATGACCACGGAGCCGTCTGCAGTTTCCTGAACATCAACCTCAATCCAGTCAGCTTTGTCTTCCAGCGCTCGCTCAATGGCCGCAATGGTGTTTTCCGGCGCGTGAGAGGAAGCGCCACGATGGGCGATGATCAGGACATCCTTCTGCGGCAGGTCAGCGGAGACCCAGTAGGTTCCCGTCAACACCACAATGGTTCCGACAACACCAATCAGGGCAGCAAGGCGCAGAGGCGTCAGTGGGTTAGCCCATTTGCTCTCTAGCTTTGGTGTGTGCGGAACCTCAGAGAACGTGTGTCCTTTTCCATCAGCCACAAACAAAGCTGCCTTGAAAAGCAACGCCATAGTGCCAGACATCACGCCGCTGATCAGCGTATTTCCGACGAACAGGAGCACGACGAGGCTGCCCAAGATTGCCGCTAATGTCTCAGGGGAGCTCTCGCCAAAAGAAATGGCGTAGGAACCGATTAGTTCCAGCGAAATCAGGAAGAAGGCATGGATTAAGATATCCAGCAGCAACCAAAGAGAAACTGCACCTGCAAAGACCGGGCGAAGGCCACGTGAAAGGAAGCGAGCTCGTGCAAAAGCAGAGCCGACAGGATGATCTCTCAACACCACCAGAGGCAAAGACAAGCCCCAGACGAGGATTGCATAGAGTGGCATAACTATAACCAGTGCTACGCCAATTCCTATGAAGAAGGCAGCCATCCAGAACTCAACGGGTTGAAACTGGAGGTAATAGTTGATGTCGTGCTCTTGCAGAAAGATCAGCACGCTCAAGGCGATAATGGCCAGTCCGGGAACCATGGCCATCACCAATCGTTGTGTCAGCCGCCATGTAAACATGCCGAGACGCGGGAACATGCTGAGTGTTGAGAACAGAGCATAACGTGCAGCTGGGAACGCGCTTTCCTGCCTATCTAACACTGCCAGCATGGCCACCTGCTCCAGCAGGGCCATAGCAATGAAGACCACAACAAAGACGAAGGCGCCGAACAGACCTATGGGGGACAGGAAGAAGGAAGCGATTTCAAAGTCAGCCAGAACCGCGTTACCTGACAGGCCGATAACGAAGTTACCGAGACCAGCGACGATGGGTGTGATTGCAACCGCGCCGATGAAAACGAAGGCGTAGTGGACCAGTAGCAAACGGAACGCGTTTGCTTTCCAACCATGGAGTATCAATTGTGCAAGCGTGTGTAATCGCGCCGCCATAGCCTGTTCTTATCGTTGTTGGTGCAGACAGACTGACTGATTAATGCCAATTTCCTGAAATGTACCTGAAGAAGGTTCCGTAAGAGCGTATGGCTGAAGCGAAGTCAAGATATGCCAAACAAACGGTAACAACTGAGCAGGGGATTCGCGTATTTTCCCGATATTATCCCATTTATTTATGCGAATGATTTGCAACTGCAAAAGTGCGGAAAAGCTTTTAATGACAATAAGTTGCAACTAAAACTCATATTTAGAAAAAGTCTAAACTACTGAAAGTGCTTGTTTTTAAACTTGACAACAAAAGTCAGGAATATGAAATAGCCGCAGTTTCTCGCGCTTTAGAGCGTGAATACGTTTGCTAACTGAATTCGTGCAGCCTGGATTTTCCATGCTTAGCGTGAGGCGAGTTCACTGCACATTTAAGGGGATTACAATGAGCTTTATCCGTGGCGCTTTGCTCGGCACTGTAGCACTCGGCAGCCTTTCCACCGTTGCTGTCGCTGCAACTCCTTCTGACGTTCTTGCAACCTACGGCGACATCGCCCAGGCAGCGTTCGAAGACTCTCTGACAACTGCAAAAACTCTGCAGGTCGCTATCGACAAGCTTGTCGCAGAGCCAACCGAAGACAATCTGAAGGCAGCACGCCGCGCATGGATTGCAGCTCGTAACCCATACCAGCAGACCGAAGTTTACCGTTTTGGTAACGCGATCGTTGATGACTGGGAAGGCAAGGTCAACGCATGGCCGCTGGACGAAGGTCTGATCGACTACGTTGATGGCGCTTACGGCAATGAGTCCGAAGAGAACCCATACTACGCTGCAAACATCATCGCGAACGCGAAAGTGACTGTTGCTGGCGAAGAAATCGACGCAACCGAAATCACTCCTGCTCTGCTTGCTGATCAGCTTCAGGAAGCTGGTGAAGTGGAAGCAAATGTTGCGACCGGTTACCACGCAATTGAGTTCCTGCTGTGGGGACAAGATTTGAACGGAACGGGGAAAGGTGCTGGCAACCGTCCTGCTTCTGACTTCGACACTGCAAACTGCACTGGCGGCAACTGTGAGCGCCGCGTACAGTATCTTCAGGCAGCAACCACGCTACTTATCACCGATCTGGAAGAGATGGTGGCAGCATGGCAGGCCGACGGCGCAGCACGTAAAGATCTGGCTGACAAAGGCGAAGCTGCAGGCATCGCAACCATCCTGACCGGCATGGGTTCCCTGTCTTACGGCGAACTGGCTGGTGAGCGCATGAAGCTCGGCCTGATGCTGAACGACCCTGAAGAAGAGCATGATTGCTTCTCTGACAACACCCACATGTCTCATTACAACGACGTGGTTGGCATCAACAACGTATTCCAGGGCAAGTACACCCGCGTTGATGGCACTGTTGTTGAAGGCGCTTCCCTTAAGGACCTGCTGGCAAAGGCAGATTCCGCTGTTTCCGCTGAGCTGGAAGGCAAGCTGAACGCATCTCTGGGTGCATTCACTGCTCTGAAAACCCGCGCAGAAACCACTGAAGCTTATGACCAGATGATCGGTGAAGGTAACACCGAAGGTAACGCTGTTGTTCAGGCAGCAGTCGACAGCCTGGTTGACCAGACCTCTTCCATCGAACGCGCAGTTAAGGTTCTGAAGCTGGAACAGATTGCATTCGAAGGCTCCGACAGCCTCGACAATCCTTCTGCAGTATTCGAATAAGAAATCCGGTCCCGCATGAGGCATCTCATGCGGGACTTATTCCCTTTGAGCCTTCTTTTGCGTTGAAATGTGCGTTGGTTTGCGTGAATTAGCGTTTTTGCGAAGGCCTATGTAATACAGGCACCCGTTATGCCAGGAATGGTTCCAGCCACACTTCGCCGCCGTGCCGGAGTGATAGCCACTACCGCCGCCGCTTTTACCAGCATACTTATTCCCTCCGCTTCTGCTGTTGATCTGGACCAGCGAACCGACCTGAGCGCTGAAGACAAAGCGAAGGTCAGCCGGGTTCTGAAAGCGCCGACAGATTTCACCAAAGCTGAAAATTTTGAATTGATGCAGGCCGGGAAGTCGACGACCCAGAAGCCGCTCAATCGTGCTGTCTTTACCTTCCCAAGTGCCAATCTGCCTTTTGAGAAGCATCAGGACTTCCGTCTGGGAGAAAGCCTCTTCCAGAAGCTTTGGGTCTCTACCCCAAGTTCCACCCGTGCCTCTGATGGCCTTGGCCCGTTGTTTAACGCGCGCGCTTGTGAGAGCTGCCACCCGAAAGCCGGACGTGGCCGCCCACCGATTGATGACGAGCGCCCGGTTTCCATCTTCATGCGCCTTTCTGTTGCCCCTTCCACGCCGGAAGAGCGGGCTCTGATTGAGAGCGGTGAAGTTCCTCTTCTTCCAGAACCAACCTATGGCGACCAGTTGCAGAACTTTGGCGTGCCGGGTGTGCCTGGTGAAGGCGAGATGAAGATTACCTACGAAGAGATCAAAGTAGACCTCTCCGAAGGCGAAGTCGCTTACCTACGCAAGCCAACCTATACAATCGAGAACCTTGCTTACGGTCCGATGTCTGAGCACGCGTTAATTTCTGCGCGCGTTGCACCGCCGATGATTGGCCTTGGCCTGCTGGAAGCGATTGCAGAGACCGACATCACCTCTCAGGCTGATCCGGATGACGCAGACAATGACGGCATTTCCGGTCGTGTCAGCTGGGTGACCCCTGCTGATCCTGACAGTAAGATGATTGGTCGCTTTGGCTGGAAGGCGCTGAACGCGACCGTACTGTCTCAGTCTGCTGGCGCGTTTGCCGGTGATATTGGTATCTCGACACCTTATGACCTGCGCAACTACGGCGACTGCACCGAAGCGCAGACAGCTTGTTTTGAGCAGGCCCATGGCGAGCAGGAGCACCTTGGTGTTTCTGAGGCTCCGGATCCGGTTCTGGATCTGGTCACGTTCTACTCCCAGAACCTTGCGGTTCCAGCGCGACGTGATGTGAGTGACGCGCAAGTGCTTGCTGGTAAGAAGGTATTTTATGAGGCGGGCTGTGCAAGCTGCCACACACCCAAAATATGTCACCAGCCGCACTGCGGAGAATCCAGAGCATCAGTTTCAGCTGATCTGGCCTTATACAGACCTGCTGTTGCACGATATGGGCGAAGGCTTGTCTGATGGTCGTCCTACAGGTTCCGCCAGCGGAAATGAATGGAAAACACCGCCGCTTTGGGGTATTGGACTGACTGAAACTGTCAATAATCACAGGTTCTTCCTGCACGATGGACGTGCACGCGGCTTGCTGGAAGCAGTGCTGTGGCACGGTGGTGAAGCGGAAGCTGCCAAAACCCGTGTGGTTGAAATGCCTGCTAAGGATCGAGCCAATCTGATCCGGTTCCTGGAGTCTCTTTGATGCAGTTTAAGCGCGCTGTCACTTTCAGCCTGGCCCTGGCCGCCGTTACCGCGGTATCTACCCCCTCTTTTGCGGCAGATACTCCGGACTATGCTCAGTTCACACGCTCCAGCGTTGAACAGTACATCCGGCCAGCAGCCCAGCAGCTTGTCAGTGCGCTTACTGATCTTGAGAAAAGCACGGGCGATCTTTGCACCACACCCAATGCAGACAACTCTGCGGCCTTCAATGAAGCCTTCAGCAAATCCGTTGCTACGCTCGCTGGTGTCGATTTTCTGAGATTTGGCCCGATGGCGCAGGATAACCTTGCTCAGCGCCTCGCCTTTTTGCCGGACAGCCGTGGTGTTGTGCGCCGGCAGATCAATAAAGTGGTCGCCAAGCAGGATCCGACGGTTCGCGAGCCTGCCGCGCTCTCCGTGAAAAGTGTTGCCTTACAGGGCCTGACTGCTCTGGAGCGCATCTCCTACGCCAGCGATGGTTCTCTGACCCTTGGCACCGGCAAAGACGCAGAGTTTCTTTGTGACTATGCCGAGAGCATCAGCATCAATCTGGTGGGCGCCGGACTGGAGCTGGAAGCGGAATGGGCGTCTCCCGATGGGTTCTCTGAGGTTCTGCTGAACCCAAGCAAAGACGGCGGCGTGGTGCACACTTACAAAGAAGCTGCGGAGATGGTGTTCAACTCTATCACCACAGGCCTGATCGTCGACAAAGACCAGTACCTGCTTGTTGTGCTTGGCAAGACCGAGAAGAAGGCCAACCCGAAGAAGGCTCCTTTTGCTCGCAGTGGCAATGCGGTGACCTATCTTTCAGCGAGCCTTGCTGGTCTGCAGGGCGCCCTGAACGCGGGCGGTTATGCTAAGGTTCTGGAAGATGAGCAGGACTGGGTGGACAGCTCTCTCAATTTTGAATTCTCCAATGCGCAGCGCGTGCTTGCCAACTTACCAAAGCCGCTTCAGGACACAGGCAAAGAGCCAGAAGTTCGTGAGCAGCTGCGCTACCTGATCACCATCATCGATGGCATCAAAGTGGTGATGGCAGAAGATCTTGCTGGCTACCTTGGCCTTGCCGGAGGCTTCAATGCGCTTGATGGCGACTAACCCCCTTGCTCTGAGCCGACGGCAGTTTCTGACCGGTCTCGCGGCCTCTGGCGTTGCACTCAGCGCCAGCAGCTCTCTGGCCTTTGCCAGTGGTCTGCCATTTACGGAAGCAGAAGACCTGCAGCTGTTTGCCAGCGCTCTGCGCACACCAACCGGCAGTTACGCGCTGGCCGTGTTCAGTGAAGACGGTGAAATCCTCTATCAGACAGCGCTGCCGGATCGTGGTCATGCCATTTCCTTTGACCGCAACAGCATGCGCCTGCTCTCCTTTGCGCGTCGTCCCGAGAACTTTGCGGTGCTTGCGGATCTGACAGGTGCGCGGGAGCCTCTCGTGTTCACATCTCCCGAGGGCCGGCACTTTTACGGTCACGGCGTGTTCTCGCCTGACGGTCGCCTTGCTTATGCGCCCGAGAATGACTTTGAGAATGTGCGCGGTGTGATTGGTGTCTATGATCTTTCCGGGGACCAGCCAAAGCGGATTGGCGAGTTTGAGAGTTATGGCATCGGTCCGCATGACTTGCTGATGTCGCCTGATGGCTCCCAGCTTGTTGTTGCTAATGGCGGGATTGAGACCCACCCTGATAAGGGGCGCGAGAAGCTCAATCTGGACAGCATGCAGCCGAACGTGGCTTTCATTGACACCGCGACAGGCGATCTGCTTGCCAAGCAGGCGTTGGGTTCTGACCTACATCAGCTTTCCCTGCGCCACATGAGTTTTGACGGCAATGGGGACGTTTGGGTTGGCGGCCAGTTTCAGGGCGCCAAGGATGCAACACCTCCGCTGATGGTGCATCTGGGGCTCGACAAGGCAGCCACTGCACTGGAGATACCTCTGGAGATCACGCAGGGCCTGCAGAACTACGTTGGCAGCGTGGAGATGAACCGGACGGGCGACGTGATTGCTGCCTCCTGCCCGCGCGGCGGCAAGATCCTCTACTGGGATGTGGCGGAGCGTTCGTTCATTGGCTTCCACCAGGTTGCCGATGGCTGCGGTGTGGCTCCGCTGGATGAGGAAAGCTTTGCGATTACTGACGGAAACGGCGCCATCAGCTTTGGCGGAACCGACGATGACGTGGCCCAGGTTATCAGCCAAAGCGCAGGCATCAGCTGGGATAACCACCTGACACCACTGGGTATCTTGCGGGAGGAATAGGTTCTCCCGCGGCTTTCCACATTTTCGAGGGTTGTTGTAATTGGCGCATTGCAGCGCGGCCTAGGATCGGGTAAAGACTACAGCACCTCAAGGGCCTCACGCCCGATACAGGCACCCGTAGCTCAGTTGGATAGAGCGCTGCCCTCCGAAGGCAGAGGCCAGAGGTTCGAATCCTCTCGGGTGCGCCATTTATCTCCTAAGATATCTTCTCAAAACTCCTTGAGCCTCAATCCGCCAAAATCATGTCTGTGGCTTTTTCGGCTATCATGACGACTGGGGCGTGGGTGTTGCCGGAGGGAAGGGTTGGCATGATGGAGGCGTCGGCTATGCGGAGGCCTTGGAGGCCGTGGACTTTTAGGTCTGAGCTAACCACCGCATTTTCGTCTGAGCCCATTTTAGCGGTGCCGACGGGGTGGAAGATGGTTGTGCCGACATCGCCTGCAGCTTCAATCAGTTCCTCATCACTTTCATAGGCCAGACCGGGTTTGATTTCGGTGGCTTTGTAGTGCTGCATAGTTTTGGTGGCCATGAGTTTTCTGGCGTGGCGGATTGAATCTATGGCGACTTGTTTGTCTTCCTGTGCGCTCAGGTAGTTTGGTGCGATAACGGGGGCATCGCGATAGTCTGCGGATTGGATGGAGACTGTTCCGCGGCTTTCCGGGCGGAGGTTGCAGACTGACACTGTGATGGCCGGGAATGGATGCAGGGGATCTCCAAACTTTTCGAGGCTGAGTGGCTGGACGTGGTACTCGATGTTTGGCGTTGCGTAGCGCTCTGAGGACTTGGTGAAGATGCCGAGCTGGCTTGGAGCCATGGCCATTGGGCCGGAGCGTGTAAGCGCATACTCGGCCGCGATTTTGGCCTTGCCCCAGAACGTGCGTTGCATCTCGTTGAGGGTTTTCGCGCCCTGTATCTTGAAGATTGTGCGCAGTTGCAGATGGTCTTGCAGGTTTGCGCCGACACCTTGCAGCTCGTGCAGTACCTCTATGCCATGGGATTTGAGCAGGTCAGCCGGGCCGATGCCTGAAAGCTGGAGCAATTGCGGAGAGCCGATGGCACCTGCTGAGAGGATGACCTCTTTGCCTGCCTGAACCGTCATCGGCTTACCTTTGACGGTCAGGTTCAGCCCAGTAACACGCGTTCCTTCCAGCAACAGTTTTTCGGCTTGCGCGTGGGTGACGATGGTGAGGTTGCTGCGTTTTTTGACTGGGCTGAGGAAAGCGCGGGCGGCACTCCAGCGGAGGCCACTTTTCTGGTTGACCTCAAAGTAGGACGTTCCTTCATTTTTGCCGTCATTGAGATCATCCGCAGCGGGGATTCCGAGTTCCGCCGCTGCGTCTTGCACGGCATTGAGGATGTCCCAGTTCAGGCGTTGTTTTTCGACCCGCAGTTCACCACCCTGATGGTGCAGAGCGTTGTTGCGGAAGGCGTGGTCCTCTGATTTTTTGAAGTACGGAAGCACATCATCCCAGCCCCAGCCGGCATTGCCGAGCTGAGCCCAGTGGTCATAATCCGCCGACTGGCCGCGCATATAGATCATGCCATTGATGGATGAACAGCCGCCTAGGACTTTGCCACGTGGGTAGGCGAGAGATCTGCCGTTGAGGCCCTTTTCTGCGGCGGTGCTGAAGCACCAGTCTGTTCTTGGATTGCCGATGCAATAGAGGTAGCCAACCGGTATGTGGATCCAGTGATAGAGGTCTGAGCCTCCTGCCTCCAACAGCAACACCTTGTTGGCCGGGTTGGCACTGAGGCGGTTGGCCAGCACGCAACCGGCTGAACCTGCACCAATGACGATGTAATCGTAGGTTCCAAGAGACGGACGGATGGGCATCACGCCAGCTCCTCTTCTTCCAATGGCAGGCTAAAGCGCTGGCTTAACTTGCAGAACTTAGCGTAGCGACGATCCATGAGGTCGCGAAGTTCTTCTCGTGGTGTGTAATGGCGGGTTTGGCGGGTCATGGCCTCGACACCAGCCTCAAACTCATAGAACACCCCTGCCCCAACACCTGCTGCAATAGCTGCGCCCAGCGCGCCGGTTTCCTGACATTCGGAGATGGACAGCGGGATGTTGAGCGTATCAGCGAAGATCTGTGGCCAGATCTGACTTCTGGAACCGCCTCCGGAAAGAACTGCGTTTTCAAAGCTTGCACCTGCTGCTTTGAGCTGTTCGATATGGCGGCGATGTTCAAAGACGACACCTTCATAAAGCGCGTAGAGCATATCAGCGTGGGAATGCCAGCCAGCAACACCAATGAAGCTAGCACGGGCTCTCGGTTCCGGACCAGAGCCATAAAGGAACGGTAAAACGAACGGCAGGTCATCAGATGGCGTCACGCTCTGAACCATCTCGTTGCACAGCGCAAAGGCCTCTGCGCCTTCCAGAGCCGGATTTACGTGCTCAATGAACTCGCGGACATACCACTCCAGATTAGCAGCGGAGGTGGCACTGGCTTCGATCTCCATGACCTTGTTTGGTCCAAAGCTGGAGGCCATGAAAACACACGGGTCATGCAACGGCTTTTCGGTGATGATCTGGTTGATGCTCCAGGTGCCAGCGACGATGGAGGCTTCGCCTTGCTTGACCACGCCAGAGCCCAGCGCGCTGGCGATGACGTCGAATAGGCCAGCGACAACGGAAGTGCCCTCTGCAAGGCCGGTTGCTTTCGCGGCTTGGGCTGAGACTTTGCCTGCGCATTCTTCCGGTGCCAGTAGCTCTGGCAGATACTCCCTGGCTTCGCTTAGCCCGTAGAGGTTCATCAGCTCGGCATCATAGGCATTGGTTTTCATGTTGAGCAGGCCGCAGCCGCTCATGTCGGAGATATCGCTGACACGCTTGCCGGTGAGCTGGTGGAGGATGAAGTCCTTGCAGAGAAACACCGTTCCGATTTGGGCGTAGGTTTCAGGGTCATGATCCTTTACCCAGCGCAGCAGGGTTGGAGTTTGAGAAACCCACGGCTTTTGCAGGCAGATGTCGTAGAGCGGATCGTCTTTGCCTTCTGCCGTATAGCGCTCCACCGTTTCAATGGCGCGGGTGTCCAGAGACTGGACGGCCAGCAGTGGCTGTTCTTGTTTATCCAGCAGATAGAGGCCATTGCCGTGGCCTGCACAGCCGACGCCGATGATCTCACTGGCGGAAATGCCTGCCTCGGCGATCACCTTAGAGATGACTGAGGCAGCGTTGGACCAGAGCTCTCCCAGATCTCGGAGAACATGACCGGGCGCTGGGCTAGAGGATACGCCATCCCGCCCGGCCATGGATACAATCCTGCCCGATAAATCAAACAGGACTGCCTTAATAACCGTGTTACCGGCATCAAGCCCGAGTAGATAAGAGCCCATGGTTCCCCCCAATTCCCAATTATGCAGCTTCGAAGGCTGACTGATAGATCGCCCAGGCTTCTGCTGCATCGACATCCTGATGGATCATCGCCATGAGAGCCTGAACCACGCCGCGTGGATTGTCATGCTGATAAATATTACGACCGTACACCATGCCGTGCGCCCCTTGACGCATCAAACGGGACGATTTTTCAAAGACTTTCAGCAGGTCTTCCTTGCCACCGCCACGCACCAGAACTGGGCAGCGGGCCGCTTCCACCACGCGGTAGAAGTCATCAGGATCATCGGTTGGATCGGCTTTGACGATATCTGCGCCCATCTCACGCGCCAGACGGACCAGCGTGACGATCTTATCGGCATTGCCGTCCACCAGATAGCCGCCGCGCTCGCTGTTTGGCTGCATGACGAGCGGTTCGATCATCAGCGGCATGCCATACTTTTCGCAGGCGTTGGTGAGGCGGGAGATGTTTTGGACGCATTGTTTAAACAGGTCCGGCTCATCCGGCAGCATGAACAGGTTCACGACCACACAGGCAGCATCCATGCGCAGGGCTGTGAGGATTGGTTCTTCCTCGTTCTGCATCAGCGCCCACATGTGGCGGTGGCGTTCTGCATTGTAAGGGTTGCCCATATCGACGCGCATCACCAATGCTGGCTTGTTCTTGCCGTCGATTGTTTGCAGCAGGTCAGACTGGCCATAGTTCATCTGGATGGCGTCCGGGCCAGCATCCACCAGCGCTTTTACAACGCCGCCCATGTCTTCCAAGCCATCCATGAAGGTTGGTTCGTTACAGACACCGTGGTCAATGGCGACGTCCAGACATTTGCCGCCGGAGAACAGGCGGTTCATTCGCACTTTTTTGCTAAGATACATTGGAAGTCTCCATTTCAATATGATCTTCAATGAGTTGCTTCATGCCATGATAGGCACTGAGGTAATTTCGAGTTTCGGTGGTGTGGTCTTGCCGCAAGTTCTCATCCCATCCACGCTGACTGGCGAAGATCCGGGAGATGTCTTCCAGCGTGTTGGTGGTGAGCGTGCCTGAGATGGCGAGGGTGGTTCTACGCAGGATCAGATCGAGCATGTTGGCGACGTGTTCGGCATTGATGAGATGCGCGATCTCCGCGTGAGTGTAAGTTTCGGCATCTGCCAGCGGCTGGTCTGGCTGGTTGGCGCAGGCAAGGGCAACGTCGCGGGCTTTGGTGCCGTACCGCTCCAGCAAGGTTTCGAGACGCTGCTGCGAGGCGCCTGTTTCGGACATAACAGCCTGATACCAGCGCTGTCTCTGCGCTTCTGTTTGCGGATAGGCGGCACCGCCACCAATGCGAGCCTCCAGCGTGGAGTGGGTGCGTTTCATGCCGAGGTCTTTCAGCACTGCATCTGCCACTTGCTCACCGAATGCGCGGAAGGTTGTCCATTTGCCGCCGACCATGCAGCGCACCGGGGCTGAACCTCCGGCCAGTGGGCCAAGGTCAACGCAGGAGTGATCCCGGGAGATCTGGCCGTTGATTGCAGAGTTGCTGTGGGGCAGAGGGCGGACACCTGCGAAGGTGAAGCAGATTTGCTCGGGGGCTATCTTGATGTTTGGGAAGATGCCTTCCAGCGATTTGAGGATGTAGTCCTGCTCTTCCTGCGTGCAGATCATACCGGTTGGGTTCTCAACGCGGATATCTGTAGACCCGACAAGAACAAGGCCCTGATAAGTAAAGAGAATACAGACGCGGCCTTCTTCGTTTTCAAAGTAGACCATATGATCGCCAATGGCTTTGCGCAGTTCCTCATTGTCGATCATGAGGTGCGAGCCTTTGGTACCGCCAATCAGGCGTTTCCAGAGTGACGATGCCTTATCTGTGAGGGCATCATTGGTGAAATCGATCCAGGCGCCTGTGGCGTTGATGATTGTTTTGGGCTTCACGATAACTTGCTGGCCACTCAGTTCATCGTTGAGGATGACCTCACCGTCGCCTCTGCCTGTTGCGCGGATGTAATTGAGGGCCAGTGTTGCTGGGTTTTTGGCAAGGGTTTGTTCAATGATTTCAAAGCCAAGTCGCTCTGGCTGGGTGACCGAAGCATCGTAATAGGTTGCGCTGCAGAGGGTTTCCGGACGGTATTGCGGGAACTTCTGCCTGGTAGCCGCTTTGCCGAAGAACTGGTGGCTGGGCATGACTTTGTTCTTGCGGGTGAAAAGATCATAGAACGTCAAACCAGCCTTGATCATCAGGGCACCACGGCGCGGTTGAGACTGGCTCAGGCGGAAAAAGCGCAGGGTGCTGCCGATGATGCCGTCGAGGTAGCTGGAAATCGGGATCGATGTCGGCAAGGGCTTCACGTAGTGCGGAGCGTTGGCGAGCAACGCATTGCGCTCCATGAGGGATTCCTGCACCAGACGGAACTCACCATTTTCCAGATATCGCAGGCCACCATGAACCATGCGGGAAAGGGCAGCACTGGCGCCGCTGCAATAGTCTGCCGCATCAACAAGGATGACGTTTGCACCGGCCAGCCCGAGTTCGCGAAACACGCTAATGCCATTGATGCCTGCGCCAATTACAAGCACATCTGGCGTGGTGTTTTGTTTTAAACGCCCCCAGATATCGTCCCGTTCCATATGCCGCAAATTATGGGCCATAGCCAAAGCACTCCCGTTGCCGGACCATCTCGTCGACGGTCCAGCCTGACCTCACTGCCCCGAGGTCGCTGTTATTCCTTGAAATCCGAGCGGGTTTTAGTTGTCGTCAAACCCGGAGAGATGGCGATCGATTGCCTGAGAAATCATGGCAATTTCATCTCCTGCCAGCTGCAAAGTCCCAGCATGGGCGTTCTCGGTTGCCTGCTTCACATTGCGCGCGCCGCATAGAGCGTAGGTGATGCCCGGTTGGGCAAGTGTCCATGCAATCACAGTCTGTGCGATTGAGATGTCATGGGCTTTCGCGACTGGCTCAATCTCTTTGGTGAAGTTCTGTATTTTGATGCGGTTCTCAACGCTGAAGCGCGGGTTCTGGAGGCGTTGGTCATCGCCTTCGAACACGCGGTCCGGTCCGACTTTGCCTGAGAGTAAGCCGAGTGCGAGTGAGGAGTAGCTGAGTGTTGCCACGTCATGCTGTTTGCAGAGCGGCAGCAGGGTTTGCTCTATGCCTCTGTCGAGCATGGAATAGCATTCCTGAATGGCATCCAGCTGCCCGGCGGCAACATACTCCTGCAAATCCTCAGGCGATGCATTGGAAATACCGATTGCACGGATCTTGCCTTGCTGTTTGAGGGTGAGCAGAGCGTCCATCGTCTCGGCAATTGGCGTTGTGCTGTCCTGCCAGTGGGTGATGAACAGGTCGATATAGTCTGTCTGTAAACGGCGCAGGCTTTGTTCTGCTTCGTAGATGATGGAATCCTTGCCCAGATAACGGTAAACGGGCTTGCCTTCCTCATCAAAGAAATGAGTGCCTTTGTCTGTATGCCAGACGAGGCCGCATTTGGTTGCCAGCACCACTTCATCCCGGCGGCCTTTGATGGCTTCGCCGACGAGCTTTTCTGAGCGACCCAGACCGTAAGCCGGCGCGGTATCAATCAGGCTGACGCCTGCGTCCAGTGAGGCGCGCACTGCATCGATGGAGGCTTTGTCATCGCCGCCGCCCCACATCCAACCGCCCATGGCCCAGGTGCCAAGGCCGATGACGGAGGCATCGATGCCGGACTTGCCCATCGCGCGCAGTTCCATTTTGCTCTTTGTTGCTAAAGTGGTCATTTCTCGGCCTCGTTCATTGTCTGCAAAACTGTGCGACAGGTGTTTTCGTCTGTCACCAGAGCGTTGATGTAGTCGCCTTTCAAGATTGTGCGGATCGGCAGCACCTTTTGCTTTCCTGCTGCAACGCCAATGGTGAAAGGTATTTTTCTGAGTTCATCCAGTGTCAGGCTCACCAGCTGGTCATTCAGGGCATAGCCACAGGCCTGACCGCCTTCTTCAATAAGGTGAGCGAGTAACTCGCCAGTGGCACCGCTTTGCAAAATGGCTTTGCGATCTGCCTGACTGGTTGGGTGCAGGCTGTAGTAGCTGGAGTCTTTGGTCAGAATTGAGCCGATGCCAACGACTGCGATTGTTGCTCTACGCGCCATTTCCAGAACGAACTCGTTTTGACGCATTTCCTTAAGCATATCGCGCTGCTGCGTGCTTTCGGCGAAGATTGGAGCATGCAGCTGGTAGCTACGCCCGCCCAGCGCCTCTGCCATTTGGGCGGTGACGTGGTTCACATCGATAAAGTGATTGCCCTGCAAGCAGCCGGTGGCTGGGACCACGACCACATTGTAGGTCTTCTCGGGCTTCAACGCAGCGACAAAGGCTGACATGCTTTTGCCGCCAGAGACCGTGACGATGTCGCCATCCTTGAGTTTTGAGAGGAACAGCTTGGCAGCGGCTTCGGCAACGGATGCGAGGTTGACGTCGTCCTGCTCTGAGATTGTTGCTGCGACAACGGCGCTGTCCAGCCCACCGAGGCCCGCAATTTCGTGCTCCAGATCGAACAGGGAGCGGAAGGGGGACTGGATTTGGATATCCACCATGCCCATTGTGCGGCCCTGTTTGATCATGCGGTTGACTTTGGGGTGAGAGACGCCAATGAGCTTGGCAATCTCGGCCTGACTCTTGCCCTCGATAAAGTGCATGACGAGGACTTTGTAGATTTGCCGTGTGGCGTCCAGTTCGCTCTGATCTATCTTTGTCAGCATAGCTACCTCACGCGCGCTTCTTGTGAAGGATATGATCGAGCGCGACTGCCACCAGCAGAATGCAGCCACGGATCAAGTCCTGCCAATAGACAGATACGTCCAGCAAGATGAGGGAGCTTGAGACCACGGAGAGCAGAACCACGCCAAGGATTGCGCCGAGGATGGTGCCTGAGCCACCATTAAGGCTGGCACCACCAATAACGGCTGCTGCAATGATGTTGAGCTCCATGCCGACGCCGAAGTTTGGTGTCGCAGCTCCAAAACGCGCCATGTAGATGACACCGGCAACGCCCGCGAGCGTGGCACACAGGACGGTGACCCAGAACTTCACCTTGTCCGTACGGATACCGGAGTAAGCGGCGGCTTTCTCATTGGAGCCGGTGTAGAACACCTTGCGGAACAGGGTTGCCTTGCGGAGCAGGATATCGAAAGCCAGCACGATGGCGAAGAAGATGAGGATCACCACCGGGATGCCTGAAACTGTGCCCTGCCCGAGGAACTTGAACTCTGCCGGGAGCGTGTAGAGTGACAGCGGGGTGCCCTGGGTGATGACCAGACAGATGCCACGCACGATTACCATGAAGGCCAGCGAGGCTATGAAGTGGTGAAGACCTATTTTGGTGACACAAAGGCCCATGAGCATGCCGATGCCTGCGCAGAGGACAACGGCAACACCGCTTGCCAGCCATGGATCCATACCCATCAGAAACAGCTTGCCGCCAACAACCATTGCAAAGCAGACGACCGAACCGACAGAAAGGTCGATGCCGCCTACGATGAGCAGGATTGTCATGCCAACCACGACAATGCCTTCTACGGAGAAGGAGAGCAGCATGGCTTTGATGTTGGCCCAGGTGAGGAAGTAGGGCGAGGCGAAGCTCATCACGATACAAAGGGTGATGATGATGGCGAGAAGACCCGCTTCACGCATATTCTTGAAGTGTCCGAGCCGGAGCGCTGGGCTTTTGAGTACCTGCTGCTCACCTGCTGTTGTTGCTGTCTCTGTCATACTTAAATCTTTCAATTAACTGGCGAATGGGGATCAGGCGGCGGTTTTGCTGGCGTGCAGGCCAGACGCCAGTTCCATGATGCGTTCTTCGGTCATTTCATCTGGCCCAACTTCACCACTGAGCTCGCTTCGCAGATCACGAGAATGCGGTCACACAGGCCAATCAGCTCGGGAAGTTCGGAGGAGACGACCACGAGGCCGATGCCTTCCTCTGCCAGTCTGCGGAGCAGGGCGTGGATCTCTACTTTTGCGCCCACATCAATGCCGCGTGTGGGTTCGTCCATGAGGATGATTTTCGGGTTTACCGAGAGCATCTTGGCAATAGCCACTTTCTGCTGGTTTCCGCCGCTGAGGGAGGAGACTGGCAGGTCCAATCCGCCATGTTTAAGGTTGAGGCGTTCACCTAGTGTCTTCGCCTGCTCCAATTCTGCCTTACGGTCCAAAACGCCTGTTGCAGTTGAGACCTGATCTACGTCCAGAGCCGAAACGTTCTGTGCGATCGAAAGATCGAGGAAGACCCCCTCACCTTTGCGGTCTTCAGAAAGGTAGACGATGCCTTTTTTGATACTCTCCTGATAGGATTGATACGGAAGGTTTCACCGCCCAGCTCCACCACTCCAGAGTCGTGATGATAGAGGCCGCAGATGCCTTGCAGGATTTCGCTTCTGCCAGAACCGATCAGGCCGCCGACACCAAGGATTTCACCGGGGCGCAGGTCAAAACTGATGTTTCGGAAGCGTTCCGGGTCCGTGAGGTCTTTCACCCGTAGCAAAGGCGTTGCAGAGGCATCGATGTTTTCGGCCTTGGGTGGGTAGAGATCACCTAAATCGCGTCCGACCAGTTTGCCGATCAGGTCATCCGGGGTGATATCAGCCACATTATCGGTGCAGATGTACTTGCCATCGCGCAAGACGGTGACCCGATCACACTGCTCGAAGATTTCTGCCATGCGGTGGCTGATGTAGATGATGCTGATGCCATCTTCTTTCAGCTTCTGCATGATTTTGAAGAGGGCGACCGCTTCGGTTTCCGTCAGTGCTGCAGTCGGCTCGTCGAGGATGAGGATTTCGCAGTCCAGGGTCAGTGCCTTGGCAATCTCGACGATCTGTTGGTTGGAGATGGAGATCTTCTCCACGTTTACAGCTGGATCAATCGGAGACAGGCGCGCGAGGATTTCGGCGGCTTTCTTCTTCAAACCAGCATAATCCATAAAGAGCGAGCGGCGGGCGTTTGTGGCTGCCATGAAGATGTTTTCGGCAACAGACACATCCGGGCACAGCGCTATTTCCTGATGAACCAGCCCAATGCCGCGCTTTTGCGCATCAGCGGGGCCGTCAATGGTGACTTTCTTGCCGCGCAGGATGATCTCGCCGTCGCTGGGCTGCAGGATGCCATCAATGATGTTCATCATGGTGGACTTGCCTGCTCCATTTTCACCTGCAAGAGCATGGATTTCGCCCTTACGCAGTTCAAACGAGACGCCTTGCAACGCTTTGACCGCTCCGAATGATTTGCTGATGTTGCGCAGTTCCAGAATTGGCTGCTCGCTCATATTCCCCTCCCCGATCCAGCTCTGTTGTTGAACTGGTGTGAAGCCTCACACTCCGGTATCGCAATGAGCGTGAGGCTTCCTTTCAGGCTTACTCGTTGATGCCTTTGGTGCCGCGACGCTTCAGGTACTTGTCCCAGTAGAAGTCATCGGCGTTGGCGGCTGTCACAATAGAGAAGCCGTTGTCGAGGTAAGGCACACCCATTGGTTGAAGCCTGCTGACTTGTAGTCGTTCATCGGATCGATGAGATCGCTATGGTTTGCGAGCCACAGCATCATGAAGCCCATGTAGCCCTGAACGCCCTGGTTCGGGTTCACGGCCCCAAACACTTCACCTGCTTTGATCAGGTCCAGCATCTTCGCGTTCACGTCAGCATGCATGATCTTGATCTTGCCGCCGAGCTCTTTAGCCGCCTGAGCAGCACCCAGAGCAGAGTTTGCTTCTGGCATGAAGATCGCACCGAGGTCAGGGTGAGCCTGCGCCATGGACTGCACGGCGTTGTAGGCCTTGGTTGGGTCCTGATTGGAAGCGGCGCGAGAGGCGAGCTTCATGTCAGGCCACTTTTCGTCCATGCGAGCGATGAAGCTTTTTACGCGGATGTCGTGGTTGTCCTGGCCCGGGTTTTCCAAAACAGCGTATTTGCCTTTTCCGCCCATTGCCTCAGCAACTGCATCAGCAGCGTACTTGCCTTCGCTGACGTTGTTTGAGGTGATGTAGGAAACACGCTTGGAGTTTGGAGAGTCCGCAGCAAACGTCACAACCGGAATTCCCATTTCCGTTGCGCGGTTGATTGGCTCAATGAACGGGTCAGAGTTCATTGGGTGCAGCAAAATGCCTGCTGGCTGCTTTGCCAGAGCTTGCTCAAAGCTGGCGAGCTGTTTGTTGACGTCATATTCCGGTGTGCCGGTATAGACGGTTTTACAGCCCATCTGCTGTGCCGCCTGCTTGAACATTTCATAGACCGGGAACCAGTACTCAACACCGGAAACCATCACGTTCATGACGTAGGTTTCGCCTTCTTCACACTGGAATGGATTGTCCTGTCCTGCGGTTGCTGGTGCTGTTGCCCCAAGAACAGCAGCCAGACCAAGTCCGGCAATAAACTTTTTCATATTCCCCTCCCAAAAGGTAGAAAGCTAAATGCATAGCCATCTAAATGATTAGTATTCCGCACCAGACCAGAATAATCAGGACCAGTTCCTCCAGCGGAACGCGAACAAAAATCAGTTCGTGAAGAAAAAATGGCGAAGACAATCAAGAGGGTCAACATATTTCCAGCAGTGAAATATATTTCTTATCTAATCGTCGATAATTTATTAGAAGAATACTGCTCATCTATTATTAGAGATAACTATGCATTGAGAATGATTTTATCTTGATGCGTAGTGCGCGTTACTTATTGAAATGAATGAGGAATTTTATCTGTAATATCACGTAGAGCTCGGAGATAAAGAGCGCCGCACAGATGCACAATTTTGAGGTGAGGTTTGTGCCTCTGCACCTCAAGCTGAGGAGGTGCAGAGCCTCCATTTGAGAGCCAAACCAGAGCTGATCAGCCTTTGAGTGGTTAGGCGGGTTCGGTGATTTTTTGTTTTGTGTAGTCGGAGAGGCGATTCACGAAGGTGCCTAGATCACGCTGGAGACTGTCGAAGTTCGGGTACTTTTCGAGCGTCACTTCACTCATGTAGAGGCCGCGGCTGACTTCGATCTGGAGGGAGTGCCAGCCCTGTTGTGGGCGGCCTGTGTGGATGACCAGTTCAGCGCCTTTGTAGGGTTCGTTGATCTTCACTTCATAACCGAGTTCGACCAGAATATCTTTCGCCGTGTTGATGTACTCAGGATCGCAGGTTACACCTTCTCTGTCGCCTAAGTTTATGTCAGGTCGCTTCTCACCTGCTCCGGTTTCATGCATCACCGTTGAGACTGCCTGCATGCTGTGGCAATCCAGATGATAGGCCACGCCAAAACGGGCGTGGGCTTGCTCCATGAGGCGGGTTAGGGCGTCGTAGTAGGGCGTGTAATAGGCGTCTATGCGGTTTTCGATCTCTGCTGCCGTCAGCTCTCGGTCGTAAAGAGGGCCACTGCTGGGAGGCGCTTCTGTCCAGATGAGGCCTTTGCCAGATCACTGCGGAAATCCGGCTTTGCCTCCCGGGTCCAGCCTTTGATGACGGCTGGATCGATGTTGTCTGCGCGGCGATTGGGGTCGATGTAGATGCGTGGAAACAGAGCCTCGAGGTAGACACCACCGGTTTCAGCGGCTTTTTCGAAGAGTTCGTGGACGTATCTGTCTTCTGCGCATTTATAGCGGCTGGCTGGTACGCATGGGCGGAAGTCGGCTGGATAGATCTCTCCGGAATGAGGAGAGTCCACCACCAGAGGACTTGTCAGCTCCGTAGGGCGATGGATTTTCAGCACATTTTCAATGGATTGGGGCAATGTATCTCTCTCAAATAGCTTGGGGGTGCGCATCAGCCGTCGTTCAGGTGACAGGCGGAGACATGGCCGGGAGCAATTTCCCTTAAGGCCGGTTGGCTCTCAGCACAGCGTTTGGTGGCAAATGGGCAGCGCGGATGAAAATGACATCCGCTTGGAGGGGCCAGGGGTGATGGGATCTCGCCTTTGATTGGTTCATACACCTGCTTGCGGGCATCAATACGTGGGACTTCGCGCAGCAGGGCCTGCGTGTACGGGTGATTGGGCTTGGCGAAGAGTTCGTCTGTTTTCGCGATCTCGACCACACGGCCCAGATACATGATCACCACACGATCCGAGAGGTGCTCCACAACGCCGAGATCATGACTGATGAATAGATAGGTGAGGCCGAGTTGTGCGCGTAAATCCATGAAAAGATTGATGACCTGCGCCTGGATGGACACATCGAGTGCTGCGATGGACTCGTCACACACAAGGAACTCCGGGTTTACCGCCAAGGCACGGGCGATGCCGATGCGTTGGCGCTGTCCGCCGGAGAACTGGTGCGGGTAGCGGGTTTTGAAATCTGGATCGAGCCCGACACGCAGGAGCATCTGGTCTACGTAGTCGGACAGCTCAGCTTTTGAGACGAGGCCATGGACGCGAGGCGCTTCGCCGATGATGTCACTCACCCGTTTGCGTGGGTTGAGGGAGGACATGGGGTCCTGAAAGATCATCTGCACCTTGAGCTGAGCGTTTTTGGCATCGGCTCCAGAAAGTTGTTTGACGTTGTCTCCGTGGAAATGAACAGTGCCGTCACTGGCTTCATGAATGCCTGCCACAACACGGCCCAGCGTGGACTTTCCGCAGCCGCTTTCACCAACAAGGCCAACCACTTCACCCGGTGCAATGCTGAGCGAGACATCATCAACCGCGTGAACTACTTGCTCTTTGAGGTTGGAACCGAAGAAGCGGAGTGTTTTTTCGGCAAGGTCCAGCTTTTTGGTGAAGCGTTTGGAGACGCCTTGCAGCTCAATGACTGGTGTTTCCAAAAGCGTCATGCCATTTCCTCCTGCTTTACAGGATGGAAGCAACGCACGTGCCTTTCCTCTCCCAATTGCGTGATCTCCGGAGCCGCGACCAGACAATCGCTCTGCTTTGCTGGACAGCGGCTGGCAAAAGCGCAGCCTGCGGGTAGGTTGAGCAGTGACGGCGTCATACCGGGGATCTGGTAGAGTTTCGCTCCACGTTTGTTGCGGCTCGGGACGGATTCAATCAGGCCCTTGGTATAAGGGTGCAGTGGGGCGTCCAGCACTTCATCGATACTGCCTTGCTCTACAATCCGCCCAGCGTACATAACAGCGATCCTGTCCGCTAAACCGCTGATCACAGCCAGATCATGCGTGACCCAGATGAGAGACATGCCGGTTTCGGAACACAGCTTGCGGACCTCATAGAGGATTTGCGCCTGAATGGTGACATCAAGCGCTGTTGTCGGCTCATCGGCGATGATCAGGTCCGGCTCGTGCAGCAGTGCAATGGCGATGGCAACGCGTTGGCGCATGCCGCCGGAGAACTGGTGCGGGTAGGATGTGAGGCGTTCATCTGGCGAGGCGATGCCGACGCGTACCAGAGCTTCGCGGCAGCGTTCTCTGGCTGCTTGTTTGGAGATGTCCTCATGGGCCTGAATGGCTTCAATCATCTGCGTGTCGATGCGCAGGACGGGATTGAGAGTCATCATGGGGTCCTGAAAGATCATCGCTATCTTCTTGCCCCGCAGCTCGCGCCACTGCTTTTCGTCTTTTCTGGCCAGATCATCCCCGTTGAGGAGGATCGAGCCACCGACCACCCTGCCCGGTTCATCCACCAGACCGATCAACGAAAAGCCGGTGACGGTTTTGCCAGAGCCACTTTCGCCAACGAGGCCAAGGATTTCGCCGGAGTTAACGGAAAAGCTAACATCATCAACGGCTTTGACCACACCTGCTTTGGTGAAGAAGTGGGTTTTGAGGTTTTTGACTGTGAGTGTGTTTGGCGTGTTCATTGTTGTCCTCACTTCCTCAGTCGCGGGTTGAGGACATCGCGCAGCTGATCTCCCACCAGATTGATGGAAACCACGGTGACGAGCAGGGCTATACCAGGGAAGAACGAGATCCAGTATTTGCCGCTGATCACATACTCAAATCCATTGGCGATGAGCAGGCCGAGGGATGGTTCTGTCTGTGGCAGGCCGACGCCGAGGAACGACAGAGTTGCTTCCAGCGCGATGGCATGGGCGGTCTGTACGGTTCCTACCACGATGAGTGGTGGCAGGCAGTTGGGCATGATGTGCAGAAAGAGCACGCGGGCATGGCTTAGGCCGAGGCACGTGACAGCCTCCACGTATTCCTTGCCGCGCTCGACCAGTGCGGTTCCCCTCACCGTTCGGGCGTAATAGGCCCATTGCGCAACGACCAGAGCGAGGATGATTTTGTCGACACCTTTGCCCAGCAAGGCCAGCAGCATCAGGCAACCAGTGAGGCCGGGAAGGAGAGTTGTAGGTCCACAATGCGCATGATGAAGGTTTCGGTGCGACCTCCGGCATAGGCTGCGATCAAGCCAACGGACATGCCGATGATGAGCGCGATGATACCGCTGGTGACGCCGACAGAGAGCGAGATGCGCAGGCCGTAGAGGATGGCGGAGAAGAGATCGCGCCCTGCCCCATCTGTGCCCAGCCAGAAGGTGTAGCCATCGAAGCTTTCAGCACCGGGTTCCATGCGCGCATCCAGAACACTGACTTGCGCCAGATCGTAAGGGTTTTGCGGGGTGATCCATGGAGCAAAGAGCGCGGCTGCGATAATCGTGAAAAGGAGAAGCGCTGCGACGACAGCGACTTTGCTTTCAACAAACTCTGAAAGGAAACGGCCCATAGGCGTTTCGCCTGAAAAGAGCTTCTTTCGCGGTGGTTTGAGGCTTGTTTCTATAGTCATGCTCGCCCCTTAACTTGTCGCATCCTGAAGCCGCACGCGCGGGTCCAAAATGGAATAGAGGATGTCAACAATCAGGTTGATGACGACGAAGAGCACCACGATGATCATCAGATAAGCCACGATGATTGGCCGATCGAGCTGCTGAATGGCATCAATGAGCAACTTACCCATGCCGGGCCACGCGAAGATGGTCTCCGTCACCACTGAAAAAGCAATGAGAGAGCCAAACTCAAGGCCGAGGACGGTGACCACCGGGATCATGATGTTCTTGAACAGGTGCACCATGACAATGCGGTTGGCGGACAGGCCTTTGGCGCGGGCAAACTTGATGAAGTCCATGTGCATGACCTCCCTCACCCCTGCCCGTGTCAGACGGATAACCAGCGAGATCTTCAAGAGTGCGAGGTTTATTGCGGGAAGGACGATGTGTGAGAAACCATCAGCCGTGAGGAACGACACCTGCAAACCGAGAACTGAGATGGTCTCTCCGCGTCCTGTAGCGGGCACCCAGTCAAGCATCACAGCGAAGAGCATGATCATCATGATTCCGACCCAAAATGTGGGCAGCGAGAAGCCCAGAATTGAGCCGCTCATGATGAGGCGTGAGGAGATGGCATTGGGGCGCAGGCCTGCGTAAAGGCCCAGCGGGATGCCGATGACAATCGCCATGAGGAGCGCCATAAAGGCGAGCTCCAGCGTGGCGGGCATACGTTCTATGATGAGTTTCAGGGCTGACTCACCGAAGACAAAGGAGGTGCCTAAGTCGCCTTTAAACGCGTTGCTGACAAAAACCATGTATTGCTGCCACACGGGCTTATCGAGGCCGAAGTCGCGGATAACGCGCTCAATCTCGGCCTGATCCGCATCCGGTGCGACCAGCATATCGATGGGATCACCCACCACGTTCACGCCAAAGAACACAATGACGGACATAGCAATCATGACTATGCCACTTTGCATCAGGCGTCTGAGAATGAAGACAGACATGTCTCTAAATCTTTCGCAGGTAAAGCCAACCCATTGAAATTACAGGGGTGTCAATCTGGCTTCAGATAAGAAAAAGGCCGGCATGGAACCTAAGCCGGCCTTTTGATTGCGTGCGATTACTCAGCGGATACGCCCCAGGACAGGGTGTATTCATCCGTGCGTGGCAGGTACTGGAGGCCCTTGCGGGTCGCCCATGTGTTCACCTGATAGTGCAGCGGAATGATCGCCTGATCGTTGATGGCAATCTCGGTTGCTTTGGCCAGCAGGTCCTGACGCTTTTCATCATCAACGGTGGCCAGAGCTTCCTCAATCATGGCATCCACTTCAGCATTGGAGTAGCGGCCACGGTTGGAGGAGCCGAAGCCCTTGTCCTTGTCGTAGGTATGGATGAGAGAGCGCAGCGGAGATGATGCTTCACCGGAGCCAGCGCCCCAACCTACGAGAACCATTGAGAATTCTGGCGTGTTGTTTGGACCACCACGGGACGCGCGTTTGAAGTAAACAGAGCGCGGCATGGTTTCTACATCGGTTTTGATGCCGACGCGGTTTAGCATCTGAGCGATAGCTTCCACGATCTTGGCATCGTTGATGTAGCGATCATTCGGGCCATGGATGCGCAGTTCGAAGCCATCCCCAACACCTGCAGCGGCCAGAAGCTCTTTTGCTCCCTTTGCATCATATTCAACCGGCTTCAGGTTTTCGCTGACACCAAAGAACCCGTCTGGCAGAAGCTGGCCGGCTTTAACAGCAACACCTTCCATCACGCGCTCAACGATCAGATCACGGCTGATTGCCTTGGAGATCGCTTCGCGAACACGCTGATCTTTCAGCGGGTTTTTGATGGCTCCACCGCCCATGGCTTTCACGAATGGGCTGTCATCGCGGTCATGGTCCAGATGCAGATAGATGACGCGGTTGGATGGTCCCTGCCACAGAGAGACCTTGTCGTTGCCGCTCAGCACTTCAATGTCGGTTGTTGGGACACCGTTGATCAGGTCAACATCACCTGCCAGCAAAGCAGCCACGCGGGATGGTCCGGATTTGATTGGCTTGAAGGTTACCTTGTCCCACTTCGGCTTTGCGCCCCAGTAGTCAGCATTTGCTTCCAGCACAATGCGGTCGCCCGGCACATACTCAGCAAACTTATATGGGCCTGAACCGACTGTCGCTGTACCCGCGTTGTACATCTCGGTTGTTGCATCGGTTCCTGCTTCTACAGAGATGATGCTGACCGTAGAGATATCATTCGGAACAAGCGGATAAGGCTTTTCGGTCGTGATATGGATTGTGTAGTCATCAATCTTTTTGACCGTTTTGCCTTTGGTGTATGTGGCGAAACTGGATGGTGAGTTTGGCACATTTGGTGCGCGCTCAAACGAAAACACCACGTCATCCGCATTGAACGGATTGCCATCATGGAACACCACGCCTTCACGCAGTTTCAACTCCCATGTGGTGGCGTTGATTGGCTTCCAGCTGGTTGCCAAACCGGGCTGTAGCTGCTGTTTCTCATTTTGGTGAATAAGGCGGTCGAACATATGATAGGCGATCATATTGTTCGGTCCCAGATTGTGGTAGTGCGGGTCAATCGCGCTTGGCTCTGAAGACAAACCGATGGTCAGATCTTCAGCTGAAGCCACTCCACCCATAAGCAACATGGCACTTGCTGTTCCAGCAAGCCATTTCTGCAGCTTAATCATTGCTGCTCTCCCCTCGAAATTATCGTTCCCTCTGGCGATTAAAATTCATTCGCCCAGTAACAATGCCGCTGCTTCTTTATTGGATGTGTCTTCACCACAAGGGCAAATCACCGGTAGAGCTTCGCGGTTGACTTAAACCGTAGTATGTGTTTTCAACATTGTCATTCAAAAATTTATAATCAAAACGCATAGAACTATGTCCGATACCCCTACCCGTCCACGCTTGAGCCTTCGAGAGTTTGAAGTTTTACGCGCTGTTATCAGCGTTCGGAAAACAACTGCAGCTGCTGCCCGCCTTGGAATTTCGCAGCCAGCGGTGAGCCGTGCGATCAAGCATTTAGAAGAGCGGCTGGGCAAGACCCTGTTTAATCGCGACAGCGGGCGGCTGGTGCCGACCTCTGATGCACTGGCACTCAATGAAAAGCTTGAGCCGGTTTTTGAGATGCTGGCGGGCATCGAGAACGAAACCTTCGTATCTCAGCACAGCAGCAAGCCGCTACGTCTTGCGGCACCTCCAACAATCTCCCACCGCTTCCTGCTTGGTGTGATTGCGGAGTTCATCAAGGCTTATCCGGGACAGAAAGTAGAGCTAGAGATTGGGACATCTTCTGATGTGCGCAATCATGTGGCTGAAGGACATGCGGACCTTGGGATTACGGATGGACTTTCCAAGCATGCAGGACTGACGCTGGAACCACTGCGATCAGCCATTGCACATGCGGTTTTGCATCGGGACCATCCCCTTGCCAGCAAAGCGTTTATTGAGCCCGAAGACTTTGATGGACAGGATTTCGTCGCCCTCACCCGTCGGTTCCCGGTGCGCGCTATTTTAGAGCGCATGTTTGCGGAACGCGGAATTCGGCCTAATATTGTTGCCGAATCTTCTACCGCCGTCTCCGTGAGTGAGCTGGTGCATGCAGGTGTTGGTGTCAGCGTCCTCAACCCGTTTCCTGTGGCGCGAAACCATCCAGAAACGCTGGTTTTTCTACCGTTTAAGCCGCGTATTTCCTACCTCAACGCCTTCATATTGCCTGCAACGACGCCCAGCACTCCAATCGCCAGAAAATTCATTGAGTTCACGCGCGCCTTTGAGATTGAGGACCCATATTCAACACCGGCCTAGATGTGTTTAGAGCTGGTGTGACCTATACTTTTCAAGGACCATTGCCATGATTATTGAAAGTACAGCTTACCCTATCGAAATCGATTTCCCCGATATCCTGCCTTACAAAGTCGGTAATACCGGCGTGGACTGGATCACCACATTCGACTCCGGCACTGCCGGGCCACATGTGATGATTTCAGCGCTAGTGCATGGCAACGAGCCATGTGGTGCCGTTGCTTTGGACTGGCTGTTCAAACAGGAAGTTCGCCCTGTGCGCGGCAAACTGAGCTTCGCTTTCATGAACGTGGCAGCCTACAACGCCTTTGACCGCAACGACCCAACCGCATCGCGCTATCTGGATCAGGATTTCAATCGCGTCTGGCAATCAGCTTCACTGGATGGCCCAGAGGTAACACGCGAGCTGGAACGGGCGCGCGAGGTTCGCCCTGTTATTGAGAGTGTTGATTATCTGCTGGATCTGCACAGCATGCAGCATAAAAACCCACCTTTGATGCTGGCGGGAGATCAGGAAAAAGGACGGGCGCTCGCCAAACAGGTTGCTGATCCTGAATGGATTATTTGCGACTCTGGCCATGCAGAAGGCAAGCGGCTACGTGATTATGACGGGTTCTCGGAGCCCTCCAGCCCTAAAGCTGCATTGCTGCTGGAAGCCGGACAACATTGGGAAGCAGCAGCTGGCCCTCGCGCGATTGCAGCAAGCATTCGTTTTCTGCGAGCAACAGAGTGTGTACCAGCGGACTTTGGTGAGGCGTTTTTGGAGGAACAGCAGCCATTAGTACCGCAAAAGACTATAGAAATCGTCGCGCCTGTTACGGTTCAAAGTGAAAACTTCCGCTTCAACGAAGATTACCGCGGAATGGAAGTCATCGCCAAGCAAGGCACGGTGCTTGCGATGGATGGCGATACGCCGGTTGTCACACCACACGACAACTGCGTTCTGATTATGCCAAGCCGTCGTCTACAGGTTGGCAAGACAGCGGTTCGTTTAGGTAAGCTGTTGGATTAAAAGATGCTTTGGCTGGGGCATCACCCCAGCCTTTTTGACTTAAGCGTTCAGTTCTGCAGTTTCAGAGCAGATATTTTTCAAGCTTTTCCATTGCCATTCTGGCGACAATGCTGCCACCAGTGAAATTTCTAATGAAAATGAGAAAAACGAGCACGGTAACAAAAACAGGCGCACCTGTGTGGGTGCGCCTGTTTGGAATCTATGATTTGGGTTGGCTTAGACGAAGCAGTCCATGATTTCTTGTTCGCGGATGATGCCGACGGGGCGGTCGCCGCGGAAAACTGCAATTGGGCCAGCGTGTTTACGCTTCATTTCAATCACATCGCGGATCATCTGCTTGGCAGTGCACCTCGGCATATCGTCAACGCTTACGATGATGTCTGCGCTTGCATCAGACAGGTTGGTCATGATGTCTTCTGCGTGCAGAACGTTGAGTGGGTTCATGTGCGCTACAAATGACTCAACGTATTCATCAACCGGGTTCTTCACGATCTCCTGCGGCGTGCCGATCTGCACCACATGACCACCTTCCATGATGGCGATGCGGTTGCCGATTTTGGCGGCTTCGTCGAGGTCGTGGCTCACGAACACGATGGTTCTGTGCAGCTTTTCCTGGAGGTCCAGCAACTCATCCTGCAAGTGACTGCGGATGAGGGGATCCAGAGCGGAGAACGGTTCATCCATCAGCAGGATTGGTGCATCGGTGGCAAAGGCTCGAGCCAGACCAACACGCTGCTGCATACCGCCGGAAAGCTCGTGCACGTATTTGTCGCCCCAGCCACCTAGGCCGACGAGCTCCAACTGCTCTTCAACGCGTTCAAGACGCTGAGATTTTGGGATACCGGAGAGCTCCAGACCGAAGCCAACGTTGTCGCGCACGGTGCGCCATGCAACAGGCCGAACTGCTGGAATACCATTGCAACGCGCTCACGGCGCAGTTTACGCAGGCGTGCAGCAGAGCAGGTGGTTGGGTTGACCTGTTCGCCATCATCCGCCACCAGAATTTCGCCACGGCAAACCTTGTTGAGGCCGTTGATGGCGCGGAGCAGGGTGGATTTACCGGAACCGGACAGGCCCATCAGAACGAGAAGTTCGCCCTGCTGGATATCGAAGGTCGCGTTGGCAACACCAACCAGCTGACCAGTTTCTTCCTGAATTTCTGCGCGGGTTTTGCCAGCATCAATCAAGGGCAGGGCCGCGTCTGGTTTATCACCGAAGACGATGGACAGGTTTTTGAAGGAAACAACAGGATTGGTCATTACTTGCCGCCCTTATCTTCTGAGCTTTTGAAGAAGCGGTCCAGCACGATAGCGACCAGAACGATTGCAATGCCGACTTCAAACCCTTTTGCGATGTTCACTGTGTTCAGCGCGCGCAGTGTCGGTACGCCGAGGCCATCCGCGCCAACGAGGGCTGCGATCACGACCATGGATAGGGACAACATGATGGTTTGGGTCAGGCCTGCCATGATGTTTGGCAGGGCGTATGGCAGTTCGATCTTGAAGAGCTTTTGCCAGTAGGTGGCACCAAAGGCTTCACCGGCCTCCAGCAGGTGCTTCGGGGTGGAAGCAACGCCGATCTGGGTCAGGCGGATTGAAGCTGGCAGAGCGAAAACGACGGTAGAGATCAGCCCGGAACCACACCCAGACCAAACAGGATGAGGGCAGGGATCAGGTACACGAATGTCGGAATTGTCTGCATCAAGTCCAACACAGGACGCACCCAGGAGAAGAACTTTGGATGGTGTGCGGAGTAAACGCCGACAGGAATGCCGATCAACATACAAATGAATGTGGAGCTGAGGATCAGCGCCAGCGTTTCTGTGGTTTCATCCCAGTAACCCTGATTGATGATGAGCAGCAGGCTCAGAGCAACAAACACGGAGAACATGACGGACCTTCTGACCACAAAGGCCAGACCGGTGGCAATAACGACAATGCCGAGCGGGTGGGGGGCTTGCAAAAGCCATAGTACACTGTCGATCAGCCATTCAATTGCAACGGAAATTGCATCGAAAAAGCCACTTGCGTTGTCAGTGAGCCAGTCAACGTACCACTTGGCCCATTTGCCAATGGGTAGTTTATGCTCTGTTAGCCACTCCACGGGAAACCTCAGATTTTGTTATTGTATATCAACGCGTTAACGTAATTCAAATCAATTGGGCGAGATGCAAAAAGCTTGATACCGACATGCAGCTTGCCCCAGTTGCGCATTGATTATTCCGGTTGTCGGAAGGCTCCGGAAAAACGCGCTAAGAGGCGGAGTGCGAGTTTATCGCATCCGCCTCTCAAATTATGCTCGGTAATGACGCTTAGAGGCCGAACGCAGCCTTTGCAGCAGCCAAGCCGTCTTTACCGTCGAAGGTGGTTACGCCATTCAGCCATTTATCAAGAGACTCTGGGTTCTTCTTGATCCATGCCTTTGCCGCATCAGTTGGCTCTTCACCGTCGTTCAGGATCGCATTCATGATCTCATTTTCCATCTCCAGGGAGAAGGTGAGGTTCTGAAGGAACTTGCCCATGTTCGCGCACTCCGCAGAGTAGCCAGCGCGGGTGTTGGTGAGAACGTCTGCACCACCGAAGTTTGGACCGAAGAACTCGTCACCACCGGTGAGGTACTTCAGCTCAAAGTTGGAGTTCATTGGGTGCGGAGCCCAACCCAGGAAGACGATGTCCTGATCCTTACGGGTCTTACGAGCGACCTGAGACAGCATGCCAGCTTCAGATGATTCGACGAGTTCGAATCCCTTCAGGCCGAATGCGTTTTTCTCGATCATATCAAGGATAAGACGGTTTCCGTCGTTGCCTGCTTCGATGCCGTAAATCTCGCCATCAAGGTCACCAGAGAATTTTGCAATGTCGGCAAAGTCCTTCAGACCCTTGTCGTAGGTATACTTAGGAACAGCCAAAGTATACTTGGCGCCAGTCAGGTTGGTTTGAACAGTATCAACGGTGCCAGCTTCACGATATTTCGCGATATCAGCTTCCATTGTTGGCATCCAGTTGCCAAGGAATACATCGATATCATTGTTTGCGAGAGACGCGTAAGTTACTGGCACGGAAAGTACTTTTACGTCTGTTTCGTAACCGATTGCATCCAGAACCGAGGTTGCTGTTGCGGTGGTTGCGGTGATGTCTGTCCAGCCCACATCGGAGAAGCGTACGGTTTTACAGGCTTCCGCTTCTGCGGCGAGAGCTGACCCAGTGATCAGTAATAGTACTGAAGCAGAAGTAGAAAGTTTCTTTACCAGGCTACTAGCAACACTCATGTAAATCTCCCCAATTTCGGTATTTATTTAATAGAGCCGTAGAATTGTGTAGAAAACATGTCCCAAACACTCTTCAGCCGATAATTAAATTTTCAAATTCCTTCGTTCACCTAAGCTAATAAAGACCCGATGGACTAAAGGCAACCTCTCCACCAGATATTAATTACGATAAATCGGAGTGCAATACTTTTCAAAAGCTCCAAAATGTTCTAAGAACTATTTTTATTGATTGAACGTTCAATAAAAATAATCTTGGAGTGAGTGCGGCGCGCATGCCTAAAGTCGGAATGGAAGAGGAACGCAAAACCTCGATCATCATGGGGACGATCAAAGCGATCCATGAGAAGGGGTATGCTGCGACCACAATGGCGGATATCGCCAAGAATGCTGGCGTCTCGACGGGACTGCCGCATCACTATTTCGGCTCGAAAGCAGCTGTGTTCAACGCGACCATGAGCTTCCTGCTGAAGGATCTGAGCAAGCAATCACGAAGCCGCCTGCTGAAAGCGAAGACGCCTATGGAGCGGATCGATGCGATCATCCATACCAACTTCAGCGATGAGCAGTTTCAGCCTTCGGTTATCTCGGCCTGGTTTGCGTTTTACGTGGTGGCGCGCACCGAGCCTGCAACGCGTCGCTTACTGCAAGTTTATCATCGGCGGCTGATTTCGAACCTCACCGCCGAGTACCATCGCGTTACGGATCGTCAGACGGCAATTACCGCAGCTGAGGGCACTGCTGCGATGATTGACGGGCTGTGGCTGCAATGCGTGCTGACGACCAACCGGCCTGACGGATCACCAGCAACGATGCTGGTTCAGGACTACGTGAAGAAATGTTTCGACAGCTTTGAAACGACAGATACCCCACAATAAAAACTGGAATACGGCTTATAGCCCAAGAGAATACAATGACTGCAGATTTCATTATTGTAGGCGCTGGCTCTGCTGGTTGCGCCCTGGCAAACCGTCTTTCTGATAATCCCCAAAACAAGGTGGTTTTGCTGGAGTTTGGCGGCACGGATATCGGTCCGTTCATCCAGATGCCTGCCGCTTTGTCTTATCCGATGAACATGTCCCGTTACGACTGGGGCTATGAGAGTGCACCTGAGCCGCATCTGGACGGACGTCGGCTTGCGCTGCCACGCGGTAAGGTGATTGGCGGCTCTTCCTCCATCAACGGCATGGTGTATGTGCGCGGGAATGCCTGCGACTTTGACACCTGGGAAGAGATGGGCGCGAAAGGCTGGGGCTATCAAGATGTCCTGCCTTACTTCGAGCGTCTTGAAAATGCGACCTCTGGTGATGAAGGCTGGCGCGGCCGGTCTGGTCCGTTGCATGTTTCTCGCGGATCGCTGTGGAGCCCGCTTTACGAAGCCTTTGTTAAGGCTGGTGAAGAAGCTGGTTATGCACGTACCGAGGATTACAACGGTTATCGCCAGGAAGGCTTTGGCGAGATGGAAATGACGGTGCATGATGGCCGTCGCTGGTCCGCTTCCAACGCCTATCTCTGGCCGATCAAAGGGCGTGAAAACCTTGAGATCATCTCCGGCGCACATGTGAACCGTGTCCTCATGGAAGGTAAGCGTGCTGTTGGTGTTGAATACATGCGTGGCGGACAGCTGCATCAACTGAAATGCACCCGCGAAGTGATTGTTTCTGCCTCTTCCATCAACTCACCAAAGTTGCTGATGCATTCCGGCATTGGTGATGCGGCAGCTCTTTCTGCGCTGGGTATTGATGTGGTTGCTGACCGTAAAGGCGTTGGCGCGAACTTGCAGGACCATCTGGAGCTTTACATCCAGCAGGCCTGTACGCAGCCGATCACGCTCTACAAGCACTGGAACCTGCTCTCCAAAGGGGTGATTGGCGCACAGTGGCAGCTAATTAAATCTGGTCTGGGCACTTCAAACCACTTTGAAACCTGCGGCTTTATTCGCTCAAAAGCAGGCGTAAAGTATCCTGACATTCAGTTCCACTTCCTGCCATTTGCGGTTCGCTATGACGGACAGGCAGCGGCTGAAGGCCATGGCTATCAGGTTCATGTGGGACCGATGCGCTCCAAGTCTCGCGGTGCAGTGACTTTGCAGTCTGCTGATCCGATGGAGAAGCCAAACGTGCTGTTCAACTACATGAGCCACGAAGAGGATTGGGAAGACTTCCGAGCTTGTATCCGCCTGACCCGTGAGCTCTTTGCTCAGCATGCGTTTGATCCATTCCGCGGCAAGGAAATTCAGCCGGGCAGTGACGTTGAAACAGACGAACAGCTGAACGGGTTCATCAAGGAACACGTTGAAAGCGCGTTCCATCCATGCGGCACTTGTAAAATGGGTGACGCAAACGACGAAACTGCTGTGGTAGACAGCGAATGTCGTGTGATTGGCGTTGACGGTTTGCGCGTTGCGGATAGCTCCATCTTCCCGCAGATTACGAACGGAAACCTCAACGCGCCTTCCATCATGGTTGGTGAGAAGGCAGCTGACCATATTCTTGGAAAAGGTATGCTTCCTGCCAGTGACAAGCAGGCGTGGGTACACCCGAACTGGCAGAACGAACAACGTTAAGTGTTGGATTAAGAAATGACGAAAACAGATACTCTGACAAATGCATCCCTGCGTGCGCAGCCTAGTGGGTCTCACTTCATCGGCGGCACTTACGTTGAAGATACGATGGGTGAGGAGATCCTGAGCCTTTACCCGGCAACGCAGGAAGTGATTGCGCGCGTTCATTCCGCAACACCTGCGATCATCACCAAAGCGGTTGCTTCGGCCCGTACCGGCTTTGCAATCTGGCGCTCCATGGCTCCAGCTGAGCGCTCTCGCGTTCTGCGCAAGGCTGCTGATCTGATGCGCGAGCGGAACCGCGAGCTTTCCGAGCTGGAAACCCTTGATACCGGTAAGCCGCTTCAGGAAACACTGGTTGCTGATGCGGCTTCTGGTGCTGAAGCACTGGAATACTTTGCGAGCGTTGCTGCGACCTCCAACGGCGAGCACATCGACCTTGGCGGTTCTTATGCGCTGACGAAGCGCGAGCCACTGGGCATCTGCCTTGGCATTGGTGCTTGGAACTATCCTATCCAGATTGCTGCATGGAAAGCGGCACCTGCTTTGGCTGCTGGCAACGCGATGATCTTCAAGCCTTCTGAAGTGACCTGCCTGTCTGCTTTGAAGCTCGCTGAGATCTTCCGTGAAGCTGGTTTGCCAGATGGTGTGTTCAACGTGGTACAGGCGGACCGGGAAGCAGCGGCGGCTCTCGTGGCGCATCCTGAAATCGCAAAGGTTTCCCTGACCGGTTCTGTACCAACAGGCATGAAGGTTGCTGAAAAGGCGGCTTCTCAGTTGAAGCATATGAGCCTTGAGCTGGGCGGCAAATCTCCGATCGTGATTTTTGAAGATAGTGACATCGACAATGCTGTTGCTGCGGCGATGAATGCTAACTTCTATTCCACTGGTCAGATCTGCTCCAACGGCACACGCGTATTCGTTCATTCTTCCATCAAGGAAGAGTTCCTGAAACGTCTGAAAGAGCGTACTGAGAAGATCCTGATTGGTGATCCACTCAACGAAGACACACAGCTTGGTCCTCTTGTTTCCAAAGCTCAGCTGGAAAAAGTGATGGATTACATCGCTATCGGCCAGAGCGAAGGTGCTGTGCTGTATGCTGGCGGTGGTCGTCCGCAGGTGGATGGTCTGGGCCGCGGCCTGTTTGTGGAGCCAACCATCTTCACCGAAGTCAAAGACGACATGCGCATTGCGTGTGAAGAAATCTTTGGCCCTGTGATGTGTGTGCTGGACTTTGATGATGAAGCTGATGTGATCCGCCGTGCAAACAACACCGAGTTTGGTTTGGCTGCTGCTGTGTTCACTAAGGACATTCAGCGTGCCTATCGTGTGATTGATCAGTTGGAAGCAGGTACTTGCTGGATCAATAACTACAACCTGACCCCGGTTGAGATGCCATTTGGTGGTTTCAAGCATTCCGGTATTGGTCGTGAGAACGGTCAGTGGGCGCTGGATCAATACTCTCAGGTCAAGAGCATCTATGTTGAGATGGGTGATGTTGAGGCTGGCTGGTAAGCAGCCTCAAGCACCTTCTTGAATAAGCAGAATAGGGGTGCTTACCCCTATTCTCTCATGGCATGGGCGATCTGATCGACCATTGGCTTCATGATGTACGAGATCACGGTGCGGTTCTCGGTCTGAATGAATGCCTCAACCGGCATACCTGGCACCAGGTTCTTGCCGCCCAACTTATCCATTTCATCCTCGGAGATGGTCAACTCGGCCATATAGAAGCTGAGACCGGTTTTCGGGTCTTCCAGCAAGTCAGGCGAGATGGTTTTCACAGCTGCTGTCAGCTCTGGCGTTGTGCGCTGATCAAAGCTTGGCAGGCGGACTGTTGCTTCCTGATTTGGAGTAAGCTGGTCCACATCAATCGGCTGAACCTGCGCTTCAATCACGAGCACATCTTCTCGTGGCACGATTTGCATTACCACTTCACCGGGAGCGATCACACCGCCGATGGTGTGAATGGTGAGGTCGTGAACTGTGCCAGATTGCGGTGACTTGATTTCCATGCGCATCAGCTGGTCCTGAGCTGCGATCTTTTTCTCTTCAAGCTGAGCGATTTCCGCCCGTACCTGCTGAAGCTGTTCCAACGTCTTGGTCATGACGTCTTCTTCGATCTGCATGATCTGGATGTTGCGTTCTGCGATGGCTTCTTCGGTCTTTGCAATCTGAGCAATGAAATCGCCGTATTCACCCTGAAGCTTGGTTTTTTCACGCTTCAGAGCTGTCACACGGGACTCAGTGACCAGCTTCTTGGCGAGCAGTTTGTGCAAGTCTTCCAGCTCTCCATCGATCAGGCCAATTTCAATTTCCTTGGCATCACGCTGCTGAGACAGGCCGTCAATCTGCTTCTTGTACTGCTCAATCTGCGCCCGCATCTGGTCCTGACGACCGCGCAAGTTCTTGGTCTTTGCCACCATCATGCGGCGCTGACCTTCCTGGATGGTGTTCAGAACCTGTGAATGCGCATCGTCAGCAGCCCGTGACGGGAACAGGATTTCCTCTTCGCCGTCCCGCTCTGCAATCAAGCGAGCTTCCTGAGAGTAGAGGTTGTCCAGCTGTTTGGTGACGACAGCAAGGTTTGCTCTGGTGACCGTATCATCAAGACGAAGCAGAGTGTCGCCAGCATCTACGGTGTCGCCGTCGGTCACCATGATGGAGCGAACAATGCCGCCTTCCATGTGCTGTACGTTCTTGGTGTTGGTTTCAACAACGATGGTGCCGGGAGCGATGATCGCACCACGGATTTCCATCAGGCCTCCCCAGAGGCCGACGCCTCCAACGAGAATGACGACCAGAAGACCAGCGCAGATCAGGTGGAACCGGATGCTGCCTTTCAGCTGTTTGTCGCTTTCAGAATGGTTATGCATCACGCTGCTCCCTGTTTCTGCGGAGCCTTAGCTGGTTGTTTCGGTTTTACCTGCGGGGTCTGTACCGGAGTGACGAGTTGCTTCATCACCTCATCACGCGGACCAAACGCAGCCTGACGGCCTTCGTTGAGCACGAGCACCTTATCTACGGCTGCAATTGCGCTTGGGCGGTGGGCAATCACGATGACGATCTTGCCGCGACCACGCATGAGCTTGATCGCATGGGTCAGGCACGCTTCACCTTCGGAATCGAGGTTGGAGTTCGGCTCATCCAGCACGATCAGGAATGGCTCGCCATACATGGCACGGGCAAGTGCGATCCGCTGGCGTTGTCCGCCGGAGAGGGCATAGCCACCGGTGCCGATGACGGTGTTGTAACCATCAGGCAAGCCAGTGATGAACTCGTGCACGCTGGCGATTTTCGCAGCTTCGATGACATCATCCGGGTTCGCATCTTCCTTGAAGCGGGAGATGTTTTCCGCAACCGTTCCGTCAAACAGCTGAATGTCCTGAGGTAGGAAGCCAATGAATTGACCGATACGGTCGGACGACCATTGGTCCAGCTCGGAACCATCAAAGCGGATGGAGCCGGTGAGGGCGTTGGTGATGCCAACGATAGAACGGGACAGGGTGGATTTGCCGGAACCAGATTTACCGATTACGCCCAGACCTTCACCTGCTGCGAGGCTGAATGAGATGCCTTGCACGATTGGTTGGCGGATACCAACGGGACCACATGCCACGCCATCCAGATCTATCTTCTGGTGAGGCAGGGGCAGTTCCATCACATTGTTGGCGTCAGTCTTGTTTTCAATCACACGGCGCAGACGCGCCAGACCCTGACGGGCTGCGAGGAAGCCTTTCCATTGGGAAACGGCCTGCTCAACAGGTGCCAGCGCACGGGATGACATGATTGAGGACGCAATCATCACACCGGAGGTGACTTCCTGCTGGATAACAAGCCAGGCCCCCATGCCGAGCATGGCGGACTGGAGTACGAAGCGGAAGGTTTTAACTGCCGTTGCAAAGAATGCTGCTCTGTCGCCTGATTTGCGTTGTTTGATCAGGTAGCATCATTTCCCTGATGCCATCTGTTCTTCATGGTTTCCATCATGCCCATGGCCTGAATGACTTCGGCATTGGCACGGCTGGCTTCCACGATTGCGGAACGGCGGTTGGTTTCAGCAGCGGCTTCACTGGATGGCCGGCGGGAGGTGAACTCGTTCAGTCCTACCAGCGCGCAGATCACCAGCGCACCACCGATCGCCATCATGCCCAGATATGGGTGGAACAGATACACGATCGCGAAGTAGAGCGGCATCCAGGGCAAATCGAAGATGGCAGAAGGACCCGGGCCGGAAAGGAAGCTGCGCACCTGATCCAGATCCTGAACCGGGCGCATCTTGGAGCCTTTCGGACCAAGGATGAGTGGCAAGCTTGTTGAGATTTCGTAGGAGACGCCAGAGAGCTGGGCGTCAACACGCTGTCCAAGACGTGAAAGAACACGACTGCGGAGCGTTTCCAAAATGCCATAGAAAAGAAAGAGGACGCCTACAAGTGTTGCCAGAACGAGCAGTGTTGGCACTGATCCACTTGCGAGGACGCGGTCATAGACCTGCAGCATAAAAAGGGGGCCAGTCAGCATCAAAATGTTCAACAGCATGCTGACGCCGCCGATTCCAAGCAGTGCGGACCTTAGAGATCTGAATGCATGGGTGATTACAGATTCTTTTTGTCGTTGGCTGCCGGGCATAAGCTTTCTCCCAATTGTCTTCGGGGATTAAAGCAAGAAACCCCCTCCCGGTATTCGCCGGGAGGGAGCAGTTCGCTAGGTTACTTTGTTGATCAGATCAGGTTGTCGTCCTGGTTGATCGAATGGATCTGATCCACAACACCGCCGTCTTCCGTTACGATGGTATTGAAGTCATCTGCCTCAAAGTTTGCCTCTGTCAGATCATCAGCACTGATGCCGTTCAGGGTGTAGGTGTGACCACCATTGTCCAGAACTTCGATCACAACACTGTTGTTCTCTTCAGTGATCTGAACTTGAGATGCGTTCAGGTTGCCGAAATCGATAGTATCGGTTGCAGGATCGAAGTTCGTGATGACTTCTTCTGCTGCCCAATCCCAATTGATTTCTACGGTATCGCCACCGATTGCACCGTTGCCGTTGTTGGCTGCAGCTGCGAGAGCTGGTTCCGGAGCATCCTGTGTTTCGCGAGGACCTTCCTCCTGTTCAGTTTCTTCAGCTGGTGCTGCAACTGCATCATCGTCTCTGCTGCTGGAAGCGGCTGCTTCTTCAGGAGCGGATGGAGCTTCAGGTGCTTCTGGAATGTAGGTTGTGTCTACATTTTCAGCTTCAGACTGAGTTCCCACATCTGCCAGATTTTCGGCATTTGCGAGGAAGTCCTCAATCTTAGCCTGAGCGGCTGCATCATTTGCGAGGATGCTGTTTGCTGTCAGGTCTGCGACGACAATACCAACCAGAAGCAAGGACCGTCCGCCATTACCTGGCAGGGTGAAGAGGACGCCATCGTCAGTCTGTTCAACTTCGAACTGACCGCCGCCAATCCAACCGATGTTCACGGTGTCCTGGGCTGGGTTGAAGTCCTGTACCTCTTCCTGCTTGCCCCACTGCCAATCCAGTGTGAACTCGCGAGGAGAACCATCACCCGGATCAACTGGGTCAACCGGATCGACTGGATCCACTGGGTCCGGATCTGGAGTTGGATCTGGATCCGGGGTCGGATCTGGGTCTGGGGTTGGATCTGGATCCGGAGTTGGATCAACCGGAGGCTGAGTGCTGCACCCGCAAGCAGATCGCGGATTTCCTGCAGGTAGAAGGATCTTTGATGTCGAAGTTATCGGCATTCAGATCTTCAAGGAACACACCTTCCAGCAGGAGGGTCTGACCGCCATTGGATGGCAGGGAGATCACCAGACCGTCTTCGCTTTCAGTGAAGCTGATCTGATCTGAGCTGATCCAGCCAATGCTGATCTTATGTTCTGCCGGGTTGAAGTCGGTGATAACGCTGTTCTCACCCCAAGCCCATGTGAACACAACCACACCGTCGCCAGGAACCTGACCTGGAGTACCTGTGCCCGGGTCAACTGGGTCGACCGGATCGACTGGGTCAACAGGATCAACTGGGTCCGGATCTGGATCAGTTGGGTCAACAGGATCAACTGGGTCAGTTGGACCGAAGTCGCCTGGTCTTGTCTGGTGACCGTCTGTTGTGTCGCCTGCTGGTGCCTCTGGGGTCAGAAGACCTTCACGGCTAACAAGGGTCACGTCATTCTGGTCGAAACCGAATGGCACTTCGAGGTTATCTTCCATGACCTGGTCGAAGTGGAACTCAAGCTGACCTGGAACCAGATCATCAAGAGAGATGCCTTCGAAGAGGAAGCTCTGACCACTTGGCAGAGTAGAAATCAGCAGACCGTCGTCGGTTTCTTCAACACTCAGACGCTCACGTGTACCGTAGTACAGGAAGCTGATTTTCATAGTGGCTGGGTCAAAGTCAGAGATAACTTCGTGTACGCCGTACTCGTGGGACCGGATGTAGACTGTGTCGTCTTCGCGTGGACCCACGCCTTGTTCCCAAGAGACCACACCGCCCAGATCCTGACGCAGGTGTTCGTTCCCGACGATTCCGAAGTCTGAGATGTCGACATCCTGATAGGTCACTCCCTGAACGATCTGTGCCGCGGAGCTCCATGGGCTATCGATGACGATTTCACCAGAAGGTGCCTTGGTTACGATTAGGCCGTGCACAGATGTGCCGCCGAAGTCCAGCTCATCCGTGGCCGGATTGAAGCCAACAATATCGTCCGCGTTTGTATCTGCGCGGAACTTGGAGCCGCCTTCGTCTGTTGTGCCAGTTACGGTAGGAGGGTTGGAGCCGTCATTGTCATAGACAAGTTCGTATCCGCCGCCCTGACCCGGATTTGGCTGTTCTACTGTCTCACCGATTGCAGAGACAACTTCGTTGAACGCAGACTGTTCTGCGACAGAGAAGTTTGCCAGTGACAGGTCGGAGAGTGTTACACCCTGGAAGATGGTGGTGGAGAGGATGTTGCCGAGTTCATCGGTAATCACGATGCGGACTGTCTGTCCAAGTGCATCACCGCTTTCTTCGAAGATCTCGAACTGCTCGCCAGTCACACCCTGCAGGATGTGGATCATGTCGGTTGATGGATCGAAGTCCGGAACAACCTGAGATTCACTGTCCAGACCAAGCATGTACATGTCGCCGGTATGGCCGCCGTGACCGTCGTCGCCATCACCTGGATGACCACCATGACCGTCATCTCCATCACCCGGATCAACTGGGTCCACTGGATCGACAGGATCTACCGGATCGACTGGGTCAACAGGGTCCACCGGATCAACTGGATCAGTTGGATCCACTGGCTGGGAGTTGCCGCCAACAAGGTCTCTGATGAGCTCTGCTGCAGATGCATCCTGAATGGAGAAGTTAGCCATTGTCAGGTCGGCGAGGGAAACTCCGGCCAAGAGTAAGGTCTGACCACCATTAGAAGGGATAGAGAAGAGAACGCCATCGGCAGTCTCAGTCACGTTGAGCTGATCGGAGCTGATCCAGTCCACGAAGATCACGCCGTCTTCGGTGTCAAAGTCGTTCACGACTTCCTGTTCACCGTAGGACCACGTGACCACCACGTCTGCATCTTCCTTTGGCACGCCAACGCCTGGCAGAGAGCCGTTCAGGCCTTCATCACCAGTCAGGCGGTCCTGGAAGTAGTCGATCGCTTCGTCAACAGATGGGCTCTCGAAGCCACCAAACTGTTCAACATACTGAAGAATGGATGTGCCGTACTCATCCTGAGAAACGTTGCCACCCTGCAGGAGAGCAAGGGTGCCGTACGCACCACGCAGGTGAGCGGCTGCCAGAATACCGGTTAGAGTGAGGGTTACGCTAACCTCTTGGCCGTTCTGCTCGTATGTGAATTCCTGTCCAATAAAGTCATCTAGTGTCTGACCACTGTTGGACAGTCCGTTTTCGATAATCTGAAGATTGTAGCCAAACGCTTCCTGAATGGCGACTTCCTGCTTTTCAGCAGTCATGAAATCTTCAAGTGAGGTTACGCCGTTCTTGCCGGTCCACTGGCCATCCCATGTGTTGGTGCTGCGCCGTTGCCGTAGAAGACGTCATCATCATAATAGCCCAGGTCAATAAGCAGGGCTTCACCAAACTGGTATCCGACGAACCCAAGTGAGTTCATGGAGCGATAAGACATTGCGCTCCACTGGTCGTCGTTCAGATCCCCCCAACTGTCATACTCTGGAAAGAAGTCTTGCACCGGACCGCCTGCCCATTCGTTGAGCTGCCAATCCTGAATTCTGCCGTCGTTGTATCTTTCGCGATCCCAACCGGATTCGAAAGCCCGCAATGCGTCACGGAATTCGTCATATGTGCCACGATAGTCCATTGTATTCCCTCAGTTTTTATTGAGAGATTCCAGACGACTCCGAAATAAGAGGAGCTAGCCGAATTGCTAAGGTCCAGACGGCTCATTGAGCCTCTCTCGTTAAAAACGAACGCTGATGCGATCTGACTGCAATTTTTGTTCTTTGCGTTTCCAACAGCCGCATAGTTTGCAGTACCGGTGATCGCTTCCGCGTTCGACGAGGGTGATTTTTCTGGAAATTGGGGCCAAATTTCGAAAGAAAAATGGAGTATTTATTACGGACGAATTTAAAAAAATCGCCTCGATTCAATGTTTTACATCACAGAATACCGCTTTCAGATTCTCACGATTCTGTTTTCGTCCAGTATTTCCGTGGTTTAACGATTCTGGAGATTTAGAAAGAGCTTTGGTATTTTATTGGCGTTTGGGCTGCCTTATTTGCCTTATTTGGCTTGTATTACTTTAGGATATGTACCTACACATTCTTGTGTATTATGCGGATATCACATGTACTCCACATGCGATCTGGCGACCGACTCAAACTGTCTGAGCAATCCCTAAAATTCTACCCGCATACATTGATGATTTTAGCAATGTTGATTTGCTCCCAAAATAAGAGTGGCGACTAGCTTATTCTGGGAGGAAGCTATGGCCACGATCGCTCTAAGCATGGCTTTGGCTCTATGCTTTTTATCTGTTGCACTGCTGTTTCTGGCTGTAAGGAACAGGTGGACCGCACGCTCCAGGGTGCTGAAGCGCAAAGCGCCAATCAAAGGCGAGTTTGCACTCCATCCTCTCAATCTCATTAAAGAGGAAGAAGAGAAGATAGAGGGCGAACGCCTGAAGCGACGGGATGATCTCTAAAGGAACTGCGTGAGTTCACTGCCAGTAGGGCTGAGGCCGAACTGTCTTTGCTCAGGACGGGCGCAGTTCTGACCATGATTTGCCGAGGTTCTGGCCTTTCGCCAGATGGCCCCACTTGGTTTCCAGCATGCGATCATCAAGCTGGTAGACGGAGCGGAGAAGGTCGGTTGTCACCACATCCTGCGGTGTGCCATGAGCGACCAGATTGCCGTGATTGAGCACGAAGATCTTGTCTGCGTAAACACAGGCCAGATCGATATCATGCAGAACGGCGATAACACCGCCGCCTTCATTGGCGTACTTGCGGCCTGTTTCCAGCACATCGATCTGGTGCTTCAGATCGAGGCTGGCGGTCGGCTCATCGAGAAACAGGTAATTGGCCCGGCCTTCCTGTCGAGGCTCCCATACCTGACAAAGCACACGTGCCAGATGAACGCGCTGCTTTTCGCCGCCTGAGAGCTCCTGATAGTACCTGTGCAGGTAAGAGCTGAGACCGACACGGTCGAGCGCTTCCAGCACGCGCGGGCGCAATTGCTTGGCAGAGAGGCCATGTGTGCCGGAGACGAGCCCCAGCATCACCACTTCTTCAACTGAAAACGGAAATGAGAGCTGCGAGCTTTGCGGCAGGACGGCTCTGCGGCTTGCCAGCTCGACCGCCGGGACAGACAGGATCGAGGTGCCGTCCAGCATCACCGTGCCCGTGGTTGGTGTCAGATCGCCCGTCAAGCACTTCAGAAGTGTCGATTTGCCTGCGCCGTTGGGGCCGATGATGACGGTCAGCTCCCCCGGACAGCTGCGGAAGTAGACATCTCGCAGAAGCTTCTTTGGGCCTGCATGGACGGTGATGTTGATCGCTTCAAGCATCTGCGTTCCTCAGAGTTGGACCTGGTTCTTGCGACCAAGCAGGATGGAGAGGAACACCGGTGCTCCGATCACTGCGGTGATAATGCCGATTGGCAGCTCTGCGGGTGCAACGACGGTTCTTGCGACAACATCTGCAGCAACAAGCAGAGATGCTCCAAGCAAGGCGCAGGATGGAAGAAGGAAGCGGTGGTCTGGTCCAATTACCAATCTCAAGACGTGGGGCACAACGATCCCAACAAAGCCAATTGCACCAGCCGCCGCAACTGAAGCTCCGGTTGCTCCGGCAACCAGAATGATGATCAAGCGCTTGAGGTGCTGCGTGTTGAAGCCCAGATGGAAGGCTTCTGCCTCACCCAGTAGAAACGCATTCAAGCCTTTTGCGATAAACGGAAGCGAAATCAGGACAGCAAGCGCGAATGGCAGCGTGGACCACACTCGAGGCCACGTAGAGCTGCCCAGTCCGCCCATGCCCCAGAAGGTCAGGTCACGCAGCTCTTCGTCTGTACTACCGAAAACAAGGAAACCGGTGACTGCGCCAGCCAATGCGCCAAGGGCAATGCCTGCGAGCAGCATGGTGGCGATGGAGGTTTGGCCGCGCCGAGTGGCGACCTTGTAGAGCAGGGCGGTTGTCGCCGCACCGCCGATAAAGGCACCCCATGGCAGGAGGTAGACGGAATAGTCATCTAAAAACCAAGCAGGCAGACCGGAAGAGAGGGTGATCACACAAACTGCAGCGAGGCCTGCGCCGGATGATACGCCAACCAGGCCGGGATCGGCGAGGGGGTTGCGGAACAGGCCCTGCATCATAGCCCCGGAGGCCGCGAGTGAGGCACCAACAAGACAGCCAAGCAGCGTTCTTGGCATGCGAATATCCATCAGCACCACTTTATCTCTTAGGGTGAGCGCGGTTTCATCGCCCAGAAGCCAATAATCAATCGCGCCAAAAATATGTGAGACGGACACCTCTGTTGGGCCAACAGCCAGCGAGACAAAGCAAACCACCAGCAGCAGGGCCGTCAAAGCGCGGAGGGCATAGTGCTGGCAGATTTCTCGGCTTGTTCTTGCATGGGTTACTGGTGACTTGAACGCCTCAGACAGTGTCATCTCACTCATAGCCGCCTCGCCTTAGGATTTCGGGGTGGTCTTTGCCGCAATTTTCACGAAACGGTCGCTCAAATCACGGATCGCCTCTGCTGTGCGTGGGCCAAAGCCGAGCAGGTAGACGCCATCCATGACGATGAGATTGCCGTTCAGGCCTGCTGGGGTGAGATTGAAACCCGGCTCTTTCAGGATTTTGGACTGACCGCTGGAGCCTGGACGGGACATCATCATGATGACATCCGGAGCAGCTGCGATAAGCGCTTCCTTGGACACTGGTTTGTAACCACGCAGGTTAGCAAACACGTTGGTTGCGCCCGCAAGGCCAATGACAGCATGGGCGCCGGTTTCACGCCCTGCAACGAGTGGCTTGCCGCCCCCTTCAGAGATAACAAAGACGACTTTGAGTGGCTTGGCCTGCTTCTGCGCATACGCCAGAGCACTATCCAGATCCGCTTTGACTTTGGCTTTGAGTGCTTTGGTTTCCTCTGGAAGCTGCAATGCATTGCCAACAACATCAATCTTTTCGAGGATGCCTTCTGGGGAATAGACCTCTTTCACTTCTGTCAGATTGATGGAGGCTGCTTTCAGGACATCCACTGCGGTTTGCGGTCCTGAGCCTTCCATCATCAGAATGTGGGTCGGATTTGAGGCCAGCACGCCTTCTGCACTCAGGGCACGCATGTAGCCAACGTTGGGAAGTTTTTGCGCTTCAGTTGGGTAAAGACTTGTTGTGTCGACCGCGACGATCCTGTCCTGCGCTTCCAGAGCGTAGACGATTTCTGTCACAGACGAGCCAATCGAGATGATGCGCTGATCTTTTTGGAGATCTTCAGCCTGGACCTGACCAATGAACATGCCGAAAAACAGGCTGAGAAGCGCTGCGGCTGCATAAGGAAGCATAAGAGAAAACGATTTGAGAGCTCTGGTTAGAAGACACATAGCTGCACCCATTTGCGAGGAGGTATTTCATTCCTGCGGGCATGAGTGGCTTTTGGCTTCCCAAATTCGCCCGTCTAGTAAAGCGCTATCTTTTAGAATAACATGAGTGGAATACTCATATTTATAATAGGGGTCAATGTCAAAAATGAAAGTGATCAGGAAGTCAGGTGAATATACGAAATAATACTTGACTATTAAATTCATATTTTCATACATACCCGGATTGACCGCCTCCATGGGCGTGTCGTTAAGACCATTTTGCCAGCCAAGCGGTTTAATTCGCTAGCCAGCCTCCGCATGCCCTTCTTAATCCTGTAGTGGTATGTGTTTAGAGTGTGGCTCTGAAGACCTGAAACTTTGCTGGGCCTTTAACAGGAAAGGCTCAAGTACTAATTGGCTAAGGAGTTCCGGCGTGTACATCGCAATGAACCGTTTCCGCGTGGTGCGGGGCAAAGAAGAAGAGTTTGAAACCGTTTGGAAAAACCGTGAGCGTCATCTGAGCTCTGTTCCTGGTTACATTGAGTTTCGGATGCTCAAGGGTGAAACCGTGGAAGACCATACGCTTTACGCCTCCCACACCCTTTGGGATTCCTACGAGAATTTTCAGGCCTGGACAAAGTCCGAGGCCTTCGCGTCTGCTCATAAAGGCGCTGGCACCCGCATGAACTTCTATCTGGGTGGCCCACACTTTGAAGGCTTTGAAGTCATCCTGACCGAGACCCGCGAAGTCGCTTAAAGCCTTCCTGATTGGGAGCTACAACCTGCTGTAGCTTCCTTTCACCCCCTCCTAAGGATCAATTGCACTTATATATTTTGCGTGCAAACTATTTGCATGCAAAGTATATGGAGTGCTGGTGATGCGCCTTGATAACTGCATCTTTTATCTGCTTTCCCGAAGCGCCAGAAGCGGCGCGCGTTTCTATAAGAAACAGCTTGAAGAGCTCGGTCTTACGCCGGTTCAATCCATAGTTTTGCAAGCATTGGCAGTTCAGGACGGTTGCACCACGTCTCAGCTTGGCAAAGCGGCTGAGCTGGATAATGCCACGCTGACCGGTGTTTTGGATCGACTTTGCCCTGCCGGATATCTGGAGCGGAAAGCCAGCCCGGACGACCGGCGCACTCAGCACATTTTCCTCACTGAGCGCGGGCAGGAGATTGCCGAAGTTCTCGATAGTTTAACCGAAGAGGCAAACGCCAGGTTCCTTGCGGCGCTGAGTGATCGTGAGAGGGACGACCTCAAGGCACTGCTAACGCGGCTCTGATTTCAGAAATTTTCAATAGGACGGATTGGAAAGATGGACGTAAAAGTGATGTCAGGACTGGAGTTCCTGAAAGCCATGCAAAAAGCGGGCAATCGTCCGCCCATGGCAGAAACCATGAATGTAGACATTGACTGCATTGAGGACGGCCTTGTTCGCTTCAAATGCATGCCGACCAATGATCACCTGAACCCCGGTGGCACTGTGCATGGCGGTTATGCGGCGACAGCGCTGGATTCTGTGCTTTCGCTGGCCGTACAGACCAAACTCAAAGACGCTTTCAGTTTTCGCGGCACGTCAGAACTCAACGTCAAGTTCATACGTCCCATTAAGGTAGGGCAGGTTCTTTACGCGGAAGGTCGTGTTGTCAGCATGACACGGCAGACCGGCATCTCTGCTGGCGAAATCCTCGATGAGGACGGCAAAATCTATGCTTACGCATCTGGAACTGTGATGATCAAACCAGAATCCTGATCAAACAGTTCTGGTTAGGAGCACATAATCGCCTCTATGTGCTCCTTCCTTTGTGGACAAATTAGCTGGCTAAATTAATTTATTTCCGGTAGCTTCTTTTGGTGTTCCGTTGGTTGAAACTCTTCAAAACTGCCAATAAATTGGAACATATAGCTCTGTAGCTACAATTTTTTATTCGATTAAATTCGGGCTACAACAAAGCGCGCAACAATACGCCCTACCCCTAAGGAACTATATTTAACAATTGCACATAACATAGTTTACACGCTATACGTGCTTATGGTGTTCCTGTGATGAGAAATCCGAAGCTATTTGCCCGAATTGAGCTCTCGGAGTCGTCCTCATCCAAAAAAAAGCGCTTCTGTCATGCTGCACACGATCTCGGACCGTTCCCTCATTTCTCGTTTTGGAATTTCTCCTTGGTCATCTTCCAGCAATCGTAAAAGTGACGCTGTCTATCATTACCTGGAAGAACAGATCATCGTTGGTGCCCTTAAGCCCGGTGAAGCAATCGCCGAGCAGCAAGTAGCAGATGCCTGTGACTGCGCACAGGGAACTGTACGTGAAGCTATGTTGAAGCTACAGCAATCCGGCCTTGTTGTGCGCCACGATTATAAAGGCACGCGAGTTGCTGGTATCAGCCGTGCGGAAGCTGTTGAGATCGTCAAAATCCGCATGCAGTTGGAAGAGCAGGCGGGTCGGATGATCGCCTCCAACATTTCTGGCGAGACGCGGGATCGGCTCTTTGAAATTCTGGATGCCATGTGTCAGGCAGCCGATGCCAACGAGGTGTTTCTCTGCAGCGCTTATGACCGGCTGTTCCATGCCACGTTATTCAGTCAGGCAAACTTGCGGGGTCTAGAGCCAATTCTGGAACGGTGTGCGCTTCATATGCATCGTGTAACGCTCTCACATCGGGACATCCCGCTGTGCGGTACGGATATCCATGAGAAGCACATCACAATCATTGAAACCCACTGCAACGGCACCCCGGAAGAGGCTGCCAACGCTGCTCGTGGGCATGTGAGCTTCCTATTTGATCGCTGGATGTCCGAGCACACCTTCCTTAGCCTTTCCGTTTAAGGCTCTCCATAGCAACAGAGATTTGGCGCGCTTGCCATGTGCGCATGAAAAAAGCCGGAGTGCAGATGCATCCGGCTTTTCTGATTTCTTACGCTGTCGCGCGTTACTTAAACATCGAGGTTCGCAACGGACAGGGCGTTGGTCTGAATGAAGTCACGGCGTGGCTCAACTTCATCGCCCATCAGCTTGGTGAAGATGTCGTCAGCCGCGTCAGCTTCCTTGATCTTAACCTGCAGTAGGGAGCGGACATTCGGGTCCAGAGTGGTTTCCCAAAGCTGCTCTGGGTTCATCTCGCCCAGACCCTTATAGCGCTGCATGGAGATGCCTTTGCGACCCTGCGCATATACAGCTTCCAGAAGTGCCTGAGGGCCGCGGATTTCGACAGACTTGTCTTTGCGAACCAGAGAAGCTGCCTTGTGGTAGACCTCATCCAGATGCTTGAAGTGGCTGTCGAGACGACGCGCATCGGCAGAACCGAGCAGAGCTGCGTCGATGGTGGTGACTTCTTTCACGCCGCGAACGACACGGCTGAAGATGAGATCACCCTCTTCAGTTGCTTCACCTTCCCAACCACGCTCAAACTCGTCAGCCAGAATATCCAGACGACGTGCGATGTAAGCAGCAGCTTCCTGTGCTTTTTCGTGGTTGTGCAGGTTGTCGGAGTTCAGCGCACCAGCGATGGCTGCCTGTTCAACAACTGCTTTGTCGTAACGGGAATGCAGGCCGTTGAGGATATCGGAAACCTCACGGGCTTCTTCAACAACCGAGCGCAGATCTTCACCCAGACGAACTTCACCGTTTGCGAGTGCAAGGGAGGTTTCATCCAGACCGCTGCCGATCAGATATTCTTCAAAGGCTGCCTCATCTTTCAGGTACTGCTCGGACTTGCCGCGCGTGACCTTGTAGAGTGGTGGCTGCGCAATGTAGACGTAACCGTTTTCGATCAGGTCTGGCATCTGACGGAACAGGAAGGTCAACAGCAGCGTACGAATGTGCGCACCGTCGACGTCCGCATCGGTCATGATGATGATCTTGTGGTAGCGCAGCTTTTCGAGATTGAATTCCTCGTTGCCGATACCGGTTCCCAGCGCGGTGATCAGCGTGCCGATTTCCTGCGAGGAGATCATCTTGTCGAAACGTGCGCGTTCGACGTTCAGGATCTTACCCTTCAGCGGCAACACAGCCTGGTTGGATCTATCACGGCCCTGTTTGGCAGAGCCACCCGCGGAATCACCCTCCACTATGAAGAGTTCAGCTTTAGAAGCGTCGCGCTCCTGACAGTCAGCCAACTTACCCGGTAGGGAGGCGATATCCAATGCGCCTTTGCGGCGGGTCAGCTCGCGCGCTTTGCGCGCCGCTTCGCGGGCACTTGCAGCTTCCACCACTTTGGAAACGATGGACTTTGCCGGAGCTGGGTTTTCTTCCAGCCACGTGGAGAGCGCTTCACCAACGAGGTTCTCAACCACCGGACGGACTTCTGAGGAAACCAGCTTGTCTTTGGTCTGGGAGGAGAACTTTGGATCCGGAACCTTCACGGAAAGCACGCAGGACAAGCCTTCACGGCAATCTTCACCGGTTGGGCTCACTTTCTCACGCTTCAACAGGCCGGAGGTGTCTGCGTAGCCGGTCAACTGACGGGTCAGTGCGGCGCGGAAACCTGCGAGGTGAGTACCACCATCGCGCTGCGGGATGTTGTTTGTGAAGCAAAGAACGTTTTCGTGGTAGCTGGAGTTCCACCACATCGCCACTTCAACAGTGATGCCGTCTTTTTCGGCCATCATGGTGACTGGTTCTTCGATGAGCGGATGCTTTGCACGGTCCAGATAACGGACGAATGCTTCCAGACCGCCTTCGTAGTAGAGCTCTTCAACATGAGGCTCGACACCACGATTGTCGGTCAGGATGATACGAGCACCGGAGTTCAGGAACGCCAGCTCGCGCAGGCGGTGCTCCAGAGTATCGTAGTCAAATTCGGTTTTGGTGAAGGTTTCCGGAGACGGGGTGAAGGTCACCTCGGTACCAGACTTACCTGGTGCGTCGCCAACAACTTCCAGAGGACCAGCAGACTCGCCGTGATGGAAGCGAATGAAGTGCTCTTTGTCATTGCGGTAGATGCGCAGGTCCAGAGTGGTGGACAGCGCGTTCACCACAGAAACACCCACACCGTGCAGACCGCCGGATACCTTGTAGGAGTTGCTGTCAAACTTACCACCAGCGTGGAGCTGGGTCATAATAACTTCGGCTGCGGAAATGCCTTCTTCCGGGTGAATATCAACCGGGATACCGCGTCCGTTATCGGTCACCGTGACAGAGCCATCAGCATTCAGCGTTACGGTCACATAGTCGGCATGACCAGCCAGCGCTTCATCGATGGAGTTGTCGACAACCTCATAGACCATATGGTGCAGGCCGGATCCATCATCGGTGTCACCGATATACATGCCAGGACGCTTACGTACAGCATCCAGGCCTTTCAGCACTTTAATGGAATCTGCACCGTATTCACCTGCGCCATTTGCCTGCTCAGGTCCGCCATTTTCAGGGGTCGACGTTTCGCTCATTCGAATCACTTCACACAACGGTTTTCATTGAAGTTCATGTTATAATTGGTTGGGCAAATGGTTCAAGCAATCAGGGAGTTTAAGCGCTCGTAAACCAAGGGAAATATTGCATAATCACTGTTTTTATGGGGGGATAATTTCCTTAGCGTGCATCACTGCGTTTTGCATGCACGAACTACGCCCCAAGTTTTGGGTGGAGCACCTCTGATTTTCGGAAAATTGAAGCTAGTTTCTGGTTCTTTTTCTAGCGCGCAATCATCAGCACTGCGATGCACAGAAGACCCAGTGCAGCCAGTCGGTTAATCAGGTACATGGTCCTTTCAGAGCTGAGCAGTTCTCTGAATTTTACAGCCAGAAACGAGTAGACACCGTTGATGGTGAGCAGCACAACAGACAGTACCAAGGCCAACTCAACAAAACCCAGCAGGTTCATCTCTTCAACGCTCACCAGATTTGGCATGAGCGCGAGATAGAACATGATCGCTTTTGGGTTGGAAAGGTTGAACAGCAGCCCAGCAAACAAGGAGGTTCTGGCTGATGTTTGTGGCGTTACCGAAGCTTCCCGTTCTTCGGAAGGCGTTGCATTGGCGCTCTTCCAGATGCCCCAAGCGATGTAGGTGAGATAGGCCGCTCCGAGCCATTGCAGGACAACGAAAGCGCCAGAGAAGCTGCTTGCAATGGCAGCCAGACCCAATGCGGCCATGGAGAACCACAGCAAATCTCCGCTCAGCAACCCGAAGCAGAACAGCATGGCTCCGCTGCTGCCAAAGCTCATGGCGCGGGCGATGATCGCAAAGACGGCGGGGCCGGGGATGACAGCAAGCGTGAAAAGCGTGCCGGCAAACAGGGCAAGGCTCGTTACATCCATAGAAGTGCAGCAGTTCTTTCCTGAAGACGAACATCTTCAGTATACGGCGCCGTGTGCTTTCGCAAGCGCCGTTCCTGAGCTGGTGCGTTAGCGGGTAACCATGGTTGCTGCTACGCCAACCATCACCATGCTGGACCCTCTGTTGAGGCGCTTAAATGCACGCTGTGAAGACATTAGTTTCTTTGCGGAAACAGCCAGATACGCATAGATGCCAAAGACGATGAACAGCACGCAGGCCATGGTCGCGGCGAGCTCCCAATAAGCAAGCAAGCCGATCTTATCCATGGGCACGATGTTTGGCATCAGCGCCATGTAGAAGATTACCACCTTGGGATTGGAGAGGTTCATGGACAGGCCAGCCAGCAAAACAGCCAGACGGGATGTTGCTTTTACTGCTGCATCCCCTTCTTGCGTTGGGGTGACGCCTTTAGAGTTCCACATGCCCCAAGCCACATAAAGCAGATAAGCCGCACCAAGCCATTTGAGGACAACAAACACAATGGCGTAATTGGTTGCGATGGCGGCAAGGCCCATGATCGCCAGCGTAAACCAGAAGAGGTCGCCACAGATCATGCCGACCACAAACATCGGCGTACCGCGCATGCCCTGACCGAAGATACGGGCCAACAATGCCGCGATACCGGGACCGGGGGTAATGGCTGCAGCGAACAGGGTTCCTGCAAAAAACAAAAGAACTGCCAGTTCCATCTTGTTGCTCTTCTTATTTCGCGACGATTGCAGCAGCGGCGCCAAACATTGCAACGCTCGCGCTCTTATTCAATCTGCCGACGGCTTTTTCTGAGGTCAGGAGGCTTCGTGCCCGTACGGTCACTCCAATATAGATCGCAAAGACCACTGACAATACGGTAAGCGTGACGAACATCAGTTCCACCAGCCCGATGGTCGTGATGGTTTCCATCGGCACCACACTTGGCATCAGCGCTGCATAGAACAGCAAACCTTTTGGATTGGAGAGCGTGATCAGCATGCCAGAGACCAGCGTTTTCGCGCTGCCCCTGTTGTTTTTCGGCATTGCTGCTTGCTCATCCATCTGTTGCGTTTTCAAGCCGCTGGCGCGCCAGAGTTTCCAGGCCAGAAAGAGTAGATAAGCAGCGCCTGCGTATTTGACCACAGTGAACGCCAGAACGTAGGTACTCGCCAACTTCGCCAGACCGAGAATTGCCAGAATAAACAGGCACATGCTGCCAATCAGCATGCCAGAGACAAACGTGAGTGTGCCTTGCAGACCAAACCCGAGCGTGCGCGACACCAGTGCGGTGATGGCAGGGCCCGGAGTGATGGCAACAACAAACAGGGTTGCCCCGAAAACAAGAAGAATTTGCAAGTCCATGGGGATCACATTGCTCTAAAACAGAAGGTTTGAAGCACTTTGTGTTTCTTGCCCGAAAAGCAGTCTCCACCTTCCGAGAACACCACTTCAGAATAAACACAGGGAAATTGGGCTGACAAGCGAGATAAAAGGGCATTGCCTTTAAGTGAGCTCAACCAAACCCATCAGCTCAGCTTAATGCCGCCGCCTTCGACTTCAAAAATCTGCGCTGCGCTTGGCAGGTCTTTGAAGAGGTTTTGGTCGGTGCCGGTCATGAAGACCTGACCACCGAGCACTTCCAGACGCGTAAAGAGAGCTTCGCGGCGACCCGGATCAAGGTGAGCAGCAACTTCGTCCAGCAGCAGAATTGGGGTCATGCCGGAGATGGACGAGGTGAGGTCTGCGTGCGCAAGAACCAAACCGATCAGCAGGGCCTTTTGCTCGCCTGTTGAAGCTTGAGCCGCCGGCATCTGCTTTTCACTGTGAACCACATAGAGGTCTGAGCGGTGCGGGCCATCCAAAGTGCGGCCAGCGGCACGATCGCGGAAGCGGCCTTCCACCAACAGCTCGCGGTAACAGTCTTCGCGATCCGACGCGCTCATGCCAATAGTGGCTGTTTCAAAAGCGCCTTGCAGATGGATTTCCGCAGACGGGAAGGGAAGGCCGAGCTGTTTTTGGGTTTCCAGCGTTTTGGCCAGCAAGCTCACGGTTTCACTGCGCGCCAGAGCAACGGCGGTGCCCAGTTCGGCAACCTGTGCTTCGATGGCATCGAGGAACTCAGGTGTTCCGCCTTCAGAAAGCAGGCGGTTTCGCTGGCGCAGAGCTTTTTCAAAGCTGGCGACCATTCGGCCATGAGATGGATTGAGCGAAAGCACCAAACGATCGAGAAACTTACGCCGATCAGAGGCAGAGCCCGTGAACAGGCCATCCATGGATGGGACCAGCCACAGCACGCGGAGGTATTCCAGCAGAGCTTCCGAAGAGCGAGCTTCTTCGCCATCAATGCGGACGCGGCGCCCCGGTTCACCTGCCGTCAGGCCGGTGCCGATGCGCGTTTCGCCATACTCGCCATCCAAGACGGCGCTTACTGCCCAGCCACCGGCCCCATCAGCGCGTGCGATATCGCCAAGCGTCGCGCGGCGAAGGCCGCGGCCTGCGGACAGAAAGGAGATTGCTTCGAGGATATTGGTTTTGCCTGCGCCGTTATCGCCTACAAAAGCGATCATCCGGCTGTTCAACTCAACGCTTGCTGCGCTGTAGTTTCGAAAATCCGTTAGCGCGAGGCGAGAAAGCGCCACAGGCACTGGATCCGACATTCAGGCTCTCTTTGGTTCAATAAACTTCGCAGGTGCTGCTCTCCGAAATTCGAAAGGCATTTTCGGGAACGCATACCAAGAAAAGAAACGCCCCCGGCTGTGGCAGCCGAGGGCAAAAAATTTATACGCGCATTGGCATTAGAACGTAGATCGCTTCGTCGCTGCCTTCATCGCGGATCAGGGTCGGAGACCCGGAGTCTGCGAGGGTGAAGAGCGCGGTGTCTGCTTCCAGCTGCGCTGCGATATCCAGCAGGTACTTGGAGTTAAAGCCGATCTCGAATTCTTCGTTGTCGTACTCAACTGCAACTTCTTCAGTCGCGGTACCGGAATCCGGGTTGGTCACGGTCAGGACGATCTTACCTTCGCTGAGCGCCATCTTCACTGCACGACCACGGTCGGATGCGATGGTGGACACGCGGTCGACAGCTTCTTTGAAGACATCACGATCAACGCGCAGTTCCTTATCGTTTCCTTTCGGAATAACGCGCTCGTAGTCTGGGAAGGTGCCGTCGATCAGCTTGGAGGTGAGGATGATGTCACCAATGGTGAAGCGGATCTTGGTCTCGGAGATCTCGACCTTGATTTCAACTTCAGGATCGTCCAGCAGCTTCTGAATTTCGCCAACGGTTTTGCGCGGTACGATGATGCCCGGCATGCCGTCAGAACCTTCTGGCGCCTCAAGCTCAGCCTGAGCGAGGCGGTGACCATCGGTTGCAACTGCGCGGAAACGCAGACCTTCACCGATGTCCAGAGAATGCATATAGATACCGTTGAGGTAGTAACGGGTTTCTTCCGTAGAGATCGCGAACTGGGTGCTGTCGATTAACTTGCGGATGCCACCAGCAGTCATAGTGAAGCTGTGAGAGAACTCACCTGCTGTCAGATCAGGGAAGTCGGTGACTGGCAGGATCTGCAGCGCAAAGCGGGAACGGCCTGCGCGGATTTCCATGGTGCTGTCATCACCGGAAGTTTCCAGAACGACCTGGGAGCCATCTGGCAGTTTACGCACGATCTCGTAGATCATGTGTGCCGGAACGGTGGTCGCGCCAGGTGTTTCCACCATTGCTGCGATGCTTTCCACGACCTCAAGATCCAAGTCGGTTGCTTTCAGTTTCAGGTTGCCACCTTCAGCCTGCAGCATAACGTTGGAGAGGATCGGAATGGTGTTCCGCCGTTCAACCACACGGTGTACGTGGGTCAGAGACTTCAAAAGCTCGGTCCGCTCAAGTGTCACTTTCATGCGAAACGTCCATTCTTCTGGGCGGAGCTGCGTGCCGGTGCAGCGCACTCCGCGAATTACTAATACAAAATGCTCAGAGCTTGCCGCATTCAATCAAACAGAATGCGTTCCAGCGCCCATGCAAACCCCGCTGTGTCTGCACTGCCCCATTACGTCGAGTTTGACCTCCTGCGGGGTCGTTCAAACTGCACGTTTAGCTCTCAAAATGCAAGAGGGGCGCTGCAAGCAGCGCCCCAATAATCACCAAAATCCTGCACGGAGTCCATATACTCCTATGTAGGGAACGCTAATTACGCGTCCAGCATGCGTTTCAGCAGCTCCAGCTCCTGTGCCAGACCATTGTCTGCCTTGGAGAGCTCTTCGATTTTACGAACTGCGTGAAGCACTGTTGTGTGGTCACGGTTGCCGAAGCGACGACCAATCTCTGGCAGAGACCGTGGGGTCATCATCTTGGCGAGATACATTGCGATCTGACGCGGACGCACGATGGTGCGGGTACGGCGTGCAGAAAGCAGATCTGCTTTTGTGACGTTATAATGTTTGGAAACGACGCGCTGAATGTCTTCGATTTTAACGCGACGTGGCTCAGCTGCACGGATGAGATCACGCAGAGTGATTTCAGCCATTTCCAGAGTTACCGGAGAGTTGGTCAGCTGATTGTGTGCAACGAGACGGTTCAGAGCGCCTTCAAGGTCACGACCGGAGGAGGTGACGTTGCGCGCAACGTAGTCCAGAACAGCGTCCGGCACGGTGAAGTTCGGGTATGAGCGCTGCTGCGCGCGCATACGGTCTTCGATGATGGCGCGACGAAGCTGGAAATCTGGCTCGGAGATATTTACGACCAGACCACCTGCCAGGCGGGAGCGAACGCGATCATCCAGCTTTCCAATTCAGCCGGAGCGCGGTCAGCTGCAACAACAACCTGACGAGCACCATCAATCAATGCATTAAGAGTGTGGCAGAACTCCTGCTGCACCTGCTTGCCGTGAAGGAACTGCATGTCATCGATCAGAAGAAGATCGATAGAACGCAAAGTTTCCTTAAAGGACATTGCAGACTGTGCCTGAAGCGCTGCAACAAAGCGGTACATGAAATGCTCTGCAGTGAGATACAGAACGCGGCGACCAGCCATACGGGCCTGATTTGCAATCGCCTGCATCAGGTGGGTCTTACCCAGACCTACAGAAGCATGGAGGTAGAGTGGGTTAAAGGTTACAACGCCGCCGCCTGCAACTTGCTTAGCTGCAGCAAGAGCGAGAACGTTGGATTCACCTTCAACAAAACTATCGAAGACGTATTTCGGATCGAGGGAAGCACCTTCGAGCACGTCTTTGGAGGAGAGGTCGGAACGACCAGCCCGGCCACCCATCATAGCAGGTGCTGGGGATGCGGCGCGCAGTCCAACAGGATCGTTTACCTGAATTGGGCGCATATCAGCTGCCTTGCCACCCAGTGCTGGGCGTGCAGCTGGCTTAGCCGCTGCTGGACGTGGACGAACAGCACCACGTACGGTGAGTTCGATTTTATGAATGTCGTCGCATTCATTTTTCCAAAGTCCCATCAGACGCTCTGAGTAATGAGACTGGATCCATTGCTTTAGAAACCGAGTAGGAACGGACAGACGGACGGTGCCGTTGTTGTGCCCTTCCATATCAACGCGTGCAAACCAGCTGGTGAATACGTCTTCACCAAGTTCCGCACGTAGACGCTTCTTAACGCGATCCCATTGCTCCGGCCCTGGAGCTTCCTGAACGTGCATGCTCGCCTCCTTGCAGCCGTTGGGTATTCCGCCACAGATACCCAACCTTTAAATCAAATTTGCTCATTTTGAGCTTTGTTGTACCAGACGCTTTTTATTTCGTTGTCATTAGACAAAAACATCACATCGGTGCGACGCCAACGCACCGTTGCTGAATTCTAATATTTCTTGGGAGCTATCCTTGGCTCCACGGAAGGCCTTGCGCCTTCCACCCAGAAACCGAGCCTCGATGACCTTCAGCATCATGACCGCCTTCAAAGCCATCTGCTACGTTGTAGCAGTTTGTATAGCCAAGGGCTGTCATTGCAATCGCTGCTGCCTTACTTCGTACTCCAGAGCGGCACAAAAAGTAGATTGCAGCGTTTTGGTCAAGTCCTTTTTGCGCCAGAAGGTCAGAAAGTTGACTCGCAAAGCCCTCGTGAGGGCCGTTGGATGGGAATCCCTGCCATTCAGCGAGGATGACTTCCTTACCCAACATGGAAAGATCAGGTATGCCTACAAAGGTCCATTCAGCGTTGGTTCTCACATCTACAAGAGTTGCAGAACTATCAGCTTTCAAGCTCTCGAAAACATCCGTTACGTTTCGATCGCCTGCATAGGCCTCATGCATAGAACTTCCATTTACTAACCTAGACGCATTCCGTTAACTCACCCAAATGAGTGGGCCACTATAAAAAGACTCAAAATCGAATTTCAAGAAAAATCCAAAGGGGGAAGCAATAAAAGCAGCAAAATGACGCAACAACTCTAGTAGCCTAGATTGCAATTACTATAAAATGCAACGTCTAGACTTTACGCCTTCTGACCAGCCTTGCCCGACCCTGGTTCGATTCTTCTAACTTGTATGCTGGGATCGGGTAGCAACCCGACTTCTTCTTGACCATACACAGCCGATTTTGGTCCCGCAATAGCGGAAAGTTTACAAAACGCAAATGCCCTTTCTGTGACGCAAGGTCAAGCCCATATGTCGTCAACGGCTAAGTTCGGCAAAAAGCAGTGAACTCAACAACTTTCTTCATATGCACTTGGTTAATGGCGGGCGGCTAAGGCGAATAAAAAAAAATTATCCGGCCGTCACTTGACTCGCCAAGAATCTGCTCTTTTCAGCTGCGACAATTTTAACCTAGAGCTAACCTATTGTTTTTTAAGGATTTTCCTTGACAGGCTCCGAGACTATTCCACAGGCTATTCGCCGCGAAAATGCCCCAGTTTTATCCTAGGGTAAGCTTATCCAGCTAACAAAAAAGCCCGGCCATACGACCGGGCTTTTTTAGTCCAAAAAACTTGGATTAGGCGCCGAGTGCCTTAATACGAGCATTCAGACGGGATACCTTGCGAGACGCAGTGTTCGCATGGATAACGCCTTTAGTAGATGCACGCATGATTTCAGGCTGTGCAACTTTGAATGCTTCGTTAGCAGCTGTCTGGTCACCCGCGACAATTGCTTCTTCCACTTTACGTACGAAAGTACGTACGCGGCTACGGCGAGCCTTATTAGTGGCCGTCTGGCGGGCAATTTTACGTGCCGCCTTCTTGGCCGAAGGAGTGTTGGCCATGGGCTCTGTCCTGATCTGTCAGTAAGAACTGTTTTCAAATCGCGAACGAGGCCGCCCAGAGCCGCCCCGGTCAAACGAATTCAGTGACGAACAAAATCCGCCACCGGTTGTGGAGCGCTTATAGTTGGGAGTCTTAGCCTCGTCAATGAAAAAAGGTGTAGACCTGCCCAAAATCGGCTTATCCGTCTTCGAATTCAGGTTTTCTCTTTTCGATGAAGGCCTTCATACCTTCTTTTTGATCGCTGGTTGCAAACATAGAATGGAACAAGCGACGCTCAAAACGAATACCTTCTGCAAGGGTTACTTCGTAAGAGCGGTTTACACTTTCCTTCGTCATCATAACAATTGGAGTCGAGAAAATTGCAATCTTTTCAGCAGCTTTGAGTGCTTCCTCGACCAGATCGTCATTTGCAACAACGCGGGAGACAAGACCGGACCGCTCAGCTTCAGCTGCATCCATCATACGGCCTGTCAAGCACATTTCCATTGCTTTCGACTTGCCAACAAGCCTTGTTAATCTCTGTGTACCACCTGCACCTGGCATAACGCCAAGTTTGATCTCTGGCTGGCCAAACTGAGCAGATTCCGCTGCCAGAATGAAATCACACATCATGGCAAGCTCACAGCCACCGCCCAGCGCGAAGCCTGCAACAGCTGCGATGATCGGCTTACGCTTCTGCGCGATCTGGTCCCAGCTGGTGATGAAGTCCATCAGATAGGTCTGCGGATAGTCGTACTCTGCCATCACTTTAATGTCAGCGCCCGCAGCAAATGCCTTTTCGGAGCCGGTGATGACTGTCGCGCCAATTTCAGGATCGCGATCAAAAACGTTCAGCGCTTCATCGAGCTCAGCGATCAGGTCGCTGTTCAGCGCGTTCAATACTTTCGGGCGGTTTAGCGTAATCAGGCCAACCTTGCCGCGTGTCTCAACCAGAATATTCTCGTAGGACATATGTCCCTCCCAATAAAATCAACTTGGATTTCTGCCCTAACATTGAAGAGTGATGGCTTAGCGGCAAGGTAGCCGTTTGTCTTAGTTCTATCAGGCGGTGGCGTTCGCCCGCTCCGGGAACAGCCCCGCAAGCCCTACTTTGCTTGCCGCGCAGACACCGCGTTCGGTGATCAAAGCGGTGACGTATTTGGATGGTGTTACGTCAAACGCAAAGTTGGAGAGTGGGGTTTCCGGTGGGCAGATGCGCACCTTCTCGACGTCACCAGCGGCTGTTTCACCGCTGATCCATGCAACTTCTTCACCGCCACGCTCTTCGATCGGGATTTCCTTCAGGCCATCTGCGACCGTCCAGTCGATGGTGGAGGAAGGGAGTGCCACGTAGAACGGTACGCCGTTGTCGTGAGCTGCAAGCGCTTTGAGGTAGGTGCCGATCTTGTTGCAGACGTCTCCGTGTGCGGTGGTTCTGTCGGTGCCGACGATGCAAAGGTCCACCATGCCGTGCTGCATAAGGTGGCCGCCAGCGTTGTCGACCAGCAGCGTGTGCGGAACACCGTGTTCGCCCAGCTCCCAGGCGGTGAGGCCAGCGCCCTGATTGCGTGGGCGGGTTTCATCTACCAGACATGGACCTTCAGCCTTTGTTATGGGCGTGATAAATCGGAGAGGTCGCGGTACCCCAGTCTACAGTGGCCAGCCAACCAGCGTTGCAGTGGGTCAGAATGTTAATGGTGTCGCCTGGGCTTTTCTGCGCGGCGATCTCTTCGATGAGCTTGAGGCCGTGTTTACCGATGGACTCGTTGCAGGCCACGTCTTCATCGGAGATCTCGATGGCACGCTGCCATGCGGCGTCTGCGCGTTGTTCCAGTGGCAGTTGAGAAAGGCAGCTGCGCATGTCGTTCAGCGCCCAGCGCAGGTTGATTGCTGTGGGGCGGGTGGCATGCAGCACCTCCCATGCATTGTCCAGCGATGCATCACTTGGGTCTCTTGCCATTTCCAGCGCCACGCCAAAGGCGGCTGTTGCGCCAATCAGCGGGGCTCCGCGGACCCACATGTCTTTGATGGACACAGCTGCGTCTTCCAGCGTGCGCAGCTCGACCTCAACAAAACGATGGGGGAGGCACGTCTGGTCGATGATCCCGACTGTTTTACCAGCTTCCAGCGGCCAAATAGAACGGTATGCCTTACCATGAACCTTCATCGCGACGTCTCCTACCCATGTGAGCGATATGTGCGTCAGATTATCGGATTTTTCGAAGGCTCCATCTGCAATTTATCGCGTCCGGTTTCTTTTCCTCATAAAGTTCTTCAGGTGACCGGTTCCGCTTCGTCGATTTAGATGAAACCCCTTCATCTCCTCTTTAACCATAATGCGCTACGCTGATCTTCCGTGTCTGTTTACACTTCAACTATGCCGGGTTGATGAAAGAGGCTCTCAATGGCTCCGCAAGATACTGATATTCGCATTATGGACGAGGATGGCATTCTGACCATGTTGGATTGGGCCGCATCTGAAGGCTGGAATCCGGGTGAGGATGATGCTCCTTCCTATTATGCGGCGGATTCTGAAGGGTATCTGGGCTGTTATCTGAACAATCAGCTGGTTTCGATGGTCTCTGCGGTGAAGTACGGCGAGACCTTTGGCTTTCTCGGCTTTTACATTTGCCACCCGGAGTTTCGCAGGCAAGGTCTGGGTGCATTGATATGGAATGCAGCCATGCGACGTCTGGAAGGGCGGACCATTGGTCTTGATGGGGTGGTTGAGGAACAGGACAACTATGCCAAGTCCGGTTTCAAGCTCGTTCACCAGAACATGCGGTATTGCGGCCTTTCCAACATCACCATGCCGATGGACCAGCGCATCTCCATTATTGGCAAGGGCATTCTGCCCAGCATCATCGAGTATGACCGCAACTACTTCCCCGCAGAGCGTGCTGCCTTTCTGGAGCGATGGCTTGAGCCCATGAACCCGATGCGGCGCGGTGTTTATCTGGTTGAGAACGGAAGTGTGCAGGGTTACGGCGTTATCCGTGCAGCGCGAGATGGCTTCCGCATTGGACCGATGGCAGCAGAAACGCCTGAAGGCGCAGATCTCATCTTCCGCGCATTGGCTGGCAGCGCAAAAGGCCAGATGATCAACATCGACCTGCCTTTGCCCAACGAACAAGCCGTCGAACTGGCAGAACGCTACGAACTATCACCCGTGTTCGCTACCGCCAGAATGTATAAGGGACAGGACCCCAACCTGCCACTGGACAAAATCTATAGCTTTGCGAGTTATGAGTTGGGGTAAGATAGAGAATTTAGGCTTCTGTATGGGAAGAAATGAGCACGCTCCTCAATTATCGGTAGGCTGGCGCTCGATTTCTTGCTCAATGGATTTGAGCGGCTTGAAAAGAGTAAGCGAGCTATTTGAGTCTATGGATTTAAAGAAGCCAAACTTCTCATAAAACGGCACCACATCCTCCGAAAGAGCATGAACCACAACGGCCGTAACCCCAACAGACTTACTCACTTCATAAACTCGATCAAAGGCATCCAATAGAAGATCTGTGGCAATGCCATTCCCTTTCCAATCAACATCAATCGCCAGCCTGCCTAAAACAATAACTGGTAATGGGTTCGGCGTATTTCGAGCAATCGTCTTAGGGGCGATTTGCCTTTGGACTTGGCCCGCCGCTAGTGAATAATACGCAATGACATTACTTTCATCATCTGCAATCACGAACACACGAGAACCATTACTTCTCTGCCATTTCAGCGCTCTTTGCTGAAGCCAGAGATTCATGCTGTTTACACCACAGTCAAACTGGGAAGTGTCGTGGGAGCGACCGAATATCTCCGGCGGTCTCATTCCCAACTTCTTTTCCGTTGACGGGCTTTGACAACGTATTCCGATGGTTTCGCAGGCCCCTCAACAGCTTTCGAAAATGCGTCGTAGCCAGCTTCGTCCCAGACCATTTTTGTTTGATCAAGCAACTCATCTTCCGCATACCGGGTTGCAGCATCAATCACCACGTCGGTTTGCGAGCGGCCCTGCATTTTTGCCACTCTATCGATAAGCTGAGCGACATGCTCCGGCATCCTGAATTGTTTAGGACGACGTTGGGAGGGAACATTCCTGCTTTCATCTTTTGAGGCGGCTCTCATGATGTATTCCTGCTCCTTGCGATAGGAACAAACAATAACAGATGACAGCATTCAATACAATGTATTGCATTCATTGGAATCTAGCTTCTACTGCGGCAGCAGCGTCTCCCGGTCTACCTGCTGTTCGCGAGCTTCTTCTTGTAGCCAGGCCTTGAAGGACTTCACGACTGGGCGGAGGGTGCGGTTTTCGGGGTAGACGAAGTGGTAGGCTGAGGAGAGTTTCAGGCTGATGTCGAAGAGGCGGACCAGAGTGCCGGCGGCGAGTTCTTCTTCGATAAAGAACTTTGGCACCAGCGCTACCCCTAAGCCTGATGCGGCGGCCTGCGAGATCATGGTGAACTGATCGAAGCGCGGGCCCTGAAAGGCGCCATCTGTTTCGACACCTGCCAAAGAGAACCACTTTTGCCATGCATCCGGGCGGGTTGACTGGTGCAGGCGCATGACGTCTACCAGATCCTCCGGCGTGCGCAGGCTGTGCCTGTCGCGGAAGGCTCTGGAAGCGACCGGAATGACCTCTTCCTGAAACAGTGGCTCTGCAATGGCACCAGCCCAGACGGGTTCGCCGTAATGAATGGCGCCGTCGAATGGCTCTACTGAGAAATCAAAGGGACGCAGGCGGACGGAGAGATTGAAGCTGGCTTCCGGGTAGCGCTCGTGGAAACGCGGGAGGCGGCGGGCGAGCCAGCGGGTGCCGAAGGTTGGGAGCACGGCGACGTTCAGCACATCCTCACTGCCCGCAAAGGACATCACCTGACGGGTGGCGCTGGTCATCTTTTCCAGCGTGCCGCGGATGTCGTGCAGGTAAATGCGTCCCGCATCTGTCAGAACAATGCGTTGGCGAATCCGTTTAAACAGCTCTACACCCAGACGCCCTTCCAACAAGCGCACCTGTTTGCTCACTGCGCCTTGAGTCAGGAACAGTTCTTCTGCGGCGCGGGTGAAACTGCCATGTCGCGCAGCGCTTTCAAAGGCAATCAAACAATCAATCGGGGGGATAAAACCACGCTTCATCCTGACCTCTCATGATGCCGTGGACAGCTCGAAACTCCTGAAATCGCGAGGTTAGGCACAGCCAACACGATTAAATTTCGTTCTATCTGGCATCATCTCCTTCATAAAACAGAATCTCAAATAGGCCGGCACCCATTATTATCTTACTGATTTTAAGCAGTTTTCTTCCTGACGCAAGATCCAGACGAAATTATCAGTCATTCCATATGCGAATGAATAATGGAAAAGACGTAGCTTTTACCGATGGTCCGGACAAGAGACACTCTGTTCAAATAACGAATTTAGCATCTCTCACAGTTTGGGGACTTCAATGACCGTAGGTCTGGATACCGTGAAATTCGCAGAAGAAACAATTGAACTCATGGAGCGTATGGGTGTTGCCCGCGCTGCTTTGGAAGGTGGCACTCTGGCTGCAACCTCTCCAAACACCGGTGAAACACTGGCGATGATCAAGGAAGACAGCGTTGAGGAAACCTCCGCTGCGATTGGTCGTGCGCATGACGCTTTCAAAGAGTGGCGCAAGCTGCCTGCACCGCGCCGCGGTGAGCTGGTTCGCCTGCTGGGTGAAGAGCTTCGCACCTACAAAGACGACCTTGGCAAGCTGGTGAGCCTGGAAGCGGGCAAGATCACTTCTGAAGGTCTGGGTGAAGTTCAGGAAATGATCGACATCTGCGACTTCGCAGTTGGACTTTCCCGTCAGCTTTACGGCCTGACCATCGCGACCGAGCGTCCGGGTCACCGTATGATGGAAACCTGGCATCCATCCGGCGTTGTTGGCGTAATCTCCGCGTTCAACTTCCCGGTTGCAGTCTGGTCCTGGAACGCAGCACTGGCGTTTGTTTGTGGTGACTCCGTTGTCTGGAAGCCATCTGAAAAATCTCCTCTGACAGCAATGGCTGTTCAGGCGCTTTATGAGCGTGCAGCTGCCAAATTTGGTGATGACGCACCAAAAGGCCTGTTGGAAGTCATTCAGGGTGGCCGTGAAATCGGTGAAACTCTGGTCGACGATAAGCGCGTCCCAGTTATCTCCGCAACCGGATCCACCCGCATGGGTCGTCAGGTTGGCCCGCGTGTTGCACAGCGCTTCGGCAAGTCCATCCTTGAGCTGGGCGGCAACAACGCAGCGATCGTGACCCCGTCTGCTGATCTGGATCTGACCCTGCGCGGCGTTGCGTTTGCGGCTATGGGCACCTGCGGTCAGCGCTGCACCACACTGCGTCGTCTGATCACCCATGACAGCGTGTATGACGCGCTGATCCCGCGCCTGATCAAAGCATACTCCTCCGTCAAGATCGGTATCCCAACCCAAGACGGTACTCTGATCGGTCCGCTCATCGACAAAGACGCATTCGACAATATGCAGAAGTCTCTGGAAGCAGCGAAAGCGGCTGGTGGCACCGTGCATGGTGGTCAGCGTGTGATGGCTGACGAATATCCGGATGCTTACTACGTTCAGCCAGCGATCGTTGAGATGCCAGGTCAGGTTGGTCCTGTTCTGGAAGAGACCTTTGCTCCGATCCTTTACGTCATTCGCTACACCGATTTTGATGATGCGATTGAAATTCAGAACGGTGTTGGTGCTGGTCTGTCTTCTTCCGTCTTCACTAAAGACATGGGCGAAGCTGAAACCTTCGTTTCTGTTGTTGGCTCTGATTGCGGCATTGCAAACGTCAACATCGGTCCGTCCGGCGCTGAAATTGGCGGCGCATTCGGCGGTGAGAAGGAAACTGGTGGTGGCCGTGAAGCTGGCTCTGATGCCTGGAAGGCATATATGCGCCGCGCAACCAACACCATCAACTACTCCGGCGCTCTCCCATTGGCGCAGGGTGTGAAGTTTGACGTTGAATAAGGAATTTTGAGAATGAGTAGTGATCCAACAGGCGGAGGCGTCTTCAATTGGGAAGACCCGTTCCTGATGCGCGACCAGCTGAATGAAGACGAAGTCCTCATCATGGAAAGCGCGCGTGCGTACGCTCAGGAAAAGCTTCTGCCACGCGTGATGGAAGCTTACCGCGAAGAGAAAACTGATCGCTCCATCTTTAACGAGATGGGCGAGCAGGGTCTCCTCGGCGTGACCCTTCCTGAGCAATATGGTGGCTCTGCTGCGTCCTACGTGGCTTACGGCTTGGTTGCGCGTGAAGTTGAGCGCATCGACAGCGGCTACCGCTCCATGATGAGCGTGCAGTCTTCACTGGTGATGTACCCAATCTACGCTTACGGCTCTGAAGAACAGCGCATGAAGTATCTGCCGAAGCTTGCTTCTGGTGAATACGTTGGCTGTTTTGGTCTGACCGAGCCGGATGCAGGTTCTGACCCGGCTGGCATGCGTACCCGCGCTGTTAAGACTGAGAGCGGCTACCGCATCACTGGTTCCAAGATGTGGATCTCCAACTCCCCAATCGCAGACGTGTTTGTGGTTTGGGCGAAGTCTGAAGCGCATGACAACCAGATCCGCGGTTTCGTTCTTGAAAAGGGTATGGAAGGTCTTTCCGCACCTAAGATCGAGGGCAAGCTGTCTCTGCGTGCTTCCATCACCGGTGAAATCGTAATGGACAACGTGGAAGTGGGTGAAGACGCGCTGCTGCCTAACGTTTCTGGTCTGAAAGGCCCATTCGGCTGTCTAAATCGCGCTCGCTACGGCATCTCCTGGGGTGCGCTGGGCGCTGCGGAAGATTGCTGGATGCGTGCTCGCCAGTACGGGATGGACCGCAAGCAGTTCAACCGTCCGCTGGCACAGACACAGCTGTTCCAGAAGAAGCTGGCAGACATGCAGACCGAGATTTCACTCGGCCTTCAGGCTTCCCTGCGTGTTGGTCGTCTGTTTGACGAAGGCCGCGTTGCGCCAGAGATGATTTCCATCGTGAAGCGCAACAACTGCGGTAAAGCGCTGGATATCGCTCGTCAGGCACGTGACATGCACGGTGGTAACGGCATCTCTGAGGAATTTATGGTGATGCGCCATGCTCAGAACCTTGAGACCGTCAACACTTACGAAGGCACGCATGACGTTCACGCCCTTATTCTGGGTCGTGCGCAGACTGGCCTTCAGGCTTTCTTTTAAGCCCTGATCTACAGCGCGTTCCTGAAAAAGCTGGGAGGCATCTTTCAGGAATACGCTTAAACTCTTGGGAGGCGTTTTGTCTCCCTTTTAGGCCGACGCTCGCGAATACCCGCCTAAATATTTCGGGCGTCGGTTCTTACTTTCTCCATTTCTCAGTATTCAGGTGTAACTATGGCGATAGCTTCAGTTGATGTTGCTATTATTGGGGGGGCTGTCATCGGATCATCGGTGGCGTACCATCTTGCACAGCGCGACGATTTTAAGGGTAGCATTGCGGTCTTTGAGAAAGACCCATCCTACCAACATTGCGCCTCGGCGCTTTCTGCCGCTTCTATTCGCCAACAGTTCTCCTCTGCCGTGAACATCGACATTTCGCTCTATGGCATCGATTTCCTGCGCAACATTGGTGATCTTCTGGAAGTTGACGGCGATAAGCCGCGTATTGATCTGGTTGAAGGCGGCTATCTGTTCCTCGCTACACCGGATAAGCGCAGCATTCTGGAAGAAAACCACGCTCTACAGCAGAAGATGGGCGCGGACATTGGTTTTCTGGAAGCTGATGCGCTGAAAGCCAAGTTCCCCTGGCTCAATACCTCTGATCTTTCCGCAGGCTGTCATGGCCTGTCCGGCGAAGGCTGGTTTGACGGGTATGGGTTGATGCAGGCGTTTCGCCGCAAAGCGCGCTCCCTGAACGTGCCTTATGAGCCGTATCAGGTGGTTCACCTTGAAAAGATCATGGGCGGCAGCTGGATTCTGACGCTCTCCAACGGTGAACAAGTGGAAGCTGGCGTGGTGGTGAATGCTGCCGGGGCTTCCGGCGGGACACAGATCTGTCTGGAGGCTGGGTTTGACGCGCCGGTTCACTCCAAAAAACGGATGATCTTTACTTTTGAATGCCGCGATGAGGTTCCCGGCCTGCCGTTGCTGATTGATCCGAATGGAACCTATGTACGCCCTGAAGGCACCGGCTTTATCTGTGGCAGTTCACCGGATGAAGAGCAAGACCCTGATTGTTACGATTACGAGGTGGACTACTCCTTTTTCGAGGAGCACCTGTGGCCAACACTGGCAACGCGTATTCCTGCATTCGAAGCCATCAAACCTGGCGCTGCTTGGGCAGGGCATTATGATGTGAACCTGTTCGACCACAACGCCTTTATGGGGCCAGTACCAGGCATCGAAGACTTCTACATCGCCCTAGGCTTCTCCGGTCACGGCCTGCAACAAAGCCCTGCCGTTGGACGCGCACTTGCAGAGCATATCGTGACAGGCGGCTATGAAACGCTGGACCTTTCCGAACTCGGCGTTGAACGTCTGGCTGCCAACAAGCCGCTGATTGAGCGGAACGTGGTTTAACTGGAGGTGGCCTGCTGAGGTGGGCCGCTGAGTTTGCTGCGGTTTTGGATGATCAGGTCGGCCAGGAAGTCTGCCATGACGCGCATTCGGGGGGAGTGGGCGAGGTCGGAGTGCATGACCAGATAGATAGGTTGTTCGACACCAATATCCGCATTCACGCAGACAAGACCAGCATCCGATGCAAGGAAGTGCGGTAGGACGGCGAGGCCGAGACCGGCTTGTGTCGCTGCGACTTGCGTTGCCAGTGATGATGTTAGAACGGCGGGTTGGCGGCCTTTCAGAGCGCGTTCAATCCATTTTGCATTCACCAGATGCGAGAGCGCTTCACACCAGGAAATGAAGTCATCCTGCTCATAATTCTCCTGGTCAGCCCATTTTGTTCGTTTGAGCGCATAGTCTTTGCTTGCGTAGAGGCCAAAGCCAAGTGTTCCTAGACGGCGGAGGGTGACGTTGCCGCTTTCTGGTTTCACCATGCGAATGGCTAGGTCTGCATCGCGGCGGTGCAGGTTGACTGAGCTGACGTCGGTCAGGATCTCTATGTGCAGCTCTGGGTAGTTTGCACGAAACTCTGGCAATGCGGGCAGGATCAGGTGGGTGGCGAGGTTTTCTGCCGTGGCAAGACGGAGTTTGCCAGAGATGCCTGCCTGTGCTTTTGCGCCGGAAGCGAATGCTGTGGCGGCGGCTTCCAGCGCTTCGGCTTTTGCCAGCAGATCGCGGCCATCTTCAGTGAGCTGGTAGCCAGACTGGTGCCTGATAAACAACGGAATTTTCAGCGTTTCTTCGAGGCGATCGATCTTTCTTGAGAGTGTCGCGACACCGATGCTCAGGCGATAAGCAGCAGCGCTGAGTGTTCCTGTTCTGGCGACAGCCAGAAAGGCTTTGGTGTCATCCCAAACAAGATCGCGCAGGATTTCATTTCCACTTTCGGAAATCTGCTTTCCAGTTTTGCTCATATTTTCCATTTTTGAAACATGGCAAGTAATCAGCAGCAACACAAGGAAGATGCTGATGAAAACTCGCCAACTCGGTTCCAAACTCAATGTTTCCATGCTCGGCCTGGGATGCATGGGAATGAGTGAGTTCTATGGCTCACATGATGACAGCGTATCCTTGCGCGTGATGGCGCGAGCGGTTGAGCTGGGCATCGACTTTTTTGATACAGCAGACATGTACGGCCCTCATCACAATGAGGAGCTGATTGGCCGCTTTTTGAAGGAAACCAAGGCGCCGCTTAAGATCGCAACGAAGTTTGGCATCAATCGCAAACCCGGTGAATACAAGCGGACGATCGAGAATAGTCGGCAATACGCACGGCAGGCTTGTGAAGCTTCTCTGAAACGTCTGGGGCTTGATTACATAGACCTTTACTACGTTCACCGCGTGAACCCAGCGCAACCCATTGAAGATGTGATGGGGGAGCTTTCGTTGCTGGTTGAGGAAGGTAAGATCGGCAATATCGGGCTTTGTGAGGTCAGCGAAAAAACGCTTCGCCGGGCTCATGCCGTTCATCCGATTGCAGCGGTGCAGACAGAGTATTCTCTTTGGTCGCGTGATGTGGAAGAGGCGATCCTGCCGACCTGCCGCGAGCTTGGGATTGGCTTTGTGCCTTACTCTCCCTTGGGCAGGGGCTTTCTAACGGGCAGTTTCAATTCTGAGACGCAGTTTGAAGAAGGTGACTTCCGCGCAAATCTGCCGAGGTTCTCTAAAGAAGCGCTGCAGGTGAACGAGGGGATCACGAAGGTTATTGTGGAGGCTGCCGCTCAGAAGCAATGCACGCCTGCGCAGCTCTCTCTGGCTTGGCTGCTGGCGAAGGGCGACGACATTGTGCCTATTCCGGGAACCAAGAGATTGCGCTATCTGGAAGAGAATATTGCGGCAACCGAGATTGCGCTTTCTTCTGAGGAAGTTGAGGCATTGGAGGCTAAGCTTGCTCTCATTTCAGTTGTCGGCGAACGGTACACACCTGAAGGCATGAAAGGGCTGAATGCTTAGACTGACTCCCTGACTGCTGGAAAAACTTATCCCCCTTGGCGAAAGATGGTCCCATACTAATCCCATGCCCACGTGACGGGCAGCTGGCGGGCCGTCCGTCGGCGTGTCGTGGGCTGGGTGGGGCTTTTGTAAGGGGTAACGCATCTTGCAGAGGTCCGGTGGCACCGATTTTCAGGCGTGACTGCATGGTCTGAGAGGAAGGGCCCAACCTGAAGGGCATCACGCAGTGGCATTTGCTGGTCAGAGCAGTACATGCCAAGGGCAACGGACCTGTTTGGATACGGAAACTTATCTGAGCAAAGCCGTTGTCTTTCCGGGAAACCGGCTATCGTGTCTTTCAGGATAAGAGGCGATGTTGGCCATACCAAAATGCCCGGGCAAGGCGCGTAGCCAATGCCGAAGACTCTATTACTAACTCAATGCGCAGGTATTGCCTGCCGCCTTGCTCCTCCCGATTTTCGGGAAATCTAACTTCACCACTGCATGGGATGCCATGTGGTGCTGTTGGTGTTTATTTTCCCGCTCCAGTGCCATTCAGAACAGCAAAACGCTGCATTTTCCTTCAATCTGACAAGCAGAGGGAAAGCCCCAGCATGACCAGTTGACCACGTGAAGGAGGGTGGACCATGTCATCTTCAGTTGGTTTGGACACAACACGTATTCATCCGCAGATCTCTGCGGGTGATCTACAGAGCATCAAAGGCGCTTCAGACCGGGAGCATATTGGCAATCCGGCGACGCGGCTCTGGGACAAGATTGTCGACTGGTTTTGCGGCACTGATCGCGTCAACGCGAAGAAGCTGGTGTTTGATCTGTACTCCCCAAGCGTGACGGATCAGAACAAGGTCAAAGCCTTTGAGCAACTGCGCGAGATAGCTGGTGCGAATTTTCAGGAGAACTTCAAGGTCTATGACGGTCCGCGTTTTCAGAGCTATAGCGTGCTGGACTTCAAACTGGAGTTTGATGTGCGCAGCCCTGATCCAGACAGCGTGGAAGGCACCCTGAAGAACGACATCATGATGGAAGGAATTAAGATCCCGGAACAGCAGGGATTGCAGTTTCAAAAGGACTTCGACCGTAGGCAGGAGCGCACGTTCACCCTCAATTCCGAACCCATTGAAGATTTGAGCGTTCTGGATCAGTTTTCATCTCAAGAGCGAGCTGCGATCTATGCGATTTGCCATCAAGGTTTGTTTCCGCTGTTATCGGGTCCCGTGATGTGCATGTCCAATCATCAGGAGATGCGGTTTGATATCATCAAGCCGGGGCCGGATGATTTGCGGATTCAAGCCTACATGGAAAAGGACATTGCTGCGGACGTTGAAAGCGCCGACTACGAACGGCTGCAGCAGCAGGTTGCGGAGTACGAAGGCGTGAGGAAGTCGCTGAAGATTGAGGCGGTGATCAACGTCTGGCGCGGCGGACGGGAAGTTGATCTGGTTTCCGCAGAAGTCCTGTCACAAAACAGCGTGTGACAGGACGTAACTTAACAAAGGCAGACGAAGAGAGCTGGCTCAGATCTCTTTGTCCTTATCCTTCTTCTTCATCGCTTTTTCGAGCGCATTCACGGTGGTTCTGAGCACCTGAATGCGAGCGTAGCGCTTGTCTTCTGAGGAGATCAGCGTCCATGGTGCGTAGCGAGTTGAGGTGCGGTCCACCATGTCACCAGCTGCGATGGCGTATTCGTTCCATTTGAGGCGATTGCGCCAGTCTTCCTCAGTGATCTTGTAGTTCTTGTAGGCGGTTTCTTCACGAGCCTTGAAGCGGCGCAACTGCTCTTCTTCAGAGATCGCGAGCCAGAACTTACAGAGGATGAAGCCAGAATCCGTCAGTTCTTTCTCGAAAGCGTTGATTTCGTTGTAGGCGCGCATCCAGTCAGCTCGGAGCAGAAGCCCTCGACGCGCTCAACCAGAACACGCTCATACCAGGAGCGGTCGAAGATTGCGCTGTGGCCCTTCTTCGGCAGGCGACGCCAGAAACGCCAGAGGTATGGATGCAGCTTTTCTTCCACGGAAGGCGCTGCGATTGGGTGCACTTTGTAGTTCCGCGGGTCCATGGAGCGGGTGAGGCGGCGAATGGAGCCCCCTTTGCCAGCTGCGTCATTGCCCTGGAAGACTGAGATGAAACCGAACTTTTTGAAACGCTTGCGGTCTGTCAGGTACGCCATCTTGTCCTGAAGCTCTTCAAGCTCTTCCTTGTACTCCTCTTTGGAGATGGTCGCGGACAGATCAATCGCATCCACCGCATTGGCCTGAGACAGGGTGGTGACCACGGCAGGCGCTGAAACCGGTTTGCCGTTGCCGCTTTCCAGCTTCTTCTTCATGGACTGGGCGATGGTTTCTGCCAGTGCAAGGTCACGAACATCCGGATCCTGTGACGGGATCACGAACCACGGCGCGTAGCCAGTGCTGGTTTGCAGAGAAGCTTTTTCACCTGCGGTCTGAGCTGCGCGATAATGTTCAGCACCGGACCATTCCTCAATGAAGTTGCGGCCTTTTTTGCCTTTGGCTTCTATATCATGCAGGCGTTCCTGCTGCTCTGCCTTGGGCAGGGTGAACCAGAACTTGAGAAGGAGAATGTTCTCGTAGGCGAGCATTTTTTCGAAGCGGTTGATGGCAGACAGCTGGCGTTCCAGCTCTGCGTCATCAATCTTGCCCATAACCGCATCACGCAGAGGTTCCTGATACCAGGAGCCAAACACAATGGAGGTTTCACCGCGTGCAGGCAGATCCCGCCAGTAACGCCAGTAGTTTGGTCGGGCGCTTTCAGACTCGCTGCGCTCTTCATGATAAGCGTTGCAGAACAGGTAACGCGTATCCATCCACTCGTATAAACGGGAGATTGCCGCGCCTTTACCCGAGCCGTCAACACCAGCGAGCAGAATGATTGTTGCGAAAGCTTTGTTCTCTCTCAGCTTATGCTGAACTTCCAACAATTCCTCACGGAGTTCAGGCAGTCTTTTCTGAAGCAGCTCTTTACTGACTGTCTGAGGAATGTTTGCAGACTGAAACATGCAAGTGACCTTCGCATCTGGGGCATGGCGTAAAATGTTATTTTTGCTCATTCGGCTTTGGGCCAAGAATAGCCATTCTGTATTATTGCTTAAAGAGCTAAACGATGTTTTTCGTCACCAGAATTAACGTATGGGTCTGATTAGTGGGACTATTATGCTTTTTGCAGGGAATAGGGCTTGTTATTTCCCTTTCAAAGGGCCAGATGCCTGCATATAAATGTAACAGAATGCGCACCATATTTTGGTCACCTTGGCACGATGTATACATTTTCAGTGGTCACCCAGCGATCTAAGTAATTTAAGAAAGAGCTAGAGACTTTTCAGTGAACGTCGATTTCGTCACCACATTCCTCAACCACATTGTTGATTTCATTGCAGCAAATCCGGCTTTTGCTGGCCTTATCTGTTTTATCGTCGCAATGGGTGAAGCGCTCTTTCTGATCGGGCTGGTGTTTCCAAGCACTGTTGTTCTTGTGGGGGCTGGTACGCTTATCGGTCTTGGTGAACTGCCGTTTCTGAGTATCTTTTTATGGACGACTGCAGGCGCCGTAACGGGCGACGCTTTTTCCTACTGGTTTGGTTACTTTTACAAAGACAAAGTACGGACAATCTGGCCTTTAAGCCGCTATCCGGACTGGCTAAAACGTGGTGAAGATTACTTTGCCAAACACGGCGGTAAGAGCATCTTTATTGGCCGTTTTGTGCCAGGTGTGAAATCTGTTGTGCCGGGCATTGCCGGCATGGCGGACATGAGTTTTGGCCGCTTTACCTTCTTCAACGTGACCTCTGCGTTTGCCTGGGCTGCATTGCATCTGGTGCCGGGCGTGATGGCTGGTTCCGCACTGTTTGCGATTGGTGAGATCAACACCCGCCTTGCGATTATCCTTGGTGGTCTGCTGCTGGTTCTTCTGATCGCCGTGGCGATTATCCGCTGGCTGATCATGTTTATTCTGCCAATTGTTGGTGGTTCGCATCAGGCAATCGTCAACTGGTTTGGGCGACGTCCTGATCGCTTCAGCCAATGGATTGCACGGACGTATGATCCTGAAAACCCACGCAGCGTGGGCATGCTGGTCTCTGCGTTCTTCCTGCTGGTAACGCTGCCGGGCTTCATCTGGTTTACCGGAGCCGTTGCTCCGGGCATGCCGATGGCGCGGGCGGACCTTGCGATCAGCAATTTCTTCCAGATCGCCCGAACACCGATCATCGATAAAATCATGGTCATGATCACCATGATGGGCGATGGCACGGTGACTGCGACCGTTACGCTCGCCGTGGGTATCTATCTGTTTGGCCGCAAGGCATGGCGTCGTGCGACAGGTTTTGTAATTGCAATTGTCAGCTCCTCGATCTTCGTGGTCATCACCAAAGCGTTGATTGGCCGGGATCGTCCGATTGAGCTGTACTCTGGCGCTGATGCATTCTCATTCCCATCAGGGCATGCCACCATCAATACGGTGCTGATTGGTGTGATTGCGGTTCTGGTGGCCCATGAACGCTCACGTCTGAGCAAGACGATCATCTATTCTGTTGCCGCGACCTTTGCGATCCTGATCGGGTTCTCGCGGGTTTATCTGGGTGCGCACTGGCTTTCAGATGTGCTGGCAGGCCTGCTGTTTGGCTCAGGTACCGTGTTCTTCTTCTCGTTTGTCTTCGGGCACATTCACAATGAGAAGGTGGGCAGAACGGCTCTGACGATTATCTCGCTATGTGCATTGGCGATCGCCTCCTCATGGCACATCAGCCAGAACTACTCGACAGCAGCTGAGGCCTATGAGCCGCGCAGCGAGTCTGTTGTGATCCAGAAGTCCAGCTGGCGCATGCAGGATTGGCGCTTGCTGCCTGCCAAGCGCGTTTCCATTACGGGTGAACTGGAAGAGCCGATTACGCTGCAATGGTCCGGCACACCGGAACAGCTGGAGCAGGAACTGACCAAGCTTGGTTGGCGCAAGGCACCGGAATGGTCCTTCCCGACTGCGACTGGCTACCTGAAAGGGGAAACCCCAGCAGGCGAGCTGCCACCAGTGCCGCACACCAATGCGGGCTTCCTGCCTGCACTGACGATGGTTTACGAAAGCGATCAGGACCACCGGCAGGTGTTCTGGCTTTGGGAAACACGCTTCAAGCTCTCCGATGTAAACGGAGACATTTCCCATCTGTATATTGGTGGCGCACTGGACGAAGAAACCGTCCGCCTGTTTGGTGAGTTCTCAGGTCTGAAGTCCGAGGATGAAATTCCGGTAGATCTTCATATGTTCAACCAGCTACCAAATGCAGAAGAGAAACGCAGGTGGGACGGTAGCTCAGTGGTTATCGCGGGGCCTTAAGGCAGGCCCTGCTATGCTTCTTCCTGAGGAGCGCAGTAAAGACCGTAAAGAGTTTGCAGAACGGATTCCACTTCGGCGCTGGCCAGAGAATAATAGATTGTCTGAGCACTGCGACGGGTGGAGACCAGATTGCTGGCACGCATCTTGGCAAGATGTTGTGAAAGAGCGGACTGGCTTAAATTCACAGCTTCTGCAAGTTCACCTACAGTACATTCGCTCTGAACAAGTCGACACAACACCATCAGGCGCTTGGGATGCGCCATGTTAGCAAGAAGCCGGGCAGCTTCCTCAGCGTTTTCTTCTAAGTCTTCAAAATTTGCATCAATCAAAGCTCGAACCCTAATCTTTAATGTTATTAGCAGCAGGCCAGTTTTAGGATAATGGCCATAAAAGCAGCATCATTTTTCTTGGTACCCATACATAAAGAAGAACATGAAACATGCAAGTAGCTGGACTGCTCTAACCGGAATTGTCGCCCTTTTCTTGTCAGGACAACCAGAATATTATGCTCCCCGGCAATAATTCTAGCATAATGTGGCGGGTCTATGTTAATAGCCCGATCAAACCACGCCCCAGAGACTATTCCAGTAGAATTAACTGATACAGCGTGCTGCTGTGCTGGATTTCTCGAAGGCAAACTTCTTCAAGCTTGTTTCACGCATCTGCTTAATTGAGGAACGGATTTCACGTTTCAAAGGACTGCGGGAAGCACATGACGAAATCAGCAGAACCGGGAACGGATACTCTGCTTATCTGAGAGATCACTGTTGACCGACTTTGACAAACTTGGTGTTGCAAAACCATTTCAGATCGCCCTGAAATCTAAAGGCTATAGCGAGCCAACACCTATTCAGGAAAACGCAATTCCGTACATTCTGGATGGCAAGGACCTGCTTGGCCTTGCTCAGACCGGAACGGGTAAAACCGCCGCTTTCGCAGTGCCGCTTCTTCAGCGCTTGCTTGAGAGCCGGTATCGCGCTGCGCCGAAGAGCGTGCGTAGCCTTATTCTGACGCCAACCCGCGAGCTGGCGGATCAGATCACTAAGAACATCAAGGCCTATGCGGGCCGCACCAAGATGTACACCAGCTGTGTTGTGGGCGGCGTGCCGTTTCCTCCGCAGTTCCGCGCCTTGCAGCGTGGTCTGGATGTGCTGGTGGCAACGCCAGGCCGTTTGCTGGACTTGCACCGCAAGAACGGCGTGAGCTTTGATGAGCTGGAAATCTTCGTTCTGGATGAAGCGGATCAGATGCTGGATCTGGGCTTTATCGCAGAGCTGGAAGAGATCGCTTATCTGCTGCCGAAGAAGCGTCAGACCCTGTTCTTCTCCGCGACCATGCCGCGCGAGATCCGCGATCTGTCGGAACGCTTTTTGACCAATCCGGTTGAGGTGAGCACCGCTCCACCTGCGACCACGGTTGAGACTGTGACACAGCAGATTGCGCATCTGGAGAAAGATGCCAAGTTCCCGCTGCTGAAAGAGCTTCTGGAGAAAGACGAGTGCGAGCGCGCACTGGTGTTTACTCTGACCAAGAAGGGCAGCGCCCGTCTTGCAGCACGTTTGAATGCAGATGGAGTGCCTGCTGAGGCGATCCATGGCGACATGTCTCAGGCAGAACGCCAGAAGACGCTGGACAAGTTCAAGCGTGGTAAGCTGAAAACACTTGTGGCGACCGATGTTGCAGCTCGCGGGATTGATGTTTCCGACATTTCTCACGTGATCAACTTCGATATGCCGAACGCGACGGAGAACTACGTTCACCGTATTGGCCGTACAGCGCGTGCGGGTAAGAGCGGAACGGCGATCACCTTCTGCTTGCCGGAAGATCGCGGCATGCTGCGTGCCATTCAGAAGCTGATTGGCAAGAAGATCGCGGAGATGGATGGTTTCACCTTCTTCCCGTCTGATCGTGAGCCGAAAAGCGCGCGCAGCAATGCACAGGTGGCTGGTAAGCGAGCAAAAGGTAGCGGTCCACGCAAAGGGCCGGGCAATGGCAAGTTTGCGCAGAAGCCAAAGGGCAAACCTGCTGGCAAGAAGTCTCCTCCTCGTCGTTCACCGAGCAAGTCTTCCGACAATGCATCCGCACCAGCGGGTGATACTGGTGGTTACCTGAAGCGCAAGAAGCCCTAAGCCCATCCGCTGATGCTGGACTTAGCGGAGCGACCAGGTGTGTCTTCACGCGGGTTGGAGGTGAAACTCCAATCTGGTGGCCGCAGCGGTGTGCTGGTGGTGGTGTTCTCGCAGGTTCGCATTCCTTCCGGCAAGTTCGGACTGGAGCGCCTGTTTGCCAAGACGCAGCATGCCTGCGTTGTTCTGAATGATACCACCTCACAATGGTACCTTGATGCAGAGCAAGAAATTGATCAAGCCATCGACCTTGCTATCACTCAGGAGCAGCCTGAACGGATCATCTATTACGGCGCTTCCATGGGTGCTTATGGAGCACTGATAACGGGTCTGCGCAGGCAAGATGGCGAGATCTATGCCTTTTCGCCTGAGCTGGAACTGGGCACAGCAGGCACGCAAAGCGCTGATTATCTGGCGCGGCCCGCCCCGGATAAGCTGGAGTTGCTGGGACCTCTGGCAGGAGACCTGAGGCATCCAGTGCATCTGCTGTTCGGGTTGTTTGATTGGGTCGATACCTGCGGTTACCTGGCGGTTCAGCGCCTTCCTGAGAGCGAAAACCTGAACTGTTATGGGATTGCCGGGCCGCATGCGCTGCATGACCAGCTTTATTCGCTCAACACCATCCGCCAACTGATCAAAACGTTCCAGCGGGACATAGCTGAGCTTCTTGCGGATAAGAACCTGCTGAATTCGCAAAGCCTTACAGATTGTGAGGTATTTGCTCAGCTGGGACATGCATTGGCGTGTGGTGAGGTTCCTTCTTTGGAAGCTTCAGAGGCATTGCGTAGCAATCCGGGCTATGGATTGCTGGAGGCAGAGTGGCTTGCTTTGCTTGGTAAGCACCATGATGGAGCGGAGCTGCTTCGGGAGTGGCATGAGATCCTTCACAATGATGCGGTGATGAGGACGGCTCCCAAGCGATGGCGGAAGGCATTTTTGATGCGGGCTGCAGAGCTGTATCTGCAGGCCGGACAAGCATCGCAAGCTCGTGATGCTCTGGCAGATTGCATCAGGTTGTTCCCGGTTGATGAGAACATGCGAGAATTAGCGGGTCAGTTGGATATCGTAGTGCAGGCCCCTTACTAAAGATCCCTTTAATCTCCGATTGAATTTGCCTGACAGCTTGCTAATATCACAAAGAACAAAGTGGGAACGATTTCATGGAATTTGTGAAGGGCTCAAATCGCGTTCAACTTGATGATCCTCTGGTCGATGGTCGTCAGTCTGACCGCGCATTGAAAATCCAGCGGGGAGTGCAGCGGTATTTGCGCGTTCTGGGTCATACGAGCCTTCCTGAAGTCACGCTTGCATCGGGACGGCGGGCTGATCTGGTGGTACTTGGTAAGAAGTCAGAGATCTGGATTATCGAGATCAAGTCATCCATCGAGGACTTCAAAGCCGACAACAAATGGCATGAGTATCGCGATTACTGCGATCGCCTGTTTTTTGCGACCAGCCCTGATGTTCCGCAGGAGATATTTCCGGAGGAGACCGGGTTCATTCTGGCGGATGATTACATGGCAGAGATTATCCGCGAAGCGCCGGAGCACAAGCTTTCAGCGGCCACCCGTAAAGCCGTGATTTTGCGATTTGCGCAAGCTGCTGCGAACCGACTGCATGATTTGACTGATCCAAACCAGAGAAACCTGCGGCGGGGATAAGCTGGGGAAGAAACTCAGCAAGTCTCTGTGTTTCAATGAGTTTTTCATCGAATACACCACGAGAAGTTGCAGGCCTTACATACTCACCAGAATGTTCAGGTTTCCGTTTAGGGAAAGGCTCACTAACATCAGACCATAAAACAGCTCGCCGCATTCAGGCGAGTGCAAAGCTCTGGTTTTGAGGCGTGTTCTCAACTGAGAACCGGGAGAACTTCTCAGGAATACGCCAAAGACCATTCTTGCTGCTGCATTTTCGAAAGAGAAGAGGCCTTTCGGGAGTGTGCTTTTGTTTCTGGGGAGGGGCACAATGGATTTTGATTATGTGATTGTTGGAGGTGGCTCGGCGGGATGCGTGCTAGCAGCTCGCCTTTCTGAAGACCCTTCAATTTCTGTTTGCCTGCTGGAGGCTGGTGGCGAGGGCAAGTCCGTTCTGGTACGCGCCCCACTTGGTATCGCGGCAATGGTTTCTGCAAAGCCCTTTGCAATCAACAACTGGGCTTTCGACTCTGTTCCGCAGACCGAGCTGAATGACCGCACGACATTCCATCCGCGCGGCAAGGCGCTGGGCGGTTCTAGCGCGATCAATGCGCAGCTTTATATTCGCGGCCAGAAAGAAGACTATGACGGCTGGGTCGAGCAAGGTGCGGATGGCTGGTCGTTTGATGAAGTACTGCCTTACTTCAAAAAGTCGGAGAGCAATCAACGCGGTGAAAGCTCTATGCATGGGGCTGACGGACCTTTGCAGGTCTCAGAGCAACGTTCTCCGCTGCCAATCTCTCACGCCTTTCTTGCTGCTGCTGAAGGACGGCAAATCAAACGGAACAATGACTTTAACAGCGGTGATCAGGAAGGCGTCGGGCTCTATCAGGTCACGCAGTTCCATCAGGACGACAAGAAGGGCGAGCGCTGCTCAGCGGCGGCTGCCTATCTTCACCCAGTCATGGACCGGCCAAACCTGACCGTCATCACTCATGCTCGCAGCACGCGGGTGTTGTTTGAGGGCAAGAAAGCTGTTGGCGTTGAGTATAAGCAGAAACGCAAGTTGGCGGTGGTGAAGGCGAAGCGGGAAACGATTGTTTCTGCTGGTGCTTTCCAATCTCCGCAGCTGCTTATGCTTTCCGGCATCGGGCCTGCGGATGAGCTGGCGAAACACAACATTCCGGTGCTGCATGATCTGCCGGGCGTGGGCAAGAACCTGCAGGACCATCTGGATTACACCATCAGCTATCGCTCCAACAAAACGGATATGCTGGGATTGGGGCTGAAGCCGGGTATTCAGCTGTTCAAGGAGATTATGCGGTGGCGGAAAGATGGGTCGGGCATGATTGCCTCGCCAGCAGCAGAGGGTGGTGCATTCCTGAAAACCAGTCCAGAACTGGATCGCCCGGACGTTCAGCTGCATTTCGTCATCTCCATCATCGATGATCATGGCCGCAAGCTCTATGGCGGTTACGGATTTGGCTGCCACGTTTGCGTTTTGCGTCCGAAATCAACGGGGGAAGTGGGGCTCAACTCCGCTGACCCTATGGATGCTCCACGGATTGATCCGAAGTATCTGACAGATCAGGAGGATCTGGATGTTTTGGTGAAGGGCATCCGTATGACACGGGATATTCTGGAAGGGCCCGAGCTCTCTGAGTATCGGGAGGACATGATCCACGATTTTGGCCGCGACGAACACAGCATCAAACAAGCAGTGCGAGAGCGGGCCGAGACAATCTATCATCCTGTCGGCACCTGCAAGATGGGCAAGGATGAGATGTCCGTGGTCGGGCCTGACCTCAAGGTGCATGGAGTTGAAGGGCTTCGCGTAATTGATGCTTCAGTCATGCCGTCTCTGATCTCCGGCAACACCAATGCGCCAACAATCATGATTGCCGAGAAAGCATCCGACATGATCCTGGGCAAACAACCGCTTGGCGCTGAGCACGAAACCGAGCAGGTATCTGCCTAAACAGCAAAAGGCCGGTACGATTGCACCGGCCTTTTAAAAATCATTTCAGTCGCTGGGCTCTCAAGAAAGCTCTGCGATCTTCTGGACGAGCTGGCGGGCCACTTCGTCCTTACCCATTTTCGGCCAATCCTCGACGCCGCCATGTGTCACAAGCCGCACCGTGTTGTTGTCACCACCCATCACGTTATTCTCGGGGCTGACATCGTTTGCTACAATCATATCAGCGCCTTTGCGCTCCAGTTTTCCGCGCGCGTTGGCGATAAGATCGTTTGTTTCGGCAGCAAAACCAACAACCAGTTTCGGGCGTTTGTCCTGTAGGTGACCAACTGTTTTCAGGATATCCGGATTTTCGACCAGGTTGAGCGCTGGCGGCAATCCGCTGCCATCCTTCTTGATTTTCTGGTTGCTGTCATGCGCTACGCGCCAGTCTGCAACAGCAGCGGCCATAATCGCGATGTCAGCAGGAAGGGCGCATTCAACAGCGGCCAGCATGGCGTTTGCGGATTCAACGCGGATGGTTTCGACACCCTTTGGGTCTGCCAGAATTGTCGGCCCAGAAACCAGTGTTACCTGCGCTCCGGCTTCGGCAGCAGCTTCTGCAATGGCATAGCCTTGTTTGCCGGAGGAGCGGTTGGCAATGTAACGCACCGGATCAATCGGCTCATGCGTTGGGCCAGCGGTGATGACGATACGCTTGCCCTTCAAAGGCAGATCTTTGGGAGAAAGGAGGTCTTCAATCGCAACTACGATTTCCAGCGGCTCAGACATGCGGCCATAACCAGCTTCGCCTTTTTCCGCCATTTCGCCCGCGTTCGGTCCAACGAAGTGAAGGCCATCAGCTTTCAGTTGCGCCACGTTGCGCTGGGTCGCCGGGTGACTCCACATTTTGGAGTTCATGGCAGGAGCAACGAGGACCGGCTTGTCGTTTGCTAATAGCACGCAGGAAGCCAGGTCATCTGCCAGCCCATGAGCCATCTTGGCCATGATGTTTGCGGTGGCAGGGGCAACAACGACTAGGTCAGCTTCACGAGAAAGGCGAATATGGCCCACATCGTGCTCCGCTTCGCGGTCAAACAGCTCGGTGAACACGGTGTCGCCGGTTAAGGCGCCAACTGCGAGGGGGGTGATGAACTGGGAGCCGCCATTGGTGAGAACCGCACGAACCTTTGCGCCACGCTCCTGAAGGCGGCGGATCAGATCCAGCGATTTATAGGCCGCAATTCCGCCTGTGATGATGAGAAGAATGCGCTTGTCTGAAAGCATTATTAAAACCACCTTTTGCGCGGGCGTAGACCCACCAACTCATTTCCTGAGCTAGTTCTATCCGGTTTCCCTACGGATTTCATTAGTTTCCTAAAGGCTATTCGTCCCATTGGGTAAATCGCGGTGGTGCAGATCCGGGATCAGAGCCTGAACTTATCCGGATGGGGCCAGATTTCCTGTTCGGGCCGGTCAAATTGCATCAGTTCAATCAGGTTTCGACCATCCTGAATAAACGCAATCCAGACACCCTCTGCCGGGCTTTGAGGGGGCAGAACAACGTTTTTGCCCTTAAGGGCTTTGTGCAGGTCATCAACCACATAGGCAACGTGCGGCGTTGTTTTGATCACATCGGGAAGGGGATTGTCATCATCAAAGTTCATCCACTCGATGGCGTAGGGGCCATCATAATAGCCAGTGGCTGTCAGCTTTAGTTTGTCATTGTGGTCCGCTTCCGGCAGCTTTTCGGTGGTTGGGATGCCAACATGATGAAAGCGTAATTCCTGCATCACTGTGTGCCTTTGTTCGGCATGAGACGAAACCAGCCTAAGCCAGAGTAATCACCGTAGGGCCAACAGGACCGGCACAATTGGAAGGATTTGAAAATGCCAATAAAAAAGCCCCGCTCAGATGAGCGAGGCTCTTTAACATCAGAATTTGCAGAGCTTAGAACTGGCTTGCAAAGCTGCGCGGTGCCGGAGCAATTGGCTCTGCTTCGCGCTTGCCGGTCACGGCGTAAACAGCCAAACCACGGTTGTTCAGGCCATCCTGCTGGAAGCGGAAGATGCCATCAATGCCGAGGAAGCCATCACGGTTGGTCAACACGCGGTCAGAGAAGCGATCCGGCCCAGCGGAACGCACCAGCCCAGCGGCCAGAATGGTTGCATCATATGCCAGCGACGCATTACGCGGTGGCTGAGAACCATAGGTTTCGCGGTAACGGGTTGCGAGACGCTCGAAGCTCTGGTTATCCGGCCCCGGGAACCAGCTGCCAACCATAACAGGAGACTGAAGGATTTCCGGCGTGTTCCACTGACCACTGCCGATCATCTTCACTTCGCCAAGGTTAGCGCCCATCTCGGTCATCACCTGCACAACGAACGGAGGAACACCGCCGCCTTCAGGCACAAACAGAGTGTCTACCTGAGAAATGGAGCGGCTCAGGCTGGCAACGCGGGCACGAATATCTTCAGCATTGCCCGGAATGTAGCGCTCAATGGTGATGATACGGCCATTCGTTTGCCCAACTGCCTGACGGAAGGCTGCTTCAGCAACTGCGCCGTAGGCATTGTTTGGAAGCAAGGCTGAGTAGGAGCGACGTTCCTGCTCTGCTGCGTAAGAAACGATGCGGTTTACGTCAGAAACCGGCAGATAGCTGAGCAGATATGTGCCCGGCTTGGCTGCATTGGTATCAGAGGAGAACGCAACGATTGGAACACCAGAACGACGTGCAACTGCTGTTGCACCCTGAACAGCTGGCGCGAAGACAGGGCCGATCAGCAGCTCAGCGCCTTCACTGATTGCCTGCTGTGCCGCGATGCTTGCGCCTTCAGCGGTGCCGCCGGTGTCTTTTACGAGGAGCTGGATGTCAGCGCCCTGAAAATCTTCGAGTGCAAGCTTGGCGGAATTTTCAAAGAGGGTTGCCACAGAAGCAGCGGACTGACCTTCGCCTGAGTACGGCAGAAGCAGGCCGACACGCACTGAACCGTTGCCGATAGCACGGCCAGAGACCAATTGCAGCTGTCCGTTCGGGTTTAAATCAGGCTGAAGAGGAGTGTTCACCGATGAGAAGTTAGGTGAATTAACACAGCCAGCCAACAGGACCGAGATGCCAAGTGCAGCCCCTGTCACAAGTTTGCGGAAGCTCATTCCACGCAGTGTGGCTGATCCTAAGCTCATGGATGCCCCATCTATTCCAAAGGCCGTAAGATCAATCCCTCGTTTAACAAGGAATGAAATCCGGCAATTTACATTTAGAGTTCACCGCATGCCCGCATGCACTCAGCTCTAATCGATTGTTTTGCGCCGTCCCTATCCGAAAACCGGTTCCCACTTTTCGGGGAGAGGCTGTCATTTGGTTTATTTCTACAGATCCACCGCAGTTAATACAGCCTCAACCCAAGGAAATCCGCGATTTTTTTAAGGATTCTGTCAAAAACTCCCCGTTGTAATTAGTCATTTTGCGGTTTGTTGGTTAGATGTGCACTCTCTACTGTGCAAAACTTGCTCCATTCTGGAGCTTTCACGAGGCGACCATGGATCATTCCGAAGCTGCATCTGAGCGGAAATACTACATAGGCGAGCATTCGCTGAACGCTAAACGGATTGAACCGGGCCTGCACATCGTTTCAACGCCAATCGGCAACCTGCAGGACATCACAATCCGTGCGCTGGAAACCCTTGCAGCTTGCGATCTTATTGCCTGTGAAGATACCCGTGTGACGGGTGTTTTGCTGCAACGCTATGGCATCCGCACGCAGATGATGACGTATCACGAGCACAACGCCCAGAAGCAGCGTCCGAAGATTATGGAAGCGCTTGAGGCGGGCCGTGCGGTGGCTCTGGTTTCAGATGCCGGGACACCGCTGATCTCCGATCCGGGCTTCCGTCTTGTGGGTGACGTGGTTGAGCAGGGACACAAAGTAATTCCCATCCCTGGTGCTTCTGCCATGCTGAGTGGTCTCGTTGGAGCTGGTCTTCCGTCTGATACGATTTTGTTCGCTGGTTTTCTGGCAAACAAGACCCACGGCAGGAAGAAGCGTCTTGAAGAGCTGAAGGATATTCCGGCAACGCTGGTGTTTTATGAAAGCCCGCACAGAGTTGGGGCTTCGCTTGCTGACATGAATGAAATTCTTGGAAAGCGACAGGCCGTTGTGGCACGAGAGCTGACCAAGCGGTTTGAGACCTTTCAGCGAGGAACCCTTGCAGAACTGAGTGATTTCTTCTCGGGGGATCGCCCCAAGGGAGAAATTGTTATCCTTGTCTCACCACCTGAAGAGCAGGAACTGACCGAGGTTGATGCAGACGCGCTGCTGATGGAGGCATTGAAAGAAATGCCAGTGAGCGCAGCGGCGAAGAAAGTCTCCAAAGCAACCGGGGTGGATCGAAAAACGATTTATGCCCGTGCGATGGAGCTGAAAAATGCAGGATCCGCAGAAGACACCGAGAGCGACTAAGAGCAATCTTCTCAAGAAGCAGGCGGCCTACCGCAAAGGGCTGCAAGCGGAGCTGAAGGCCGAGATGCTGCTTCGTCAGGCGGGCTGGCAGATTCTGGAAAGACGCTACAAAACCAAGCAGGGCGAGATAGATCTGATCGCCGAACAGGACCAGACAATCGTGTTTGTGGAGGTGAAGGCACGGCGGGGTGTGGATGATGGCTTATATGCAATCACGCAACGCTCTCAACGACGGATCGCCAATGCCGCGCGGGAATGGGTTTCTCACCACCATGAAGTGGTGGGAAAAACCTTGAGATTTGATGCGGTTATTCTGCCAAAGCACGGGGAAGCCCAGCATTTTCCTAATCTTTTCGAAGCTGAAATTTTTTAGGAAACAAATATTTTATCGCAAAAATGTAGACAAATTGCTTTCTGACCCACATATCTGCGGCTAACATCCATTATTATTTACGTGGATTTCTACCCCTGCGTTATTTTAGGAGTGCCTATGCCCCAAGCAGCTACTTCTGGTGCCAAGCGGCCGCTTAAAGTCGCGGTTCAGATGGACCACATCTCCACCATCAACATTGCAGGCGACAGTGCTTTTGCCCTGATGCTGGAAGCGCAGGATCGTGGTTACGAACTGTATCACTACACACCAGAGCGGTTGGCGCTTTGGGGTGAAAAGGTTATGTGCCGCGTTGAGCCGGTGACGGTACGCGATGAAGCTGGCAATCACTTCAGTTTTGGTGAGCCACAGCGCGTTGATATGTCCGATATGGACGTGGTGCTGATGCGCCAGGATCCTCCCTTCGATCTGGCTTACATTGCAGCAACCCACATTCTCGAGAAGCTCTCGAAGACAACGCTTGTGGTGAACGATCCGATTTCTGTGCGCAATGCGCCTGAAAAGCTGTTTGTAACCCAGTTCGCTGATCTGATGCCGCCAACACTGATCACTCATGATCGCGAAGAAATCGATGCCTTCCGTGAAGAACATGGCGATATCGTCATGAAACCGCTGTTTGGCCACGGCGGTGCAGCGGTATTCCGCGTGACACAAGACGACCTGAACTATGGGTCTCTCTACGACTTCTTCTCCGTGACTTTCCGCGAGCCATGGGTCATTCAGAAGTTCCTGCCGAATGTAAAGCACGGTGATAAGCGCATCCTGCTGGTAGACGGCGAGTTCGCCGGTGCAGTGAACCGTGTGCCTGCTGAAGGCGATCTGCGCTCCAACATGGTGCGTGGCGGTTCTCCGAAGGATAGCGATCTGACTGAGCGTGAAAGAGAAATCTGCGCACGCCTTGGGCCAACATTGAAGGAGCAGGGCCTCATCCTCGTTGGTATCGACGTGATTGACGGAAACCTCACCGAGATCAACGTGACAGCACCGACGGGCATTCGCGCCATTCAGAAACTGGGCGGCCCTGATGTAGCGGCCCGAGTTTGGGATGTGCTTGAAAGCAAGCTGGAAAGCTAAACAAGATCAAGGCTCTGTTTCACGACAGGGCCTTTTCATTTTTATCGGATCAGCCGTTTCTTTTACTCAAGAAATTACCTGAAGCTTTTAAAGGAAGCTTTCGTATTTCTGAGTATTCAAGGCTTGTGTGTTTCCCGTTCGTTCCTGCTTAATTACTGCAATTCTGATAAATTGTGGCTGCAGGAGTGTCTGGTGTTTTCTCGCATCTCTACCGTTTCCTTTCAGGGCGTCGATGCTGCCAATGTTGATGTGCAGGTGCAGATTAGTCCCGGCTCTGTCTACTTCACTCTCGTTGGTCTGCCAGATAAAGCGATCGCAGAAAGCAAGGAACGGGTACGCTCCGCACTCATTGCTTCCGGGCTGGCGCTGCCAGCCAAGCGCGTAACGGTAAACCTGGCGCCTGCTGACCTTCCCAAGGAAGGCTCCCATTACGACCTACCAATTGCTCTGGGGCTTTTGGTGGCTATGGGCGCTCTGCCAGCTGAGGCGGTAGAAGGCTTTGTTGTTATTGGCGAACTTGCACTGGATGGCAGCATTTCCCACGTCAATGGGGCTCTGCCAGCCGCAATCGCAGCTGTTGCCAATGAGAAAGGGTTGATTTGCCCGGCAAGCTGCGGATCAGAAGCTGCATGGGCTGACGAAAACCTGAAGATCATCGCCGCAAGCTCACTGGTTCAGCTTTATCGCGCTCTGAAAGGGGAGATAACACTATCCGATCCGAAACCGCGCAGTTCACCACTTGCCGCCAGTTCTTTGGATCTAGCAGATATTCGCGGTCAGGAGACGGCTAAGCGTGCTTTGGAGATTGCTGCCGCAGGCTCTCATAACCTGCTGATGGTTGGGCCACCTGGTTCCGGGAAAACCTTATTGGCCAGCAGATTGCCTTCGTTGCTCCCACCGCTTTCTGCTCGTGAGCTGCTGGAAGTCTCTATGATCGCTTCGATTTCCGGAGAGCTCGAAGACGGAGCTTTAAGCAATCAACGCCCTTTCAGAGCACCCCATCATTCTGCTTCCATGGCCTCTCTGGTGGGGGGAGGGGTAAAAGCAAAGCCCGGCGAAGTCTCATTGGCACACAACGGAGTTTTGTTTTTAGATGAGTTACCGGAGTTTGACAGCTCCGTTCTGGATAGCTTACGGCAACCCATCGAGAACGGAGTGGCAACAATAGTGCGAGCCAACTACCGCGTCAGCTATCCATCCAAAGTGCAGGTTGTTGCAGCGATGAACCCATGCCGTTGCGGTTATGCTGGCGAGCCCGGACATACCTGCCGACGAGGTGATAAATGCGCCAGTTCCTACCAATCACGCGTATCCGGACCATTTCTTGACCGAATGGATTTGCAGTTGCATGTGCCAGCAGTTTCAGCAAAGGACTTGATCAGTCCAACAACTTCGGAAAGCTCCGAGACAGTAGCCCAGCGCGTGGCAAGAGCGCGAGCTATTCAGCAGGCACGATATGCATCGCTGGGACTGGACATAACTGTAAACGCTCATGCAAGCGCGCGGATCATCGAACAGATTGTTGCGCTTGATAATGGCAGTAAGGAGTTGATTGAGCAGGCTTCCATTCAGTTTGGACTGTCTGCGAGAGGCTATCATCGCGTTTTAAAACTCTCTCGTACAATCGCAGATATGGATGGCTCGGATAAGGTGCAAAGGATTCATCTGGCTGAAGCATTGAGTTTCAAGCGCTCTTCAGCCTATTTGGCAGCAGCATAATCTGCTATATCCTACCAATTGAATTTTACTGAATTTCCAAAATAGTTCGGCTGGAGCAAAAGCAGTGTTGAAGCGGAGACTAAAAACCGAGGAGAGCACCCACGTTGTTACTCAGGCTCGCGTGTCTCTAATCAAGCAAACAGAAGCCTCTGAGCAGTCCTCGTTTATTCTCAAGAGCCTTTCCATCTTCGTTGGTGTTGTTTGTCTTGCAATCGCGCTGCTTTTGACGGATTGGCGCTCTGCGCAAAGCCTTTATGTGGTGTTACTTGCCTTTGGCGCAGGTGCAGTTCTGTTCCGCCGTTTTCCTGCAAGTGATGTGATTGCACAAAGCTGGAAAGCTGCTCAAATCCAAAGTGAGGTGGAGCAGCTGGAAGACCCTTCCGAACTGGCAAGTGATGCGGATTGGCAGCTGCGTGAAGCCGATGACCGGCACCGTTCCATTCTGGATGCGCTGGGCGCTATTGTTATCCGCTGTGACAGCAGCGGTCTCGTGCTCTCCATCAATGATGCGGGTAAGCGGAGTTTTCCTACTGGATTTGGCATTGAAGTCGGCAAAGCCATTCACTTGCCTTATGCGGAAGACTTCACACCAGAACTTGAAGAAAGTGCAGCAGGAACAACAGAAGATGTTGCCTTGCGCACAAAGCACGGAACTCGTTGGTATTCTCTGCTGCGTTTGAGCATTCGTGACGGCAGCGGGGGAGCTCCGATCATCCAATGGATCCTCACGGATGTGACAGACCGGCGGCACGCAGAGCAAAAGCTACGTGCAGACCGGGACCATGCCGCAAATGCCAGTGAAGCTAAATCTCGGTTTCTCGCAATGGTTAGTCATGAAATCCGAACGCCGCTCAACGGCGTGCTGGGCATGGCTGATTTGCTTGACGACACTTCAACAACCGCCGAGCAGCAGAACTACATCAACGCTATCAAAACATCTGGCTCAACGCTTCTGATGCTGATTGATGAGGTCCTTGATTACTCAAAGATCGAGGCCGGAAAACTGGAATTGGAGTCCGGAACGATAGAACTGACGCCGTTGATCGAGCGTGTGGTGGAACTGTTGTCTCCCAAGGCTCATGCCAAAGGGCTTCAGATCGGTTCTTACATCGCACCGGAAGTCCCGGAGACGATCCAGAGCGATCCAGCACGGCTTCAGCAGGTGCTCTACAATCTGGTCGGCAACGCAATCAAGTTCACGGAGCAGGGCGGTGTTTCACTGGTCTTGCAGGTGTCGCAGGATTCCGCTGGCAATCATATTTTGGAGTTTGCAGTAAAAGACACTGGCCCTGGAATGGATGACGTGACTGCAGCGCGCATCTTCCGGGAGTTTGAACAAGGTGAATATGGACGCGACCGCAAGTTTGATGGTGCCGGATTGGGACTGGCGATTTCCAAGAGACTTGCAGAGTTGATGGGCAGCTCGCTGACTGTTCAAAGTCAGCTCGGATGTGGTTCGACGTTCCTTCTTGAAATGCCACTCGATCAGATTGTCGATGAGGCTATTGAAGAACATTCAGAGCACATTGCAATCCTGACCAGTAATCATATTGAAGTTGATCTGGTTCAGAGAACTCTGATCAGCAACGGTTTTGTTCATACCCGAGTGCTTGATCCAGAAGATTTAGAAGCAAATCTGCTTAGAGCACAGCTTGATCGCCTGTTGGTTGGCGAAGAGTATGTTGAGCGTATTCGCGACTTCTACCAGCAGCATTCTACTCATGCTCCTGAGATCATCGTGTTCATCAAACCTCGGGAACGAGCTCGCATTGCCGATATCAAAACTGGCGAGTTTTCTGGCTACCTGACACGTCCTGTACGCCGCGCATCTTTGTTGCGCGTCATTGCGCTTGGTCTCGAAGTTGAAGAAACGGATGAGCAAAGCAGTGCGCTTCCAGAGGAGATCAAGCAGACGACAGAACCGCAAGAGCGCGTGCCTCATCTCAATGTTCTTGTGGCAGAAGACAATCCGATCAACTGGATGCTGGTCAAGGCGCTACTAAGCAAACTGGGGCACCACGCGGAGCTCGCTGAAGATGGGCATAGGGCTGTCACTCTCAGCACAACCGGAACATTTGATGTGGTTCTGATGGATCTGCACATGCCAGGCCTTGATGGACTGGAAGCGATTTCCCAAATTAGAGGCAGAGAAGACAATTCTGCGGCTCAGGTTCCGATTTATGTTGTTTCAGCGGATGTTATGCCGGAGGCAAAAGAAGAGGCCCTGAAAGCTGGTGCGGATGGATTTTTGAGCAAACCCCTGAAAAAGCAGGATCTCGAAGCTGTGCTAAAGCGGTATGCTAAGGGGTAACTTGGTATATTTAGCCTGTTCAATATCAAGAGGCGGTTGTTATACTCAGGTTAACTGTGGTGACAGCATGGTTTAGCAGATATGGGCACGCTTCAGCGGATAAATGTTGGTGTTGTGTCACTCAACTGTCCTAAAACGAGCTTATATCAGAGATTGACTACCCAAAATTGACATGGGTTACTCGATTGGTGCAAATTCAGAAAGGCGTTCTCATTATTGCAATGTTTTTTAAACACCTAAGCAATATGAGATATTTATAGTATGGCTGGATCTGGACATCTTTCCCCGATGAAAGTCCTAAGAAAAATCACACCGAACAAGCTTGCAGGGCGACCTGCGCCGCGGTGGATCCCACAGGCAATGCTGGGAAAAATGCCGGAGGCAGGACAAAGCCTCGGTAAGATTGGACCGCTTGAAGTTCGCCTTTCCAATGGCGCTAAAGAACTCAAGATGTCTCAGCGTTTGCGCTACGAAGTGTTTTACGAAGAGATGTCTGCGATTGCAGATGCTCAAACTCAGCTGAGCCGTCTTGATCGAGACAGTTACGACGAGATCTGCGATCATTTGCTGGTAGTGGATCACAACAGTCAGGTTCGCAATAAACCGTTCTCCAAACTGAAACCTCAGATTGTCGGCACATATCGTCTTCTCCGTCAGGAACTGGCAGAGTTGAACGGTGGTTTCTATACGGCCGGCGAGTTTGATATTCAGGGCATTTTGGATCGTCACAGCGATCTGAATTTCATGGAGCTTGGTCGCTCCTGTGTTCTTAAACCTTATCGCACCAAGAAGACCGTTGAACTGCTGTGGCATGGCATCTGGTCTTATGTGTTGATGCATAATGTGGATGTGATGATTGGTTGTGCTTCGATTGAAGGCACCGATCCTGACCTGTTGGCAGAACAGCTTTCCTTCCTGCATCATTTTGCCGGAGCTCCCGAAGAGTGGCGAGTTTCAGCACTTCCTGACCAGTATGTGGACATGAACCGCATTCCAAAAGATCAGGTCGATCAACGAGCTGCACTGCGTTCATTACCGCCGCTCATCAAGGGCTATCTGCGTCTTGGTGCCTTTATCGGTGATGGTGCTGTGATTGACCATCAGTTTGGCACGACTGATGTGCTGATCATTATGCCGGTCTCCAAGCTGAACTCACGCTACGTGAATTACTATGGCGAGGATGCCAGTCGGTATTCCAGCTAGGTTCTCAAAAGCAGCTCATTCAATGAAGGGCGGTTTTCCGCCCTTTTTATTTGCGCAAATATCGATAAATGCTCTGCGGGTTTGGTCTCTGATCCTCGCAATTCGCGTAAATGGTTTAACGCAGAATTAAGCCTGTTTCCCTAAAATCGTTCGTGTTTTGTATCCAGGTTACGGTCTCACTCCCAAGCAGTCTGTGGCCTGTGTTTGTTCAGGCATGCTCGGTCTTATCTGATCGTCGTCGCCTGAGATAAGTGATTAGTATCGGGGTGATTTGGAGTTATGGCGACTGGCCAAAATGGAAATGGCAAAAAACGGAGGCCTGTGCGCCCCGGGCAACGCCCTTCCGGCAGACCGCCTCAGCAGCCCGGTGCCGATCAGCCAAACGCCCTCCACAATCACAGCGCCCTCGCCTGCAAGGTGTAGCTCTGCGACCTGAAGACGACGAAGATTACATCCGCCGTCCAAACAGGGTCGCTGCCACGAACAAGCAGGCGTCCCCACGACCACGTCCTTCACCACAAGCTCCCTCAGCACCGAACAGAAAACCTGCACCGCAGAGGCCACGGCAAACGCAAAACACCGCCGCCAAGCGGCCTGCGAAGAAGCCGAGCCGAAAGGCAAAGCAGCAGACATTAGCGGCGCTGGATGCCGCAACATCCTCAGGAAAGCCCAAAGGCCAGAGTAAGTTCCGGCGGTTTATGTGGAAGTCACTGCGCTTCTGCATGTATTGGAGCGTGGTTCTCGGCATCTGGGGTATCGTTGTTGTCGGCGGTATTCTTGCTTATTACGCGGCGCATTTACCACCAGCCTCAGAGTGGGCTGTGCCGCAGCGACCACCGAACGTGCGCATTGTTTCTGCAAACGGAACTTTGATCGCAAACCGTGGAGACACGGGCGGCGAGGCCGTTCGGCTGGAGCAACTGCCGAAGTACTTGCCTGATGCCGTGATGGCGATTGAAGATCGGCGGTTCAAGTATCATTTTGGGATCGATCCGATTGGTCTCGCCCGTGCAGCGTTTGTGAACTACACCAGCGGGCGTACCGTTCAGGGCGGATCCACTCTCACACAGCAGCTAGCTAAGAACCTGTTTTTGAAGCCGGAACGCACCATGCAGCGTAAGATGCAGGAAGTGGTGATGGCGCTATGGCTGGAGTGGAACTACAGCAAAGAAGAAATTCTGGAGATGTACCTGAACCGGGTGTATCTCGGCGCTGGAGCCTATGGTGTAGATGCGGCAGCCCGGGTTTACTTTGGCAAATCAGCACGGCTGATCAATCTGGCTGAAGCTGCAACCATTGCAGGCCTGCTGAAAGCACCGAGTAAGTATGCTCCAACGCGTAACGCTCAGTTGGCAGAAGGGCGCGCGCAGGTGGTGATTGCAGCTATGCATAGCGCGGGTTTCATCACGGCAGGTGACGCGAAAAATGCCCTGTTTAATCCAGCACATGTGGTCACCAGCCACAACAGTAGCAGCGGCAATTATGTTGCTGATTATGTGATGGAGTTGTTGCCGGGTTATGTGGGGTCTATCGGTGAAGACATCATTGTCGACACAACGATAGATTGGGACATGCAGCAGGCCGCAGAAACAGCGCTTACCTCACGCATTGCGGAGTCTCGCCAAGAGTTTAACGTAACCCAGGGTGCTGTGGTTACGCTCAATCGCAGTGGTGCGATCCGCGCTCTGGTGGGTGGGGTTGATTATCGGAAGAGCCAGTTCAACCGTGCGGTTTATGCGCGCCGACAACCCGGTTCTGCCTTTAAGCCATTTGTTTATCTGGCAGCGCTGGAACGCGGACTTGGGCCGAGTACCATTCGCCGTGATGCGCGCGTGACGTATCGTGGTTGGACGCCGAAGAACTACACTAAGCGCTACTATGGTGACGTGACGCTGACACAGGCACTGGCGTTTTCTATCAACACGGTCGCTGCCAAGCTGGCGCATGAGGTGGGGCCTGCGAATGTGGCGCGAACTGCGCGGCGTTTGGGCATAACTTCCTCATTGAAGTCCAACCCTTCAATTGCACTGGGAACCTCTGAGGTTACGCCGTTAGAGATTGCTGCAGCCTATGTACCATTTTCCAATGGTGGGTATGGCGTGGTTCCACATGTGGTTCGGCAGATCCGCAATGAGAAGGGCGAAGTTCTATACCGGCGTTCTGGTGATGGGACAGGACGCGTTGTTCGAGGTGATAAGCTTAGCGAAATCAACAGCATGATGGCGCAAACCATTTATGGCGGCACAGGTAAGCGGGCATTGTTGGCGGGGCGTCCTGCAGGCGGCAAAACCGGCACTACGCAAGGCTACAAAGACGCGTGGTTCATTGGTTACACAAGCTCACTGACCACTGCTGTCTGGCTTGGAAATGACAACAACAAGCCGATGAAAAAGGTGAGTGGAGGGACGCTGCCGGCAGAGATCTGGGCCTGGATAATGGAAACGCAGCATCAGAACATTCCGATTGCGCGGTTGCCGGGCGTGCCGATCAACCTTGCAGAGACATCTCCATTGCAGAAACCTGGTACAGCACCTGCTCGGCGTCAGCAACTTTTGTGACTGCTCCTCAGCAGCCGCAACCACCGCGGCCAGCTGTGCAGGCTACCACTGCTCCACCTCAGCAAAACAATAATAGTGCCAGCCCCTTGGATCTGCTTGGAAGGCTATTTGGAGGTGGGTAGGGTTATTCTTGCCCGTATAGATGTAGCTGAGAGCCGTGCTCTTTGAGCCAGCGTTGGGCTTGCTTGGTGTGAGGAGCCAGTTCCTCACAAATGCGCCAGAACTCCGGTGAGTGATCCAGCTTCACAAGATGAGCGACCTCATGAGCTGCCACGTACTCCAGAATATCAGGCGGAGCATCACAAGGCGCCATGAGAAGGACAGCTTGCCATCGTGGGAGCAGGAGCCCCAACGGCTTTTGGTGTCTCGCAGTGTGATGCTGTGATAGTTGCGGCCGAGCTGTTTGGTGAAGTGCCGAACATGGCCTTCAATATCATCCTTGGCTAGTTTGCGCAGGAAGTCTTTGGTCTTGCGATGGAAGCTTTGCGTTTCACCCGGCAGCAGAAGCAGTAGCTCTTCGGTTTCCTCTTCCATATCAAGCTGAGCCAGACCGCGCAGTTTGCCTGAGGAGCGCAAGGTATGCAGCACGCCTCTGATCGGGATGCGGGCATGTTCTTCAAACTTGATTGTATCTGGGCGGGAGCCTAATCGCTGCTTGAGCCAGCCCACCTGCCGATTAGCGAAGTCCTGAGCTGTTTTCAGGTTGCCTCGGGCTGGAACAGTGATAACCGGGGTTGGGTCTCCCGGTGGAATTCTGAGGATGTAGCGCTTTGCTCTTGAGTTTCGTTTCAGGCGGATCTGTAGGGACTTATGGCCCAGATCCACCTCAATAAACTCCGGCAAAACCTTTGTCGCAAAGAACCCCATGTCACCTCAAAAATTGCACTGATTGCTCTCGTTATTACAGAGAAAAGGGTGATTTGAAAGTCAACCAGTGCCATTTACTTTAGTGCGCTGAAGTCTTGCAACACAGTTCAAACGCAGAAAAGGGTGCCCTGCCAAGACAGAGCACCGGATACTTGTTATGAACCTTTAAGACCCATTAGATTGCTTCACCTGCTGAAGGTTCGCTTGGGCGGTTGTGACGGTTTCTCATGAACCGATCGAACTCTTCCTGATCTTTAGCCCGACGCAGGTCGTTCATGTAATCATCGAATTCCTGACGCATGCTGTCGAGCTTTCTGCGCTCTTCTTCCAGGCGGTTCAGTTCTTTTTCACGGTAGTCGTCAAATGCAGCGTTACCGCTGCGGGTCGCAGTTTGCATATTATCCATCGCATTTTTCAGATTGCTACGATTCCACTGGCATTTAGCTTCACGCTTCCAGCCATTAAAGTTGTCGCCCCACAAGATGTAGGCAAGCATAGCAAGACCAAGAGGCCAGAAAACTACGAATCCCAGAACCATAAGTGCAATACTTAGAGGATTCCAGGAGGGTTTTATTGCATTTACATTCATTAAAATCACCCTTCTCAAATCAACAGACTTGAGATGGGGTGGTTCTATTTTCTTTTCAAGATATAGAATGAAATTTTATTAGACGATTGGTTATATTCACTTACATTCAATTGGAATGCACTGAATCATTGAGGCGACGCGCCTGCTCAACCCAATTGTCGCGAACCATCCGGCCACGGATGTCCAGACGGTCATCCAAAGCGGCGGCCTGATCTTCTGTCAGGTTTGCAATCTGCCAGTAATGGAAGATGCCAGCGCCGTTCAGCGCACGCTCCAGTTTCGGCCCAACACCGCTGATCAGCTGCAAATCATCAGCAGCGCCTTTTGGCTCCGCCAACAGGATTTCACGCAGTGGATCACCTGCAAATTTCTCAGAGGGGTTATCGCGAAGCGCTTTCTTGGCTGCACGTTTGGTGGCTTGCTCTGCGCGAACGTTGATCGGATTGTCCTGAATGAACTTTACAATCCTTGGAGCGATTTCGGAGCGGTACTTTGAACCGTTGAAGACCCCGTAGTGACCCACACCCGGTTGGATGTAGTGTAAGCGGCGACTGGACGGAATGTTTTCAGCCAGTTTTTGCGCTGCCTGCGTTTGGCCAACACCGGAAATATCGTCGTTTTCACCTTCAACGGTGAAGAGCGCGGTGCCGGTGATCTTTTTCGGATCGACCATCTTGCCACGATGCATCATCTCGCCCTTTGGCAGAGAATGCTCGATAAAGACAGTCTCGACTGTCTGCAGATAAAATTCAGAGGTCAGATCCATGACGGCAAGATATTCGTCATAAAAATCCCGGTGCTTTTCAGCGCTGTCGCCATCACCTTCAATCAGGTGCTGGAAGAAATCACGGTGAGCAACCATGTGACGGTCCAGATTCATGCTCATGAAGCCGGAGAGCTGCAAGAAGCCCGGATAGACCTGACGTGTGAACCTTTGTGCGGGAAGGGTACTTCCATGATGACATTGCGCTTGAACCAGTCGATGCCTTTTTCGACAGCCAGATCATTCACGGCGGTTGGCGCTTCGCGGGTGTCGATTGGACCACCCATCAACGTCATGGTTGCCGGAGCGCATTTGTCTCCGTTTTCTTCCATCAGAGAGACTGCAGCATATACTGGGACTGATGCTGACACACAGCAAGAACGTGCGTGTTTGGCCCCAGATAATGCAGCATTTGCATGATGTATTCGATGTAGTCGTCCAGATCGAAGCGACCATCCGCAATCGGCACCTGACGGGCATCTTCCCAATCTGTGATGTAGACATCCAGATTTGGCAGAAGAGCCTCAACAGTACCGCGCAGCAGTGTAGCGTAGTGACCAGACATCGGAGAGACGATCAGGATTTTCGGGTCGTCTTTTCTGCTTTTCGGCAGATCCCGCTTGAAGTGCAGCAGGTCGCAAAATGGTTTGGACCAGATGACTTCTTCAGTGATGTCGACTTCTTCACCATCGACAACAGTGGTGTAGAGCTCAAACTCCGGCTTGCCATAGCGGCGAGTCACACGTTCCAGCATCTCACAGGATGCGGCGACGGTGCGGCCAACTTGCGTGTGCGCCATGGGGTTCAGCGGGTTTTGGAAATACAAACGTGTCATATCCGCTGCAGCCCGGACAGGGGACATCGCTGCATGGTTCATTTCATACAAATGGTAGAACAGCACAGAATGTTTCCTCCCCAGACGTTCGCTTCAGCCAACTCTCGTTCATGTAGTTTTTTGATTTCCGCAGCACGAATACACTTTAGCCCGAAGTGCTGCACCGCAAAAGTATAGGCAACCCTATACCTTTTCAGCAACATAGACTCATGGAGAAATACAAACCAACCTTAACTTGCATTGAAGATCAATAGGTTCTTCACCGCTGCCAAAGTGATTGTAAGTGTAACCGACCATGTTGCATTGCACAATATGTAAAATAATACCCCAATCGAATCGAGTAATTCGAATGCAATTATTTCACTAAGTTGAAATTGCTAATGAAATTTATTTGGGAATGTTAGTCGGAAGCCAGCTCAGCAATTACGGCATTCAGTAGAGAAAAGCCTGTTTGCGTTGCACGCAGGCGGGTATTGCTCACCCATTCTACCATTCCGTTTTCCTGCAGGTTCAGCAGGCGTTGCGGATTGAACTGACGACCAGAGAGCTGTTCATAACGGGGTACGTCGATGCCTTCATGCAGCCGCATACCCATCAGCAACAGCTCATCACCTTGCTCATCACGAACAAGTCTATCTTCAGAAATAGCGCCGTGGCCTTTGGTTTCAACCAGCCCCAACCATGTTTCCGGATGCTTTTCCGTTGACGTGGCCAGTTTGGTGCCGTCTTCCAACGTCAAACGACCATGAGCACCGGGACCAACGCCAACATAATCGCCATAGCGCCAGTAAATGAGGTTGTGCTGACACTGAGCGTCAGGCGCTGCGTGGTTTGAGACCTCGTAGGCTGGCAAACCACGAGCTGCAGTGATTTCCTGTGTCAGGTCAAACATATCTGCGGCCAGATCAGGGTCCAGCATCTCCAACTTTCCAGCTGCGTAGAGGCGCTGGAACATGGTGCCGCTTTCGATGGTGAGCTGATACATGGACAGGTGGTCAGCAGCCAGATCGATGGCGCGGTTGAGCTCCTGCTCCCATGCTTTCAAGGTTTGGTTTGGACGGGCGTAGATCAGATCAAACGAAATGCGCGGGAATGTTTTGCGCGCAATTTCAACGGCTTGAATCGCTTCCGAAACAGAATGCTGACGTCCAAGGATCTTCAGTTCCTTATCATCCAGCGCCTGAATACCGACGGACAGGCGGTTTACGCCAGCGGATCTGTAACCTGCAAAGCGGGTCGCTTCCACACTGGTTGGATTGGCTTCCATGGAGATTTCAGCGGTGTCCGGCAGATGCCAGAGGCGGGCGACCTCATTGAGAATGGTCTCAACGGTTTTTGGCTCCATGAGAGAAGGCGTGCCGCCGCCAAAGAAGATGGAGTCGACCGTGCGGCCCGGCACCATCTCCGCATAGCGTGCCAGCTCTGTTGCCAGAGCTTTGGCATAATGCTCCTGTGAGACCGGCTGATGGCGTACATGGGAGTTGAAGTCGCAATACGGGCATTTTGCCAGACAAAATGGCCAATGCACGTAAATCCCAAAGCCGCCAGCCGATGACACAGTCATTCTTTTTCCTTTGCGCTTGCCAAAGATTTTTTTGTACGAGTTCTTATCCGAAAACCGGAAGCCACTTTTCGGGAACGCGCATTACGCTGGCAAGCACTCTTTCTGAAACTTAACAAAGGCGCGGGCGCGATGAGACAGGGCCTCGCCTTCCTTCGTTGTGTGTTTTTCTTGTTTGTCCATTTCGCCGAAGGTTCTGTCGAACTCTTCTGGTACGAACATTGGATCGTAGCCGAAACCTTCCAGACCGCGTGGTGGCCAGGCCAGCTCGCCGTGGATTTCACCGCGATAGAACTGGGTATGACCATCCGGCCAAGCCATGCACAGCACAGCCACGAAGTAAGCGGTGCGATCTGTTGCGCCGGTTTCTGTCAGCTTGTCCTGCACAGACTGCATGGCAACGCCAAAGTCTTTGCCCGGTCCTGCCCAGCGTGCGGAGTAGATGCCCGGATCGCCGTTCAGGCCGTTTACACAAAAACCGCTGTCATCTGCAAGAGCTGGCAGGCCGGTTGCCATTGCAGCAGCTAGTGCTTTGATCGCAGCGTTTGCTTCAAAAGTGTCGCCATCTTCTACCGGTTCTGGCAGATCCAGATCCCCAGCAGAGAGAACCTCAAAGCCGTGCGGGGCAAGCATGTCCTGAATTTCGCGCAGTTTGCCTTTGTTGTGGCTGGCAAGCACGAGCTTGCCAGGTTCCAGGCGCCGACTTTCTGTTGTTTCTGCCTGCATTAGAGCACCGTCAGCTTCTGCAGCTCAACCAGTTTGGAAATGGACTGTTTTGCAAGGCCCATGAGCTGGCCGAGTTCTTCTTCAGAGAATGGCTCGCCTTCAGCTGTGCCCTGAATTTCAACGATGCCGCCTTTGCCAGTCATGACGAAGTTTGCATCGGTGTCAGCAGAAGAGTCTTCTGCGTAGTCCAGATCAGCAACCGGAGTGCCTTCGTAGATACCGCAGGAGATCGCTGCGATGTGGTCTTTCAGAACCTTATCGGTCTTGACCATGTCGCGCGCTTCCATCCACTTCAGGCAATCATGCAGAGCAACCCATGCGCCGGTAATGGACGCTGTGCGGGTGCCACCGTCTGCCTGAATAACATCACAGTCTACAGTGATCTGACGCTCACCCAGCGCACCCAGATCAACAACAGCGCGCAGAGAACGGCCAATAAGACGCTGGATTTCCTGAGTACGGCCAGATTGCTTACCTGCGGAGGACTCACGGCGCATACGATCATGTGTTGCGCGTGGCAGCATGCCATATTCTGCAGTAACCCAGCCACGGTTCTGGCCACGGAGCCACGGCGGAACGCGCTCTTCCAAACTTGCTGTACACAGAACGTGGGTATCGCCGAATTTGATCAGGCAAGAGCCTTCGGCATGCTTTGCAACACCGCGCTCCAGGCTGACTGGACGCATTTCTTCAGGTGTACGTTTGGATGGACGGTTCAAGGTAAGCTCCCTCGGGTTGCTTAATAGCTATAATCTCACAAATGGTATTGCGGATCTTTTAGCTGCGGATTGCCGCAAGCGCAAAGGCTGGTTTTGGTTTGGGAGCTGATTTTCTGCTAAAATTGCGTTTTGGCTGTTCAATTGTCCTGTGCTAGGGATTGAAGGAGGCCTTTGCCCGAAACCTGCTGTTGATGTGGAGTACCGATACCGTGACGAGCGTTCCTCCTTCTGTCCCTCTTGAGGATCTTGATGAGCGTTCCCGCGAGATCTTCCGCCGCATCGTCGAAAACTACCTTGATACCGGCGAACCGCTCGGCTCCCGCAATCTTGCACGCGGCCTTTCCCAACCTCTTTCTCCAGCCTCCATACGCAATGTGATGGCTGATCTAGAGCATCATGGACTGCTCTATTCCCCGCATACCAGCGCGGGCCGCCTGCCAACACAGTCAGGATTGCGGCTGTTCGTGGATGGCTTCCTTGAAGTGGGAGACCTGACCAAGGAAGAGCGCCAGCAAATTGCTGTTCAGGTGAAAGCTAAGGGCGGAGATAAAACGCCGGAACAGGTGTTGACAGAAGCCAGCCAAATGCTCTCTGGTTTGAGCCGAGGGGCAGGGGTTGTTCTTTCCAACAAGACGGACACAACGCTTCGCCATATCGAGTTTGTGCAGATTGAGCCGCTGAAAGCGCTCGTCGTGCTAGTGAGCGAGGATGGGTCGGTTGAAAACCGTGTTGTTGATCTGCCTGCTGGCCTGCCACCTTCTGCTCTGACAGAAGCTTCCAACTACTTAAACTCCATCATCCGCAATCGTACACTTGCCGAGGCGCAATCTGAGCTTGTTCGGCAGCGAAACGAGTTTCAGGCAGAGCTGGATACACTCACTTCCAAGGTGGTAGATGCAGGTGTTGCCGTTTGGGGTGGTGACAAGAATGATCCCGGTACGCTTATCGTACGTGGTCGCTCTAACCTGCTGGAGAATGTGGGTGCGAAGGAAGATCTGGAGCGCATTCGCCTGTTATTTGATGACCTTGAAAACAAGAGCGAGCTGATCCGGCTGCTGGATCTTGCCAAGGGCGGTGAAGGTGTACGTATTTTTATCGGCTCGGAAAACAAGCTGTTCTCGCTTTCCGGTTCTTCCTTGATCGTTTCCCCATACCGCGATAGTGAACAGCGCGTTGTGGGCGTTCTTGGTGTTATTGGGCCGACTCGTCTCAACTATGCGCGTGTCATTCCCATGGTGGATTACACAGCCCGACTGGTGAGCCGCCTGCTCGGCTAAACTATTGGAGTCCCACTTGCTTTCCCTTACAGCTTCTGAACTGGAACGTTACGCTCGTCATATCGTCCTGCGCGATGTTGGCGGTCCTGGACAACAAAAACTAAAAGCTGCGCGTGTTCTGGTGATTGGAGCAGGGGGACTTGGTGCTCCGGTTCTACAATACCTTGCTGCGGCGGGGGTCGGCACCATCGGCATTGTTGATGATGACGTTGTGTCCCTCTCCAACCTTCAGCGTCAGATCATCCATGATACTGAGAAACTGGGGGAGCCAAAGGTTGCCAGTGCTGCCGAGGCAATCGCGCGTCTGAACCCGAATGTGCGCGTCGTTCCGCATCCAACCCGCATCAACGGACAAAACGCCATGGCGCTGATCAATGACTACCATATTGTCGTTGATGGCTCTGATAACTTCGCTACCCGCTATCTCGTTTCGGATGCGTGTTTTTATGCCGGACGTCCTTTGGTTACCGCTGCTGTGGGGCAGTTTGACGGATCTGTTACGCTGCTGAAACCCTTCGTGCAGGATGATGACGGCAACTACATTAACCCAACCTACCGCTGCCTTTTCCCGAAACGCCCTGAAGCTGGCTCTATCCCTACCTGTACCGAAGCAGGCGTGCTGGGTGCATTGACCGGCCTTGTCGGTACGCTTCAGGCACTTGAGGTGATTAAGGAGATTGTTGGATTTGGTGAAGGTCTGATCGGGCGTATGCTGTTGGCTGATACTTTGAGCATGCACTTTGAGACCATCAAATACAAACGCTCCAAGAAAAACCCACTTAACGGCGACAGTCCAAAGACCTGGGCCGAGATGCTAGAAACGGAGCACGGCTAAGCCATTCTCGTCACTACCTAAAGCAGCCATCACTTTTCAGCGATACGCTGCAAAAAGAAAGCGGCGGAGAATTGCTTCCCCGCCGTCTCCAGCCCTCCGCCACAAAGGGCCTGGCCTCATTCAGGCAAATCTGTCTCACCAGCATTGCCAGACACGCCGCTCTCACAGCGCACCGAAAAGAGGCTTAAAATGTTTTCGCCAAGCTAAGCTTGAAAGAACGGCCTTTGCCTTCAGATGAGCTCAAGTGAGATTGGAACTTCTTATCAAAGATATTTGTCACACTCGCTCGGACTTCAGCACCTGCAAATGCACCTTCCTGAGGCTTCCAGCTCAAGTTGGCCTGATGCAGAGCGTATCCTGGAGTTTTGTTGTTTGGATCTTCCGTGCGATTTTGCGGAGCATAGACATCCACACGCCAGGATGCATCCAAGCTCCACGGCTGGTACTTGTAACCGACGCGCAAGAAGCCATTATCTGCGGCGACGCTTTCAAGATACTTGTCTTTATCGCCAGAGGTGTCATTACCCCGTGTAATCGTGGAGCCGAAGCTGCCGTACCAGTTCGGAGAGTCATAGGCTGCTTCCAGTTCCAAACCGCGAAGGAGTGCTTCTTCAGTGATAACTGTCCGGGCAAAGGTTCCATCAAACACCGTTGAAATGTGGTTCTCAATAATGTTGTAGAACCCTGTTGCTTTAAAGCGGATCGCATCATCTTGCTGCAGCGTATCATCAAACGAGAACGTGAAGCCTGCTTCAAAGTTATTGGATTTTTCCAAATCCAGATGTTGCAGCTTACCGTCAACAATGTTGCCATTGCTGAATGTTTCATCCACGGTTGGCAGGCGTTCAGTGTGGGCGATTGAGCCGAATACACCAAACCAATCATTGACCTTATAAAGCGCTGCAATCTTTGGTGAATATGCAAACTTCTTCAGCTCTTCATCACTGGCGACACCATCACCTGGCTTAAGGCGCGTATAGTCAATGCGCATGCCCGGTGTTAGCGTTAGCCTTTCTCCAACAATGATCTCAGCTTGACCGAAGATGCCAGCAAGCTCGGTTCTTCCTTCCGGGTGAGACCCTGAACCTGGCTGAACAACACCGCCTGGTCTATAACGTGGGTTCAGACGCTCTCTGTTCAGGTACTCACCACCATATGTGAAGTAAGTTTCGACATTGTCTGAAAGATCAAAACGGGACGTGTTCTGTAGGTTGGCCTGCCACGTCGTGTAGCTGTACTTTGCCCGGTCACCGAAATAGATGTTTCCGGGATGCTTTTGATCGACTTCAGTATCAGAATAAGAGATCTGAGCTTCAATATCTAACAGGTCATTGCCATAAAAGGTGTTCTCATAAGAAAGCACCGCAGTTTGGTCATCGACGATGCGATTTGTCAGACCGAAGGCATCGCTGTAGGTGAGTTGATCGTATGGCAGGTTCTCACCATCAGCATACAGGCGCTGATAACTGGCTTCGATCTTCTGATCGCGGTTTGTGCCAAAGGTGTAGCCCAACTTCGCCAGGCCTGATAGCGAGGTGATGTCACCGTTCTCAAGCACCTTGCCTTTTGCAGCATCGTAATTGCCGGACTTGCGATACTGAAAGTTGGCCAGAAACTCGAGATCCTCTGTCGGTTTCACTGCCGTAATGATAGAAGCGAGCGGTGAGTTGCCATTGGATTCCCAAGAGGTTTTAGCGCGGACCGCATATTTGTCATCACCCGCAAGAAAATCACTCGCATCCTTTGTTTCAAGGGCGATCACACCAGCAATTGCTCCTGCACCATACAGAGTAGAAGAAGCCGGGCCGCGAAGCACCTCAACTCGCTTCATCAGCTCGGGATCAGTGAAGAGAGATCCCATCCGGTACTGTTCAAAGTACTTTTTGACACCATCGACTTGAATGATAATTCTGCTTTCATCTGCAGCAAAAGCACCACCAATGCCACGAATATTGAAGCCTTGCCCGAACGTTGCATCAGGATTGGTGACGGACACACCAGGTAAAGCATCAATGATTTCACCCAGTGTTGAAGCCTGAGCAGCGTCAATTTCTTCCTGTCCCACAGCAGACACGGATTGCGGTGTATCGATAGCCACCTTCTCCTTGCCTGCATTTACGATGATCTCATCAAGCATCGTAGTCGGATTTTCATTAGCTAGCCTCGGAGCAGCCTCTTGTGCCGAGACACTCGCAGAAATCAGGGCGAGCGAGAGGGTCGTGCTGGCCAGGAGGGCCGCACGGGAGTAGCGCGAATTAGACATGATCGCCTCAGTCTGAATTTGTATGGGAGTGGCTGGCTGAGACGCTGCTTTAGCTAGCTTGAGTCTGCATTTTGCAAACGTTGTTTCTAACTGTGTTTTATAAATATGAGTATAATAGTCAAGTTTTAATTGAGGGGTTTTCCCTAGCTGGGGATTTAATGAGCAGGTGTAATTGGCCCTGCTCACATCTTTTCAAACGTGGACAGGGCTAGATTGTGTTGTAAATTCTGCCGGTTAATCGGTTTCTTCCCGCCCGCAGGTGCCGATGATCCAGCAGACTGCTGCTCCGACTAAAGCGCCAACGATTGGGGCAAACCAGAACATCCAGAGCTGCTCAAGAGCCCAACCACCGTTGACGATAGCTGTTGCGGTGGAGCGGGCTGGGTTCAAAGAAGCACCTGAAATCGGGATTGCGATGATGTGCATACATGCCAGCATGAGCCGATGGCGAGTGGCGCAAGGGCTGCTGGAGCCTTTTTCGAGGTTGCGCCGATGATCACGATCAGGAAGAGAGCCGTCACGGTGATTTCTGTAATCGCCACTGCGATTTCAGAGAAGCCACCGTTGGAGTGTTCTCCATAGCCGTTGGAGGCGAAGCCTGGAGGATCACCGGGGCCGTGGGCGAGAATAGTCCAGAACACAAAGGCAGCGGCTGTGCCACCGATAACCTGAGCGATGATGTAGGGGATTACATCTGCGGTTGGGAACCGCTTGGCGGCCCAGAGGCCGATGGTTACCGATGGATTGAAATGAGCACCTGAGATATTGCCAAAAGCGTAGGCCATACAAACAACTGAAAGACCAACAGCGAAAGCCACACCCAGCAGGCCAGATCCGCCATACCATTCAACCGGTGCGTAAGAAACCAATGCCCCGCCGCACACCGCGGAGACCAGAGCAAAGGTTCCTACAAATTCTGCGCCAAGTTTCCTCAACATGACACTTCTCCTCATATTGTTCTGAGGGTGGTATCACAGTGAGATTGCCAACTTACGTTTACGGCAATCTGCAATCTAATGATTGCCTTAAGCAAGCATTGCTAGATCTTTAGGTGAAACAAGGACGCTCATGACGCCGTAAAACTCTTTCTCTTCAGCTCCTTAAGCCTGTGTTTGCGGCTCTTCCATACCGTGACTGGCGTGCCACTTGGTGATTTTGCGCGCACTGAAAAATCCAAGCACACCGAAAACAGCGAAGCTGGAGAAGAGCCAGAAGGCTGAGTTGGCGATGCCTGTAGTGCCAACCGTGCTGTTGAAGCCGGTTGAGTTGGCAATGAGGCCCGCGAGCGCTGTACCGAATGCAACTGCGAAGGTCTGCACGGTTGCGAGTGCGGAGGCTGCATTTTCCTTGTCATCATCCGGCGTCAAATGAAGCGCGAATACGCCCAGATGTGGCCAGCCGATGCCTATGCCGGCACCGATGCAAATGAGGGCGAGGGTGATGACCACCAGCGCCATCAGGTTTCCTGCAGTGCCAACGGGCAGAATAATGGCCAGTGTCATCAAGCCAATGGCCATGAGAACAGGGCCGATGTTCACGACGCGGCGCATGGCCTGATCGGTAAAGCGGGCGCTATAGACCTCCATGGACGCCCACCCAATTGAAACCGTTGCTGCAATGTATCCAGCCCATAATGGAGAAACAGCGAACAGTTTCTGAAGATAGAACGGCATGAAAAATTCTGTGTTCACGCAGAGGATCAAGAGCGCCATGCTGGCAAACACAAAGAACAACGGCGAGCCCCACTCCAAGGCTCCTTTTGGAAAAAGGCGGGTGGATGCCTTCTTCTCACGCTTCATCAGAGTGAGGATCATTGCAATGGAAAGGGCGAAGCCGAGAACGCTCCAGATGATGCCTTCAAACACGCTGGTGATGGAGAGTACGAGCACGGAACCTGCAAGAAGAGCCAGCTGACCAAGCGGGATCGGGTGCTCTGAGCCGCCGTTTTCCTGATGCTTTGGCAAAAGGGCCAGCGTGGCCATGATGTAAAGGATCGTCACCGGAACCAGCACACCAAAACCGGCGCGCCAGATGCCAAGCTCAGCAAAAATGCCGCCAATGGCTGGTCCGAACAGGGTGGTGATGCCCCATGTGCCGGAAAGAAGCGCGAAGGCACGGGACCAGAGGCGCTCTGGATACATGAAAGCGATCATGGAATAGCAGAGGGTGAAGATGAGACCGCCACCAGCCCCCTGAACAGACCGCCCCAGAAGCATTACGCCCATATTGGGGGCGATAGCTGCCAGCGCGCTGCCCGTCATGAACACAACAGCTGCCAGAAAGAATGAATGCCGAGCACCAATGCGTTGCAGCACCTTACCTGCCACCGCAGCACTGAGGATTGCTGCGAGAATGAAGAGGCTGGTGTTCCATGCATAATAGTCCAGCCCGCCGATATCTGCGGTGATGGAGGGGAGCATGGTTGCGGAGATGTAGGTGTTCACGGCGTGCAGCGCGATCCCACCAGAAAGGACCAATGAAGCAATAGCTTGCTTGCCCGTGAATAGTTCAGCCCAACTGCTGTTGGCGCTTGCGCCCGGTTCCTGCATTTCAGTTCCTTTCAAGAACGATCAGACCAGCGATTTTTCTATTATTTTGCTGGTATTTTGGGGCGTTCTAGCTCCTCAAGTTAAGTTGAGGTCAAGGACAAATTTCGAGAAACCTTATCAGTTTTTGAAGCGGAAATGCAGATCATTCAGGATTTGGCACAACTCGCGGACAAGCCCCCCCAATACCTCGTTTTGTATCTCGACGATGGCCTTGGAGGAGCGTCAGGCGCTGAGCTTCTTCGCAATTTCTGCGACATGTTTTCCTTGGTAACGAGCCATGTTCAGCTCCTTTTCCTTTGGCTTCAGCGACCCGTCTCCCCCAGCAATGGTGCCAGCTCCATAAGGCGATCCGCCTAGCACCTCCGAAATGTCTGAGATTTCCGGGCAGGTGTATGGCAGTCCGACGATGACCATTCCCTGATGGGCGAGGGTGGTCCAGAACGAGCTGATGGTTGTTTCATTGCCTGAACCAGTTCCGGTGGATGTGAAGACGCTGCCGACCTTGCCTGCCAGTTTGCCCTGAACCCATAGGCCGCCAGTCTGATCCAGAAAGCTGCGCATTTGGGAGGCCATGTTGCCGAAGCGGGTTGGGGTGCCAAAGATGATGGCATCATAATCGGCCAGTTCATTTGGTTCAGCGATTGGAGCTGGTTGATCCAGCTTGAACTTGTGTGCCCGAGCGACATCTTCCGGCGTCAACTCTGGCACTCGCTTGATTGTTGGTGTCGCTCCAGCCGCTTCAACGCCTTCAGCCATCGCGTTGGCGAGCGTTTCTATATGCCCGTAGGTGGAATAGTACAGGATCAGAACTTTGGTCATGTGTGCTCCTACAGGAAACGATGGCTGAGTAGCTGGTCATCAGGTCCTGCAACACTACAAAATCCGTAGTTTGATCCTATCCAGAAATTATGGGGCTATGAGATCGCCTTGGGCCCTCAGGTCTCTAGAGAACCTCTGAGATTTCCTCAGCAACGATGAGACCGGATTTGTGGGCGCCAGCGATGGTAGACCAATCATCATCACTCATGGCTTCGCCTGCGAACCAAATGCGGTCGGCTATGTTTTCGCGCATCTCATCTCTGGCCCAGAACCCACCAGGCTTGGCTGCAGCATAGGAGCCGTAGGTGTAAGGGTCATGCAGCCAGTCGTAGCTGTTGGACTCTACGATGTATTTTTCGATGTGGTTGCCAAACATCCGTTTCAGTTCTGAAACGACAAAGTCATAGGCTGCGTTGTTGCCTGCTTCGAGCAGGTGTTTGGCGAAATCTCCGCCCATATCAAAATAGCAAAGATCTGTGCCGCCTGCGTTGGTGAGCGCACCGAAGGCTTTGGGAGAGCCGTCAACTTCTTCATCCACTTTGTAGTTGAAGTAGGCATCAGCTCCGGTGCCGAAGATGTTTTTGCTCATCTGCAGGCCAACATGGAAGTAGTGGCCCATTGGAAGCTCTTGAATTGCTTCCTGTTTTTTTACCGGGAGCGGAGGATCGAACTCAATATCTCCAGAGGCCAACACACCTGTTGAGACGGTGACAACGACTGCCTTTGCTGTGATGGTGCCTTCGCTGGTTTCGACAGTCACGCCTTGCCCACCCCAGCGGATTTTCTCTGCCGTTACATCGGTTTGTACAGCAACATCACGCGCTGAATGCTGAAACAGGGTGCCGATGCCTTGTCTGCAATAGAAATCACTGCCGCCTGCTGCGGTGTACCAATCCACGCAGGAGAAGCTGTCGAGATCCTTGGCGATTTCGTAGGCGCCGATGAGGAAGTCCACGGTCAGGCCCCAATCTCCCAGATCCGGAATGACGGAGGCGGGAGAGACGTCCAGTTCATCGCGGCCAGCACGCCACATGGCACGGAGGGCTTTGCGCTGAGCTTGAAAAAACGCTGCTTTTTCAGAGTCATTTATCGGGCGGTCACCGACATACATGAGAGTTTCATCAGGTGCACGGTAGATATCAAAGCCGTTGGCGAGGCCATAATCCGCGAAAGGGTTGTTTTCCCGATTATGAAGCGAGAGGCGCCCATATCGAAGGGAACACCGAAGCTCTCGTTATCAGTCAGAATTCTTCCGCCGATCCGGCCCGATGCCTCAATGGTGATGACTGAGTAACCCCGGCTCTTCAACGCCCGTGCAGCGGAAATGCCAGCAGCGCCAGCTCCGATGACCAACACATCCGTATCCGTTGCCTGAGCGCGCCCGATGAAAAGGGGAGCAGCGGAAAAGGCAGCGGCGGAGAGCAGGAGCTGTCGTCTGGAGATCTCTGTCATGTTCTACTCAGCTTAAGAGGGATCGTGACCCTAAGGGGATTAAACACAGCACATATAGGCAGGCAAGTGAACGTCGCGTGATCGTTTTTGCATGGGTGACAGAGCGCTTGCTTTTGGTGATTCACGATGGTGACCATTGCGCACCAGAAACGATGTACTGAACCGCAATAGTTAGCCAGCTTCAGGAATAGACATAGAGCTGCTGAAGAGAACTAAGTGGTTGCAATTTACCGCTAATGCACGTGCAATAATTTTGCGAGTTTATCGCCAAAATAGGATAAATATCGCGGATAAACGGGCTAGACTTACAGGATAAAACCCTTACCGTTACGGCATAACAGAGAGATTATGCATAAGAAATACATTTGAAATCTCTTAAGTACGCCATGGTTGGGGGAGGCTCTCATGAAGCGTTTTTTATCTGTGTTGCCTGCACTTTCGCTTGCACTCATTCCGCTGAGTGCAGCACAGGCTGAGGGGGAGAAGGCCGTAACGGTTGAGGATGCGAAAGCATTCATTGAGTCTTCAGAAAAAGCCATTCAGGAGATTGGAGAGGAAGCTGGCCGCATTGCGTGGGTGAATGCCAACTTCATCACTTATGACACCAACTGGCTGAATGCTTTGATGTCTGAGCGGACCACAAAACTTTACGTTTCACTCGCCAACCAGACAAAGCAGTTTGATGGGCTTGATCTTCCGCCGGACCTTGCCCGCAAAATGAAGCTTTTGAAGCTGAATCTGACGCTACCAGCACCTGAATACGACCCTGCCAAGATCAAGAAGCTTGCTCAGATCAATACCGAGATGGAAACCCTTTACGGCACCGGCAAGTATGAGATTGATGGTGAGGAACTGTCTCTTTCCAAGCTGAGCCGCATCATGGCGACGAGCCGTGACTACGACAAGCTGCTGGAGGTCTGGAAAGGCTGGCGCACTGTTTCTCCGCCCATGAAGGACATGTATACGGAGATGGTTGGCATCGCCAATCAGGGCTCTCAGGAGCTTGGTTTCAAAGACACAGGCTCCATGTGGCGTTCCAAATACGATATGGATCCGGATGATTTCCGGCAGGATGTCGACCGCCTGTGGGGTGAGGTGAAGCCGCTTTATGACAGCCTGCATTGCTATGTGCGCGGCAAACTGGTGGATCATTACGGTGCCGATAAAGTCCCTGCGGATGGGCCAATCCCTGCGCATCTGCTGGGTAATATGTGGGCTCAGTCGTGGGGCAACATCTATCCGCTGGTTGCTGCTGATGGCGACGATCAGGGCTACGACCTGACCACGCTGCTCGAAGAGCAGAACTATACGCCGTTGAAGATGGTGCAGACGGCAGAAGGGTTCTTCACCTCGCTTGGCTTTGATCCGTTGCCTGAAACCTTCTACGAACGCTCCTTGATCACCGAGCCACGTGATCGTGACGTGCAGTGTCATGCATCCGCCTGGAATGTGGATGGCAAAGATGATCTGCGCATCAAGATGTGCACCGAGGTGACAGGGGAAGACTTCAACACCGTTCACCATGAGCTGGGGCACAACTTCTATCAGCGCGCCTATAACCACCAGTCGCCCATGTATCAGGATGACCCGAATGACGGGTTCCATGAGGCGATTGGCGATATGGTGAGCCTTTCCATTACGCCTAAGTATCTGAAACAGATCGGCCTTCTGCCTCTGGATGCTTCAGAAGAAGTGAACACCAACATTCTGATGGCGCAAGCTCTGGATAAGATCGCGTTTCTGCCATTTGGGCTGCTGGTGGACCAGTGGCGCTGGAAGGTGTTTAACGGTGAGCTGACGCCAGAGGCCTACAATGACGGTTGGTGGGAGCTTCGTGAGAAGTATCAAGGTGTTGCTGCACCGGTTGAGCGCGCAGCGGATGCATTTGATCCGGGTGCCAAGTATCACATTCCAAACAATGTTCCGTACACCCGCTACTTCCTCGCGCATATCTTCCAGTTCCAGTTCTACCGTGAGGCCTGCCGCATTGCTGGTTGGGAAGGACCGCTGGCGGCGTGTTCCATCTATGGCAACAAGGAAGTTGGCAAGAAATTCAATGCGATGCTGGAAACAGGTTCCGCTCTGCCGTGGCAGGACAGTCTGGAAGCCTTCACCGGCAGCCGTGAGGCCGATGCGACCGCTATTCTTGAGTATTTTGCTCCGCTCAAAGCCTATCTGGATGAGCAGAACAAAGGCAAATCCTGCGGCTGGTAGACCAGCAAGGTAATCCTGCCGGCCTTGATGCCCTACAAGTCCGCCGGATATTATCAAACCCCGTCTTTCATGGCGGGGTTTGTTTTGTCTTAGGGGAATGGAGGTTTTGAGGATGGGCGAGGTACAGAGCACTACTATTCGCGTTAGGGCGCTTACTGTTTCGGATATGCCGTTGCTACATGAATGGCTCAACCAGCCTCATCTGCGGCCCTTTTATGAGCGTGAACCGAGCACACTTGAACAAGTGACAGAGCGCTATGCCTGCCGCGTTTCCGATGAACACCCAACTCATTGCTTGATTGCAGAGCAAGGGGGTGCTCCTTTTGGGTATCTGCAATGGTATCTCAACCAAAGCTTTCCCGATTACGGTCGCGATACAATCGGCATAACTGTTGGGGTTAGCTTTGATTACTACATCGGCAACCCTGCCGTTCTCGGCCAGCGACTAGGGCCTGCCATGCTGACTACAGCCGTTGATCACGTAAAGCTGCTCGTCAGCCCTGAAGACAGGCTGTTTTGCGTTGGCCACAGACCAGAAAACACCTCCGCTATCCGCTGCTCTCAACGCGCAGGCTTTCGTTATCTCAAGAACTTCATCGAAGAAGGACTTCCGCATCAGCTGTATGTACGGGATGAGAGGTAGCGCGATAAAGCCTATTTAAAGTTGCAGATTGAACATGATAATCTCGATTCAAACATTGTTTGATATGAGTTTTTATGGGCGCGAATGATTGGACTGACGAGGAGAATGATCTTCTTGTCGCTGACTATTTTGAGATGTTGAAGCTGGAACTTCAGGGGCAGAGTTTCAACAAAGCTGCTCGGAGGAGAGAACTAGCGCTTTCTATTCCCCGTTCAGAAAAATCTATTGAGTTCAAACAGCAGAACGTAAGCGCTGTGTTGGATGCACGTAAGCATCCATGGGTGAAAGGCCTACGCCCAGCTAAGAACTATCAGCGGTCACTCGAAAATGCAGTTCAGCGTCACTTCGATGGTCGAGAACAAGACAGCTTACAAGAACTTCCAAAAACACGACTAGAGCTTGATGAAGAGGGAGAGGGATACATTGCTCCGCCTCCGTCTCAAGCTGCCACGATTGAGCTGACGAAACCTCGCAGTGCAGTTCGCCGGGCGCAGAAGCTGGATTATGCGGAACGGGATGCAAATAATCGGGAGCTTGGTCAACAAGGCGAAGCCTACGTGTTTCAATTGGAAAAGCAACGGCTTGAGGCCGCTGAAAGGCCAGATCTCGCGGAGAAAGTCCGTTGGGTTTCTCAGGAAGAAGGCGATGGGTTGGGTTATGACATCCGGTCTTATGAGCTCGATGGATCTGAGCGGCTTATTGAGGTGAAAACCACAAATGGCAACCGTGAGACGCCGTTTTACCTTTCTGAGAATGAACTGAGGTTCTCCAAGGATGTGCCAGAACGGTTTGTACTTGTGCGGGTCTATAACTTCTCAGAGGGACCGTTGTTCTTTGAGTTGAGGTCTCCATTGGAGCAGGGCGTTTCGTTGAAGCCTGCGATTTATAAAGCAGTCCCAAAGTAAGAGAGGCATTGGGGTGCCTCTCTTATAACCAACACCAGTCTTTTCTGCCTATGGATCCCGGCTCGAGGGCGGGGATGACACCGGTGGGTGAGGTGCTTGGGCTTTGGGAGGCTCTTGGTTGCGGGCAGTGGGCTTTCTAGAGAATGCGTGAGGTTTGCTGGATCCCGCATCAAGTGCGGGATGACGGTGGTGGGATATGGGCTGTTGTCACTCTCTGACGTCATCCCGGACGAGCGGAGCGGTGATCCGGGATCCAGAGCAGCACGAAACGGCCTTGATGGCTGGGCCGATGAATTGGCTGCGAAGGGATACCGACGCAAAAGCGGCTGAGTTTGAGGGGGTGGCCTATGGATCCCGGCTGGGAGGCCGGGATGACACCGGTGGGTGAGGCGCTGGGGTGTTGAAAGGTTCTTAGTTGCGGGAAGCGGGTTTTCTGGAGAACGCGTGAGGTTTGCTGGGTCCCGCAGCGAGTGCGGGATGACGGTGGAGGGGGTTGGGTTGTCGTCACCCTCTGACGTCATGCCGGACGAGCGGAGCGGTGATCCGGGATCTAGAGCAGCACGGAACAGTCTTGATGACAGGGCTGATGAGGTGGCTGCGAAGGGATACCGACGCAAAAGCGGCTGAGTTTGAGGGGATGGCCCATGGATCCCGGCTCGGAGGCCGGGATGACATCGAGGGGTGTGGCCTGGCGGTTTAGGAGCCGTGGTCGGTTGAGAGTGCTGGTGGGGGCTTTGTGAGGGCGGTTTAGGGAGGCCCGGGGTGGTGGTTTGTTGACCCGGGGCTCACTGATCGCAGGGGCTAATGCCTTGCTCCGAAGGAAAAAGAGGCGCTAGTGCGCCTCTTCCCAGTTGTCTGCAGCTTCTGCTTCCACCTTGAGGGGGACAGAGAGCTGGAGGGCTGGTTCTGTTGCTTTTTCCATGGTGGCGATGACGAGTTTTTTGGTCTCTTCCACCTGATCCTCAGGCAGTTCAAAGATCAGTTCGTCGTGCACCTGCAACAGCATTTGTGCGTCCAGATTTGCCGCTTCCAGAACCTCATCCATGCGCACCATAGCGCGGCGGATGATATCTGCCGCGGAGCCCTGAATTGGGGCGTTGATGGCTGCGCGCTCGTAGAACTGACGCATGTTTGGGTTCTTGGTGTTTACATCCGGATAGTGGGCGCGGCGGCCAAAGATGGTTTCGACGTAACCATTTGCATGGACGAACTTTTTGGTTTCTTCCATGTAGTCTTTGATGCCCGGGAAGCGCTCAAAATACGTTTTGATGTAGTCGCCCGCTTCACCGCGTGCGATGCCCAGCTGGTTGGCAAGGCCGAACGCGGAGATACCGTAGATGATGCCGAAGTTGATCGCCTTGGCGCGGCGGCGGACCATTGGGTCCATGCTTCAATCGGCACACCAAACATCTCGGAGGCTGTCATGGCGTGAATGTCGAGCCCATCAGCAAATGCCTGTTTGAGCTGCGGAATATCGGCCATGTGAGCGAGCACGCGCAGTTCGATCTGGCTGTAATCGGCAGAAATGAGCTTCTTGCCCTTTTCCGCGATAAACGCCTGACGGATCTTGCGGCCCTCAGAGGTTCTGATCGGGATGTTCTGGATGTTTGGCTCGGAGGAGGACAAACGGCCCGTGGAGGTGGACGCCAGCGAGAACGAGGTGTGGACGCGGCCCGTCTCCTGATTGATGAAGCTTGGCAGGGCGTCGGTGTAGGTGGATTTCAGCTTGCTCAGCTGGCGCCACTCTACGATTTTGCTTGGCAGCTCATGGCCTTGAGCGGCCAGATCATCCAGTACGGAAGCGGAGGTAGACCAAGCGCCTGTCTTGGTTTTTTTGCCACCTGGCAGGCCCATTTTGCCGAACAGAATTTCACCCAGCTGCTTTGGCGAGCCCAACGTTGAAGATTTCGCCTGCGACGTCGTGGATTTCGCTTTCCAGACGCGCTGCGCCCTGGGCAAACTCACCGGAGAGCAGGGAGAGCATCTGACGGTCGATGGAGATGCCGCGGCGCTCCATTTTGGCCAGCGTGGCGACCATTGGGCGCTCCAGACGCTCATAAACCACGGTCATTTCCTCAGCGGCGAGGCGTGGTTTGAGGATTTTCCAGAGGCGCAGGGTGACGTCTGCATCTTCCGCCGCATAGGCGGTGGCTTTGTCCAGCGGCACCTTATCGAAGGAGATCTGGGATTTGCCAGAGCCGCACACTTCCTTGAACGGGATTGGCGTGTGGTTGAGCCAGCGCTGGGAGAGCTCGTCCATGCCGTTGCCGCCCATGCCTGCGTCGAGCGCGTAAGAGAGCAGCATGGTGTCATCAAACGGCGCCATTTCCACGCCGTAGCGCTTGAGCACGAGCCAGTCGTACTTCATGTTCTGCGCGATTTTGAGGACTGCCGGGTCTTCCAGCATTGGCTTGAGCAGAGCGATGGCTTCCTGAAGCGGGATCTGGCCTTCCAGCAGCGCGCCGCCGCCGAGGAGATCACCTTCGCCGTCCACGTGGGCCAGCGGGATATAGCAGGCCTTGCCCGGTGTGCAGGAAAGGGAGACGCCGACGAGGCCGGATTCCATGGCGTTGAGGGCATCCGTCTCGGTGTCCACAGCCACGTAGCCTACTTCATAGGCTTCCGCTATCCACTCTTTGAGGCGCTCGACGGTGGAAACTGTTTCGTAGGCGGAATTATCTATAGGAAGTGCAGATATTTCAGCTGCAACTTTCTCTGCCAGAGGGGCGGCGGTCCATGCTTTACCCTCAAGTTCTCCCGCAGAATCCTCAGCTTGTTCTGCCGGTTTTGCAGTGCTTTCCCAGCCTTCGATCACAACATCAGCAGCTTCAATGTTTTCCAGCACGGCGCCGGTTTTATCTGCCACTTTCTTGGTGAGGCTGGTGAAGCCCATGGCCTTGAGGAAGCTGACTGCCTGCGCGCCGTCAACATCGCAAACGGAGAAGTCTTCGACCGGGGTTTCCACCGGCACGGCTTCTTCCAGCTGCACAAGGCGCTTGGAAATGCGGGCCTGTTCAGCGAACTCGATAAGGTTCTCGCGGCGCTTCTTCTGCTTGATGGTTTCGGCTTGTTCCAGAAGGGTATCCAGATCACCGAACTCGTTGATGAGCAGAGCGGCGGTTTTCAGGCCGATGCCTGGAACGCCCGGCACGTTATCGACGCTATCGCCTGCCAGCGACTGCACTTCGACGACCTTTTCCGGACCAACGCCAAACTTCTCGAAGACCTCAGGCTTACCGATGATTTTGTTCTTCATGGTATCGACCATGCCGATCTTATCGGTGACGAGCTGCATCAGTCTTTATCGCCGGAAACGATGGTGACGCGCGCGCCTTGAGCCTCTGCCTGACGGGCGTAGGTGGCGATCAGGTCGTCAGCCTCGTAGCCCTGCTGCTCAATGGCAGGCACGCCGAATGCGCGCGTTGCCTGACGGATCAGGCCAAACTGCGGACGCAGATCTTCTGGTGGCGGCGGGCGGTGGGCCTTGTATTCCGGGTAGAAATCGTTGCGGAAGGTTTTGCCGGACTTATCGAAAATCACGGCGAAGTGTGTTGGCTCGTCGCCTTCTTCCTTGGTCGGGCCTTCCTGCATCATTTTCCAGAGCATGTTGCAGAAGCCGGAAACCGCGCCAACGGGCAGTCCGTCGGGCTTGCGAGTAAGCGGCGGCAGCGCGTGATACGCGCGGAAAATGAAGGTAGAGCCATCGATCAGGATGAGGTGATCGTTCTCTGTGAGAGCTGGGGCAATGGATTGTGTCGACATGGGCTGGATCATGCCCGTCAATTGCGCACAAAGAAAGGGCTATTAACCCTTTTTCAATGATGTTTTAGCGGAGGGTGGGGTTGGGACGGCCTCTGGCTACCTGGCTCTCAACTTCCACCTCACAAAATGAAGTTACTCTCACTCATCCTGTGGTTCTAACAAAGCTAATGCTTCCAGAATTGCTGATCGTTTATCCTTCGTGGCTGTGTTTGGTAGCCCACCTTCAATCGAGAGCATTGCCAGGCCGTGCACGGTCCCCACGCAAGCAGGGATTTAGCTGGGATTTCAGCGTGTTTTTCATCTTCACCAGCATCGTTAAGCAATAAGCGCGTCATGCGGGCCTCTGCTTCGACTAAATCTGCATCGGTCTCATCCAACAATGCCGTACGGAACATTGTTTTGAACTTGGCAGGCTCAGAAAGAGCAAAATCCAGATAGGCCCGCCCTTTAGCGGAAAACACCGAGAGCCCCGCGCTGCGCGCTTCAGTGGCTGCCGTTTCCATATGCTCCGCCATTCCGCGATGTGCGCGGACAGCAACTGCCGTCATCACAGCCCGCTTGTCTTTGAAGTGCCTGAAAGCTGCAGCAGAGGAGACACCTGCATGCTTGGCTGCAGCCCGTAAGCTCACCCCCTCCGGCCCTTTTTCAGGCAACTGAGCTTCGACAGCATCCAGAAGCGCTTCACGCAATCGTCCGTGATGATACTCGGATGCGCCCGGAACTTGTTTTTCTTGCTTCGATGTTACCATTGATAACTTTCCACTTGACCAAATAACCTCAACCAATGTTACCATCGATAACATATTTGAAATCTGGAGAATTGCTCATGAATTCTGTTTTAATTTCTGGTGCCTCCAAAGGGCTGGGTGCCGCAATGTTAAAAGCTTTCACAGTAAACGGGTGGCAAGCGATTGGTACATCTCGCCATGGAGGTACCCTAGAAGAACTTGATGTGTGCGACGAAGATTCTGTGCTTGCACTTCGCAACCGCATCAACCTTGTCCCCGACTGTTTGATATTGAATGCGGGTTCTGGCATCGCTGGACCTATCGAAATGACAGCTGCTTCCGAAGCCGTTCGACAGATCGACACCAACCTACTCGGCGTTGATAGAATGGTACGCGCCTTTCTTCCTGATATGCGAAAAAGGCGATCAGGAACGATTGTCATTGTCGGCTCTATTGCATCACGGCTCCCAATCCCTTTTCAAGCACTTTACAGCGCATCGAAAGCCGCGATTGCGAACTATGCGGCGGCTTTATCAATGGAGGTCGCCCCTTTCGGGCTTCACGTTATGCTGGTGGAACCGGGAGATCATCGAACTGACTTTGGTGCAGCGAGAAGGCGAAGCCCATCCGACAACGACCCGTATGAACCCTCCACAACACGTGCAATTAACAGCATGGCGAAAAGCGAAGAAAGTGGAAATGACCCTGAGCGATTTGCAAATTTAGTTGTTCGTGCTTGCATGTCAGACAAGCCTCCACACCGCCTTACAATTACGACTCCTACAGAACGTATGCTTTTGATTTTATCAGCAATTTTGCCTCGACGAATGATGTTGAAGGCTACACGAAGAGCGTTCTGTCAGGCGTAGAAGTCCAGTCCGGAGGATAGGGCGACCCCGCAGTTGGGTCATGAGTCAGTTTGACAAGTATCGCGAGCGAACAGAGCGCTAACCCGCAATTTTCCTCACGGCTTTTCGCCGGGGCGGATGGGTTCTGTGGGCTCGGTGTAGGGCATGAAGCCAGTGCGGTTGTTGCGGATGGTGGGTTTATATTTGCCTTCCGGGCAGATGAAGATGAGCTCATCCTGAATGCGCACTTGCTGGCATTCGTCGCTGAGGTCATAGACGAAACCGCTGTTGTCACCGCTGAAGTAGTAATCGTTGGTGGCTGGTTCGTTGCCGTTCTCAGATTTTTGCGCACCGAGGACGGATTTGTTGCAAAGATCGCGGATCTTTTCGCGGTATTGGGAGGTCCCGAGATCCGTCTTGCCCTCGCGTTTCATGAAATCTTCCTCACACTCAACGACCTCAGCAGGAGTGGCCTGTTTGGGTGGTGGTGGGGTTTCCTGCGCCTGAGCTGCAGAGAGGCTGAAGCCGGAGAGGAGGACAAGAGTCGCCAGCGTTCTGGTGGCGTGACCGCGAAGGTGGGTGGTGGAGCAACTCATCTTGAGTTCCCTCCGTTTTCTACTGCTGAAAGGGCGGGCAGGCTGAAGCGTTCCGCACCTTCTGGTGCCTGGAACCTGAAGTCTTTCGGCTGCAACTGGGGATCAAGATTCCATCCCCGATATGACAGGTGCGTTTGAGGCAGCCCGCCGATTTCCTTATAGGTGATAATAAGATAGCCGGGTAGGCCGGTGTCTTCGTAGACCCATAGCTGCCAATCTACTTCGTCGTTAAAGAAGGCGAGATGATGGGCGACGCCTTCTGGCAGGACTTCGCGGCCCACATAGACGGAGCGGGTTGTCAGCTCGTCGACCATCTTGTCCAGTTCCGGGTTGACCAGATCTATACCGGGCAGGGTGAGCTGGAAGTCGTTGCGCAGGACCTCAATCAGCTCTGAGGCGGTGCCGTTGAAGTCGCCCTGCGTGTAGATGTTCCGTGTTTTGTCGAAGTAGGTGATGATGCCGTCGTCGAGGTAGATTTCGCTGACGCCGTTCGGGCGTGGGAGATCAATCTTAAGATCGCCCTGACCGAGGATGTTGACCGTGTACTCGAAGACGAAGTTGAGTGGCACCATGTCTTTGAAGATGCGTTCTTCACTGGCATAGACCGTGAACGTCATCTGCTTGATATCCTGAAACTTCTCGATGGTCTCGTGGAGAATTTGCCGGGCTTTGTCTTCTTTTTGCGCAACAGCCGGGAAGGGGCGCAGCTCCAGCCAGCCGATGGCGATCAAAATGAGAAGTAGCGGCAGAACCCTGAGAGCCCCGAGTTTCATGGATGTGTCTTCCCTGATCTTGTCACGCGAATAGCTGTTTCACGGGAAACACTAAGCAAAGACCGGAAAGACCTTCTGAACCCAACCACTAAAATTGGCCGAGCTGTGGCTTGATAGAAAAAGCCCCCGACAGCGGAGGCTTCGAGGGCTCACAAAATCAGCATTTAGTACTGCGCTCAGGTTGGTGAGGGTGCAGGGCTTTTGGCACGCGGCATTTCTGCGATGTAGGCCCATGCAGGTCGTTTGAACAGGAACTGGCCGTAACCGAGTTTACTGATCAGCCAAAACAGGATCATTGGTGCAATGGTCGCCGTGCAGGTGACGATCAGCGAGATCAGGCCAGCATCTTCAATGATGCCTAGCTTCAACAGGATGGTGCGCGACACGGCCATTGGGAAGAAGAAGGACAGATAGATTACGATGGAGTTCTTGCCCATGTAGCGGAGCAGGTCCAGCGCTTTGACTTTGGACAGCAGCGCTGAGACTGTGATCACCGCTAATGCACCCAGTCCGCCGAGCGCCAGTGAGGCGAAGGCAGATCGGCGTAGCCGTAGCCGACGAAGAGGCCATTGACCACGGCCCAGACGAAGACAAAGGCAAGACCTTTCATGGTGTTTTCACGCACCCAATCGGCAATCACGAAGATTTTTTGCGCAAACACATAGCCTGCGAAGAAGAACACAAAGCGAGAGGCGGTTTCGTCAATCAGCACGGAACCGGTATGTACCTGGCTGATCTGAAGGCCCGCAGCGACCAGCATGGTCACCTGCCATGGCACTTTTAGCGAATGCAGCAGCTTGGTGATGACGAAGAAGACCGGCAGAGCGTAGATGAACCAGAGGGTTCCGAAGGGCTGCACGAAGGCGAGGGCGTAGTGCATCAACACGCCATCCCAGCCGAACTCGGCAGCAAAGGACGGTGCCTTCATTCCAAACTGGATGGTGAGCCAGAGAATGTAGAAGTAGAAGAAGTGAACCACTTTGCGGTCCAGATACAGGCGCCAGTCCCGGTCCAGTGTCAGGGCGAGGAAGAGGCCGGAGATCATGAAAAAGTCCGGCATGCGGAAAGGTTTAGCGAAAGCGACAATGTCGCCCATGAAGCCCATTTCGCCAATGGCGCTGCCAACCCCAAGGGTTGAATGCATCATCACCACGAGAAAGATGCAGAAACCTTTCGCGTAGTCGACCCAATCCACTCGACTGGAGGTTTGATGCGCCGCCATGTAATCCCGCCCACAAATACACTAATTAATTCGTGCAATTATAAGTTTTAAGGGTCGTGAATACTAGCGTGGTTCTCTTCAACTTTATTTGTTGGTTACCGGCAGGATCTCAGCGAGGGTACAGGGAGTTGTTTCGGGGTGACTAGCCGCCCCTTCACCTAAGGTAATGTTAGTTTTTATGTGCCTAGGATGCATATACTTCGAGTAGATATTCTGGAGATGCAATTGCTTAGTTATTTTAAGGCGTTATGCGCTCTACTGGTGTTCGTAGTGGCCTCGGGTTCTGCTGGTGCGCAAGAAGCGAAGAGCCCGGTGGAAGTGCTCAAGAAAGTCTGGAATGGACCTAAGTTTGACGCCGATGATTTTGCGCCAGAGGTCTACAAGAAGATCCCAAAAGAGCTGCTGGTTTCCATTCTTTCAGAACAGCGCTCGATTTATGGTCCGGCGGTTGATGTGGTACCAACACAGGATCCGCATAAGTTTCTCGTTGAGACGAAATCCTACACAATCCCTACGCTTTTGAAACAGAACAAGGATGGTCAGCTGACGGGTCTACTGTTTCGCTTCGCGTTGGTGAAGGACGTGAAGCATGAAGACTTGCTGGACCACATGAAGCAGCAAGCGCCTAAACAGAGCTTTTTGCTGATGCAGAACGACAAGGTACATGCGGAGCATAATAGTGATGATCGGCTCGCCGTCGGGTCTGCCTTCAAGCTTTATGTGCTGGACCAGCTGGCACAGCGGGTGAGAGATGGAGACCTGAGCTGGCAGGAGAAAATCACACTTGAACAACGGCATATCTCGTATCCGGGTGGAACGATGCAGAACGAGCCGGTCGGCAAGAAGTTCGTTTTGCTGGATGTGGCCCGCAACATGATTGAGATCTCTGACAACACCGCCACGGACTTGCTGATGGATCTGGTGGGACAGGAAAATGTGATGTTGCCGGGAGAGACCTCACCAGCACTGACCACACAGCAGCTGTTTCACTTAAAAGCCGATGAGAAAACAGCAGAGGCTTATCGTCAGGCGGGACCTGAAGAACGGGCGCGCATTCTTGCGGCGTTGCCTGCTCAGTTGCCCTCAATCGACAAGGTTTCCGTGCCTTTGACGGAAGGCATTGAATGGTACATTTCCAATCGCGAGCTGTGCAAGATCGTGAGGAAGGTGAAGGATATTAAAGGGATTTTCGTGAATCCAGGCGTGGCGGAGCCAGATAATTGGGTGGCCTACGCTTATAAGGGCGGCAGCGAGATCGGCGTGCTCAACATGACGTATGCGCTGGAAGATGACGATGGCAACAGTTGGTGTTTCTCAACCACGTGGAATGATGAGCAGGAGCTGAACATTACTTATCTGCTGGCGTTGGTCGCGACACTGTTGGAGAGCCCGGCCTCTGTTCAGGCTGCTCTCCAGTAAGTTTTCTGATTAGCGACGCTTATCGTCGTCACCAGACCACGGGCTGATCTGGTCCGGATCATTGGAGCGTGGGCGAGACGGGGTGTCTTCCTCACCGTGACGGGAGGAGCTCCACTCGTCCTCGTTCAGGTCTACGGTTCCATCCTGACGACGGTAACCCGGATTGACGTGAATGTTCTGCACCTTCACATGACGGGCCAGATAATTGCCGATGACCTCGCGCACTGGCGGGATAAACAGCAGAAGGCCGATCGCATCTGTAAAGAAGCCTGGGATCAACAACATGAGGCCCGCAAAGACGATCATGGCGCCATGCATCATCTCGTGACTTGGAACCCGGCCAGCATCCATTTCAGCGCGCATGCGCATGAGCAAAGACAGACCTTGCTGGCGCAGCATATACGTGCCGGCAGCTGCGGAAGCTACAGTCAGCAGGATGGTTGGGATTGCGCCGATGACACTTCCGACTTCAATAAAGAGATAGATCTCAATAGTTGGCAGCAGAATGAAACAGGCAAGAATGATAAGTCCGAGTGGCATAGCGTCCGCGTTGGTTCAGGTCTATTGTGTTTGTTGATCACCTCAATTTGAAGTGATCTTTCATATAGTGGGTTGTTTCTGCAGAATTGCAATGACTGATTTAAGCTTATACTTGCGTGTTAAGACCTTAAAAAGGCGTTGGGATGAACACGAAATAGCTGGATGTTGCTGATAGAAACCTTAAATTAGTGACAGAGCCTGTAAAAATGAGTTAGAGCACCTTATCTAGATATCTAAAGCATTTGATCATCGGCGCCTGGCAGCCAACGAGTAAAGGACCGGTCGGTACTCGGAATGAACGAAATATTCGACGTCTACAACATCATCTTCCTTATTGCGGCAGTTGTTATTTTCCTGCGGTTACGCTCCGTTTTGGGCAATCGCACCGGTAACGAGCGTCAACCTTTTGACCCGTATTCTGCCCAGCAAAAACAAGACTCTCAAAAGACTCAGGCACCTGAGAATGAGGACAATGTTATTCCTCTTCCAGGCAGTGAACATGTTCACCACGATCCTGAGCGCGCTGAGCGTGAAGCTCGCGAGCAGATTGAGGCCGAGATCGACAAAGTTGCCAAGAAGGGCACTGATCTGAACCACGGCCTGCGCGAAATCTGGAAAGCTGAGCCGTCTTTCAATCCTAAAGAGTTCGTTGAGGGTGCCCGTGGCGCTTACGAAATCATTCTGATGTCGTTTGCTCAGGGTGATCGCCGCACGCTCAAAGACCTGCTTTCTCCTGAGGTATTCACCGGTTTCTCCGCAGCGATTGATGACCGTGAAAGCCGCAATGAGCGTGTTGAGTCCACCTTCGTGGGTATCGACAAGGCTGACATCGTGGAAGCCGTGTTCAACCAGAAAGACAGCCTTGCTGAAGTGACCGTTCGCTTCAAGAGCCAGCTGATCACCGCGACACGGGACTCTGAAAACCGTATCGTGGATGGTGACCCAACAGCGGTGAGCGAGCTGACCGACATCTGGACCTTTGCTCGCGTGACTGGCGTGAACGATCCAAACTGGAAACTGGTTGCAACTGAATCTGCATGACGTTTTCTTTCTCTCGCGACGTAGTGAGGTTCATTATGACTCTCACCGTCGCGGCGGGGATAAGTTCTGCTGCTACAGCTACCCTAGGAAATGACCATAGGACCATGCGAAGCGCGAAGCTCTCCGGGCCACTTGATCCCAACGAAATCGAAAGATGGGCTGCAGATGATCACTCTGCGGCCCTTTCCGCATTTGTAGCGCATTGCGAGGGAAGTGAGGGCCGAACGCTGCCGACCAAAGCGTTTGGCATTAGCGACGCAAAATTACGCGCTATCTGCGCAAAATCGCGCAAAATCAACGCAAACGACGGACGGGAAGCAAAAGCCTTTCTGGAACAGCACTTTACGTTCCGCCGCGTTGAGGACGACGGGTTTGTGACCGGCTATTACATGCCGGAGCTGGAAGGCTCGCTTGTTCGCACTGGCGAATATGTTGTCCCCCTTCACGGTTATCCGAAGAACCTGAAAGTGATGCCGACCCGCGGGGATGTTATGGATGGCGCGCTGGATGGAATGGGCCTTGAAGTGCTTTGGGTGAAAGACCCGATAGATGCATTTTTTACAGCTGTTCAGGGTTCTGCCCGGGTTCGCCTGACCAATGGCGAATTGCGCCGTCTGGCGTTTGCCGGTAAGTCCGGCCATGACTACACCGCGATTGGCCGTGTCCTCATTGAGCGGGGCGAAATCACTCGCGAAAACATGGGCATGGATGCACTTCGGGCATGGTTATCCGCGAATCCATCTCAGCAAAAAGACGTGTTCCGGCACAATAAATCCTACATCTTCTTCGAGTTACAATCTCCGGAAAACGCTGAGGTTGCCGCCATTGGAGGTGCAGGAACAGCGCTTACGGACCTGAGATCACTGGCAATTGATGATGATCTGCACACATATGGCAGTTTAATTTTTGTCTCTAGTGAGTTAAGGACCTACGACAAATCAGGTGATCGCTTCGCCAAGCTTATGGTTGCCCAGGATACCGGGTCAGCCATCAAAGGACCGGCGCGCGGCGATATCTATGTTGGAAGTGGTGCAGAGGCAGGTGCAATTGCCGGGAATATCCGTCACCGTGCGGAATTCTATCTCCTTGTTCCAAAATAATAAATGATCGTGGACGGATCGGATAGATGACGAATGGTGATCGCACAAAGCGAGCCAAGACAAAGCAGCTGACGGAAGCAGATAAGCGCTTGTGGAACAGGGTGAAAGCCACTCTGACGCCATGGCATCACGAGCGCCTTTCCGACCTGCTGGAAGACACAACGCAGCTTTCCGAACCAGATCAACCACTTATCACCACACAGACCGCTGAAGCACCTCAGCCGGAGCTGAAGCCGCAACTTGTTTCTCCGCCGAAGCCACAGGCGAAAAAGTCACGTGGTTACAAAGGGAAGACGGCTCCGGACTACACTCCGCCAACGCCAGTTGTGCCACCAATTCCGCCACTTTCGCCGCTGAACAAGAAAGAGCGCAAGAAAGTTGTTCGCGGAGGGAAGGGCTATATCGATGCGCGGATCGATCTTCATGGTCTAACCCAGTATCAAGCGCACCAACGCTTAACCTCGTTCATCTATCAATCGCAGGCCATGGGCTATTCTCTGGTGCTGGTCATCACCGGTAAGGGGCTGGATAACTCGCATAGTCCATACGGTGATGATCGCGGTGTTCTGCGCAGAATGGTACCGCAGTGGCTTTCTCTTCCTGATATGCGCAGCTGTGTGGTAGGCTTCGACCAAGCTCACGTTTCGCATGGGGGCAGCGGTGCGCTTTACGTTCGCATCCGCAAGCGCAAGAAATAGCTTAGGAATTTCAGCAGGATGACACCTTTTGGAGCCAAGGTTAGGGAGCTGCGGGCAAAGCAGAACATTACCCTGAAGGAGATGGCGGAGGCCCTTTCGGTTTCCTCAGCCTACCTGAGCGCGCTTGAACACGGCAAGCGTGGTACTCCAACCTGGTACATGGTTCAGCGCATCATCACTTACTTCAATGTGATCTGGGATGAAGCTGAGGAACTTCAACGGCTTGCGGAACTTTCCAACCCGAAGATCACCATCGATACAGGTGGCCTGACACCTCGGGCGACCGAGCTGACGAACATGTTGGCTTCCAAGATCAACGGTCTTTCCGAAGAATCCCTTGAGCACCTCATTCACCAGTTAAGAGTGGTTAGCTCTCGCGACAATATCTAGTCTAAGCAGGCAAAGCTCTGTAAAGTCAGTGTGCTGACTTTTGAAGTGGACTGCTGACATGACGCCTGAAGAACTCAAAGTGGATCAACTGGTTGATCCCAAATCGCTTCTCAACGAATTGAACAAGCTGGTTGAAAAGTACGATGGCGACGGCAGCAGCTTTAAGCTGCGCAGTGAAGTTCTGACCAAGCTGAAATCCACTCACAAAGAAGCCCGCAAGGAAATCGAAAAGCTCCTGATGGATGACGGGCAAGGACGCCGTTGTTCCGAGCGCCTCTCCTGTGTGCAGGATATGATCATTCAGGTGATCTATGATTTTGCGGTTACACACGTCTATCCCGTTGAAAATCCAACGAAGTCTGAACGCATCAGCGTAATTGCCGTTGGTGGTTATGGTCGCGGAACGCTGGCGCCGCACTCGGACGTGGACCTGCTTTTCCTCTGGCCTTACAAGCAAACGCCCTGGGGTGATCAGGTCGTTGAGTTCATCCTTTACATGCTCTGGGACATGGGCCTGAAGGTCGGCCATTCCACTCGCAACCTTGATGAGACCATCAAGCAGTGCCGGGAAGATATGACCGTGCGAACAGCCATTCTGGAAGCGCGGTATGTGTGGGGTGATCTTGAGTTGTTTCAAGAGCTTACCAAACGCTTCGATAAGGAGATCGTTTCAGGTTCCGGGCCGGAGTTCATCGCAGCCAAGCTGGCTGAAAGGGATGATCGGCATGAGCGGCATGGTGCATCGCGCTACTTGGTGGAGCCGAATGTCAAAGAAGGCAAGGGCGGGATGCGTGATCTGAACACGCTGTTCTGGATCGCCAAGTATTTCTATCGTGTTCCCAATGGCTTAGGGTTGGTTGAGAAAGGTGTCTTCTCCCGACGTGTATTGAATCGGTTCCGAAAGAGTCAGGACTTTCTCTGGGCTGTGCGCTGCCATCTGCATTTTCTGACGAACCGGCCTGAAGAGCGCTTAAGCTTTGATGTACAACGAGAAATTGCTGACCGGCTTGGCTACATGGACCACCCCGGCATGCGCGCTGTTGAGCGGTTCATGAAGCACTACTTCCTTGTTGCGAAGGATGTTGGTGATCTGACTCGTATTTTCGCAGCCGCACTGGAAGAGCAGCATGTGAAGTCTGCTCCGAGTATCTCCCGGTTTTTGGGGAGTTTTGTACCGGGCAGCAAGCATAAACGGCGATCTATCAAGGGTACCAGGGACTTCCTTGTCGAGAATGGACGTATCGTTGCGGCGAAGGAAGATATCTTTGAAAAAGACCCGGTCAATCTGATCCGTGTTTTCTATCTGATCGACAAAACCAATCTGGATATGCATCCAGAATTACTGAAATTGGTTCGTCGATCCCGCCGATTGATCAATGCTGACTTCCGCAAGAATGAACAGGCAAACAGGTTGTTCCTGAAGATCCTGACAAGCCGCAGTGACCCGGAAACCGTTCTACGTGCGATGAATGAGTCTTCCATTCTCGGGCAGTTCCTGCCGGAGTTCCGGAAGGTCGTGGCAATGATGCAGTTCAACATGTATCACCACTACACCGTTGATGAGCACCTCATCCGGTCCATCGGCGTGCTTTCTGAAATTGAGCGCGGGATGGGCGGGGATAGTCATCCTTTGGCGACTGACCTCATCAAGTCAGTTCACAGCAGAAAAGTTCTTTATGTTGCAATGCTTTTGCATGATGTGGCGAAGGGACGGCCTGAGGATCATTCTATTGCTGGAGCGAAGATTGCGCGCAAGATTTGCCCGCGTCTGGGCCTCTCTCCTGCTGAAACCGATACGGTGGCCTGGCTCATTGAACAGCATCTGGAGATGAGCACCGTCGCTCAGTCTCGCGACTTGAGTGACCCAAAAACCATCAAAGATTTCTGTCGCAAAGTACAAAGTCTGGAGCGCTTGCAGTTGCTGCTAATTTTGACCGTTGCGGACATTCGGGCTGTAGGGCCTAATGTGTTCAATGGTTGGAAAGGGCAATTGCTGCGCACGCTCTATTATGAGAGCGAAACCATTCTCAGTGGTGGCCATGGCCGCATGAGTCAGCAGCAACGTGTTGATTTTGCTAAGCAAGAGCTGGCTGAGAAGCTGGAAGGTTGGTCTGATGAGGAGTTGGACAACTACCTCAACCGCCACTATCCGGCTTATTGGCTGCGGGTTGATCTGAAGAGCAAGATCAACCATGCCAACCTGATCCGCATGACAGATGCGGAAGAAGAGCATCTGGCAACCGCTGTGAAACCGCATGCCTTTGAAGGTGTTACAGAAATCACCGTTCTGGCACCTGACCACCCGCGGCTTCTGTCCACGATTGCGCAGGCTTGTTTCGCAGCTGGTGCCAACATTGTGGATGCACACATCGACACCACCAAGGACGGCCTCGCGCTAGATACGATCTATATCAGTCGTGAGCTGCCGGAAGATGATGATGAGTATCGTCGTGGTGAGCGGATTTGTTGTCTGATCAAAGAGGCATTGCGTGGGACTGCACCAGTGCCGGAAGTGAAAGGACTGGCGAAAAAGCCGAATGCACGAAGCAAGGCGTTTTCCCTGCAAACGACTGTTTTGGTTAGCAATTCATGGTCCGAAAACTACACGGTCCTTGAAGTGACCGGCCTTGATCGGCCTGGTTTGCTTTCTGATCTGACCACCGAGATTTCCGCATTGAACCTGAACATTGCCAGCGCACATGTTGGAACGTTTGGGGAGAAGGCAGTGGACGTATTTTATGTGACGGATCTGACTGGCCAGAAAGTTCACAATGTGGGCCGACAGGAATCCATTCGCGATAGACTTAAAAATGCATTTGACGGTAAAAAGCCACAAAAAGCACCTATGAGCTCACGCCGTAGACCTCAAAAACTTACAGGTAAGTAATTTTATATGAGCCTTTTCAAGAGCTTCGCCACGGTTGGTGGCGCGACAATGCTAAGCCGCCTTTGCGGCTTCGGGCGAGACGTGATGTTGGCTGCCTTTGTGGGCACCGGCCCCGTTGCGGATGCTTTTGTAGTGGCTTTTCGGTTGCCAAACCTGTTCCGCCGTTTGTTCGCAGAGGGTGCATTCAATTCAGCCTTCGTACCGCTTTTTGCTCGTTCTGTTGAAGAAGATGGCGAGCACGGCGCACGGCAGTTTGCGGGTGAGATCGCAGCGGCTCTGTTCTGGACGCTGGTTGTTATCCTCGCGCTGGCCGAGGTGTTCATGCCATTGCTGGTGCATCTACTGGCACCGGGCTACTACTCTGATCCGGCAAAGTTTGACCTCACCGTCTTGATGTCGCGAATTGCTTTCCCGTACTTGCTGTTCATGTCACTGCTCGCTTTTATCAGCGGAATTCTCAATACATTTCAGCGATTTCTGGCTGCCGCGATGGCGCCCGTCATGCTCAATGTGGTGATGATGGCGGTGCTGGCAGGCATCGGGTTTTACGGCATGGAGCCAAACCAGACCACAGGTGTGTTGCTGGTGGTTGGTGTTGCAGTTGCTGGCGTTGTTCAGCTGGCTGTTGTTGCCATTGGTATGAAGCGGCTTGGGTTCAGCGTTCCGATTATGCGGCCGCGCTGGACGCCCGGTGTTAAACGCCTGTTGGTACTAGGTGTTCCCGGTGTGATTGCCGGGGGGATTACCCAGATTAACATTACGGTCGGAACGATCATCGCATCGCTGGAAAGCAGCGCAAATTCATACCTTTACTACGCGGACCGGATCTATCAGCTGCCTCTTGGCGTGGTGGGTATTGCGATTGGTGTGGTACTGTTGCCGAGCTTGACGCGCCAGTTGCGCTCCGGGCAGGAAGAGCTGGTTTATCATACGCAGAACCGGTCCATGGAATTTGCTCTTGCTCTGACACTTCCGGCTGCTGTTGCTCTCGTGATTATTCCCGACACTGTGATTGCGGTGCTGTTCCAACGTGGTCAGTTTACTGATGCGGCTGTTGAGCAAACTGCACTGGCATTGATGGCATTTGCCGTTGGTTTGCCAGCATTTGTGCTGAACAAGGTGCTGTCTCCGGGTTTCTTTGCGCGGGAAGATACCAAGACACCGATGTACTTTGCTGCCGTGGGCATGGTGGTGAATGTTGCTCTGTCGATCCTGCTGTTCCCTGCTTTCAAGCACGTTGGCATTGCAATCGGCACAACGGCTGCAGGGTGGGTCAACACCAGTTTGCTGGCGTTTGTGCTTTGGCGACGTGGTCATTTCGTCATCGACAGCGCATTACTGAAGAGAATTCCGCTATTGGGCTTTGCCAGCGCGTTGATGGGCGTTGTGGTTTATGGCGGCACGCTTGTTCTTGAACCGCTTTCGGCTTCCAACCTGTTTGTGGTACGCGCAAGCGAGCTTGTCATTCTGGTCGCTATCGGACTGGTTTCCTTTGGAATTCTGGTACAGCTGACCGGCACTGTAGATTTTCGCGCACAATTGCAGAAATTGCGGCGATAACGGCTTTCCGGCTTTGCAAAGCACTTGCGCATACGCAAAAGCGCAGTCATAACCACCGGGCTTACTCTGCGCGGGCTGTCCTAGTTTGTTTGTCACCCATTCAATCTATGCTCGCGCAACCCACTGGCCCTTCCAACAGGCCCAAGCCTAGGGATATTTGTTATGACGGCGTTTCAGCCTCGCGTTTTCTCCGGTGTTCAACCAACCGGAAACCTCCACCTCGGTAACTACCTTGGTGCGATTGTCCGCTTTGTTCCGCTTCAGGACCAGATGCCGACTATCTTCTCCATCGTTGACATGCACGCGATCACAGTCTGGCAGGATCCTGCCGAGCTGACGCAGCAGACCCGTGAAGTAACAGCTGCTTACCTCGCAGCCGGTGTTGATCCGAAGAAGTCGATCATCTTCAACCAGAGTCAGGTGAAAGAACATGCTGAGCTGGCATGGATCTTCAACTGTATCGCTCGCATGGGCTGGCTGAAGCGTATGACTCAGTTCAAAGACAAAGCAGGGAAGAACGCGGAAAACGCTTCCGTTGGTCTGTTTGCTTATCCAAACCTGATGGCAGCAGACATTCTGGCTTACCGCGCAACCCACGTTCCGGTTGGCGATGACCAGAAGCAACACCTCGAGCTGACACGTGATATTGCGCAGAAGTTCAACAATGACTTTGCTGAGCGCATCAAAGAGCTGGGTCTGGGTGTTCCAAACCCTGAGCCTTCTCACGAAGCACCAGATGAGCTGTACTTCCCGATCACCGAGCCAATGATCACTGGTCCTGCGACCCGTATCATGAGCTTGCGTGACGGCAACAAGAAGATGTCCAAGTCTGATCCTTCTGATCTTTCCCGCATCAACCTGACTGATGATCAGGACACCATTGCGAAAAAGATCAGAAAAGCAAAGACAGACCCTGAGGCTCTTCCAAGTGAAGTGGATGGTCTGGAAGGTCGTGCGGAAGCTGACAACCTTGTTGGCATTTACGCGGCTCTTGCTGGCAAGTCCAAGGCAGAAGTTCTGGGCGAGTTCGGCGGTCAGCAGTTCTCAGCGTTCAAGCCTGCTCTTTCTGAACTGGCGGTTGAGAAACTGGCTCCAATGAACAACGAAATGCGCCGGATCATGGACGATCCTGCAAGCGTTGATGCTGTTCTTCGTGATGGTGCTGAACGCGCCGCGGAAATCGCTGAGCCAGTGCTGCATGATGTACGCCGCATTGTTGGCTTCCTGGAAAGCCGCCGCAACTAATTTGCGTTTAGTTTCAAGATGAAAGTAGTTCACATTTGAACTGCTTTTATTTTTTACTCTCACGTATCTTTATCCGAAAACCGCTTTCCACTTTTCGGAGATACGCTGTCAGAAAGCCGCAGATCATCTGCGGCTTTTTTGTTTTTCAGAGTGTTGCGACTGCTGCTACTGGCGCGCTCACAAGATCAGAAAAGGCAATAGTTTGATTGACGTAATGGTTAATCGCCGCCTTCACGAGTCTATATCGCTGGATATTCTCTGGAGCTGTTGTCTATTTCTCATAAAAATCGCCAGAAACGCATTCTATTTGCGCTGTGTTTATTGACATGGGGCTAGTTGCACCCCTACATCCTTGCTGATTGATTGGTGGGGCTTGCCCCAATACATCAGATGGTCGGATGAATGATTGAAACTCGTATTGATCGACGCTTCGCAAAGCTCAAGGCTGAAGGACGTCCTGCACTCGTAACTTTTATTACGGCTGGAGACCCGGACCTCGCCACCTCACAAGCTATTCTGGATGCTCTTCCAGAAGCAGGCAGTGATGTTATCGAGCTTGGCATGCCGTTTTCCGACCCGATGGCTGAAGGCGTTCCAATCCAGCTGGCGACTCAGCGCTCTCTGGCGCATGGTCACACCATGGACAAGACCCTTCAGATGGTGCGTGAGTTCCGTAAAAAGGACGATGACACCCCAATCGTTCTGATGGGTTATTACAACCCGATCTATGTACGCGGCAGCGCAGCGTTTGTGAAAGAAGCACGCGAAGCTGGCGTTGATGGCCTGATCGTTGTTGACGTGCCTGCTGAAGCAGATGATGAACTCTGCATTCCGGCAATTGAGGGCGGTGTAAACTTCATTCGCCTGACCACGCCAACAACTGACGACAAGCGCCTGCCAACTGTTCTGGCGAACACCTCTGGATTCGTTTATTACGTGTCCGTTACTGGTGTTACCGGATCTGCTGCTGCAGACACAACCGCCGTTGCACAGGCGGTTACCCGAATTAAATCCCACACAGACCTTCCTGTAGCTGTTGGCTTTGGCATTAAAACTGCTGAACAGGCTGAGGAAATTGGCAAACACGCTGATGGTGTGGTGGTTGGCTCCATCCTTGTTGAGGCAATTCGCAAGAGCCTTGATGAGAATGGTAAAGCCACAAATCAGACACAAGCTGCTGTTACCGACCTTGTGAGCTCACTACGTGTGGGTGTAGAAAAAGCCCGGAAATAAGTATTGCTTTACGTATGGCCCGTTTAATGGCCATTAAAAATCGAAAACGAAATTAAAGACAGGCGGCTGCCCGTGAACTGGATTAACAACGTCGTACGGCCGAAAATCCGCAGCTTTCTCGAAAAGCGCGAAGTACCGGAAAACCTTTGGATCAAGTGCCCTGAAACAGGCGAGATGGTGTTCCATCGCGACCTTGAGGCAAACCAGTGGGTCGTGCCGAACTCCAACTTCCACATGCGCATCTCCAGCAAGAAGCGCCTGGAGTATTTCTTCGACAAAGGTGAATACACCAAGATCGAAACTCCGGAAGTTACTGTCGATCCTCTCAAGTTCCGCGATCAGCGCAAGTATGTTGACCGCCTGAAGGACGCCAAAGCCAAAACCGACATGACCGACTCTGTTGTGGTCGCAAATGGTAAGGTGAACGGCTACGACATGACCACTGCTGTGCAGGACTTCGCCTTTATGGGTGGTTCCCTGGGTATGGCAGCTGGTGAAGCCATCATCCGCGGCATGGAATATGCTGTTGAGCACAAAACACCTTTCGTCATGTTCGCTGCATCTGGTGGTGCACGCATGCAGGAAGGCATCCTCTCCCTGATGCAGCTGCCACGCACGACTGTGACCGTGCAGATGCTTCGTGAAGCAGGCCTGCCTTACATCGTGGTGCTGACCAACCCGACGACCGGTGGTGTGACAGCTTCTTACGCGATGTTGGGTGACGTGCACATTGCTGAGCCAAATGCTCTGATCGGCTTTGCTGGACAGCGTGTGATTGAACAGACCATTCGTGAGAAGCTGCCAGAAGGCTTCCAGCGTTCTGAATATCTGCGTGATCACGGCATGGTCGACATGGTTGTGCACCGTCACGACCTGAAAGAAACCATTTCCAACCTGTGTAACCTGCTGATGAAGCGTGACGCTCAGCTGCCAGTGCTTGAAGAAAAGCCGGCGGAACCAGAAGCAGGCACTGAGGTTGCTGCGACTTCCTAAATCCATACGGGTTATGGACTTACGACTTGTTTTTAAAAGTCCGGCATACTGTGCCGGGCTTTTTCTTTATTGAATTCCCAGCAGGTGCAAAGCCTATGAACAAGATCGATACCGCCCTTAATCGCTTGATGAAACTTCATCCGGACGAGATTGATTTATCCCTTGATCGCATGCATCGGGTTCTCAAGGCGCTGGGAAACCCAGAGAAGCGCATTCCGCCGACTTTCCACATAGCAGGCACCAACGGCAAAGGCTCCACTGGTGCGTCCATCCGGGCACTTCTGGAGGCACAGGGCAAGACGGTTCATGTTTACTCCTCACCGCATCTGGTTCGCTTTAATGAGCGGGTTCGGTTGGGAGCGACAGGGCGGCTTGTTGAAGATGAACCGCTGCTGGAAGCGATTAAGCGTGTTGAGAAAGCCAATGATGCTCATGAACTGACGTTTTTTGAAGCGACAACCGCTGTTGCGTTCTGCCTGTTTGCTGACAATCCAGCTGATTATCTGGTTCTGGAGGTTGGTCTTGGCGGTGTTCTGGATGCCACCAACGTTATCGAGAAGCCGCTGGTGAGCATCATTACCCCAGTTTCCAAGGATCACGAGAACTTCCTGGGCGACAGCCTTGAAGCATTGCCATGGAAAAGGCCGGCATCATCAAACCGGGTTGTCCGGTTGTGGTTGGGCCTCAGGCGGATACTATTCGGGATGTGATTGAGAACAAGGCAGGCAGGGTGCGAGCACCGATCTGGTTCCAGGGACAGGAGTTTTCTGCCTGGGAAGAGGGCGGACGGCTTGTTTATCAGGATGAGTTTGGCCTGCTGGACCTTTCTCCGCCAAAGCTTGCCGGTTTCCATCAGCTTTCCAACTCAGGCCTTGCTTTGGCTGCTTTGCGCGCTGCAGGCCTGCTGGAGAGTGAAGAGGCACGGGTAGCTTGTGATAAGGCGCTGCGGTCAATCAACTGGCCAGCACGGATGCAGCCGCTTTATGAAGGCAAGCTGTTTGAGAGACTGCCGGAGAACACAGAGATCTGGGTGGACGGGGGACACAACCCCGGCGCAGCGAAGGTGATCTCAGCTTTCCTTGCGGACCTGACTGACAAGGCCTCACGCCCGACCTTTCTGGTGATGGGCATGATGAACACGAAGGATCCTGAAGGCTTCTTCCAGCAGTTTGAGGGGTTGGCAAAGCACGTGATGTGCGTGCCGCTGACAACCACGGCTGCAGGACGTTTTCCGGAGGAACTTGCTGAGATTGCACAGGCTGCAGGTCTGTCTGCTTCGTCTCATGAGACGCTGGAAGATGCAATCTCTGAAGTTGTCGGGCGGTCATTGGATGAGGAAGAGGCACCGCGCATTCTGTTTGGTGGCTCGCTTTATCTTGCAGGTGAAGTGCTGGACAAAAATGGTACTCCGCCAGAGTAATGCTTATTCGATTCAGACTCGAAATGAGCTTGGATTCGCATTCGAAATAACGTTACGCATGAAAAAGGGAGGCATAAGCCTCCCTTAATTTGCTTCAGGCTGTTGCCAGAACTTACGCTTCCAGACCTTCGAACAGGGCCGTGGAGAGGTAGCGCTCTGCGAAGCTTGGGATGATGATGACGATGTTCTTGCCTGCCATCTCATCACGCTTACCAACCTCGATCGCTGCTTTCAGCGCTGCACCGGAAGAGATGCCGACTGGAACACCTTCCGTCTTCGCAACTTCACGAGAGAGCGCGAAGGAATCTTCGTTGGAAACGGTGACGACTTCATCATAAACAGCCGTGTCGAGCACACCTGGCACGAAGCCAGCGCCGATGCCCTGAATTTTGTGCGGACCTGGCTGGCCACCAGACAGGAGCGGGCTGTCAGCAGGTTCAACAGCAACCACGTGAAGGGATGGGTTACGCTCTTTCAGGACCTGAGAGGTGCCTGTGATGGTTCCGCCGGTGCCGATGCCGGATACGAACACGTCAACGTTGCCGTCGGTGTCGTTCCAGATTTCTTCCGCAGTGGTGTTGCGGTGAATCTCAGGGTTGGCTGGGTTTTCAAACTGCTGTGGGATCACAGCATCCGGAATCTCCTGCAGGAGCTCTTCAGCGCGCGCAACAGCGCCCTTCATGCCCTTTGGACCTTCAGTCAGATCAATCTCAGCGCCGAGAAGCTTCAGCATCTTGCGACGTTCGATGGACATAGTCTCTGGCATCACGAGGATCAGGCGGTAGCCTTTCGCAGCTGCGACGAATGCCAGCGCGATACCGGTGTTACCTGATGTTGGCTCGATCAGAGTGGTTTTGCCAGGAATGATCTTGCCTGCCGCTTCCATCGCCTCAACCATTGCCACGCCGATGCGGTCTTTCACGCTAGAGATTGGGTTGAAGAACTCAAGTTTGGCCAGCAGGTTGCCCTTTACGCCGTGAGCTTTCGCCAAGCGATCCAGACGTACGATTGGTGTGTTTCCGATAGTCTCAGTGATGGAAGAGTAAATTTTTCCACGACCCGGCTTGGAAGTGCTCATCGAAATCCCCTTTATACAATTATCCAGTGAGATTGAGCCCTGTCCCCACGTCAGAATCCCGAAGGCGGGCTCATCAAAATCCTCACTGAAATGTAGGAAGTGTATCGAGGGTTTTCGAGGTTTCAAAAACCCTGAAAACTGCCAGATGTAGAAACAAGAGATAAATATTCCGCATTTATTAGAATTAGTTTCTACTTGATTGCGGAATTAGTATCCTCTTTTGCGAGGAACGATCGTGGCTTGAAACACGCAGCCTTTAAACTGCGGTTTCATCCAGAGATTTGAGGCCCAGAAGAGCCGGCAGTTCAGACATGTGGCCGAAGGTGACCGCGCCAAGCGTTTTGGCTTGCTCGATGTCTGCATTAGCATCGCCGGTGTAGTTGAAGACGCGCATTCCTGCGGCTTTTGCGGCCTTGATGCCTGCGATACTGTCTTCAATCACCACGCACTGCTCCGGCTTGTAGCCCATGCCTTTGGCGGCGTAGAGGAAGATATCCGGCGCTGGTTTGCCCATCTTGCAATCCTGCGCGGAGTAGAGGACATCCTTAAAGGTTTCCCAAAGACCGGAGGAACCAAGGGTCATCTGCATCTTTTCGTAGCGACCGGAAGAACCGACGCAGAATGGAATACCTTCTGCTTTCAGGTGCGCCACCACATCCAGAATGCCCGGAATTGGTTCGATTCCAGCTTCAAATGCGACCAGATCGGCTTTGCGCACCTGCGCAGCCCAATCATCGGGCAGTTTTTTACCGCTCAGACGTTCAGCTTCTTCCTTGATGGTGTCCATCGCGGTGCCGGTAAAGCGGTGGTGACAGTCCAAAGGCGAGAAATCGAGGCCGATTTCCTTCATGAAGCCGGAGAGGACCTCATTCGCTATGGTTTCGGTGTCGACGAGAACGCCATCACAATCGAAAATCACCAATTCCGGCTTCATATTACTTCCCTGTATTCCTTTAGAGACCTGAGGAGCCAAATCCGCCAGCACCACGCTCCGTGGTTTCCAGCTCTTTCACTTCTTCGATCTGCACCTGAGTCACTGGTGCAACAACCATCTGCGCGATGCGCATGCCGCGCTCGATCACAAAAGCTTCCTCACCCAGATTGATGAGAATGACCTTCACTTCGCCCCGATAGTCCGCATCAACGGTGCCTGGCGTGTTCAGAACGGTCACGCCATGCTTGGCAGCAAGACCGGAACGAGGACGGACCTGACCTTCGTGGCCAGATGGCAGCGCGATGGAAAGGCCTGTTGGCACCATGGCGCGTTGGCCCGATTGCAGCGTGATTGCCTCTTCATTGGCAGCCTGCAGATCCAGCCCGGCAGCTTCTGCGCTTTGGTAAGCAGGAAGCTCCAATCCTTCGCTATGGGGAAGGCGCGTAATTTTCAGTGTTCGTGTCATGAAGAGGCCCATTGATAAAAAGCTCCTCTATCTAGCAGGTGTTTCATGCTTCTTCCAGAGGTCGCGTGAAATTCCGTTGGGCTGAGCGAGTGGATAATGCTTGTTTTAGTGAACAGTCCTATCAGCTTTACTGAGATTGGTTAGGTTGAGTTGATGTAATACTCTGCAAGAGACAGGAAATTCATCAACAAACCGAAACAAAAAAAGCGTTTCACATGAAACAATCGCCTCTCTTTTTACCACATGGAGCACCAGATCTCGCAATAAGACCTGAGCTGGAAGCTCATCAGTTTCTCAAAAACCTAGCGAAATCAGAGGCTAAGCCAAAGGCTTTGCTTGTTATTTCGCCCCATTGGCAAACAGAACGGTTGAGCATCAATGCTGCCGGACCACTGAAGACCATTCACGATTTTCGCGGTTTTTCACGCCAACTCTATGAGATGCAGTACGAAGCGACTGCAGAAAGCTGGTTTGTTTCCCGCGTGCATGAGGCTATTACGCGCTACGGCCTGAATGTGCGGGAGGATGACACGTGGGGATTGGATCACGGCGCCTGGGTGCCTTTGTCTCTGGCATTTCCTGACGTGGGTGTGCCCGTAGTTCAGGTATCCCTGCCGTACTCCTATGGCAGCGAAGAAAGCTTCAATCTTGGGCGGGCTTTGGCTCCGTTGGCGGAAGAGGGCATCCTTGTCATCGGTAGTGGCGCGCTAACGCATAATTTCTCTGAGGTTAGCGGCAGCGGTGACGCGCCGAACTGGGCTCTGGAATTTGACCACTGGATCACTGAGCTGGTCGAACAAGGGGAGACCTGCGCTCTGCTTTCCTCCGGCAATCACAAATACTATCAGAAGGCCTTGCCAACCGATGAGCACTTCCTTCCGCTTCTGGTGGCCTATGGAGCGGCGGGAGAGCATGCCTATGGCGAAAAGCTGCATGAGAGCTTCACTTACCGCTCCATCAGCATGAGTGCATTTCGGTTTCGTAACAGGTAGCTGCGCAGAGGTTGCGGAGGAGGAGCCTCCTCGGTGTCATCCCGAGCGAAGCGCAGCGTAGACCCGGGACCCATAACCCTAGTATCAGAGATTGGTCGAACGCCTCAGATAAATAGCAAGGCTAGGGGGTATGGATCCCGGCTCCGGGGCCGGGATGACACCGAGGAGTGAGGCGAGTTGCCAAAAAACTTATCCCCCTGGCTTGAAACCATGCCCATACTAAAGCCATGCCTGCGCATTCGGGCTGCTGGCGGAGCGACCGTCAGTTTGTCGTAGGCTGGGCGGGGCTATCGGAAGAGGTAACGCAGCTTTCGGTGGTCCGGTGAACCGAACTTCAAACGTGGCCGCATGGTTTGAGGGGAAGGGCCCAGGAATATAGGGTATCACGCGGTGACGAGCGCTGATGCACCGGCAGGGATAACCTGCTTTTGCTGATGTGTTTGTCAAAGACGGAGGAACTGTTTGGGCAGGGAAACCTGACTGGATAAGCCACTGTCTTTTCAGGAAACTGACTATCGTGCCTTATAGGCAAAAGAGGCGACGTTGTTCATCCCAAGAAAGCCCGGGCAAGGCGTGTAGCCAATGCCGAAGAATTAGTTTCAATAAGTAGCGCAGGTATTGCCTGCCGCCTTGCTCATCCCGATTATCGGGTTTCACATGAAAACACCGCCGGAAATTTCCAGCGGTGCTCTTTGTGCTGTCATTTATGGATCCCGGCTCGGTGGCCGGGATGACGACATCAGGCGTTTTCACCTCGAAAGGGTTAGCTTGCGCTCAGCTCTTTGTGCTTCTGCTTGAGCGCGTAGAGCGCCTCCTGCGCCTGACGTGGTGTCATATCATCCGGATCAAAGCTATCCAGCAGTTCCACCAGCTCATTGGACACAAAGCTCTCTTCTTCTTCCGGCTCCGGAATGGTTTCCAGCGGTTGGGAGAAAGAGGCAAAGAGCGGGAGGTCATCCAACAGCTTCTCAGAAGGCTTGTTGGTGTCTTGCTCTTCCAGCTGTTTCAGGATCTTTTGCGCGCGGCTGACAACGGTTTTCGGCAGGCCAGCGAGCTTTGCTACCTGAATACCGTAGGACCGGTCTGCAGCACCCTCTACAATCTCATGAAGGAAGACAACGTCGCCCTTCCATTCCTTCACACGAACGGTTGCGTTATTGAGACGCTCCAAACGCTGCGAAAGCGCTGTGATTTCATGATAGTGGGTCGCGAAGAGTGAGCGGGACCGGTTGGTTTCGTGTAGATGCTCAATGGCCGCCCAAGCGATGGAGAGACCGTCAAACGTTGCCGTTCCGCGGCCAATTTCATCAAGAATAACAAGCGAACGGTCGGTTGCCTGATTAAGGATCGCAGCAGTTTCCACCATCTCAACCATGAAGGTTGAGCGGCCTCTTGCAAGGTCATCTGCAGCACCAACACGGGAGAACAGGCGGTCCACGACGCCAATATGCGCATTCGTTGCAGGAACGAAACTACCCATCTGCGCCAGTACAGCAATCAGAGCGTTTTGGCGCAGGAAGGTGGATTTACCGGCCATGTTCGGACCGGTAATCAGCCAGATCTGGCCGTTTTCATAGCTTTCCTGCGGGCCGAGGTTGGCATTGTTTGCCACAAATGGTTCGCCGGATTTGCGCAGAGCTTGCTCAACAACAGGGTGACGACCACCTTCGATGGTGAAGGCCAGCGAGCCATCAACGGTTGGGCGGGAATAATTCTCCGCCTCTGCCAGAACGGCAAGCGAGGTGGACACATCCAGAATAGCCAGTGCTTCTGCAGCGGCTTTGATGAGACCACCTGCAGCAACGACGGCTTTGGTCAGCTCGTTGAAGATTTCCAGCTCAATTGCCAAAGCGCGTTCACCGGCGCTGGCGATCTTGCTTTCCAGATCTGCCAGCTCGGTGGTGGTGAAGCGCATAGCGCCGGCCATGGTCTGGCGATGGATAAAGCGGGCAGGGTCATCCTTCATCGGATCACACTGCGCTGTTGGTGCTTCCATGAACCAGCCAAGCACGTTGTTGTGCTTGATCTTCAGGGAGCGAATGCCCAGCTCTTCTGCCAAATCAGCCTGCATCTGGGCGATGACCTTACGGCTTTGATCACGCAGGGCTTTCAGTTCATCAAGGTCTGGATTGTAACCCGGCGCAACGAAGCCACCATCGCGCTTGAGGAGCGGTGGCTCTTCTGCGATTGCGATGCCAAGCTTTTCGCCCAGAGCATGCGGCGCCTGTTCCAGCTTTTGCACGGCAAAGCCAACTTCCTGCGGATAAGCACCGCCGGATGCGAGCAAGCCAGCGATTTCACGTGCAGACTTCATTGCAAACGCGATGGACTGCAGATCCCGCGGGCCACCACGGTCCACAGCAAGACGGGACAGAGCGCGGGACATATCCGGTGCAGACTTCAACAGACCGCGGATATCTTCGCGCTGCATGGTGTCCGATGCAAAAAACGCAATGGTATCCTGACGATGACGAATTTGTTCCGGATCCGTAAGGGGACCAGCCAAACGGCTTGCCAACAGGCGGGAACCTGCACCGGTCACGGTTTTGTCGATAGCAGACAGCAGCTGCCACGACGCTCGCCGGAAAGGGTGCGGGTCAGCTCCAGGTTGGCACGGGTTGCCGGGTCGATCAGCAACTGGCCAGCCGCAGCTTCCTTCACTGGCGGATCCAGAGGAGGGCGCTCTCCCAGCTGGGTCTTGTCGATATAGGCCAGAATACCACTGGCGGCGATCAGCTCAGCACGGGTGTAGTTGGCGAAACCATCCAGCGTGCCCACGGAGAAGTAGGTGGAGAGACGATCCTGAGCGTTTGCGCCATCAAAGAAGGTGCGCGGAACGGGAGAAAGGGCAGCGCCAAGTCCTTCGACTGTCGCTCGCAACTCAGTTTCCTGCAGCAGCGCATCTGCCAGCACCAGTTCGGAAGGATCAATACGCGCCAGATCAGCAGCAAGGCGCACATCATCACTCTCGGCCACACGGAACATGCCGGTGGACATATCGATCCAAGCGAGGCCGTAAAGATTGCCGTCTGCTGCACTGCCTCCTTTGACGCGGGCAAGGGAGGCGAGGAAGTTGTTGCGCTTTGCATCCAGCAGGCGATCTTCGGTGATCGTACCTGGGGTTACAAGACGCACTACATCGCGGCGTACAACAGATTTGGAACCACGCTTCTTGGCTTCTGCCGGGTCTTCCGTCTGCTCACAGACAGAAACACGGTGGCCAAGGCCAATCAGCTTTTGCAGATAGTCGTCAGCAGCATGCACAGGAACGCCACACATCGGAATATCGTCACCGTTGTGCTTGCCGCGTTTTGTGAGCGTAATTCCGAGAGACTGAGATGCGATCTCTGCATCCTCAAAGAACAGCTCGTAAAAGTCGCCCATTCTGTAGAACAGGAGGCTATCCGGATTGGCTGTCTTGATCTCAATATATTGCGCCATCATGGGTGTGACGCGGCCTTTTGCTGGGGAAGGCTTTTCAATATCTGCTGTAGTCATGGCGCAGACACTAGCAAATGGTTCTATGTGTTTCACCCGTGTCCGTTTAGTTCACAGCTTGAGAACGCGAATTTACGGGGATAATGTCGTCCAGTGATATTTGAAAAGAACACTGCGCTTGAGGGTGAGGAATTTTTCGCATGCCAACCACTGATAAAACAGCAAGCTCGCAGGTCAGCTTTACTGACCAAGACGCGTTAGCCTTCCATAATGAAGGAAAACCGGGCAAGCTTGAAATTTCGCCAACCAAGCCAATGGCTACTCAGCGCGATCTGAGCCTGGCCTACTCCCCGGGCGTTGCTGTTCCTGTGCTGGCAATCGCAGAAGACCCAAGCCGGGCTTACGATTACACCACCAAAGGCAACATGGTTGCCGTTATCTCCAACGGTACCGCAATTCTTGGCCTTGGTAATCTTGGCGCATTGGCCTCAAAGCCAGTGATGGAAGGTAAGTCTGTCCTCTTCAAGCGCTTTGCGGACGTGGATTCCATCGACCTTGAGGTGGATACTCAGAACGTTGAAGAGTTCATCGATTCCGTTAAGCACCTCGGCCCTTCTTTTGGTGGCATCAACCTTGAGGACATCAAGGCGCCAGATTGTTTTATCATCGAGCAGCGCCTTCGTGAGATCATGGATATTCCAGTGTTCCACGATGATCAGCACGGCACTGCTATTATTGCAGCAGCTGGACTGATCAACGCGGTTCACATGACTGATCGCGACATTAAAGACGTGAAGGTTGTCTGTAATGGCGCGGGCGCGGCAGGTATCGCGTGTATCGAGCTCGTGAAAGCGATGGGCGTTCCACATGAGAACGTTCTTCTTTGCGATACAAAAGGCGTGATTTATCAGGGGCGTGAAGCTGGCATGAACCAGTGGAAGAGCGCTCATGCTGTAAAGACCGACAAGCGCACGCTTGAAGACGCACTGGATGGGGCAGACGTGTTCTTTGGTGTATCCGTTAAGGGTGCACTGACGCCTGACATGGTCAAGTCCATGGCGCCGAACCCAATCATCTTTGCGATGGCGAACCCTGATCCGGAGATCACTCCGGAAGAAGCCAAGGAAGTGCGTCCTGATGCGATTGTTGCAACCGGACGCTCTGATTATCCGAACCAGGTAAACAACGTTCTCGGCTTCCCTTACATCTTCCGTGGCGCGTTGGACGTTCATGCGACAACCATCAATGATGAAATGAAGATCGCATGTGCGCAGGCGCTGGCAGAACTGGCTCGTGAGGATGTTCCTGATGAAGTTGCAGCAGCTTATCGCGGCAGTCGCCCTCGTTTCGGTCCTGAATACATCATTCCGGTGCCGTTTGATCCGCGCCTGATCTCCCGCATTCCGCAGGCTGTTGCGCAAGCGGCGATGGATAGCGGTGTGGCGCGTCGCCCGATCGTGGACATGGATGCTTATGGTGCTCAACTTCAGGGCCGTCGTGACCCGATTGCTGGTACGTTGCAGCGGATTATCTCCAAGGTTCGCCAGAACCCGAAACGGATTGTTTTCGCGGAAGGTGAAGAGCCAGCGGTTATTCGTGCAGCATCTGCTTTTGTTGCTCAAGGACTGGGTGAAGCGATCCTTGTTGGTCGTGAGGATGAGATCCGCGCAAATGCAACATCTGCCGGTATTGATGTGAACCGTCCGGGTATTCGTCTGGACAGCGCACGTTCCTCCACCCGCAACGCAGATTATGCCGAGTACCTGTACTCTCGCCTGCAGCGCAAAGGCTATCTGCAGCGCGACTGTCAGCGTCTCGTCAACAATGACCGTAACTACTGGGCAGCCATTATGGTTGCACGAGGGGATGCAGATGGTGTTGTAACGGGTACGACACGAAACTATTCCGTTGCGCTGGAAACCATCAGTCGCTGTATCGACACCAAGCCTGGACACCGCGTGATTGGTGTTTCACTTGTTGTGACACCGGGTAAAACGGTTCTGGTGGCTGACACCGCAGTTCACGATATGCCGACTTCTGAGGAACTTGCGGATATCGCAGAAGAGGCCGCTCACGTTGCTCGCCGTCTAGGTTCTGAACCACGTGTAGCTATGCTGGCGTACTCCACATTCGGCCACCCTAAGGGTGAGCGGACGGAGCGCCTTCAGGAAGCCGTGAAGATCCTTGACCGCCGCCGGGTGGACTTTGAATATGACGGTGAAATGGGTGCAGATATCGCGCTCAACATGGAGAAGATGGCTGCTTATCCGTTCTGTCGTCTGAATGGTCCCGCGAACGTGCTGATCATGCCAGCGTTCCACTCAGCTTCCATTGCAACAAAGCTGCTGGAAGAGCTTGGTGGTTCAACACTCATCGGGCCTCTGCTGGTGGGTATGGATAAGCCTGTTCAGATTGTACCGATGGGTGCAAAGGACAGCGAGATCTTCAACATGGCAGCCATCGCGGCCTACAACATCACCTAGGTCTGACAGAATTGTGAGATCAAGAAAAGCGTCGCTCCAGCGGCGCTTTTTTATTCCCTAAATAACTGAATGTTCTACACTTCCAGTAGATGACAATTTTAGAAGTTACATCTCTTTAAAAATTAGCCAGAAGACTTCAAATCTCTCTTCACCGTGCCCCCAAATGCATGCGAGCTGGCTCCATATTTATAGATATTGTTGGCCCAACAAGAATAGCCTCAGGAAAAGGCTGAAGTTGGGAGTCGATCTATGGCTAAGGGTACGCTCGAAGTTGCTGAATACCAATGGGCACAGAAGTTTTACAAACACAACTCATGGCCATTTGATGAGTATGACGGCGACCCTACACCTGCTTCGATTGAGGCTCACTGCAAAAATCGCTCTGCTCAATACAAAGCAGAACTTGCAAGCTATAAAGCACTAAAACACACCCTAGAGTCAGATGCTCAAGTTCAGACGTTTGATAGTCTTTGTGATCAAACTCAAAGCCGCATGAAAAACGCAGATGATCTTTTGCAGGCTGGCAATTTTCTTGATGCGGACAGCACTCTCGATGACATCGCAGCACTCGTTGATGGTGTTGGAATTTTGGTAGGAAAGAGTAGGGCTACAGAGCAGCAGAAAAACGGTGCTGATGGTCAGCAAAACGCTGAAAGCTCAACTCCGCATGTTGATCCTCTTCAAGCTCTACAACAACGAGCAACGGAATTTTCTGCAAAGTTGAAAGGCTACAAGGCTGAACGGAAAATACTCGTTTCAAAAGATCAGAAGACCCTGTTTGATCAACTTTTCAAGCAAGCTGCGTCGACAATGACATACATCACCAGCCTGGTAAAAAACGGCGATGCGGCAGGTGCTGACCAGCGGCTGTTTGATGCAGAAGCACAGTTACAAGGCGTGCAGCAAGTGCTTGAAATGCAGAAGCAGACTGTCCGCGAAACTGAGAGTATCAAAACGGCGATTAAAGAAGCTAATACCCGTCTTTCAGAGGCCGATGGACTTCGCAAGACCATTAAATCCCCTCAAGAGCAAAAAGCATTCGCGGATTCTTCAAAGCAAGCAAAGGGGCAAGTTAAGCAGATTGAAGGCTTACTCAAACGACATGAACTTGATGCCTGCCAGGCTGAATTGAAAAATCTCGATAATATGGTTGAGAAAACAGAAAGTTACGTCAAATTTGTTCCTGTTGATCCGAGCCTTAGCAGGGAACTGAAAACGACACGGATTGAAATCCAGTCTTGCTATCAGCAGGTAAACGAAGTTCCCGACAAAGCCTCAAACGGGATTTTGAAAAGAACTATCAAGTTGCAATCAACCTACTTGCAGAGACAGAGGATCTGATTGAAGGGCATGGACGTTCTTCTGAAGAGACCATTGCAGCCAACTTAGCTACACTCAAGAACTTAACCGAAACGCTGATAGACTGCGTGGTCAACGCAAAAGAAGCGGCAGAAAAACAAGCAGCTAATCCAACTCAAGGAAAACGGTCAAGTCCTGACTCAGCCACAAAAAATGCAGCCCAGAATGCGTTAAACAAAGCCCTTGCTGGCTGCATGGGATCTTTGGATGAGGCTCAAGCAAACCTCAATGAAGTTTTGAAGGCAGGAGCTGAAATAAAAGACCCAGCTCTTGCAAGCAGCTTTGCCCAATATAGCAGCGCAGCTCAGACCTATATTACCGAAGGGCTGCAATACGTTGCGGATAGAAAACTGCAAGAAGCACGGGGCAAACTTGCTACCTGTGAGGACGCAATTAAATCAATGATTGCTTTCTTGGGAACTGCACACTCGACACCTGAAAACCAAGAGGAAGCTTCTACTGATCATCAGCAAGAATCCAAGGTCTCTGAAATTGAGCTAGACACTTTTCAGGCTGGTGACGATGAACAGAAAGCTGCCTTGGCAGATTGTAAAAGGCTATTGGACCAACTCGCAGTACGTCAAGCCAGTGCTGTCGCACAAAATCCTCAATTTCAGCAGGAATTTCAGCACGATGAATTCCTGACATTCAAAGTTATTTCCGAGGAGTTTGAGAGCCAGATTGATGCACTGATTGCCAGCGGCAATGCGGCAGATGCGAAATCAAGATTGCAAGACTTTGAGAATGTCGTCCAAAGTTTGGAAGACAGCGTTCAGAATGCCCTCTCATCTGCTATTCAGCCCGAAGAAGAACAAGGCGGACAACCAGAACCTGATCCCGTTCTGGAAGCTTCGTTGAATACTTGCCAGGTCCAACTGCAAAAATTGATCGGGCGCTACAACAAAGCCATGGCAGGAAACCCTCAGCTTCCTGATCAATCTCTTCAAAATACATTTCTGACTTACCAAATGGTGTGGGAGCAGCTCAGTAGCCAAGCAGAGCATTTGATACAAGAAAATCGTCTTAAAGATGCTGAAAACAGGCTATCTGAGCTCGAAAGTGTAGTCGCAAACATTGAGGATTTTGCGAAACAGGGAGCACAGCCAAATGAGCAAAGCCAACCTCCCGAGATTGCCCAAGTCAGCAAAACGCGTGAAGACTATCTGAAGCAATATGAGTCGTTGGACGCTAGCAAGAGCGTGTTCTTGCGGCAAGAATTATTGATTAAAGACCCAGAACTGCTGGCGGAGTTTCAAACTATTAAAGTTCTGTTTGAGTTCGCAATGCCAGAAGCAAAAAGATGCATCAATGCAGACCAGTTGGATGGGCTATCAATTGTAATGGCATCTCTTGAAGAACACAGAGATCAGTTAAATACCATTCTCAATCGTGCGCGAGTTCAAAACGCAGAAGCACTTGCGAAACGCAAACAGGAGCAAGAAGCAGCTAAGCAGGCCCGACTTGATGCTGCCCCCGCTATTTCCTTTAAGGATGCAGAGAAGCTCGCCTCCAAGCTTTCAGCAATGCGCAAATACGTGAAAGACCCAACTAAGTTGAAGATCTTCGATGAGCAAGCAAACTTTGTCAGGTTGTCGATTGCACAATTGAAAAAAATGGCACAAACGGGCCAGACTAGCCAGATGGATGAGATCCTCAAAGCTCTGGGCCGAGCAAAGGCAGAGCTGCAAATGCTTGCGGATGAAAACCGCCAGATTCAGGTCAAATATTCCAATCGTGCACCGGGCATCCGCAATAATGTAGATGCACGCAAAAAGCCGAGTGGTGAAAATCCGCAGTTTTTCTGTGAGGTGCAGGAAGGGCAGTTTTGCTTGAAACACGCCATCAATGCCTGCCTCGGTTTCCAAGCAACGGACAAAAATGATTTGCTGGATGCAAGCCTCGTCAATCACCTGAAAGCTTATGAAAGCAAGACCGATGAAGAGTTTTTGCGGTACGCATCAGGCGTTCTTAAACGCAAAGTAAAAACTCTGCGACAAGAGCATCAGAAGGACCCTAAAAAGCTCGCTCGCGAGGTTGCGACAGAAGAATATAAGAAACTCTACAAGACTGATCCTCTTCAAGATATCAGCAACAAAGGCAGCATCGCAGATGTGGGGCTAGAGTTATTGAAGGCACAACAGCAAAAACTTGGCCTGCCAGACCCGCAAATTACATACATTGAACATACAAAAACACCTGCGGAAGAAGATATTGCCCGTGAGTTACTCAGTCATGTCGTCAACTCTGGTGAAGACCGGTTCGTGATTAATATCGGCGGTCATTATGTAGCTTTCCGTCAAGTGGAAGAGGGGGACTGGTATTTAGTGAACAGCACCAGTTCTGCAGCAACGAAAATGGACCCGGTTGAGTACTGCCTCAACCACATAAAATCTTCAGGAACACGCTTGCCAGTCATCCATTTTGAGAAACAGGTAGCGCTATAATTCAGGATTCTTAAAGAGTGAACAGTTCAATGAATTGCATTCTACTGTTCACTCAATCACTTAAACGCGGCGCATGTAGCTTTGTAGACCCAGCCGATTTGTTCGGAGGTTTGTGGGTCGCGGATGCCGAGCCAGTTGCCTTTGCAGTCGACGATGTTGATTGCCTGGTTGGAAATGAGACGGCCAACGATGTTGTAATTGGTTCCGGGACCGGTACGAAGGTTAAGCACGCCTGATTTCAGTGGCTTAACTGCATAGGTACCTGCACATCCCTGATTAAACCCGATGGGCACTTGTGGTTGGTGCTGATAAACTGTTTGCGCGGAGGGGCTGCTTGCAAAGGCAACGAGCGCGCCACATATACCAAGAGTCATTAGACTACCGCGATAAACTCCAGATTTTCTCATTGGTCCTGTCCGTTTCAGGTTCCATATAATGACCAGAACAGGGTGACAAACCCTGATTATTTTGGTCTAACGGTCATTCTGGTATTGCTTGAACACGGTGCAAATATGGTCTCTTCCGCTACGATAAAAATCTGCGGCATCTCTACAAAGGAAACTGCGGACGCGGTTACGAAAGAACAAGTCGATATGATCGGATTTGTCTTTTTTCCGAAAAGTCCGCGTTACGTTTCCATCGCGCAGGCGAAAGAGCTGGCAGACCATGTGCGTGGCAAAACAAAGATTGTTGCGCTTACCGTGAATATGGATGATGCGGGACTGAAGGAAATCGTCGACAACATAGCGCCAGATATTCTGCAACTGCATGGCAGTGAGAGCCCTGAGCGCTGCGCTGAAGTGCGTGAAACCTTTGGTGTTCCGGTAATGAAAGCCTTCGGCATCTCCACCGCAGAAGACGTTGAGGCACTTAAGCCCTATATTCCGCAGGTAGACAGATTTCTGCTTGATGCAAAGCCACCAAAAAATTCCGAAATTCCGGGAGGAAATGGTGTCAGCTTTGATTGGAAACTGCTACAAGGCCTAGAACTTGGAAAGCCTATCATGCTTTCTGGTGGCCTAAGCCCTGAAAACGTCCGTGAAGCCCTGGCTATCTCCGGTGTGAGTGATGTCGATGTGTCTTCCGGCGTAGAACGCGAGAAGGGCGTTAAAGACATCGAGTTGATTGAGGCTTTTGTGCGTGAAGTGCGCAGCGTTGCCGAGTGAATTTGGGAAGAGTTAATGAACCAGCAAGCCAACACATTGCGTTCCGGTCCGGATGATCGCGGTCACTTTGGTGATTTTGGAGGTCGTTTCGTCGCTGAAACGCTCATGCCTTTGATCCTGGATCTGGAAAAGGCTTACAACGACGCTAAGGCTGATCCGGCATATGCGGCAGAGCTGAAGAACCTGAACACCCATTATACTGGTCGCCCATCTGCGCTGTATTTTGCTGAACGCCTGACTGAAGAGCTGGGCGGCGCGAAGATCTACTTTAAGCGCGATGAGCTGAACCACACGGGTTCTCACAAGATCAACAACTGTATTGGCCAGATCCTGCTGGCGAAACGCATGGGCAAAACCCGCATTATTGCTGAGACCGGTGCCGGTCAGCATGGTGTGGCAACAGCTACGGTTTGTGCACGTTTCGGTCTGCCTTGCGTGGTTTACATGGGCGCAACTGACGTTGAGCGTCAGAAGCCAAATGTATTCCGCATGAAGCTTCTAGGTGCTGAAATTGTTCCCGTTACAGCGGGTGCAGGTACACTGAAAGATGCGATGAACGAAGCGCTGCGTGATTGGGTGACCAACGTGGAAGACACGTATTACCTGATCGGTACAGCTGCTGGTCCGCATCCTTATCCAGAAATGGTTCGTGACTTCCAGTCAGTGATTGGTGAAGAGACCAAAAAGCAGCTTATGGAAGTGGAAGGCAGACTTCCTGATGCGCTTGTCGCGGCTGTTGGTGGTGGTTCCAACGCGATTGGCCTGTTCCATCCATTCCTTGATGACCCTTCCGTTGAGATTTACGGCGTTGAAGCTGGCGGTAAAGGTCTGGAAGGTGAGGAGCACTGCGCCTCTTTGAATGCGGGTAAGCCGGGCGTTCTGCATGGCAATCGTACTTACCTGCTGCAGGATGATGACGGTCAGATCCTTGAAGGGCACTCTGTTTCTGCTGGTCTGGACTATCCTGGTATTGGCCCTGAGCATTCCTGGCTGAAGGATACGGGCCGCGTGAACTACGTGCCTGCGACTGACACAGAAGCTCTGGATGCATTCCAGATGCTGACCCGTGTTGAAGGCATCATTCCGGCTCTGGAACCAAGCCATGCGCTGGCTCAGGTTATCAAGATGGCGCCGCAGATGGACAAAGACCAGATCATCGTTATGAACCTTTGTGGTCGCGGTGATAAAGACGTCTTCACCGTCGGTAAACTCCTCGGCTTTGACCTATAAGCTCTTATGATTTCATGAGAAAAGGCGAGCCAAGTGCTCGCCTTTTTTGTTTGTGCCGTTTGAATCGGATGTGAATCGATCAACCCGTTGCAGCGAGCCCATCAAGCACACCAGAGACACCGGCTTCCCAGCCAAGAATGGCACGCTTGCGGGTGATGCCCCAGTGGTAACCGCACATATTCCCCTTCGCACCGAGCACGCGGTGACACGGGACCACGAAGGACAGCGGGTTCTTGCCTACGGCGGTCCCCACCGCACGTGAGGCCTTAGGGTTGCCGAGGTTGCTGGCGATTTCTGAATAGGTGGTGGCTTTGCCCATTGGGATTTTCAGGAGTGTCTGCCAGACGCGGATTTCAAAGTCCGTTCCGATGAAGACAACGCGAAGTGGTTGATCTTCCTTCCATTTATTTGGCTCAAAGATGCGTGAGACATAAGGTGCGGTGAGCTGCTGGTTTTCCTCAAACTCAGCTGCAGGCCAACGCTCACACATATCAGAGAGAGCTTTTGCCTCTTCACCAGCATCCGCGAAAGCAAGGCCTGCCAGACCACGCTCAGTGACCATCAGGAGTACGAGGCCAAACGGGCAGGGGTGGAAGCCCCAATTGATCTTCACCCCGGCTCCACGGCGTTTATAATCGCCGGGTGTCATGGCTTCATGGGTCACGAATAGATCGTGGAGGCGTGCTGGACCAGAAAGACCAACTTCAAGAGAGGCTTCGAGAATGCTTGCTGAATCTTGCAGGAGACCGCGGGCGTGATCGATGGTGATTGCCTGCAGAAACTGTTTTGGAGTGATGCCGGCCCATCTTGAGAACACACGCTGAAGCTGGATTGGTTGCAGACCAACACTATGCGCGAGTTCTTCCAGAGATGGCTGCTCTCTCCAGTTTTCCGAGATCCCCTGAAGGTTTTTTGAACGACGCGGTAGTCTTCAAGAGCAGAACTGTCTTCTACAAACGCACCATCTGCGAGATTTGCTGCTTTAAACATCTTAGGTCTCGGCTCTTAAGCTTTTCTTCGCGCACCTCATCCGAAAACCGGTGTCCGCTTTTCGGCAATACGCAAAAGATTTCATTCTGATTGCGTGAAATCTAGATGATCCTTAGCGGAAGAACCACCCGAAACGCGAGCATACCTTTGCTTTAAGCGTTATCGAAGCCCCGGTGTCGTGCAGAATGGAGAGCCTGTGAGAATGCGGCGGCGAAACTGGTTCTGTCATCTGGATTCAGGAATGAGCCAACGATAAGGAACAGCTGGTCGGAGCGAACTAAAATGCGTGTCACGCCAACATCATCGTCTCGCTCGATGTGGAGTTTCATGTGAAACGGATTGAGTACGTACTCTTGTACTTCGCCTTTGTAGGTAACGTGCTTCAGCCTCACTTCCAACGGCGAAACGCTGATTTCCTCGTAAGTTTCAGCGGTTGCGAAGTTGTGCCGGAAGGCCAGCCGAGAGGAA
>NZ_BAZK01000013.1 GCF_001310815.1 Pseudovibrio denitrificans JCM 12308
AAGTGGGTGGTTAGTGGTTGCAGACCGTTCTGTTGCCGCCTTGTTCATTAAGGACTTCGGGCTCTTGTCCAGCTGGGAGTGCACTGAGATCTGCGTAAAACAAGAACTTCGCGTGGCTTCAATGGAAGGTGTGTAAGCAAGGTTACATGGCGGGCTTGAGAGCTTAAGTATGCCGTGGGATTTTTGAAGGTGATGGCAGTATGCATGGGATTTTCCTGGTGGAAGTGAGCATTGCCAACGTGTCCGTGCGAGTTATTTGCCTGATCGCACGGATACCCTTTAGCTCTTGAATTGATTGTGCTTCTCTTGGAGCGACGCTAAGCGCTTAAATAGTTGATTGTGATCTGAGCTGCTGCCCGAATGGACCGAAGACAACAGCATGTACGTTTTGTGGGTTAGACCAGCGCGGGGCATGTGCTGCTGGTTCTTGATGAGAAAGACGGCATTCCTGAAAGATTGAGGATACTTGTCTCAAGTTGTGTTTACGGGAGTGGTGAGGGTGAGATCGGCATTCTCGGATGGATGATCAAGATGAGATCGCAATGCATGTCAAATGTACTAAAGGACCTTATTGTCTGCGACTTGGCTAATCTGAAGAGCTGCTGTTTGAGGAGCGATTGACGGGACTGGTTAGAGCCCTAAAGGTTTGCGTTGTTATGTGCGTTGGTTTGAAAGATTTACGTTCAGATGGCGTTGCTAGGTTGAAGCTTGGCTGAGCGGTGGTCTTTGGGAGTGCTGGTGGTGCTTATAGGTTACGGGGACAACTCATAAGGTGACACCATAAGAAATGGTTCTTGGTGAGGACCGCTGCAACGAGATATCCCCGCGTCACGGAGATATCTGAGACACGGCCTTCTATAAGCCTCAGGGATACGGAGGGAATTACTCGTGTGCACAGTGAATGCTGCTGCTGATCACGCACGAGCGGTTGAGATCAACATAGGCACGTCAGCCATCCAACTTATCCCCCTTGCAACCCACGCACTTACGACAGAGCCTACTTAGAGTTATACCCGCTGTCCCGGCAACCAGTGCGCGCTCGTCTGTGATGTACTCCTAGTAATCCTCTATCGTAATTGCGGAGGCCAGCTTTGGCATGGAGTTCTCTCAACAAGTCTGCTTTGCTCCAGTTGCGCCTTGAGTAGATCCCGGTCGCGGTCAACGTTTGGGGCGGTGCTGTGAAGCAGGGTGGGGATGGACTTGTAGTCGGTGATCGACAAGTTAAGGCCATCGGCCGATGGCAGCCATAAAGGTACTCGTACCGCCGCTCTGAGCAACCGGCCACCAGCGTATGTGGAACGGGTCGATGCCCCCTCCGGAAGCTGATAGGCGCTCACTGCAAGCTGGGTCCAAAGATAAAGACCTGAAACAGGCAGAGGGTTCTGTAGGGCAAGGTCAATGTATTTGAACAGGCTGATGCTGTTGCGGGTGTAGGCGTGGTTCTGGTGCCGGCCAACGTCGCCCATGATCTCTTCCTGCGGCCTGTCAGTGATCAGGGTGACCTTGCTGATTGAGTAGCCTGCTAGCTGGTGGAAACTGATTTATTGAACTGCTGATGCTTCAATTTCCGACCGTTGTCTGAGGTATGCACCGAGATGCCGGTCCCCATCTCTTTAGTTCGTGAAGTCAGATCATGTTCGCCGTGAGGAAGATGCTTCCTGAGATGATGGTGACCAGCAGCAGCTTGTCGGTGAGGAGGAGCTGTGTGTGTCGGAAGGTCAGGTAGGCGGTTGGGGCCATGGTGGCTGGGAGGAGGAGGAGTTTGTAGTGGGTCTGGAGGAAGGTGGTGATTGGTTGCATGTAAGGGAGCAGGGCTTCAAGGCCTTTGGTGCCGAGGGCCCCGTAGAGACAGAATTGGCCTACGCCGAGGAGGACGCCTACCGTTGTTGCTGGCAGGAAGCGAGAGGCGGGGATGTTGCTGGCACCGCTGAGAAAGGGGGTAATCCAAGCCAGTGGTCCGAGGATGCGGGCGGAGATGATGAACGGGACCGCATGCTTTTGCAGGGCTGTGCGGGCCTTGTGCCATGCCCGGCGTCGCTTCATGGGTTTGAGAAAGCGCAGAATGGCTCGAGTGCCGTACACTCTGCCGAGTATGTAGCTTGTGATGTCTGCCAACCATGCGGCGACCATAACCACTATGATTGGCCAGGGATCGCCGGAAGTGGCATAGAGGGCTCCGGCTGCGAAGAATGCGATTTCGCCAAAGACAAAGAAGCTTGGACCGATGAGAGCATCGCCGAAGGCAATGGCTGCCAATAGGGCATAGCTGAGGGGCCCGTTGAAGGTGGTGACAAGATCCTGCATGACTTACGTGTTGCTGTAGTGGCCGAACTCGTAGGGGACTTCGTTTTTGTAAAGTTCGCCTTTGAAGAAGCGCAGCAGGTTGGCTTTGAGATAGGTCCAGCCCGTTCGCAGGATGCCATCTTGATTGAGACGGCGCGGATTGAACATGAAGCGGGGCTTGATGATTTGCCCTGAGAACCGACCCGTCTTTTGTGCTTTGAGGACGTAGTTGCAGTCTTCGCAGAGCTTCAGCTTCTCATCAAAGCCACCAATGGCTTCGTGGGTTTGCGGTGTTGAGAACAAGCACGCGCCGACTGCGGTTGGGAAGAAACGCCTGCTGAGGGTTATGCCGAGGTTCATCAGTTCATAGCCGATCACCTGTTTGGCTGGCAGGCGATAGCTGGACTTGAGGACGATGCCAATGTCGAGGCTGCGATACTCCAGCTCCCACATGGATTCTGCGAGAAAGTTTGGTGGCAGGCGGGTGTCTGCATCCAGAAACAAGATGCGGCGGCCTTTGGCCTGCGTTGCTCCGGTGTTGCGGCCTAAGCTGACACCTCGCTTTTCCATCTGCACGATGCGGTAGTGCTCGAAGTTTTTAGCATGGCGCTGAGACAGTCGCACTGTGTTGTCCGTGCTGGCACTGTCCACATGGATGATCTCGAAGTTCTGCCATGTCTGCAGGGTTAGGTCTGCCAATAAGCGCGGGAGGTTGTGTTCCTCATTCAAGGTGATGATGACAATTGAGAGATCGATCGTGGTCATGAGCGTGCCTTCCATGCCTTTCTGAGCATTGGTTTGCGCGGTCAAACTGAAGAGCACCTGAACCTGATTTCGAAACTCTTTGCCTTTGGTGGTTACAAGGGAGGTTAGGTTCTTTGGATGGAGGTTTGTGATGACTCTGTTTGATCATAATACGCAGGCACTGGAAGAGTGGCGGGGTGGGGTGATGACCCAGATGCGGGTTTCAGCAGTCAATGGGTCTCGTCAGCTTTGTATTTTTGACCAGTGGTGTGAGACAGGGAGCGGGGCGCCACGGCACTTGCATGCGGTTGAAGAACTGTTGGAGGTGATTGAGGGCACTGCGGAGATCACCTGCGGAAATGAAACCCATGTTGCCACGGCCAATCAGAGTGTGTTGATCCCTGCCGGGTGTTTGCATGGGTTTAAGAATATTGGTGAGGGCACGCTGCATGTACGGGCGACTTTGGCAGCACCCATCTTTGAAGCCAGTTATGAGAATAGCACGGAAGTTTCCCGGCGCTGGCTGCCGGATGAGACATCGTGATTAGCCCAGCTCTCTGGAGGCAAGTTCAATAGATTTGGCCGCAGTTCTGCTTTAGCTTGCTGAAACCTAATGAGAGGGCAGGATGCTGGGAGGCTTTATCTGTCTGGCTCACACATAAAAGAATATCCGGAAAGCGGGGGAACAGGATGTTTGCCAAAGAACACATCAAGTATGAGCCGGTGGATCTGCCGGACCGGATGGACCTGAGCGATGAGCAGATGCTTGAGGCTGTGAAAGCCTTTTATGATAAGATGAAGCGTCGCCATACGGTGCGGGACTTTTCTGACCGCCCTGTCGCCCGTGAAGTGATTGAAGAATGCATCCGCACTGCGGGGACCGCGCCGTCTGGGGCAAACCACCAACCATGGCATTTTGTGGCGATCTCTCAACCAGACTTCAAGAAGCGCATTCGTGATGCGGCGGAGGAAGAAGAACGCCGGTTTTATGATGGTGGGGCTGGTGATGAATGGATCAAGGCGCTGGAGCCGATTGGCACCAATGACCATAAACCACATCTGGAAGAAGCGCCGTGGCTGATCGTGGTGTTTGCGCAGCGCTGGGGCGAGTTTGAGGATGGCACGCGCTACAAGAACTATTACGTGCCTGAAAGCACCGGTATTGCCTGTGGTTTTCTGCTGACCGCACTGCACCATGCCGGATTGGTTTCACTGACCCATACGCCGAACCCGATGAAGTTTCTGAACGGCATGCTGGATCGTCCCGACTCTGAAAAGCCGATCATGATTATTGCGGTGGGGCATCCGGCAAAGGATGCAAAGGTGCCTTCGGTTGCGAAACTGAAGAAGCCGCTCTCGGAAATCCTGACGGTTGCTGATTAGAGCTTCAGGTTCTTCAACCGCAGGGAGTTCATGACCACGCAGAAGGATGAGAGGCTCATGGCCAGCGCTGCGATCATGGGTGAGAGCAGGGCTCCGGTGAAGGGGTAGAGAATGCCTGCTGCGATGGGGACACCTGCGGAATTATAGACAAACGCCAGGAACAGGTTCTGGCGGATGTTGCGTAGCGAACCGATGGCGAGCTTGCGGGCGCGGACGATGCCGGTGAGGTCGCCATTGAGCAGGGTGATGCCTGCGCTTTCAACGGCGACGTCGGCGCCTGTTCCCATGGCCAGACCCACATCCGCGGAGGCCAGAGCCGGTGCGTCGTTGACGCCGTCACCTGCCATGGCCACCATGGCGCCGGAGGTGTGGAGCTGATCGATCAGGGTTTTCTTGTCTTCTGGCAGGGCTTCAGCCTTGAACTCGTCAATGCCCACAGTGGCAGCCACGGTTTTGGCTGTGAGTGCATTGTCTCCCGTTGCCATGATGACTTTGATGCCTGCCTCATGCAGCTGCTTGATGGCTTTGCTTGCGTTCTCCTTGATCGGATCAGAGATGGCGATGAGGCCGATGACTTTCTCTTTGTTCGAGATGTAGATGCTGGTGTTGCCGGTCTCGCTGAGGGATTGATGCTTTTGCTTCATCTCCTCGGAGATCTTATCGGTCAGGCCGAAGATGGCCGGATTGCCGATGGCGTAGACGTGGTCATCTACCTTTGCGCTGACGCCTTTGCCGGTGTGGGCTTCAAAGTCCTCTGAATTGGCAAGTGCCATACCTCTGTAATTGGCCGCGTTGACGATGGCTTCTGCCAGCGGGTGCTCGGAGCCTTTTTCAATGGAGGCGGCCACGTGGAGCAGCTGGTCTTCGGTGTACTCTTCGGAGAACGCATGGATTGAGGTGACGGTCGGTTTGCCTTCCGTGATGGTGCCGGTTTTGTCGACGATGAGGGTGTCGACTTTGGACATGAGCTCTAGTGCTGTGGCGTCTTTGATGAGGACGCCAGCCTGCGCACCTCTGCCGCTGGCGGTCATGATGGACATGGGGGTGGCGAGGCCCAGTGCGCAGGGGCAGGCGATGATGAGCACGGAGACGGCGACAATGATGGCGTAGGAGAGGGACGGTGCCGGGCCGACGATGAGCCAAATGAAGAAGGACAGGATCGAGATGCCAACGACTGTTGGGACGAAGTAGGCGGAGACCTTGTCTGCCATGCCTTGAATGGGCGCGCGGGAGCGTTGTGCGGAGGAGACCATGGCGACGATCTTGGAGAGCATGGTATCAGCGCCGACGTTGATAGCCTCGATGATGAGCGTGCCGTTTTTGTTGAGTGTGCCGCCGGTGACGGTGTCGTCGACGTTCTTCTCAAGGGCGATGGGTTCGCCGGTGATCATGCTCTCATCCACGTAGGACTGGCCGTTTATGACGCGGGAGTCGACGGGGATGGCCTCGCCGGGGCGGACGCGGAGCTTGTCGCCGGTCATGATGTTTTCAAGCGGGGCGTCGTATTCGGTGCTGTCGTCCAGCACGCGGCGGGCGGTTTTGGGGGCGAGGTCCAGTAGGGCGCGGATGGCGTCGCCGGTGCGCTCGCGGGCGCGCAGCTCCAGCACCTGCCCCATGAAGATCAGCGCGACGATGACAGCGGCGGCTTCATAGTAGACGGGGGGATGGCCGGTGGCGGCACGGATGCCAGGGGGGAATAGGCCGGGCAGGAACGTGGCGACGAGGGAGTAGAGATAGGCAGCCCCGACACCGAGGGTGATCAGGGTCCACATGTTGAGGTTCCATGTGGTGATGGATTTGATGCCGCGCTTGAATAAGGGAACGCCTGCCCAGAGGACAACGGGTGAGGCGAGGATGAACTCGACGTAGATGGCAGTTGGTTCGCCGATCCACTCGCGGAAGGGGAGGCCGATGAACGGGCCCATGGTGATGGCGAGGAGCGGGATCGCGAGGACCGCGCTGAGCCAGAAACGGCGGGTGAAGTCAACGAGTTCGTGGCTGGGTTCGTCATTGCTGGTGACGGTCATGGGCTCCAGCGCCATGCCGCAGATTGGGCATTCGCCGGGGCCTTTCTGGACGATCTGCGGGTGCATGGGGCAGGTGTAGTCGATGTCCTGCGCGTTGGCGTCCTGCTGCTTCTTGCTGTTGCCGCTTGCATAGAAGTAGGGATCGCCCTCGAACTTGTGGGAGCATTTTTCGGAGCAGAAGTGGTAGGACTTTCCAGCGAAGTCAGCGGCAAGGGTTTCAGCGGTGACGGTGACCTGCATACCGCAGACCGGGTCTTGTTCTGTGGTACCGGAGGTGGGTGTGTTTGATGCCTCGTCCATCGGTCAACAGGCTCCCTGATCCAACAAGCTCGCGTTTCACCAGCGCAGATCATAAGCCTTTGCCCTGCCTGAAAGGATTAATGCCTAGGGGGAACTCGCAGTATCCCTAGGCAGGGCTTAACGGGATCGATTGGATTTGGCTCAAACTGCCGAAGCCGGGTGTCAGGCGGCGATTGTGAGGCGTTCTGTGAGGGCTTCCGGGAAGGCCAGTTCATGCCGTGCACGCCATTCTGAGGTGACGTAGTTGATGATCAGGCTCTTGCGTGGAGCGTTGATTTCGCGCTTCTCAAAGCCGTGCCAGGTGTCATCTGACGGGATGAAGAACATGGCTCGGTTGGGCGCCCATGGGGTGTTGGAGTGGAAGGTCTCTTTATCAGAATACAAAGAGGTGCCCCATTCTTCGCCGTGGGCCTCTGACAGGTAGATCATCAGGGTGAATTTCTTGGCGCCGATATCGGTGTGCGGTTCCAGCCAGAAGCCTTCGCGATCACAGGTGTACTCAATACGCAGGTAGGTGTTGGAGAGGTCTACACCGCACTTTTCATAGAACAGCTCGATCATTTGCGGAGCCTGAAAAGCAGAGGTGAACTCCTGTTCGGCTTCAAACTTCATAAAGCTGTTGCCGTGGAGGTACTGGCGCAGCTTGTTGTTGGTCGCCCGTTGGCCTTCGCTGTAGTCCATATCACGCATGCAAGTGGGCAGGTTCTGAAAGTCCGCCAATGTGGGCTGAGGCAGCAGATTGTCTGCTGTCCAGTGCAGAAACGGGGCTTTGTGAGGCGTTGCCGTGCGCAAAGCGTGAAAGATGGATGCGCTGATGAGGCTTGCGGAGTTTGGGCGATTCATAAAGTCCTCCTCCTGCGCTGCCGTGCTTATGTGCATGGGGCGTTACTGCAGGTGGTTGTTGGCTTGGAACAGGCGGGAGGTACTTAATGCCAGCTTAGGGGCTGAACAATGTCAGCGTGCAATCGTTGAAAATGCCTAATTAAAAACAGCGGATCGTTTTAATGCGAATTTGAGCGCAATTGGTTGGAACAGGCCGCTATCAGCCGTTTTGGGACTGAACCATCTTCAGGTGTGGTTCCATGATCGTAGCGAATTTGCGGATGATTTTTTCGACGTAGGCTGGGTCGCTGTGGAACTCTTGCTGGAAAATCATGCCGCGGATGAAGGAGCGCCAGATCAGGAGGGTGAGGGTCATGTCCTCTTCCGCTGCTTTATCCAGGCCCGGAGGCAGGAAGAACTGGTTGAGCTGGTCGTTCCAGTCTTCCAGCTTTGGCGAGATGCGCTGCGAGAGTGCTTTATCGGTGCGCGTTGCATGATGATTTCAGAGAACGCCCGACCTTCCGGTGTGTCGATGATGTTTCGCCAATAAGTCACGAGAGCATCTGCCAGTGTGCCACCCTCAGCTTGTGTGATCTGTGCGAAGGGGAAGGAGCTTGGGCTTTCCTGCTGGTAGTGGCGCAGAATTCTTGAAAGCAGAAAATCCACCGTACCGATGACCAGATCTTCCTTTGATGGGAAGTGGTGCATCAGCGCGCCCCGGCTGACATCAACGCCTTCCAGCACCCGGTTGATAGAGGTTTCCGCATAGCCAAGCCGGTCGAGGCAATCGATGGTCGACTTAATGAGGGCCTTGCGTGTGTTTTCACCGCGCTGCTTCTTCATGTCCAACTTGCTTACCATGATCAACCTTAGCCTTAAGACGGGGTTTTTGCTGAAATACTTGACGTATTGGGAAGGAGTATATACCGTACGTTTGGTATGTAAAAGAGGTTTCCGTCAAAATGACCATGAAAAACACGGAAAATCAAAGCTCTAGTAAACGTAAGCAGCCCATTCGTATTGGGGGTGCTTGCGGCTTTTGGGGTGACTCCAACGCGTCAACGGGGCAATTGTTGCGCGCTGGCGGGCTCGATTACATCGTCTATGACTATCTGGCAGAGATCACTCTTTCCATCATGGCAAGGGCGCGTCAGAAGTCTCCTGATCTTGGATATGCGACGGATTTTGTCGAGCAGGTGCTTGGGCTCAATCTGAAAACGATCGCTGCTTCCAAGACAAAGATTTTAAGCAATGCAGGCGGCGTGAACCCGGAGAGTTGCGCTGCCAAGATCCGTGAATTGATTGCTGCACAGAAGCTGGATCTGAAGGTTGCTGTTGTGACCGGTGATGACCTGTTGGCGGAAGCCTCTGCCTTTAAAGAGGCCGGTGTCACTGAGATGTTCTCCGGTGAAGCCTTCCCGAAAGCGGAGAAGGTTGCTTCCATCAACGCCTACCTTGGTGCGCAGCCAGTTGTTGCTGCTTTGGAGGCTGGTGCAGATATTGTGATTACGGGCCGATGTGCTGACAGTGCGTTGACGCTTGCGGCCTGTGCTCATGCCTTTGGCTGGGACTGGACGGATTATGATCGCCTCTCTGCAGGTAGCCTTGTTGGGCATTTGCTGGAGTGCGGAACGCAAGTGACTGGCGGCAACTTTACAGACTGGCGGGATGTGCCGGATGTGAAGAAGATCGGTTATCCGATTGCGACTGTCTATGAAGATGGCAGCTGTGACCTAAGCAAGCCTGAAGGCAGCGGTGGCCTTGTGAGTGTAGGCACGGTTGCAGAACAGCTGGTTTATGAGATCGGCAATCCGCAAGCTTACCTGCTGCCAGATGTGACCTGCGACTTCTCTCAGGTAACGATTGAGGAGAAGACCTCTGAGAGTGTGCATGTTTCTGGTGCGAAAGGGCGCGCTGCGCCTGAGAGCCTGAAGGTTTCCGCCACTTGGGCAGATGGGTTCCGCATCGGATTGATGGTGCCATATGTGGGCTTTGATGCAGGTGAGAAAGCGAAGGTCTTTGCTGACCTTGCCCTTGGCCGCGCTGAGACAGTTATGAAGAAACTTGGTGCACCCGGCTATCAGGAAGTTTCCGTTGAGATCGTGGGGGCAGGATCTCAGATAGGGGAAGCGCCTGTCAGCCGGGGCACTTACGAAGAAGTTGTTTTGAAGATTGCCGCACGGCATGTGGATCAGCGGGCTGCTGGTTTGTTGCTGCGGGAGCTGACTGGCCTTGGCCTTTCTGTAGCGCCGGGCATGACGACCTTTAACGGCGGGCGGCCTAAGCCCTCCCCTGTTGTGCGGTTGTTCTCTTTCCTTGTCGAGCAGTCTGCCGTGTCTCCCAAAGTTTCGCTGGAAGGTGAGGCTGTGGCGTTTGAGCACGCAGTTGTGGCAGAGGCTGCTGCCTCAGTTGAAGCAGCTGAGGTTCCGGGTGCGCCTGCTACTGATGATGCGCTTGCAGAGGTGCCATTGATCAAGCTTGCCTATGCCCGCAGTGGTGACAAGGGCGATAAGGCAAACATTGGTGTTATCGCGCGAAAAGCAGAATGGCTGCCATGGATTGCAGCGGCATTGAGTGAAGACGCGGTTGCCAAGAGTTTTGCGCATTTCAATCCGGGCAAGGTTGCCCGTTTCTATCTGCCGGGCTGTCATGCACTCAACTTTCTGATTGATGATGTGCTGGGCGGCGGTGGCATTGCCAGTTTGCGGCTGGACCCGCAGGCGAAGGCGTATAGCCAGATCCTGCTGAGGCACAGTGTTTCCGTTCCGCACTCCATCGCGCAGGAGGTGATGTGATGACTGATGCACCAACAACGGATGCTGTGCTGGTTGCGCAGCAAGATGGCTGGATGACCATCACGTTGAACCAGCCAGAAAAGCGCAATCCGCTGACAGGCGAAGTGATTGCTGAAATTTCCAAGGTTCTGCGGGATGTGCAGGATGACCGCAGCGTGCGTGGCATTACGTTCACCGGTGCTGGTGGTGTGTTCTGTGCAGGCGGTGATCTGAAATCCTTCCAGCAGATCATGGCTGGCGGTGATGAGGCTGAAGCCATTGCGCAGAAAATCAGTCTGGAAGCTGCCGAGTTTTTTGGAATGATCGCCCATCAGCCACAAGTGACCATCGCTTTGGTGGAGGGTGCGGCCATGGCGGGTGGCCTGGGCATGGCGTGTGCCTGTGATTTTGTGGTGGCCACGCAAGATGCCAAGTTTGCTTTTACTGAGACGCGGATTGGCTTGCCGCCGGCTCAGATTGCTCAGTACGTGACCAAGCGACTGGGCTACCAGAAAGCCAAGAAAATGCTCGTGTTGGGGAGCAAACTGACCGGTGACGAGGCCTTTGACGTCGGTCTGGTTGATCAGGCTGTTGCCAGTCAGGCAGAGCTTGAAGCAGCAGAAACTGAGATAAAACAGCAGGTTATGGCCTGTGCGCCGGGTGCTGTTGCAGCCACGAAGAAGGTGGTTGAAGAGACGCGTTTCCTTGAACAGGAGGAACTGCGCCAGAGTGCAGCTGCCTATTTTGCGAGAGCAATTGTTGGGGACGAGGGACAGGAAGGTGTGAAGTCGTTTTTGCAGAAACGCAAACCATCCTGGGCACCATAAGCCGCCCCTCAAATTTAGGGGTATGCGTTTACCCGATAACAGATGTTCGAATGCGGTGAAGGAAGAAGAAATGCAGGGTATGCTCATATGCGTATGAGCTGATTATAATGCCGAAGTCTATCGCGCAAAAAAGATAGTGCTGGAAGCAGCGGGGAGGCTGAACCAGCACATCAGAGGAGGGAACATGGGTACACAGTACGCACTGCCAATTGAAATGCTGCAAAAATGGGCCACAGAGAAACCAAACTCGGTTTATCTGCGACAACCTGTGAACCGGCAGTTCATTGAGTTCACCTGGAAGGAGTGTTACGACACGGTCCGGCGAATGGCTGCTGCGCTCCAATCAATGGGTTTCCAACCGGGGGACCGGATTGGCATTCTCTCCAAAAACTGCGCTGAATGGTTTCTTGCTGACTTTGCAATTCAGGCTGCTGGTTACATCTCTACGCCGATCTATTACACCGCCTCAGCAGATACGATCAGCTACATCATTGACCATGCGGACATCAAAGCTGTGTTCATGGGCAAGCTGGATGACTTTGCGCCGAGTGAGCAGGGTATCCGTGACGGTGTGGTGAAGATTGCGCTTCCTTATAAAACGATAGATTGCGAGTACAGCTGGACGGAGCTGCTTAAACAGAATGAGCCTTTACCAGAAGACCAGCTTGCCAAGCCGGATCTGGATGAGCTGTTTTCCATTGTTTACACCTCTGGCTCCACCGGGAACCCCAAAGGGGTGGAAGTCTCCTGGCGCAACATTGCTTATGGGGCGTGGTCTCCAACCCAGTCTCTTGAGCTGGGGCGTGAGGAACGCTTGATTTCCTATCTGCCGCTGGCTCATATCACCGAGCGTGCACTCATTGAGCATGTGAGCCTTTATGCTGGTGTGGTGGTGAGCTTTGTGGAGTCTCTGGATACCTTTGCAGAAGATTTGCGTGCTGCTGAAGTGACCATGTTCATTTCTGTGCCGCGGCTCTGGATGAAGTTCCAATCGGGGATTTTGGCCAAGGTGCCACAGAAGAAGCTGGACCGGCTTTTGAGCATTCCGATCCTGAGCTGGTACGTGAAGCGGAAGATCCGCGCGCAGCTTGGTCTGACCAACGCGAAGCTGATCGGCAGTGGATCTGCGCCGATCTCCAAGGCCGTGCTGGAATGGTATCAGAAGCTGGGTATCAACATCACTGAAGGGTGGGGCATGACCGAGACGGCTGGTCTTGCGTCCTCGCACTTCCCGTTCCGTGCGGACAAGGTTGGTACCATCGGTACGCCGCTTGCCGGGCTGGAGATCAAGATCACCGACGAGGGTGAGCTGCTTATTCGCGGGGATTCCGTCACCAAAGGTTATTACAAAGACCCTGAGATGACTGCGGAGACCATCGAAGAAGGTGGCTGGTTCCATACGGGTGACAAGGTGGAGCAGGATGCTGACGGGTTCTTGCGGATTACAGGCCGTGTGAAGGAGATCTTCAAATCCTCCAAGGGCAAGTACATTGCGCCGGTGCCGATTGAGGCGATGCTGTTTGACAATACCTATGTGGAGCAGGCCTGCGTGATGGGGTCTGAGCTGGCTCAGCCTGTAGCCGTGGTGTTCCTCTCCTCCGAGATCACTCATGGTCTGTCGCGTGAAGAGGTTCGTACGAGCCTTGAAGAGACCTATCACAGCATCAATCGATCCGTTGAAAGCCATCTGAAGCTGAGCTCGATCATTGTCGCCAACGACATGTGGACCATCGAGAATGGCTATCTGACCCCAACCATGAAGATCAAGCGGACGCGTCTGGAAGATCGCTATCAGGACGTGGTGCACTCCATGCCGGATCGTCCTGTGGTCTGGGAAGACGAATGCGGAACCGAGGCAACTGCTCCGGCCTGAAAGGGTGATGATGGTTTGGGGTGACGTGGTCACCCCGGCCAGGATTTTCTGAGGTGAGAACCTCTGTTTGACTAAGCCGCGCTTGTGGCAGGGAGACTTTTGGAATGAGCAATGAACCGTCCCGTTACGCATCAGTTCTGCGAGATGGGTTGTTTGATGGGCAGACTATGATTGTGACTGGGGGAGGCAGTGGCATTGGTCGCTGCATCGCCCACGAACTTGCCGCGCTGGGTGCCCATACCGTTCTCCTTGGCCGCAAGCAGGCAAAGCTGGATGCGGTGGCTGATGAAATCCGTGAGGATGGGGGAGACGTTTCCACCCATTCTCTGGACATCCGCAATGAAGAAGCTGTTGCGGAGACTGTTTCAAACATCGTTGCGGAGCGTGGGGTGATCCATGGTCTGGTGAACAATGCTGGCGGGCAGTATCCAAGTCCTGCAGCGGCGATCAAGAAGAAGGGCTTTGATGCGGTTGTTGAGACCAACGTAACCGGCGGGTTTCTGATGGCGCGTGAGGTTTACAATCAGGGCATGCGGAAGAGCAAAGGCGGTGCCATCGTCAACATCGTAGCAGATATGTGGCGCGGTATGCCGGGTATGGCGCACTCTGGTGTGGCGCGGGCCGGCATGCAGAACCTGACCATGACGCTGGCCGTTGAATGGGCGGAAGCAGGTGTGCGCGTGAATGCTGTAGCACCGGGCTGGATCGCGTCGTCCGGTTTTGACACGTACGATGAGAACTTCATCAAGCACATGTTTGCGCGCATGTCTGAGAACAATCTGGCGCGCCGTCTGGGCACTGAGGCTGAAGTGGCGTCTCTGGTGAACTTCCTGTTGTCTCCGGGTGCTGCATTCATCACTGGCCAGTGCATCGGCGTGGATGGTGGTGCGCCGCTCTGGACCAATCTGATGCCGGTTGGCGACAATGCGAACATGAAGGAATACCAAGGCTTCCATCGCTATGAGAAGCCGAAGGCCCTTCAAGCTTGGGAGAAAGACAAATGCCCAAGTTAACTTCGGCTGTCGATAGCGGCAGTGCCGCGTTTGCTCAGAACAAGGCCTTTATGGAGGCTCTGATTGAAGAGTTCCGTGGATATGAGGCTAAGGTTCGTGAGAACTCGGAGAGCAAGCGTGGGAAGTTTGAGAAACGTGGTCAGTTGCTGCCACGTGATCGTGTGAGCTTGCTGCTGGACCGCGGTGCGCCGTTCATGGAAATCTCCACGCTCGCTGGGCTGAAGATGCATGATGACGATGGCAAGAAGAACGCCGCAGGTGGCGGTTCGATTGCTGGCATCGGCTATGTGGCAGGCAAGCGCTGTCTTATCGTGGCGACAGACTCTGCCATTAAGGGCGGTTCCATTTCTCCGATGGGTTTGAAGAAGACGCTTCGCCTGCAGGAGATTGCCAAGAAACAGAAGCTGCCGATTGTTGCGCTGACGGAAAGTGCGGGCGCGAACCTCATGTACCAGTCCGAGCTGTTTGTTGAAGGTGGCCGGGCGTTTGCCAATCAGGCGCGTTTGTCTGCGGCAGGCATTCCGCAGGTGACGGTGGTGCATGGGTCTTCAACGGCTGGCGGTGCATATATGCCGGGGCTGTCGGATTATACAGTTGTTGTTCGCGGTAAGACGAAGATCTTTCTGGCTGGCCCTCCGCTGCTGAAAGCGGCGACAGGTGAAGTTGCATCGGATGAAGAGCTGGGTGGTGCAGAGCTGCATTACAACACAGCTGGCACGGCGGAATACATGGCCGAAGATGATGCGCATGGCGTTGAGACCGCGCGTGAGATCGTTGACCATCTGCCATGGGAAGCTCCGTTGGAGGCTGAGGGCGGCAAACAGCCGTTTTATGATGCTGAGGATTTGCTGGGCATCGTGCCGGAAGACACCAAGAAGCCGTATGATGTTCGCGAGATCATCGCACGCATGACGGATGGCTCAGACTTCCTTGATTTCAAGAAAGAGTTTGGCGGCTCTACGGTTTGTGGTCATGCACGTATTGATGGGCAGGCTGTTGGCATTCTTGGCAATAACGGCCCGATTGACCCACAGGGAGCCGTGAAGGCGGCGCAGTTCATTCAGCTGTGTTGTCAGAGCAATACGCCGCTGCTCTTCTTGATGAACACCACTGGGTATCTGGTGGGCCGGGATGCAGAGACGAGCGGTATCGTCAAGCATGGGTCCAAGATGATCCAGGCGGTTGCCAATGCCACGGTTCCTAAAGTGACCATCGTTGTTGGTGGTGCCTGGGGTGCTGGTAACTACGGCATGTGTGGCCGTGGGTTTGATCCGGATTTCATCTTCTCATGGCCCTCCGCCAAGGTTGGCGTGATGGGACCAGAGCAAGCGGCGACGGTGATGAAGATCATCACTGAAGAGAAGTTTGCGAAGATGGGACAGCAGATCCCTGATGGTATGACCGACCAGATGGCGCAGAAGATCATTGACCAGATGTCACCGGAGACGACAGCGCTGTTTGCGACTGCGCGGCTTTGGGATGATGGGATCATTGATCCAAGAGACACGCGCCGCGTTGTTTCAATGGCCCTATCTGTTTGTGCAGATGCCAAAAAACGTCAGCTTAATCCAACAGCATTCGGAGTTGCGCGCGGCTAGGGAGAGCTGCGCATCACAGCTCCCGGAACACAGTTCAACATGAGGGTTTCACGATGGAATATACTGAAGAACATCGGAAAATGAAAAGTGCGGTGGTCAAGTTCGTCGAGGCCGAAATCAACCCGCATGTTCAGGAATGGGAAGAGGCTGGAATCTTCCCGGCTCATGAGCTTTTCAAGAAGATGGGTGATCTCGGTTTTCTTGGAGTCAACAAGCCGGAAGAGTATGGCGGGATGGGCCTTGATTACTCTTATCAGGCCATGACCATTGAAGCGCTGGGCGCGTGTGCCTGCGGTGGTGTGCCAATGGCGATTGGTGTGCAAACCGATATGGCAACCCCGGCACTCTCCCGGTTTGGTTCTGATGAGTTGCGCCGCGAGTTTCTGACCCCGGCGATTGCTGGTGACATGGTGGCCTGTGTTGGTGTGTCTGAGGCCCATGCGGGGTCTGATGTGGCGAACATCAAGACTACAGCGCGCAAGGATGGTGATGACTACGTGATCAGCGGATCCAAGATGTGGATCACTAACTCCACGCAGGCGGACTATATGTGCATGCTGGCAAACACCAGTGATGGGCATAAGCACCAGAACAAATCTCTGATCATCGTGCCGATGGACAGTGCAGGCATCACCAAATCAGATCGCCTGAACAAGCTGGGCCAGCGTTCTTCCGATACGGCGCAGATCTTCTTTGATGACGTGCGTGTTCCTCAACGCAATCTGATTGGCACTGAGGGTGCTGGTTTCATGTACCAGATGCTTCAGTTCCAGGAAGAGCGCCTGTGGTGTGCGCTGTCTCTGATTGACGGTATGGACCGCATCATTCAGCTGACGGAAGATTATTGCCGTGAGCGTGCTGCGTTCAACCAGAGCATTCTGGACTTCCAGGTGGTTCACTTCCGCCTGTCAGAGCTGCGGACCGAAGTTGAGCTGCTGCGTGCGCTTTCTGAGAAGTGTGTTGAATCCATGGTGCGTGGTGAGAACGTGACCCGTCTTGCTTCCATGGCGAAGCTGAAGGCTGGCCGTCTGTCTCGTGAACTGGCGGACTCCTGTCTGCAGTTCTGGGGTGGCATGGGTTACATGTGGGACAGCCCTGTGAGCCAGTTCCTGCGTGATAGCCGCCTGACCTCCATTGGTGGTGGTGCGGATGAAGTGATGCTTTCCATCATCTCCAAGCTGGATGGCACTTTGCCAAACCCAAAGAAGAACCGTGCAATGCAGAAGGAAGCAGCTGAATAAGCTGCCTCCTCGGCCATTATTTGAAAGGCGTATCCTTATCCGAAAACCGGTTCCCACTTTTCGGGGATACGCTCCATTTTGGCAGTGTGAAGGGAATTTTCGATGTTTGATAGCGTCCTGGTCGCCAATCGGGGGGAGATTGCTCGCCGAGTGTTCCGCACTGCGCGGCAAAAGGGCTATCGGAGTATTGCTGTTTATTCCGAGGCTGATGCAACCGCTCCGCATGTTGAAGATGCTGATATTGCGGCGTGTATTGGCGGTGCGACACCAGCTGAATCTTACCTCAAGATTGAAGCGATCTTGGAAGCGGCCCGCAAAACCGGCGCACAGGCTGTGCATCCGGGCTACGGGTTCCTAGCGGAGAACGCGGAATTTGCGCGGGCGTGTGCGGAAGCTGGACTGGTGTTCATTGGTCCGCCAGCAGAAGCCATTGAGCTGATGGGCTCCAAGCGACTTTCCAAGCTGCGGATGATTGAGGCAGGCGTGCCATGCGTGCCGGGGTATTCCGGGTCTGATCAGTCGACTGAGACGTTAGCGGCGGAAGCTGCGTGCATTGGTGTGCCGCTGATGATCAAGCCTCTGCCGGTGGTGGTGGGCGTGGTCTGCGACTGGTTGAAGACCTGAATGGGCTAGAAGACAAGTTGGCGGCTGCGGCTTCAGAAGCTGAAAATGCATTTGGCAATGGCGAGCTAATTCTCGAAAAGGCTGTCATCAATCCACGCCATGTGGAGATACAGGTGTTTGCCGACAATCACGGCCACGTGGTGTATCTGGGTGAGCGGGATTGCTCTGTGCAGCGTCGCCACCAGAAGGTGGTTGAGGAAGCGCCGGGACCATCTGTGACGCCGGAAATCCGGGCTGCGATGGGGCAGGCCGCAGTGGATGCAGCGCGGGCCATTGGCTATCGCGGGGCAGGCACGGTTGAGTTTCTGCTGGCTGAGGATGGCAGTTTCTACTTCATGGAGATGAACACCCGCTTGCAGGTGGAGCATCCGGTGACGGAAGAGATTACCGGTCAGGATCTGGTTGCCTGGCAGCTGGATGTGGCTGCTGGCAAACCTCTGCCACTGGAGCAGGGCGAGATTTCCTTCAGCGGCCACGCCATGGAGCTTCGCCTCTATGCCGAAGACGCGGATGCGGGCTTCCTGCCGCAGACGGGGACTGTGCTGGCGTGGAACGGCAATGAGCTTTCCTTGCGCGTTGATAGTGCCATTGAGCAGGGCAGCGAGATTTCATCCTACTACGACCCGATGATTGCCAAGCTGATTGCGCATGGCAGTGACCGGGACGAAGCACGCCGCAAGTTGCTGCGTGGATTGGATGAACTGGTTTTGCAGGGCTTGGTGCATAACGGTGCGTTCCTGAAGAGTGTGTTGCAGGACGAAGTGTTTGCAGCTGGCAATGCAACGACGGCTTTCCTGAATGACCGCGAGCTTGGATCGGTTGCGGCAGATGCCACACGAGAGCTCCTGCGTGATCTTGCAGTGCATCTGTTTGCGCGCAGCAAAGGCCAGAACCGCTGGACTACAGCGACGCCTTTGCCTGTAAAAATCAAGCTGGACGGGGAAGAGACTGTAGCGCGTGAGGATCTGACTATCCTCAGTGGTGGGGACAGTGGTGCCATCATCTTCGAAGCCGATGGTGTTCGGCGCACTGCTTTTGTGAGTGAGGCTCCTGAGGGTGGTCTCTGGATCTCATTGGAAGGACAGACGCAGTTCTTTGAAGAGCAAAGCTTCAGTACCAAGAAAGATGACAGTTCAGCAGCTGGTAGCTCCATCATTGCGCCTATGCCGGGTGCAGTTGTGGCGTTGAAAACGGAGCAGGGCGCACAGGTTTCCAAGGGAGATGTGTTGCTGGTTCTGGAAGCGATGAAGATGCAGCATGAGCTGACTGCACCGCGTGATGGTGTTGTTGCTGAGCTTGGAACGCAGGAAGGCGCGCAGGTGAACAGCCGTGATGTGCTGGTTCGCCTGGAAGATGAAACCGCTTGATTGAGTTGATGGAATCCGCTTTTGAGGGCGGTGGAGAATATGATGAGTTTGAACCTTCCTGACTTCGGATTGAAGCGTAAGTCCACCATGTTCACTGAGGAACATGAAGCGTTTCGTGATGTGCTTTCTCGCTTCATTGCCAAGGAGATTTCGCCCTACGTCTCCCAGTGGGACGAAGCTAATGAGTTTCCGCGTGAGCTATATAAAAAGGCGGCGGATGTTGGCTTGCTGGGCATCATGTTTCCAGAGGAGTATGGCGGGACGGGCATCGACTATCCGCTGTCTTATCTCTCCGCAGTTGAGCTTGGGCGTGCGGGAAGTGGGGGCATCAATGCGGGTTTGATGAGCCACACCATTGGCACGCCTCCGATTGCGCATCTTGGTTCTGATGAGTTGAAGGCGCGGGTGATCCCCTCTGTGCTGGCAGGTGAGAAGATTTCTGCTCTGGCGATTACTGAACCGGGCGGTGGGTCTGATGTACAGAACCTGAAGACCGTGGCACGCCGGGAGAACGGGCATTATGTGCTGAACGGGGAGAAGACCTTCATCACCTCCGGTATGCGTGCAGATTATTATACGGTTGCTGTGCGGACGGGTGAAACAGGCATGGGCGGTATTTCGCTGATGCTGGTTGAGAAGGGCATGGAAGGTTTTACTCAGACGCCGTTGCACAAAATGGGATGGTGGGCCTCTGACACCGCAACGCTGCATTTTGACAATGTGAAGGTGCCAGTTGAGAACCTGATTGGCGGTGAGAACGCCGGGTTCATGGGCATCATGATGAACTTCAACAATGAGCGCCTGTTTCTTGCATCCGCCTGTTACGGTCACATGCTGGGTGTGTTTGAGGAAGCGCTGGACTGGGCGAAGCAGCGTGAGACGTTTGGCAAGCCGCTCATTCACCGGCAGGTTATCCGGCACAAGTTCGTTGATATGGCGATGAAGATGCAGGCTGTCCGGGCTGTGCTGGAAGAGCTGGCGCAACGGTTGCAGTTGGGAGAAAGCCCGATCACCGAGATCTGCATGGCGAAGAACCTGGCAACGAGCACGCTGGAATATGTGGCCAACGAATGCCTTCAGATCCTCGGCGGTGCAGGTTACATGCGCGGAACCAAGGTTGAGCGCATTTATCGTGAAACCAAGGTGATGACTATCGGTGGTGGGTCTTCTGAGATCATGAAGGATCTGGCCAGCCGGCAGATGGGTATCTAAGAGCAGTTTTGCTGCAATGAAAAAGCCCCGCTGTTTGGCGGGGCTTTTGTTGTTGTGGTTAGGCTTTTTCTTCGGTCGCGACCGATTTGGCAATCTCGTTTGGCGTTGCGCCGGAGATGCCGAGCTCTCCAAGAAGGCTGTCGACCAGTGGAGCCTGAGATCGGTATCTCAGAGCTGAGTTGACCAGCTGATCGGAGAGGCCTGCGGAAGCGCCTTCTGCCGGTGCTCCATTTGCAACAGGAGCTGCGCCGTTTAAGCCATCGACCTGGAGGATCTTGATCTCGTCGATGTTCTCCATTGGCTTCACGCTTGCACCGATAACCTGCGGAAGAGCCTCGATCAGCGCCAGTTTGACCTGCATCTGGATCTGCTCAGGAGACAGCAGGTTTGCCGCTTCGTTGAGGATGCGCTTACCTTCTGCTTCCACTGCGAGGCGGAGCTTGTCTGCTTCCGCGCGAGTGGTCACAGCATCAGCTTCCGCGTTTGCCGCGATACGGATCTGATCCGCGTTACCGCTTGCTTTCAGACGAACAGCTTCAGCGTGGTCTTCTGCTGCCTGTTTTTCAGCTTCCGCACCAACGGTGACGGAGATTGCAGCACGTTCCGCTTCCTGAGCTGCAACGACCAACTCAACCTGCTTCTGACGTTCTGCCACTTCGATTTCGCGAGCGGTGACGACCTGTTCTTCTGCCTTAATTGCAACAGCACGGGCTTCGTTTGCTGCAGCGTCCGCTGTTGAGAGTGCCTTGGACTTCTCAGAGACCGCGATGGAGCGGTCCTGCTGAGTCAGTTCAATGACCTTTTCCTTCTCAATGCGGGTTTCTTCCAAAGAGCGATCCTTGAGGATTTCCTGCTCTTTCACCTGACGTTCAGAAGCGATAGATGCCTGCTTGATCTCCAGATTGGATGTGATCTCTGCCTGTTCGGCATCGCGGCGACGTTCTGCCTGTTCGGTGGCGATCAGAGCCTGCTGTTTGGCGCGGCGGATTTCAAGATCGCGCTGCTGTTCCAGACGGGCATATTCTTCCTCGCGGGAGATATCGAGCTTCTGCTGTTCGGCGTCCAGGTTTTTGCGCTGGATCTGAACTTCGGTGTCCTGCTCGATGTCGTTCCGCTTTCTGCGGCGCTCTTCGATTTCCTGTGTGAGCTTGGTCAAACCTTCCGCATCGAACGCGTTGTTCGGGTTGAAGTATTCCATGCGGGTCTGGTCGAGACCGGTCAGGGAAACGGACTCCAACTCCAGACCGTTTTTCAGCAGATCTTCGGAAACAGCTGCCTGAACTTTCTGCACGAAGGAGACACGTTGCTCGTGGAGTTCTTCCATTGCCATTTCTGCAGCCACAGCACGCAGGGCATCAACGAACTTACCTTCAATAAGATGCTTCAGGTCTTCCGGGTGCATTGTCCGCACACCGAGGGTCTGAGCAGCATTTGCGATGGACTCGATGGTTGGCTGAACACGCAGGTAGAACTCCGCCACCACGTCGACGCGCATGCGGTCGCGGGTGATGAGGGCTGCTTCATCAGCACGGCGGACTTCCAGACGCAAGGTGTTCATGTTGACGTTAATGATATCATGGAGCACCGGCAGGACGATTGCGCCGCCGTTCATGATGACTTTCTGGCCGCCAAAACCAGTCCGTACGAAGGCAACCTCTTTTGAGGAGCGGGTATAAAGGCGTGAAAAGACAATACCAATTGCGAGAAGTGCGACGAGGATAACACCGGCGAGTACGAGCAGCTCCATAAAGCTGGTAGACGTAGCTACGACCGCGTTTTGAGTATCTGAAAACATATTTGACCTCAAACTGAGAGATTAGTTTGTAAGCGTGTCTTGGCGAGGTGATAAATTTGCGTGTGGGTTAGGAATTGCTGTGAAAAGGGAATCTTTCAAGCCGACAAGCAAGACTTCGTCTCCCTGCATTAATGTTGTGTCTGGCTGGTCTGGAATGACCTGCACATAATGGCGTGTGCCGAAGCTGTCCGTGACGCGGGCTTCTGCCTGCAGTGCCTTGGTCGCATTGCCAAGTGTCAGGACTGCAACTTCGCCAATCAAGGCGTCTCTGGAGCGGGCGTCCGTCTCTTCCTTGGGCATGACGCGACCAATGGCGTGACTGGTTTTTGCTGTGAACCAGAAGCTGACAATGCCTGTCGGGATCAGCGCCATCCAGAATGGTAGTGTTGCACCCGCGATAGATGCGGCAGCATATTGAACAAGAATACCTGTGATGCCGAAGCTGGTGAGTAGGATGATCAGCAGAACAATGAACGGAACCTTGCCCACTGCCAGCCAAGCCAGGAACCCTTCGATAGGGCCAAGGCCTGCGGCATCAACTGAGACATCGGCGTCGATGTCTGCATCTATATCGAGATCAGCGTCGACCTCCAGATCTGGCAGAGCGTCATCTACAAGACCTGATAAAGACAGTCCGAAGATCATGCCGACAACTTCGAGCAGCGCTAGAGCAAGCATCACGAAGATGGCGAGTGTGAAGAGATAAGTCTCACCCGAAAAAATAAGTTCTGCCAATTCATCCCCCAATGAACATAGTGGTTTTTGTTGCTGTTATTCCAGTTCAGCTTCCAAGGCTGCGAGGCGTTCTTCTACACGGTGATCGCGTGCCATTTGGTCTAGTTTTGCCAGTTTGGCATCGTCTGCCATTGAACCAGAGTTTGCTACGCCCGGAACGCCGGTTGCTGCCTTCATGGCCCGTTCGAAAGCAGAGTTGGCGTTGTCGACGGCGCTGTTTAGTTTGCGATCGGATCCACCATCTGTGGTTGTGCTTTGTGATGCTGCCGCATTTTTCTGCGCAATGTAAGCATCTAATTGGTCTGACATTTCGCGTTTACGGCCCTGAAGTGCGAGGATGGAGTTGTTGAGCTCCAGCTCTTCGTCGCCAGCGTCCGCGATAGTCTTTTCCAGCACCGGAATCTGGGCTTCCAGATCCATCTGGCGGGCGACTGCTGCACGTGCCAGATCTTTCTCTCCAGCACGCAGGGCAATGGCAATTTTCTCGGAGAGTTCCTCGTGAGACTTGTTGGTTTCAGCGAGGCGCTGGCTTGCGACGTGTTTTTTGACCGCGGTTTTGCCAAGGGCGTCGCGGACATCCTCAACAGCACTGTCGAGTTCACGAATGGCCTGTTTCATCACCAAGTCTGGTGCTGTGCTTTCGACAGCATCAACGATCGAGTTTGCAGTTCCGGAGACCAGACGACCTACGCGAGATAAAAGAGATTCAGACATAAAATCCTCCAATTCTATGGCGTATCTTTCTCCGAAAACCGGGTTCCACTTTTCGGAGATACGCTGATTACTTCGAGTTCAAACGGGTGCGCAAAAGGTCGGTGGAGCTGCGCATGTCATCGACAAGCTCTTTGAAAAGCTCAGGGTTTTGAAGGCGTGGGTTACGTCTCAAACCTGCCTGAAGTACCAGTTCAATGAGCTCAAAAAAGTCTTCCGTAATGGCGGCTTCTGCTTCTTTCAGATCCGTATCACCAGCTTTGCCGGCCAGTTCTCCAAGAAGAAGTGGAAGACGATCTGTCAGCAGTCGTAGTACGTCTGACTGACGGTCGCTCTGGTCCAGCATGTCACTTGCTGGTTTCACCAGTTTCCGCGCTGCGAAGGTGTGGGTGCCATCCCCCAAGGATGCGAAGCTGCTTTCCGGGGCAGCTATGAGAGCTCTGATTTTGTCGCTTGGCGTTTTGGCGTCCGGAAAGTTCAACCGGGCCAAGCGCTCCGACTCCTCTTGCGTTAATCGCACGCTTAGCGAAATGGATCTGGATGGCATGTTGCACCTTTGCATTACAAATGTATTTCTAATGTAATTGCAATTTATGATTGTTCAAGAGGTAAAGCTAAAATTTTTTCGAGTGACAGGGAATGACATTGGCCAAACTGTCAGGATCTACCTGTGGTTTTGGTAAATGAACTCCCAAATCTCACAGGTCGGCGTAAAGCGGGTCTTCTTAGGGAATAAGTGGTCTTTGTGACTTGGAGCTCTGAGATGGCGAAAGCGCGAACTGGTGGATGTGATTGTGGGCGTGGTGAGGAGAGCCGGGAGGGCGATGTCTGGGATGAGCCAGAACGTTTGCAGGTGCGCAGAACTCTGATCCCGGAGGGGGATAACACCGCGTTTGAGCGCATTATGGGTGTTTCCGATATCTTCCCGATCAACTACCTGAGCAGAGGTGTTGCAGCAGCGCGGGCGGTTTGCAAGGTTCAACTTTATCGGGGAGGGCGTATCCCGGCAGGGGCGGGATCTGGCTTTCTTGTTGGCCCGAACCTGTTGTTGACCAATAACCATGTGATCCGTTCCCGAAACTCTGCTGCTTTGGCAAAAGCCATTTTTCGCTATGAGATGAACGAGGATTTCTCGTTGGACCGAACGGCGGAGTTCTCAATTACAGACGAGTTGTTCTTCACCAGCCCCAGCAATCAGCTGGACTTTAGCTTTGTCTCTGTTGAGGGGGATAATGAGGGGAAAGTGGCTCTGGCGGACTTTGGGTTCCTGAGGCTGCTGCCTCAGTCGGGTAAGGCGGTGAAGGGTGAGCCGGTTTCAATCATTCACCATCCAACGGTGGGCTAAAGAGCCTTTCACTTCGTAACAGCAGCATCCTGAGCGCACATGAGCAGTTCATCACGTATACCAGCGATACGTTGCCGGGATCGTCAGGTGCGCCGGTGCTGAATGACCAATGGCTGCCAGTGGCGCTGCATCATCGCAGCATTCCGCACCCGTCACATCGCAACAAGTGGATTGCCAATCGAGGTATCCGGATCAGTGCCATTCTTGCCAACCTGAAGCTGCATGCGTCAAAGCGCAACACCGACGCTGTGCGGATTGCTGAGTTGCTAGAGCTGTAATTGCACAGCAAGATCAGTGCACTAACCAAAGTGTTATGTTGATATACGTAGTTCAAAGTGACTAATGGGCAAAACGCATATATCAATCCCATTTTTTCAGAATGCTGATAGATAGGCGACCATAAATAGAAGAATAAATCTACATGATAGATCGATGAAAAGATCCGGCGTTATAACCAAAACATTTATGGGACTTCTGGGCAGCGTACTCTTCGGTGGCGCGGCTGTTGCACAAGTGTGTCCAACCGCTGACACGATGAAAACCGGCATGGTCCTGATCAACAGCAGTATTCCTGCACGCCTGTTTGTTCGGCTTGATAATAACGGGCAGATTACAGAGCTGCATTTGAACGAGCGGTATGTGGTCGTGCGCGACCAGATCCATGTTCATGAGCGGGGATTGTTTCTCTCCTATGAACGCGGTTCCCATATCAATCGCACCTACGTGCCTGATGTGCCGTTCTCCGAGTTCTTTCCGCTGGAAGTGGGTAAGACCTGGACGGCATCTGTCGATGTGTTTGAAAATGAAGACCTTGTGCGCAGAGATGTGCCTACAAGTTTTCCGTTGGCGAACCGGGCAGACTACAGGTTGGCAGCTGCGCATATGATGTGCTTGACGTGACGCTGGAAACTGTCGGCACTGAGGGCGAGGATATCGTCACCAAGTATGCTTACAGCCCTGAGTTGGGAACCATCCTGAGAGGGGAAGGCCAGCATCTTTGGACATCTGAAGATGGTGTCATGCAGTTTGATGAGCTGCGGGTCGTGCGCAACAAGCTGGTGCAGTGAAAATAGGGGAGACTAGAGCATGTTGCGTTCATTCGCATTCACTCTACATGCTCTAGAATCTTTGTTTGAGCGAATTCTTGTCATTTGATTGAACACAATCAAATGGAACGCGCTCTAGAGCCTCCCCTTAAAGAAATTTAAGCCAACACTTTGCGGCTGATCAGTTCCTTCATGATCTCTGAAGTACCGCCGTAGATGCGCTGAACACGGGCGTCTACGAAGGCGCGGGAAACGCCGTATTCTCTCATGTAACCGTAACCGCCATGGAGCTGGAGGCAGCCGTCGACGACGCGGCCCTGCATTTCCGTTGTGCCGAGTTTTGCCATGCTGACGGTGGTGTTATCGAGCTTGCCTTCCAGGAACAGGCGACAGCATTCATCAACGAACGCGCGGTGAACGCGGACGTCTGTAGCCATCTCTGCCATTTTGAAGCGGGTGTTCTGGAGGGTTGCGACCGGGCGACCGAATGCCTGACGTTCTTTGACGTAGTCAGCGGTCATTGCCAGCACGCCTTCAGCGCCTGCAACTGCGCCAACTGCGAGAGTAAGTCGTTCGCGTGGCAGTTCGTTCATCATGATGTGGAAGCCGGTGTCCAGTTTGCCGAGGCAAGCGCTGGCCGGGACGCGGAGGTCCTCGAAGAACAGCTCAGATGTGTCTGAAGAATGCAGACCGATCTTGTCCAGGTTCTGACCGCGCTTGAAGCCTGGGTTGTCTGCATCGACGAGGAAAAGGCTGGTTCCCTTGGAGCCGGAGACGTCCAGATTTGTGCGGGCTACAACGATCACAACATCTGCATGCTGGCCGTTGGTGATGAAGATTTTGCTGCCGTTGATGATGTAGTCATCGCCATCTTTGCGGGCGATGGTGCGGATGCCCTGAAGGTCAGAACCGGCTGCTGGTTCGGTCATTGCGATGGCGCCGACGCATTCGCCGCTGACCATTTTCGGCAGGTACTTTTTCTTCTGCTCTTCGCTGCCGTGATTGAGGATATAAGGGGCAACAATGTCTGAGTGCACGCTCAGGGACACGCCCAGACCGGAGCAGTTGGCACGGGTGAATTCTTCAATGATGACCATGGAGAACAAGAAGTTGGTGCCGAACCCGCCGTATTCTTCCGGGGTGTCTACGGAGAGCAGGCCCTGCTCACCCATCTTGTTCCAGATGTCACGCGGGAAGATATCTGCCTTCTCCCATTCGTCGTAGTGCGGGAGAATCTCTGCTTCGATGAACCGCTTTACATTATCGCGAAAAAGCTCAAGTTCACCCTTCAGGTCTTCGTCAATCATATCCATCCCTTTGTATTTCCAAGTGAAACGACAGGATCCCCACGTCATCTCCCAACAGCGATCCAGGGTCGTTTCTTTACGTATACGGCAAGCCTACGGGAGGGGATCACTCTGCGCAACTGGCGATGAGTATTAGGTGATTGGCATAATTGCTGTTGGTAGCGACTTGACACTCAGAATTCGGCTTATATATTAGTAATAGCTAAATTAGAAAAATATATTATTTTTGATCGTGGTGTTGCGCACCCTTCGGTCAAATTCTCCATCAACCGAACTTTCCTCTGCAGGGGAAAGCACGAGTATAAAACATGACTGAGTTTACCCCATATGCCTCGTTAGCCGGAGGCGTTTTAATCGGCTTGTCTACGGTCATCCTGTTGCTCGCCAATGGGCGTATCGCAGGGATTAGCGGTATTTACAGCCGCTTGTTTGAGCCGGGTACGCTTGCCAATGGCAAGTCGGCCTGGGTGCATGGTGAGAAGGGCTGGCAGCTGTCGTTTGTTGTCGGGATTGTTCTTGCGCCTTTGCTGCTTATGGCAGCTGGTTTTGAGATTGAGCAGGTGTTTACAGGAGACCTGACGCTGATTGCGATTGCAGGGGCTCTTGTGGGCTTTGGCTCGGTGTTCGGTAGCGGATGCACGAGTGGACATGGGGTTTGCGGATTGTCGCGCCTGTCTGTTCGCTCACTGGCTGCGACGATCACCTTCATGTCTGTCGGCATTGCCGTTGTGTTCGTTCTTCGCCACGTGGTGGGAGGATAACATGCAACGGATTATCGCTGGATTATTCGCCGGACTGACCTTTGGGGCTGGTCTGGTTATTGCGGGAATGAGCAACCCTTTGAAGGTGCAAAACTTCCTTGATGTGTTTGGAAACTGGGACCCAAGTCTCGCCTTTGTGATGGGCGGTGCCATTCTGGTGGCGGCTCCGTTCTTCCGTATGGCGCGCTTTCTGCCGCGCCCGTTTGTGGCCGATGATTTCCGGATCCCGACGTTTCAGCAGATCGACAAACGGCTGATTTTCGGGTCAGCCACGTTTGGTGCGGGATGGGGATTAATCGGTTTGTGTCCGGGGCCTGCACTGGTTTCAGTTTCGTTGTTGTCGCCTCAGGCGATCGTGTTTGTTTTATGTATGACGGGAGGGATGCTCTTTGCGAAGTTCATTGCCAATCTCTCGATGCGAAGAGGCCTCAAGCAGGCCTGACCTGTCATGCATTTCTTAGATAAATCATAGATTTAAAGCGGAGAAGGTTATGAGCAGCTATCCTGTGCAGATGGACCAGAAGGTGGAGATCAAGGACTTCTTTGATCCGGTGTCTAATACGATCACCTATGTGGTGACAGATCCGGAAACAAAGGCATGTGCAGTTGTCGACAGTGTGATGGATATCGACTATCCCGCTGGCCGCATCAGCTTTGAGCATGCCGATGAAATCATTGAGTACATCCGCTCTAATGGCCTGAAGCTGGAATGGCTGCTTGAAACCCATGTGCATGCGGATCACCTGTCTGCTGCGCCGTATATTCAGGAGAAGCTGGGCGGCAAGATCGGCATCGGTGAACAGGTGACAGTTGTTCAGGGCGTGTTTGGCAAGGTGTTTAATGCCGGTACCGAGTTCGCCCGTGATGGCAGCCAGTTCGACAAGCTGTTTCAGGACGGGGATACCTATCAGATCGGGAATCTGAAGTGCTTTGCGATGCATACGCCGGGCCATACGCCAGCGTGCATGGTGCATGTGATTGGTGATGCGGCGTTTGTGGGGGATACCTTGTTCATGCCGGACAGCGGTACTGCACGCGCTGACTTCCCGGGTGGGGACGCTTCCGTGCTGTATGACTCCATCCATAAGGTGTTGAGTTTGCCGGATGAAATGCGTTTGTTTATGTGCCACGACTATGGCGCAAACGGGCGCGATATCTTGTTTGAAACAACTGTTGCAGCTGAGAAAAACGAGAACATTCATGTAGGTAATAGTACTAGTCGTGAAAAGTTCGTCGAAATGCGCGAAGCTCGGGATGCAACGCTTGATATGCCTAACCTGATTGTGCCGAGCATTCAGGTGAATATGCGGGCCGGTCGTTTGCCTGAGGCGGAAAACGAAACCGGTCAAACCTACTTGAAAGTGCCAGTTAATGTTCTCTAGTCTACTTCAGAAAATTTCAGGCGGCGGCGATGGCCAGCTGCGTGCGCGTCAACTTGCCGAGGATTACTGGGTTGCCGGGCAGCTCTATCCGGAGGACATGGAGAAGGCGCGTGAGCAGGGTTTCCGGTCTATCGTCTGTAACCGTCCAGATGATGAAGCGCCGAACCAGCCGACTTATCTGGAGGTTTCTGGTGCTGCTGAAGAACAGGGGCTGGAGCACATTTACATCCCGATTGGACCGGGGACAGATTTTGCAGAGGCTGGTCAGGAGCTGATCGATTTTCTTGCGGAAGCACCAAGACCTGTTCTGGCGTATTGCCGGAGTGGGAACCGGTCTACCATGCTGTGGCGCTCCATTAATATGTAAGCGTTGCCAGACAGTTAGATTTGAAGATGCCAGTGAGGGAGACCTTGCTGGCATTTTTCGTTGAACGTATGGCTTTGAGCAGGCTGAGGGGAATAAGTCTCAGACGTTGAGAGCGATCACGCCCAGGGCTATCAGCGTGATGATGGTGGCTGTGATGCGTACGCCGAGGTAATTTCGCGATGTGATTTCCAGGTTCTGAAGATAGAAATCAACAAACAGCATGCCTGAGAAGAGGATGATAAGTCCGAGAATGAAGATGATCGGGGCGGTAAACAGGAACAGGCACCAGCCGGAAAGTGCGACAAAGTTGCTCCATAGCAGCAGCCAGGCGCGTCTTGGGTGAGGGGCGATGAAGAACATGCCCCATTGGCTACCGGCCATGAAGGAGAGGATAACAAGGGCATAGAGACTGACCGCGATGACCGTTGCGCCAACCACCGGTAGAAACGAGTAACCTACTGATAAACCTATAGCTCCGGCGATGAAGGGGATGGTTCCGGCCAGAGCGAGGCATGCGTAGAGCACGGGGAGTTCTCGGTTCATCAGGTTTAAGTCCAGCTCATTTCTACTCCTGATAAAGGCTAGCGTTTAAGGCTGAAGGTAGTCCTGATACGAAGTTGCTCTTTTGAATGAACTGCTCAATACCTAAAGGCAGTTTGCGATAAAACTGCTTTAGGCCTTGTTTTTGCGTATCTTAATCCGAAAACCGGTTCCCACTTTTCGGAGATACGCAGAAAGGGCACCACCAGACGGTCATAACCAGCGAAAGTGCTCACCATGCAGCAAGAGATACTCACCACAGCCCGAATGATTGCAGAGGAGGCTGGTGCTTATGCTCTTGAGGTGTTTCATGATCGAGACAAGCTGCAGATTGGCAGCAAGGGTTTGTTGGATTACGTGAGCGAAGCGGACTGTGAGGTTGAGCGGCGCATCAAACAGGCGCTGTCAGAAGCCTTTCCGGATCATGGGTTCAGAGGGGAAGAAACCGGCGGAGCGCTAGAGCCTCCCTGCTGGGTTATTGACCCGATTGATGGCACGACCAACTACCTTTATGGCCGGCCAGACTTTTGTATTTCCATGGCTTTTGTTGATGAGCAGGGACCGGCTGTTGGTGTTGTTCATGCGCCTTTTCACCGGCGAACGATTTATGCCGCGCGGGGGATAGGAGCGTTTGAGGATGGCAAGAAATTGCAGCCTCGGCAGGCCTGTGATCATGAGCTGGTGGTGAACCTGTGCTTCAATTACAAGCAAGAGAATAACCTCGATTTCCTCAATAAGGTCAATCAGTTGGTGGCTGAGCAGCATCAGATCCGGATTTGCGGTTCTGCAGCCTGGGCGCTGTGTCAGGCAGCAACGGGGCAGGTGGACGGCTCTTACAACGGCTGCGTGAACAGTTGGGATGTGTTGGCAGGGCAGCTCATCTGTGCTGAGGCTGGGCTTGAGGTTGGGCCTTACGTTTATGAGCGCGGCAGCGTCTTCGCCTATCCGAAGGGTTCAGTGCTCTCAGATATTCTGGTGCCGTACCTTTGAAGCTCAGCGGCCAGAGAGGGGATATCCGCTTTTGCGTTGTTTTGTGCGTTCGTTTGCGTTCTTAGCGTTTTTTCTGCGTTGCTCGGGGCTGATGGTCTTGTGGTACCACCAAAACCCCTTCGCTTACTTTCCAGCAAAAGTTATTCCCCTCGTGCCTTGCCGGGTTAGGTTGGTTTGAGCGCTGCTTTCCGGCGATGTTCTTTCTGCATCATGTAGAGGGCAGAGAAGATGATGGTGGCTGCTCCGATGAGGGTGAAGGCATCTGGCAGTTCTGAGAAGAGGACAAGTCCGAGCAGGGCGGCGTAGATGAGGGAGAAGTACTCCGTGCTGCTGACAAGGCTGGCCTCGCCCAGTCTGAGCGCTTTGATGCCGATCCACTGGCCTAGCGTGGCAATGAGAGCCATGGAGATGAGGAGGACGAAGCCGAAGAGGTCCGGTGTCTTCCAGAGCCAGAACATGGGTAGGCCCGCCATGAGGCCGACAAAGACGGCCTGATAGCCGAGCAATGTGGCTGTGCTTTCTGTTTGTGAGAGTTTGCGGACACAGACGACAGCCACGGCAGCGCCCAACGCCCCAGCAAGGGGGACAAGAGCATAGAGGCTGGCAAGGCCATCAAAGCCCGGGCGGATAACGATCAGCACACCAAGGAAACCGAGGGCGATGCCGAGTACGCGGGTTTTTGTGGTGGCTTCCCCCAGAAACAGGGAGGCGAGGAGAGCGACAAAGAAGACCTTGGCAAAGGCGAGCGTGGTTGCGGTGGTGAGAGGCAGCAGGGCAACGGCCCAGATGCCGGTGGAGAGCGCAACAAAAGCACCGCCTAACCGCAAAGCATGGGGCAGTGGGTGCTGCGTTTTGAACCCGTGGGGGAAGGTTTTGAGCAGTACTGGCAAGGCAGAAGCGAATACAAAGCATTGCCTGACAAACAGGATTTGCAGCACGTGATACTCAATAACCGCGATCTTGGCGAGGGCCGACACGAGCGTGAACAGCGCAGCAGAAAGAAGGCCCCAAAGGACCCCTTTGATGTTGTTTGACATGGGAGAACCGCCAAGATATGAAATTGGTAACTTGGTACCATGTTACCAGATTCGTTTGTGACGTAAACCATCCAATGCGTGAAAGGCAGCTATGACACGACGTAAGATTGAACGGGTGCAGACCGGCGTGCGGCTAGAAAAGCGAGTGCTGAAGGTGCTGAAAGCCGTGGCCGCTCATCATGAGATGGGTCTGGGGGATCTGCTTGAGGGCATCGTGTTGCACAGCTTTGAAGGCAAGGCACCGTTTGGCCCGGATACACTGGCCTTCATCGCCAGCATGCGCGAAGCCTATGGGCTCGATCTGACAGCTGAAGACAGCCACAAGTTGATTGAAGCGGAAGATTAAAGCGTGGTGCTTGAGAGGTGCAGCGGTATGCAGGAGCTGCTTTGATGCACGCTGTGCTGAATGGAATGCAGCACACTCCCGGTTCGACCGGGAGCATGCATCGTGTGGTGGTTACTTGTTCAGGAACGGACGCAGTTGTTGTTCCAGCGCTTTGGCGTTGTTGAAGTGCGGGAAGTGGGCGGCTTCTTCGATTTCTACCAGCTGTGCGTTCGGGATGGCTTGTTCGTAAAGCTCTGAGACGGCGAGGGGCTGGAAGTCCTTGCTGCCGTGGATGATCAGCGTGTCAGCGGTGATGTTGCCCATGTGCGCGCTCCAGTCATGGCGTTTGCCAAGGCCGAAGAACTGGGCGCGGGTGTACCAACTGCCGAAAAGATCCGGTGAGACTGGCGGAGCGCCTTCGATGGTGTCGCCAGTTGCCTTGATGAAGAACGGCAGGAAGTCTGCATCCAGCTGTTGGAGGCTGGCTTCATCTTCCTTGAAGATTTGCATGAGGTCGAGATAGCGACGCTGCCATTTATCGTAGGCTTTGTGGTCGCGCTCTGGCAGGCGTTCGCGGACATTCTCGAACAGGCCTTTGTTGCCAGATGGGAAGACGAGCAGGTCTGCCGGGTTGAGCAGGATCAGCTTGTCGACGTTCTCCGGAAACTCTGCGGCATAAAGCGATGCGAGCAGGGCGCCGTAAGAGTGTCCCATGAGGATGAGCTTGTCATCGCCCAGCAGTTTGCGGATGCGTTCGATATCCGCCAGTTGCTGGCTGATGCCGAGGGTGTTTTCCAGCAGCTGGATCTTTGTCCATGAACTGTCTTCTGCCGGGAAACGGTCGAAGGGGCGTGTGGAGCGGCCTACGCCGCGCTGGTCGTAGTAGTTGACGCGGTATTCATCTGAGAGCAGATCAAAGCCCGGTGCACTCTCCATTGTTGGAATGCCAGGGCCACCATGTACGAAGAGGATGTTGCGACCTTCGCCGGTTGAGAAGTGCTTGAGCTTCACGCCCGGTGAGACTTCCCAGAAATCATCAAAAATGCCGACAGGTGTCAGGTCTGTGCGCTGGGCAACGGTGCCGAGTTTGAACATCGGCTGTTGCATCATCCACCAGACAAAGGCGCCGCCACCGGCGAACAGCAAGCCAACCAGAATAACGATAAAGAGAAGCATCTTTTTGCCGCTTACCCTCATAAAACCACTCCTTCATTGCAGCGGAGCCCAATGAATCATATGTGCACCTATCCGGTCTATAGCGGAGACAATGTGCACGGTGAAAAATGTTGTTTCAGGACTGTACTCAACTGAATTTCTTCATGCTTCGCATTTCTTGCGGAATTTCGCTCATGAATGCGTTTTGTAGCTTTTGTTCTGAAAAGCGGGCTTGTCTGACATAATTGTGCGTCAGGCGCGTCTGGAATGACTTAGAATTATATTTTCTTGCGCTTGCCTACGAAAAATCTCGTATTTCGCTTGCGATCTCTGGTTGAAGAGTGTCTTCTAATACGCGTGAATATTTCTTGTTCACTTCATCACACCAGCCGCGCGTCCGCTTAGCTTTTTTCAGTGACTGCACCGGCTTTTCTTAGTGTTTGGGGCAGACGATTTTATGGCGCGTGCGTGTTGTAGAGCTTCCTGCTTCTCTTTTATTTTTCCGGGGGGCTTATGACGCTTCTTTCTTCCATTACCAAACTGGCGACGGCTGCAGCCATTGTTGGCAGCGCGGCGCTGTTTTCTGGTCAGGCTCTGGCGCAGGATCTCAAGTTCTTCACTATCGGCACCGGTGGTACGGCTTACACCTACTATCCGGTTGGCGGTATGATCGCCAATGCGATCTCCAATCCTCCGGGTTCCCGTGCCTGTGATGCTGGTGGCTCCTGCGGTGTGCCGGGTCTGATTGCTTCTGCTGTTTCTTCCCGCGGTTCCGTTGATAACGTGAACGCGATCAACTCCGGTCTGCGTAACTCCGGTTTCGCGCAGTCTGATGTGGCGTACTGGGCGTTTTCCGGGACTGGCACCATGGAAGGCAAGGAGCCTATGAAGGATCTGCGTTCCATCGCGGCGTTGTTCCCTGAGCACATCCACCTTGTTGCAAAAGCTGACAGCGGCATCAACTCTGTTGCTGACCTCAAGGGCAAGCGCGTGTCTTTGGATGAGCCGGGTTCAGGCACATACACTGATGCGAACCTGATCCTCGCTGCCTATGGTCTTTCTACTTCTGACATCACAGCTGAAGCGCTGAAGGGATCTGCGGCTGCGGAAGCTCTGCGTAACGGCAAGGTTGATGCGTTCTTCGTGGTGGCTGGTTTCCCAACCGGTGCGGTTGTTGAACTGGCGTCTGCGGAAGACATCAAGATTGTTCCAATCACCGGTCCTGAAGCAGAAGGTCTGGTTGAGAAGTACGGCTTCTTTGCAAGCTCCGACATTCCGGCTGGTGCTTATCAAGGTGTTGATGCCACAACCACTTTGACTGTTGGGGCGCAGTGGATCACCAGTGCGAAGGAAGATGATGAGCTGATCTACAACATCACCAAGGCGCTTTGGAACGACAAGACCCGCAAGCTGCTGGATGTTGGCCATGCGAAGGGCAAAACCATCACCATGGAAACTGCAATGGACGGCCTTGGCGTGCCGCTGCATCCGGGTGCTGAGCGTTTCTACAAAGAAGCTGGTTTGCTGAAGTAAGCCGAGACCTTCTTTGAGAATTTTGTGGTGCCCGGTAGACCTCTGCCGGGCGCTGCTGTTTTCAATCTAAACGAAACGCAGGGCTGATGTCTCACAATACGACAGATCAAACCCTTGAGGATCTGGAGCGTAAGTACGATCCAGACCTTACCTTCAGAGCGGCAGGGCCAGTGCTGGCTGTTGTTATAACAGCGGCACTCGTTGCCATGTCGCTCTACCATTATTATGCGTCCGGCTTCGGGCTTATTCGGGAGCTTGTCCATCGCGGCATTCACCTCTCGTTTGTGCTGGGGCTGGTGTTTGTTCTTTTCAGTTTCATCAAGAGCACGAGCAGCCAACCTGCGCCGTCTGCCTGGTGGCGCCCAAGCGGTGTGCATCTGTGGGATGTTGTGCTGGCGGTGATGGCCGTGGCAGCGGCAATGTATTTGCCGTTGTTGCCAGCTGAGGCGGTTGCCTCCCGTGTAGGTGCGCCTGCGCTGATTGATGTGTTCATGGGCACGGTACTGCTGGTTCTGGTGCTGGAAGCTGCGCGCCGATCCGTTGGGCCAACGCTGCCGCTGATTGCGCTGATCTTTATCGGTTATGCCGTGTTTGGCATGTTTGCGCCGGGGGCTTTGAAGCATCCGGGTGCGAGCTGGACGGGCCTGATCAATCACCTTTACATGACGAACCAGGGCATCTACGGCATCGCCATTGGGGTGGTGGCCAAGTATGTGTTTCTGTTTGTTTTGTTTGGGGTTTTGGCGACGCGCATTGGCCTTGGGCAGCTGTTTATCGATCTGGCCTCGGTGATTGCGGGACGTTATGCAGGCGGGCCAGCCAAGGTTGCGATCTTCTCCTCTGCCATGCTGGGCACGATCTCTGGCAGTTCCATTGCGAACACGGTGACCACGGGCTCTCTGACTATTCCGGCGATGAAGAAGGTTGGATATCCGCCGCACTTTGCTGGGGCTGTTGAGGCGACCGCATCAACGGGTGGACAGATTACGCCGCCGATCATGGGGCGGCTGCCTTCATTATGGTGGAGTTTCTGGAGATCCCGTATCGTGAGGTTTTGCTGGCGGCCATGTTCCCGGCACTGCTGCACTATTTCGGTATCTTCGTGATGGTGCATCTGGAAGCGAAGCGGCTTGGGCTGCGCGGTCTTTCTGCAGATGAGCTGCCGAAAGCGCTGGTGGTGATGAAGCAGCATTGGCTCTCCGTTATTCCGCTGGGCATTCTGGTCTATTTGATTGTCTCCGGCAAAACGCCGGACTTTGCTGCGGTTTGGGGCATCACGGCCTGTGTGGTTGTTGGCTTCCTGAACCCGCATAACCGGATGGGCCTTAAGGATCTGGTTGTGTCTCTGGCAACAGGTGCCAAGTACTCGCTGGCTGTAGGGGCTGCTGCGGCGGCGGTGGGTATCATCGTTGGCGTGGTGACGCTGACGGGGACGGGGTTCCGGCTGTCGTTTGTGGTGACGCAGGCGGCGTCTGATCTGGGTGGCTTTATTGCTTCCGGTATGCTTGCAGAATACGTAACGCAGAATGCTCTGACGCTGTTCTTCACGCTTCTGTTTACGGCCATTGCCTGTATCATCATGGGGGCGGGCATTCCGACAACGGCGACCTACATCATTCTGGTTTCCATTGCTGCTCCGGCTCTTGGTCTGCTGGGCGTTCAGCCGCTCGTGGCGCACTTCTTCGTGTTCTATTACGGTGTGCTGGCAGATGTGACGCCACCTGTGGCGCTGGCGGCGTATGCAGGGGCTGGCATTGCGGGGGCGAACCCGTTCAAGACCGGTAACACGGCTTTCCGGCTTGGTATTGCGAAGGCCTTGGTGCCGTTTGTGTTTGTCTACTCACCAGCCTTGCTGTTGGTGACGCCTGAGTTCACCTGGTACGACTTCCTGATCACCCTTTCCGGTGCTATGGTTGGCATTGGTCTGCTGGGTGTTGCGTTCTCCGGCTACATGCTGGCCGGGCTGAACAAACTGGAGCGGTACTGGACAGCTTTCGCAGCTATGTTCTTCGTGGCTCCGGGCATACAAACCATGGCGATTGGCGGGGTGTTGATGTTGCCGGTTATCGTGCGGCAGATGCTTGCCCGCAAGAACCAACAGTTGGTGATGCAAGAGCTTAGTGCGGATGATTGATTGTTGAGAATAGCCCTGCCGGGTGAGTGGGTTCGGCGGGGTGGTTGTGAGGAATGGTTTGAGTGACTGAGAGTGACACGATGAGTTTGCTTGGGATGACCCTTCCTGGGTTGGCGTTGCGGGCGACGAGTGGTGAGATAGTGGATGTTTCGGCGTTGCCCGGCATTACTGTTATCTATGCTTATCCGAGAACAAGCCCTCCTGATGAGGGACCGATTGAAGGGTGGGATCTGATACCGGGCGCGCGTGGATGTACACCTCAATCCTGTGTGTTTCGTGATCACTTCAGTGAGTTGAGGGATGCTGGTGCTCAGGCAGTGTTTGGGCTTTCCACTCAATCAACTGCGTTTCAAAGAGAAGCGGCTGAGCGTTTGCATCTGCCGTTTGCGCTTCTTTCGGATGAAGGTCTGACCCTGACCAAGGCATTGGACCTGCCGACCTTTGAAGCGGGTGGCATGGTTCTGCTTAAACGGCTGACCATGATCCTTAAAGATGGGGTGGTTGAGCATATCATGTATCCGGTGAGCGATCCGGCGAAAAATGCTGAAGACGTGATTGCCTATCTGAAGCAGGCTCAGTGACAAACCCCGCCGGATGCACCAATCCGGCGGGGTGTTTTGTTTATGCGGCTTCGGTTGCCTTCTCCGGGTAGGCATCTTTGATGCGGTTGGCGTAGGCGACAAGGTTGGGGAACTGCTCGACGGTTTTTCTCCAGCCGGAGAATGGTAGATTGGAGAGAGCACAGAGGATCTGGGCACCAACCGCGGCATCAGCAAAGCAGGGGCGATCGCCGAGCAGGTATGGCTTGTCGCCTAGCTGGGTGGAGATGGCCTGCAGATCTGCACGGCCCAGTGCGAGACGCTCTTCCCATGTGTGCTGGCCGTAACCGTGGTTGTTGACTTTGGTGATGACGCTTTTGCGGGACTCGTTTGCAAGTGAGCTGCGCATTTCCGGTGGTAGGATGCCGAAGAACTGATCTTCGATAACAGCGAAGTTTTCATCTGGCAGCCAGCGGGTGCAGACGGTTACGAAGTAAAGGGAATGCTCTGCCATGCGCATGAAAGCGTGGGCGACAGCCAGTTCTGCCTCAGAATAACCACCTGAGAAATCAGCGTTATAGTTGATCACCAAATGCCGTCTGATGAACTCAGAATCGGCAATCAGTTCCTCTTGATCTTTCATAACTGGCAGCTTGCCTTTTGGCGCGGTTTGCAGTGCTGCTGGACCTTCCAGAACGTCATAGGACAGGCTTGCCATGGCGAGCAGGATGTCGACCTTCAGGCAAAATGGGCTTGCACTGACGCCGTCGAGTTTGGCGCTGAATTTGTGATGTGTGAGCATTTGCTTTCTCCGCTTGTGTTTGCTGGGAGATTGGTAGCAAGGTGCTCCTGACAGCATGGTGTCAGGAGTGTTTGGCTTCTGACAAGTTTCTGGAGGATTTCATGCGCAGGGCAGATCGGTTGCTGCAGATCGTGCAGCTGCTGCGGCGTCATCGGGGGCCGGTGACTGGAGATGTGATGGCAGAGGAACTGGAGGTTTCTGTGCGCACGCTCTATCGCGATATCGTCAGCCTGCAATCAACCGGAGTGCCGATCCGCGGGGAGGCGGGTGTCGGCTATGTATTGGATGAAGCTACGATCTGCCGCCGCTGATGTTCAACAGTGATGAGCTGGAAGCGGTGATGATGGGTCTGCGCCATGTGCAGGTGCGTGGGGATGAGCAGCTTATCCGCACGGCCAGTGATGTGATTGCCAAGATAGCGGCAGTGCTTTCTCCCGAAGCACGGGATGAGTTTATTGAAGCGCCGCTGTACGCTCCAGATTTTGGGGTAGAGCCTATTCCCACAGCGCGTATTGAGTTGAAGGATGTGCGGCAGGCTATTCGCGGGCAGCACAAGCTGCGGCTTACTTATGAAGATGCGCAGGGTGAGATGAGTGAGCGACTCATCTGGCCGCTGAGCCTAACGTTTTTTGCGCAGTCCCGGATGATCGTGGCGTGGTGTGAACTGCGCAAGGACTTCCGGGCCTTCCGGACAGACCGAGTAACCTACATGGAAGTGCTGGAAGAACGCTACCGCGAAAACCGCGTCACCCTGCGCAATCGCTGGTGGAAGCTGGAACTGGCACGACGGGAGAAAGAGGCGGCGGAGAAGGCAGCAATCGCTAGTGAATAAAAATATTTAAACCGAACTGGTTTCTTCCTAGGTCACATCTGACGCAAACAGAGGTCTTTCTTGACTACTCTCCGATTTGAATTTGAGCGTGAAACTTCTAACGATCGAAATGCAGATCTTAGTGCATTGATTACAGCAGAAGGGCATCTGACGATCTTCTTTGAAAATAAGATCGTTTTTAATGAAGCTAATGTCTTGCTAGGTGAGTTCGCTATCTATGCTGAGGCTTGGTTGAGGAAAGCGGATAAAGACGGATTGCTCCCTTTTCGATACTCGTCGATGGATTACGAAGAGGAAGTTATTCTTCAAACGATACCCAAAGATGGAATGCTGGCACTGCGTTCTCCTTGGTTTAATGCTGAACATAATAGAGATGTTCAGATTTTGCCTGAGGAGTTCTTTGTGGCCTTGAAGAAGTTTGTTAATGCCTACCTTGCTGAAGTTCCTGAGTTGAAGAGATTGTGTCCAGTGTTGTCATCTGATCTATAAGTTTGTCGAAAATATCTTCAACTAAACAGTGACTTATCAGAGGTATTCAGCGCTCATTGCTTCCTTGATTTTTTTGAGTATCGCCAGCTGCTCGTCGCGGGGTGGATGGGGTCTATCCTGAAAAGTAAGGTCCTCATTGAGGATGTAGCGGCGGGAGGTGATGTCGGTTTTCTCAAACATCGGGACCAGATGTGCGTGGGCGTGGGGGATGTCTCCGCCGGTGAAGAGGAACGCTACTCTTTCTACTCCCGTGATTTGCTTGAGTGCTTTGGCTAGGCGTTGGCCAAGTTCCATGATGTTGGTCGCAAGTTCGAGGGGCAGATCATCAAAGTAGTCGTAATGCTCCAGCGGGATGATCTGAATATGACCGGGACGTATTGGGCCATTGTCGAGAAAGGCCATGATCTTGTCATCGCGATAGACCTCATAAACGCGATAGTGCTTCTGGGCTATTTTGCAAAAAGAGCAATCCGTCTGTTCGGTCATCTTTACTCCGCTACGACTGCAGTGCCATGAGAAACTGTGTCTCCGGGGAACTGGATCACAGTGTCGTTCTGGCTCAGGCCAGAGCGGACTTCGGCCATGTCCTGATTGAAGGCGCCGATTGTGAGGAGTTGGAGGTGGGCTTTGCCGTCGACGACTTTGAAGGTGGCCCAGTCATTGCCTTCCCGGAAGAGCGCTGTCATGGGAATGCGCAGGACGTTTTGGCCGTGCCAGGTTTCGATGGCGGCGCGCAGGTGGAAGCCGTGGCCGAGTTCCAGAGCTGGGGTGTCCAGATCAAGAATAGCGTTGACGCGCTGTTCTTCAATGCCGAGGGCTGAGACCTTGGTGAAACCAGCCGGGTCAATGCGGCGGACAGTTGCCTTCAGGGTGTTGCCGCCCCAATCGACCAGCGTCGCCTTTGCTCCTTCAGCGATTTTTACTGCTTCCGTTGAGAGCAGGTCGACAACCACCTCGATATCTGCAGGATCGCCCAGCTCCATCAGCAGGGCACCAGACTGGATGGTTTGCTCACTTTCGACGGCCAGATTGAGGACGACACCATTGATCGGGGAGATCATGCGCACGGCCAGTTCCTCTGAACGTTCAGGATCCTGAGCGATGTGCGGCTCAATCAGACGGGCTTTGGCGCTTGCAAGATCGCTGTTGCGTTGGGCGATCTGAGCTTCTGCGCTTTGGACTTTGGCGGCTTTCAGAGTGACGTCAATTTCCACGCGCTCCAGCTGTGCATCAGAGATGGTTTTGGAGCGGTTGAGGCGCTGTGCACGGATGAGCTCTGACTTGGCCAATTTGTGCTCTGCCTTGGCGGAGGCGAGCTGGGCTTCTGCCAGTGTGATCGCGGCTTTGGCGGTTTCAACACCGGCCAGTGCTTCTGCCTTGGTGCGGGCGTTCATGAACGGGGTGGTGAGCGGGTTGATGGTGGCAACTGTGGTTTCGCCGCGGGATACCTTATCGCCAACCTCCAGCAGAGAACGATCTACTCTTCCGGCGATTGGGGCGGAGATTTTGTAGATCTCCTTAACGCGGGTTTTGCCGTCTTCTTCCACGGTAACGACCAGGTCGCCGCGCGTGACCTTGGCGGTTTCAACGGAGATTGGCTTTTCCTGCAAGGCCCAGCCGAAGAGGAGGAGAACGACCAGAGCGATAGCGATGTAAGCGCCTCGTTTGACGTATTTACCGTTCATTCCTATTCCCTCGTTTTTAAGGTTTTGATGAGATCAAGTTTGCCCACACGGCGGCGCACGATAAGCGCACAGGCCAGTGCAGCTGTGAGAATGACAAAGCTGGCGATGGCGTAGGTGCTTGGCAGCACCACAAGCGGCACGCGGAAGAGATCGCTGGCGAAGCCTGTATCATGCCCGCTGCCATGCCGTAGCCGATGAGCCAGCCCATGGGCTGTGCCAGAAGGACGATCATCGCCATTTCCACCAGAATGACATGGAAGACTTCCTGCTTGGAGAAGCCAATAACACGCAGACTGGCCAGTTCGCGACCTCGCTCTGACAACTGGATGCGGGCGGCGTTGTAGACCACGCCAAAGGCCACGATGACGGCGATGGTGATGTAGGCCACCAGCATTGATGTGAAGCTCTGGTCCATGAGCTCGCGGAATTTCTCGCGTGAGAGCATCTGCATGGCGATGCCACCAAGGCCCGGCGTTTCCTTCACGGCGTCGTAAAGGTCATCCAGCCGTGTGCGGTCGATGTTGATGGCCAAATCAGAGATGCGCGGGCCTGTTGGGACGAGGGCGTTCAGCGCGTCGATGTGCATGGAGGCGGAGATGCCCATGTAGCTGGTGACGGTGCCGGACACGCGAACCTGGCGTTCAACGGAGTTGTGCTTGGTGAGCTCTACAGTGACCATCTCCCCCGGCTTTACGCCCAGCTGATTGGCGAGATGGGTTGGCAGCATCAGGCCCGTGCGGGGCATCTGGATGGCACGTTCATCAAGGTCCAGAATGCGGGAGAGGTTGGCGTTGGTTGGGCGACCTGTGATGGCGACGCGCTTCTCTTTGGGACCAAAGCGTAGGATGACGGGTTCTTGTCTGTAGGCTTCTGCGGTGAGCACACCGGGCAGGCGCAGGATGTCATCGAGCACGCTGGGGGCTTTGTCGTCGGCGAGTGTCAGGCGGGCATCTGCGGTTTCTGCTTTGTTGAAGGCCACGTTGATCATGTGATCCATGGAATTGGTTAGGAATAATGCAGAAACGAGCAAGGCCAATGAGAAGGAGACGCCAAGGCTGGTGAGCAAGCTGCGCACTGGATTGTGCATGAGATGGCGCAGACCCATGGTGCTGAGCTGAGACAGGATGCGTACACGTCTGGATTTGAGCGAGAGGAAGCTGCGGAACCGTGGTGGAGCCGGTGGGCGCATAGCCACAGCGGGTGGCAGGCGGGCGGCTTTCATGATGGAGGAGAACGCGCCACCCAGAGCTGCGGCCAGTGAGATGACGGCTGCGATAAGGTACAGATCCGGGCTTTCATCGAAGACGAGGAAGGGGAACGAGAAGTACTGCGCATACATCTGCGTCATCAGGCGGCCCATGTAGTTGCCTGCAATGGAACCGATGCCAACGCCTAGGAACGCAACGATGGAAACCAGTTTGGCGTAGTGACCGGCAACGGACCATGAAGAGTATCCGCAGGCTTTCAGCAGGCCGATCTGCTCGCGCTCCAGAGCGATCAGGCGAGACAGGATCATGTTGACCAGAAAAGCGGAGACCAACAGGAATATGGGAGGGAGCACCTTCGCCATGGCGGAAAGCTGGGTGAGTTCCGCATCCAGAAACGCGTGGGATTGCTGGTCTTTGCGTTTGTATGCGCCTGTGCCGCCATAGGGTTTCAGCAAGCGATCGAGTTTCTCCAGCACACAGGGCGTGCAGGCTCCTCTGAGTAGCCTCAGGGAGATGTCGTTGGCTGCGTTTTTCATGTCGAACAGGCCTTCCATGGCGGATTGGGCCATGAAGAAGACGGCGAAACGGCGGTCATCGGGAACCAGATCTCCCGGGCCGAGGGCGTAGATGAACTCAGGCGAGAGAATGATGCCGGTGATTTCGAGGTTGAGCTTTTTGCCGTTCAGGGTGGCGCTGAACGTGTCTCCGGGGGTGAGGCCGTGTGCTTTGGCAAAGCGCGAGTCGAGGGCGACCTCGTTGGTGCGGGAGCCTTCTGGCAGACGGCCTGCTCTCAGATAGAGGCGGTTGACGGCTGGCTTTCTGCCGGAGGGCAGGGAAAGAGCGATACCGGCAGCGGGTTCCGCCATCTCCGGGATGTCGAGAATGGCGGAGCGAACGATGCGCATTTCGACGGCTGCTACACCATCAATGGCGGCGATGCGGTCTTTCAGGTGATCAGGTGCGCGGACGGCCTGCGCGAAGATGTGGCCGAAGCGGTATTGATCGTAATAGGTTTTCTGCGTTTCGCTGAGAGAACGGTAGGCGCCTTGTGCGAGGATCAGCGTCATCACTCCGCAGGCCATGACCAAAGCAATCGCGAGCACTTGCGCCCACAGGCGTTTCAAGTCGCGGATGACTTTCCGGTCAAGGACGGGCAGAGCTACCATGCAACCTCCGAGGGCTGCTTGGGTGTCTCGTTTTCGTGCGTGCTCTCAATGGCGCCGTCTTTGAAGACGTAGACGCGGTTTGCCATTTGCTGGATGGCTGTGTTGTGCGTGATGATGGCTGTTGTGGTGCCCAGCTCTTTGTTGATGCGTTGCAAGGCTTCCAGCACCAATGTGCCGGTTTTGGTGTCGAGTGCGCCGGTCGGCTCATCACAGAGCAGGACTTCGGGACGCTTGGCGATGGCACGGGCGATGGCAACACGCTGCTGTTCACCGCCGGACATTTCTGCTGGGAAGTGGGAGGAGCGTTTGCCTAGGCCGACCAGTTCCAACGCCTCCTGCGGGTCCATGGGGTTCTTGGCGATCTCTGTTGTCAGCGCCACGTTTTCCCACGCGTTGAGGCTGGGAATGAGGTTGTAGAACTGAAAGACGAAGCCAACGTAGTCACGCCGGTAGCGGGTCAGTTCGCTTTCGCTGAAATCGGTGAGGTTCTTGCCCATGAAGGAGACCGTGCCTGAAGTGGCATTGTCCAGTCCGCCGAGAATGTTCAGGAAGGTGGATTTGCCGGAGCCGGATGGTCCGAGCAGCACAACCATTTCGCCTTCAAAGAGTGTCATGGAGACACCGCGAAGTGCGTGCACCTCAACCTCGTTAGTGACATAGGTTTTGGTGGTGTTTTCAGCGATGAATACTGGCGTTGGCATAGGGGCCCCAACCTGAATGTGCAGCTACATTACACTATAGCCTCAAACTCAAGTTGTATGGCAATGATCCCACTCAAGGAATTGAGTAAATTCCCTAGGTCAGCCGTTCGTGCGTGGCGGAGCGCCTACAGATTTGCGGAAAATCAGTTCAGGGTGCCAGAGGCATTGCAGCTCTTTGATGTCTGCGCCTTTGAGGTAGTTCATCGCCATGATGGCGATCTCGCGACCTGCATCGCGCAGCGGTGAGCGGGTGACCGTCAATGGCGGGTCCATATCCGCTGCTTGTGCAAGTGGTACATTATCATCGTGGGCAACAATGGAGACTTCTGAGCCGATTTTGATGCCAAGTTCATTACAAGCTCTATAGGCGCCTTTTGCCATGACCACGCTTGAGCAGAGCAGGGCGGTTGGGCGATCTTCCAGCTGCAGGATCTCCATGGCGAAGGTGTAGCCATTCTCCTCAGACATGGCGCCAGCGCGCACGTAATCCGGGTTCGGCGTAACGCCTCGTTCCTTAAGCGCATCCTGCCAGCCGTTGAAGCGGTCAATGGCGTAGACGCGGTTTGGATGACCGTTGAGGATTGCGATCTTATCGTGGCCCATCTCCAGCAGCATCTTTGCTGGCTCATGGAAGACGCCATAGTTGTCGATGTCGATGTAGGAATAGCTGTCGCAAGTGGCGGTTCGGCCATGCACGATGAATGGCATGTTGAGGTCTTGCAGTAGACGGATACGCTCTTCGCTGAGATCCACGTTGGACAGGATCACCAGATCGACGGTGCCTTTTTCTGCAAAGCGGCGGTAGACGTCCACTTCCTCGCTCTGAGAGGAGGAGATCATGATGTCATAGTCCAGCTCGGATGCCTTTTCCGAAAGACCTGTCAGAAACTCGATGAAGTGTGGATCGAGGAACATGTTCATGTCAGTTGGGAAGCGATGCCGATGACGCTGGAGCGGCCTGTTGCCAGACGGCGCGCGTTGACATTGGGACGATAGCCATAGGTCTTCGCGGCTTCAGCGACCCGGTTTCGGGTGGCGAGCGACACATCAGAATACCCGTTGAGGGCTCTGCTGACAGTGGTTTGTGAAAGACCGAGATGATTGGCTAACGTCTTAAGATTCATAATTATTCAATGGCTCAAACTTGCTATGCGCCGCGTTTATAGCCCCTTTTTCTCCCGCATGCTTGTGAGAAATGTAGACCATAAACTTCAGGAAAATCCAGTGAGACCTTTGTCTTTTCCAAAGCGCTTTGGGTCCGATGCCGGAGTCAGTGGAAAACTGATATTTTTCAGAGATGCAGTAAAATACCACATATGGGGTGCTCTAAACTTAGGAGAATTCAGCTATTTTGCAGGTGTTGCATCGCAAAATTGGGCCTTTGGCGGGCATGGTCACAAATGTTCCTACGGATTTTTACTATTGACTTAGACCGGTGAGTAAACTTTGCTGGTCTCAAAGCGCTTTGGGAATCTTTCAATAGATTGCCAGTGTTTGGGGAGCCCTTCGCTCTGGAGGGTTAATTACTGGCCGGACAACGATTGGGAATTCGTTGAATGAGGGCCAAGGACGAAACAGGGAGGCGTCCCATTATGGGTATCCGTCGTACATTATTAGGTTCTGCTGTTGCACTTGCTGGTATGGCTGGCGTTGCGGGTTATGCAATGGCTGCTGAAGTTACTGTTGTTTGCGGCAGTGTTGGGCAGGGCGCTAAGCTTTGTAAGGGCGCAGCAACTGAGTGGGCCAAAGAAACCGGCAACACCGTCAAGTTCTTCGCTGCACCTGCATCTTCTACCGAGCAGCTGGCACTCTACCAGCAGATCCTGAGCTCTGGTTCCTCCGATATCGACGTCTTCCAGATTGACGTTATCTGGCCTGGTATTCTTGGAAGTCACCTGATCGATCTGAAGCCATACTCCAATGGCGCAGAAGACATGCACTTCCAGCCAATCGTTGCGAACAACACCTATAAAGGCAAGCTGGTTGCTATGCCTTGGTACACCGACGCTGGCCTGCTGTTCTACCGCAAAGATCTGCTTGAAAAGCACGGCGAAAAAGCTCCTGAAACCTGGGGTGATCTGACCGCGACTGCGAAGAAAATCCAGGATGCTGAACGTGCAGCTGGCAACGACAAAATGTGGGGCTTTGTTTATCAGGCGAAGGCTTACGAAGGTCTGACCTGTGACGCTCTTGAGTGGGTTGACAGCTTCGGCGGTGGCGATGTTGTGAATGCAGACGGCGACATCACCATCAACAACGAAAAAGCTGCAAAAGCTCTTAAACTGGCAGCTAGCTGGACCGGTTCAATCGCACCTGCTGGTGTTCTTTCCTATCAGGAAGAAGATGCACGCGGCGTGTTCCAGTCCGGTAATGCAGTGTTCATGCGTAACTGGCCTTATGCATGGTCTCTTGGTCAGGCTGACGATTCCCCGATCAAAGGTAAGATCGGTGTGATGGCTCTGCCTAAAGGTGGGGAAGACGGAAAGCAGACCGGTACTCTTGGTGGCTGGCAGCTTGCTGTTTCCAAGTACTCTAAAGCGCCTGAAGCAGCTGCAAGCCTCGTTATGCACCTGACCAGCAAGAAGAGCCAGAAGCAGCGCGCTATCGAAGGTTCTTACAACCCAACCATTGCTGATCTGTACACTGATGCAGACGTGCTGGCAGCAAGCCCATTCATGGGTCAGCTGAAAGACACCTTCACCAACGCCGTAGCACGTCCATCCCGTGCAACTGGCTCTAACTACAACAAAGTTTCCAACGCATTCTACAATGCAGTGCATGATGTGCTTTCCGGTAAAACCGAAGCAGAAGCATCCCTTGCGAAACTTGAGAAGAACCTGAAACGCATCAAGCGTAAAGGCTGGTAAGTCTCCTCCCTAGACTTGCGATCTGTGTTGCGGCCTCCCGATGGCCGCAACACTGAACCGAGCTCCGGGGTGGTTCCTTGGAGTTTCCCTGAAATAAAGAAACCAAGGATCAGAGGATGACCCTTGCTCTGCAGCAGGATGGTACTGCCACACGTAAGGCAAAACGCTCTAATCTGAGTTCTGCCAGATTACGCGCCGCGTGGCTTTTTCTCGCCCCCATGATGATCGCATTGGCCGCTGTTGCAGGCTGGCCGTTGCTCCGCACCATCTGGTTGGGTTTTACCGACGCAAACCTCATAGATCTCAGTGAATCCCAGTTCATCGGCTTTGAGAACTATCTCGCCTTTTATGATGGGGAAGCTTACGGCGTTCTCGTTGATGCCGAGTGGTGGAATGCGGTTTGGAATACACTCTGGTTCTCTGTCATTTCTGTTGGTCTTGAAACCCTGTTCGCTCATCATTGCGTTGATCCTGAATGCGGAATTCAAGGGACGCGGCCTTGTGCGTGCTGCTGTTCTGATCCCATGGGCGATCCCGACAATTGTTTCCGCCAAGATGTGGGGCTGGATGCTTCACGACCAGTTTGGTGTGATTAACGAAATTCTCCTCGGCGTTGGCATTCTGTCTGAGCTGTTGCCTGGACCGCTGATCCTTCCACCGCGATGTGGGCTGTGATCATGGTGGATGTGTGGAAGACCACACCATTCATGGCACTGCTGACCCTTGCTGCACTGCAGATGTTGCCCGGCGATATCTATGAAGCAGCGCGCGTGGATGGCATCAATCCGATCCGCGTGTTCTTCAAAGTGACTTTGCCGCTGATCCGTCCAGCGATCATTGTTGCGGTGATTTTCCGCAGTCTTGATGCGTTGCGCGTGTTTGATCTGATTTACGTGCTGACATCCAACTCCACTTCGACAATGTCCATGTCAGTCTATGCAAGGCAGCAGCTGGTGGACTTCCAGGAGGTCGGCTACGGCTCTGCCGCTGCAACGCTGCTGTTCATTGTGATTGCCTTGTTGACGACCATTACCGTGGTGGCAGGCGGATTGAAATCCGGTGAAGGAGATCAGGCATGAACCGTCAAATCAAAACCTTTGTGTTCTATGCGCTGGTTGTCGGAGTTGTTCTCTTCTCTGTCTTTCCGTTCTACTACGCGATCATAACCAGTTTCAGAAGCGGGCAGGAGCTGTTCAATCCGTCTGTATTCCCGACCAGCTTCAGCATTGGCAACTACTTCTCGATCTTTAAAGAGCAGCCGTTTGGTCTGAACATTCTGAACTCGGTGATCGTGGCGACGTCCGTTGTGATCTTGTCGCTGATCATCGCGGTGACTGCGTCTTATGCGCTGGCTCGCATCCACTTCCGTGGTCGTGGCTTGCTGCTGATGACTATTCTGTCTGTCTCCATGTTCCCGCAGGTGGCGATCCTGTCCGGCATGTATGAGCTGATCCGTTCCATGGGGCTTTATAACTCCCTGCCGGGATTGATTATCCCGAACACCGTGCTGACGCTGCCGTTTACCGTGTGGGTGCTGACCACCTTCATGAAGGAGTTGCCGAAGGAACTGGAAGAAGCGGCTGTTGTTGATGGTGCTTCTCCGCTGACCATTGTGCGCCGGATCTTCCTGCCGTTGATGTGGCCAGCCATGGTGACCACCGGTCTGCTTGCTTTTATCGGTGCGTGGAACGAGTTCCTGTTTGCGCTCACCTTTACTCTATCCAACGAAGTTCGCACCGTGCCAGTGGCGATTGCCTGATGTCCGGCGCAACTGAATACGAGCTGCCATGGGGCAACATCATGGCTGCTTCTGTACTAGTGACCGTTCCGATCGTGGTCCTAGTGCTGGTGTTTCAACGAAAAATCGTCGCTGGTCTTACTGCTGGTGCGGTTAAAGGATAACTGGAATGAACCTCTCTACCCCAATAAACGAAAACACAAGCCATCGAGTTCTGGCGAACGATCCGGATTGGTGGCGGGGCGCAGTCATTTATCAAATCTATCCGCGGTCTTTTGCTGATAGCAACGGTGATGGCATTGGTGACCTTCCAGGAATTACCGAGAAGCTGGATTACATCTCTGATCTTGGTGCTGATGCGATCTGGATCTCGCCGTTCATGAAGTCGCCGATGGATGACTTTGGCTATGACGTCTCTGATTATGAAGACGTTGATCCAATGTTCGGCTCTCTGGACGACTTTAAAGAGCTGATTGCCAAAGCGCATGGCAAGGGCATTCGTGTGCTGATCGATCTGGTGATCTCGCACACCTCTGATCAGCATGAATGGTTTGTTGAAAGCCGGAGCAATAAGACCAACAGCAAGTCCGACTGGTATGTGTGGGCTGATCCTAAGGCTGATGGATCTCCGCCAAACAACTGGCTCTCCATCTTTGGTGGTTCTGCTTGGCAGTGGGATAGCCGTCGTTGTCAGTACTACCTGCACAACTTCCTGCGCTCCCAGCCGGACCTGAACTTCCACTGCGAAGAAGTGCAGCAGGCTGTTCTGGATGCAGCACGCTTCTGGCTGAAGCTGGGTGTTGACGGGTTCCGTCTTGATACTGTGAACTTCTACGTTCACGACAAGCAGCTGCGTGACAACCCACCTTATCCGGATCCAGATAGTCTTGCCGACGTGACCGGCGTGAACCCTTATGCGTTCCAGGATCACAAGTTCGATAAGTCTCAGCCTGAGAACCTGAAGTTCCTTGAGCGTTTGCGTGAGGTGATGAACGAGTTCCCGAACACCACTACAGTTGGTGAGATCGGTGCGGGGCATGAAGCCAGCGAGATCATGAAGCAGTACACCTCAGGTGATGGTCGTCTGCACATGGCTTACAGCTTTGATCTGCTTTCCAACACGCCAACTGCGAAGTATGTGCGCGAGCGTGTGACCAACCTGCAGAACATCGTGACTGAAGGCTGGCCAAGCTGGGCGATGTCCAACCACGATGTGAAGCGTATGGGCTCTCGTTTGCCAGAGGGTGTTGATCCTCAGGTGGCAACACCGGCTCTGCTGGCTCTGAGTGCGTCACTGCGTGGTAGCCCTTGCATCTATCAGGGTGAGGAGCTTGGCTTCAAAGAGGCTGATGTTGCTTTTGAAGATCTGCAGGATCCGTATGGCATTGAGTTCTGGCCTGAGTATAAAGGCCGTGATGGTTGCCGTACGCCGATTGCCTGGTCCAAGGACGGTGGGTTCACCACTGGTAAGCCTTGGCTGCCAATGGCGCAGGATCATCTGGATCACAGTGCCGAAGCTCAGGTGGGCGATGAGGCTTCTCCAATGCGCCGGACTGCAAAGTACCTGCATTGGCGCAAGGATCAGAAGGTTCTGCAGAAGGGCTCTCTGGACTTTGTTGATCTGGGTGAAGATGTGCTGGCGTTTGAGCGTGAGCATGAAGGTGAGAAAGTGCTCTGTGTCTTCAACCTGACAAATGATGATATGCGTGTTGCTCTGGGAGCTTACAGCTCTGCTGCGTTGCTGGAGGGGCATGGATTTAGTGCGGAAATGGACGGCGAGGCACTCAACCTGCCTGCATGGCAAGTGGCTTACTTGCAAATCTCAAAGAACTAAGCTGAGGGCAACACCATGGCAGATGTAACACTTAAGGGTATCGTCAAGGACTTCGGGTCAACCCGCATCATCCACGGCGTTGATTTGCAGATCAAAGATCGTGAACTGATCGTGTTTGTCGGACCATCCGGCTGCGGTAAGTCGACTTTGCTGCGTCTGATCGCCGGGCTTGAAGATATCACTGATGGTGACATGTTCATTGATGGAGACCTGGTGAACCAGCGCACTCCTAAGGAACGCAAGATTGCCATGGTGTTCCAGAGCTATGCTCTTTATCCGCACATGAGTGTTTATGAGAACATGGCGTTTGGCCTCGAGCTCTCCAAGCACTCCAAAGAGGATATCAAAGAGAAGGTGATGGAGGCGGCTCGTATTCTAGAGCTGACTCCGTTGCTGGAACGTAAGCCGAAGCAGCTTTCTGGTGGTCAGCGTCAGCGTGTGGCGATTGGCCGTGCGATTGTGCGCAATCCGAAGGTCTTCCTGTTCGATGAGCCTCTGTCCAACCTTGATGCGGCGCTGCGCGTGCAGATGCGTATCGAGATTGCCAAGCTGCATCAGGACATGGATGCCACCATGGTCTACGTTACCCACGATCAGGTGGAAGCAATGACACTTGCTGACCGGATTGTGGTGCTGAATGCGGGCCGTATTGAGCAGGTTGGTAGCCCGCTTGAGCTGTATCACCGCCCACGCAACAAGTTCGTGGCTGGCTTCATTGGATCGCCAAAGATGAATTTCATTGAGGCTCAGGTGACAGGTGTTGCTGAAGATGGTGTTGAGCTGTCTGTTGTTGGCTCCGCACCGGTGAAGGTTGCTGTTGACCCGTCCTCTGTTGCTGTTGGCGATAAGGTGGAGTTCGGCATTCGTCCCGAGCATATGGTGAGCGGCGGCGAAGGTGAGCTGGCTGGCAAGGTGGAAGTCATCGAAGAACTTGGTGAAAGCCACTTCCTGCATGTGCGCCTGACGGATGGTTCTCTGGTGACCGTTCAGGGTAAGGGCGATGCTCAGGCGAAGGCCGGCGAGAGCTGTCAGGTGAAGCTGGAATGCGGCCATGCGCACGTGTTTGGCGGTGACGGATTCGCGATTTCCAAATTGGGGACGTTAGGTCAGCAAGAAAAGGCCGCAACTCTTGAGAGTGTTTGATAAATAAAATTTCTCACAGGCTCAGTCCAATTTGGCATTTTGTTCCAGTGCCGCACCTTGTGTGCGGCACTTGTCGTTTGAGGAGTCGCCAGCGCATCCTTAAAACGATTAAATAGCTGATTTTTTTAGGCTGAATCAGATCTGATCATACCAATTGACTACTCCGTTAGGGGAGGTTGGATTACTGGCAGAAACCGCAAGGTTAGTCTTTCAGGATCAAGCGAAGATTGAGCTCCTGCATGGTATTCTTGGGCTGAGCTCAACCAAGGGTACTTGTTCCCTTTCCTAAAAAATGAAAGAATTTAATCAGTGATTGCACTTATGCGCGATTACAATTCTTTTTGCCTTTGCCAGTCCAACGATGCGAAGGCCTTTTATAAATAGGGGAGCATTTTTAAATGCAATTTAAGCGTAGTCTTCTCTCGCTCGCGCTTGCTGCAAGCGTGGCGATGCCAATTTCCGGCGCTATCATCACTGAGGCAGGTGCTGCAACACCACCTAACATGCTCATCATTGCTGGCCGTATCGACGACCTCATCTCTCTTGACCCGCAAGAGATGTTTGAGTTCTCCGGCACAGACATGGCGAACAACATCTACGACAAGCTGGTTATGCTGGACCCATCCGACCTTTCTAAAGGTTATGGCCCAGGTCTGGCTGAGAGCTGGGAGATCTCCGAGGATGGCAAGACCTTTACGTTCAAAATGCGTGAAGGCATCAAGTTCCATTCCGGCAACCCTGTAACTGCAAAGGATGCTGAGTTCAGTATCCGCCGTGCAGTTGCTCTGAAAAAGACACCTTCCTTCATTCTTACTCAATTCGGTTTCACCGCTGAGAACATGAATGACACCATCAAGGCTGTTGATGCGAACACGTTCCAGATCACCACTGACAAGAAGTATGCTCCTTCTTTCGTGCTGAACTGCTTCACCGCTGCAATCGCTTCCATCGTTGACTCTGAGCTGGTTAAGTCCAACGAAGTCGATGGTGACTGGGGTAACGGCTGGCTGAAAACCAACTCTGCTGGTTCTGGCGCATTCAAGCTGCAGAACTGGAAACCAAATGAGTCTTACTCTCTGACAGCTGTTCCAGGTTACTGGCGTGGTGAAGTTGCGATGAAGCGCGTTATCGTGCGTCACGTGATGGAATCTGCTTCTCAGCGTCTGATGCTGGAAAAAGGCGACGTTGATATTGCGCGTCACCTATCTCCAGAAGACATTGCATCCATCTCTACCAACGAAGACCTCAAGGTTGAGGACACTCTTCGTGGTCGTCTGATGTACATCTCCTTCAACCAGAAAGATAAGGCTCTGTCCCATCCAAAGGTTGCGGAAGCTCTGAAGTATCTGGTTGACTATAAAGGTATGACTGGATCCTTCCTGAAAGGTCAGTACACCATTCAGCAGGCCTTCCTGCCACAGACCTACATGGGTGAGTTGAAAGACACTCCTTACTCCCTGAACGTTGAAAAAGCGAAAGCTCTGCTGGATGAAGCTGGTTATGCTGATGGCTTCGACGTTGAGTTCATCGTGCGTAATGCAACAGAGCGTCTCGAAATTGCTCAGAGCTTGCAGAACACCTTCGGTCAGGCTGGCATCAACGCGAAGATCTCTACCGGTACCGGTAAACAGATCCTTGGTCGTTACCGTGCTCGTGACTTCCAGATCTACGTAGGTGCATGGGGTCCGGACTATCCAGATCCACACACAAACGCTGATACCTTTGCGAACAACCCTGACAACCGCGATGAAGCGAAGCTGACAGGTAAACTGGCATGGCGTAACGCTTATCCAGCAAAAGACCTGACAGTTCTGACTGATCTGGCTGTGCAGGAAAGTGACCGTGAGAAGCGTGCTCGCATGTACGTTGAAGCTCAGAAGACCTTCCAGAAAGAAGCTCCATTTGCAGTTATGTTCCAGAAAATCGAACAGAACTCCATGCGTGCAAACGTATCTGGCTTCAATCCGGGTGGCGCGATCACAAGCGTATTCTACTGGCCTGTTAAAAAATAAGATTGGCTGAAGCAATATGAGCATCGCTGACTCTACAGCGACTGTGGCGCGGCGAGGGACTTCCTCGCCGCTCTACAAGATTTTAAAAGGTTTAATCGCTGGCCTTTTCTCACTAGCTCTTACCATGGTGGGGCTGCTCTTCGTCACCTTCATTATTGCGCGTGTGATGCCCGTCGACCCGGTTCTGGCGGTGGTTGGTGAACGTGCATCTCAGGAAATCTATGAGGCAGCCTACAAGGCCATGGGTCTTGATCAGCCGCTTTACGTGCAGTTTTTGCTGTTCCTGAAACAGGTGGCTATGGGGGACTTCGGGATGTCGACGCTGACAGCGCGGCCCGTTGTTGAGGATATTGCCCGCGTGTTCCCGGCTACACTGGAACTTGCGACCTTAGCGACAATTGCCGGGGTTGGCATTGGTGTGCCGATGGGTGTGCTTGCTGCCGTGAACGAAGGCCGTTGGCCTGACCAGCTGATCCGCCTTGTTGGATTGTTTGGCTACTCCATGCCGATTTTCTGGTTTGGTCTGATGGGCCTGCTGATTTTCTACGGTATTCTTGGTTGGGTTGGTGGCCCGGGCCGGATTGAGATCTATTACGAAGATATCGTTCCTGTTGTTACCGGTATGATCCTGATCGACAGCCTGCTTGCTGGTGAGATCGAAATCTTCTGGAATGCAGTGAGCCACATCATCCTGCCAGCCAGCATTCTTGGCTATTATTCCATTGCCTATATTTCACGCATGACCCGCTCTTTCATGCTCGAGCAGTTCTCTCAGGAGTACATTACAACTGCGCGTGTGAAGGGTGTCTCTGAGACTGCTGTCATTTGGCGTCATGCTTTGCCGAATGTGATGATACCGCTGATTACCGTTATTGCGCTCTCCTATGCGAACCTGCTGGAAGGGTCTGTGCTGACTGAGATTATCTTCTCCTGGCCGGGGCTGGGCAACTACATCACCAATGCTCTGCTTTCTGCGGATATGAACGCGGTTTTGGGTGGAACGGTTGTGGTTGGTGCGATCTTTGTTGGTCTCAACCTCTTCTCTGACTTTATGTACAAAGTGGTGGATCCGAGGGCACGATGACAACAGCACCTGTAAAATCAAATGTGCCTGAAAAATCCGGTTTGAAGGCATGGCTTACCTCTGATGCTCCTGAATCTCGCGGTCATGCGCGTGCTGTGCAGCTGTATCTGGGATGGCTGAAACTCTATGAAAATAAACTCGCCTTTCTTGGTTTCCTGATCATTCTTGGTCTGGTGCTGATGGCTGTTTTTGCGCCATTGCTGGCGACCGCTGAGCCGAATGCGCAGGACTTGAGTAAACGCCTGCTCTCACCGGGGACAGATGGGTATCTGCTGGGTACGGATGAACTGGGTCGCGACATTTACAGCCGCCTTGTTTATGGCTCCCGGATCACTCTTCTGATTGTTGGCATTGTTGCCTTCACCGCACCGGTCTTCGGTTTGCTGATTGGTACAGTCGCTGGTTATCTGGGTGGTTGGGTTGATCAGCTTCTTATGCGTTTGGTCGACATTTTTCTGGCGTTTCCCAAGCTCATTCTGGCATTGGCATTTGTTGCTGCGCTTGGGGCTGGCATTGAGAGCGCCATTATTGCGATCAGCCTGACAGCGTGGCCTCCTTACGCGCGTATTGCACGTGCTGAAACTCTGACCATTCGTAATGCGGATTACATCAGTGCTGTGCGTTTGCAGGGTGCGGGTGTCATGCACATCATTGTGGGCCATGTGTGGCCGCTGTGTTTGTCCTCCATCATCGTGCGTGTAACGCTGGATATGGCCGGGATCATTTTGACCGCTGCTGGTCTTGGTTTCCTCGGTCTTGGCGCTCAACCACCGGATCCTGAATGGGGTGCGATGATCTCTGCTGGTCGTAAGTTTGTTCTGGACCAGTGGTGGGTTGCGGCGATGCCGGGTATGGCGATCTTTATCGTGTCTTTGGGCTTCAACCTGCTGGGTGATGGTCTGCGCGATATTCTTGATCCGAAGAAAAGCCAGAGCTGAGGGAGAGGACCATGAGTGATACGCTTTTAAGCGTTGAGGACCTTTGGGTTCGCTTCCCAACACGCAATGGTACTGTTGATGCTGTGCGGGGGATTTCGTTCTCCGTCGGGCGTGAGCGCGTTGGAATCGTGGGTGAGAGTGGTTCTGGTAAATCCATGACTGGCCGCAGTATTCTGCGTCTCATCCGTTCACCGGGGCAGATGGAAGCCAAGTCTATCCTGTTCAACGGTGAGAACCTGCTGGACTATTCTGAGAAGCAAATGCGTAAGATCCGTGGACACCAGATTTCCATGGTGATGCAGGACCCGAAGTTCTCGCTTAACCCGGTTCACACTGTTGGTAAGCAGATCTGTGAGGCTTTGCGTCTTCACACCAAGGCGTCTCGTCGTGAAGCCCGTCAGGGTGCGTTGGAGATGCTGGAAGCGGTGCAGATCCGTAATCCAGAGCGTGTGTTTGACAGCTACCCGCATGAGCTTTCAGGCGGTATGGGCCAGCGTGTGATGATCGCGATGATGCTGATCACCGATCCCAAACTGCTGATTGCTGATGAGCCGACTTCTGCATTGGACGTGACCGTTCAGATGAAGGTGCTGGCGATTATGGACAAGCTGGTGCAAGAGCGCGGTATGGGCTGATCTTTATCAGTCACGACCTGAACCTTGTCTCGTCTTTCTGTGACCGCATCATCATCATGTATGCAGGCCGTATTGTTGAGACCTGTAAGGCCAGTGAGCTGCATAAAGCGACGCATCCTTATACTCGCGGGTTGCTGAACGCTTTGCCGCGCATTGAGGAGCCTAAGGGACGTCTTGAAGCTTTGCAGCGTCAGGACAGTTGGAAGCAGGAGGCCAGTGTCGATGCAAGGGTCTGATAGTGCTGTGATGGAACGTAAGCCATGGGTTGCTGAGGCAACGAATGACGCGCGCCTCGAAATCAAGAACCTGAACGTTTACTTCGGTGATGGTCCGGATCGCTTTCAGGCCGTCAAGAATGTGAGCCTCAAGGTTCAGCAGGGCGGTAGCTTCGGTATCGTTGGTGAATCTGGCTCAGGTAAATCAACTGTTCTGCGCGCTGTGTGCGGACTGGTTGAGAGCTGGATGGTGAGATCGATATTGATGGAGCCCCTGTCTCTCACAAGCGTGACAAGGCCTTTGCGCGTAAGATTCAGATGGTGTTTCAGGATCCTTACGCATCCCTTCATCCACGCCATACAGTTGACCGAGTTTTGTCAGAACCGCTGAAATTACATGAGTTTGACGATATTGATGGTCGTGTGTTGCGAGCGCTGGATGATGTGGGGCTGGGCGCTGATTTCCGCTTCCGTTATCCGCATCAGCTTTCTGGTGGTCAGCGGCAACGTGTGGCGGTTGCGCGGGCTTTGATGCTGGAGCCGGAGATCCTGTTGTTGGATGAACCGACCTCAGCGTTGGACGTGTCCGTGCAGGCAGAGATCCTGAACCTGTTTGCGGATCTGCGTAAAGAACATAACCTCACCTACGTGATGGTGACGCACGATCTGGCTGTGGTGGCTCATATGTGTGATGAGATCGCGGTTATGCAGCATGGTGAAGTGGTTGAGGTGATGGATGTTGAGGCTATGCGCCAATCCAAACCAGAGACTGCCTACACTCAGGAACTGCTGAAGGCCTCTATGGGATATGATGCTGAGTTCTTTGGAGACAGCTGATCTACCAATGAGTTAGATGAGTTACGAAAGCCCTGCCATCTTGGTGGGGCTTTTGTTGTTTTGGGCCAAGAACTTTACTAGGATCGCCTTATTGCTTTTGGGATTATGAGCTGCGGAGCCGCAGATGAAATACTTTTATGGCGTTCTTTGTATTTTGGGATTTCTGCTGCCCTACGGGGCATTTATGCCATGGCTGCTTGAAAATGGCCCGGATCTGCCACGGCTTTTAGCGGAGGCTTTTGCAGGCAAGATTTCTGCATTTGCCTGGCTGGATGTTGTGGTTTCTGCTGTGGTTTTGACAGGCTTCATCTTTGCCGAAGGGCAACGACTTGGAATGAAATTTCTTTGGCTACCGATTCTTTCCGTGTTCACCGTTGGCGTGTCACTCGGCCTGCCATTGTTCTTGCTGCTGCGGGAATTACACGTTGAAAAAACATCGAAAACAGGCGCAGTTAGCGGAAAAAACGTAGCGCGTATATGATAGTTGGAACTCATGTGCAGAAAATAGACTACGCCAATGAGTTCACTGTGAATTTCTTAATGTTTTCTGCTATAAACAAGCCGCTTAATCCTACGAGTACATGAGCTGAAACACTCGCAGATTAGCTTGGGTGTTTTCTAATTTATCTACGGTGTCTTCTTTGAGAAGTCTTGACGAAAATCTTATTTCGCATATTCCTCCGTTCCGAAAGCTGGAACGTGTTGATATTAGAGAGATTTTGGACGCGGCAACGCCAAAGCGTTTCAGTGCGGGTCAAGCTATCTTTGAAGAGCATGAGCCAGCAGAGCGGTTCTTTTTGCTTCTCGATGGCCATGTGCGGGTTATTCGCACCACCGCAGCTGGTGATCAGGTGATTGCACGCCACATCGTCAGCGGCGAGCTGATGGGCATCGCGCCTGCAATCGGGCGTACGACTTACCCAGCAAGTGCTGTCGCGATTGATGACTGCCTTGTGCTGTTCTGGCCTACAAACCTCTGGCAGACGTTTGTAGCGAAGTATGATGGCTTTGCCACGGAGACCTACAAAACCGTCGGTGAGCGCATCTCAGAGGCTAACAACCACATTCTAGAGTTGGCGACCCAGCAGGTTGAGCAGCGTGTTGCACGTGCGCTTCTGCGTCTGGCTATTCAAAGCCATCGTGACACGGAAGAGGGTATGGAAATCGATTTTCCGCTTACCCGTCAGAATATCTCCGAGATGACAGGCACAACTCTCTACACCGTGAGTCGTTTGCTAAGTGCTTGGGAGAAGCAGGGAATTGTGACCAGCGGTCGTAAGAAGGTTGTTGTGACAGACCTCGGTAAGCTGAAGACTCTGGCTGATTTGGACCCTATGGGCGACTCCTAAGCCGAGTGGGGTGCTTACGCGTGTGGTACTAGGCATAAGTACCAGTATTCTCGATTTTGTATCTCATTGTTTTATTTGAATTATTTCTTACATATCCGGTAATTACCGAATAGGTTGTTCTAGCACAAACTTCGCCACTGGCGTCAATTTTATCATCTTCGGGACCGTAACCACGATAGGATTCCGTAGATGTCAGAATTCCTTACAAAATCGCGGGCACGAAATATTTTTTATGGGGGATCCTTATTCTTCATAGGCATATTTGCCGTGCTCTCAATCGACAGCCACCTTTACGTCGTGAATGAATCGACTGCTAAGGCTCCGCTTACGGACGAAGTCGTCCTTGGTAAGCACGTTTGGGAAAAGCATTCCTGCATCAACTGTCACACACTGCATGGTGAAGGTGCTTACTTCGCACCAGAAGTCGGCAACGTGATGACACGTTGGGGTGTTCTGGATGATCCAGATGATGCTGCTGAAACTCTTGGCTCATGGATGGAATCTCAACCTAGCGGCATCGAAGGGCGTCGTCAGATGCCATACTTCAAGCTGACAGAAGAAGAAGTCCGCGGCCTCTCAGAATTCTTGCGTTGGGCTGACAAGACCAACACGCAAGACTGGCCACCGAACGACGCTGGTTAAGGGGTGGTATTATGAAATACAGTTCTCAAAAAGTTGCGTATGCTTACTTCGTAGCTGCGCTTGGACTATTTGCAATCCAGGTTCTCGTCGGTTTGATCGGCGGCTGGATTTACGTTTCACCTAACTTCCTTTCGGAGTTGCTGCCGTTCAACATCGTTCGCATGTTGCACACCAACGCGCTGGTCGTCTGGCTTCTGCTCGGCTTCTTCGGTGCTGCTTACTTCATCATTCCTGAAGAGAGTGAGCGGGAAATCCATTCCGTGAAGCTCGCTTACATACAGTTGCTTATTCTGGTTGTTGGTACTCTGGGTGCTGTTGTCAGCTATATCTTCGGCATTCACGAAGGTCGTGAGTTCCTTGAGCAGCCGCTCTGGGTGAAAGTCGGCATTCTTGTTGCTGCACTGATCTTCCTGTTCAACATCTCCATGACTGTGCTGAAAGGTCGTAAGACTGCAATCACCAACATCCTGGTGATCGGTCTGTGGGCTCTTTCCCTGCTGTGGCTGTTTGCATTCTACAACCCTGCAAACCTCAGCCTGGACAAAATGTACTGGTGGTATGTTGTTCACCTTTGGGTGGAAGGTACCTGGGAACTCGTGATGGCTTCCATCCTTGGCTTCCTGATGCTGAAACTCACCGGTGTTGACCGCGAAGTTATCGAGAAGTGGCTCTACATCATCGTAGCAACCGCCCTGTTCTCCGGTATTCTTGGCACAGGTCACCACTACTACTGGATTGGCTTGCCTGGCTACTGGCAGTGGATTGGTTCCATCTTCTCCACTCTGGAAGTTATTCCATTCTTCCTGATGATGACCTTCTCCTTCGTCATGGTCTGGAAAGGTCGTAAGAACCATCCAAACAAAGCAGCTCTGCTGTGGTCTCTCGGTTCCGCAACTGTCGCGTTCTTCGGCGCTGGCGTATGGGGCTTCCTGCATACTCTGCACGGTGTGAACTTCTACTCACACGGTACTCAGATCACTGCAGCGCATGGTCACCTTGCCTTCTTCGGCGCATACGTTGCTCTGAACCTTGCAGTATTCACCTACGCAATGCCAATGCTGAAGGGTCGGAACCCATACAACCAGGTTATCAATATGGGCAGCTTCTGGCTCATGACCGGTGGTATGTCCTTCATGACCTTCGTGCTGACATTTGCTGGTACCATCCAGACACACATGCAGCGTGTTGTCGGTGAAGACTTCATGACCGTTCAGGATCAGCTGACAGTGTTCTACATCATGCGCTTCGGTGCTGGTGCAGCTGTTGTACTCGGTGCAATCCTGTTCATCTACTCCGTGCTCGTACCACGGAAGGAACTGTTCACCGAGACATCTGGTTCCAAACCAGTAACCGGAAGCAACCCTGAAGCCCAAGCAGTTCTGGAAGGTGGTCGTTAATGACTGTACAGAACCACGTTTTTGATGTGCCCTATTATCAGCCAATCGCCGATGAATGTGCATTATTTGAAACGGCTTTTAACAAAGGTCTGCCCCTTCTTTTGAAGGGGCCGACGGGCTGCGGCAAAACCCGCTTCGTGGAACACATGGCCGCGAAGCTGGGTCGTCCGATCTACACCGTGGCTTGCCACGATGATCTTTCCGCAGCAGACCTGATTGGTCGTTACCTGCTTAAAGGCGGCGTGACTGAGTGGGTCGATGGCCCGCTGACCCGCGCTGTTCGTGAAGGTGCGATCTGCTATCTTGATGAAGTGATCGAAGCACGGAAAGACGTTGCGGTTGTTCTGCACCCGCTGACCGATAACCGTCGTCGTCTCATCATTGAGAGAACTGGCGAAGAGCTGCAAGCTCCTCCGAACTTTATGCTCGTTGCCAGCTATAACCCCGGCTATCAGAACGTTCTGAAGCAGATGAAGCCTTCCACACGGCAGCGCTTCCTCTCAACCACCTTCGATTTCCCTGATGCGGAAACTGAAATTCAGGTTGTTGCTAAAGAAAGCGGACTTGATGTTGAGCGTACCAAGAACCTGGTTCGTCTTGCCGGCCATATCCGTGGTCTTTCCAGCCTGGATCTGGAAGAGGGTGTTTCAACCCGCTTGCTGATCTATGCAGCATCCCTGATTGCTGGTGGTATGCCAGTCGACAAAGCACTGCAATACTCTGTTGTTGAACCGCTGAGTGATGAACCTGATGTTCAGGTTGCGCTTCGTGATTTGATCGCAGTTGTTTACGGGTGAGCCTGATGAAAGAGCAAATACTGGAGTTTTTAGAGCCTGAAGAAGCCGTAGGTAATCTGTGGCATGACTATGCTTCAAGCCTGGGTGCTCCAGTGCACTACGAAGATATGGAGGTCGAGCTGGCTAAGCTTCGTACCTCCGTGCAAGTGGTGTTTCGCGGGTTAGGTGGTGAAGCGAAAGTCGAGATCAGTCAAGCACCGGCGACCGCTTCAACCTACCGTATGCCCGTCAAACGCAAACTGGGTAACGCGGCTGAGACTATTTTTCTCTCCGAGTTTGATGGTGAGCGTTTAAGACTTCCGCCAGTTCTTGGTGTTTTCCCAAGTGCGGAGATGAACCGCGCGCATTACATCTGGCTTGCTGCTTTTGCGGCCAACTGTGATGTTCAGAAAATGCCGGAAGATCCTTTGCAGGCGGATGTTCAGGCGTTGGCTTTGGCCAAGCAAGCTATTGAGCGTGTTTGGGAAAAGTGCAGCGGCCTGCAGAAATTCTTCCGTGAATCCTGCGAGTTCTTGTTGCAAACTCGTAAGCGTCCAAGTCTTCCTGAATGGGAAGCTGCGGTTGAAGCTATTGTTCTGGAATTGCTTGGTGGACCGCGTGCGGTGACCAGCACAAGTGCAACTATTCGCAAAGCGATGGAATGTGTAGATGAGCGTTGGAAGCTGCAGGCTCCGCGTGGATATTGCACCTTTGCGCCTGTGCCGATCTGGGTTTCCAGCGAGTTGGTCAACGGTGAACGGGGTGAAGAGCGCTCGGATGAGCAAGCTCCACCAACACCGCAAGGTGCCAACGCGACATCGAAACGCAAAGCAAAGCGCGAGAAGCGTGAGCAGGCGGATCGAAAAGACAGTTTTATTCTGCACCGGTTTGAGGCGATCCTCTCCTGGGTAGAAAGCATGAACCTCAATCGTAGTACTGACGATGATGAAGAGGAAAATGCGCAGAAAGCAGCTGATGATCAGGACTACATCAGCCTTTCCAAAAATCAGCGGAAAGCTGCGACGCGTTTGCGCTTGCATCTGGACTTGTCTCCAGAAGATGCGGACCACGAACGCCTTTCCGACAAGTACACTTATCCTGAATGGGATCATCGCCAGCGCAAGTTTTTGGAAGATCACTGCCGCGTTCTTGAGAAAGACGCCGAGCCTGATTACGAGAGCGCGCTGCTGACAGATGCCTATCACAGACGCCGTATCCGGCAGGTGAAGCGCCAGTTTGAGGCTCTGCGTCCGAAGCGGATCATGCAGATGCGTCAGGCGGAAGGTTCTGAGCTTGATCTGGATGCGCTGGTCACTGCGCAAGTTGATCTGAAGGCATCCGGATATGCGTCCGATCGGATCTTCCAGGATGCCCGCGCTGTCGAGCGTGATCTTTCCGTTGCGATGTTGCTTGATACATCCCGCTCCACTGAGAGTGCGGTTGGCGATTCCAGCGTGATCGAAATTGCTGGTGCTGCTCTGGCTGCATTGTCTGGCGGTATTGATGCCAGTGGCGATCATCTTGGCGTCTGGGGCTTCTCGTCCTTGAAACGAGACCGCGTTTTCATGAACAAAGCCAAAGGCTTTGATGAGCCGATGACTGACGAAGTGATCGCGAAGATTGGTGGTCTCAAGCCTTGTTATTACACCCGTCTGGGTGCTGCGATCCGGCATACAACCGCGCAGCTTGCCTTGCAGCAAACACAGCGGAAGCTTTTGCTTGTACTAACAGACGGAAAGCCAAACGACCTGGATCACTATGAGGGCATTCACGGCATTGAAGACAGCCACATGGCTGTTCGTGAAGCGCGTCGCCAAGGCATGGCGGTTCATGGCGTGATTGTTGATGAGGATGGGCAGGACTGGTTTGCCCGGATCTTCGGCAAGGGTGGTTACACATTGTTCCCAAATCCGGAGCGTCTTACTCGCGCGCTACCTGATATCTACAGAAGCCTGACAAGGGAGTATTAGATTATGAAGCTTTTCTATATGGTTATGGGCTTTATGGCGGGTCTACTGCCTTTGTCCGCAATGTCGGCGGTTTCCGGGTATCAGCGCCCTGTGCCTCAGCCGCAAAGTGCGACTGCTGAACTCTGGTTTTTGCTGGCAACAGTTATGCTTGTTGTTTCACTTTATGTCGTTCACAGGGTCGTTAAAGGCAGATGACTGAAGACGAACTCCGCAATCGCATCAGCGTAAGAAGGCTGGCGCTCTATCTTTACCCACTGGGTATTGGAGCGGTTGGCATCAACCTCTTCTTTTTGTCGCTGATCTTTTCATGGGTCGGGCTGCCAGTTATGTCGCCCTATCTCGCGATGGCTGGAGGTGTTGTGTTCGGCTATCCATTTGCATATCCCTTCGCGAAGCATATCCGATACCTGATGGATAAATCGGACGGATTGCTGGACTGATTGAACAGTTCAGTGAAGGTTGAATCTCAGCGCGGCCTCTTCAGGTCGCGCTTTTTTTGTGAGAAGTGGTCACTGCGTTGATCTGATTGACAATTCTGTCAATTCAGGACTGCTGATTATTGTGCCAGCATAGTGTTGATTTGCTGGAGTTGTTTTGCGTTCCTTCTGGCCTGGACTTCTGATCGAGAGAGGCAGCAGTTGCGAGCGTTTTCTGCCCGTTCATTTTCGCAGGAACTGAGGTGGTGTTGCTGGCTGACAGCAGCATGCTTTGGGCTTTGCCTGGGTTTAGGGGGAGAGGCTTACGCTCAATCGGGCCGCTGGCCTTTGGACTGGAACAGCTGGGAAACCGCGACTGGAGACTGGGGCGGATATCGCACGAAGCTCAACAACATGGGCATTGATCCTGAGCTGAACTATACGCATGACATCATGGCAAACCCGGTTGGGGGCGAACGGCAATCTTTGGCTTACGCAGGGGCGCTTGATGCCAGCGTCGATCTTGATCTTGAGACATTGCTGGGATTGAACGGGACCAGTTTCAGTTTGGGTTTGTACCAAGGTCTTGGGCGTGATCTCTCCGGTGAAGACATCAATAATTTCTTCGATGTGGCGCAGATCTTCATCGGCGATGTGTTTGGCATTTCGCAGATGAACTTTCTGCAGACATTGGCCAATGATCGGATTGAGATTGCGCTTGGCAGATTGTCCGCTGGTACTGACTTTGCCTTCAGTGAAGCATTCCCGCTTTATGTGAACACGGCGGTCAATGGCAACCCGGCTCAGTTGCTTGAAAACGTACCATCTTTTACGACGCCGCCCTTCAGCCAATGGGGTGTGCGAGGAACGGTTAAGCCGGAGGAGTTCCTGTATCTTTCGGTTGCTGCTTACAATGCTGATGTGAATGCTCAGGACAATGACACGCAAGCTGAATTTCAAGTTCAATCCCGAAGATGGCGTGCTGGCTATTGCTGAAGGCGGGTTGCTTGTTGGGCAGGAAAGCAATGGTCCATATCTACCCGGGCGTTACATGATTGGCGGGTACTATGATACCAGCGATTACACCAGTTTTGTGGATCCAGATGACATCATTGAAGGAAACTGGGGGCTCTACTTCATTGCCAACCAAATGGTCTATGAAGAGCAAGAGGATCAGGGGCTTAACGTTTGGGGTGTTTTCACGTTGGCGCCGCGTCAGAGCATTAACAGTTTCCCTTATGGTGTGAGCGGTGGTGCCTATTACAAAGGGTTGTTTGATAGCCGTGATAACGACATCACGGCAGGTGCTTTCTACTTAGGCATTTATAGCGAAGACCTGCCCGGTCAGACCTTTGAACTTGTTTTCGAACTGAACCATCGTTTTCAGTTTAATCAGTGGTTCTATACGACGGTGGATGGCCAGTATGTTGTGAACCCAAATGGACAGACGAACATCTCTGATGCATGGGTTGTTGGCCTCGAAATGTCCGTCGATTTCTAAGTAGTTTCCCTCTGATTTTGAGCGTGATTTGGCCGTATCTGATAGTGCAAATCAGTTGCATAAAACATGTAGATTTACGGAAGAAAAAATACGCGGAAATCCACTGTAAACTTGGAGTTTTTGCGGCTCGGATAGCTGTTCTGCATGGGGGAGTGCTCTGCAGTGAAGCAGTACAAAATTTCAGCTTTAAAACAAAGGTATTTGAGTGCTGATTTTGTCCTATTGAGTGGAACATACTGACTCTACATCAGAATTCTCTAAATTAGTTTGGTTTGATGTAATTTGAAATATGGACGAAAGCTAAATCATCACGGAAATGTGAGATGTAAACTCAAGTTAATTTTAAATCTTGAGTTTTCTGTACTAGTATTTCTCAAGCTTTCAAATTGATTGCAATCAAAATGCAAAAGTAATCTCGTTGATATATTTTTCTCAGTTCAGTTGAGAAGTTGATTCTATCATGCAAGCGCAGATGGAGAGGCGGCGTTTTCTTGGTATATCCAAGTATGCGGAGGATAAGCCGTGTCCGCCCTACAGTATTAGCATAGATAAATTTTCGGATGCTTGCACCGGTTGCGGCGATTGTGTTTCTGCGTGCCCCGAAAAGATCCTTCTCATTTCTGAACGGAGCAGATTGGCTGTTGTCGATTTCGGCATGGGATCCTGTACGTTTTGTGAGGAATGTGTCGACGCCTGCAAGGAGGGAGCGTTGGTTAAGACTGATGAGGCTCCCTGGGCGATGAAAGCTACCATCGGTTCCAACTGCCTCTCTTTTCAAAAGATCGCGTGCCGGGCCTGCGCAGACTTTTGTGAGATGAGGGCAATCCGGTTTCATCTTGGCCTTGGTGGCCAGCAAATTCCTGATTTGGACAGTGAAGCCTGTACCGGCTGCGGTGCCTGCCTTGTTGCCTGTCCCAACGGATCCATCGAAATGCGTGAAATTAAACTCCAAGAGGAGGTTCTATGAACATTTGCGGCGTTCTTGTGACCTGCGAGCCGGGCAAGACCCAAGAGGTTTCCGAAGCAATCACAGCCCTTCCGGGCGTGGAAGTTCATATCACCAATGAAGATACAAGGCAGCTCGTCGTCACGGTGGAAGACACGGATGAGACATTTGCTGATCAGCAAGTGATGGAGCTCCACCGGACCCCGGGCGTTGTGTCTGCAGGACTTACTTACCATCAATTCGAACCAAACACCGACCCTGACTTGAAGGCGGCCTAACGGGAGGCAAACCATGTCAATCACGGCATCTCGCAGAGATATAATTAAGTCAGCAGCGGTTGCAGCAACTGCTTCTGCAGCTGGCATCGCTCTACCAAAGTCCGCCGAGGCTCAGGGAAAAGCCTCCGACATCCGCTGGGATAAGGCTGTCTGCCGCTTTTGCGGTACTGGCTGTTCACTCCTGGTTGGTGTGAAGGATGATCGCGTTGTAGCAACTCAGGGTGATCCTGATGCGCCTGTAAACCGCGGCCTGAACTGCATCAAGGGCTATTTCCTCTCCAAGATCATGTATGGTCAGGATCGCCTGAGAACACCACTTCTGCGTAAGACCGGTGGCGTTTATGACAAGAATGGTGAGTTTGAGCCTGTTTCCTGGGATGAAGCCTTCACCGTTATGTCTGGCAAGTTCAAGGATGCGATCAAGAAGACTGGTCCGTCTGCGGTTGGTATGTTTGGCTCTGGTCAGTGGACCATCTGGGAAGGTTATGCTGCCTCCAAGTTTATGAAGGCAGGTCTGCGTTCCAATAACATCGATCCAAATGCACGCCACTGTATGGCGTCTGCTGTAGCAGCGTTTATCCGCACATTCGGTATTGATGAGCCAATGGGCTGCTACGATGATCTGGAGCTGGCTGACACGTTTGTGCTGTGGGGCGCGAACATGGCAGAGATGCATCCGATCCTCTGGTCACGCCTGACAGACACACGCCTGACAAAGCCTGGCTGTGAAGTGCATGTTCTTTCTACTTTCGAGCATCGTAGCTTCGAGCTTGCTGACAACGGCATGGTGTTCACACCACAGACTGATCTGGTGATCCTCAACTTCATCGCCAACTACATCATCGAGAATGATGCGGTGAACTGGGACTTCGTGAACAAGCACGTCAACATCACCAAGACAGCTACAGATATCGGCTACGGTCTGCGTCCAACTGACGAACGTGAGAAAGATGCCGAGAATGCTGGTTCCGGCAAGATCTCCAAGATTGACTTTGAAGAGTATAAGCAGCTCGTTTCCAAATATACGCTTGAGTATGCCGAGGAAATGTCCGGTGTACCTGCAGAGAAACTTCTGAAGCTGGCACAGGCATATGCTGATCCAAACCGGAAGGTTATGTCTCTCTGGACTATGGGCTTCAATCAGCACTCACGTGTACATGGGTCAACAGCCTTTGCTATAACGTTCACCTGCTGACAGGTAAGATCTCCGAGCCAGGCAATGGTCCATTCTCCCTGACTGGTCAGCCATCTGCTTGTGGTACTGCCCGTGAGGTTGGCACTTTTGCGCACCGCTTGCCTGCGGACATGGTGGTTAAGAATCCTAAGCACCGCGAGATCTGTGAAAAAGCTTGGGGCATTCCAGAAGGTACGATCCCTGGTAAGCCTGGTTACCACGCAGTTCTGCATCACCGGATGCTTAAAGACGGTAAGCTGAATGCATATTGGGTTCAGTGCACCAACAACCTGCAAGCTGCTCCAAACATGAACGAGGAAGGCTGGCCGGGTTATCGGAACCCAGACAACTTCATTGTGGTGTCTGATCCGTATCCAACCGTTACTGCAATGGCTGCTGATCTTATTCTGCCTACCGCTATGTGGGCAGAAAAAGAAGGTGCCTACGGCAACGCGGAACGTCGTACTCAGTTCTGGCGTCAGCAGGTGAAGGCTCCGGGTGAAGCCATGTCAGATGTCTGGCAGGTTATGGAGTTCTCCAAGTACTTCAAGACAGAAGATGTCTGGACTGAAGAGCTTCTCGCCAAGAAGCCTGAACTACGCGGTAAGACACTGTTTGAAGTTCTCTTCGCCAATGGTGTGGTCGACAAATTCCCTGTTTCTGAAGTGAAAGAAGGCTTCAACAACCACGAGTCTGAAGACTTTGGCTTCTACGTACAGAAGGGTCTGTTTGAAGAGTACGCTCAGTTCGGTCGCGGTCATGCGCACGATCTGGCTGACTTTGACACCTATCACAAGGCTCGCGGTCTGCGTTGGCCTGTGGTTGATGGCAAGGAAACACTCTATCGCTTCCGTGAAGGCTACGATCCTTATGTTCCAAAAGGAGAGGGCGTCCGCTTCTACGGAAAGCCAGATGGTCGTGCGAACATCATCTTTGCTCCTTACGAGCCGCCTGCAGAAATGCCTGACAAAGACTTTGATCTCTGGCTGTGCACCGGTCGTGTTCTTGAGCATTGGCACACAGGTTCTATGACACGTCGTGTTCCTGAGCTGCACAGAGCATTCCCTGCCGGTGTCGTGTTCATGCATCCGCAAGATGCACGTGAGCGTGGTCTGCGCAGAGGGCAAGAAGTCACTGTATCAACCCGTCGCGGTGAAGTGCAGACACGCGTTGAAACCCGTGGTCGTAACAAGGTGCCTAAGGGCTTGGTCTACATGGCTTTCTTCGATGCAAGTCAGCTGACCAACAAACTCACCCTTGATGCCACTTGTCCGATTTCCAAAGAGACGGATTTCAAGAAGTGCGCTTGTAAAGTCGAAAGCGCTTAGAGCAACCCTCTGAGCAGCAATGGATAAGAACCATGTCTGATCTCAAAAAGACAGGCCTCAGCAGTGCAAAGCGTCGTCAGTTTCTTGGCGACGCAGCCCGCACGGCGTGTGGCTGTGCTGTTGCTGCGACGTTCCTGACGGTCTATCAGGCGCAGGCCAAGGCTTTGCCTGCCGACGCCATCAGACCGCCCGGGGCTCTTACTGAAGAAGAGTTTTTGAGTGCATGTGTGCGGTGCGGACTGTGTGTTCGTGACTGTCCTTATGACACTTTGAAGCTCGCCGAGCTTGGTGAAACTGGCCCGGCAACCGGAACACCATACTTTACAGCTCGTGATGTGCCTTGTGAGATGTGTGAGGACATTCCTTGTGTTGCTGCCTGTCCAACAGGGGCACTGGATCATTCTCTCACCGACATTGATGATGCTGATATGGGTGTGGCTGTCCTGATCGATCAGGAGAACTGCCTCAACTTCCTCGGTTTGCGTTGTGACGTTTGCTATCGGGTTTGTCCGCTGATTGATGAAGCGATCAAACTTGAGATGACGCCAAACACGCGAACGGGCAGCCATGCTGTCTTCTCGCCAACTGTCTATGCAGATGCCTGCACAGGCTGCGGTAAATGTGAGAAGGCGTGTGTTCTGCCAGAGTCTGCGATCAAGGTTCTTCCTCGCCGCATCGCCAGAGCTGAGAGTGCTGAGCACTACCGGCTTGGTTGGGAGGAAAAAGCCAAGGCAGGAAATGCGTTGGTGCCAGGTGTGATCGATCTGCCGGATCGTGTGCCGGATGCAGGTGCCTTCGAGCCCGTGTTCCAGCCAGGGAAGGGGCAGTGATGACTACACATGCATTAGACGCCCAAAGCCTTAAGGAAAAGAAGCGGAGTTGGGTTCTGCGTAACCGCTTTCTGCTGCTTAGACGAAGCACTCAGTTGTTGGTTCTGGCTCTTTTCCTTGCTGGTCCCTGGGCCGGGGTCTGGATTGTCAAAGGAACTCTGACATCCAGCATGACGCTGAACATCCTTCCGCTGTCAGATCCGTTTTTGCTATTGCAGACAATGGTGACGGGACATTGGCCTGAGCTGACCGGTTTGATTGGTCTGGCCATTGTGGTTGTTTCCTACGCCGTGTTTGGTGGTCGGCTTTACTGCTCATGGGTTTGTCCCATGAATGTGGTGACTGACAGTGCAAACTGGTTGCATCGCAAGCTTGATCTGAAAAAGGGGTGGCAACCGAAGAAGCACACCCGCTACTGGGTTCTGGCGATGACGCTGCTTGTCGCTGCCGGATCTGGTTCTCTGGCTTACGAGCTGGTCAATCCAGTCACCTTGCTACACCGTGGGCTGGTGTTTGGCATGGGCTTCGCCTGGGCTGCGGTGCTGATGGTGTTCCTGTTTGACACTTTCGTCTCCCGGCATGGTTGGTGCGGACATCTGTGCCCTATGGGTGCGGTGTATGGACTGCTCAATACCAAGAGCTTGCTGCGGATCTCTGCCAAGAACCGCGAAGCTTGTGATGACTGCATGGACTGCTTTGAGGTTTGCCCTGAGAACCATGTGATCTCACCAGCTCTGCGAGGCAAAGGGGATGACACCCCGCTCATTCAACATCGGGACTGTACGTCTTGTGGTCGCTGTATCGACGTATGCGATCTGGACGTTTTCAGTTTCACCCATCGTTTCGATACTCAACTTATTCAACCTACTTCAATCGAACCGGGCCCCCGCGATCCGGTCGCGACCAAAGCTATGGGAGGTCACAAATGAAAACGGGAGTGCCTTGGAAGGCTATCACCATTATGGCGGTTTTGAACCTTACCGGCTTTGCCGCCTTGAACGCACATGCCGAGGGGGTAAAGTCCTTGCGGGGTGTACAGGTCGATGAGCCCGTGTTCGTAGAACCGATCGCTCGTCCTCAAAACACCCGGGTGAACCGTGAGTTTCGTCAGCAGCCACCATTGGTGCCGCACAAGACTGAAGCTTATCAGGTGGACCTGAAGGTGAACCAGTGCCTGACTTGCCATGACTGGGCAAATGCAGGTGAGAAAAAAGCACCAACCCTTTCCATGACACACTATGCAGACCGTGAAGGGCGTCAGCTGGATCAGGTTGCTGGTACACGCTGGTTCTGCACGCAATGCCATGTTCCTCAGGTCGAAGCTGAGCCGCTCGTGGAGAATGAATTTACTCCGTCAAGCAAACGCTAGATGGCACTCTGACTGGAGGAACTAAATATGAGCAATCAAGGCGCAATTCCCAATAAAGATCAGGGGCCTGGCCTGATCAAACGGATCTGGCGTTTTCTGAGACATCCTGCTGCGACGATTTCTGCAGGTGCTCTGTTGCTGATTGGTGTCGTTGTTGGTGTGGCTTTTTGGGGTAGCTTCAACTGGTCCATGGAAATGACCAATACAGAAGAGTTCTGCATTGGCTGCCATGAGATGGAGGCAAACGTCTACGCGGAATACACTGAGACAGCGCACTACAACAATGCTTCAGGCGTACGGGCAACCTGTCCTGACTGCCATGTGCCTAAAGAGTGGGTGCATAAGGTGGTTCGGAAGGTACAAGCGACCAGAGAGCTTTATCACAAAGCTCTGGGTTCCATTGATAGTCCTGCGAAATTTGAAGAGAAACGTCTTGAGTTGGCAACCAACGTTTGGACTGCAATGAAGAAGACAGACAGCCGCGAATGCCGGAACTGTCACGAGTTCGATTCTATGGACTTTGTTCTTCAGGAAGGCCGTGCATCCGCTGCTCACTCTGATGCATTCAAGGAAGGCAAGACTTGTATTGATTGTCACCAGGGCATAGCTCACAGCCTGCCAGCAAACGCTCTGGAAGCTTACAAAGAGAAGGTTTCGGCTGTTTACGACTAAACATAGCATTTGCTGAAGTCAGACAAGACAACTGGCAGAACCCACCTTCAATCAACCTTGAGGGTGGGTTTTCGTTGTCTCATGCACTGTGAGATGAGCGAATCAGCATTTAGCCTTAGCAACTGAAATACAGGAAGGAAGCGCAGCATGGATGTGTTTGCTTGATCCAAATCAAACGAGAAGGGGAGCAGTTATGTTGGATGTGATCAAAATGACACAAATATGAGTCTTATATTCATATTTATTTTTGTGTGGTCATTTTTGCATTGATAGATATCGCCACTCAATAATATGAGTCATTAACTCATATTAAAAGGGTGTAGGGATGTCCAAGGGTTTTGTCTCCGGCTTGATGACCGGAATCTGCTATCTCGCACTGCAATCCGGTGCATATTCTCAAGAACAGAAAGAACCAGAAGAGCTCGGTCCGATCGTCGTAACCGCTGCCCGCGGTGAGCAAAGCCTCGACGAGGTCACACGCTCCGTCGCTGTCGTCGATAGCGAACAGATTGAGCGTGCCTCCACGAACAGTGTGGCTGAGATTTTGCGTGATGTGCCGGGTGTTAAGATCATCGATAGTGGCGTGCCGGGAATGCAGCGTATCAGTATTCGAGGAGAGTCTTCTATTCGCAACGTTGTGCTGATTGATGGACAGGAGATCTCTGACCACACCTCTTATGGTCCACTGTTTTTGATTGCGCCTGAAGACATCGAGCGGATCGAAGTTGTAAAAGGTCCAGGCTCCGTTCTTCATGGTTCCAAGGCAATTGGTGGTGTTGTAAACATCATCACCAAGAAAGGTGCAGATAGACCATTGGAGGTAGAGGTTGGCACGAAATTTAACTCCTCGACCAATGGCATAAGTGGTTTTGCTTCTGCTGCCGGTACGATCGATAAATGGGATTATCGAGTTTCTCTCTCGCGAGCCTATGATGGTGACAGGGAAACTCCAGCTGGCACTTTAGATCCCAGCGCATCTTCAGAGCAGAGTGCGACCGCTTACATCGGATACCGCGGTGATCAACATAGTTTTAGCTTGAAAGCTGAGCGCTATGAGTTGGAAGCTGATGTATACACCGGTGATCCAGATTTTCCTTTTGACTTGCCTAAGCGTGATCGCTCCAAGCTCTCTATTTTTTATGATTTTGAAGATGTGAATGAATACATCTCCAAGATACATCTTGATGGATTTTTCCAACAAATCGACCGTGTTGCTGAAAATGGCTACACGATTCCGGAAATTGCTTTCCCCCCTACCAATCCTCCCACCATTACTAAGATGAAGCAGCGTGACAATCATATCGGAAGTGAGCTGCAAACTTTGGGACTTAATGGTCAGGTGGATCTAGCACTTTTCAATAATGTTGTGACCTTGGTTGGTTTCCAAGCTGTTCAGGATCGCCTCGATAGACAAAGCTCTCAAACTGGTATGGATATTCCATTTCCACCTGGTCCACCGAACTTCCCAACACCAATCACTCCAACCAGTACTGATGATGAAGGAAAAGTCACAACACTTTCTGCGTTTGTGCAGAATGAATGGGATGTGACTGATGATCTGACACTCACTTCTGGCAGCCGTTACTACTTGGTGAAAACAGAGAACAAAGGGTCAGCGGGTGATCGGGATGAAACTGATCAGGCTGTCGTGGGTGCTGTTGGTCTAAACTACACTGGCTTTGATGATTTCGCACTGAGAGCGAGCGTGGCCCAAGGATATGTGTATCCGACACTCATCCAGACTATGATTGGTACTAACTTTTCGCCAGCTGGTATGGTTTTCTCCAACCCTGACTTGGAAGCGGAAACATCCGTGACTGCTGAGCTTGGTGGGCGTTACGATGACGGGCAGCTCATGTTGGACGCTGCTGTCTTTTATACCCAGGCAAAGGATTACATCACGACGGTTGCTTGTGACAATGTTGCCTGCCCAATAGGCTCACTGATGTATGATAACATTAATGAGGCACGGACTTGGGGGCTTGAGCTATCCGCTTCGTACAGAATTTCTGATTGGAGTTTGACACCATATGCGAACCTGACATTGATGCGTCGTCAGTTTGAAGAGGCCGATCTTACGACATTTCATACCAATACGCCGTTAGTTTCCGGTTCTGTTGGTGTGAAGAAAGACTGGAGCTTCTCTAACGGAGTTGAAGCACACGCAGACATGTATGCTCGTTTTGCTAGCAAACACACTGATCTTGATCGAAGCAATGAGGTGGTCACAGAAGACGCTTTTGCAACTCTCAACTTAGCCGGTGGGTTCTCTTATGACTTTGATGATGAGCGTAAGTTGAAGGTGAATGCTGCGGTCGAGAACATTTTTGATCTTGAATATAAGCCCTCTCTGGATGAGTTGACTGCTCCGGGGCGGACCTTCAAGCTTTCTGCTAGCGTGATCTTTTAAGTTTTTTGAGCTCTGCCGTGATTGCGGCAGAGCTTTTCTATAAGGAAATAATAGAATGAAAACTGTGCTTCTCATGTTTCTGCTGAGTTCAGTAGGGGCTGACGGGGAGGTTGGTGCCTCCTATGTTGAGAAAGACAGCCACGAAGAATGCCAGGAAGGCATTGTTGCTCTTAAAGAAATTCTCGCTGAGCCACGTTTCAAGATCCACTACGCTGGATGTCATGAAAGTACTGCAAATATCTCAGAATTTGAGCATCCGGGGGCTGAGGACGAAGGGGAGAAAGCGGAGAGGTTTGTGTATCTGAATGCACTTCAAGATGGAAAGCTTTTGGTTTCTCAAGCTGAAAGCCTTTCTCTCTGTGAAGCTCAGCTAGAGGGTTCTAACAGCTGGTGTGCTATCAGCACGCAGAAGTTATTGCCGTAACAAAGTGATCTATGCTTTGCTCTCCCTTAGAGGTTTTACTTTTGGGGGGGAGCACGCATGTCATCACGTACTAAGATTGCCTGGATTATTGGAGCGACTTCGGGAATAGGTGAGGAGCTGTGTAAGCTCTATGTTGCAGATGGTTGGAAAGTTGTGGCGAGTGGCCGACGTGTTGAGCGCCTTGAAACGTTGAGGCAGGCTTACGGCTCAGTGAAAGCTTTGCCAGTTGATGTAACCGATAAAAAGCAGATTGAGCATGCTGTTCAAAGATTTGAAGCCGAAGATTTGCTACCAGACCTCACAGTATACTGTTCTGGCGTGTTCCATGTCGGCGGACTATCCACTTTGACGGACGATGTATGTGTCAACGCAATGGATACCAACTACTTTGGCGCGGTTCGTACCATCCATAATCTATTTCCCCTACTGAAAGAGCGGGGATCAGGCCAGATTGCAATCATATCCTCATTGAGTGGATATGGCGGACTGCCTTATGCGGCGAGTTACGGCCCAACAAAGGCCGCATTGATCAATCTCTGTGAGGCGTTGAAGCCGAGCTTTGATCGGGCAAATCTCTCTCTGTCGGTGATCAATCCGGGCTTTGTCAAAACTGCAATGACGGAGAACAGCAGGTTGCCTATGCCGTTTATCATTGCGGCTGAAGGTGCTGCGCGACGGATCAAGAAAGGTCTTGATCGAAAGAAGTTTGAGATCGCATTCCCATTCCCCCTGGTAACTGCGCTGAAACTGCTCCGAGTTATGCCCTACTGGGCTTACTTCCGACTAGTTGGTTTGTCTGCAGGTAAAAGAGGGCGAAGCTGACCTGCCTTTAGGATGGCTGAAATTGCGGTGAGCCTTGGTGTTGAGGCTTATCTGCTGCCTGTGACATAGCGTGTTGCAGCTCAGGTATGAATGCCCAGATCTCGCGGTTCAGCTTGACCAGCTTTTCGATAGCTTTCCCCATTTGGGCGATACGGGCGTCATCCAATGCTTTGATTTCTCCGAGCTGGATTTGCCCGTTTTTACGCTGAATTCGCATTGAATGGGTGTGCGTTATCTCACCTTGCTGGTTTTGCCTGAAGGTTGCGTGGCTAAACTCGTTTCTCAGGCGCGTGCTTTCGTTGAAGATACGCAGGATACGGCGAAGTTTCTTTTTGAGAGTATCGTCTTTAAGCTTTGCATCGGCCAGGCGCTCGATCAGGTCTACGCGGGCCCTTGTTGTATTGAGCGTGCCAAAGACCAGTGTCGCGGTGAGTTCATCTGTCTCCATCAGGTGCTGGAGTATGTAAATGAATGTGCTCTCATTGTTTGACCAACTGTAGTTGATGTTGCCAATCAAGGCGAACAGCAGGTTGCGCCTGCCTGCTTTGTTGGGGGCCAAGCGATCCAGTTCGTCAAAGTCAGGCGAATGAGGGATCTGATCATCATCCATGGAGCTTACCCGTCTAAGAAGATGTGTTGATGTGCATGGTCTCTAAATTCTGACGCAAGGGTAGCAAAGCTGTGGGTTCATTGACAGGGGCTGTCAGATTGATTTTCGCCAGCGACTCCTAGGATGGGTGTGATGCATGCTTTCGTGAAGTATATGAAGCATCAAAAGCAGAAATGCTTAAATCTTAAGGGCTATAAATCTCAATGAAGCCAAATATTCTTGAATTACCTGTGAAGAAATTTATGCGATCAGAAAATTAAATTAAGTGCCGTATTGTGTCCCTGAATTGGAGTATTGCGTTCTTTTATTAGTCGGCGAAGTATGGTTATGGATCCATAACTTTTACACTGAAACAGTGTTTGGGGTGTGCTGTAATTTTACTGCATATTGCATGAGTTCTTGAAAACCTGTTTCCCAATCAGCTTGCTAGGCGATTTAAATGAGACTGGCATTATTGAGACCAATAAACATACCCCTGTGAGGGGTGCTCAATTAGTTTTCAGTGATATTTAAAACATTAATTTGCAAATACTAACGTTAACTAGCTATTAATATCCTAGATAATTATAGTAATTTCTATCTAGTTCAATTGAATGTATTGTTTGTTTTTACCCAATATTACTCTTGGTTTGTCTGTTTTTTAGGTCGTGTTATAGCTTCCGCCGCTTCCGTGAGGAATTTTCTTTCTTGTCTTTGCTGGAGCTTTGTTTGAAGGAATGGAGTCAATTCGTTTTAGCAAGAGCATTTAGTTAGTATTTAGAGCGGAAACCCAGAACCAAAGCATTTTATCGGTTCCTTCGCTTTCTGAAGCCGAAATCATGTTTATCGTACAGATACCTTGTTTGTGCGGGCTGGACCTTTGCGCCCAAAATTCGGAGTTTTCCGGGTATGCGAGCCATATGCTCTCTTTGGTCCCAGACCGAAACGCTGAACCGAAAAGACAGCCTTCAAATCATGGAATGAAACATTTTTTCAATCCTCAGGAGAACCTGTGGCAACCAGCTGACGTAAATGATCGGCTTTTTGCAGGGCAGTTCTCCGAATATTTGGAGACGATATGTCTGGTTATAATCCATTTAGTGATGGCACCGATACACGTATCCGCGCGGAGCAGGATAACACACTCGGTGATAAGGACGTTGTTGAGCACAACGGTGATAGTAGTGCTGAGGTCCTCAATGATGGTTCGTTAGATCAAAGCATTGAAGTGAACCGTACTGATGATGTTCGGACTTATGCTCAGGCTGGAGATGGTATTCAGGATATCAATGCTGCTCTTCAGATCGGTGACGACTTAACCATTGATGCAAGTTCGGCTGCATCTGCTAATGGTAAAGGTGTTGCGCTCGCTTTTGATCAGGGTATTGCAACTGGTGCGAACCAACAGAGCAACGATGTTTCTGGCAGTGTAACTGGTGGTAACTTTGATGCCTCTTCAGTTGGTGGTGATGGAACTGGTGTGAATGCACACCAAACTGGTGCAGCTGCAGAAGACAATGATACCGATACTTTTCTTCGCGCCAACCAATCAAACTATGCAAACGATCTTGATACACTGGATAATGTAACCGTCACGAATGATGGTGATCTTGAACAGCGTGTCAAAGTTAAAGGTGGTGACGCAGATTCCGGTAACGGCATCATTGGTGCTGGTCCTACTGACATTGCTGGTTCTAATGTTGGCGTAGGCGATGATGAAAGTATCAATGGCTCTACTGCTGCTCAGGCAGATGCTTCTGGTCTTGCACGTAGTTTCAACCAGACACTGCAAACTGGTAACAACGAGCAGGGCAACAATGTCGATCTCTCGATCACCGGTTCTGACGTAGATGTCTCAGGTGCTGGTGGTTCCGGTGCAGAAGCTGTTGTTGGTGGTGCGGACGTCACCTCTGGTAACTCAGACACAAACACTCGTGCTCGTGTCACACAGTCAAATGAGCTGAATGACGGCGTTGGCGGTGGTTTTGGTGGCGGCAACATTGACGGTGCCATTGCAAATCCTGAGGTTGCGAACCTTGATGACTCTCATCAGGTTGTAAAATCTAAAGCTGGTGAAGCAACCAGTGAAGATGGCATTAACTCCATAGACCAGATCGGCACTTCCGCTTCTGTTGGTGGTGATGGCAGTGTAAATGGTAGTGCCGCTGCTTCAGCATCTGCAAGTGCTGTCGGCGTTGGTTTCCAGCAAGATATCTCTGCTGGCAGCAATGCACAGACCAACTCTGCTAGTCTTGGTATCACCGGCACTGGTGTCGGACAGGCTACTTCCGGTGAAGACGACGCGACTGCGGATATCAAGGTCGCTGCAGATGATGGCTTCATGGAATCTGAAACTGGTACGAATGCGAGATTCAACCAGTCTAACGATGCCTATGATGGCGATGCGATAATTGAGCCGAGCCTTCATAACGATGGTCATGCCAATCAGAAAATTGAAGCCTTCGGCAATGATGCTATTGCTGGTGACGGCATTGACATGAATGGTGGCCGTCTTGGTGCGACACATGTTGTTGATGATGGTTCTATCACCGGTTCTACGCTTGCTAAATCTGATGCATTGGGTGTTGCTGCAAGCTTTGAGCAGAAGGTTAGCACGGGTGGCAATGCGCAGAGCAATGCATCTGACCTCGATGTAACTGGGGCAAACCAAGTTACTGCTTCTGCTGGTGAAGATGGTGCTGCCGCTTCTTTGAATGCAGATGATCCATCTGTTTACGGTGACCATCAGACAGGCACACGTACATCAAGCGATCAGACTAATGCTCTTGGTGATCAAGACGATATTGATGATGCGAATGTCTGGAATGAGCATGATAGCACGCAGACTGTTGATGTAGATGGTGGCACTTCAAGTGCTGGTAACGGTATCTCGTTTGATTCCGGGACTTCTGCTGCGGTTCACAGCAACTTTGATATGAGTGGTTCGGCTGCGGCCTCTGCGAATGCTCAAGGTGTTGCTCAGTCCTTCACACAGTCCCTGACATCTGGCGGTAATGCGCAAAGCAACTCTGCTGAAGTCTTCGTGACAGGTGCTGAAATGACTGCATCTGTGGTGGGTGAAGACGGTGCTGGTGATGACACAGGACCAGTTTCACTTCTTGCTGGCAGTGGTAACACCAATACAAATACCAACTCCAATCAGTCTCAAGACAATGAGATGTATGATGGAGATTCCCTATTTAGTCCTGATGTCCTCAATACTGGTGGGGCAGATGCAGTGCAGACTGTCACCGTTGATGGTGGCAATGCGACTGCAGGCAATGGTATCGAAGCTCTTGGTGCAAACCCAGGTGAGAACCTTGGTCCGGACACTGTTGGTGATGATAGTTCCATCTCCGGTAGCACATCTGCAAGTGCAAATGGAACGGGTGCTGCAATCAACTTTGGGCAGACGCTCAAAACTGGTGGCAATGCTCAGTCCAACTCTGTTGATGTGGACGTTGTTGGCGGTAATAAAGCACTAGCATCTGCTGGTGAAAGTGGAGCTGTTGCTGGATCAGAAACAGATACCCCTGTTGATCACGACACCACAACTACCTCATGGAGTGAGCAAAGCAATCAGCTCGGTGATGTAGATAATATTAGTCGTGCTGACGTAGCTAACTGGGGCCATAGCACTCAAACCGTTGATGTCGACGGTGGAACTGCGTCTTCTGGAGCTGGCATTGTTCAGACTGGTGGAAGTTCTACCAACATTGATGGCAATGAAAGCATCTCAGGCTCTAGTTCGGCTTCTGCAGATGCGACCGGTGTTGCTCAATCCTTCACGCAGACACAAGTGACAGGTGGTAATGCTCAAAGCAACTCCGCATCTGTCTCTGTTACTGGCGCTGATGTGAACGTTGCTTCAGCAGGTCAAGACAATGCAGAAGTGAATGGTACTTGGGCTGGAACCACGAACACGGATAGCTTCTCAGGTGGCCTCCAGGGTAACACTGCATACGATGGTGACACCATCCGGGATAGCGATGTTCGCAACCACCACGATTCCGTTCAGGACGTAACTGCTACTGGTGGCACAGCAACTGCAGGTGATGGCATTGAATCTACCAGCGGTGGTCAGATTGGTGCTCAGGGTGCTCCTGGTGTTGAAGAAGATAGCACCATTAGTGGCCTTTCAAGTGCTGGTGCTGATGCGACTGCTGCAGCTGCCTCGTTTGAACAGGTTCTGAGCACTGGTGGTAATGGGCAGGGTAACTCTTACGATGCGAGCATCGTAGGTGCGAACTCAGGCGTTGCTGCATCTGGTGAAGACAATGCAACTCTTGGCCAGTTCGGCCAGGCTGCTGCGGCAGGTCAAGCTGATACTGATACTGCTGCTGGTGCCTGGCAGGAAAACACGCTCGGTGACAACGATGAGTTGCTTGGCCCGGACGTTGAAAACCATGACCTAGTTGATCAGGATGTTTCTGCTACTGGTGGTACAGCCACAAGTGGTGCTGGCATTAGTGTTGCTGGGTTTGGTGGCGACGTTGGAGCAGCGCGTGTTGGTGACGACTCATCTATCACTGGTGTCACCCAAGCGACAGCGGATGCATCAGCATCTGCGTCTTCCATGAACCAGAAACTGTTTTCTGGTGGTAACTCGCAGGGCAATGATCTTGATCTGAGTGTGACCGGTGGAAGTAGCAATGTGCAGTCTGCAGGCGAAGATTCAAACGTAACGTTTGCATCTGTGGCTGGTACTGGTCCGGCTGATAATGGTGGAGTGGATTCTACTGACTCTCTCCTAGGCGGATATCAGAGCAATACTCTTTATGATGGTGATGAAGTTTCTTATGCAGATGTTGAGAACCATCATGAAGTTTATCAGGATGTAACCGCTACTGGTGGTTCTGCGAGCGCTGGTGTTGGCTCTGGTGGGATTGATGGCACCGATGTGAAAGGTGCATTGAATGTTGGAGATAACGCATCTCTCACCGGTAAAGCGTCGTCATCAGCTGATGCTGTTGCTGAAGCTTCTGCCTTCAATCAGGTAATCTCTACAGGTGGCAATGCTCAGGTTAACTCTGCTGATGTTGACATTGTTGGAGACAACAAGAATGTCATCTCTGTTGGAGATGACAGTGAAGGTGGAGCTGACAACTCAGTTCGCTCCGGCACCATTGCTGGAAACGCTGATAGTCTTGCTTTGTTCTCACAAAACAACACAGCGGGTGACAATGATCTCATAGATGAGATGGATGTTAAGAACTGGGAAGACGTTAACCAGACTGTGACTGCGGTTGGTGGCGATGCTCAATCTGGTGACGGCATTACTGATCCTGTGAGCACCTTTGTTGCCAATGGTTCCGTTGGTGATGATTACACCGTAACTGCGGAAGCTGTTGCTTCTGCAGACGCTACTGCGAAGACATCTGCCTTCAACCAGAGCCTGTATTCAGGTGGTAACAAGCAGGTCAACTCAACCGAGCTGGATGTTACTGGTCAGAACGACACTCTTCTCTTTACTGGTGAAGATGACGATCTGGGTGCTTTGGACATCACTCCATCTGGTAGCCCTGATGTTGGCGGTGGCTTCTTCGGTACGCTGGACTCCAACGGTACTGACACCATCTTCGGTGCTGAGCAGGCAAATGCATTGTATGATCAGGATGTGATCACCAATGTTGAAGTTCACAACCATGGCACACTTAATCAGACAGTGACTGCTGATGGTGGTGAGGCGATCTCTGCAGATGGTATCCATGATGCAGAAAGCCTCTTCGACTTCGGTACAGGTGATGATTATAGCGTGACGGCTTCTACGGCTGCGACTGCTGATGCTCTGGGTGTGGCGAATGCCTTTAACCAGACGATCGTCATGGGTGCGAACGTTCAGGCCAATGCTGTTGATGTCAATGTTGTTGGCGGTTCTTCAACCGTGAACGTAGTTGGCGAAGACGACCTTGCATAAACAGATCTAAACAAGACCTGCGCGGAGCAATCCGCGCAGGTCATTTTATATATCCATATGAAATTGTTAGGATATTTTATGCTGTCGCAGGCTATAAATGAATTAAGCTGGCACTTTATCGGCTATATGAAGATCTTTGATAGTATCGCTACAGCCGAACAGAGCTTTGACGAAGCCTGGTTTGCTCAAGACGCTATTGTTATTACCCCGGTGGAAGTTGTTTACTCTCGCGGAGATACCGCTGAGCTTCCCTACGAGAAATTCTATAATCTTCCTTCACTGCTACCAGAGATTGGCGCAGCTCTCAGGCTCGTCTCCCATATTCGGTTGAGACGCTTGTAAATGCTTCGGACTTTACGCTGCCTTCTGAAGGTGTGTTTTTTGAAGATGGTGGTGAAACAGATCTGCCGCAAAATGGTGATGTCGGTCAGTCTCTCGACTACACCTATACAATCACCTTCACCTATCGCGATATTTATGCTCCAGACATCGAAATCAACCTTGCTCAAGAGAATGCCCTGACAGATGACGATCTGTTGCTGTCTAAAAGCGAGTTTGGTGATGATATTCCAGAGAGCAATGCCGATGAGGTGTTAGAACAGCTTTTGGATGCTGCCAATGAAATTGAGCTCGATACTCTTGATCAGATTTTTGAGGAGGAGGATGCTCAAAGTGCAGCTGATGCTATCGGTGAAGCACTGGTTCAACGTGCTGAAAATGATGCTCCGAACCCATCATTCACCAGCGGTGACAACATCGGTGAGCTTCCTGAAGAAGAGCAAGATAGTGATGAGAGTTCTGATGATGACGAAAATGACAGCAGCTATGTGACGACTGGCGACAATGAGGCCGTGAACGTGGCTTCAATCGTGGATCTGAGCGAGCTGAAGTGTTCGACCGTTGTGATGGGAGATTACTATGCTACAAACTCGATCATTCAGAGCAACCTCTATTATGGGCCAACTGAGCAACTCACCGATGTTGTCAATGGGCAAGGCCTCTCGGACACGGTTGTCTACAATGATGCCAATGTGAGTTCAGAAGGGGAGTATCTGATCTCCTCGCACGTAACCTATGATAATCCAGACTACTCCTTTACCGTCGATGTGGTGAGTGGCAACTTTTACGATCTGAATATTGTTAGTCAGAAAAACTATCTGTCAGATGATGATTGCGTGTCCTATCAGCTGAACAACAACGGCTACTATGTTCAAACCGGTGACAACACCCAGGTGAATGCAGCGCAGTTGATTGATAGCATTCAAAATTATGACGTCATTGTTGTGCTGGGTAACTATTACGACGTCAACTACATCAGCCAGAAAAACATCCTTCTTGATACTGATTATGTCGATACAACGGGTACTTCGATTAACGGTACGGGGCGGCACAATGTTCTGACCAACGAAGGCACCATTAAGAACATTGGTGGTGGGTCGCTGATGAAACCCATGACTTCTGAGGTTCATGGTTTGGTCGACGCGATGGATGGCCGGGCTGGAGAGTATGAGTACACCGCTTCTTCGGCGACAGGCGGTTTGCCAATCCTGCCCAGTACTGATCTGAAAGTCCTTTATATCACAGGCGATTACTATCAGATCAATGCGATTGAACAGATCAATGTTCTTTCAGACGCTGATTACGTGAAGATCCATAAGGAAACTGAAGACAGCGGAGTGCTGACGCAGACGATCAATGGTGAAGTTGTTGAGGCTGATGAGGATGGTTATCTGGACACGTCGAGCAACAAGACAAGCAACAAAGCAACCATCATTGATTACGACAGTCAGTCAGGTTTTCAATATTTGGATGGCGAATACTCAGAGGAAGACATTGTCATAAAAGTCAATATCGTAGTCTCTGAAGAGGAAGATCTCGAAACAGCATTGAATGGAAATACTGATCTGGTTTCGGAGGTTGTTGCGTTTACTGGCAATGATGTTGGTAGCGAAGCCGGATCGTCTCCCGCATTTGTTCCTTACGCGGGTGAGAGTGACATGGTCTCAGATATAATCGTTTGATTTTAATAGATTTTTATAGAGAGAATGTATGTTTAAAGCTCGAGAGACTAAGAATAATAGCCGACAGCGTGGAGGGCAGGCGAGCAAAACATTGCAGGTGGATGGTATTTCGCAGCAACCTGCACATGGAGAAAAGCTCGCAGGCCAAAAAGGTAATTTTGCCTCCAGAAAAAATGGCGGCCCTTATGAAGATATTGATTTTCGGAAGTTGATGCAAAATGGTCTGGCACGGGCAAAGATCAACCTGTTGTATGTTGGGTTCTTCTCCTTCTGCGCCAGCCTTCTGATCCTTTCTGTTCCCATTTATCTGTTCCAGATTTCTGACCGTGTGTTGACCAGCCGAAGTGTCGATACACTTGTGATGCTTACTGCTATCGTCATTGGCCTTGTGTTGGCTCATGTGCTGCTGGATATGTTCCGCCGCTTTATGCTTATGCGGGTTGCCGTGGATGTTGAGACGCGACTCGGTGGGCCTGTGCTCAGTGCAGCAGCAAGGGCGTCGCATAATGGCAGTAGTCAGGAGTTTCAGGCTCTTTCTGACTTGCAGCAGTTGCGGAGCTTTTTGACGGGTTCTGTGCTTCTGACCATGATGGATGCACCTGTGGCTCCGATCTATCTGCTCGTCGTTTACATGGTGCACCCGCAACTTGGCATGATCGTTACAACGACTATTTTGCTGCTGCTCGTTCTTGCGCGGATCAACCAGCGACTAACTGCTGTTCCATTTGGAAAGGCCAATGCATTTTCTTCCCGTGCAAACCTGCAGGCAGAAGCGATGGCGCGGAATGCTCAGGTTATGAACGCAATGGGAATGATCCCTGAAGGTGTGATTATCTGGGGTAAGGAAACTGCTGAATCGTTGAAGGCCCAGATACTGGGGCAGGATCGAAATGTCCTGATTTCAGCTGTATCCAAATTCATCCGCTTGTCTACTCAGATCACGATGCTTGGTTGGGGCGCGTGGCTTGCGCTTTCCAATGAAATTACTGGCGGGATGATTATTGCGGCGTCTATTATTGGTGGTCGTGCTCTAGCTCCTGTTGAAGGCATTATTGATGGTTGGAAGAGCTATGTGGGAGCGAAGAACGCATATGGGCGCATCCAGAAATTGCTGCATACCTCTCCGCTTAATGTGCATCGGCTTCGATTGCCGAATCCTGCTGGCCGACTGAGTGTTGAGCGGCTGCTATTCGTACCGCCTCCAAACAAGCGTGTGATCCTGAATGGCATTTCGTTCCAGCTCTCTCCAGGAGATTCTCTGGCTGTTGTTGGCGCGTCTGGTTCCGGGAAGAGTACGCTGGGAAAAATGTTGGTTGGCTCTCTCATCCCAACAGCAGGCAATGTGCGCCTTGATATGATGGACTTGAGGAATTGGGATAGTCGGCAGCTTGGTGAGAATATCGGTTACTTGCCGCAGGATGTTCAGCTCTTTCCGGGTACGATCAAAGAGAATATTGCCCGAATGAATAGAGAAGCCAATGATGAGGACGTCTTTAAGGCCGCTCAAATGGCAGATATTCATGAGATGGTCTCGCAGTTTTCTCAGGGCTATGAGACGCAAGTTGCTATGGATGGAGCGCCACTCTCTGGTGGGCAGCGGCAGCGGATAGGGTTGGCTCGGGCATTCTATAATAACCCTCGTCTGTTGGTGTTGGATGAGCCAAACTCCAATCTGGACACCATCGGGGAACATGCTTTGGCAGAAGCTCTTGGACGGGCCAAGCAGGATGGAATGACTGTCATTGCGATTACACAGAGGCCCGCACTTCTGCGCTGCGTTGATAAGATCATGATGCTTAAAGATGGGACTGTGGCGGCGTTTGGAAGCCGTGATGAAGTGATGCCTTTGATTACGGGAAAACGGCCGGGCATTTCACAGCATCAAGACGCCCCGGGGCATAACCTGCCAGCGGCGCAACCAGCTGAATAGTTTAAGCTTTTGATATTTGGTGATTTTAATGTCTACTAGAGCACTTATACTTGATGGAAGCTGGTATGAGGATGTGCCCCGCACAACTCGCTCTCCCATATTGGCTAGTTTAATCATTATTGCGCTTACTTTTGCCGGGTTTGGTTATTGGGCCTCAAGCGCTCCCATGGCAGGTGCTGTGGTTGCTTCCGGTTCCTTTGTTGCTACAGGTCAGAACAAGATTGTCCAGCACTTTGAAGGTGGGATCATCAAAGAGATCCTCGTAAAAGAAGGGGATGTGGTTTCTGCCGGTGATGTTCTGGTGAAACTAGATGAAACAGCTGCAGAAGCAAATTTAGAACGGTTGGTGATCCGGCAAGCACGTTTGCAAGCCATTCAGGCACGACTGACACAAGAGGCCAAAGGGCATAAGACGCTTGTTCTTCCTGAGATGCTGACAAGCACGGCACACGATCCGAAAATCAAAAGCATCATCCTGAACCAGTCACTGACTTTCAAAGCCAGAACGAGAAAGCTACAGAGTGAGATTGATATCCTTGCGCAGGGTATCGATGCTTTGAAGGAACGCATACAAGGTGGTCAATCTCAGTTGGTTGCCGTTAAACAGCAGATGGAGTTGTTCCAGGAAGAGCTGGATGCCAAGAAGAAGATTTTGGGTAAGGGACTGATTCGAAAATCAGATGTGCTGCGCATAGAGCGTTCACTTGCAAACCTGAAAGGTGAGGAAGGACGTATCCTCGCGGAGATCGGCGATGCTACGGAGCGGATTGCGCGAGCGCGAGCTCAGATTGTCAAAGTAGAAAACGAAGCATCCCAAACGGCAGTGGGTGAATTGCAGGTGGTCAATGCGGATCTTGATGATGTAAGTGAGCAAATTCGCGCGGCACAAGATGTCTTGCAGCGCGTTGAAATTGTCGCTCCTGTGCGCGGCATTGTCGTTCGAATGCGTTATCACACTGCTGGAGGTGTTGTTGAGAGTGGTAAGGACCTGATGGAGATACTGCCTCTGCAAGACGAGTTGATCATCGAGGCTTCCATCCAGACCACGGAAATTGACAATGTGAAGGAAGGGCAGAAGGCGATGGTGCGGCTGACAGCCCTGAACCAGCGCATTACGCCAATGCTAGATGCCAAAGTCATTTATGTCTCAGCAGACGCCTTACGAAATGAAGATCCCATGAGCAGTGCAGGAGATGTATACAAAGCGCGTGTGCAGTTGGATCGAGAGAAGATCCCTGGGCATCTGAACTTCAAGGCAACCCCTGGCATGCCTGCTGAAGTGTACATCACGACGAGAGATCGAACCTTCTTTGATTATCTCATGGAGCCTGTGCGTGACAGTATGGCCAGAGCCTTCAGGGAGCCATAAAACCTGAAGTGGTATAGGCCAGTTCGTTAAGTCCATTTAATGATTGGTGCTTTCTGCCGGATTATACTTCTCGGCAGAAAGTTTAATGTTCGAAAGTCTCTTCTAAGAATGATTCAAAGGAAAATAAAAGAGTTTGAGTGACTTTTTTAGTCAGACTCAGTCTTGTTACTGGAATCTTATTTGCTCGGTTGTGCTGAGGTGCAAGCTTTAGGCGAGTGTGTGTGGATCTATATTCACAACTGTTTAGTGTAATTTGAAGAAAATTTTTTATTGTGTTTTCAATGTTTCAGTAACTAATTGAAGACCCAACTGTTTTGTGGTGCAAAACCTCGCAAACTACCGCTTACGTTAGCTTTATTCCGTTGATGAAGGAAATTAAAGGGTCTGTGCACTGACGGTGGACGAACCGTGTATGCCTATAAGTAAATAGAACCATGAGTTTGATACTAGGCATTTAATGATAACTATTTGGCATTTCTTAACACTGTCTCCTTAAGCGAAGATAACCATGGGGTGAATTTGTTCAACTGCTGCGGGTATTTGATGCCTTCGGCAGTTAGACTCGTGGTGGTAGCTGCATGACAACAATCGTTATTGTCGATGACAGAGCAATTAATAGAAGTATCTTTGAGAAGCTTGCACTCGCCGTAGATGCATCTGTCAAAGTACAGTGTTTTGCCTCGCCGATTGATGCTCTCGAGTATATGGAGAGCAACGTCCCTGACTTGATCATTACCGATTACAGCATGCCAGAGATGGATGGGGCTGACCTGACGCAGAAGGTACGCGCGCTGGAGCATTGCAGTGATGTGCCGATTGTCGTCATTACGGTCTTCACAGACCGCTCGTTCCGCATCCGTGCTTTGGAAGCAGGTGCAACTGATTTCCTGCAGAGTCCGGTTGATCATAATGAGTTTGTAAGCCGAGCGCGAAATCTGCTTGCTCTGCGGGAAGAGCAAAATGCAGTTAAACGCCATGCACGGTTTCTTGAGCAAGAGCTGGTCAATGTAGAACAGCAGAGTAAGGAAGCGCTGCGAGATTCTCGTGAGCAGCTGGCGCAGGTTATCGATAGTGTTCCTGCAATGATCACAACAAGTACGCGGGATGGCCTTTGCGCTTTCTCCAATGCAGCATGGGCTCGGTTTCTGAACTCAACGACTGCTGAGCTTGTTGGTGAGGATACCTACGGGAAGTTCGATAAATTTACCCGAGAGCGGAATCGCCGTTTGGATCGCAAGGTGTTTATTACGGGCAGGGCGCTGCCACCTTACGAGATTGAGCAGCGTAACCACGCGGGTGACATCTTCCACTTCATCGTCACAAAAAGCCCTTTGCTCGATGTGGAAGGGAACACGACGCATGTAGTTACAACTGCGACCAACATTTCTGATCGCAAACGTGCTGAAGCTCATTTGCTGCATATCGCACACCATGATGCTCTGACCGGTCTACCAAACAGGACCATGCTTGGTGAGCGGATTGATGAAGAGATCTTCCAGTGCCGCAACAGCGGACGTAGCTTTGCGCTGCATTTCATCGATCTGGACCGCTTCAAATCTATCAATGATGCATTAGGCCACCGCACGGGTGATCGCTTGCTGGAGGTGCTTGCAGAGCGTTTGTTGCGCTGTGTAGATGGTTCTGACCTGGTCGCGCGACTGGGTGGTGATGAGTTTGCTATTCTTCAGACTGATTTGAAGAGCTCTGAGGAAGCCATGCGCTTTGCTCAGCATCTGGTGAGTGTGGTGGAAGAACCGTTCCACATCAGTGGTAAAGAGCTTCAAACCAGCGCCAGTGTTGGGATTACGAAATATCCGGAAGACGGCTTGAACAGTGAAGAACTGCTGCGCTGTGCGGATATGGCCATGTATCAATCCAAGGCTGATGGCGGGAACACGTTTCATCTGTTCTCAACCAAGATGGATCATCACGTCAAAGAGACTGTTGCGCTGGAAGCTGAACTGCGGAATGCGATTGAGCATGATCAGTTGGAGCTGTTCTATCAGCCGCAGATTGATTTACGAACCAATGAGATTGTTGGGGCCGAAGCTCTGCTGCGCTGGAACCGTCCTGACTATGGTGTGGTTGCGCCGAATGTTTTCCTTGGTACGGCTGAGGAAGTTGGCCTTATTTTGCCAATTGGAGAATGGGTGATTTTTGCTGCGTGTCAGCAGGCGAAAAAGTGGATGGATATGGGGCTTGAAACGCCGCGCATTGCTGTCAACATCTCGCCAACGCAGTTCCGCAAGCAGAATGTGCCGCAGCTTTTGAAGGATGCGCTGGTTTCCTGCAGCTTGCCAGCTGATAAGCTTGAAATTGAGATTACTGAAAACATCGTTTTGCATGGATCTGACGCCACGGTTCGTGATTTGCGTGAGATCCGTGAGATGGGGATTGCGATCTCCATTGATGACTTTGGAACTGGTTACTCGTCGCTTGCTTATCTGAGTAGGTATTCGGTTGACTGCCTAAAAATCGACCGTTGCTTCACGCGGGATATGATGACGGATCCGAACAACACCGTCATCATCAAAGCGATTGTTGGTTTGGGTAAGAGTCTCGACCTCTCCATCATTGCTGAAGGTGTCGAGACGCGCGAACAGGCGGAATACCTGAAGGATGCCGGTTGTGAGATGGCGCAGGGCTATCTGTTTGGCAAGCCTGTACCTGCTGAAGATTTTGCTCGTCTGTTGGAGGAGCAATCCTCGAACTTGCAAGGACATAGCCAGCAACGAGCTTTGGCAGGGGCGGAGTTTGAGCTATGAACGATAACAGAAAAGTAAAGCTGCAAATGCTTCCATTGGGCAAACTGAAAGAGCTGTACTCCCGCATCACTCAGCTGGGTGGTGGTGAAGGTGAGATGTCTCTGAACCGGTTTATGTTCACGCTTCTGATAACCCCGTATCTGGCATCGAACATCACCTTTGGCAGTGCCGAAAACTTCCAGACCAACGTTATCATGACTACCTTTGCGTTGGGCTCCGTGGCACTGCTAGCGCATTTGCTCTATTCGAAGCAAGTCAGCTCATTGCGGCGGGTGCTGGCGATTTTCCTGGATGTGGGAGCTGTTTCTGCAGGCCTTTACGCAGGTGGTGAGTATCTCTCCATTTTGTTCCCAATCTATCTTTGGGTGATCTTCGGCAATGGATTCCGGTTCGGACTGGATTATCTGGCGTTGGCGACGATCGCTTCTGTGAGTGGATTTGCGGTGGTGCTTACGACGCCATATTGGCAAGGGGAATTCATCCTTGGACTTGGCTTGCTGGGTTGTCTGGTCGTCGTGCCGCTATACGCCAGCAAACTCATACGCTCGATGACAGCTGCGCAGCAAGCAGCTGAGGCCGCGAATAAGGCAAAAACTCAGTTCCTGACTGCTGTGAGCCATGAGTTGCGTACGCCGCTTAATGCGATCATCGGTATGGGTGATCTAATTCAGGATACCAAGTTGGATCCCGAGCAGCGAGATATGGCTAAGACCATCCAGTACTCTGGCAGTTCATTGCTTTCCATGATCAACGGCATTCTTGACTTCAGCCGGATCGAAAGCGGACGCATGATCGTCAATCGGACTGTCTTTGACATGAACTCGATCCTGCGTGAAGTGACTCAGATTGTTCAAGGGCAAGCCCGCGGTAAAGGCCTGATTATTTCGCGCTACGTGGACAGTAAGTTGCCTCCGTTCCTGGTGGGTGATGCTCGTCATATCCGCGAAGTGCTGCTGAATATCGCTGGTAATGCGGTCAAGTTTACCGAAGAGGGCTCCGTTTCCATTAGTGCAACTTGCAAGGAAATGGATGGCGGTAAAGTCAGTTTGTTGCTGGAGGTGAAAGATACCGGCATTGGTATCTCTGAGGATGCTCAAGGTCGTATTTTTGAGCGCTTTACTCAGGCCGATGAAAGCATCGTTGATCGCTTTGGCGGTACTGGTCTTGGACTTTCCATTGTGCGTGAAGTTGTTCGCGCAATGGGTGGTGAAGTTAAGGTCACCAGCCAGCCAGGGCAGGGAAGTACGTTCACCATTGAGCTTGAAGTCGGTCGTGCTGTTGGTGATGAGACCGCACTCCTTGAAGTAACGGATGGTGCTGTTGCGATCGTCTCCAAACGCAAAGATCTGCGTGATGTATGCGCTGAGTCTCTTGTGGCGTGTGGTATTGAGCCTGAGTGCTTTGAAACAGTCGGTAGTGCCTTTAGTTCGTTGCGGCAGCAGACATCTACTGATGGCGGCAAGATTGTTCTGTTTGTTGGTGAAGATGTTTTGGCTGCGACCTCTGACAGCCTGCATTATGCGTTGAAGTCAACCGGACAGCATCACAACGTCAATCTTATTCCGATGTACTCTTCTGCTTCGGAAAAAGAGTGTGAGGATGTGTTCCAGCCGAGCATTGTATCTTCCATCAAAGTTCCTGTTACCACTCAGTCCGTCGCATGGGCGTTGAGAGCGGCTGGTGCTGAAGACGCTAAATCGGGCATGGAGCTGAAGGAAGAGCTTCAGGCCTACTTCAGCCGCTACATCGGGCTTAACATTCTTGTTGCTGAAGACAACAAAACCAACCAGCGTGTGATTGAGAAAATCCTACAGAAGGGCGGGCACACCTGCACACTCGTCAGCAATGGTGAGCTGGCGCTGGATGAGCTTGAAGAGAACTCTTACGATCTTGCGATCATGGACATCAATATGCCAGTTCTGAATGGTATTGAGACCATCAAGCTGCATCGTATTACAGAGCTCGGACAGGATCGCCTGCCTATCATTGCATTGACTGCAGATGCAAGCCGAGCTGCAGCCCGCAATGCCCAGGAGGCTGGTGCTGACGCTTGTGCAACGAAGCCAATTGAACCGCAAAAACTCCTGACATTGATTGATGATGTGATTGCTGAAAGCGGTGTTTATGAGAACATCACGCGGAGGCAAATCGCCAACAGTCAGGTGACTTCTATTGCGGAGCATCCGCGTTTCTCTTCTGAAGTGTCTTCAGGGATTGACTATGGAAGCCTATCTCAGCTGAGAACGCTCGGTGGTCTGGACTTTGTGATTGGGGTGATCGAGGATTATCTGAAAGACACCACGCAGCTGCATCGCGATATCAAAGCTGCTTATGAGGCTGGCGATACTGAGCTATTCCGTGCAAGTGCACATGCGCTGCGGTCTGCTTCAGTCAATCTTGGGGCAACTGAAGTTGCCAAACTGAGTGATGACATGGAGAACATGCCTCCACACCAGATGCATGCTCTGGGTGAAGACATGGTGCGAAAACTGTCCGGCAAGGTGAAGCGAGACCACGACAATCTTAGTCGCTACCTGCAGCAGCTCAAGCAGGAAGGGCATAACCCTGTCAACCGCTTGAGCACTTTGGATTTTTCTTAGAGCTAAACTCTAGAAAGCTTGTTTGCGAACAGATGGAGCGCCGAGACGGTCCTGAGCTTTTGTCAGGCGTTCCATCTTTTTCAGATCCTGATCGGACAAAGACAGAGCGGCATCTACCCAGATCTCAACCACGTCAATCAGCTCTTCATAGCTCACCGGTTGAACGGTGCGACCTGCGCGGTAGATAGCAGAATGCGCAGTGTGTTTGCGTGAGTTCTTGGTGATGTACTGCTGAACTGCAAACGGTGCCTGGCCTTCTTCAACCACTTCATGGACAATGCCCATTTCGTGAAGTTCTTCTGCTGAGTACAAGCGGCCGCTCATGAGCATCTTCTCAGCGATGCGACCATCTACCATGCGAGACAGGAAGCTATATGCACCCATACCCGGGAACAAGTTGAACAGGACTTCCGGCAGGCCGAACTTCGCCTGCTTTTCTGCGATGATAACGTCGCAGGAGAGGGCTGTTTCAAAGCCACCACCCAAAGCATCACCCTGGATCATGCCGATGGTGATGATTGGCAGATTGGAAGAGACGGCGTTGCGGTAAACAACGTCAATGCAATCAACCGCATATCTGTGAAGCTTCTCACGGTTCTTTTCGCGGATCAGCTGAATGAAGAGATTGAGATCTCCACCCAGATTGTAAACGCCCGGAATACGTGAAGCGACGACCTTAAAGTTGATCGGACATGGATCTGCTGGCTGATAGGTCTCGAAGAGGCGCTTCATCACAGCCTGAGACTGCGCCAGTTCACCCAATAGCTCTGGCGTGAAGCAAGGACGACCTTCGCTCTTCATGTAAAGCCAGAGTGCTTTGTTGGTTTCGTCAAACTCCAGATCAACCCAATTCAACTGTACCGATGCAAATTGCTGTGCAATTGAAACAGTTGAGACATCCATTGCTGGATGCGCATTGGACTTCAGGGATGGCTTCGTGGTTCCACTAAAGGAAGGAAAGTTGGATCTATGCCCCGTTAGATCAGACATCTCAGCCCCTACAAATTTTGGTCTACGCGTTTACAGTGGTTATGGCACACCCCAGATCAGTCTATTTTTTATTTCCGACTGTATTATGTGCAATCAAACATGGTAAATAATATATTAATGCTAATATGTATGTCGAGTAAAAAAGTTTCCACACTGCTTAGGTAAAGTAGTTACCTAGCGGCATTGTGGCTAAAATTTTAGCTTTATTGTTAACCATAAATATTAACTGTTAGATCAGCTGAAGTTATAGATATGATTACTTAAGAGCTGGAGTGAGGGTTACCAATAGGTAATGCGATGATAAGCTGAAGTTTGTAGTAAACAATTCAGTTGGAAGTAGAATTTGCTTAATGAGATGCAAGCATAAATAGTTATGGATTTCCGTAAAATTAAAGCGTTACTTAAATCTAAATATAAAACATAAAATGTGATCTGTTTACACATTGCTATGGGCTGAGAAAACTTACCTTCTGTTTTAGTTTTGCATGAGGCATAGAGATCTATTCTAAACTGCGCTTGAGTTTAAACTGGGAAACTGGATTTGGGTTGATTGCCTAAAGTGGTAAAAATTTTGCTGCTATATTAAAAATACTTTTTTATTACAGGTGCTTAATTGCATTTTATGTGTTTGATGCATGTTATGTCGTGGCTATTCTAAAGAGTTGCGATTTGTAAGATTAAAACTGTTCTTCTAAGGTTTTTTGCCTAAAAAATCGGCAATTTCATCTAGGTGGACTTTTCCCAAGCCCTTGGTTGAAATTTGGGTGTGAAGTGGGGGAAAACTGCTGAAACGTGCTGAGTTTGAGGTGATAACCAGCAAAAATGTATGATGAATCGATTTCGCGCAGGCAAGAAAAAGGCCGCTCTGGGGGTAAGTAGAGCGGCCTTAGATTTTAATTATGCACCTTTAGGAGCGTCAAATGCTGTTACGGTTGGTGCGTCTCCTTCCAGCTTAGCGATGTCTACAAGACAGGTGTTTGCGATGGTTGCCTGAGACAGTTTTGAGGCGCCTTTGTCGATGGTCAGAACGTTAGCGTGACCATACTTACAGCGGGAGCCGATCTTGCCTGGCTCTTCCGGATCGTACCAACCGCCTTCGCGCAGACGAATGACACCCTTACGCAGGTCTCCTGTTACGTATGCGCCCGCGAGTGTCTCACCGCGTTCGTTGAAGACACGAACCACATCACCGGTTTTAATACCGCGTGAAGATGCATCTTCCTCAGAGATCCAAACTGGCTCGCGACCTGCGATCGTGTAGTTGTCGCGGGTGGAGATGTTGTTGGTTTGTGAGTGGATGCGTTCAACTGGGTGTGGTGAAAGCATGTGCAGTGGATACTGTTTGGCTTTCTCAGAACCAAGCCATTCAGCTGGCTCGATCCAGGTTGCGTGACCTTTACAGTCGTCGTAGCCCATATCTGCAACAGTCTTGGAGTAGATCTCGATGAGACCAGATGGTGTGCCCAATGGTTCAAGGAGAGGATCTTCGCGGAACTCGCCGTGACGGGTGTACTGTATTGCTTCATCTGTTGTTGGGAACTCGACATAACTTGTCGGGTTGGACCAGAACTCATCGAAGTCAGGCATTTCAAGGTTCTTGCTTTGCCCTGGGCCAGCGCTTTGCCATAAAGTTCGCGTAGCCAGTCTTCTTCAGATTTACCTTCGAGGTATTTGTCACCAAAGCCAAGCTTGTCTGCGATGCCTTGATAAATGTCGAGATCGTTCTTGGATTCAAACTGAGGCTCAACGACCTGGTGCATTGGGAAGAGGTACTTACCGGAAGCGCCGCCACCCATTTCCATGTCGTTGCGTTCAAATGCAGTGGTTGCAGGCAGAACGATATCAGCGAACTTAGCGGATGCAGTCCAGAAGATGTCCTGAACGATGATGGTTTCAGGGCGCTGCCATGCTTTGAGCATGCGGTTGCGGTCTTGCTGGTGGCTGAGCGGGTTGCCGCCGGTCCAGTAGATCAGCTTGAACTCAGGATAGGTGTACTTGCGGCCATTGTGGTCGATGGTCTCGCCCGGGTTGAGGAGGGCATCAGTAATGCGTGCCACTGGCATTGCAGGAGGCATGTTTTCTGGCGCTTTGCCACCAGAGAGGCCCGGGACGATCGCGTTGTTTGCGGATGGTACGCCCGCACATTCGTAGTGCCATGAGTAGCCGAAACCACCGCCCGGCTTGCCGATCTGGCCAAGCATTGCTGCGAGGGTGACCATCATCCAGTGCGGTTGCTCGCCGTGGTCAGCACGCTGCATGGACCAGCCGCCCATGATCATGGTTGTGCCATTTGCCATCTGAGCTGCGATATCGCGGATATCGCTTGCAGGTAACTCGGAGAGTTCAGAGGCCCATTCAGGTGTTTTCTCAATGCCGTCTGTTTCGCCGAGCACGTAGGCTTTAAGTTCTTCATAGCCAACGGTGAATTCTGAGAGGAAGTCCTCGTCTACTTTCTCTGTTTTGATCAGCTCATGAGCGATTGCCATCATGGTTGCTGTGTCAGAACCCGGACGCGGTGCATACCACTTCGCGTTCAGGTGCTTTGCGGATTCAGTCATCAATGGATCGATTGAGATGACGTTCTTGCCAGCATCGCGAAGCTGATCCAGATATGTGAAGCCTTTGTGATCTGGAATGACCCAACCCATGTTGAGGGTTTCCTGCGGGTTACAGCCCCAAAGGATGATGTTGTCTGTGTGCTCCAGAACTGTCTCGTAACTAGACATCTGAGCGTACACTTCCGGATTACCCATGATGTGGGTCATGATGACCTGAGCTGCACCTGTAGAGTAGTCGCCCACGCCTTTTGTGTAGCCACCGTTCATGTTGAGAAGACGATAGAGGCCTGCGCGGCAATTGTGGAAGCGACCAACACTCTTCCAGCCCGGAGAACCGCCATAAATTGCAGCAGGGCCGAAGGTGTCACGTACGCGGTTCAGTTCTTTTGCGACCAGTTCGAAGGCCTGATCCCATGTTACGCGTACGAACTCGCCTTTACCGCGGTCTTCCGTGTTGGCCTGAGGACCGTTTTCAAGGAACCCACGGCGAACCATTGGGTACTTGATGCGACTTGGGGAATACACAAGCTCAGGAGTGTTGGCAATGTTTGAAGTTGGACGAATGTCGTGTTCGAAAGGTTTTGCTTCCACAAAGCGACCATCCTTTACAACAGCGCGGAACAGCCCCCAGTGCGCGCCGTTGAGAACTTCCTTGGTTCCAGCTGCTGCAGCATGAGCAACCTTCATCAAAAGTGGTGAGCCCATGAATGCAATGGCAGAGGTGCTGAGCAGCGTGGACAGAAAACGTCTACGTGTCATCCCTTTGGTTGGGCTTGTGTTTTCGGTGATCGTGTTATTTTGAGTAGACATGATGTCCCTCCAATTTCCCAGTTTTATGTGTTTAGTGCAGGGTGCTAAGGTCGCGCTCAATCAGAGCGCGGAGTAAGTTGGCGCAAGCAAGATAAAAGCCATCTTTGTCGTAGGATGAGCAGTCCTCGCTGAAACCTTGCGAGAAAGTTTTCAGGTGCGTTTGCAGGAAGGCTTTCAGTTCAGCCTGCTGTGTTGGTTGCAACGCCAGTTCGGAGCAGAAGCTCAGCATGGCTGCGATGTGGTCAGCAGGCTCGGAGAAGTTTTGATGGGGAGCCAGCTGGTGCTTGCGATAGGTTGTTTCTATTTCTGCAACACAGGCATGGCTGAGAGAGGTTTTCTCGGTTGCGTAGTAAGAAGCGTACGGTGGGGCGGATTTGCGACCACCAGCACCGAGGAACAGGCTTGAGAAGATGACGCGCAGATCCATGATTGCAGAGGCATCGTGACTGCGTTGATCCAGATTGAACTTCAACAGATCAACAGCATCCTTCAAGTCAGCTTCGCACTGAAGATCATCCAATAACTGGCGGAGTTCTCCAGAGGTTGCTGACTGCAGGAAGGTGGCATTCACTTCTGTTCCGAAAACACCTGCAAGGAAGCGATAGGTTGCGGCTCTTGAGAGGTTTTCTGTGGTGATGTCCGTTAGATCATACATGGCTTATTCCTTAGACAGAGACGGGTGTGGCGGAGCGGCCTAGTGTTGGCCTTTGCCGCCCGTGTCCTGTGCGTTGAGCTGCAGGTATTTTTGAAGAAGGCGCTGTTCGTCTTTGCTAAGTGCGGTGTAGCGCACCATTGATTTCAGAACGCCGATCCACTGGTTTGCCAGGAAGTGGCTCGGTGATGGTGCGTTGTGACAAACTGAGCAGGAGTTCTCGTAAAGCTCACCGGAGTAAGACCAGAGGGCATCTGCGTCCGAGATCATGTCTTTCTTGTCCATGAAGCCGGTGAAGCTGACTTCAGTCCAATCCTGACCTGTGCTTTCGAGAGTGATGGTCTCACCGCGCTTAACCATTGGCACTGCTGTTTTACCGAGGGCTGTGTTGAAGATGCGCTGGCCCTTCATTGCATAGATGATTTTCTCTGCACCCTTCTGGCTCCAGCCGCTCACTTTCACTTTGACACGCTCACCACTTGCATCGACAGGTTCAACTGTGGTGGCAGGGAGGACGCGACCTGCTGCTTTGCTGTCATCCTCGTTGAGGTAGATGTTTGCTGTTGCCAGAGTGGTGAGATGATCTGCGTTGTAGCTGACAGTTCTGGACTGTTCTTTCAACATCTCGAATGCTTGCTTGGAAGCTGCTGAAAGGTCAGGCAGTTTGTGGGCGATGCCTTTGTGACAATCGATGCAGGTGCTGCCTTCTTTGATGGCTTTCGGGTGCATCTTTTGTGCTTTTTCGCGCTGGCCATCGATCTTCATCGTATCGAAGGCATGGCAGTTGCGGCACTCGCGGGAGTCCGTTTCCTTCATGGCATGCCAAACGTTTTTGGCAAGGCGCAGACGATTGGCTTCAAACTTCTCTGGTGTGTCGATCGAAGGGTCGATGAACTTATGATAGAGCTCGTTCGTTGCCTGAATTTTGCGGATGACTTTGGGCCCCACTCACGTGGAACGTGGCAGTCCGGGCATTCTGCTCTTACGCCTGAGTTGTTCTGGTAGTGAACTGAGGTTTTGTATTCTTCGTATACCGGCTGCATCTCGTGGCAGGAGACACAGAACTCCAGATTGTTGGTGACTTCCATCGCTGTGTTGAAGCCGCCCCAGAAGATGATGCCTCCGATACCGCCTATGATAATAAGAACCGCGAGAGGAAGTGGACTTGCGGTCCACATACGTTGCCAGAGCTTTTTAATCATTTTTATTGTTCCTGAGTGCCCTACAGGAAAATGTGATCCTGCTGTCGGATTGGTCGCATTCCCAGCGACTGATTTATCTCTATGGTAGCGGGCGGATATGAACTGGGTTCTGGCTTGCTATGAACAGACCGAAAGAAATTGTAAGAATTTGTAAGATCCTGATGGCGGCTCTTGTTGGGGTGTTTCTAACGGGGTATGCGCATGCAGAAACTTGGTCTGCAGTGACATGGGAGAAGCTGCTGGATTTCACTTCACCGCGGAAAAACGTTTCTTATGAGCCGCTTAAGCAGGCTGAAAAGGCCTGGAGTATCTGTGCTCTCTATCCGCATCTGAAGGATTCTTACTGGCTTAGTGTCAATTACGGGATGGTCAAACAAGCCAAGAAACTGAACATCAATCTGCGTGTTTATGAGGCTGGTGGCTATTATCAGCTGGAGCAGCAGCGGAAGCAGTTGCAAGCCTGCGCAGACAGCAAACCGGATGCAATTCTGCTGGGCACGGTTTCCTTTGAAGGACATCATGATCTGTTGGAGGAGATTGCAAAGGACACGCCGGTTATTGCGCTGGTAAACAATATCCGCAGTGACTTCATTGCGGCTGCTACTGGTGTTGATTGGGATGAAATGGGGCGCCGAACAGCACAAGTGATTACAAAGAGGCATCCTGCTGGAACAACTTCGGTAAACGTGAGTTGGTTTCCCGGAGCTGGTAAGCCGGGTATCTCTTCAACCAAGTTGAGTGCCTTCAAGTCAGAGCTGACAAAGTCTTCTGCCAATCTGTTGAACACACGCTACGGAGATACCGGCAAACTGATCCAGCTTTCGCTGATAGAAGAAGAGTTGGAAGGTGGAACTGCTCCGGATTATCTGATTGGAACTGGTGTTTCGGCAGAAGCGGCAATTGGCGCACTTAAAGTTCGTGGGCTTTCGGAGGATATTGAGGTTGTTTCCGGTTATCTGACCCATGGCGTGTTTCGTGGCATCAAGCGCGGCAAAATCATTGCTTCGCCCACTGATCAGCCAGTCATGCAGGGCATGATGGCCATCGATCAGAGCATTCGTCTTTTGGAAGGAAAGTCATATCTCAAGCACTATGCGCCAGAGATTTTGATGGTGACGAAAGACAGCATTTCTGAAATCGATTTGGAATGTGCGTTGTCTCCGGCGTCTTTCAGTCCGACTTACACGGTGGAGGCGCAACGCAATGCAGAAACTAAGAGCAACTAGGTGGTCCGTTGAATACTCGCAAAACCCGCATACTCGTTGTTGAAGACGAAGCGATCTCTCGCAAGAAGCTGGTTGCCTATCTGCAAACCGAAGGTTTTGATGTGCTGGAGGCTGCTGATGCAGGCCAGATGCATCAAGCGCTAGAAGAGTTTACGATTGATCTGGTGCTGCTGGATATCAATCTACCGGATGATGATGGGATCAATCTGGCAAGAGCATTACGCGCGCAATCTGATATCGGGATTATTCTGGTTACTGGCCGGACAGATGAGATTGACCGGATTATTGGGATTGAAGTGGGGGCGGATGATTACATCACAAAACCCTATAACCCCAGAGAGTTGCTGGCGCGGGTGAAAGCTCTTTTACGTCGATCCGGGCAGGTGCAACCTTCTAAGGATGAAGCTCATGCGCATCGGTTTGGCCGTTGGACGTTGAACCTGATGAAGCGGGAATTAATTGCTGAAGGTGAGGAAGGTGTTGCTCTAACGCGCGGAGAGTTTCAGCTGCTCAACACCTTTACATCCAAGCCGGGTACTGTTTTGAGCAGAGATTATCTGATGGATCATATCAGCCATCGCAGTTGGTCTCCCAATGACCGCTCGATTGATGTGTTGGTCGGGCGGCTTCGCAAGATCCTTGAGGACAATCCGCGCAAACCAACCATGATCCTAACGTCTCACGGAGAGGGTTATATCTTCGCTGAGAGTGTTGAGGCTTCGTAGTCCGTAAGAGCGTTTATGGCTCTCTCTAGAGCATCACGCAGCCCCTCGGGAGGGAGCTTTGCTGCTTCAACATTAGCAGATAACTCTCGCAGTTCCTGAAGACCTAAGCTGGCGGCTGCGCTCTTTAAGGCGTGCGCTGCTTTCTTTTGCTGCTCAGATGTTTGAGCGGAAAGTACGTTGCTCAGCAACTGTTTGGATTCCACTTCAAAGAGCTCAATGATTTCTGCCAGAGCAGCTTCTCCAAGCATTTCGACATCCTGATCAAGTGTTTCTAGATCAAGCACTTGAGTGTGGTTTGTCGCTACTTGGGAAGATGCGCATTGTTGGGCGGTGGCTTTGCCATCTTTCTGTAAGACAGAGCGCAAAATCTGGTGAAGCTCTGCTTGTTCAAATGGCTTGGCGAGGAAACCATCCATGCCTGCTTCTTTGCATTTGTCTGCGTCCACTCCAATGACGTGAGCGGTGGTTGCAATGATTGGAGTGCTCGCAAGTGCCGTATCTGCAAGCTTGCGGATTTGTTGTGTGGCTTCAAGGCCATCCATCTCAGGCATACTAACGTCCATCAGCACTAAGTCAGGTCGTTCACGTTGCAGCTGGTCGAGAGCTTCCAATCCGTTATGGGCTTCGAATACGGACATACCCAGTTTGATCAACATGCTGCGGAGGATGAAGCGGTTGGTTTCAATGTCTTCGGCAATCAGAATTTTTGCAGCGGGAAGGGCTTCCTGCTCTGAAACTATTGGGCTTTCTGCTTTGTACTCGCAGGTTTCCATCGGGAGCGTGAAGGTGAATGTGCTGCCTATGTGAAGTTCACTCTCGACTGAAACTGTTCCTTGCATTCCCTTTATCAACTTGTCGCAGATTGCCAGACCAAGGCCGGTTCCGCCATATCGGCGGCTGGTTGAATCTTCGGCTTGTGAGAACGCGTCGAACAGAGAGGAAATCTTGTCTTTTGGAATGCCGATGCCACTATCTATCACTGAGAACTTCAGTTCTGATTGCGTTGAGTTTGCAGTGACTTGCAGTTGGATACCACCGACTTCCGTGAACTTGATTGCATTGCTGAGGAGGTTGGAGAGCACCTGATAGAGACGCGCCGGATCGCCGAGGCTGCCATCAGGTACATTGCCTGCCACATGATAGGTGAGGCTCAGGTCTTTCTCCTGTGCCAGCGGCGTGAACAGGGTGATCAGACGCTCGATGATTGTGTGTACGGAGAACGGGATTTGCTCGAAGGTGAGTTGGCCTGCTTCGATCTTTGAGTAATCCAGTATGTCATTGAGAATGCAGAGAAGTACGTTGCCAGACTCCGCAATCGTGCTTGTCAATCGTTGTTGCTCGGTGTTGAGCTGAGTGTCTTTCAGGAGTGAGGTAGTGCCCAGAATACCGTTCATTGGTGTTCTGATTTCATGGCTCATAGTGGCGAGGAAGGTGGACTTGGCACGGTTGGCTTCCTCAGCTTGTTTACGTGCTTTTTCCAGTCGAACAGCTTCTTCTTCGAGCTGCTGGTTGACCTCCACCAGCTTTTCTGTGCGGTCTTCAACGAGTTGCTCCAGTTCATTCTGATAGCGCTGAAGCTCTTGATTTACCTTCACTTGTTGCTCTTCGAGCTGCCCTCGCACAACAGCAGTCTGGCGGAACACCTCAAGGGTTTTAGCCATGGTGTGCAGCTCATCGGAACCGTAGTCGTTTATGGTAGAAGACAAATTACCGGAAGCCAGAGTTGCCATGCCTTCGTGGAGGCGGGAGAGGCGTTTGAGTAGATTGCCTTGAACATAGAAGTACACAACTGCGAATGTGACGAGCAAAGAGATTGCAGCCAGTGCAACAAGCGTGATCTGGCCAGCTGTGATTGCGAGGCCGGAGTCTGTGATGGCTTGGTTGATCCAGTCCTGTGAGGAAGACGTAATGCGCTCTACGGCTGCTGTCAGCTCGGTACTGTGCTTCGCAGCTTCCTTTGTAAGTGCTTCAACTTGCTTGTCTAATCGCACCAGTTGCTCGCGAAGTGAAAAGACATCGGCACCAGATGAACCAGTGGTTTCGACCTGTAGCTCCTGAAGAAGCAGCGTTGCCTCTGACTGTCTTCCGGGATCGCTTGCGAAGCGGAGGCGACGTTCGATGATCCGCCAGGACTGTGCGAAGTCTTGCTTGAGTTGACTGATTTTCGCGATGTCCAACTCACGGGCAACGGTGTTGAGCTTATGTGTGAGCAGAATGGAGAGCAGACGGAGCTCTGTCATACGCTCCAACTGGTCCAAATTGTCTTCTGCAATGCCATCCAAAGCGGCCAGAAGTTGTTCTTCTTCCTGGGTTTCTTCCACCAAGTCATAGGTGCGAACGATCGCCGCCATGGAGCGGGTGTAGGCGTTCTCGACCAGTGTTCGGGAGATTTGCGTTAATCTGTCAGAAGTTGTGAGCGCTTTTGTAAAAGATCCGTTGAAATGTGCTGAAACACGCACGCGCTCGGCCATCAGCACCTCTTGCTTCATGGTCACATCGAACAGTGCATTGGCTGCGATATTCACCTCATTAAGCTGTGGGCCGAGTATCTCGCGCTGGGTGAGGTGGGTGATTTTATCCTGAATGCTGGATTGAGCCTGAGAGAGGCGTCGGCTTTGCTGGGCGAGCTCTTCCAGATTTTGAACGCGGGCGAGAGAGGGTAGGGAGGAGACGACGGCTTTGCTGGTTTCGCTGATCTCCTGTGCCAGGAGGAGGTTGGGAAGGGCTTCCTGCGTGATGCGGTCATTGGCGTCTTCCACTGCACTGAAGCCGAGCCAGCCGGTGCTGGCGGAAAGCAGCATACATAAAACGATAGCGCCAAACGCCAATAAAAGCCGCCCTCTGATGCCCATCGTGATCATCGTGTCATCCACCTGTTCCTCATCATTCCTGACTATCTGCGAGGAGGGGATAAGGGCAACTCTCTACATAGCCGCAAGACAACATGTCTCAGGGGGAGAGCTTGTCCCAATACTCGGGTATGGTCTCCTTATGCCTTGCGCCCTACCTTTTTGGAAATCAATGAGTTCCTTTGAAGGGAGGCGAGAGATGAGGGTGCGGTTGGTGTTGGGGGATCAGCTGAGTTTGTCGCTTTCCAGTCTGCGGGATGCGGAACCGGGTGTCGATGTGATTTTGATGGCGGAGGTGCGTGAGGAGGCGACGTATGTTCGGCATCACAAGAAGAAGATTGCGTTTCTGTTTTCGGCCATGCGGCACTTTGCGGAGGAGCTGAAATCACTCGGGCACCGCGTTGTTTACAGGCGGTACGACTGCGCTGAGAACACGGGCAGTTTGTTTGGGGAAGTTCTTCGACTGATGAAAGAAGAAGCTGTCTCCGATGTCATTGTGACTAAGCCGGGAGAATACCGGCTGCTGCATGACATGGAGAGTTGGCAGGAGCGGCTGGGTGTTCCGGTGGAGCTGCGAGAAGATGACAGATTCCTTTGCAGCTCAGATGAGTTTCAGCGCTGGGCCTCTGGTCGCAAGAGTTTGCGGCTGGAGTACTTTTACCGGGATATGCGCCGCCAGCATGCGGTTTTGATGGATGGTGACAAGCCGTTGGGAGGGCAGTGGAACTTTGATCATGACAATCGCAAGAGTGCTCCAGAGGCGTTAGAGGTGCCAGAACCCTTTGCGGCTGAACCTGATGAAATCACGAAAGAGGTGTTGGCGCTGGTGGGTGAGGCGTTTCCGGATCATTTCGGAGACCTGCTGCCCTTCTATTTTGCGGTTACACGTGAAGATGCGCTGAAGGTGCTGGATCAGTTTGTTGCGGAGCGACTTGGTAAGTTTGGAGATTATCAGGATGCGATGGTTCAGGGGGAGCCCTGGATGTTTCACAGTCACATTAGCTTCTATCTCAATTGCGGCTTGTTGCTGCCGATGGAGTGTGTGAGGGCAGCGGAACGTGCTTACTTTGAAGGGCGAGCACCGTTGAACTCCGTTGAGGGGTTCATTCGCCAGATTGTCGGCTGGCGTGAGTTTGTCCGGGGGATCTACTGGCTCAATATGCCTGAGTATGCAGAGTTGAACTACTTTGATGCTTCGCGAAAGCTGCCAGAGTTTTACTGGAGCGGTGAGACGCAGATGAACTGTCTGCGCCAGTGTATTTTAGAGACCAAATCCAATGCCTATGCGCATCACATCCAGCGTTTGATGGTGATTGGGAACTTCTCGCTGCTTGCTGGATTAGCGCCAAAGCAAGTGAGTGAATGGTATCTTGCTGTTTATGCAGATGCTTATGAGTGGGTGGAGTTGCCCAATGTGAGCGGTATGATCCTGTTTGCAGATGGTGGCATTTTTGCCTCCAAACCCTATGCAGCGAGCGGTGCTTATATCAACCGCATGTCCAATTACTGCCAGCATTGTTCTTATTCCGTTTCTGCCAAGACCGGGGAGAAGGCTTGTCCCTTCAATTATCTTTACTGGAATTTTCTGGAGAAGAACCAGGAGAAGCTGCGAGGAAATCCGCGAGTTTCGATGATCTATCGCAGCTGGGATAAGATGAGCGACGTGAAGAAAGACCAGATTAAGCAGGATAGCCAACGGTTCTTTGCTGAGCTGGATGCTTAGCAGGCGTGATCTGAAAACTGTTGTGCAGCGTAAGAGCAGACAGAGAGGGCGTTATGGCAGAACATCAAAAGCTTGTCTGGATTATTGGAGCGAGTTCCGGCATTGGAGCCAGTCTTGCTCAGCTTTATGCGCGGTCAGGCTGGCGCGTTGCGGTGAGTGCGCGAAATGAGCAGAAGCTTAAAGAGCTTGCTCAGGATGCAACTCAGTTCGACGTAGTCCCGCTGGATGTGACTGACAGTGGACAGGTTGCTGCCGTGATTCAGCAGTTTCACGATGGAGGGAAGCTGCCTGATCTAACGGTGTATTGTTCAGGCCTCTATTATCCCGGCGGCATTGATGTGCTGACAGAAGAGCACTCCGTGGCCTCTATGGATACCAACTATTTTGGTGCTGTTCGTGTGATTGAGAAGCTGTTTCCTTTGCTGAAAGAGCGAGGAAACGGGCACATTGCGATCATCAGCTCCCTTAGTGGTTATTGTGGTCTTCCAGAGGCTGCGTGTTATGGACCGACGAAAGCGGCGCTGATCAATCTTTGTGAGAGCCTGAAACCTGATTTTGATCGGGTCGGACTTGAGCTCTCATTGGTGAACCCCGCTTTGTGAAAACGCCAATGACGGACAAGAACACGTTCGCTATGCCGTTTCTTCTTACACCCGAACAAGCGGCTAAGGATATCTATGAGGGGCTTCAGCGGAACTCTTTTGAAGTCTACTTCCCGTTCCGTCTGGGTGCCATCATGAAGGTGCTTCGGATGTTGCCTTACGCTCTCTACTTTCCCGTCATGAGAAGGATGAGTAAGAGATGACCGATAGAGCCGAACTGGAGAGTACTGCCCGGCAATATGCGCTTTTCTTTGAAAACGTAACGCCAGAGCGCATCAAAGAGGTTCATGAGCTCATCAGTGATGATGTGCACTTCATCGATCCGTTTAATGATGTGAAGGGCCGCGAGAACTTTGAGAAGGTCTTTCACAAGATGTACGAGGATGTCCAGGAGCCTCGGTTCAAGATCCTCGATCTGGCGTGGTCCGGTGACTTGTGCTTTATGCGATGGGATTTTACCTGCAAGCAAAAGCATCTGGGGAACTGGAGCGTGCGTGGGCTGACCGAGGTGCATTTTGATGCGCAAGGCAAGGTGAGTGCGCACTACGATTATTGGGATGCATCGCGGCACTTTTATCGCAAACTGCCGATTGTTGGGGCGATGATCAAATGGATCGCGTCCAGAGCTGCTATCTGAGGGGTTCGTTGGGCCAGTGTGGCCCAACTTTTTGGCCATTAAGTTGGCTTCTTAATCTGAAACAGACCTACATTAATGGTGCCTTGGGCAAAGCCTGCTTCGCAATAGGCGAGATAGTAATGCCACATGCGCTTGAAGCGGTTATCGTATCCAAGCTTTGAGATTTCCGACCAGTTCTGGAAGAACGATTTTCTCCAACGCACCAGAGTCTGCTCGTAGTCGGCGCCAAAGAACTCGCGGGTGATTAGTTCCAGCTTCTGTTCTTCTATTTTCCGTGCCATTTCGCGAGCTGAAGGAAGCAGCCCTCCCGGGAAAATGTAGCGCTGAATGAAGTCGACGTTTTTGCGGTAGGTGTGGAACTTTTCATCTGCAATCAGGATCGCCTGAATGACTGCTGTCCCGCCTGGTTTCAGTCTGGACTTCAGCTTTTCGAAGTAGCTGTTCCAGTTTTCCTCTCCGACTGCTTCAATCATCTCGATAGAGACGATGGCGTCGTATTGGCCGTCAGTCTCTCTGTAATCTCTCAGCTCAAAAGAAGCGTTGCCGTTTGTTTGTTGAGACTGAAGGCGAGATTGGGCAAACTTCAGTTGCTCCTGTGACAGTGTGATGCCATGAACGTCTCGTCCTGACTGGCAGGCGTGTTCTGCAAAACCGCCCCAGCCACAGCCGATCTCAAGGATCTTTTGATCTGGCTTGGTGTTGGTCAGTTGCAGGACACGGTCATATTTTCTGCGCTGGGCCTCATGCAAGGGCTCGTGTTGTTGGAGTTTGTAGGCAGAAGAATAGGTCATGGTTTCGTCCAGCCAGTGGCTGTAGAAATCATTGCCCAGATCGTAATGGAACGCGATGTTGCGTTTGCTGCCCGCAAGTGTGTTTGCATTCGCCAGATGGCGCAGGCGTGCCAAGGCTCGTGAGAAAACACCACGTTTTGTGACAGACTGCATGATGTGTTGGTTCGCAACCAGCAAATCAAAAAGGGAGCGAAGGTCACTGCACCGCCAGTCTTCTTCCAAGTACCCTTCAGCCAGAGCCAAAGAGTTTCCTGAAAGAAGCCGCCATAACAGGCGGGTACGCAGGATCTTTATGGTGACGATGGGGCCATGATTGGCTTGGTTTCCATAGGTCAGTAACTGGCCGTTGGGCAGAACAACACCGAGATGGCCTTCTTTGAGTTTGCTGAGCATAGGATCCAGCAAAGACTTCCAAAGTCTGGAGGTCAGGTTGAGATCCGTCATACTGGCGCCTGCCAATGGACTTAGGGAGGAGTTGTCTCTGAGTGTCATGGGTGTCTCCCTGAGTTTGCTTTGATTTTTTTGAGTGCAGGGCCTTGCTTATGCATGCCTGTTACGATGGAAGTTGGTGGGGGAGGGCGCTTGTAAAATTTGGCGCCTTTGATCCAGAGCTTGAGCGCTTCATAATGGATTAATCCCAAAATCTTGGCGGAGTTCTGGAAGTAGCGAAGCCCGATTGCCAAAAGGCGAGCGGTTGTTGCGGGCTGTTCCTTGCCCTGAAAACTTGCCGTTAGTACGGGTGCGCTTGCCTGAGTGAGGCGAATAATGAGTGAAACATCATCTGCCGGTGGGCGTGCTATGAAGTGATAGTGGCCGGAGAGTTCCAGAAACGGAGAGACATGGAAGTTTTTTGGGCATGAGTGCCGGAACACTGGCTGAATGCCTTGTGCTTCAGATGTATTGATCTCGACGGCGTAGTGATGCATGTCTCCAAAGGTGTTTCTGACCTGATACAGGATCGCTTGAAGCTTCTCCTTGGAGTAGCAGTAGAACACACTGATTGGATTGAAAGCCCGTCCCAAAAATCTGGGGTAAGCAAGCAGTTGGATCTTGTCCGGGAGCGTGTTGATCTTTGCCTGCTTCAGGACTTCCTCCACATATCCTCGCAGGTCCGTATGGCCGCTCTCCATGTGATCTCTCGGGTGGAAGCTGAAGAGGTTGAACCGGTCAACGGACAGAAGCGAAGACATCTGGTCCATGTCCTGCAATCGGTCTATGTCGATTGAGAAGGACAGAGCCTTGTAACTTAGCTTATGCTTGATCTTGTCGTGACGACAGTGCACCACGTCGCCCAGATAAATTCTGAGCGGTGCGTTTTCTGCTTTATGCTGTCGTCTGGTCAGGATCATTCTGCAGCCTCCTGCTGGCCGCCAAACTGCCAATCCTCAGGTAAGCCAATGCGACCGTTCGGATTATCGCAGTCCCATGGACGCTTTACATCTCCGAGTGCTTCGGCCACAGCGAGGCCGGACTGAAGTCCATCCTCGTGGAAGCCGTAACCGAGATATGCGCCACAGAACCAAGTTCTTCGCTCGCCCTGTATCTGCCAGAGTTGCTTTTGAGCATTGAGCGCTGTCTGATCAAACACAGGGTGCGCGTAGTGGAAGGTGCGCAATATGGACCCTGCAGCTGGCTGATGGCTGGGGTTGAGGGTGACAAACACATCTTCAGTGGTGTTCAGCTGTTGAAGTGCGTTCATCCAATAGGTCACGCAAAGGGCGTTGTTGCCCATTTGCGAGCCGATGAAGTTCCATGCTGACCACGTTGCTTTGCGCTTTGGCATGAGCGATTTATCGCGGTGCAAGATGGCGATGTTGCGCTGATAACGAATTGAGCCAAGGATCTTTCGCTCTGCGTTGGATGCATTGCCTTCCGCATTCAGGATTGCCAGCGCCTGATCTGAGTGACAGGCAAAGACCACGTGATCGTAGGTGGCGACCTGGCCATTTCTGGAGAAGATGGTCACGGATCCGGGTTTGCGCTGAACATCTGAGATGTTGGCATTCAGGATGATCTTACCGGAAATCTCTGCGGCCAGTTTCTCCACGTAGTTGCAAGAACCACCCGTCACCGTGCGCCACTGTGGACGGTCTTTGAGCTGGAGGAGGCCGTGGTTGTTGCAAAAGCCAATGAAGGTTTGGAATGGGAATGCAAGCAGTTGTGCTGGCGGCATAGACCAGATCGCTGCTCCCATTGGAAGCAGATGATCGTTGATGAACGTTTCTGAGTAGTTGTTTTGAGAAAGGTAGCTGCCGAGTGTGGTTGTCTCATACTCTGCTTTGGCTGCATCTTCAGGCGCGTCTTTATAGAAGCGCAGAGTTTCAGCGATCATGCGCAGGAAAGATGGCCTTAGAAGATTGGTCTTTTGAGCGAACAGCCCTTTTAATCCTGAACCCGAGTATTCTTGCTGTCCCTCATTGAGAGAGACTGCAAAGGACATTTTTGTTGGATTGGTGGCGACGTTGATATGGTCGTAGAGTGCAGTGAGGTTTGGGTAGGTGCGCTCGTTGAAGACAATGAATCCAGTGTCTACAGCAACTTCAACATCATTGATAATTGGATGCTGGGTGTTGGCATGACCACCGAGGCGATCATCCTTTTCATAAATGTCTACCTGATGCTTTTGGGAAAGAAGCCAGGCGGCTGAAAGGCCAGAAATTCCACTCCCAATCACTGCTATTTTCATTGCTTTCGTCCAATCTAAAGTTTCTCTTTTTAGGAGCGCTGATTGGAAATGGATCACCCTAGGCAGGAAAAAGTGATCCAAATGACAAACTGTTTGGTAAAAAGACGTGTGACACAAATCGGCGGTTTGCAGAGCGATGGTTACGATGCAACTTAAAAGTAATGACGGTGAGAGTGAAAACTGCCTGACCTCTGCGGAGTTAAGCGCCTTGCTTCAGTCGCTGGGCGAGCACCGATCGCGGGAAGTGTTCAGGCAATTGTTTGAGTTCTTTGCTCCGCGCCTGAAAACGTACTTTCTTAAAGGTGGAGCAACTGCGGAGCTTTCCGAAGAGCTTATTCAGGAAACCTTTGTCATTGTCTGGCGTAAAGCGGAGATGTTTGACAGCCGGAAGGCCTCCGCATCGACGTGGATTTACACTATTGCCCGTAACCTGCGGATTGATCGGTTTCGTAAAGAGCGGCGGTATCTTTACAAAGACGATCAATTTTTTGCCAATGAGTTGGTTGGTGAAGGATCGCAGCTGGATGATCATCACCAATCGCAATTGAGTGAACAGGTAGAGAAAGTGCTTCCTCTCTTGCCAGCAGAGCAATCAAAAATAATCAAACTGGCCTTCTATGAAGATGCCAGCCACTCAAAAATTGCCCAGCATTTGGAACTCCCGCTAGGTACAGTGAAGTCCCGAATGAGACTTGCTTTAGCGCGACTACGGAAACTTTTGGAAGGGGTGGAACTATGATCAACCATCACCTCAGCGATGAAATTCTTTGGGCTTATGCGACTGGTTCGCTACCTGCCGGACATGCCCTGCTGGTTTCCTGTCATCTGGAGCTTTGTGACGGATGTAAAGGTCGCCTTGCCGAAGCAGAAGCGCTCGCAGGGGCTATGTTGCAGACAGCGGAGCAGCAAAAGCCTTCCGACGATATGTTTGACCTGCTAATGGCGCGTGTGGAAGGTGAGCCTGCTGTTCCAGCCGCTGCCTACACAGTAGAGCCGAGAGCTGAGAAGGGTGTCCCGTCAGCCCTTTGGGATGTGCTTGGCTATGGCTTTAACGACATCAAGTGGAAGATGGTTGGTCCGGGCATTCGCCAGTTCATTTTGCCGATCAAGCCAAGTGAAGGCGAAAGCGCGCGCTTGCTGAAGCTGTCTCCCGGCTTCGTCACCCCTGAGCATTCGCACCATGCTCAGAGATGACGCTCGTACTGCAAGGTTCCTTCAGCGATGAGACTGGCCGTTACAAGATTGGTGATGTTCAGGAAGCCGACGAACACGTGCATCACCAACCAGTCGCCGACACAGAAGAAGACTGCATCTGCCTCGCCGTAACAGACGCCCCCCTCGAGTTCAAAGGCTTCCTCCCCAAACTGTTGCAGCCGTTGTTCCGGATTTGATTTTGGATTGGAGGTGGCTGATTTGTTCAACTGCCTCCATTCTTTTCTGCGGGAAGACCTGAGAAATTTTCATAAGAAAGAATAGGCATAGCGCTTTGTTTTAGGTGGGCATATGGTGTGGGGCCTGCTGCATGGAGCGCCGATGTTTTACCTCAGGTTTGTCCTCGCCGTTGTTGCGTTCTCTCCTCTTGTTTTTCTTTTAAGCTGCTCCAGCGATAAGGTGGAAGAGATGCAAGCGCCCTTGAATGACGTGTCAAAGTGGGGCGTTCAGCTTCAGGATATTGAGATCAAGAAAATCCATCAATCTGACCTCGATCTGGTGGTGATTGACTACTCCAAGGATGGTACAGCTCTGGGGCGTTTTTCCCGTTATGAAGTGGCGAAAGCCAAGCAGAAGCCTGATGGATCGCGTCGGCTTGTGCTTGCTTATCTGAGCATTGGTGAAGCAGAGGATTATCGCGATTACTGGAAGGATAGCTGGCAGGCAAACCCGCCGGACTGGCTTGGCGACGAGAACCCGAACTGGCCCGGTAATTACACCGTCAAGTTCTGGCAACCGGAGTGGCAAGGGCTGATCATGGCTTATCTCAAGCACATAATTTCAGCTGGTTATGACGGAGTGTATCTGGATGGCGTTGATGTGTTTCAGCGCTACAAAGATCGAACGGATGCACAAGCGAACATGGTTGAGTTTGTTGGGAAAATTTCCCGGCTGGCGAAGGCGCAGGCTCCCGGATTTATTGTTGTTTCCCAGAATGGCGAGGAGCTTCTGAAGTATCCCGAATATCGTGGTGAAATTGACGGTATCAGCAAGGAAGACCTGCTTTATGGCGCTTATCATGATGGCGCACGAAACGGCTCTCAGCTGATTGACTGGAGTTGGGGGTTCCTGAAAGAGGGGCGTGATGATGGCCTTTCGGTGTTTGTTATTGAGTACCTTGAGGAGGCCGGCAAACGCCAGCGTGCGCGGCAAGAGCTGGACGAGCTTGGCGTGATTTCCCTCTTCACACGCAGACCACTCGATACATTGGTCGCCTTTTAGCGCAGTGCCTCATACCAGCTGTTAGGCCGCAAGGAGAGACGTGCCTGAAAGAAGATGTGCTGGTCCAGCCTGCCAAATGCATTTTGAAGTGTAGCTACTGCGAGGAAACTGGCTGATAGGCAGGCAACGAAATAGCCAAACCCCAAATACTCAGCTGGCAGGTATAGCGTGGCATAGGTGCAGACTGCGTTGAGCAGCAGAAATGCCAGTTGCAGCAGCATGTTCTCCATATTTCGATTGATGAATATGAGTGTGGTTGATGCTGCGAAAAACACGAATTGAAAGAGAACACTGGCAGCTGCAATGCGAATGATCGCGGCTTGCCGATACTCGAAGTTCAGGTACTCGACGACCAGTGGTGAAAACAAGATCAACAGTGCACATAAGCCCAACTGGATTAAGGTGAGGCGGCCAAGGGTGTAGATTGCTTCTGTCTTTAGTTCCTGTGATTTGGCGCGAATGTCAAACAGTGTGCCGTGCCCGGTGATCGTTCGGATGTAAGACCTAAAATTGCGAAAGAAGTTCGTTTCCGCCTCGATCAGGAAGAGCGCGAGCGGTGGGATGAGGATGAGTTGGGCGATGAATATGGAACTGTCATAGGCAGGAGCATGTCGTAAGCCGCTTGGAAGCAATTGCCCCTCATGACTTTGCCAGATGATGATCTTATCTACCCACAAGGCGCTGATGTTAAAAGTCGCAGCCAAGGCTAGTGGCCAATAGCGTTTGAGAGCGCCAGTTAGATACTCCCAGGTCTCTTTGAAAATGTAGCTGGATGCTGGGAACGTGAAGAAGACCTGGATGGATAGCCATATGAAACAGAGCAGGAAGCCGAGACTGAAAGCCAGTAGTAAGTGAAGCTCGCTGGGATGGTGGGCGGTGCTGTAGATGACCAATGATATTGTTAGAAGCAGCCCAGTTGCGAAGGAAAGGCTTACGCTTTTGTAGTTTTGAAGGCTGGAACTGAAGCCCAGTGCGATCCAAAGAAGGTTGGCGATGATGCAAGAGATGATAATCGCCAGCAGTTCTATGAGTGGAACGTTCAGCAGCACGAACAGAATTGGGGCAGCTACAATGGCAGTCAGGATGGTGGAGGCGTAGAGGGTGCTCAGGTAAAGCTGTGGGATGAGGTGGAACTTTCCGAAGTAGATGGCGTCTGAAGCATTCTGATTGCAAGGATCAGAACCGGTGCGCTTGTCAACAGAGAGATGCCCAAAATGTAAATCAGTTTGGTTCTGAAACCGGTTAGCATGGGCAGGCCGAGTTTCTGCTCTGTCAGGAGCGAGATGAACAAAATGCAGAAAATGAACATGAGCCAGGGGCCAGCGATGACCATGCTTGCATGAAAAATCGCCCGCATATGCGATGTCATGTCGCCTTTGTGTGTTAGTCGCTGCAGCTCAAAGCCTATGCCTGCCATCTGAAATCTCCGGGAAAGGTTTGGTGTTGGGCTTTAAGCGAACAGTCGGCTTTCTTGTTCAACTGCCTTGTTAAAATTGCGGGTGTACAAGTCTCTGTAGGAGCTGAGGGCCTGATGCTCGTTGTAATCCCGTTCAATGCGCTTGCGCAGCTGTGCACCGTATTTTTGGCGTAAGTTGTGATCTTTCAGCAGCTTGGCCATGGCTTTTGCGGTGGCAAAGGGGGAGACGAGTTCTGTAATGATGCCGCCTGCGCCAAGCGGGGCCGGATCATCTGAGCGCCCTTCGAGAACTTCCCGGCAGGAGCCAACATCTGTTGCAACACACGGAATGCCTGCTGCACCTGCCTCCAGAAGGACAAGCGGTTGGGCTTCGCTGAGGCTGGTTAAAGCGACAAGATCGATGGAGGGTAAATACTCAGCGATGTTGACCGGCCCTGTGAAGGTGATTGTCTCTTCAAGTTGCAGCTGAGAGACGAGTGTTTTGCATTCCTCAAAGTACGCTGGTTCTTCATCGGTTGGGCCAAGAATGAGCGCTTCCACACTTGGAAGCTCTTCCTGAAGCAAAGCAACTGCGTGGATGAAGCTCTTCACATCTTTGATTGCAACAACCCGCCCGATGAGAGCAACCGTAGGTCTGTGATTGTCCTGCCTCGCCGGTACTGCGCTGAACTTGTTGAGATCTATCCCGTTTGGGATGACTTGCATCTTGCTCTGGCATGCGCTTGAGAGAGCTGCATCAGCTGGTTGTCTTTGTAGAGGGTCGTGATGTCTGAACAGCAGTTGTAGCAACACCGAGCAAAGGATTCGAAGGCCGTAATCCATAAATCACGAAGGTCCAGCCTGGGATCATCCAGCGAGAAGCCTTTGTTGATGCTGTCTTCAATCCAGTCGGCAAGAAGGATCTCGATCCGGCGCTCGTTGGTGTAGATGCCATGCTCTGTGATGATTGCTGGTGCACCGGTGCTTACGGCTGCTCTTGCTGCGAACAGGCCAGCATAGCCGGTTGAGATTGTGTGGTAGGCCTTGGCTTTGGGAATTGGAGCTTTGAGTACAGCGAACAACCCGCCAAACAGTGTGTACCAGGCCCAAAAGAAATGATGGAACGATGTCTCCGGCAGGATTTCCTCGTACATCTGGCAAATGACATTCCACGTGAGATCAGAGTTCGTCAGCTGATTTATTGTCCAAGGACGAGTGGTAGAGTTCACCAGACGGTCCAGATCGTAAAGCCTTGCTTTGCTGCCATTCTTAAGGAAGGCCCGGAGTTCGCGTGAGATTTCGTTGATGCTAGCTGAGCCATAATCAGGAGCAGGTTGGGGATCGTGAATATCGAAGAGGGCTAGCTCCTGATATTCGATGACGTTGGAGGGGAGCTTGTACTTGGGAGTACCGTTTTGAGAGCTGGAAAGCACGGCAACCACTGAAAAGGTCAGATCAGGCAGGCCGGAGATAAGCCAGTTGATCCAGGAGGATACGCCGCCAGCCACATAAGGATAGCAGCCCTCAACGATTATGCAGATGTCTGCTGTGGGATTGGAACGCATGTTACTCACCATTTCAGTTGATCAGAGCGTGCTCTCGTGCGGGTAAAACGGCTCTTTTGTTGAGCTTGTCAGAAATTCTCTGGTTCAGCGCTGTGGCTTCAGGTTCTTTGATACGCACCAGTGGCTTGAGGCAGAGCTGGGCTTCTTTCAGTGCACCCTTTTGAATGAGACGGTCGGCTCGTAAGACGGTCAAAGCTTTTTCTGCTTCTGGGCGGACATCAGTTTTCAGCAGCTTGCGCAAAGTTGCAGTGACTTGATCTCGCTGGGATTTATCGATGAGCTGTGAAAGACCTGCTGCCTTTAACCGAGAGATGGCTTCTCGTCGGTGCTCTGTAGTGGCATTTTCAGGAAAGATGACTGAGTTGGAGATGTCATCCTGAAAGCGTTGTTTGAGTTTGGTGTAGACAGCCGCTGCCTGTACGCGGATCTCTGGCTTGTCATTCTTGAGAGCAGCCTGAAGAAACTCCAGTAGCTCCGGTTTGTATTTGAGTGTGATGATGGAGAGGGCGCGTTTGATTTCCTGCATATTGTCAGAGGAGAAGATCTTCTGGAAGGGCTTGAGGTAACCATTGGTCATATCCAGTGAGCGATTGCTCATGATTTTGCTAAAGATATCTTCCAGCTGAGAGGCGGGTGGTTCATCAAGCGCGAGCGTTTTATGCCAATCAGCTACGTGAGCGTTAGGTTTGCGCTTTTCAAACTGCATGAGAACAGAGGCGATTAAGCTCCTAATGGCCCGAGTAAGGCAAACAGAAAGATGCTGAAATCGAACAGTGCGAACGCTGGACTGCGGACGTTTCTCAGTATCAGTTTGCAAAGCACTGCAGCGAGGCAGTGAAATCCGATTGCAGGGAGAACTAAGCTTTGCTGCTCTCTGATCTGCCAGATGAACCACACCTCAATGAGTGTCGCAGTTGCGATGACTACCGGCAGCAGAAAGATAGAGAGGCTGAAAGGCGCAGCTCTGGCGGCTTTCTCCGTGATGACAGGCTCAGACATTTACAGCACCGTGTTATCGAGCCTGTTGCTCTTAGGCGGTGTGTTTATTGAGTAAAGTGAGATGAGATTGTCCGGTGCCTTTTCCGCGTTGTGGATTGCAAGGCTTTGGGCCAGTGACTTACCGATTGTTTCCAAGAGGATCGTGGTGTCTTCTTCCAATACGTGCTGTTCAAGCTGGTGGAAGATGATAGCGCCTTGCAAAACCTCGTGATCCGGCTTTGGGTTGGTCATATCGGAAGCCTTCAGCAACAGGACCAGACTGCCTTTGGGGGTGTGCGTGATGACCTGCTGGGTGTTCCCGGTGATTTCGGTCATTTCCAGATGATTGATCAACCACGTTTGCTCCTGCTTTGCGCTGGGAGATGCCGCTCCGGAGGATGTTGCGATGTTGGAGTGCACCAGATCCAAGTGATCGTTGGTGTAGCTGAAGAGGCTGAACTTTGTGGCTCCAATCAGATTGCCGAGTGCAATGTCCAGCTGCTTGGGATTACTCTTCAGATTCAGTGTGCTCAACCTGTCGATGCTTTTGAAAACACTCACGGGGCTTGTTGTCTCCATGGAGGCGATGCGGCTTTGCAGGTTTTCTGCTTCCATGGTGAGCGTGGTGCAGTAGTCTGAGATTGTGTCCCGCTGTCCAAGCGCTTGTGTCAGCTGGTTTTGAAGGCGCTGGTTTTTGCGCAGGAGGGAGGTTCTGAATTCGCCGAAGATGATTGCGGTGAGGAGCCAAAGGGTCGGTTCCAGGCCTGTGGTCGTGAAGTACTCAAAGAAGTTCTGCCCTCCGATGGGTTGCGGAGGTACGTACCAAAACGTGAGGGCGAGGGCGGTTAATGCAGAGAGAATGCCGGAGCGAGTTCCGAAGATGCTGCTTGCGATGATGATTGGGATCCAGAGCGGACTGGGGGAGATGCTCCAGATTAGTAACTCGGGATGCATGGAGGCCAGAACTGGAAACGGTGCGAAGAGCACTGCGACTTCCAGCAGATGAAAGCGCTTTTCCGGTGCTGACTTTTTCTTCTTTGTTGGTCGCATATCACTTGAAAAATACTGATCCGAATACATCGTGAATAAATATTCCTATTGTAAAAAATATGCAGTATAGTCGGAAGTTTTAATCTCTGTTCGTGGTCGGAAATATTTACTTGCTGTTTTATTTATATTCAACTCTATGGAAAGTGAGGGTATTAGGTTCTTGGTTGGATTTGGAATGATTTGTTTGCAATAAGTATTCAGTCTTAACTTACTTATTGGTGTCTTCCAGATGTGTGAAGTGCGTAGTAATTGTTCTTTATATCCCTTCCATATTGAAGGTATCTGGCAATTGTTTTTAGCTAGAATTACTAGGCAGCTTGGCGCCCTTATTTTGTACGGTTTCGGGGTGCTTGGCTTTGTATGTTTCATCAATAATTCGCAGGCCGCATGGTGAAACGTGAGATCATCGGGATCTACGACAGCCTTCGAGAAGCTGAGCCATCTGCAACGGCGATACATAACTTCCTAGAAATGCCTCTGAACCATCTTGGTTATTCGATCCGCTATCTGGATGTAAATGCTGAGTTGCCTGAGGTGGGAGACTTGGAGAATGCGACGGCGGTGGTCACGTGGTTTCAGGGCGCACTGGCAGATCCTCATCGGTATTTTGCATGGGCACAGGAACAGGCTCGTGCTGGGCGACGGTTTCTGGTGTTTGGAGAGACCGGGATAAAGAATCTGCGGGATGATCGGGTTGTTCTGAACTCGTTTCTGAAGCATTTGGGTCTGCGGTTTGAGACTGGATTTGTTCTGCTGACGAGTGGGTCATCAGATCTCCAACTGCACTCAGAGCTGATGGAGTTTGAACGGCCGTTTTACAAAATCCTACCGGGGTACTCATTGGTCTCGAAGATTTCTGCAGATGGCCTTTCTGTTGCTTCTGTTCGCCCGCCAGAACGGCTTGGTGCAGAACGAACGCAGCTGGCGTTTATTGGGGCAGGGGGAGCTTATGTTCAATCTGGCTTTGCGATTGCCAGGGATGATGTGCTTAACCGCCATAAGTGGCTGATTGATCCTATTGGGTTTCTTCAGCGTGCTCTCGGGCCAATCTTGTTTCCAATCCCAGATACTTCCACGCTGATGGGGCGGCGGATTTACTTTTCTCATATTGATGGAGATGGCTGGAACAACGTCTCTTATGCAGCCAAGTATCGGGATCAGCAGGTGCTTTCGGGTGAGGTCATGCTGCGGAAGCTGATCGAACCTTATCCTGACCTTCCGGTGACTTATGGTCTTGTGACTGCCGATGTCGACAAGAGTGAAGGTGGGGATGATCGGGGTGTTGGTCTTGTGAGGGAGTTGTTTGCCCTTCCTCAGGTGGAAGTGGCGAGTCACACGCATTCGCATCCGTTTCATTGGTCCTTTTACAGAGACTACGATCGTGAGAAAGAACTGGCCCTCATTCAGGAGAAAAACGTTGCCAATACTCCGGCGGCTGAAGGTCCAGTGAGCTGGTTGTCCCGCCGGTTCTTTGGAGAGAGCGGCAAATCATCCTTCAAAAAGTATCTGGCTCAGAACGTGGCGATGCCTCGCTATTACATGCGCAAACCGTTTTCACTGATTGGTGAGATTGGTGGTTCGCTGCGACAGGCAGAGCGTTATGCGCCGAAGGGCAAAGAGGCGAAGCTGTTTTTGTGGTCAGGGGATACGCAGCCCTTTGAAGAGGCGCTTGCCTATACGCGTGAGCTGGGCGTTTACAACATGAATGGCGGTGATACGCGGTTTGATCGGGACTGGCCGTCTCTCAGTTATGTCGCGCCATTATCACGGCAAGTGGGAGCTGAGCGGCAGATCTATGCGGTTGCGAGCAACGAGAACACATATACGAACGATTGGACCGGACCGTTCTATGGGTTTTCTCAGTTACATCAGACAGTTGATAACACTGAGAGCCCGATCCGGTTAAGGCCTTACAATGTCTACTACCACACCTATTCAGCGGAGCATGATGCGTCATTGCATGCTGTGAAGAAGCATCTGGATCGAGCGCGGGACGGAGCATATCTGCCGATCTTTGCTTCGCACTATGCAGCGATCGCGAACAGTTTCTTTGATGTGAAGCTTTATCAGACAGGTGAGCGAAGCTGGCTGGTCCTCAACCGGGGGAGCTTGCAAACATTTCGCTTTGATGATGCGGAGCAATGGCAGGTTGATCTGTCAAAGAGCGTTGGTGTTATTGGTTCGAAGCACTATCAGACGTCTCTGTATGTCTCGCTTGATCCTTCTGCGCGTGTTCCAGAGATTGTGCTCACGAAGAGAGATACGGCTAGTGCGGTGTCTGTTTCCAGCATCTCTGAGGCGCGGTGGCAGGTTTATGATTGGCGGGCTGAGCCTTGCCACATCAGCTTTCGGAGCCTTGGATTTGGTATGGGTGAGTTTCAGTTCCATGGGCTTTCTGCACATTCCTACCGCTTGGAAGTGAAGCGTGGGGGAATTGTCCTGCTGAGTGATAAAGTCCAAGCTTCACAGGCCGGAGATTTGCATCTCGATCTTCCTGTTTCTGGCATAGAACCACTTGAGATCTCTCTGGTCTGCAGAAACTCGGTGTCGACAGCGCACATGATTGAAATGGAGGAGCGGCGATGATCCGGTTCCTCAAATACCTGTCGCTTTACTTGCTGTTTCTAGGCGTGGGGTATGCGCTTGTACCGGGGCAAACTGAGAAAGTTGCCGTGCAGATTAAAGAGCGGAAGTACTTCGAAGCCCGTGAGGACTTGCTGAGGTCTTTTGACCGAGCAAACAGCAGTCCTGAAGAGCTGCTTCAACTAGCTGAGATTGCCGAGCAACTGGGCTTTGTTGAAGAGATGCACCAGATGCACGAGGCTTATGTCCAGCAATCTCCTGATGATCTTTGGGTACTGAGAAAAATCGAACTCTATCACCGTTTGTCTGGTGATTTCCTCGGCTACGTTGAGAGTTTAAAGGCGATTGCGCGGTTAAGCCTGAAGCAGGGGATCGTGACAAGTTGCTCTCAACACTGCGGTTTGAGGGGGTTTATGAGGAAGAACTTACTGAACTTACGTACTATGGGGCTAAAGGGCTTTTGAAGCCCGAGCAGCTTGGACGGCTTGGTATGTTGCACTTTCAGGGGAAGAGGATGGAGGAGGCTGCTGTTGCTCTTGCCCAGCTTCACCAAAGTGCTCCTTTAACGCTAAAGTACTGGCCTGCGCGCCTAGCTTATTTTCATAGTCTGTTGGAAATCGGTGACTTTTTGCAAGCTGAGAGTGTGGCTGTCAGCTTGCGTGAGACTAACGAGCCGTGGGCTGATTATGACTTTCGCAGTGAGTTTCTACGTTATGGGCGCGATGAGTACATGCGGGAAGTGGAGATTCCTGAAGGAGTTGCCAATATTTTGTCTTGTGTCCTCAAACCCAAGGAGGGCAGTGAAGACTGCCCTTGACCTACTGAGCTTACCCATTCTGGCTGATGCTTTTGTACATGCATCAGCCGGTTTTATTGGTGTTTTGAATACTCTCAGTCAGGCGCTGCCGCGGATGACGAGTTGGGGTTCTACGACGACGGACATTTCCTTTTGGGAGGGATCGGCGAGGCGGGCTTCCAGGGTGCTCATGAGGTTCTGGACGATCTCGTCGATAGGATTTGTTGCGGCTGTGAGGTCGAAGCAGGGCCAGGCGGCCATGGGCATATTGTCGGAACCGACCACCGCCACATCTTCCGGTACACGTAGGTTCAAAAGAGATTTTGCCGCGTTCAGAGCTCCAAGTGCCGCTGCGTCTGATACACAATAAAAACCATCTGGCGGGTTATCACTTTGTAGCAATTTGAGTGCAGATTGCATTCCGCTTTCGAAGTCGAATCTGGTCTGTGAAATGCTGTGCGGCTGCAGTCCTGCGGCTTGCAGAGCCTCAAGGTATCCTTCACGGCGACCAGTGTCTGCAGTGATGCCTTCGATGCCACCGATGTAGGCGATTTTCTTGCACCCACGTTTGATCAAATGTTCGGTGCCGAGCTGGCCGCCGCGTTTGTAATTGAGCCAGACGCAGTCTGCCCCTTTCACGGTAGGGCCAAGTCCGGTGTAGATCAGCGGCACGTGCATCTGCTTGCTGTTTTCGATCACCTGAAGATCAACTGTGCCAGCCCGGACGATTGCGGCTGCAACCGGATACATGAGTGCCTTGCCCAGTGTTTCTGCGATGTTTTCTTCTTCTTCTGAGCGGATTTGCAGCGCCCATTTTCCGCGCTTTTGCAGTTCAGTAGAAAGGCGATTGAAGAAGTCTTTATCGTACATGCCATCGGTGTTTCCGAACACGACGGCGACGAGATCTGACTCCTGTTTGATGAGGGAGCGTGCAAGTGCATTTGGTCGATAGCCCATCTCAGCTGCGACTTTGAGGATGTGATCACGAGTCGCTTTGTTGAGGCGATTCTCTGCTGTGAACGCGCGGGAAACAGCAGAGGCAGAAACGCCAGCAGCACGTGCAACATCTTTACCTGTCAGTCTTTTCATAGCTTCTTACTATCTAGGATGATTGTCATTTTACCTTCAAAGAAGTCCCTTACAAGACCTCTATTGCAATCGATTGCCAAAACTCATAGCATAATGCTTTGGTTGCTTAAAGGGGGGCAAGTTTCCGGAATGGTTGGCGTAGGAATCGAAATCGAAAAGCTGTGTGTTGGTTACGACAAGAACCGTGTTCTTCATGACATCGATCTTGAAATCAACTCATCCGAGTTTGTTGCGTTGTTGGGTTCATCCGGCTGCGGAAAGACAACTCTTCTGAAAAGTCTCTCCGGTTTCATCAAGCCCATGTCCGGGCAGATCCGCGTCAACGGAAGCGATGTTGCGCAATTGCCGCCAGAGCAGCGAAACATGGCTATGGTGTTCCAAAGTTATGCGCTTTGGCCACACATGACGGTTCGCCAGAATGTGGGGTATGGCCTGAAGCTTCGTGGCATGTCCAAGGAGCAAATCAATTGCAAGGTTGATGAACTTCTTGTTCTGCTTGGCCTTGCTGATTTTGGTGATCGCAAAGTACCAAACCTGTCTGGTGGTCAGCGTCAGCGTGTAGCGCTTGGGCGTGCGCTTGCTGTCGATTCCCCAATCCTGTTGTTGGATGAGCCGCTCTCCAACCTTGATGCGCGCATTCGTTTGTCGATGCGTCATGAGATCCGCTCTTTGCAACAGCGTATGGGTTTGACAGCCGTGCATGTGACCCATGACCGGGAAGAGGCCATGGTGATGGCAGACCGCATTGTCATTTTGAATGCGGGGCATATTGCGCAAGTGGGAACGCCTCTGGAAGTTTATGAGCAGCCAAAGTCCAATTTTGTGGCGACCTTTATGGGCGCTGAAAACGAAATTGCCCTCAACGTTGAGCGTGCGAATGGAACTTTGAGCATATCAGAGCAGGAGGCCGTCAAGGCTGCCAGCTTAAGCGTTTCAAACGAGATTGGTGATGGAGGTGTGAACTGGCAGGCGACAGCTGCCGGATCTGTTCGGGGGCGTTTCCGCTCCAGTGCAGCGCATCTGCTTGCCGATGGAACCGTACCTGAAGGGCATTTGGCTCTGGCCGGTAGGGTGACACAACTCAGCTATCCGGGGGGGGTATTTCGTTACGAAATAGAAAGCGCCGGGCAGCTCTACATGATCGACGATCCTTGTCGGTATGCAGTTGGCGATGCAGTGACGATCTGCGTGCCAGCTGGTGGGCTTCACCTTTATTCCGAGGCGGCCTGACACCTTTAACGTGAACAGAACTTTTTATCTCAACGATCTTAACCCAGGAATTTGAGTGATGACACTTAAGTCAGTTCTAACAGGCGCAATCTCAGGTGCTGTGATTGCTGTATCTTTGCCTGCGTCAGCTGAAACTCAGTTGAACGTGATTACCGGCGGTTCCCAGAATATGGTCGAGTACGTGACCGATTATCTGGGTCCTCTTTTTGAAGAAAAATATCCAGGCGTGAAAGTTCGCGTCACAGGCACCGGCCCGGGAGATGCCGGTTCCCAGAAAATCCTTGAGAAGCTTGAAGCTCAGTCTGCTGCTGGCAAAGAGCAGTGGGACATCGACGTGATCGTTGCGGCCCAGAAGAAGACTGGTGAGATGAAGGAAATGGGCCTGCTGGCTGACTTCCGCGGTAACATCGAAACCGGCAAAATGGTGACCCGTGAGACTGCCGAGAACGCACTTGGCATTTACGTTGGCGGCTACGTGATGCCTATGTTCCATAGTCAGACCGCGATTGCCTATAACCCAGCATTGGTTCCTAACCCACCTGAGTCCTATGATGAGCTGCGTGAGTGGGTGAAGAAGTATCCAAAACAGTTCGGCTACAACGGCATCAAGAACGGTATGTCCGGCGTCGCGTTTGTGACTGGCTGGATGTACACCTACGCGGGTGACACCAAGACCCTGCAGAGCGGTCCGTATGATGCGGCTAAGAAAGAGACATGGGCGCAGGCTTATGCTGATCTGAAAGCCTTCAATGAGAACGTGACCTTTACACCGGGCAATGCTGGTACGCTGGATATGCTCAACCGTGGCGAGATCGTAATGGGTCCGGTTTGGGTCGATATGTTCTACTCCTGGCAGGGTGATGGCCGTATTCCACCAAACCTGAAACTGAAGCTAATTGCTCCTGGCATGCCAGGTCAGCCTTACTATTACGCAACCCCTGCGAAGGCTGCGAACAAAGAGCTGGCTGAAAAGTTCATCGAACTGGCAACCAGTCCGGCTGTGCAGGCGGAAGGCATTGTGAACCGCTTTAACTGGTACCCAGGCATTGATGCAGACCATGTGAAAGCATCTCTGGATGAGAAGGTCTGGACCAAGCTGTTTACTGATGTGACCCCTCTGGAACTGGCTCAGAAAGGTCAGCCGTTCCCAATCGGTCCTTACTTTGACGACATCAAAGAAGGTTACGAGAAGCAGGTTGCTAACTAAGCACTTTTGAAAGAAACCGGGAGGGGCACTCGTCTCTCCCGGCTTGTTTGGTTTTGGGAAGAGGTGGTGTCCATGAGCGGACAAAGTATGTCAGTTGGGCCAGGTCGGATGGGAGCAATCTTGCTGGTTGCGCCTGCATTGTTGATGATCGGCTTTTTGTTTGTTTATCCCTTTGGTTATTCTGTGGTTTCAGCTTTCACAGACAATGGCGAAGGCAGCTGGCATATCGCCAATTTTACCAAGGCCGTTGAGTTCTATTCCAAAGATATCCTGTTCACGATTGTGATCGTCAGTCTGTCGACGGTGATCATCGGCATTCTGGCCGTTGCGATCGCGGGTTATCTGACACTGGGTGAAAACAAGACTGCTGTTGCTATCCTGAAATGGCTGTACCGCTGGCCGCTGTTCATTCCGTTTATTGTGAGTGCGCAGTTAATGCGTACGTTTTTGGCGAAGAACGGGATGATGAACAATATCCTGACCAGCTCCGGCATCATCGAACCGCTGGCCGCGCAGAGTTATCTGGACTGGCGCGGGATCGTGATCACCTTCGTATGGAAGCAGACACCGTTTGTGGCCCTGCTCGTTGCCGGTGCGATGGCTTCTATCGATCGCACCACCATTGATGCGGGCCGGATCTTTGGGGCGTCTCGCCTGCGTATTCTGATTGAGCTGGTGGTTCCACAGATCGCAACCACGTTGATGGTTGGCCTGATCCTTTCCTATGTGGTGATGCTGTCGGTGCTTTCTGTGCCATTGATGATCAACGCGCAATCGCCAACCATGCTGACCGTTGATATGGCGTGGCGGATCAATTCTTACGGTGATTACGGCGTCGCTAACGCATTGGGCATCATGTCCTATCTGTTTACCGGGGTGGTTGCGTGGTTCTATCTGCGTCAGAGCCTCAAAGATAAAGGGGCATAAGATGGTTCAGGCAACTCTTTCTTCCAATTGGGTGCGGATGACCACACGCGTGCTCACCATGAGCCTGCTGGCATTTGCGATCTTTGGTCCAATCACCAACATGCTGTTATGGGCTGTGGCTGAGGTCTGGTACTTCCCCTACAAGCTGCCACTGGAGTACGGTTTCTCTTTCTGGGAGCGTGTTTTCCGTCCGGAGGGTAATGCGACGGAAGCGCTGTTTTCCAGCATCTGGATCGCTCTGCTGACCGTGGTTGTCAGTCTGGCAATTGCTATTCCGGCAGGCTATGCGCTGGCGCGGGGCAAGATGCCGTTCCGCTATCTCATCATGCTGTTGTTCCTTCTTCCTCAGGCTTTCCCAGCTGTGGCGGTGCACATGAACGTTGCACGGATTTTCTATGGTCTGGATCTGACTGGCACTGTTATGGGCGTTGTGCTTGTTCATGCCAGTCAGGGGCTTGTGTTTGCTGTTTGGATCGCAACGGCGGCTTTTGCTGCGGTTGATGGAGAGCTGGAGGCGGCAGCGCGGAATATGGGGGCAGGGCGCTGGCGGACCTTTATTGACGTGACCTTGCCACTCGCACTGCCGGGCATTATGGCCAGTGCGATCTTTGTGTTTCTGATCTCCATGGATGAGTTTACCGGAACCTACTTTGTTGGTGCTCCGGATGTGGTGACGCTGCCTATGCTTTTGTTCACCTCCAGTATGGAAGGCAACTACCAAATCGCCTCCATCTCCTCCCTCATCCTGCTTGTGCCATCCGTCGGCTTTATGCTGTTCATCGAACGGTTCCTGAAAGCAGATGTGCTGGCGAAGGTAGGGAGCTGAGTTAACTTGTCCTGAGACAGGGATAGAGACATGTTTGAGAGCGGCGGCCTTGTTGTTAGGTCGCCGTTTTTGTATGTGCTGATTGTTTTGAGTGATATAGGCTATTTAAATCATATAGTTACGCGATAACCGGCTTGTTACTGAGGTTATGGAATGTTCGGGTGATGTATCCTTCATAGGTGTATTCGGATGTTTCTGCTTTTCTCGTTGTTCAACCGCCTCTTAAGTTTGATCGGCTACGATCGAAAGCTCTTCCAGGTTTTGTGATGGAATACAGGCAGGGCTGAGTGATGCCGATGGAAATGAATGCGCTGCTTGTTCTTCTCATTGAAGACGACATGGATCTGGCTGCGACGGTTGGTGACTACCTTTCGTTTGAAAATATCGAGTGTGACTACGCCTTTAACGGGCAAGTGGGGCTCGATAGTGCGCTGAAAAATCAATACGATCTGATCTTGCTGGACCTCACCCTTCCCAAAGTGGATGGGCTGACGGTTTGTGAGCAGTTGCGGGCGCAGAATGTGACGTGCCCGATTTTGATGCTGACTGCTCGCGATGCTGTGAGTGATCGAGTGGCCGGGTTTGAAGCTGGTGCCGATGATTATCTGATCAAGCCTTTTGCGTTTCCTGAATTGGCTGTTCGTATCCGAGCATTGGTACGTCGGAGCAAAGGACATTCGACAAGCGTAACCATTGGTGATCTGGAAGTGAACCTGAGTGCGCGGCAGGCGAGCAGGGCGGGGCGGAAGCTGAAGCTTTCACCGACTGGTTGGATCCTGCTGGAACAGCTGGTGCGCAGCACACCGAATGTGTTGAGTAAGCAGGAGTTGGAGCGGGCTGTGTGGGGAGATCAGGTGCCTGCCAGTGACAGCCTTAAAGTGCACCTTTATAAGCTGCGTCGCCAGTTGCAGCGTCCTTATGAAACGCAGTTGCTGCATACTGTTGCCGGGCACGGTTTTGCTCTGCGGACCTGAGGTTGATTGGTGATGTTGTTTTTCTGGCGCAAAAAGAAGAAAGCCAAGACGCTTAAACGAGAGCTGCGATACTGGCTGCTCGCTTTCGTCGGTATGCTCGTGCTGGTTTACAGCGTCGGTCTGTTTTCTTACATGATCGCGGGTCTGGAGCTGTCGAACAAGCTTGAGTTGAAAGGCTTTATACATGCCTATGAACGAGCACTGCAAAATCAGCCTGAACGTGAACCTCCAGATGAGAGCAGGATCTTTTCAACTTTCAATTATGATGAGCTGCCTCCAAAGGTAAAAGAGGCTTTTCCGAAAGATAAGATTGTACTTGGAGATCCTGAAGTCGAACCTATTGGAGGTGTTGGGGATCGCCCAGAGGCGGTCGTCTTTTTTCTGGCTGATCGGATTGCGGATGGGAGGACACTTTACGTTCTCCGTATGCTGAAACTGAACAAAGAGCTGGAAAACCAAGGGCGAATAAACTTCAACCTGCTTGAGCGGACCATGTATGTCGGTGGGGCGATCATCCTGGTTCTGGTGTTTTTGCTGTCGCAGTTCATCAATCGGCGGATTAACAGGCGTATCGCGGCTTTGCAGCAATGGGCGGATACGTTGAATGAGACGAGTGCGGTCGAGCAGCGTCCTGATTTCCATTATGATGAGCTGAACAAGATTGGTGATCATCTGAGCAATGCTGCTCGGCGATTAGGCCGGTTTGTTGAGCGGGAACATTCGTTTTTGCGACATGCCAGCCATGAACTGCGAACACCCATCACCATCATCTCAGGCAATGCCAGTGTTATGGAGAAGATTGCAACGGATGATAAGCAACGGAAGGTTACGGAACGGATCAAGCGGGCCAGCCATTCAATGCAGACGATTGTTGCTACGCTACTCTGGCTTGGGCGCGAGCAGGAACCTAATCCTGATTTGGAGAAGGTTGATCTCGCGGAGTTGCTTGAAGAGGTGATTGAGGATCACAGGTACCTGCTTTGTGGTAAGGACGTTGAACTTCACGTGGATCTTCCTGAGACCGTAGTGGATGCTCCACGTGTGCCGCTGTGCATTGTTGCGGCGAACATGGTGCGCAATGCGTTTCAGCACACGCAGCAAGGGCCGATTGAGATCTCAATCAGTGCCCGAGATATTCTCATCCGCAATCAATCAGCAGAGCTTTCAGAACAGGAAAGTGAGATTGTGTTTGAAGAGAGCTATGGTGTCGGGCTTTCGCTCATCAAACGGATAGCACGCCGGTTGAACTGGGAGTTCCAGATGGAGCAAGTGGGCGAGCGTGTGACCACGCGCTTGGTTTTCTAATTGGTGTCCGTTCGGTAAACGAAACTTCAATTTTCTTTATTTTGTAGCTATTTACGTCGTTACCTAGCGATAATCGCTAATGTGTCATTTCTCCCCTAAGAATTTATAGGGGATAGGACATGCGGTCTTTATCGCACAAACTCATTCTTGCTGCATCGGGCGTTTTGCTGGCAAGCTGCACCACCAGTCTCAGTCCTGAACGGACCACATTTACGGAAGAGATGGCAGTTGGCCAGACGCCAACCGAGTGGAGCCAGAAAGGTTCTTCTCACGGGCAGGCTCTTTCGTCTCTGCTTGCTTTGAGCAGTGATAAGAAACTGAACAAGCATGTTGATGCGGTGCTGGCTAACAACATCTCGCTTCGCCAATCTGTGCTCGATTTGCAGAAGGCTGAGCTGGAGCGCGATAAAGCTTCTGGCACGCTCTGGCCGACACTGACATTCAACAGTCAAGCAGATCGCCAGCGTGTGAAATCTGCCCAAGGCTCGTCCTATCAGAACTCTGTCGGTGGAGATCTCACAGTTCAGTGGGAGGCGGACCTGTGGGGGAAGCTCTCTGACCGAGCATATGCTTCTGACCGAACATTGAGGGCAAGTGCTCATGACCTTCTGGCTGCACGAGCTTCTCTCGCTGCGCAGGCTATGCGGAACTGGGTTCAGCTCACGGCTCTGGAGAAACTAGCCAATCTGGACCGATCCCGCATTTCCAGTCTGCGCAACACAGAGCAGATTATCTCTGATCAGTTCACTCGCGGTATTGGTGAGCTGAGTGATCTGGAAGCAGCACGTTCTGCGACGGCCAATGCGCAATCTGATCTGGCTGACCGGACTGTTCAGATCGATCAACTGAAGCGGCAAATGCAGGTTGCTGCCAGCCAGATGCCAAATACTCATTTTAAGACTGGTAGCTTGCTCCCCAACGTCAAGCTGCCTAAGGGCGCCATGCCTGCCACTACTCTCGGGCGGCGGCCAGATCTTTTAGCTGCTTATGAGCGGGCCGCAGCTGCGGACCTGCAGCATAAAGCCAGCTACAAAGATCTGCTGCCAACCTTTTCAGTCAACTTCACTGCAAGCGATCAATCCGCAAGCCTTGCAGATCTGTTGAACGGTGGACCGGCATGGCGTCTCCTTGGCTCTTTGTCTGCGCCCATTCTGGATGGTGGCAATCGCCGATTGACGGCAAAGCAGGCTGATCTTGATGCTGCCCGCCTCTGGCTATCCTATCGACAGACTTTGCTGACAGCGGTGATGGAAGTTGAGAACGGGCTTCAGAACGAAACCATCTTGCGCAAACGTGAGCAGATCCTGACCCGTGCCCTAAACCACTCTCAAAGCAACTATGAGCAGTACGAGCGGCGGTATCGTGATGGCCTGACAGACATCGTGACCTTGCTCTCTGCGGAACGGGATGCGTTTGCTGCCCGCCAGGCCGTGGTGAACATCCGCAGCAGCAGAATGCAGAACCGTGTTGATCTGGCTGTTGCTTTCGGCATCGGGCTCTAAACGAGCGCCATCTTTACACTCTCAATAAAACAAGCAGTTCCCAATATGCGTACCACCCTTCGACCCAAATTGGCTCGTAGAGCAGCCTTTGCGAAAGTTACTCTGGTTGCCAGCCTCTCAGTTTTTGCTGTTCTGGCAGAGCTCGCCAACCCTCACACAGTCGCAGCACAAGATGCCAGTGCTCCAACATTGCCGCGACCGCTTGTATCCGTCGTGCAACGAGAGGCGCAGCCTGAAGCGGTTCAGTTTACGGTTTTCGGGGCTGTGAGTGCTCATTACCAGCAGAAGCTGACCAGCGAAGTGACCGGAAGGGTATTGCGGCTCTCAAAGCAGCTTGAGCCGGGCTTGGCGCTCAAGAAGGGGGATGTGCTAGCTGAGATTGAGGACAGCAGCTATCGCGCAGCGCTTGCAACTGCGGAAGAGAGTGTTGCCAGTTCTGAGCTTTCTCTTTTACAGGAGGAACAGCGTGGGAAGCAGGCGGAACTGGATTGGCAGCGGGCCAACATCAAGGGCCGGGAAGCTTCGCCTCTTGTTTTACGTCAGCCATTTTTGAAGCTGGAACAGCTGAAACTGAAGGCTGCTGAAGCCAACTTGGTCGAAGCTCAGCGGAACCTGCATAACACCCGAATTGTTGCTCCGTTTGATGCTGTTGTTATCTCACGCAGTGTTGCGCCTTCCAGCTACATCACAGCAGGAACGGAAGTTGCTGAGATCTACTCGACGGATGCGCTTGAGGTTGAGGTGTCTCTGACGCCGGTGCAATGGCAGTTGTTGCTGACCGAAAACGGTAGCTCTTTGGATGTGAACGATATCTCTGTGCAGGTGCTCAATGGGGCTGGTGTACCGTGGCCTGCCAGAATTACGTCTGTTGGCCCAATCGCCAATGCGCAAACGCGTCAGCAGTCTTTGCGGTTGCAGGTGGAGCCACGCAATGAGCAGGGCACTGTGATGCGCCCGGGCACTTTTGTTAGCGTTGTGCTCACTGGTCGGAAGATTCCAGATGTTGTGATGGTTCCAGCCTCTGCCATCACCTCTCAAGGGTATGTCTGGACAGTTTCCCGTGACAGCAAGCTGGAACGCCATGCAGTGTCGGCCCTGTTTACTCGTGGTGATGATGTGGCGTTGGACGTGAATGCTTTCCCTGCTCATGGAGCATGGGAGATCGTGGTGAACCCAATCAGCCGATATCTGCCGCAGCAGATTGTTACTACCCAGCCTGCGGAGTAAGACATGCAACAGAACACTCATAAAGGCTGGATTGCCTGGTTCGCGCACAATCCGGTGGCTGCAAACTTACTGATGGTCTGCATCATTGTTGCTGGTGTCTACACCGCAATGAACATCCGAACCGAGGGATTTCCGGGGTTTGAGGCCAATCAGGTTACGATCTCCGTTGAGTATAAATCCGGTGCTGCGCAGGAAACTGAGCGTGGTGTGACGGAAAAGATTGAGCGTGCTCTGACTGGTACTGAGGGCATCAAGAAAGTCACCAGCACGTCTACGGCAAGCAATTCCACGATCATCATCGAAAAGTCCTCAGGTACAGATCTTGATAAGCTACTTTCTGATGTGAAGACGAAGGTGGATGCCGTTTCCCTGCCATCAGCAGCCGAGAAGCCGGTTGTTGTTCGGGCTGAAGAGATTGAAGATGCCATTCAGGTTGAGATTTTTGGTGATGCTGATCCAGATGTTCTGGACACGGTTGCGCGGCGGATTAAAGACCGGCTGCTGGAAGATCAACTGATCCCGTCTGTCACCATTAGTGGTGAGCGCACTCAGGAAATTTCCATTGAAGTGCAAGAAGATGCGTTGCAGCGATATCAGCTCAGCTTCTCTGAACTTGTCCGTCAGGTTGGTAACTTCTCACTCATCTCGCAGCAGGGCAGCCTGAAGAATGAGAATGGCCGCATTCTGATCAAGGCTGACAAACAGGGCTACTTCCTACAGGACTTTGAGAGCATTCCTGTGATCACGCTAACGGATGGTACCGTGGTCAGATTGCAGGATGTCGCCAAGACTACAGATGCCTATACAGATGACCGCTCCATCTATCTCTATCAGGGACAGCCTGCCAGAAAACTGAGTGTTCAGCTGATCGGTAAAGCCAGCCTTATTCCGGCAGCCGTGCGTGCGCGTGAGATTATCAACGAGGTGCAGGCAGAAGGCAGTTTGCCAACCAACATTCAGTTCGATTTCTGGGAGGATGAGAGTGAGAATATCTCTGACCGTCTTTCCCTGATGCTGAAAATGGCCTCATGGGTATGGGGCTTGTGCTTGTTACCCTTGCGCTTTTCCTCAACCTGCGTACTGCCTTCTGGGTGGCCATGGGGTTGCCGATTGCCTTTGCCGGCGCGCTTGCGCTGATGGGGGATGGCTTCTGGGGCATGACGCTTAACGAGCTGACGACCTTTGGCTTTATTATTGCGCTTGGCATTGTCGTTGATGATGCGATTGTTGTGGCGGAGAGTGCGCACAGTGTCACTGAGAAGGAAGGGGATGGCATTGATAATGTCATCAAAGGGGTGAAGCTTGTTGCGACACCTGCGATCTTCGGTGTCCTAACAACGATTGCTGCATTCTACCCCATCACATTGGTGACGGGACGTTTGGCTGAGATCTTCTCTGTGTTTGCCTGGGTGGTGGTCTTCTGCCTCGTCTTTTCGATCATCGAGTCCAAGTTCATCCTGCCTGCGCATCTGGCGCACCTCAAACACAATGCAAAGCCAAACAATCCGCTTTCCCGCGGGTGGAAGGTGATCCAGAATGGCGTAAGTGCTGGGTTGGAGCGGTTTAAGCAGAGTGTTTATCGCCCAATGGTGAAGCTCAGCCTGAGAATGCGGTACTTGTCTGCTCTGGGCTTTGTGGTGCTTTTTGTAGCAGTGGTTTACATGGTGCCGTCTGGTATCGTGCGCGTGGTGTTCTTCCCGGAAATTCCTCGTCAGATTGTGACTGCGACCTACAAAGGTGAGCCTGATCTTGGGTATGGCCGCTTGTTTGCTGAGGCGAACCGTATTGAAGCTGCCGCGCATAAGCTGAAGGCGCAGCTTGATGCAGAGAGTGACACTGATGTCTCTCCAATCACTGGCATCGAGATGCAAGCCAGTGATGATGGCAATGTGACGGTTCTTGCAATTGCAACGCCGCCGCTGGAGCGCAACATCACCTCCAACGAGATTGCTGAACGTTGGCGTAAGCTGGTTGGGCCGGTTGAAGGGGCTCAAACCATCAAGTTTGCAGCTGATGACTTTGACTTTGCGGACTTTCGCGTTGAACTGCTGCTTGATGATGTAGATCAGCTGATCGCGGCGAGCCAATACGTGGAAGACATGCTGGCGACGCAGGCAGGTGTTTTGTCTGTAACCAATGACTTCCGGGCTGTGCGCGGCCGCCTGAACATTGAGCTGACGGATTATGGCCGTTCTGTTGGTCTCACGACCTCCGCGATTTCCGAGCAGGTGTTTCAGGCTATTGGCGGTGCGGAGATTCAGGAGTTTCAGCGTAATCAGCAAGAAGTGAAGGTGCGGGTGCGTTACCCGGAGGCTCAGCGGAGCTCAGCTGCGGCTTTGCAAACGCTTTACGTTCGCACGCCTGCTGGTGATCCGATCCTCTTGTCTTCCGTTGCCAATCTGCATTCTGATCTGACCGTTGACGAGATCTATCGCAGCTCCCGCAAGCGTGTTGCGACGTTGGATGCCCAGATCAACAAAGACGAAATCTCGGCAGATACGCTGGTCACCTACTTCAACGAAGAGCTTTTGCCTCAGCTGCAGGCGAAGTTTCCGGGTGTTGCCGTCGACTTTGGTGGCGAGGTTGAGCAACAGCGGGAAGCGATTGGTGGTTTGATTACGGCCTTCGGTATCACGATCATCGCAATCTACGTTCTGCTTGCGGTGCCGTTGAAGTCCTACACGCAGCCGATCGTGGTTATGATCGCCATTCCATTCGGCATTACCGGTGCGATCATGGGGCATTGGATTGTTGGAATTCCGGTCTCGATCCTCAGCATCAACGGTATTCTTGCCCTGAGCGGTATTGTGGTGAATGACAGTCTGCTGCTTGTCTCTGCCTTTAATGACAACCGAGCGAAGGGCATGCCGATCCGTCAAGCTCTGGTGGCTGCAGGAACCCAGCGTATGCGGGCTGTGATCCTGACTTCGACAACAACCTTTGCCGGACTGGCTCCGATGATCTTTGAGACTGCGGAACAGGCTCAGTTCCTCATTCCAGCAGCCGTTTCTCTTGGCTTCGGCATCCTCTTCGCAACCCTGATCACGCTCTTCCTGATCCCGACCTTCATGATGATCCTCGAGGACTTCAGCCGGTTGAAAGCGGGTGTATTGAGGATTGCATCGCCCAAGGCGGTGAATACCGAAGCACCGGAGGTAACTGCTGCGGGAGAGTGATAAGAGAGGGCTTCTTCTTGCTCAAATTAGAGAGGTTTGAGGCTGCCGGATTTAAGTAGATCAATGCAAGCAAACGGTGGAAGCTGTTTGCTTGCATTTGCTTTTAGTGGCAGACCTATGAGGTTGCTCGTGGAGTTTGTTTTGAAAGACAAATCAGCTTTTGCATAATGTGCAAATTAAACTCATCCATGAATGATGAGTAAGTAATTGTCTATTCTGTTTGGATTACGATGTTTGATGACGCTTTTAATCCGAGCATAAGAACCGTGGGTAAAGTCCCGCCTCAGGAACAGAACATGCTGAACAAAGCCATTAATGTGCTCTCCTTTGCTGTAGCTTACAGTGCGCTGGTCGTCTCAAGTGAAGCTGCTTCCGGGCAAGACGGTCGTGCTCAGAATGAGCTATCCGAAAAGCCCAAAACTGAGCTTATTCTGACTGATCATCCGTTGGTGGATACGGTTTGGGATTTGAAAACGGGCAAGCAGATTTCTCAGGATGCTTTTTGGAGACTTGCAGTTACCCAGGATCATCTGTTGGTTGGCGAGAAGCATGATAATCCGCGTCATCACGAGATTCAGGCCGAAGCAGTGCATCAAATGGGAGTTGCTGGCAGGAAGCCGCTGATTGTTATGGAGATGGTCGAGCCAAAGTATCAACAGTGGTTGACGGATTTGAAGCCTGAGGATGTTTCCGGGCTCTCTGATAAGCTTGAATGGGAGAAGCGTGGCTGGCCTGCGTGGAGCATGTACGAGCCGATTTTTAAAGAAGCTGCATTCTATGGCATGACCATAGCCCCTGGCGCTCCGGAACGTGAGCTTCTTATTAAAGTCGGAAAGGGTGGCGTGCCGCCTGAAGATGTTTCCAAAGACCTGATGTGGAGCCAGAAATTCAGCAAGGAACAGCATGAGAGTTTGCTGGATGAGTTAGAGCGATCCCATTGTGGTGTTGTACCACGTAAGAGCCTGGAACCGTTGGTCGAGATGCAACGCCTAAAAGATGCTTCCATGGGACTGCCTATGCGCTCGGCTATGAAAACCGAGCAAGGGTCTGTCTTGATTGCCGGTACGGGCCACACACGCAAAGATCGTGGTGTGCCATGGTGGCTTGATAGTAATGACAGTCGCTTAAGCCTTGCTGCTGTCGAGGTTAATTCCGATAATTTCCAATTAAGTGATTACAGCCTCGCCGATGTTAATCGGTTCGACTACGTCTGGTTCACGGGCAGAGTGGAAACGATTGATCCCTGTGAAAAATACGCGGAGCAGCTGAAAAAGATGGGAAAGAAGCATACTCAAAAGGAGTAGTGTTTGGGTTTGGTCGTGAGCTGAGAGCGTTGAGAACATGCAATGAGCCGTAAAGAGACATTTTCCCGCATAACCGATACAATTTGAATTGACATGTCTGATTTATACAACTCTAGATAGTGGAGTTTTATCAGTTCAAATTTTGGTTATGGAATGAAGTATACACGTTCGTTTGTGGTTGGTTTGTGTTTGTTGATTGCAGGTTGTCAGACTGTGACGGTTCAACAAGTCCAGACAGATAAAAAGCCCACAGTTGCACATAAGAAGCTTCTGATTGAGGCGGTAAAAGAGCATTTCTACGATCCTTACAGCATCAGGGATGCTGAACTTTCCAACTTGCTGCGTTTTCCAAATAGGAGCACCGGTTACTGCGGTCGCTTGAACGCAAAAAATGCGGTTGGCGGGTATTCTGGGCGCCAGTATGTTGAAGTTGGGATCAGGGGCGGTTTGATTGTTTCCTATCACCCTAACAGCTACTGGTGCAAGGCACAGCAAAACCACATTAAATGGAATAGATTCCGCGAACTCGAGAAGTCTAAGGGATTTATCAATATCAAAGAGGTGCACAAAATGTGCACCTCTGATCCAATCTCTGTAAAATTGAGTTGTATAAGTTGAGTGAACAAAAGACAGCCTACTATTGCTTTTCTGTTTGGTTGCCTCGGTGCGTACTAGTGAGCTTCTGAAGCTTGGGGACTTGCTGCCAAAGTTGAGAAGCCGGCCTAGCACAAGTGATCTACAATTTTTAGGAAACCTAAAACAAAAAAGACACCTTGCGATGCCTTGTCGTCTCGATCTTCGTTTGAAGAGAGATGGTAGCGAGAGAGGGACTTGAACCCCCGATATGCGGATATGTATTGGTTGTAAGGCATAAGTAGAACTAGTTTCGAGTTTTAATCCGTTTGTTTAACGAATGATTTTCGATTACAAGGTTAAGGTTGTGTTTTAGGGTTTAAAATTTTTAAGTTGTATTAATTGAAATGTCACTTTCGTTAGACGCGATTACTGCATTAGCTCCTGATCAAGCTTCTCTTAAAGCTGCAAATAAGCTGGCTCAGCCTAAAAAATGGCCGTTGAAGGCATATTCTACCGCAGATCCGTACGTTTGGGGGGAGTGCCAAGGTTCTGGTGCGAATCCATATCGAACAGTTTTTGACAATTCAAATCATGGCTACAAGTGTACGTGTCCATCACGCAAGTTTCCTTGCAAACACGTTTTGGCATTGATGTGGATGCACGTTGAAGATGGAGATGCATTCCAGCCAGATGAAATGCCAGATTGGGTTGTCGATTGGCTGGGACGCCGCCGTAATACTCAATCTACACCCAAGCCCAGTGCAGATAACGCCAAGGATGGTAAATCCATAGCGCGAGCAATGGCATCTGAGGAGAAGAAAGCTCCAGATGCTAAGTCACTCGCAAAAAGCAAGGCTGCTGCGGAAAAGCGCTTAAAGGAAACCGAGGCATCATTGAACGCTGCGGCGGATGATCTGGAGCAGTGGATATCTGATCAGCTGCGAACCGGCCTTGCAGGGTTTCTTGCTGACAGTAATGCGCGATGCAGGGCCATAGCTGCCCGGATGGTTGATGGAAAAGCTCAGGCATTGGCTAGCCGGTTGGATGAGTTGCCCGGAAAGCTCATGAAACTCTCAGGAGAGGAGCGACTGAATGCAGCTCTTCAAGAGCTTGGCAAGCTTGCTATTTTAGTTTCGGTCTGGCGACGCGATCCTTCAGATAGTGAGCTAAGGCGATGTGTAGCGACTTCAGAAAGCCGTGAAAGTCTTCTGGAAAATGCTGATGCCCCAAGAGTGAAAGCGCACTGGATGGTCGTTGGTGAGAAAATCACGACCCGTCGCGACGGATTAGTAAGTCAGGAAACTTGGTTGATAGCTCTGGGGGAGGTACCTCAGTTTGCTGTTCTTCTAGACTTCTTTCCCGCTAGCCTTGGTAAGAGATCTAGCGGTTTTATGGTTGGTGATCAGTTTTTTGCAGAGTTG
>NZ_BAZK01000014.1 GCF_001310815.1 Pseudovibrio denitrificans JCM 12308
TGGGCTCTCACCCGCACTCAAAAGAGTAAATCACTCACAAACTCAATCATCTCTGATTGAGCTGAGCGATCAATCCTTTCGAGGAACTCAAGAGCGCGTCGTCCCGTCGCCGGCAGCGCCGTCGCTCTCGATGAGCTGGGTTATAGGCCTGAGCCCTCCAACCGTCAACCTAAAAACGACAAAAAAACGCAAAAACATAACCAACCTATGTGCAAAACATAACCAACCCGCAGAAATCTGCCAAATCTCCAGCCTGGGGAAAGAACCATGGGCCATAGGATAACTCACAGAGCCTATAGGTAATGTCGATCAAAACGCACAAAATGCGAATGATTTAAGAACCTTACGCAAGGAGAAGCTAAATCCTCCAGCTCAATCAAGTTCCGCAAATACACTTATAGAGTGTAGTTATATTTAGCACACTCCAAAGTAGCTAGTCGCGTTATATCCCCGTCCAAACTTACTTCAACGTGGAAGGTGCACAGATGGATATTACGTCGACCTCAAACTCAGTCAGTGGTGCTTTTGGTGTTCCTCCCCTCACTGATGGCGCAGCCGTACAAGGCGGCATTGCAGATGGGGCATTTCTTAGCGCTGAGAGTGTCAGTCGGTCGGGGAAACCGGCAGATGATCAACTGCGGCCCTCCTCTTCTCATAAACAGAGCTTTGCTCAAGTTGGTGAAACATCCGAACTTCAGAGTGTGAAGAGCCGGGTTGAAGAGCGCCGGGATGCTAAGCGGGAACTCATCAGTGACCTAATTGATCTGATTGAAACCGGACACGGCGGTTCCAGAGCTTGATGGCAGGTGCGTTTGAAAGAACGACTGAGAAACTCAACGTGTTGATGATCAAGATCGAAGAGTCTCCAGCACTCAAAGATATTGTCAAAACCGGAAAGGGCTTCAAATCTGCTCCCGACGGGTTGATCAACGTCCTTTCCCGCCGGGACAATATGCATTCCTTCCTGAAGGCTCACACTGCACGCGATATGTACAGTGAGAACTTTTGCCTTCAGTCGATGGTTTCTGATCTGAAGTCCTGGACCGGAAAAGTCATCGACACACAAAAACACAGCTTTGATCGGGCTACGGCTGCGGATCTCCACCAGCGTCTGGATGCTTCAACGGATGTGGGGGCAGCTGAATATGCCAAGAACCCTGCCAGCCGTGCGCCGGAAACACCGGAGGAAGCGGTTCAATATCTTTTCTTTGCTGTTGGTTTGTTCGGCAACGATAAGGAAGCGTGGACTGACTACGCCAAGGAGCCTTTGCAGGACACCTTCCCTACCATTCAAAACCTGAGCTTTGAGCGGGCCCAAGCTGTGTTTGAGCGTAAGTCAGCAGCTGGTGATTATGCATAGGGCGATGAGAAGGTAAAACGACATGGCAGACCAGTTTAACTCCATGCTGGCCCAACTTGGTGAGAAATGGGGCCTTTCTCTCCGTCTGGATCAGCAAAACGCCGCAAAGCTCACCGACCGACACGGCACTGTTTGGCAGCTTGAGTATTATCCTGAGACAGGTTCCTTCACTTTTTCCGGTGTGATTGATTGCCAGATCCATTCTGAAGAGGATTACTCCTTCTGGCTTGGCCTCAACCGGGAGCGGGACCTGATGGGGTACTCTTATATAAGCGTGGAGGATGGGCTAGTGCATCTGGAATGCACTTTGCCAGCTGACGTTCTGGATGCGCAACAGCTTGGGAACTTGCTTGAGAATATGAGTGGGTTGATGGTTGAGCTGGTGGATTATGGGGCGAAGGGTACTTTGGCGAGGTCTGTGCCTTTACAGAAAAGCTCTGGTCATACGGATGGGGCTCTTATGTTTCTTGAGGTTTAAGGCATTGTATTGAGTGAAAGCCATTCTGCTTCTCACAGTTCAAGCAACCTTTGAGACCACTTCCTTTATATAGGATCTGTCGTTTGCGTTGGTTTGCGTTGAACCGCGTTTTTCTGCGTTGTTATGTTGTTCTGAAGCAGATGCAGAGTGGTTTGGTGCGATTTGAGAGCCGCTGTTCGTGCCTTATAGAGAAGAGCCTTTTCTTGCCATCCAACGCGAACTCACTCCCCTTTTATGAATTCTTATCCCCGCGACTGACAAATCTATCCCCGTTTCTGCCTCAGTCTTTGTAGGCCCGGAGTATTTCCGCTGTTCAGAGTCAGGTTTGGAAAGGCGGTTATGGCGCATTGTCATCATTGAGTTTGTGTGCTCCCTTCGCTTCGGGAGATTTTAATCACGGAAAAAAGAATGATTTTCAAAGCTTTGAAAGAAATGAATACCTCTGTTCTGGGGTTTGGTTGCTGGGCTGTGGGCGGCACCTGGAACGATACTGAGGATCAAACCTCCATCCGAACTATGCAGACTGCTGTGGAGCTGGGCATCAACTTCTTTGATGTTGCTCCGGTTTATGGACTTGGCCATGCAGAGACGCTTTTGGGAAAAGCGCTTGAGACCACCGCGCGTGAGCAGGTTTACATTGCCACCAAATGCGGGCTGGTTTGGAATAACCCGGAAAAAGCCGTCAAAAACAACCTGACCAAAGCCTCTATTATTGAAGAGGTGGATCAGTCTCTGGTTCGTTTGCAGACAGATTACATTGACCTTTTGCAGTGCCATTGGCCTGACCCAAACACGCCGCTGGAAGAAACAGCTGAAGGGCTGCGTGCAGTGGTGGAGAGCGGGAAGGTTCGTCATTTAGGCGTCTCCAACTTCTCATTGGAGATGACGCAGGAGCTGATGCAGCATTGTGAGCTGGCGACTTACCAAGGGCTTTACAATCTGCTGGAGCCGAACGCCACGCATTATCATAATATTCCGCTGAGCTACCGCAGCCGCGATGAGATCATTCCACTTTGTGAAAAGCACGATCTTAAATACCTGCCGTATAGCCCGCTGATGCAGGGGTTGCTGACGGGTACATTCAAGCCGAGCGGTAATTTTGATGAGAAAGATGACCGGGCGAACAATCCGAAACTCAACTCACCGCTACTAGAACAATATCTGGGCTGTGCCGATGAGTTGAAAGCTTATGCGGAAACAGCAGGCATGCCGCTGGCGCATCTGGCTATGGGTTGGTTAATGGCACAGGATGCTGTTGGGCCAATCATCACCGGCGCTATCAGGAATGGCAGGTGAAAGAGAACATCGCCGTTACTGAGCGAACCTATGATGCAGCCCTACTGAAGGGTGCAGAAGACATCGTGGCGAAGTGGTCACTGGCATAAAACAGCAAAACCCAGCTCCTGCAGCTGGGTTTTCTTTTTCTGCTCTCTGTAGCAGAAGGCCAGACTCTCTCATTACATCAGAACGTCGCCGACACCGTCAGAAATGCGGTTTTGGAATAATGAAATTGCAACCTGAGAGATGTGGGATAGGAACCTTTTATATCTGGCGTTGCTTTTGCACGATCAGGCAAGGTTGAAAAAGCTATCCCCAGCCATACGTAGTTTTACGCTTGTGTGCAATGCATCTAAATTTGTAGGTTTCGCGCACATCAAGTGGTGTCTATCACTTCACCATCAGCGTCGGCCTTCTGACATGGCCTGATCACTTTCGCTGTTTGGCGCCACTATCCATCTGTGCTTCCGCCATGGGAGCAACCGCGTTGCCAGCTTCGCCCCTTCGTTTGGGCCTTTTATTTCTGGCAGTGATCATGGACTCGCCCTTGAGTTTTCGCGGCAGATGGCAAACAAGCGGATTTTGGCTCTTGGTTGAGCTACTCAATCCATGCAACGCGCGCATTCGGTGCTGCACGTGTGGATGTCTGCCAATAAAACAGGACCAGTATGACTGATCAAACCTGCGCAGATCTCATCCCGGCCCCGGAAGGGCCGTCTAATCTTATTGATACAGACTACGAAGTTGGACAGGACAATATTACACCACGAATCGCTGGTGTTCCGTTTGACGTTCACAACGTGGTTTTCACTATCTCCAGTATTGCGATTGCAATTTTTGTTGCGATTACTCTGCTCTACAAAGACGCTATTGGTCCGGTCTTCACCGATCTTCGTGTGTGGCTGACTTCTAGCTTTGACTGGTTTTTCCTAATTGCCGGCAATATTTTCGTGTTGCTTTGCCTTTTCCTGATTGTCTCTCCACTCGGGAAGGTACGGATCGGCGGCAGAGATGCAAAACCAGATTACAGCTACTCAGAATGGTTCTCCATGCTGTTTGCAGCTGGCATGGGCATTGGCCTTGTGTTCTACGGCGTTGCTGAGCCAATCGGGCATTACTCTTCCATCACCTCTGGCAGCAGCTGGGCGCCTTTGGGCGGTGAAGCGCTGAACGGTGCGGAAGCAGAACGCCTTGCGATGGCTGCAACCATCTTCCACTGGGGTCTGCACCCGTGGGCGACTTACGCTGTGATCGCTCTTGGTCTGGCGCTGTTTGCCTACAACAAGGGCCTGCCACTGACCATCCGCTCCATCTTCTACCCTATTCTGGGTGAGCGCGTTTGGGGCTGGCCGGGTCACGTGATCGACATTCTGGCTGTGTTTGCGACCCTGTTTGGTCTGGCGACGTCTCTGGGTATTGGCGCTGAGCAGGCAAATGCTGGTTTGCAGCATCTGTTTGGCATGGAAAGCACCACAACCTCCAAGGTTCTGTTGATCATCGCGATCTCTGCTATTGCGCTATGTTCCGTTGTTCTGGGTCTGGATAAGGGCATCAAGCACCTTTCCACCTTCAACGTCATCACTGCTGCTTTGCTGCTGGGCTTTGTTCTGCTGGCTGGTCCTACTCTGGATATTCTGCAGAAGCTGTTCTGGAATCTGGAAGCTTATCTGGAATACCTGCCTGCGCTTTCCAACCCGGTTGGCCGCGTGGATGACAACTTCCGCCAGGGTTGGACAACCTTCTACTGGGCCTGGTGGTTCTCCTGGGCACCGTTTGTGGGCATGTTCATTGCGCGCATCAGCCGTGGTCGTTCTGTGCGTGAGTTCATGATCTGCGTGCTGGTTATTCCAAGCGTTGTGACTACCCTCTGGATGACTGCCTTCGGTGGCACCGCGATTGAGCTGGAAGCAACCACGACCCTTGGCAAGATTGCAGGTGCGGCAACTGAAATTCAGCTGTTTGAACTGCTGAGCAACCTGCCGCTGGCTGAGATCACCTCTGTTCTGGGCGTTGTTCTGATCATCACTTTCTTTGTCACCAGCTCCGACTCCGGTTCTCTGGTGATCGACACCATCACTGCAGGTGGCAAGGTGAATGCACCGGTTCAGCAGCGCATTTTCTGGGCGTCTCTGGTTGGTCTTGTGGCGATTGCACTGCTGCTGGGCGGCGGTCTTTCCAGCCTGCAGGCTATGACCGTTTCCACCGGCTTCCCGTTTGCGATTGTCCTGCTGGGCGCATGTTTCGCGATCGTCAAAGGTCTGCGCAGCGAACCGAAGTAAGGCAGAGTTACATAAAGCATTCGAAAAGCGGCGGAGTAATCTCTGCCGCTTTTTTCGTTTGAGCGATCACCTGTGCGGAACGCTCTTAGGCCTCGCTACATCAGTGGATGGTTGCGGCCAGCTTTTTAGCAGCGGCGCGCATGTTGGATGGGAGGGGGATGTAGCCGGAGGAGATGGCGGCGCCTCTTGCTTGTCCACTTAAGACGAACTCGGCGAACTCACGCACTGCAGTGCCGGTTTTCTCGTCAGGGTAGACATCTTCCGTTACCAGCCAGAAGAATGAGATGATAGGGTAGGCACTCGGAGATTCCGGATTGTGGATCTCATCGATGGACAGCGGCTCTCCGCTGCGGCTGATTTCCTCGATGGCGGCTTCACCTGCATTCAGAGAAGGGGCTATAAAATTGCCCTTCTGATTTTCGACCAATGCCATAGGGATGCCGAGTGTGCTGCCAAAGGCGGAAGGTGCGTAACCGATGGAGCCGTTGATCTCCGTGAGCTTGGTCACAACCTCAGAGGAGCTGGGGACGAGGATGGTGTCTTTCGGGAAGGTTTCCAGCGGCCAGATGCCAGCAGTTTTACCGGCCCACGCATTTTCTGCGGAGTAGAGGTGTCTGGAGAGTGCCAAGTTCGCGCCACTGGCATCACTGCGGCCAATGATGGTGATCTTCAGTTTCGGCAGGCGCAGGTCCGGGTTCACCATGCGGATTTCGCGGTGGTTCCAGAACTGGATGGAGCCGTCGAAGATGCCAGACAAGGCATTACGGGTGAGTTTGAGGTGCCCTACCCCTTCGATGTTGTAGAGAATGCCAAGCATGCCTGCTGTGATTGGGATTTCCAGCAGTTTGTCTTCAATGGCGACAGGCTCATCCGCTGCGTCTACATCCAGATCCTGTTCCAGAATAGCTTCCAGAGGTGCACTGGAGACGGCGAAGTCCACCTTGCCCGATTGCAGGGCCAGCACACCGGCGCCACTGCCGATGGGGTCGTATCTGACTTCGATGTCCGGATTGGAGGTTTTGAAGAGCCGCAATGTCTCGTTGAACAGGACGTCCGGATACATGGAGCCGGCGCCGCTGAGCTCTTCGTGGGGTTCTGCCTGAGCGTAGCTGTCCTGCGCGTATGAAGACTTAATCAGAAAACCGGTTGCCAAAAGTGAAAGAAACGATGCAGCTAAAATCTGAACGCACAGTTTTGGAGAGATCCGGTTGAGCATGGCACATCTTTCTCGGAGATTTTCCAATATGTAGACGCTGTCCTGCGTCATTTTTCTGCTGGCAGGGGCAAGTTGATCTGCCAGTCCAATGTTCCTCATAGCTTAGATTTTATAAAGGCTTTCTCTTTGCCAGCTGCGGTATTCTTTGAAAACTTTAGGGATGCTCTCAGCCGATTGGTTTTGCTTGATCTTAGGGAGAGATTTACTTCACTGAGGCATGGTCTGGGCAAGCAGCGAACGTACCCAGACGAAGGTGCGGAGGATGGCCAAGAACAAGAAGCCACTCCAGTGGAGCAGTAAGGCAGATACAGCAGCACATGAGCACAACAAACAGGTGCTGAAGCGGGTGCGCCATCAACTGCGCGCGGACGACACCAGCCCGCTGGTGAAGCGGCTGAAGAAGTGGTCCCCCACAGACCTTCTGCAATTGCTGACCGCCCTGCCCTTGCCTGAAGCGCGTAAGCTGTTTGCGCTGCTGCCCATTCGCCCCTCCACCAAGATTTTGGCTGAGCTTTATCCGGACTTTCGGGCGGAACTGCTTAAGGATGGGACCACGGCGCGGCTGGTGGAGATCCTCAACACCATGAAGGAGAACGATCTGGCGGATACTCTGGATGAATTTCCGCAGAGCCTTTTGGATATTGTGGTGCCGCAGCTGGATGCGCGGGCGGAGATTGAGGAGCGGATACGACATGGAGAGGACACTGCTGGACGCTTGATGAGCCGCAAATTTGTGGCTTTCAATCAAGATTACACAGCCGAGAAGGCCATTGCAGCGATCAAGAGCCAGTATGATCTGGTGGGCCGGTTCCGCACCGTGTTTGTGGTGGATGCCAAGCACCGGCTGGTGGGGCGGCTGGATGTGACACGCCTTTTGACGCTCGAGCCCAAGGCTCGCATTGGTGATGTGATGGATGCCAATGTGCTGGCGGTTTCTGCGGAGATGGATCAGGAGGATGTGCTGCGCAAAGCAGCCAAGCGGCAGATTTCCTCTATGCCGGTGATTGACAGTGATGGCAAGCTGATTGGCCGGATCACCACTGAACAGATGAACCAGATTGTGCGTGAAGAGCTTTCGGAAGACCTGATGCTGATGGGGGGTGTTTCACCAGAAGCACGCCCGACGGACTCTGTGCGCCGGATCATCAAAGGCCGGTTGCCCTGGCTGATGACGGGACTGATCGGCTCTGCTGTGGCCGCGCTGGTGGTTGGGTCTTTTGAGGATGAGTTGGAGAAAGCGGCTATTCTGGCGGCGTTTATTCCCGTGATCATGTCCATGGCGGGCAACTCTGGCCTGCAGGCCTCTGCAGTTGCGGTTCAGGGCATTGCGACGGGGTCTATCTGGACGGGCAGCACGCTGTTCCGGCTCTGGAAGGAGTTCTGCGGGGCGATTTCCAACGGGTTTATTGCGGGTAGCGTACTCACGGTGCTGATCAGCATCGGGGCCATTTTGTTTGAGATCCACGATCCGGTATGGCTCGCACTGACGGCGGCGCTCTCGCTGGTCATCGTCACCACAGTTGCCGCTATGGTGGGGGCAACTGTGCCGGTAATACTGGACAAGATCGGCATTGATCCTGCAGCAGCAACCGGCGTTTTCATCACCACCAGCAATGACGTGCTGGGCGTGCTGGTCTACTTCACCACCGCCAGTTTTCTTTATTTGTAGTCGACTTGTGCCCTGTACAGAATCTCTGCCGTGGGAGCAGGTTCAGTTACCTTCTCGCTGAGGCATTCCTGCGGGAAAATCAGCCGAAAGCGGACATTTGCGCCATTCTGCCTTGGGTTCACAGAAGATCTAGCTGACGAGCACCATGCTGATTGCACAACTTTAAATATATATATAAAAATAACTATCTTATTATTAGGGGTGAGAATCGTTTATGAAACTGAAGCTTATATCAACTCTCTTGGTGGTTGCAGCTGTCACGGGCTGTGCTGGACCTCAGGGAAAACTAATAACACCGACTGCCAATGGTTATGATAAAATAGTTTTCCAAAAAACCGCCCGCTTTAAGGTAGCCCCTGCTATACAATATACTATCATTGCAGGAAGTGAATTCATCCAAGATCGAACTATGAAAGATGTTCCAGTTTATTGCGGTCAGGTGACACGCGGCTCAGTTCTATTAGCTACAGACGCAGGAACTCAAATAGTTGGAGATTGTTTTATTTATGAAGATCACGACGCGATAACAGTCAATCCGATGCGGCTTTATCACGGTACACGAAAACTCCCGCAAGGCACGATTAAGCTCGTAAAGGCCAAACGTTAGCATCTCAAGAGTTATGGCCTCGCATGACGTGTGGGTGGATCTGGATTGAAGAAAGTTCCAACGCCATAATCAGGCTCTGGTTTACTCTCAGTGAACAGCCCGCATAAAGATCGATTTATGAGTAAGAGGGACTTTATGGAACAGGAACAGAGCTTCAGTCATAGTGAGGGGGAGAGTGGTGCGTTTGAGGCGCGGGGGTTGCGGAGTTATTTTGAGTATCGCGACCTTGGCGTGGCGGATGCGACCAAAGGGGCTGTGGTTGCGCATGTGATTAAAGCGCGGGAGGGCACAATGCGACGGGCCAGTGGCATGTGCATGATTGCTCCTTTCAGTTTTATTATGTGCTGAAAGGCTGGGCGCGGTTTGAGTATGAGGGGCATGGCATTCGCACGGTAAGGCCAGGCGATTGTGTGGTGCAACCCGCTGGCATTCGCCACCGGGAGATTGAGCATTCCGAAGATTTTGAGCTGATTGAGGTCGTCTCACCTGCCAACTTTGGCACCCGTGCGGAAGACGAAGAGGTAGAGGCTACCGAGGCCTGACAGCAAAACCGGGGCTAAAGCAGGTCGCGTTTTAGCTGAAACGCGACCTGCTTTAGCTTTTGTTTTTGCGTATCTTTGTCTGAAAACCGGGGAGCACTTTTCAGAGATACACTTTAGAGGCCCCGGCGTTTCTTCATAAACTTAGCGCTGCGCTGCTGCTGGTTTTGCACGGCGTGGTCTGCCGCTCTGAGCGCGGTTTTGGCTGCGGTTCTGGCCGTTTTTCTGGCCCGGACGGCGTTTGCGTTTGGCTTGCCGCGGCCACGACCTGCATTGGGCTTTGCGCCTGCTGGTCTTGCACCATTTTCGCCTGCTTTGCCCTGGGCGGAACGGCCTGCGCCACCGGCTGAGCGGTTTGCGCCGCCACCGCCATTGCGACGGCGATTGTTTTGCGGGCGTTTGTGGCGCTTGAGGCGTTGTGGTTCTGCGGTTGGGTCGAATGTTGACACGTCACCGGATGCGCCGTCCCAATCACTGTCACCAGATGGGATTTTGCGGCCAATCAGGCGCTCGATGTCGCGCAGATATGGCTGTTCGGTTGCATCGCACAGGGAGACGGCAACGCCGCTTTTGCCTGCGCGGGCGGTGCGGCCAATACGGTGCACGTAGGCTTCCGGCACGTTTGGCAGCTCGTAGTTGACCACGTGGCTGACGCCATCAATATCAATGCCGCGGGCCGCGATATCCGTTGCCACGAGGATTTTGATGCGGCCATTCTTGAAGCCATCCAGCGACTTTTCGCGGTTACGCTGGCTCTTGTTGCCGTGGATCGCAGCTGAGCTGAGGCCTGCTTTTTCCAGATGACCGCTGACACGGTCTGCCCCGCGCTTGGTGCGGGTGAAGACAATGGCGCGCTCAATGTCATCTTCAGAGAGGATGTCCAGCAGAGCGGCACGTTTTGAGCTGGAGTTGAGGAAGCGCACGGACTGGTCGATCTTCTCAATCGGACGGGACACCGGCGCGACCGAAATCTCATGCGGGTTGTTCAGGAACTCTTTGGCCAGATTGCGGATCTGGATTGGCATGGTGGCAGAGAGCAGCACTGTCTGGCGTACTTTTGGCAGTTTGCCAAGAATACGGCGGATGGCTGGCGCAAAACCAAGGTCCAGCATCTGGTCGGCTTCGTCCAGAACAACCGTTGTTGTGGCGTCCAGCTTAATGCCGCCGGTGCTCATGTGGTCTTCCAGACGGCCCGGGGTCGCGATCACAATGTCCAGACCTTTGGACAGGGCGCGCAGCTGTGGGCCGGGCTTCACACCACCAAAAATCACGGCAACAGACGGGCCGATGAACTGGCCGTAGGTGCGCACGCTTTCGGCGATCTGGGAGGCCAGCTCGCGGGTGGGTGCCAGAATGAGCGCGCGGCAGGTGTGCGGCGCTGGTTTCTTGCGGTCTTCTGCCAGACGGGTGAGCAGTGGCAGCACGAAGGCGGCGGTTTTGCCGGTGCCTGTTTGTGCGATGCCGAGGATGTCCTCGCCCTCTTTCATCAGCGGGATCACTTCGCGCTGGATTGGGGTTGGAGCCTCGTAGCCCTCTTCTTTTACGGCGCGCAGGATCGGTTCTGCGAGGCCAGCTTCGTCAAAATTCTTCACTCTCGTACTTCCAAGATGTGCGGAGCACGCGCCCTGATTTGGGATCAGGCGCTTGCTCATAATATGAGTGCCAGCATGATCCCCGCAGACAAGCGTCTACGTGGCCAGACCGGCTAAATTTGAGATCCATGGAGTTTGAGAGGTGACTTGGAAAGCGACCTAGAAACGCTGCGGACCACGGTGCATGCCCGTGTTACATCCCACTCGAGCAGGCTGCCCTTCTTGTTCTTCTAAGGCAGCAGGGTAGCGCCCACAGCATTAGCCCGATGAACGCGTTGGCTGAGGAGATATAGGGAAAGCAGCGGGAATGCAAGGGGGGGAACATGCCAAGCGCCCCGCACTGTCGTCATCCCGCACGTGATGCGGGACCCAGAATGGTCATCAACACCCTTGCACCAAATCCAGATACAGATCACGCCATGTTGGATTAAGTGTTTCAATGAGATTCAGTTTCCATGCTCGCCTCCAACGTTTCAGCTTTTTCTCACGAGCAATCGCATCGCCAATGCGCTCAAATTCCTCAAAATAAACCAGCTGAGAAACATCGTAACGAGCCGTAAACGAGGTCGCCGTCTTCTCTTTGTGCTCATGAATTCGGCGTGACAGATTGTTGGTAACACCCGTGTAGAGCGTCCCGTTCCTCTGACTTGCAGTGATGTAAACGTAATAAGGCATGCCGTAGTTTGCAGATACGTATGCGTCCTGCAAACTGCATGATGTGGCTAGGGTTTTATCAATGGTGAGTTCCAGCTGGGTCCCGCATCAAGTGCGGGATGACGGCGTTGGGTGCTTTAAGGCCTGCCCAACCGCCCCTCGCCGTCATGCCGGACGAGCGAAGCGAAGATCCGGTATCCAGGGCAATGCGGCAGACACAAAGTGTCCGTGTTGCGCTTCATTCGAACAAGCCGCCCTGCTGGCGATAATGATGGCAACGGGGTGAAAGTGAGAAAAGCCGAGCTCCCTCCCCGCCGTCATCCCGCGCTCGACGCGGGATCTAGAGAAAGTGCTCTCCCCCATTTCGCTACAAATCATCTGATACATCCCTTAAACCAAGAGTTCGCTCTACCTCTCTTGGGAAATCACGCTCAATAGATCCAATCAATGCATAGACAAGAGGCATCGCAAAGTCGCCTTTATAGGGAGATTGCATTTTCATCCATTGTGATGGGAAGTATCGGACAAGCATACCTAGGATATAGGCCCCCAAATAGAGCTTTAAAAACTCAGATAGCTTGTCACCATTAGGGAAGTTAGAAACAACCTTTGAAGTTGCTGTGTTATAGTGTGAACTCTCAAGGAGTACCTTGGGGAAGTCAACTTCCTCCATTCGACCTTTAATCAGGCACCTTGGTTCTGTTTCATTCCGTTTCAGGTTAATCTCATTCGCGCGAGAAGAGTACCAAGGTGGAATATGAGCGCTTGCAGAATCCATAGCAACCTCACCGCTATTAAGCAGTGTAGCTGTAGTCCAACACCATTGGGCTTCATGACCTTCCATAAGAGCATAATCATCGCAAGTTGCTGAAAGCCGAGCGACTAAATCCCCAAGGGTTATCACACTTTCATCATTTGCAAACTTTACATTGCCAAGTGGACGGTTCAGATATCCAACCCCATGAACATTAAGAGTTTGTACCTTGAACATCTCTTGATGAACAACCGTATCAACACATTCTTTAAACGTGCCACCATGCGCCTTTATCCCAAGATCAAGAATAGACATTTTGCTTTTCTCAGAAAAAACGTCTTTCCAATTAGCTGGTTGTATTCCGTGGGAGGGCTTTAATTGTTCTTCTGTTTTATTGGCATCAAGAGCAAGGATTATGCCTCGCACATAAGACAGGACGCCATAATACAGCAGCAAGGGACTAACAATCTCATCTGCTTGTGAAGCCGCTTTAAAGTATTGTTCACCTTGTTTAATGGCTGAAAGTATTTGATTGATATGCCCGTCGGCAGGCCGTTTAGTGTTATGCTTCTTGCAATACCATTTCTTCAAATAATCAAAGTTCTGGAAGTAAGTAATGTAATGCCCAACCGGTCTGCTCATAACTAAAACCTAACATATGCAAAGGCAATTCAGTTTCTATATCGATAGGCTAGGAAACAAAGCTTGAGATCGATCCTTTACATCGCTAGGTGCATCGTAATCGACTGATTTTGCCCATAAATTCACCCTATGACTATCATATAAAACATGCAACCTGAAGTAGATTATATCTCCTTATTATGGTTATGGATTCCGGCTCGGGGCCGGGATGACGGCGGAGGGGGCTCCATTGCCGTCATCCCGGACGAGCGGAGCGGTGATCCGGGATCTAGTGCGGGGTGAGAGGTTTGTGTTTGGGGCTCTGGGTCCCGCATCAAGTGCGGGATGACGGAGAGAGTGGTGTGTTGGGGCTGCGTATCCTTGGGGCAACACCTCCGCCTACTTCTGCAACTTTTCGTTGACAGGTGGAGCGTTCCATTCCACATTCATATGTGAGGCGTCGAAACCTCTTTGTCAGCGGTAACCGCTCCCGTAACTAGCGGATTTTTTGTGCCTTTTTTCTGGGGCGCAAACCCTTTGCTATGAGCGGGAGGGCGGTGAATACAATACCTCCCTCGGGAGGGAATAAACTCGCCTGTCTGACTCAGGTTTCGAACCTCCCGCTCGCCAGCGGGCCGTCGAAAGCTCAATGTCGTGCGGTTCATTCAACAGCCAAGTCAGAAAGGCTTTGATTATGGACGACACTGCATGCGCCTGTGGCGCCACAAATACTCTTCAAAATGAAATTGACGAAGTGAACGTTGCTGTTTCTGATCTTCAGAACCTTGTTTACGTTCAGCATTTGGTGCTGAGCGAGCGGATGAAGAACAGCAGCGAGCGTGATGCTTTGATCACCTTGCACTATGCACTCTCTGACCGCCTAGAGGCACTTGATAAGACCTGCGGAATTTTGACTGATGCGTTGTTCGGCACCTTCTCCCCTAGAGAGGATTCCGGCAGCGCGACACGCAGCGTCGCCTCTCCAACACCGGTCAACACCAATATTGTGTCTCTTGATTAGATCACTGTGATCGGCACTCCAAGGGCCGGTCTCTACCTACTTGCACAGCCCTTCATGAGTGTCCTGCTGGTCTGCGGCCGGGCGCCTTGTGCCCGCAGGCCAGCGTTTTTGTGTGTTTGATTGGGGGATGGCTTGTGCCTGCGCGCTGGATTTAGGGGGGGTATGGATCCCGGCTCGGGGGCCGGGATGACACCGGAATAGGCGCCTTTGTCGTCATGCCGGACGGAGCGGAGTGGAGATCCGGTATCCAGAAGAGAGGTTATGATTTGAGGCTCTGGGGTCCGCATCGCGCTGTGCTTGTGTGGGATGACGGTGGGGCGAAAGGGGCTTCCAAAAACTTATGCCCCTTCTGCTGCGTGGCTGCATACTGAAAGGCAGGTTCATGCAAACGGGTGGTTTGGGGGAACGTCCCTCAGGCTGGTGTGAGCCGGGCGGGGCTACTGCGAGAGGTAACGTATCTTGCAGCAGGTCCGTGGAGGTTCCCCTTTCACCAACAGTGTTGAGGGATAGCGGATGTCCGGTCAGGCCAGAGGGCACCAGCACTGGTGTCACTTCTCTGCGAGAAGTGTCATTCACAGTGTCTTTTGGAGTTTGGCCTTAGCCTCCTACAAAAACGCCCGAGCAAGGCGACATGCCAATGCCGAAGAAACTTATTTACTCATAGTGCGCAGGCGTTGTCTGCCGCCTTGCCCATCCCGGTTTTCGGGAGATTTCAGCCTCACCACTGCATGGAATGCCATGCGGTGCTGTTCGTGTTTGTGCAGTTTGGTTTTCTCTTCCACGACAAACGAGCCCGATGCGCTTCTGGCTGGCGTTGTGCCTTCCCGCTGGCTTCAGGGGGTATGGATCCCGGCGCGGGGCCGGGATGACACCGGGGGTGATCTGCCCTCAATGCGTGGAAGAGAGGTTCTGGTGTGGGGCTCCGGGTCCCGCATCAAGTGCGGGATGACGGTGGGGGTTAGGCTCAGATCTTGCGAGAGCCCAGAGACTGGCAGAAGCGGAGCAAATATCCGTCAGGGTCTGCGACCACAAACTGGCGATTGCCGACCTTACCATCGTTCTTGCGATACCACTTGTCTTCCGGCTCCAGAAAGAGTGCGATATCGGCCTGCTTTAGCTTACGCACCATTGGCTCGATGGTGTCCACTTCAATCTGAACGTTCAACCCCTTACCGAATGGATAGGATTGCGGAGCATGGCCGTTGTCAAACGTGCGACCTATGCCAATCTGGTCGAGCATGATCTCTGCACCGCCGAGGCTCAGGTAGCAAAAGCCCTCCTCGGGCCGCTCATAGAGGCAGTCAAAGCCAAGCATATCGCAGTAGAAGCGCTTGGATGCGAGCCAGTCGGAGACGGCAAACTCCGGCACCAGTGGGTTACTCATGCTGGCACGAGGCCCAGAAGGTTTGGCAGGGTTGTCATGGATTGGAAGGGGTGGGCGCCGAAGAGGGGTGTTGGGGTTGGCATGTTTTCCGGCGAGTAGACAAAGCTGCGCATGCCTGCGTTGGCGGCGGCTTCGAGGCCGGTGGCGCTGTCCTCAATCACCACGCAGTGCTGCGGGCTGATACCTGCCATTTTCGCACCATGGAGGAACAAGTCTGGTGCGGGTTTGGGCACGCCGACATCCGTTGCGGTGAAGACGTTGTCGCCGAAGAACGGCAGCAGGCCCGTGACTTCCAGTGACAAGCGGACTGTTTTTGGGTGGCCGTTGGAGCCGACGCAGATGGGAATACCGGCGTCAACCAGCTGCTCTACCACTTGCTTCACGCCTTCAACGGGCTGAGCTTCCTGCCCCATCGCAACGTTGGCTTGCTCGTGAAAGTCCTGTGTCCAGGTTTCTGGCGCGGTCAGGCCCTGCTCCGTGAGGTAGTCGTTCACATCACGGCTGGTTTTGCCGACGAACATCTCCCAACACTGCTGAAAGGACAGCGGTGCGCCAAATGACTGCATCATCTGGTGCAGGATGCGGATGTAGATCTTCTCTGAATCCACGAGCACGCCATCACAATCAAAAATCACCAGTTTTGGAGGAGAGGATAACTGAAGCACTAAACTATTCCCAAAGCTAAAACGCGAGGGTAACTGCAGGTTGAACGCGAGGCAAGTGTGGTTTGAGCGAGAGAGGTGTACGTTTGTCACCTCCCCTGCTTTCGTTTGCTCTAGCCCGCCACTTTGCGCATGAGGGCTTCGATGGGGCCGCGTTTGAAAAAGCGGCTCCAGATGAGGGCGTAGATGACGGCTAAGGCGCAGAAGATGCCAGAGGCGAGGAAGGCACTCTGGGTTGTCTGGCCGCCGAGCAAGCCGAGTTCGTCCATCACGCCCATGCCCAGCAGGATGTGGGCGAGATAGAGCGTCAACGTCTGGCGGCCTGCAGGGTTGAGCACGGCCAGCACGCCAATGCTTTTCAGCAGTGGAGCTGCGCGCAGGCACAGGCCGACCACCATGGAGGCGACGGACATTCCGGCGATCAGATAGAACGGCATGGGCGGGATCGGGTTGGTGGTGACCAGATCCACCAGTTCCGGGTCCACCATGCCAAGAGTGGCTGCAGGTAGGCGCTGACAGCGTTCACCAGCAGGAAGGCCATAAGCCCGCCAAGCATGAGGGCGTCCTGCGTTCTGGCGGAGGAAAGAGCCCAGCGGCTGAGCATCACGCCGTAGAGCAGGAATGCAAGCCACGGGATGACAGGGTGCCAGCCGTTGAAGAACAAGTTGCGGACGAAGCCGACCGGGGTCCAGAACTCAGGATAGGAAAGATCCGTCCAGTTCCAGCCTGCCTCGTAGTCCAGCGAGAGAACCATCAGCACAGCCGTGGTTGCCAAGCCAGCAATGACCCAGCCCAGCGCCCGATTGCTCAAGGGCAGCAGCAGCGCACCGAAGAGGAAGTAGAACGCGTAATAATGCAGGATATCCGCATCAAAGATGAGCATGTTGAGCAGACCCAGCACAAGCAGGAAAGCAGCGCGTTTGAACGTGGTGAAGATGGTGAGATTGATCTCTCCCTTCAGCCCCGCAAGGCCAAGCCCGATGCCTGCCAGCACCACAAAGGTGGCCGCGGCCCGGCCTTCCAGCCCGTAGATGATGGCGCCAAGGACGCCCCCAGCCCCTTCCGCCCCCATAACGATGGAGAAGTTGACGATCACCATCCCTACAAAAGCGATGAACCTGGCGAGGTCCAGTCCTTCCAGACGCCCGATTTTTGTATCTGCAGCCATCACGTTTTCACCCTGCCTTACGTGTGTTTATGCTGTCTGCCCTGCGCTTATGCCCCTGCCAGTGCTGTGCCTTTGACCTTCTTTGTTATGCCGCCAAAGAGGGTTTGGATGGCGAGGGCGCTGGCGTCGTTGGTGGCGATGTTGCCTGCCTTTGCGGTACTTGCCGCGGCATACAAAACAGCGTCCAGAGAAGCGATGATCCAGCTGTTTGGGATGAAGGAGAGAATGTCGCCTTCTGCCTTTGCGCGATCAATTAAGTCACAGAGTTCCTGATCGTGGCGCTTGATTTCTCTCGCGATTTCAGGATCATCCCACACGTCGGGATTCTTCCAGAGGAAGTGACAGGAATCTGCATAAGGCACCAGAGCGCCTACAATGGCTTTGAGCTGTTCAAACGCTTTGCGCTTGCCTTTTACGGCTGAGTAGCAGGCTTCATCCATCTGCTCCAAAGCGCGGAGAGCCACGTCACGCAGCAATTCCTCACGGGTGCCAATGACACGGTGGAGAGTAACGCGTTTGACGCCTGCGGCTTCTGCAATATCTGCCAAGGAAGCCCGTGGCTGCATGTTGAGCACGCGCACGGCTGCTTCCAGCAGCTTATCTTTAGTGGTGTTGTTCAATGGTATTGACATGATACGTATATGTATCATTTAATACACAACTGTCAATAAAGGTCCTGTAATTTTTCGCAGGAAATAAGAAGGTTCGAAGCCCATGACTGATATCAATACAATGGATATTTAATGAGTATTATCAAAAGATTGTCCCACGCTTGCGTTGTGGCACTGCCTCTTTTTGCCGGGGCGTTGTTCAGCATGCCTGCCCATGCTGAACATTGGGTTCCCTGGGCGTTTTCGTGGGATCGCAACGAAGCAACACATCAACATGTCAGCCTGAACAGGGGCTGAAGAAGATTAAAACCACATCTCTCTGGAGCCCTGAAGGGGAGCTTCTGGTGGTGCGGCTGGTGAAATCCAAAAGCTTTTTGAAGATGGTAGAGATGTTCGAAAAGGAGATCTCAGAGAAAAGCAATCCGGAGCTCATCTCGCGATATGGCATGCTGCTGACTTATGGTGCTTACATGTCTGATGATGAAGACGACATGGTTGAGCTGGCGACAGCGGCGGATGAGTATTATGATCTGGCGCTGCAAAAGGATAACACCTGCTGGGGTGGATGGCTTGGCAAAGCAACGCTCTACGGCTTTTCCGAGGAGCGGGATCTGGAGGCTTCTTCCATCAAGATCCTGAAGTCTATGATTGAGGCGCAGCAGAAGACCAAGTCCAACTGGCATCATGTGTACCCCTATCTTGTGCTGGGGGCGATTTATGAGCGGAAGCGGGACTTTCTGACAGCCAGAGAAATCTGGACGGAAGGTCTGCGGCACTTCCCGAACAATGAAGCGCTGCATTCCAAGATGGCGGATTAAACCATTTGTGCTGGCGAGGCGTGTTCTTGCCAGCCTTTCTCTATTTCTTCTTCAACGCCTTGATGAAGGAATGCGCTGTTATTCCATGCAGAATGACACTGAGGCCGATGGTGGTGACCGCGGTTGAGGCAATCACAGAACTGCCCGGCAGGTTAGCGTCCAGCACCACGATGGCGAACACAATGCTTGCCAAACCGCGCGGACCGAACCATCCAATGAACAGCTTCTCTTTTGTGCTTAAGGGCTCGCCTCTCAGCACCAGATAGACCGGCAGAATTCTGACCAGCGTCAGACTGAGAATGGAGTAGGCGAGGATTTCCCAGGTGAACTCATGCAGGACAGAGCCAATGATAGCGGCACCGAAGATGAGCCATGTCATGAGGGAGAGCGAGTCCCCTATTCCCTCAGCAGAGTCCAGCAGCTGCTCTTTGTAGGGTTTCTCCAGCCATCCGAAGACGATGCCGCCCACAAAGGCCGCGATGAACCCGCTTCCCCCTGCTAGCTGGGCAACGGAGAAGCAGCAGATGGCGAGGGCCACTACAGTCACCTGCTCCCACGTTTTGGATTGCTCTTTGCTCTGGAAGGAGTAGTCGATAATCTGTCCGGCCAGCGTGGCGATCCCTATCCCGACAAGCACACCTAGTCCAATCTGTTCGGCGAGAAGCTGGGCAGCCATTTTGTTCAGGTGGGTGATCAGGGATGGGTCGGCTGCGATTGGCAGAAGTGAAAACACGATGGGCACACAGATCCCATCATTGAGCCCGCTTTCTGCATTGAGGGTTCCTCTGATCTTTGCAGGCACCGACGGGTCTGTCACGACGGCTTTGCCCAGAGCTGCATCGGTGGGCGCCAGCAGAGCTGCAAGGATGGCGACTTCGATTATCGGCAATTCGGGCAGCAAAGCCATTCCTGTTCCAATGCCGAAGAGGATTGTGAGGGGCAGGCCGATTAATAAGAGGCGACGTGGGAGATCTATATTGGTTGCAAGAACCTTGAGATTGGCTTTGGCAGCATCCGTGAACAGAACGATGGCAAGGGCCAGCTCTGCCAGTGTCTTTATGGACTCATTGGTCAGTTTGACCTGAAACCACTCCAACCCATCGTTGCCAAGCAGAAAGCCGATGATGCAGAACAGCAATGCTCCGTTGACCGGCTTTTGCTCCAGTCGCCGGCTCATGACGCTGTACAAAAAGACCACTGCAAAGATAACAGTCAGATTCTGATAGGACATTGGGCCGTTTCAGTCTTGCGGCTCCCACCTATCATGCTCAGTGGATCGCCCTCAGGTTATGATGCGCCCTCACTCTAAGAAGATAGTCTTTGCATTGGTTTAAGCAGCTTTGGTCGATTTGCCTGAGCTTCTCAATAGTCTCAGCAGCGTCCACTGAAAACCTGTGTCGCATAATCAATCACAACTGGCTCTCCCTCCGCCCAATGATCTTGCAGGATACTGTTGAGCTCTTTCAGGAAGCCCCCATTGCTTGCCTTGATCGCAGCCTGCACCTTTGAGGAGCTCTTGGCCATTTCGACGAACTCATTCTGGGAGAGCGTGCGGGACCAAGGGAAGCTTTGGACCTGCGTGTCTGCAAAGCCTGCCTGTGCCATCTCCTGAGCATAATCAAACTTGCGGTAATCTCTGGAGTACGTGCTGTTGTGGGTCTCGATCAGCGTCTCGTAGGCATTCATGAACGCACTGCCTTCCAGCTGTCGGTTGTTTTCGATGATGACGAGATGTCCGCCTTTGATGAGAAGGCGCTGTACTTCCTGATAAAACCTTGGTCGGTCGAACCATTGAGCGGCTTGGGCGACAGTGATCAGGTGGAAGGCATTGTCCTGAAACGGCAGTTGTTCCGCATGGGATTGATGCCAGGAGATTGCGCAGTCTACATCCTGCTCCTTTGCCTGAGAGAGCATGTCTTCATTCACATCACAGCCCGTAAGCTTGCTTTGAGGCGCGAGTTCCAGAAGCTGGCGGGTTAAGATGCCTGTACCACAGCCAACATCCAGCAGGCTCCCCTGCTCTGCTCCTTTGGAGGCTACCAGCAGATCAACGATCCGATCCAGTGCCTTTTGCGGGTAGCGTGGACGGGCTTGATCATAAATCTTCTGCAAGCCCGAAAATGCGTGTTCGCTGGTAATCGTCATGGGGATACCTTAAAATGGATACATAGGTATACAATGTGAGATACTGCTATGAGATTGAGAAGTCAATGAAGGTGATAGGGTTGGCCTCTGGCCTCACAACAACTATGTGAGCTTTGACGTAAACTCACTTGTTCATCGCGCTGCTGGCGGGATAGGTTTCTTTCATGAAAACAACAAATGATATCATTGATGGTGTACCGGTTATCGAGAAGCTCAGTGTTGATGAGCTTGGGACTGGTAAGCATCGTTTCTTCTTTAAAGCGACAACCGACTCCCTGGGCAATTACCACCGTGTGCCGGTGATCGTGATTAAAGGATCTGAGCCGGGGAAGAAGCTTTTCATTCAGTCGACCCTGCATGGGGATGAGGTTCAGGGTGTTGATGTGATCCACCAGCTGTTGCCGCATCTTGATCCGGCGACGCTAAAGGGAACAGTCGTTATGGTGCCGGGCGCGAACCTCCGGGTATGCAGTTGGCCTCCCGCTATTATCCTTCCCAGAACGAGACGCAGACGTTTACGAACCTCAACCGGATGATGCCGGGCGATGCAACAAGCTCCAATGCAGGCAGCCGTTTTGCGCATGCGCTGTGGCATAATCTTTACATGGACAATGCGGATATCTTTCTAGATCTGCACACGGATTCCACCGGAACGGCCTTTCCGTTCTTCATGTTTGCTGACTTCCGCAGCGCAGATGTTTGCCGTCTGGCAGCGCTTCAGCCAGCGGATCAGATTTTGGAAGATGACGGCATTGACGGTTCGGTTGAAACTGAGCTGGTTCGTGCTGGCATTCCATCGCTCACTGTCGAACTGGGCTGCGCCAATGTGTTTGATCCGGACATGACCCGCCGCGGTGTACAGGGCATCCTGAACACCATGGTGGACTACAAGATGATTGCAGGCAAAGTCGATCTGCTCGGCATTGAGACTTATGTGGGCAATGAAGAGGTGTCTGTCATCGCAGATCAGGGTGGCTTTGCACGTGTGTTGGTTAAACTCAATCAAGATGTGACCAAGGGCCAACCAGTCGCGACCATGACCAATGCCTTCGGTGATGTTGTGGCAGAGTACTCCGCACCTTGTGATGGCCGCGTGCTTTCCGTGTGCACTACGCCTTTGCGCGAGCCAGGCGCGACTATCATGCAGGTTCTACGCCGCATTTAAGATTAGCCGAGAGCAGGCTGTTTGGTTTGGCCTGCTCTCGGCCCTCATTCACACATACTTCTTGGCACCGACAACACATCCTACAACAACCACGGTGGCTGCGATCATCATGGACGAGATGCTTTCCTGAAGCAGGAGAGCGGCGAGCATGAGGCCGAAGAAGGGTTGCAGGAGCATGAGCTGACCGACACCGGCAGCTCCACCAATAGCCAGCCCGCGATACCAGAAGATGAAGCCAACCATCATGGAAAATATGGAGACGTAGGCCAGTCCGACCCATGCTTTGGAGGTTATCGGCGGAAACTCTGCAGGCAGGCTCGTGATGGATGCGATTAGCATCACCGGCAGGGCCAGCACGAGCGCCCAGGAGATGACCTGCCATCCGCCCAGTTTTCTGGAGAGCGTTGCGCCTTCAGCATAGCCTAGTCCGCATACGATGATTGCGCCGAACATGTAGAGCGAGCCAAGCAGGGAACCCTCACCGTTTTGCAAAAGAGCGAAGGTGGCAACGGCAAGGCTGCCCACACCGGAAAACACCCAGAACAGCGGCTTTGGTCGTTCCCCTCCCCGCACCACCGCGAAGATTGCAGTTGAGAGTGGCAGAAGACCCATCAGGACGAGCGACTGTGCTGCTGTCATTTGCTGTAGGGCCAGTGACGACAGCAGCGGGAAACCTATCACGACACCGAGTGCCACAACAGCCAGAGATGTGAGATCCTGCCGTTTTGGGAGTGGTTGGCGCATTAGCCCCAGAAACCCGGCTGCAAGAAGCGCGGCGATGACTGCACGTGTGCTGGTCAGGAAAAATGGCTCAAAACCGCCAACTGCAACGCGTGTTGCAGGCAGCGAACCGCTGAAAATGATAACACCGAGCAGGCCGTTTCCCCACCCGGCAGAGCTACGCTGTGCCAGTGATGCTTGCATGAGATCCCTCCGTTTTTTGCTTTTTTACTGAGGAGGGGCTAGGCACAACAGCCACAAAACAATACAATTACAGCAAACTGTACTGCTACAATCATCGATACAGCAGGTGAGATGTAAAATGAGTTATGGGCAGCAAACACAACGTGTCATGCAGGCGGTGCGCAGCAAGATCAGCAGTCGTGCTCTGGAGCCGGGCGAAAAACTGCCCAGTATTCGTGGCTTCGCCTCGACCATGAATGTCTCGCCTTCGACGGTGGTGGAAGCGTATGACCGGCTTGCTGCGGAAGGCATCATCTTCGCGCGCAAAGGTTCCGGGTTTTATGTTTCGCCCAAAACGCAGCCCTTCTCGGTTGCCGAGATTGGGCCGCTTCTGGACCGTGAGATCGATCCATTCTGGGTTTCCCGGCAGTCACTGGATACCGGCATGGATATGCTCAAGCCCGGATGTGGCTGGATGCCGGCAGACTGGATGCCGAATGCCTCGCTGCGCAAAGCTATCCGTAATCTGAGCAAGGCGGATGATCATCTGCTTTCAGATTATGCCAGCACACGCGGAGCAGCTAATCTGCGCCGCCTGCAAGCCCGCCAGTTTGCTGCTGAAGGTATTGAGGTTGATCCCAACCAGATCTTGCTGACAGGCTCTGCGACTCAATCCATCGATCTGGTGTGTCGCCTGCTGCTACGCCCCGGTGACAAGGTGCTGGTGAGTGATCCGTGTTACTTCAATTTTCAGGCGATCCTGAAGGCACATCAGGCTGATATTGTGAGCATTCCCTGCACCAGAACTGGCGTGGACTTTGACGAGTTTGAGCAAGCGATTATCGAGCATAAGCCGCGGTTTTATATCTCCAATTCCTCCCTGCACAACCCAACGGGCGTTACCCTTTCTCCGCAGTCTGCGCATAAGATTCTGACAATTGCCTCGCGGCATGATCTCATCCTTGTTGAAGATGATGTGTTTGCTGAGTTCCTGCCAGAGACCACACCTCGCCTGACGGCTCTTGGAGGGTTTGATCGTGTCATCCGTCTGGGCAGCTTCTCCAAGACGCTCTCTGCCTCCGTGCGTTGTGGTTACATCGCAGCAAGACCTGACTGGATTGAGGCGCTGATTGATCTGCAGGTCGCAACCAGCTTCGGCGGCCCAAGTCCTATTGCGACTGAACTGATCCATTCCTGCCTGAGTGATGGTTCTTATCGCAAGCACATGGAAGCCCTTCGCCGCCGCCTTGCCAAAACACGGCGCGAAGTTTCCGCCAACCTAGCCGAACTGGGTATCCAGACCTGGCTGATGCCGGAGGGCGGATTTTATCTTTGGTGCTCCCTGCCCGAAGGCATTGATTCAGCTGACCTAGCCCGAGCAGCCCTGCAGGAAAACATGGTGCTCGCCCCCGGCGACGTCTTCAGCCCAACCCAATCCATGGGCCAGTTCATGCGCTTCAACGTCAGCCAAATGGGCAACCCCATCACCTACGAAATCCTCGCAGACGTGATGTGTAATCTTTGATGGTGCTCTCAGCCCTGCGCAAGAGGCTCCAAGGTCCCTTTGTAGGATACGATATGACCGACAAATGGAGCTGAGATCTCGACATCGAACGAAAAACGGCCATCTTTTTCTTCTTCAAAGGTATTTCCACGTGGCAGCAGAAAGCCCGGCATAGGGATTGAGTAGAGTGACCAGCGACGCGGAATAAAGCGCAGTTTTCCCTCTTCCAAGACAAGTGCCAAAGCGACTTTCACGGGTCCAAACTGCTCAACCATCAGGTGACTGTTTTTGCCTGATCCCGCTTTTAGAGATGACTTGAATGTCTTGCCATCAAAAGTTCTAATCCAATCCTGCCCACCTTCTGCTGGCAACTGAGTAACGCTCACTGTTGCTGCTTTTGTGGCTTGAGGAAAACCGAACATCCTCCCAATCAAACTTGCAAAAAATCCCCTGCTCCGACGAACTTCAGCTTGCCCTTGCCAAGTTTGCTCACACTCCACGCTATGAAACGCCTTGAGAGAAGAAGGAAGAAGATCAAACGCAGAGCCAAGGACCTGCCTAAACGGTGTTTTCTCATCTTGCGACTGACGAAAGCCCATGGTTATCGGCCTTTCTTCAAAAAGCCGAGCATAGTCACTCAGCTCCAGCTCTTTGGTAGCTGATCTCGCACCAATCTTGGGTTTATCGCCAGCAAGCACTTTGCGAATAACAGCTTCGATCGCCATGGATGGGATATATGGGCCATCATCTCCCTCTGCGAGCATGTGCCACGACTTTTCTGTAGGTTTCCCATCCGCTGAGCCGTGTACATGGATAAACATGCCGCCACGATGTTCACCGTGTTTGAGCAAGTTCAGAACCCAGTAGAAAAGCGGTGACAGTGGCTCAAATGAAGGAAGTTTCAGAGCTGCCCGCGCATGCGCTATCCAGTTCAACATTCTATGCAAAATCTCTGGGATTGGGCCGGCCCCATCCAAATCGACTGCATTGTTGGATGTTCCGGTGGCAGTACTTGAAGATCAGGTACATCCACGAGCGAAAAATGAGTATTTCTTAAAGGGAGCTTTCCTGGGACGGAGATGGTGTAGCGTAGTGTCTCTGCCAAGCCGATTGCTTGGTGCCGTTTGCCATCACGAAACAGGGTGATGGGAGACCCAGCATACCCGACTACAGCGCGCATGACATTGAGGCCAACACCAGCGTATGGAGAAGGTGCAATGCCACCTGTAACTCTATGGATCTCCATGGACTTTGAAAGCTCCCGGAGAACGCTGGCGGTCAACACGGGAAAGCTGCTCACTCCTGAAATCACAAAGATCCCGGCAGCTTTCGCCTGTTCATCGAACTTAGAAACACCAAAAACAAAGTCTGCGGCATCTGCAAAGTCTAGATAGTTCACTTTCGCCGACAAACAGGCTTCAATCGTCGCATATTTCTCACTTCCATAAGCCTGAAAAGGACCAGAAGCGTCGATAACAACATCGGGCTGGACTATCGGAAGCTGAGCTCCAATTTCAGCGCGGTCCAAACCTAGCGGTGTAAGGGTCGCATTACCGCTGTGTGTTTTGCAAAACTCTTCCGCTTTCTTTTGATTTCGACCGCAAATGACAACTTCAAGATCTTCAATATCCAAGAGCAGCTCAGTTAGGCGGCCACCAAACACGCCGTAGCCACCCAGCAATAAAATTTTCAAAGTAATAGCCTTTTTCTTAGTTCCGGATCTTGCGTGGAACACAAATCAGTCTGCCGAAAAATTTGTAACGATTGCGGGCAACCACGCCATACATCCTGTCTCGCAATGGCTTTGGCAAGATCATCAAGATACGGAGCGCTTTCCATATTCCTCCGAGGCGTTCTCCAACATGCAGCAATGCATCAAGTGATGTGTATGCCGTTCCATTTTCCAGATATAGCCACGACGACGGATTGGCCGGATCAAGACCATAATGAGATGCTAGTGCCTCTCCCAACTTGGACTGTAGCGGAATAATCCGGAACTCCTGATTTCGGTCGTTCCTTACTATCCAGGCAGCACCTTTAGCGCAAAGGCCACAGCTGGCATCCATAACAGATACGGGCCCTTGATCAGGGAAAGGCGGGATACTTGCATCATCCCGGTAAGAAAACTGGCGCTGCTTTATTTCCATAGTGAAAACCTAGCATCATACCGACATCAATGATAATGAAAAACCCCGGAGCTAAGCTCCGGGGTTGGTGGTTTGGTTACTCAACGGGTTCGAGGTTGAACAGGGTGGTGTTGAGTTGGGGTCGCAGGGGGTGGTTGGCTGCGAGGTGGAGGTGGATGGTGGTGGCGTGTTTGGGTGGCCTCTTCAGTTGAAGAGGTGTTCCATTGTCACCCGTGAGATTGTCTTGTTTGGCGAGGGTTTTGAGGGTGTTTCTTGAGATACTGAGTTCCTGGGCGAGCAGTCTGTCCAGACGGAGGCTGACGGGCAGGTCCAGGTTCAGGGTGATTTCAAGGTTTGCCCATTCCCCGGCTTCGCCTTCCACAATATGCTTGTGAATCGCGATTGCTGTTTCTCCTTCACTTGGAGCTGCAACAGCAGGCAAGCCTGTCCGGTCAAATGCGAGTTTGCGGATTTGATGCGGGCAATTGATTTGCAGGGCTTCCATCAGGTCAGGTGCGATTTGCTTGCGGGCGCGGCGTTCAAAGATTGGCCGGTTCCACGTGGCATCGCAGGCTTCACACTTGTAGATGAGCCAGGCATCCAGCTTGGTGCCGTTAGCGTTCAGGCGGAACTTGCCTGATGGCTTGAAAGGCTTGAGGACACCGCAGGTCTTACAAGGAATGACTGGGCGTGGTGGGTTTTCTGGTTGAAGTGTCCAGACGCATTTAAGCGATTTCGACATGCTTTAAGATTTCCACTTGTCAAAAAGCGGATGCGCAGCATGACGCCGTTACAGCACACGGTAAGGCTAAGGATTATATAGAAAGCAGCGCGCAAAAAAGCGCATGGATAGTGCCAGAAATCACGAGGCCAAACCGGTCTCATGCCACCATCCGCGCAACAGAAAGCGCGCCGCAAAAGGATATCTCTTGCGGAACAATGATAGACTAAAAGAGACCGGTGATTACATAGGCAAAATTGATTTCTCGCGTTGTTCAACTAGGCGAACAGCCCTAGCAAAACACACCCATCAGTTGAAGAGGTTTTGAACGCGGCGGAAACTTACTATGACTGCCTGTTGCTTTGCCGCAACTTTTACTCAGGGTTGAGTAAGGGGCCTTCAGAGGCTGACATGCAAAAACCCCGGAGCTCCGCCCCGGGGTCTTTTTTCGAGCCGCAATGTGTGCTTACGGGAATTAAGCTTTGGCTTTAGTCGCCTTCTTTGCTTTTTCCTCTGCAAGAACAACCACATCCTCCGCGCGGCCCTCTACATAGACGCGACCGTAGTAACCATCGAGAAGGAGTTGTTTGATCTCATCGATCAGTGGGTAGCGTGGGTTTGCTCCGGTGCACTGATCATCAAACGCTTCTACTGCGACTTCGTCGAGCTTTGCCATGAACTGCTCTTCAGTGATGCCCAGGTCTTTGAAGCCTGCTGGGATCTCAAGAGCTTTCTTGACGCTTTCTACCCAAGCCACCAGCTTTTCAACCTTTGCATCGCGATCGTCACCAGGAGTGGTCAGACCGAGGTGGTCTGCGATATCACCGTAGCGGCATTTCGCTTGCGGACGGTCGTACTGAGAGAACGCAGTCTGCTTGGTTGGGTTGTCGTTTGCGTTGTAGCGGATCACGTTAGAGATCAGCATCGCATTTGCCAAACCATGCGGCACGTGGAAGGCAGCGCCTACCTTGTGAGCGATAGAGTGGCAGACACCCAGGAAGGAGTTCGCGAAGGCAACACCAGCGATTGTTGCGCCGTTGTGAACTTTCTCACGAGCTACTGGGGATTCTGCGCCCTTCTCGTAGCTTTCAACCAGGTTCTCTTTCAGAAGCTTCAGAGCCTGCAGGGCCTGACCGTCAGAATATTCGTTGGCCAGAACAGAGACGTAAGCTTCTGTAGCGTGGGTGATGGCGTCGATACCACCGAATGCGGTGAGAGACTTCGGCATGTTCATGACAAGGTTCGCATCAACGATTGCCATGTTTGGTGTCAGCTCGTAGTCCGCAATTGGGTATTTCACGCCGGTTTCATCGTCGGTTACCACTGCGAATGGAGTAACTTCAGAACCAGTACCAGAAGTGGTTGGGATCGCGACCATCATGGCCTTTTCACCCATTTTCGGGAACTTGTAGATACGCTTGCGGATGTCCATGAAGCGCAGTGCAAGATCAGCGAAGTCTACTTCAGGATGCTCGTACATGACCCACATGATCTTCGCGGCATCCATTGGAGAACCACCACCCAGAGCGACAATCACGTCTGGCTTGAAGGTCCGGCACAGTTCTGCACCCTTGCGAACGATAGACAGGGTTGGGTCTGCTTCCACTTCGTAGAAGACGTCGGTTTCCATGCCCATGCTCTTCAGGACACGAACGGTTTCATCAGTGTAGCCGTTCTTGAAGAGGAAGCCGTCGGTTACGATCAGCGCACGTTTTTTGCCTTCAAGGTCACCCAGTGCGATTGGCAGACAACCGCGACGGAAGTAGATGGATTCAGGCAGTTTGTGCCACAACATGTTTTCTGCTCGCTTCGCAACGGTCTTCTTATTGATCAGGTGCTTCGGACCAACGTTTTCACTGATGGAGTTACCACCAAGAGCCGCAGCCCAGGGTCAGAGATGGAGCGAGAGAGAAGTTGTAAAGGTCACCAATGCCACCGTGAGATGCTGGGGAGTTGACCAGAATACGCGCGGTTTTCATGCGACGGCCAAACTCTTTGACGCGATCTTCGCAGCGGTCCTGATCTGTATAGAATACAGAGGTGTGACCGATACCGCCCATGGCAACCAGCTTCTCAGCAATGTCACAAGCTGCATCAAAATCTTTGGCTTTGTACATTGCCAGAGTTGGAGACAGCTTCTCGTGAGCGAATGCTTCAGCTTCGCTTGCTTCTGTCACTTCACCAATCAGGATCTTGGTGTCGGCAGGAACTTTCACGCCAGCCATTTCAGCAATTTTTGGAGCAGGCTGACCAACGATTGCTGCGTTGAGCGCACCGTTCTTCAGCAGAACATCCTTCACAGCCTGAAGCTCTTTGCCTTTCAGGATGTAACCTTTGTGGGTTGAGAAGCGTTCTTTCACCTGTTCGTAGATGTCCTCTACAACGATGACAGATTGCTCGGATGCACAGATAACGCCGTTGTCGAAGGTTTTAGACATCAGCACAGATGCGACCATACGTTTTACGTCTGCAAACTCGTCTACGACCACAGGTGTGTTACCCGCACCCACGCCGATTGCCGGCTTACCAGAAGAATAAGCAGCCTTCACCATGCCCGGACCACCGGTCGCGAGGATGAGGTTGATTTCTTCATGGGTCATCAGGCATTGGAGAGTTCAACAGTTGGAACGTCAATCCAGCCGATGATGTCTTTTGGAGCGCCTGCTTTGATTGCAGCCTCAAGGACGATGCGTGCGGCCTCATTGGTTGCAAGCTTGGCGCGTGGGTGCGGGCTAAAGATAATGCCGTTGCGGGTCTTCAAAGAGATGAGTGCTTTAAAGATCGCGGTAGAAGTTGGGTTTGTTGTTGGAACGATACCGCAGATGATGCCTGTCGGTTCTGCAATGGTGATTGTTCCGAAAGTTTCATCTTCAGACAGGATACCGCAGGTCTGCTCATCCTTGTACTTATTATAGATGTACTCAGATGCGAACTGGTTTTTGATAACCTTGTCTTCCATGACGCCCATACCGGTTTCTTCAACCGCCATGCGGGAGAGTGGGATGCGGGCATCGGCAGCAGCCAGTGCTGCTGCGCGGAAGATCTTATCTACCTGTTCCTGAGTGTATGTTGCGTAGATTTGTTGTGCTTTTTTAACCCGAGCAACAAGGGCGTCTAATTCTTCGCGATTAGTGACAGGCATTTTCTTCTCCGTAGGCAAGAACCGAAGCAGAAACGTGACAGACTATCGGTATTTGTCACAAAACAGTTCAGGGGAGGAAGCTGCTCTTCTGTTTCGACACGGATATTATTGGGTCACATTCTACTTTAGGCGCATGACATAAGTCAAAAATCAGAGATATATGAATAGGATGTCATAAAACTCAGCTGCTGGAAGGCCACTTTTACGATTGATTTTGTGATGAGGCGCTAACTTGTCATTTATTGCATAGCATTGCATACAGTTTCAGACACCTTAAACTGTGATATTCTATTTTCATTTCAGATAGTTAAGTAGAGACGCAAAGGCACCTTTGGAGATACATTTCAGCGTCATTGACTTTTAGGACAAGTCAGCTGACCTAAACTGCGACAAAGTCGCATACTGCCAATATTTTACCGGTAATTTCACCTAGTGCTTGTGAATAGTGCGCTCCGGATGCAGAAAACACGAAGATACACGTATGTAATGTGACTCATTTTTACAAATTCAGTGAGTCTGGCGTGTAGTTACGGATTACAGATCCCAGAACGGGCAGGATGCGGTGAAGGTGTTGTACTCACCACCGATGGGATGCCTTAACTCCAGCGTTTGAGCATGAAGATGCAGGCGCTCAGAGAAGGATAGCGCCTCGCCTTCCGCATAGAAGCGATCACCCACGATTGGATGCCCTAACTCCAGCATATGCACACGCAGCTGGTGGGAGCGCCCGGTGACCGGCATGAGCTTGACCAGGGTTGTATGCTCTTCGCGGTTGATGACTTCCCACTTGGTGAGAGCAGAGCGGCCCAGTTCATGATCGACCATCTGCTTAGGACGGTTTGGCCAATCACAGCGAAGAGGTAGGTCAACCTCCCCCTCATCATCCTCAGGTGTCCCCATACACGTGCAATATAGGTTTTGCGTGTCATGCGCTTTTCGAACTGGAGGCCCACATGGCGGTGTGCATCCTTGTTCATAGCCATGACCAGCAAGCCGGAGGTGTCCATGTCCAGTCGGTGGATGGTGGTCGCTGTTGGGTAGATCGACTGCGCGCGGGTTTCCAGACAATCCTTATGCTCTTCCGCACGACCCGGTACACTGAGTAGCCCGCTAGGCTTGTTAAGCACCAGCAGTTGCTCATCCTGATGGACAACATCAAGGAATGGCTCCATGGGCGGCGTGTATATAAAAGGGGCGCTAGGACTGTTCATGAGGCGCTTATAGCGGCTTGCCTGCAAACGTCAACGCATGTCCTTCCGTCTATGTTGCGCTGCCTGAGAGCTGCCCCATATATCGTGCAGTATTCTATATTGATGAGGTTCCTATGATTGGCAATTTTCTTTCTGAGTTTGAGAAGGTCACTGATTACTGGTCACCGCGCGTTGTAGCGCAGGTGAACGATCAGTACGTCAAAGTCGCGAAGATCAAAGGAGATCTCACCTGGCATAAACACGATGATGAGGATGAGCTGTTCTACGTCGTGCAAGGTAGCGTCACTATTGAGTATGAAGGTGAAGCGGTGACACTCAACAAAGGTGACTTCCACGTGGTGCCAAAGGGAAAGATGCATAATCCTGTTGCAGAAGAAGAATGCTGGATTGTGCTGGTAGAACCAGTCGCAACAAAGCACACTGGTGACGTGGTGACAGAGAAGACAAAATCACTGGAAGATCAGTTGGCGTGACGCCCCTACTAAGGCAGCATGGGTAATCTGGAATAAGCGGAATCTGATCTCTTTACATTGAAGGCATGCTGGATTACGCTTACGTTAACAAGATGCCTGATGCGTAATACGTAGCGCGCTATGTAGACACTTTAGGCATCTGCCTGACTTTCGCAAACACTGTAATTTAGCAGATGGAGGGAACAAATATGAGCATGGAAGCAATTTTGAATGACCTGAAAGGCCGCGTTGAGTCCAGCGACTTTGACAGCTCAATCAAGTTTGACTGCGGTGACGAAGGTATTCTTGTGATTGATGGTAACTCCATCTCCACAGACAACCAGGACGTAGATTGCACAATCGGCGTTTCCTTCGAAGACCTGCAGTCCCTGATCGCTGGCGATCTGGACCCAACTGCTGCATTCATGCAGGGCAAGTTCACCATTGATGGTGACATGAGCGTTGCAATGAAACTGAGCCAGCTGATCTAACAGCAGCTGCGACGAGATTGCGCATTCGGGCCGCGTGCCCGGATGCCTCCATAGACGAAAGTCTACAAAGCTTCTTGCACTCTTTGCTCGAAAAGCTGCTGCAGAAACATCGCCCAGTGCTCGATGTAGGCCTGCTTATCTTCCTCTCTCATAAACAGACCATCCGACGTGATCAGACCCGTCATCATCTGACGTGATGCTGTAATGAGCGTGCGCGCTGTTGCCTGACTGATCTGATCACTCTCAAAGATTGCCAGAATTCGATCATCAGTGACTTTTGCGAAGTTGTCGAAGGTGGGTTTGATGCGGCGGCGCAGCGTATCTTCTGTTCGCGCTGCAACAAGAATTTCCATCATGGTGAGGTACTCAGGAGAGTTCGCCTGATTCGTCCACCATTTGATAGTTAGCTCAGAAATTCTGCTTTTATCCTCACCGATTTCGTTCAACCACTCCAAAGTTAGCCGAACTGATTTCGCGAGCAATCTTTCCAGAACGAAGACCATCAGATCTTCTTTAGTCGGGAAATGATGCTGCAGCGCACCCTGCGAAAATCTCGTCTTTTCCGTAATTTTCTTAATAGATGCACGGTGATAGCCAAATTCGTGCAAACAGCTGATAGCGGCAAGGAGGATCTCCTTACGCATACGATCACTCTTCTCTGCCTGAGTAGATTTTCGCGTTTCGCCGGTATCTTGAAAAATATTTTTCATAGTGCCTCACATCAACGCTTGTAAAAAAACCATATGCATGTATTTTTTTCAAGAGATACGACGAAACACGTAGTGCATAGTTTAGGGAGGAGAAATTATGTATCGGGAGCGTCAGTCCACTGTTGGAACCCTAAGGGAGAAGGTTTCCATGCACACTGTTATTATTGGTGATCCACATCCGGCATTTTCCAGAGCACTTGCGAGCATCTACTCAAATGAGTGCCACGGCGTAAATGTACTTGTGACGAAGAGCTTTTCCGAGTTGCAGACTTGGGTAGAACTTCACCCTTCCGCAGTGGTACTTGTGAACCCTCGGATGAAGGGGGCACCTGGTCTCAGCACAGCATCTACGCTTCTGGAGACCTATGAGATTTCCAGCCTTGTTATGTTGCTTGAGCAGGATAACCCGGGCCTTTCCGAATACTTCATCGCTCGCGGCGCAACCGCAGCAGTGCCTAAAACTGCTGACTTCTCAGTGTTCAAGGCTGTTTTGACCGGTGGCACCGTTGAAGTGACAACTGAATCAGAAGACGCGCAGAACGCGTTTGGCATCGACTTCTATGAAGGTCTTGCGAACCTGACACGTCGTCAGGCCACCATTTTGACCTATCTGAAAGAAGGCAAGCTGAACAAGCAGATCGCGCATGAGCTCGGCATCTCCGAAGCGACCGTGAAGCATCACGTTTCTGCGCTGCTGAGCACTCTGGCTTCTATTCCCGCTCTCAGCTGGTGGCCATGATCAACGAGCTTGGCATCAACGTGGATTATCGTGGTGGCAACCGTAAAGCGGCCCGCGCGAAGACCAACTCACGTCGTGTGGCCAATGGCTACAAGATTGCCGGTGCCGGCGCTGGTGTGACACCTGCTTCCGCACTGCAGCCGACATATGTTGCGGCTCCTTAAGCCAAACTGACACACCCTGTGGCGAGAATGTCGCTCCCTCGTCACAGTGTATTCTCCTTCCTTTTGCGGGCGTTACAGCAACGACAAGTCCAACAGTTGATGTTGCTGTAGCGCTCTTGCCACAGCAAGCAGATTGTTTCTTCAGATTGACTGTTTGCGCTCTACACGCACTTGCCGTTACGTCAATTTTTCCTCATTATTGATTTTGCAGGCTCCCAAAGCCGGGCTTCAATCTTTAAGAGGACTAGGAAACTGTGCAGCCAAGCGATTTTGCCAGTTTGAGCGACCTTGAGGTCATTTGGAGCGATCACGGCGGAACCTGTCCGATCCCCACACGCACCCTTGTTGCTTCCGATTTGCTGTTGAGCATCGGCCCTTCACCTGACAGAGAGTTTGATCAGACGTTCCAGCGCATCTCCGGCGCACTTGTGCTTGCTATGGAGATCCGCTGTACAACGGTGGTCTGCGGATTGTTGATGAGGTTGCTGAGCCAGAGCAAAGCCAGTTGAGCCTTGTGTTTTCCTCCAAACACCAGGGGCATTTCAACACGGTCAGCCATGAAGCCTTCTACAACAATGAGAACGCGCTTTATGTGCCGTTCCGCAATCTCAGCGAAGTGCATCCTGAAGATGATATTGAAAGCCTGTTCGGAGACTATTCGCCGGGTATCTTCCTCAGATATGTGGTGAGTGAGCGTACGCGGTCATTCCCGGATATGCTGGCACGGCTTGCGGAGAGAGCGACTGGGCTACAGGTTTGCAGCAAAAACCGGTCTTTGCTTTTCTCCAGCCTGTCAGAGCTTCGGCGTAAGTTGCCGAGTGATCTTATTCTAGTCGATGGAAGTGGGTTTGGCGGACAGCCAGCTTCACGGCAGCAAAAGAAGCCCCTGCTCTACACGACCAACTGGATTTCCCGAGAACTGATTGAACCGTCCGAGCTGCATCATACTGAGAGTGAGGTGCCAAGTTTGTTTGATCTTAGGCGCCGGTTCTCACTCAGCTCCTGAGGAGTCTTCCGACTTTTCCTGACAAGACGCGCAGGTGCCTTTGATCTCGATGGAGGTTGATTTGGCATCAAAGCCGTTTGCGCTGGCCCAGCCGCTCAGGATTTCAGCCACATCATTATCCGCGAATTCCAGAGCTTTGCCGCAGGTTTCACAGATGGCAAAGCCAACCATCTCGACTGCGTGGCAAGCAGGGTGCGCACAGGCAACAAAGGCATTCATACTTTCAAGGCGATGCACCAAGCCAAGGCCGATTAGTTTGTCGAGAGCACGATAGACCTGCAATGGTGCGCGAAGTCCCTCAGTCCGGAGCTGGTCCAGAATAGAATATGCGCTCATCGGTGCATCTGAAGCACACAGCAGATCCAGAACCAGACGCTGATTTTTCGTGAGCTTCACTTCTGCAGTTGCCATTGCCACTTCTTTCACCCTATTGCCCTCGCTCCTTTCCCAATACCCCGTTTAGGAGGCGAGATGCAAACAATGATAGCAGAAATAAACACAGGCTGGCCATGACGATAGACGGACCTGAAGCGCTGTCGAACTGCAATGAGCCTTCCAGCCCCAAAACAACACTTGCAACACCGATGACTGAGGAAGCAACAGCCATCTGCTCTGGCGTTCTCGCGAACCAACGTGCAGTCGCAGCTGGGATGATCAGCAGAGCGGTGATGAGCAGAACACCGACAATCTTCATCGCGATGGCAATGATGGCGGCCATCATGACCATGAAGATGAGCTGCGTCAGGTCTGGATTGAAACCTTCTGCCTCTGCCAGTTCACGGTTGACTGTTGAAGCCAGCAAAGGGCGCCAGAGGAAGTACATCAGGCCAAGGATGACTGCTGCGCATGCGTAAATGGCGATCACATCTTCATTGCCAACAGCGAGAATGTCTCCGAAGAGCAGCGAGAGCAGATCAAACCGCACGTGGCTCATAAAGGCGATCAGCACCATACCGAGCGCCAGAGCGGAGTGGGAAAGCAACCCCAGCAGCGCATCAGTTGAGAGCGAACCTCGCTTTTGCAGGATGAGCAGGCACAAGGAAACCGTGACCGTGACGGCGAGCACACCGAGCATGAGGTTAATGTTCAAAAGGAATGCCAGCGCAACACCCAACAATGCGGAATGGGACATGGTATCGCCAAAGTAGGCCATACGACGCCAAACAACGAAACAACCAAGCGGGCCTGCAACCAAGGCCAGACCAATGCCTGCGAGCATGGCTCTGAGAATAAAGTCATCCATGATTGCAGCAGTCTCCGGAGTTCCCCTTAGACGGAACAATTGTGCCGTCAGCCTTGTGGCTGTGGTCGTGATGATGGTGGTAGATCGCCAAAGACTGGGAGGCCGGATCACCAAACAGCTGCTTGTACGCATCTGAGGCGGCAACTTGTTCCGGCGCGCCGCTACAACATACATGGCCGTTGAGGCAAACCACCGTATCCGTCTGCGCCATAACCACATGCAGATCGTGAGAGATGAGCAGAATACCGCAATTCAGCTCCTCACGGATTTTGAGGATCAGGTTATAAAGTGCGATTTCACCGGAGTAGTCCACGCCCTGCACAGGTTCATCTAGCACCAGAAGGTCTGGTGCGCGTAGGATTGCACGGGCGAGCAACGCTCTTTGGTATTCCCCACCAGACAACTGCTGCACATTGGAATCTATGAGATGAGAGATGCCCGTCTTTTCCAGCACCGCATCGATTTCACCCTTCGACGGTTTGGCTGTCAGGCTCATCAATCGGCGGACGGTGAGCGGCATGGTCCAGTCGATTGCAAGCTTTTGCGGGACGTAACCGACCTTGAGGTTCGGCTTGCGTTTGATTGATCCGGCATCAGCTTTCAGCACGCCCAGTGCCGTTTTTGCAGTTGTGCTTTTGCCAGCACCGTTTGGCCCGATGAGCGTAACGATCTCGCCGGACTTCACATTTAATGAGACGTTCTGAATCAACCAGCGACCTTGCCGTTTGATCCCAACTCCATCCATTTCAATCAATTGCACGATAGGCACCTCAACTCGTCGCGGGCAGCACCACGAAAGGGATGGCATTTATATGTTACGTAATAATATAACACAAATAAAATATTCGTTGATTTCACAATGGCACAAAAAAGCCGGAGCAATGCCCCGGCTTATATGATGTTTGATTGCTGAAAGTTTGCTTATGCTGGCTCGCGCATTGCGCGGACTGCTGTTTCCACGCCGCGCAGTTCGGCCAAGCCACGCAGGCGGCCAACTGCTGGATAGCCCGGTGCGGACTTCATCTGCAGGTCTGACAGCATCGCGTGGCCGTGATCCGGGCGGAATGGGATCAGGTCATCTGAACCTGCTGCTTTTCTGCGCTCTTCTTCATCCACCAAAGCAGAGATCACGCCAACCATGTCAACGTCACCTGTCAGGTGATCAGCCTCATGGAAGGAAAGCGGGTTCTCCTCGCGCTTGGTTGCGCGCAGATGCACGAAGTGGATACGGTCGGCGTAGCGCTTCACGATGCCTACAAGATCATTATCAGCCCGAACACCCAAAGAGCCAGTGCAGAATGTAAAGCCGTTTTCAGGAACATCGACTGCTTTCGAAATATACTCGTAGTCAGATTCAGTGGAACACACGCGTGGCAGGCCAAGCAGTGGACGTGGCGGGTCGTCCGGGTGGATGGCCATAACAGCGCCAGCTTCAGCACATACCGGAATGACTTCCTTGAGGAACAACGCGAGGTGCTCTCTCAGCTTGTCCGCATCGACGCCCTCATAGCGTTCCAGATGAGCGCGGATATCTGCTGTGGTGTAGGATTCTTCCGAACCTGGCAGGCCTGCGAGGATGGTTTTGACAAGACCGTCCTTATCTTCCTGCGTCATTCCTTCATACGCGGCAGTTGCGCGAGCGAGTTCTTCCTTTGAGTACTCATCCTTTGCATTTGGACGCTCAAGGATGAAGATATCGAAGGCAGTAAAGATGTCTGCATCAAAGCGCAGGCATGTGGCACCTGTTTCCAGCTCATACGCCAGATCGGTGCGGGTCCAGTCCAGAACGGGCATGAAGTTGTAGCAGATCTTGGTGATGCCGCAGGTCACCAGATTGCGGATGGATTGCTTATAAGTCTCAATGTACTTTTGAAAGTCACCGGTGCGCGTTTTGATGTGCTCGTGGACCGGGATACTTTCAACAACAGACCAGACGAGACCCGCAGCTTCGATCTCATCTTTGCGCTTTTGAATTTCTTCAACTGGCCATACTTCGCCATTCGGGATGTGATGGAGAGCGGTGACAATGCCCGTTGCCCCTGCTTGCCGAACATCTGCGAGAGTGACCGGATCGTGTGGGCCATACCAGCGCCAAGTCTGTTCCATGTTTAGCTCTTTGCTTTTCAAATTTTGGGGCCGGAGCCCGGTTAACATTTCATGTCGGTTATTTTTTGAGATCGTTCACCGCAGCCAGCGGGTCCGTATCAAACAGGTACGCATCAAATGACGGATCATCGACGTCAGAAAGTTCCAGCAGTGTCATTCGCACATTCTCAAGGTGCTGCCACATGGCTTGCCGGGCCATTTGCGGATCACGGCACTGCAACGCTGTGAGGATTGCCTGGTGATCGTCCAGCCACTTCTTCTGATAGCCTCTGTCAAAAATGCGCTGGTGCAGCTGCTCCCACATGCGGGAGCGTTTGCGAAGCGTCCAGAGGTGCTCAACAGACTCTGTCAGGACCGAGTTCTGGCTCGCCTGAGCAACCAGACGGTGGAACTCTTCATCCGCCTTATGGCTTCCTGAACCGGACTCGATTTCATCCCGTTCTTTGGCCAGTGTTTCACGCATCTGGATGATGTCGCTTTGGTCGCCATTGTTGCGGCAAAGGCTGCGATGTTGCTTTCGAGAAGCTGGCGGGCTTGCAGCAGTTCAAATGGACCGATATCCGTTTCCAACGCGCTGTCCGGAGTGACATCCCCCGGAAGACGGAGAACATAAGTGCCAGACCCTTTGCGCACATCCACGAGCCCCTGCACTTCGAGCATGATCATGGCATCTCTGACCAATGACCGGCTCACGCCCAGATCCTCAGAAATCTTGCGCTCTGTGGGGAGCTTGTCACCAATGGCAAAGGCACCATTCGCCAAATCGCGAACCAGCTCTTCTGCCACATCCTGATAACGTCTTCTGTTCGGGTCTAATGTCATGGTGCAATCCAGATCAGTTTTTCGCTTTCAGCTCTGCATAAAAATCTGCAAGAAGTTTGAAGGCTGTTTTCTTTGTTTTCTTGTCTGAGGCTATCAGGCCTTTGCGGTTCCAGCCCTGCTGGAACATGTTTTGTCGGCGTTCCACACGGAAATCATAGAGAATCCATGGCGAGATGCCCTTCACGAATTCTCGCTGGCGCAAGGTGGCAATCTGCTTGCGATAGACCTCGGCCATGTAACTCTCGCTGAAGAAGCCCTTTTCCAACTTGCCTTCACCGATGTAACCATCTGCGCCAGTTTCGGAGATAACAACGGGCTTACCGGGGTCGGAGTTGTCGAGGAAGTCGATCAAATCGTCAAAGTTCTCTTCATACCAGCCGTAGTACTCGTTGATACCGATCACGTTGATGTGCTGGATCAGGCGATCTTCAATGCGGTTCTTGGTGTGGTTTACGAGGCAAGCGGCTGAGGTCAGGCGCGTAGGTCCATATCTCTCGCGGTATCCACCAGATGCTTCATGAAGGAGAGACGTTCGTCTGTATCCGGGTTTTCGTTCCCAACAGACCAGATGACGACGGAGGCCCTGTTGCGGTCTCGCTTGATCAGCTCCTGAAGCTGGTTGCTGGCGTCTTTAAGGGTATCCGGGTTCTTGAAGTCGATTGCCCAGTAGACCGGAATCTCTTCCCAAAGCAGAATGCCTTCGCGGTCTGCCATTTTGGCGGCACGTTCGTCGTGCGGGTAATGGGCGAAGCGCATGAAATTGCAGTTCAGTTCTTTGGCATGCTGGAAGCGTTGCTCCAGATCTTCATCACGCAGCACTTTGCCGGTGAACTCATCATCTTCATGGACAGAAATACCGCGGAAGAAAATCGGTTTTCCGTTCAGGAGAATATCCGTGCCGATTTGCTCAATCTGGCGGAACCCGATCTGATCTTCAATGCGATCTGCACTGAGTGTTGCAGATACGCTGTAGAGGCGAGGGTTTTCTGGTGACCAGAGTTCTGGCTTTGCTGGAATGGTCAGCTTGCCGAAACCATCCTGATCGATAGGGACTTCGACTTTGATGCCCAGCTCTGCCAGCTCAACAATTACAGGTGTCTTATCTGGCCCATTCACTTGTAACTCAACCGCGATTTTGTCGTAGGAGCTATCGGGAACCAGATAGACGAAGAAATCTGAAATGAGTGTCTTTGGGGTTCTGTAGAGTTCTACATCTCTGTAGATGCCACCGTAATTGAACCAATCGGTGTTGCGCATCGGCACACGGTCGAGTGTGCGGGTGTTGTTGACACACAGCATCAACCAATTACGGCCCTGCTTCGCTTGCTTGGTGAGCTCAACATTGAATGGGGTGGAGCCACCATAGTGGTTGCCGAGGAACTCTCCGTTGAGGAACACCTTACAATCATACTGAGCGGCCCCTACTCTCAGGAACAAGCGCTCATCATCAGGCTGCTCGTCCAGATCCAGCGGGCGCGTGTACCACGCGCTGCCTTCAAAGAAGTACCACTTATCTTTGAGCATGGACCAGCAAGATGGGACCGGAACGGTTTCACCTACATATGGGTCGTAGTCGTACGGTTCTGTTTTTTCTTCTGGAGCTTCTGGAGTGAACGAGAACCACTTTTGGCGCAGGCCTGTGTCCAGAAGGTCGACACAGAAGTTCCATTCTCCGTTCAGCGACTCAGATTTACGACCGCCAGTGAAAATCAAGGTGCTGCTGTTCAGATTCTGCGTGTTGAAGGGGTCGTCATAGTCCTCATCATGCAGGCAAGCCAGGCCGTTGTCGGCACCTTCCATCCGCTCAAGCATCACTGATCCTCATTGACCAATACCGGTTTCGTCGTTCTTGGGACATCAGTCCAAGTTGGTCGACCTATTTATGCATCCTCCAGATGACAGGGAACTTTTGCTTTTGAATTGCAACCCTCACCAACAGGACACCCTTCCACTCATTGAGCTGCGAATGCTCCTTCTGATGGTCAGCAAATCATCTGCCGCTACTCTCAACCTACTGTATTCAATAGATTAAACACCTGACTGAGAGCTTTTTCCCACTTCCTCCGGGTTTGCACTTGCCTTTCAGAAATCTACCAGTGGTTGGTACTTGGGTAACCTCTTCATCTTTCTTAAGAATCAAGAGGCCAGCGCCAAACCGGCGGTTTTGTTGAAAGGTGAAGAAAGGAGATCAACCAAACCTCTCTCCACACATGCCACATTTCTACAAAACTGCGACATTGTCAAACCATTTTATCATATTGGTTGACCAATAATCAAAAATCAGCAATTAATTAGGAGAGAGGTAATTTAATTGGATTCATTGGATATCCGTAGATCTGCAGATCTCCAGCTGAAACCCTCTCACGAATTCAATAGTTCCTGAACAACCCCTCAGGAGAAATTGGTCGCCCACTGCAGATTCTTTCTGCATACTAAGCCCGCGCCCTCACCTAGATTAGGGAATTAAAATGCAAGCGCTGACCAAAATAGTTAACACGATCCTGAAGGCCGTCACCGTGTCGGTTTTTGTGGTGCTCGTGGTGTGTGTGGTTTGGCAGGTTTTCTCGAGATACGTTCTTGGAACTCCAAGCACCGTGACCGATGAACTCGCTCGTTTCATGTTTATGTGGATCGGCCTGATTGGTGCGGCCTATACGCTCGGAATGCGAAGACACCTGGCCATTGATCTGCTGACCGGCTCTTTGACCGGCAAACGGAAACTGCTTTCAGATTACTTCATCGTTCTGGCGATCGCCTTCTTCTCAGGTGTTGTCATGCTTTATGGCGGCGGGCAACTGGTTATGAAGACGCTCGCCAATGGGCAAGTCTCTCCCGCTCTCCGCATTCCAATGGGCTACATCTACGCAGCCATCCCGTTCTCTGGCGGCATCATGCTGTTCTACTGCGTTGAGTTCTTCCTTGGTCTTGTTAACGGCACAGGTACAGGTCCAAACGACCAGATGCCTGACGCTGCTGATACTGCTGCTAAATAAGAGTAAGTCTGATGGAATTTTTAAGTAGTGAGCTTCAAAGCGGTCTTATTCTGTTCGGTGTATTTGGTGTTCTGGTTACCCTTGGGGTGCCGATCTCCTTTGCCATCGGGCTGGCAGCAACGGCGACAATCACCTTTCTGATCTCTTTTGATCAAGCACTCTTTGTTGTTTCGCAGAAGATGGCGAGTGGCCTAGACAGCTTCACGCTGCTGGCGATCCCGTTCTTCATCCTTGCTGGTAACATCATGAACTCCGGCGGCATCGCACGGCGTTTGATTGAGCTGGCAAAGATCGTGGGTGGCCGGTTGCCGGGTGCTCTGGCACACGTCAATGTGCTGGCGAATATGCTGTTTGGCTCCATTTCCGGTTCTGCTGTGGCTTCTGCTGCTGCAATCGGCGGCATCATGTCTCCGCTTCAACGCAAAGAAGGATATGATCCAGCCTTCTCTGCAGCTGTAAACGCGGCTTCCTGCCCAACTGGCATGCTGATCCCACCTTCTTCCACCCTGATCGTTTACTCTCTGATTTCCGGTGGCACCTCGGTCGCAACGCTGTTCGTTGCTGGCTATCTGCCGGGTATTCTGATGGGTCTTGGTGTGATGGTTGTGGCTGGTATCGTTGCGACGAAACGCGGTTATCCATTGATCCCGCTGCCAAGCTTCAAAGAGATCATCTTCAAGATTGCAGATGCATTCCTGCCATTGTTGCTCATCTTCATCATCATGGGCGGCATTATCGGCGGTGTATTCACCGCAACCGAGGCTTCTGCTGTGGCAGTGGTTTACACTCTACTGCTCGCCGTTGGTATCTACCGCGAAGTGAAGATCACTGATCTGCCAACCATCATCCTTGAGAGCGCGATCACCAGTTCCATTGTACTGCTGTTGATTGGTTGTTCCATAGGCATGTCCTGGGCGATGACCTTCTCTGACATTCCGTATGCGATTGGTGAAGCACTGGCGAACGTCTCTGAAAATCCGTTCATTATCATGCTTGTGATCAACATCTGCTTGCTGGTGATTGGGACTTTCATGGACATGACGCCTGCCCTGCTGATCTTCACTCCAATCTTCCTGCCTGTTGCGACTGAGCTTGGAATGGATCCTGTGCACTTTGGCATCATGATGACTTACAACCTGTGCATCGGCATCATCACACCGCCAGTGGGTAGTGCGCTGTTCATCAGCTGCTCCGTGGGCAAGGTGGCTATTCAGGATCTGATCAAACCAATGCTACCGTTCTATGCAGCGGTGATCTCCATCCTGATGCTCGTGACCTTCATTCCTGAAATCAGCCTGTTCCTGCCACGCGTCATTCTTGGCTATGGCGGATAACAGACAGAAACCAAGCAACCATAACAACAACCCAATAACTGGTTGAAGTATAATGAAAACGCTTCGTAAGTGGTCCTATATCGAGACCGAACAGAACCGAATTGATCTACTTGTGGATGACAAGCACCTGCTCTCTCTGTTCGTTCTTGAAGACAAGCTTGTTCGGGTTCTTTTACGCAAGAATGGAGAGTTTAGACAAGGACGGACCTGGTCCATCACACCGGCTGAAACACCAATGCCGTTTGAAGGTCGGTCCCGTCTTTCTGTTGAAGGGTTCTCTCTTCCAGAGTTCAAGCAGGAGCTTACGGAGGATGCATTGGTTCTGGAGACGCGGGCTTTGCGCGTCTCCGTGAAAACACCGCTTCAGATTATCTGGGAGGCGAAGAGCGAGGACGGGTCTTATCAGGTCATTGCCTGCGAGCGTCCAACAGGCGCTTACATGGTGGGTGTGAAGGACAACAAGAACTCACACTTCTTCAATCAACCTGCGGATGATCGGATTTATGGACTGGGCGAAAAAGCTGGCAACCTTTTGCGTAATGGCCGTCGCTATGAAATGCGCAATCTGGATGCAATGGGCTATGATGCAGAGACCACTGATCCGCTTTACAAGCATTTGCCATTTACTTTGACCCGTACCGGCTCTGGTATTTCCTATGGCGTGTTCTACGATAATCTGGCGAGTTGCTGGTTCGATCTGGGAAACGAGATCGACAATTACCATCGGCCTTACAGATCATATCGGGCTGAAGATGGCGATCTGGATTACTATTTCATGCTCGGCCCTTCCCTGCTGGAGGTGACCAAAACGCAAGTCTGGCTGACGGGCAAGCACATCTTCCCACCTAAGTGGAGCCTCGGGTATTCCGGGTCTACCATGTACTACACCGATGCAGACAATGCGCAGGAGCAGTTGGAGGGCTTTGTAGACCTGATCAAGGAACACGCCATTCCATGCGACAGTTTTCAGCTTTCATCCGGTTACACATCCATCGGCACGAAACGTTATGTGTTCAATTGGAACTATGAGAAATGTCCTGATCCCAAGGCTATGACTTCTAAGTTTCTGGATGCGGGCGTACATCTGGCAGCCAACATCAAGCCGTGCCTATTGCAGGACCACCCGATGTATGAGGATGTAGCTGCGAAGGGTCTGTTTATTCGAGACAGTAAAGCCAATCAGCCTGAGAGGTCGTTGTTCTGGGATGATGAAGGCTCTCACCTCGACTTTACTAATCCGGAGACTGTCAGCTGGTGGAAGGCGAATGTCACTCAGCAGTTGCTTGAGCGAGGGATTGGTTCAACCTGGAACGACAACAACGAGTATGAGATCTGGGATTTCTCAGCTCGGTGTCAGGGGTTTGGTGAAGAAATCGAAGTTGGGCTTATCCGACCACTGCATTCCTTCCTCATGATGCGCGCATCCTTTGAGGCGCAGGTTGAGTATGCGCCCGAGGAACGCCCTTACCTCATCTCCCGCAGTGGCTGCCCTGGCTTGCAGCGCTATGTTCAGACCTGGACAGGCGACAACCGGACGGGTTGGAACAACCTGAAATACAACATCCGCATGGGCCTCGGGCTTTCCATGTCTGGCATCTACAATGTTGGTCATGATGTTGGTGGGTTCTCCGGGCCTCGCCCTGATCCAGAGCTGTTTGTTCGTTGGGTTCAGAATGGTGTGATGCATCCGCGCTTTACGATCCATTCTTGGAATGATGATGCCACTGTCAATGAAGCCTGGATGTATCCGGAAGTGACGCCGCTCATTCGCAATGCGATCCAACTGCGTCAGTATCTGATGCCGTATTTCTACACCATGCTACACGACATGCATGTGATGGACGAGCCGCTGCTTCGCCCGACATTCCTTGATCACGAAGGGGATGAGCGCACCTTTGCAGAGACTGATGACTATCTGCTTGGCAGGGATCTGCTGATTGCATCCGTGGTTGAGCAAGGCGCGACAACGCGTGAGGTTTATCTGCCGGATAATGGCGATGGATGGTATGAGTTCGATACAGGCGCGTATCACAAGGGCGGACAGACGATCGTTGTTGATGCTCCCTTGGAACGCCTGCCACTGTTTGTACGGGCTGGCACTGTTCTGCCGCTCGCCAATGCAACGGCAAAGAACACCACAGAGTGTGATCTGAACGCACTGGCGATCTTCCCATTCCAGGGCACAGGAAAGCGTGAGCTGGCTGTATTTGAGGATGATGGCATCAGTCATAAATGGCTGGAAGGTGAGCACAGCACCTTGCACATGGTTCTCTCCAGCACTTCCGATGAGCAAACCTTAACTCTGTGTCGCAGTGGCTCCCTCAAGACTGATGGACGAGACATCTCCGTCTTCATCAAAGGCCGCTCTCCAAATGGGCTGGTTCCGATTGTGGTCGTGAACGGACAGCCGATTTCAAACGACACCCACACTTTCTTCCTCAATGAGCTTTGATAAGGCCCACCTTCTATGACTTTTGAATTTCAAAAACTCGATCTCAATGCACTTCCTAGTGATGTTTCGGTGCCGTCTTATGTCCGCGGATCATTGAAACCACGCGTTGCTCATATTGGTTTTGGCGCCTTCGCCCGTGCGCATGTTGCTATGCATCTGCATGAGACACTTGCTGCCGGTGGTGGTGATTGGGGCATGCGCGTGATCGAACTGTTCGGCACCTCCGATCTGTTTGATAAACTGGAGGAGAACGATCACCTCTACACACTGGTTGAGACCGCTGATGAAGGAACGAACACTCGTCTGCTTGGTGCGGTGTGTGAAACGCAGCATCTGGCGCGTGACGGCGTTGAGGCACTGATCAATGGTTTGGCTGAAGAACAGCTCAAAGTCATTTCACTGACAGTCACTGAAAAGGGTTACTGCGTTAAAAACGGGAAGCTGGATCTGGACAATGCAATGATCCAGCAGGACCTCTCTTCCCCTTCTGCTCCAAAGACTGCGATTGGGTTGATTGTTGCGGGTCTGGCAAAGCGTCGGGCACTTGGAAATGGCCCGATCACCGTCATGTCCTGCGATAACCTGCCTCACAACGGTGTCCTTTGCGGTATTGCTGTTCGCGCGTTTGCTGCGAAGCAGGATGCAGAGCTGGCGGCGTGGATTGAGGAGAATGTCTCCTTCCCTTCCACCATGGTGGACCGCATTGTTCCAGCGCTGACGGACGAGTCCCGCGAGCTGATCCGTGAAAGCCTTGGCGGACAGGTTGATCTGAATGGCATCGTTTGTGAGCCGTTCCGTCAATGGGTTATTGAAGACAACTTCAAAGCAGGTCGGCCTCAATGGGAGCTTGCTGGAGCACAACTGGTTGCTGATGTGGAGCCATTTGAAGAAATGAAGCTTCGCACGCTCAACGGCTCTCACTCCTTCCTCGCCTATCTTGGCTTCCTCGCTGGCAAAGAGACTATCGCGGATTGTGCGGCTGATCCTGTGTTTTACGCTGAAGCGCGCAAGCTGATGGTGGATGAGCAACTGCCAACACTGGACGTGCCGGGAGATGTTGATCTGGTGGCTTATGCGGACTCATTGCTGAAGCGCTATTCCAACTCCAAACTAAAACACCGCACCTGGCAGATTGCAGCCGATGGCACACAGAAAATGCCGCAGCGCTGGCTGAACTCGGTTAAGTTCCATCTGGCCAATGGCGGTGACTATCGTCATCTGGTGCTCGGGATTGGGGGATGGATGAACTACATCCGCGCGGATCGCAATGGCGAAAGCTATGAGGTGATTGATCCGCTTAAAGAGAAGCTTGCCGCAATCGTTGCCAATGATGGTACTGACGAGACAACCTACGTCGATACTCTGCTTGCGTTGGATTCTGTGTTCCCATCTGAACTTGTTGCTAACGATGAGTTCAAGAAGGCAGTTCACAACGCCTATCGTGCAGTGGCAGAAAAAGGTGCCGCGCAGGCCGTAGCAGATTTGGCAGATTAGATTTCCCGGAGTTTTGCCTGGCACTAGCCGGGCGAGCACTCACTTTCAGGGAGAGATCAAAGGGTCGCTCCCACCACTTTCAGGGCAGAAAACGATGCAGCCATTTCTTGGACCCGACTTCCTCCTCGAGACAGAAGCCGCACAACGACTTTACCACGACTACGCAGCAGAGATGCCGATCGTGGACTATCACAACCACCTGTGTCCGCAGACCATTGCTGAAGATCGCCGTTTTGATGATATTGGCCGCGTATGGCTGGAAGGCGATCATTACAAGTGGCGCGCGATGCGGTGGGCCGGTATCAACGAGAGCCTGATTACTGGCAAAGACACCAGCTTCAAAGAAAAATTCCTTGCCTACGCTTCCGTAATGCCGAAGTTCCTTGGGAACCCACTGTACCATTGGACGCATCTGGAGATGTATCGCTACTTCGGGCTGGAAGGCGTGATCCTCTCTGACAAATCGGCTGAAACTGTTTGGGAGGTTTGCAACGCGAAACTGGCGACCAAACAGTTCTCTGCACGCGGTCTGCTGCAAATGCAGAACGTGAAGATGCTGGGCACCACTGATGATCCTTGTGATGATCTGCATTGGCACAAGATGATCGCTCAAGATCCAACCTCAACCATGGTTGTGCGCCCAACCTTCCGTCCAGACCCAGCCTTCAAGATCGATAAGCCGACATTTGGCGACTACATCATGAAGCTCAGCAGGCGCGTTGGTTTCCATATCGACAAGTATGAGCGCCTTCTGGAAGCGCTCAGCATGCGGTTGGATCATTTTGGGCGCCACGGTTGTCGTGCCGCTGACCACGGTCTGGATTCCATGCTGTTTTGCCCAGTTCCACCTGTTGCGGAGTTAGATCGCATCTTTAAGGAAGGGCAAAGCGGCGCGACACTGAGCGTTGATGATGTGACGGCTTTCCAGTCAGCGGTTCAGGTGTTCCTTGGCAAGGAGTATGCGAAGCGCGGTTGGGTGATGCAGATGCACATTGGCGCAACACGAAACAACCGCAGTCGCATGTTTAAAGCACTAGGGCCTGACGTGGGCTGTGACGGTATCGATGACCGCGAGCTTGCAAACCCGTTGAACCAGTTCCTTGATACACTGGATCGTGAAAAAGCACTGCCACGCACCGTGCTTTACTCTCTTGATCCAACGAAGAACGAAGTCGTTGTGACGACTGCTGGGAACTTCCAGGATGGTTCTGTGGGCGGTAAGGTTCAGGCCGGAACAGGCTGGTGGCACAACGATCAGCTGGACGGTATGGAACGCCAAATGACACAATTAGCGCAGATGGGATTGCTTTCTCAGTTCCTCGGCATGTTGACAGACAGCAGATCGTTCCTATCTTTCCCACGACACGAGTATTTCCGTCGCTTGCTTTGCAAGATCGTTGGAGAGTGGATGGATAAAGGCCATATTCCGGGTGATTTTGAGCTAGCGGGAGGCATGATCAGGGACATTTGCTACAACAATGCAGCAAACTGGTTCCTTGATGAAAGTAGGTAGGCTTTAGCCCCTGCTTTATCCCTTGGAAGCCCCTTGGACCATGCCTCTGGACCAAGGGGTTTCTGACATCAGAAGCTACATTAAGCGTCGTGCTTATAGATATTTTCCAGCGCGTCTGCGTGGTTGTTCAGTACCTTAGCGCGACGGATCTTGAGGGTTGGTGTCAGCTCACCTGTCTGGATCGAGAAGCCGTCCGGCAAAATTTCAAACTTGCGGATACGTTCTACACGTGAGTGGCGTGCATTCACTTTGTTGATGCCTGCCTGAATGACACTGCGCAGCTGATCAGATTTCAGAACATCTTCCGGTTTGATGTTGTTTTCTGTCGCAAACCGCTGTGCCATCACGCCATCGATTGTAATCAGAGCGCTCAGGAAGGTCTGGTTATTTCCTGCAACAACAGCATATTCCACCATCGGCAGTTCCATGAGATCTTGCTCCAGCAATGCCGGAGAGATGTTCTTACCGCCTGAGGTAATGATGATCTCTTTTTTGCGGCCCGTGATGAACAGGTAGCCGTCTTTATCGAGATAACCGATATCACCGCTGTAGAGCCAACCGTCGCGCAGCGCCTCATCAGTGGATGCCGGGTCATGCGCATAGCCGGAGAAGTTTGTGCCTGCTTTACATAGGATCTCACCATCTGCTGCGATCTTGATTGTGACGCCTTCCATCGGTTTGCCGACAGAGCCCAGACGTTGAACCAATGATATTGATGGTCGCGCCACCACAGTTTTCTGACTGGCCATAGACCTCACGGATCACGATGTCCAAACCGGTGAAGGCTTCCAAGACACGCTTAGAGACTGGTGCTCCCCCACTCACAAACATGCGCATCTTGTCGAGGCCGATTTTGTGCTTGATCTTGTCGAGCACAAGGCGGTTGGCGACCTTCTTTTTGAGGTTAAGCATCAAGCCAGCAGATTTGCCGTTGAGGGTCTGGCCGTACCAATCCTTACTGGTTTGCAGCGACCATTGGATGAGCTTTCCCTTGAAACCCTTTTCCTTGTTTAGCTGTTTCTCGACCTTCTCATGGATCTTTTCGAAAATCCGAGGAACACCGAAGGTTACAGTCGGACGGACTTCCGGCAGATGTTCGCCAAGGCTGGTGACGGACTTAGCGTAATAGACGGGATAGCCAGTGTCGCATGCCTGAATGATGGTGCCACACTGTTCTGCAATGTGGGCCATTGGCAGATAGGAGATATAGCGATCTGCCGGGGTCGGCTTGAAAGCCAGGTTCAGCGCATCAGATTCCGCACGGATTGCACGGTGGCTGATTTGTACCGCTTTCGGTAGGCCAGTTGTACCAGAGGTGTAAATCTGGAGTGCGATGTCTTCTGCTGCAATATCGCTGAGACGCTGGTCCAGCTCTGCATCCAGTCCCGGGCTGTTTTCACCCAGAGACATGAAGCTTGCCCAGGTGTACTGGTCTGGGTTTTCTACGCGTCCATCCAGACGGATTACTTTGCGCAAATGGCGCATGTTCTCTGACTGCTCACCAATGCCTTTCAGCTGGGCCTTGGTTTCAGCAAGCAGGATGCGGCCTTGAGAGTGACGCAGGATGTAGTTGATTTCCGGTGCAGCTGCTGTCCAGTAAATGCCTGTAGGAACAGCCCCAATCATCATGGCAGCGACGTCCATGATCGTCCACTCAGGACGGTTGTAGCTCAGAATACAAACAGCATCACCGGGATTCACACCCAGCGCGAGAAGTGCCTTTGCAGCATTGCGCACTTGCTCACCATATTCGGTCCAGCTCGTTGCGTCCCATCCAGTTTCACCGCGCACGAAATATGCCGGTTTGTCGGCAAGGCGTTCGACGGATTCCATAAATGCTTTTGGAATGGATTTAAACGCGTCTTGAGCTTGTGTTTGAGCAACGGGCTGGGCCTGCGAACTCATGCTATTCTCTCTATTTTTATTGTTTCCAGAGCTTTACATCCTCTGAATTTGCTGGTGTCAAATACAGATACTAAGAATACCCACCAAACCCACAAGAACTACAGGTATTTTCTCTTATTTTCTTCTCTCTGGTTCATGAGCAGCGAATATTCATTTTTGATTTGACAGAGATTTTACTGAATCACTGATATATCTAATTTGAGAAATACTTTAATGCTTCTTAGAGGCATTAAAGATTATTGAGTTCATGATAGATCGTTGGGGATGCTTCTGATTTAGTCAGGCTGAATCTACAATTTAGCCGTAAACCGATCTAATAGATCTCTTATGGTAAGAGGGATTGAATTCTCGCAGTCGGGCAAGTTCGTTTATGCAACAGTTTAGTGTTACACGCGGTCTCACACTTCCAGATCCTGTTCGCATCAGTCGCTATAAGCGTCTGCCGGAGCTTGGCCCTGCCCTGCTGTTCTTCAGTGGCGGAAGTGCGCTTAATCCCACTGCCCGTGCTCTCAAGCAATACACGCATAACTCGATCCACCTGATGACGCCATTTGACAGTGGTGGGAGTTCTGCTGTTCTTCGCCATGCGTTTGGTATGCCTGCTATTGGTGATCTGCGTTCACGATTGATCGCACTGGCGGACGAGAGTGTGCTTGGTCAATCTGAGATCTATCGCCTCTTCACTCACCGCTTCCCAAAGACTGCCGCACTTGATGAGTTGCATGGCGAACTGGTGGATCTTTTGGAAGGGCATGATCAGCTCATTGCGCGGGTGCCCAATCCTATGCGTCGCCTCATTCGGCACCAGCTGGCATTCTTTCATGATGCGATGCCGTCTGATTTTGATCTGCGTGGGGCAAGCATTGGCAACCTGATCCTTGCTGGCGGATATCTGAACAACAACCAGAAACTTGATCCAATCATCTTTCTGTTCTCCAAGCTGGTGAACACGCTCGGCACAGTGCTGGCGACAGTAGACGCACGCTTGCATCTTGCTGTGGAACTGGATTCTGGCGAGATCATCGTCGGGCAGCACAATATGACTGGCAAGGAGACCGCTCCGATTGCCAGCAAGATCAAGCGGACTTATCTGACGCGTTCTTTAGCTGGCGGTGATCCGGTGGAGATTGAGGTGTCGCCGAAAAAGCAGCATCTCATCGAGACTGCAGACATGATTTGCTATCCGCCAGGCAGCTTTCACAGCAGCCTGATTGCGAACCTGCTACCTAAGGGCGTGGGCAAGTCCATTGCTCGCAGCCCAAACCCGAAGGTTTACGTGCCCAACCTTGGCAATGATCCTGAGCAGTTTGGGATGAGCCCGAATGAGACAGTGGATGCGCTGCTAAAGCACCTACGTGCAGATGCAGGGGAAGACACTCCGACAGATAAGCTGCTCAACTTTGTGGTCACGGATGAGAGGCATGCCGCCGAGTTTGACTGGGCGGAGCTGGAAGCGCAGGGAATATCGCTGATTGGGGCTGATCTGACGAGTACCCATTCGGTTCCTTATTACGATCCGGAAAAACTAGTTTGCATGCTATTGAGTTTTCTCTGAGCGCGTTTTGCAAGGCTTAACCTACTGCAATACAGAGTTCTAAGGATTAGCCACGCAACATCCAATGTTAGCGGATAGTTTGCAATGTCTTGCGCAGCCCTATCAAGGGTTGATATTTACATTTCTAATAGATCACACCAAATAACTTTATATACTTTACTTAAAAACAGACCGACGTAGCGCAATATTTTGTTTGCAACACCCTTTAATCAAGAAACTGAACATTAGTTGACGCAAGTATCTACATAGATATTAGGTAGCGGCAGCATGATTACATTCGACAAATAACTAAGCGGAAAAACAAAATGTCGAAGTTCAAGTTTCCTACCGCGTTTACAATTCTATTTGCTCTCATCATTCTCTTGCAATTGCAACCTGGTTCGTTCCCGCAGGCAAGTACGATCGTGTCATTAATCCCGTGCTTGATAAGGAAGTTCCGGTTCCCGGTACCTATCATCTGGTGGAAGCCAATCCGCAAGGTCCGGTTGAAGTTTTCATGGCACCTATTGCCGGACTGTATGACCCGGTTTCCTACACCGCGAATGCGATTGATGTGGCTGTCTTTGTTCTTGTGATTGGCGGCTTCCTGATGGTGGTCACACGGACTGGGGCGATTGATGCAGGCATTGCCAAGATCATGACGGGACTGAAGGGACGAGAGAACCTTATGATCCCCATATTGATGGCTTTCTTCGCAGCTGGGGGCACGATTTATGGGATGGCGGAGGAAAGTCTGGCATTCTATGCCTCATCATTCCGGTGATGATCCGAGCCGGTTATGACTCGATGACCGGCGTTGCCGTGATCATGCTTGGGGCCGGTATCGGGACACTTGGGTCAACCATCAACCCATTCGCAACAGTGATTGCCTCTAACGCAGCGGGTGTGCCGTTTACCGATGGTATTGGCCTACGTTTCCTCATCCTCATCGTTGGATGGCTGGTCTGTGTCGCCTGGGTGATGCGGTATGCCGCCAAGGTGAAAGCAGATCATTCCACTTCCCTTGTAGCCGAGATGAAGGAAGATAACGAAAAGCACTTCCTGCAAGGCGTTTCTACCGACGACATTCCCGACTTTACCGCAAAGCATGGTTGGATCATGGCAATCTTTGTCATCACCTTTGGTCTGTTGATTTATGGTGTTGCGGTGCTTGGTTGGTGGATGGGTGAGATGGCCGCCCTGTTCCTCGCTGCTTCGATCCTCGTAGGTATTGTCGCGCGGCAGGGTGAGCATGAGTTCGTTGACAACTTCCTGGATGGCGCACGTGATTTACTTGGTGTTGCGCTGATCATCGGCGTGGCCCGCGGTATCGTGGTGGTGATGGATGCAGGGTCCATTACAGATACGATCCTTTACTGGTCTGAGCAGGCTGTCAGCGGCCTCAGCAAGGTTGCCTTCATCAACGTGATGTTCTGGCTGGAGCTGGTGCTCTCGTTCTTTGTACCGTCCTCTTCCGGTCTGGCAGTGCTTTCCATGCCCATCATGGCGCCCCTCGCAGGCTTCTCCAACGTGGGAGCTGAGTATGTGGTCACAGCCTTCCAGTCTGCCAGCGGTCTTCTGAACCTGTTCAACCCAACCTTTGCCGTTGTGATGGGTGGCCTGGCGATTGGACGCGTGCCTTACGACAAGTGGCTCAGGTTCGCCATTCCGCTCGTGATCATCCTGTTCATCCTGATCTCACTGGCACTGTCATTGGCCGTTTAGAACGACGGCTTGCCGGAGGCGAGCATCCACTAGCTCGCCTCGACGACACAACACACCTCTGAGCCAAACAACGAGATAGCCATCTCGCAAAAACATAAGAATTCTGGAACGGAGTCTGCAACATGACTGAATTTGGTGTTCATTCGGAAGTTGGCAAACTGAAAGAGTGATGGTTTGTCGCCCCGGGCTCGCGCATATGCGCCTTACTCCCGGCAACTGTCAGGAACTGTTGTTTGATGATGTGATCTGGGTTCGCGAGGCACAAAAGCACCACTACGACTTCTGCCTCAGAATGGAAGAACGCGGCGTGAATGTGTTGGAGATGCATAATCTCCTCAAAGAAACGCTCGAAGATCCTGAAGCTCGCAAGTGGGTTCTGGAGCGTCGCATAACCCACAACCGCGTTGGTTATGGCATGGCCGAGGATTTGAGGGCTTGGCTCTATGAGCAGCACGAGAAGTTTCTTGCTGACCATCTGATCGGCGGTATTGCACGCGGAGAGTTAGGCTTCAAACCAACCGGGGTGTTTGGTAGCTATCTGGATGTGAATGATTTCGTCATTCCACCTTTGCCCAACACGTTGTTCACTCGTGATACGACCTGCTGGATCTACAATGGCGTGACACTGAACCAATGTTCTGGCAGGCTCGGCAGAATGAAACTCTTCTGACCACTGCGATCTACAAGTTCCATCCTCACTTCAAAGGCAAGGTGAATTTCTGGTGGGGTGATCCCGATGAGAACTTCCATGAATCTACCGTAGAAGGCGGTGATGTGATGCCCATCGGCAATGGTGTTGTTTTGATCGGTATGGGTGAACGCACGACACCGCAGGCTGTGGGTCAGGTGGCTCGGGCTCTCTTCCGTAACCATGCAGCTACCCGCGTCATTGCCTGTCAGATGCCAAAGAGCCGTGCAGCGATGCATCTGGATACGGTGTTCACTCTTCTGGACCGCGATAAAGCGACAGCCTTCTCGGGTGTGTGCGATGAGATCATCTGCTTCTCCATCCGCCCAGGCGATAAGCCAGAGAACGTTGATTACCGGCAGGATGAAGGTCATCTGTTCGATGTCGTCGCCAATGCGCTTGGCATTCAGAAGCTGCATGTGGTGACAACAGGTGGCAACGCTTATGACCAAGAACGCGAGCAATGGATGATGGCAACAACGTTGTCTGCATCGAGCCCGGCGTTGTGGTTGGTTATCGCCGGAACACCTACACAAACTCCAAGCTTCAAAGAGCCGGTGTGGAAGTGATCGCCATTGATGGTTCAGAGTTGGGTCGCGGTCGCGGTGGTGGCCACTGCATGACCTGTCCGACCATTCGAGAACCCGTGGACTTCTAGAGTTTTTCAATCTCCGTTGAACAATAAAAACATCCAAGAGATGGAGCGTAAGGAAAATGGCTTTCAATCTGAAAGGTCGCAGTTACCTCAAGCTAAAGGACTTCAGCCAGCGCGAAGTGCTTTACATGCTGGATCTTGCCCGTGATCTCAAGCGAGCCAAATACTCCGGAACTGAACGGCAGACCCTCGTTGGCAAAAACATCTGCCTGATCTTTGAAAAAACCTCCACCCGAACCCGCTGTGCGTTTGAAGTTGCCGCGCATGATCAGGGCGCGCACGTCACCTACCTTGATCCATCGGGTTCGCAGATCGGGCATAAGGAATCCATGAAGGACACTGCCCGGGTTCTGGGCCGTATGTTTGATGCGATCGAGTTTCGCGGTTCTGGCCAAAAGGCTGTTGAGACACTGGCAGACTATGCTGGTGTACCTGTCTACAACGGTTTGACCGACGACTGGCACCCAACGCAGATGCTGGCAGATATGCTGACGATGACCGAGCATACATCCAAGTCTCTGCATGAAATCTCATTTGCGTACATGGGCGATGCCCGCAACAACATGGGCAACTCCCTGCTGATGCTTGGCGCCCTGTGTGGCTGTGATGTGCGTATTATCGCTCCGAAAGAGCTGTATCCTGAGCCACATGTTGTGAAGGCTGCTGAAGCGAATGCTAAGCGATATGGTGCACGCATCACCATCACAGATGATCCAAAAGCTGGTACTGAAGGCGTCGACTTCATCCATACCGATGTTTGGGTTTCCATGGGTGAGCCGCCGGATGTTTGGGAAAGCCGGATCAAGTTGCTCCGCGATTATCAGGTCAACAAGGCTCTGATTGAAGGCACCGGTAACGCCAACACCTTCTTCATGCATTGCCTGCCAGCGTTCCACAATCGCGAGACCAAGGTTGGTGAAGAGATCTTCCAGAAGTTCGGAATCTCGGAAATGGAAGTGACTGAAGACGTGTTTGAATCAGACCGCAATCTGGCCTTTGAACAAGCGGAAAACCGGCTTCACACCATCAAAGCCATCATGGTTGCGACGATTGGAGGTCGATAATGCGTGTTGTCGTCGCTCTTGGCGGGAATGCGCTTCTCCGGCGCGGAGAAGCAATGACCGCCGAAAACCAACGTAAGAATGCACGTATTGCCGCTGAAGCCCTGGCTCCGCTTTATGATGATGGTCATGAAGTGGTGATCACCCACGGCAATGGCCCACAGGTTGGCTTGCTGGCTCTGCAAGGTGCCGCTTACGAGCATGTGGAGCCCTATCCGCTTGATGTGCTGGGCGCAGAAACGGTTGGGATGATTGGTTACATGATTGAGCAGGAACTGGGAAACCTCCTGCCATTCGAGAAACCATTCGCTACCATTCTCACGCAGGTTGAGGTCGATCCCAACGATCCTGCTTTCAAAGATCCGACCAAACCGATTGGACCACTCTACTCCAAGGAGGACGCCGAGAAGCTTGCTGAAGAGAAAGGCTGGTCTATTCGTGAGGACGGCGACAAGTGGCGTCGTGTCGTGCCTAGCCCATTGCCGAAGCACATTTTCGAGATCCGGCCCATCAAGTGGTTGCTGGATCATGACGTGCTTGTCATCGCAGCTGGCGGTGGCGGCATTCCGACCATGTACAACGAGGAGAAAAAGCTCGTTGGCGTGGAATGTGTGATCGATAAAGATCGCTGTTCCGGTTTGCTTGCCAAGGAGATTGAAGCGGACGTCTACATTATGGCGACGGATGCTGATGCGGTTTATCTGGATTGGGGTACGCCCAGCCAGCGCGCGATCAAATCTGCTTCTCCTGACGCCTTAGATGCCTATGGCTTTGCAGCAGGTTCCATGGGACCGAAGGTGGAAGCAGCGCAGACATTTGCTCGCCAAACCGGCAAGAAAGCGGTGATCTGCACTCTTTCTGAAGTTCCACAAGCGATTGCTGGCAACAAAGGAACCTCAATCAGCGTGGATGCTGGTGACACCAAGTTTTACTGAGATCAGAGCCCCGGAGCGGCATTCGGGGTTCGTTTGCCATTGAACTCATTTGATTGTCCTTGGGCGTGATTGTGCCCGTGAGAAGAACAAGAACACAAAGGACGAACAGCTTATGGCCAACGCGCCAGCTCCATATTCCAGGAAAATGTCTCTCATCGGAGCGATCATTCCGGTTGCCTCGCTCATTGTGCTGTTGGCGTTGTCCTACTACCTGTTTGGAGACGAGGCCTCTTCCGGCCCAAACCAGATTGCCCTGCTGTTTTGTGCGTTAATCGCAACCTTTGTTGCACTGTTTCATGGGTTCAGTTTTGATGAACTGAAGGATGCTGTTGTTGAGAGTGTCAGCACCGGTCTTCATGCGATTTTTATTCTGTTCGCAGTGGGGTCCCTGATTGGGACGTGGGCCATGTCCGGCACCATCATGGCGATGGTTTATTATGGATTGCAACTGCTTAGTCCAAACTACTTTTACTTCACCACAGTCATTATCTGTGCGCTCGTTTCTGTGAGCATTGGTAGTTCGTGGACTGTCGCAGGCACTATCGGCATCGGCCTGATGGGCATCTCAACGAAGATGGGTCTTGATCCGGCTATTACCGCTGGCGCGATCCTTTCTGGTGCTTATTTTGGCGATAAATCCTCGCCCCTTTCCGATGCCACTAACCTCGCTACGGCTGCAGCTGGGTCCAACCTTTACATTCACATCAAGGAAAACCTCTGGACCTCGGTTCCAGCCCTGACCATTGCACTTGCGTTGTTCTGGTGGTTGGGGGAGCCGGGAGACTTTGTTGCCCAAGGCACCTTATCCAGCATTGAGCAGCACTATGACATCACGCTGCTCAACTTCTTGCCTCTGGTATTAGTGCTGGGACTGGCGATGATCCGATATCCGCCGTTTACAACCATCTTCATCGGCGCTCTGGCCGGTGGACTTTTTGCCGTGATCATGGACCCGGACAAAGTGGTGAGTCTAGCCTCATCAGTGGACCTTCCTTATTGGCTGGTCATGATCAAAGGCGTCTGGATTGCCATGTCCAACGGGTATGTGAGTGTGACGGGTGATCCCTCGATTGATGCCTTGTTGAGCCGCGGTGGAATGGGCAACATGCTGACGACCATCTGGTTGATCATGACGCTCTCGCCTTTGGTGGCGTTGTTGAGAAAGCTGGTATTCTGGACCGGATTATTGGCCCAATCCTGCATGCAGCAAAAACCACCGGAGCCTTGGTTTTGTCTTTGGTCACAACAGCCATTGCAACCAACATTCTGGCGGCGGATCAGTACATTGCGATTGTGATTCCGGGCCGGATGTATCGCAAATCCTTCCGCCAGCGGCGCCTGCGTCCAGAGGTTCTTTCCAGAGCTGTCGGGGACAGTGCGACAGTGACCTCTGCGCTCATTCCATGGAACAGCTGCGGGGCTTATATGGCTGCTACTCTCGGGGTACCGACACTGGCGTTTGCCGGGTTTGCCTTCTTCAACATTGTCAGCCCGATCCTGACAATTGTGTTTGCCGTGATGGGGTGGCGCATGTTGACGATGACAGACCAGAAACCTGAGCGTATTGTGCTGCCTGATGAAGAGCAAAAAGACTGATTAAAGAGATTTACAGCGCACATGAAGAATTTCAGCTGGCATCCGATGAGGGAAGATGATCTGCCCGAGATTGATCAGATCATGCAGCAGACCTATCCGCATCTACCTGAAGATATCGACTGCATTCGGGAGCGCGTGCGGCTGTTTCCGCAGGGCTGTTACGTGCTGAGGCAGGATGAGCAAGACGCCATTCTTGGCTACATCATCTCACATCCGTGGGAAAACCGCAGTATTCCGCCGCTCTCCAGTTTGCTGGGTTCTCTGCCCTTTTCAGCGGAAGTCTATTACATCCACGATATAGCACTACTGCCTGCGGCGCAGGGTATAGGAGCTGCGCGAGCTGTTCTGGCACAGCTTAGTCAGGTGGCGCGTAGCCTTTACATCAACAAGTTCGCACTTGTGGCGCTGGATACGGCCAACGAGTTCTGGCGCACGCGTGGTTTCAGAGCCATCCAAGAAGACATGCTTAAAGAGAAGCTGATGGCCTATGGCCCTGGTGCCAACTACATGCAGCGCGGTGTTGATTAGAACGGGCGGTCTTTGACCTGTTCCATGCAAACAAACGTAGAGGTCTGCGCGACATAAGGCATCTCGGAGAGTTTCTCACCAAGGATACGACGGTAGCTTCCGATATCTCTGGTGCGGACTTTCAGGAGATAGTCGAACCCACTTGCAATCATGTGGCATTCTTCGATTTCCGGGATTTCGCGCGCAGCCGCATTGAAGGCTTCCAGCGATCTTGAGCGGGTGTCATTGAGCTTAACCTGCACAAATGCGATGTGCCCTGCCCCCAATTTGGTGTGATCCACCTCTGCCCGATACCCCAGAATATATCCTGCATCCTCTAATTTCTTCATGCGGATCTGGCAGGGGGTTTTGGATAGCCCTACCTTTTTCGCGAGGTCAGTAACGGTGATGCGCCCGCATTTCTGTAATTCTTCCAGGATTTTGCGGTCAAAATCGTCCAATTTCTCCATGATATGCCATTTTTATATTCATAACGACCATGGCGACTGAATATCAAAGTCAAATAGTCTTTACCATCAAAAAATACAGGAAACATCCCTATAGGTATTTTGCTAATGTCAGCCCAATAGGTATTTAATAGTAGGGAGCACGGCATGGGTTCAGAGACTGCGCCGGAGAACATCCGCAACAAAATCAGAGATAACTACCTTCCTGATGAAAATCAGGTGGTACATGAGCTCATTTCTTCACTGCAAATGGATGCGGAGGCTCGTAGCCGTGCATCTGACAAAGCAGCGGAACTGATCTCGGATTTGCGTGCGAATACATCTCCAACCATCATGGAGAGTTTTCTCGGCGAGTATGGCCTCTCAACCCAGGAAGGCATTGCACTGATGTGCCTTGCAGAAGCGCTGCTTCGCGTTCCTGACGCTCAGACCATTGATGCTCTGATTGCAGACAAGATCACTCCGAGTGCCTGGGGAGAGCACTTGGGTCAGTCTGCTTCCACTCTGATCAATGCATCCACTTGGGCGCTGCTGTTGACCGGTAAGGTTCTTGCTCCAGATGATCAGGGCCTCGTTGGCACCATTCGCGGTGTTGTGAAGCGTCTTGGTGAGCCTGTGGTTCGTACCGCTGTTGCGCAGGCGATGAAGGAGCTGGGACGCCAGTTCGTTCTTGGCCGCACCATTCGTGAAGCCATGCGCAATGCGCGTGCTGAAGAAGGTCAGGGCTTCACCTACTCCTACGACATGCTTGGTGAAGCTGCGCGTACGGATGCTGATGCGAAGCGCTATCACCTATCCTACTCCAAGGCGATTTCTGCGCTGGCAAGCAACTGCGTGCATTCCAGCATTCGCGACAATCCGGGCATCTCCGTCAAGCTCTCTGCTCTGCATCCTCGCTATGAGTTTGCAAAGCGTGAGCGCGTGATGAAGGAGCTGGTTCCTCGCACGCTTTCTCTGATCATGCTGGCGAAGTCTTCCAACATGGGCTTCAACATTGATGCGGAAGAAGCTGACCGTCTGGACATTTCTCTCGACGTGATTGAGGCGCTGCTGGCTGATCCGGCAACTGAAGGCTGGGATGGTTTTGGTGTTGTGGTGCAGGCGTTTGGCCCGCGCGCAATTCACGTCATCGAATGGCTCTACGCAGTTGCAGAGAAGTATGATCGTAAGATCATGGTTCGTCTCGTGAAAGGCGCTTACTGGGACAGCGAGATCAAACGCGCTCAGACCCTTGGCATTGACGGCTACCCGGTCTTCACTCGTAAGGTTTCGACTGACATCTCCTACACTGCTTGTGCTGAAAAACTGCTGGGCATGACTGACCGGATCTATCCGCAGTTTGCGACCCACAACGCGCACAGTGTTGCGACCATTCTGGAACTGGCGAAGAACCTGCCGCTGAGCTCCTATGAGTTCCAGCGTCTACATGGCATGGGCGAAGCGCTGCATGAGCGTACCATGAAGAAGCATGGTTCCAACTGCCGCATCTACGCTCCGGTTGGTGCGCACAAAGACCTGCTCGCATACTTGGTGCGTCGTCTGTTGGAAAACGGCGCGAACAGCTCCTTCGTTCACCAGATTCGCGATGAAAACGTGACGCCACAGGCGATTGCGCAGGATCCACTGGCGCATATCGAGAAGTTCGGCGAAGACGTTGCTAACTCTAAGATCCCTCTACCGCCAGCCCTGTATGGTGCTGGACGCAAGAACGCGAAGGGCTGGGATCTGAGTGACCCACGTCAGGAAGCTGATTATGTTGAAAGCCTGAAGTCGTTCTCCGCAACCAAGTGGGAAGGCCATCCGGTCATTGCCGCTTCTGTTAAGAATGCAGAGGCTGTACAGGTCAAAAACCCATCTGATCTACGCGACATCGTTGGTAGTGTGGCAACTGCGACGCCTGAACAGATTGAAGCGGCTTTGACAACTGCACATCATGGCTGTGCCGAATGGTCAGACAAAAGTGCGGATGATCGTGCAGTTATTCTGCGCAAAGCAGCAGATCTATTCGAAGAGAATGCCTCAGAGATTTTCGCTCTGCTGACCCGTGAAGCTGGCAAAACCTACATGGATGCCATCAACGAACTACGTGAAGCGGTTGACTTTGCGCGCTATTATGCAAACGAAGCGATCCGCCTCGATGAGCGAGATGGTAAAGGACAGCAACGCGGTCCGATCACCTGTATCTCTCCATGGAACTTCCCGCTGGCGATTTTCTCTGGTCAGATCTTTGCAGCTCTCGCAGCTGGCAACCCGGTTCTGGCAAAGCCAGCACCACAGACACCACTGATCGCGACCTTTGCTGTTGGCCTGATGCATAAAGCAGGCATTCCTGTTGAAGCTCTTCAGCTTCTGCCGGGTGCTGGAGAAGTGGGTGCAGCACTGACCTCGGACAGCCGTGTAGCCGGTGTTTGCTTTACCGGTTCCACCGGCACAGCGCAGCACATCAACCGGGCCATGGCGAAAGCGCTTGCTCCGTCTGCACCACTGATTGCTGAGACTGGTGGTTTGAACGCGATGATCGTGGACTCCACTGCTCTGCCAGAGCAGGCGGTTCGTGATGTGATTGCCTCCAGTTTCCAGAGTGCTGGTCAGCGTTGTTCTGCACTGCGTATGCTCTACGTGCAGGAAGACATCTTTGATGATTTCAAAGAGATGCTGTTCGGTGCGATGGCTGAGCTGGAGGTTGGTAACCCAATCACATTGTCAACCGATGTTGGTCCTGTGATTGATGCCGCCGCGCAGAAGAAGATTGCTGATCACTGTAAGAAGTGGGCTGAAAAAGGCCGTGTTCTCAAAGAGCTGAAGGTTCCAGCAAAAGGTCACTTCGTTGCACCAACTCTGATCAAGCTGGAAGGCATTGAAGAGCTGGATGAAGAGATCTTTGGTCCAGTTCTGCATATCGCGACTTTCAAGGCGGAAGAGATTGATCAGACTATTGATGCGATCAACTCCAAGGGCTTCGGCCTGACCTTTGGTCTGCATACCCGCGTTGACAGCCGTGTTCAGCACATCGTTGAGCGTGTGAAGGTGGGCAACCTTTATGTGAACCGAAACCAAATTGGCGCGATTGTTGGATCTCAGCCGTTTGGTGGTGAAGGTCTTTCCGGCACAGGCCCGAAAGCGGGTGGTCCTCACTATGTGGCGCGCTTCCGTCTTGCTGACACCTCTGCAGCGGCTAGCGTAGACCTGAGCAAGACTGTTACTGCCGAGGATATCTTCAAGGCGAGAGGGGCATTACGCACCAGCACTTGGGAAGGTAATTTTGGTCGTTACACCGAGCTGGCAACCCTGTTTGAGAAGGAAACAGGCCTGCTGAATCGAATTGCGGCTGATCATGCGCACGACATGCCTGGGCCAACCGGTGAGTCTAACCGCCTGTACTCTGCTCCACGTGGCACTGTGTTGTGCCTTGGGCCAGACACTGAAAGCCTGAAGCATCAGGTGGTTCTGGCGCTGGCAGCTGGCAATGGGGTGATTGCTGTTGGACAAGGTGCTGAAAAACTGGCTGTGAAGCTGCGTTCACTTTCTGCTCCAATCGTCGCGCTGGAAGGCAATCTGGCTGTAGGCGCCTGAAGGAGCTTCAGGGTATTGATGCCATTTCAGCGAACCACTCTGACCAAGAGCTGAAAGAGATGAAGGCTGAGCTGGCTGAACGTGAGGGGGCCTTGATGCAGCTGATCATGGAACGCAACCAGCCTGAGCGCTATCAGCTGGAGCGTCATCTGTGTATCGACACGACAGCATCTGGCGGTAACGCAAGCCTGTTGGCTGCCACCGAAGACTAAGCGATTACAAAGACAATAAAAAAGCCGCCTCAATCTGAGGCGGCTTTTTTCGTTTATGCTCTCATCAGTGACTGTGACGTGGCAGTCCTTTTTGCGCGATGCGCTGGTATTTGACGGCTGGCTTCAACACCATGCCTTCATCAAACTGATCCACGATCCCACGCTGAATTTCCTGCCAAGGTGTCTGATGCTCAGGGAACTCGTAGCCACCGCTTTCCGCAAGCTCCTGCTTGCGTTTCGTCAGCTCTTCCTCAGAGATCAGCACGTTCGCTTCACCCTTCTTCAGATCCAGCCTTACGATGTCGCCGTTGCGCAGCAGAGCAAGGCCGCCCATGACGGCTGCTTCCGGGGATGCGTTGAGGATAGATGGTGAGCCGGAGGTACCAGACTGACGACCATCCCCGATGCATGGCAGTGCATCGATACCCTGCTTCAGAAGCTCATCCGGCGGCTGCATGTTCACCACTTCAGCACCGCCCGGATAGCCGACTGGACCAGTTCCGCGGATAACGAGGATGGTGTTTGCGTCAATACCAAGGGCCTCATTGTTGATGTTATGGTGATAGTCCTCAGGACCATCAAACACCACGACCTTACCTTCAAACGCTTCCGGGTCATCCGGGTTAGACAAGTAGCGCGCTCTGAAGTCCGCCGAAATCACAGAGGTTTTCATGATCGCGGACCTGAAGAGGTTGCCCGTGAGGTTGAGGAAGCCTGCGTCCTTCATCATCGGTTTGTCATAGGGATAGATCACGTCGTAATCTTTGACGGAGCTGTCTCCATAGATCTCACCGGTGGTTTTGCCAGAAACCGTGATCGCATCCTTGTGGATGTGGTCGTGTTTCATAAGCTCGGAGAAGATGCCCGGAATACCGCCTGCGCGGTGGAACTCTTCCGACAAATAGGCACCTGCTGGCTGGACGTTGGCGAGCAGTGGGATTTTGTGGCCGTGGTTCTGCCAATCATCATTGTGCAGCTCAACGCCAATGTGGCGTGCGATTGCGTTGATATGGATTGGCGCGTTGGTTGAGCCACCAATGGCAGAGTTCACTGCAATTGCGTTCTCGAAGGCTTTGCGAGTGAGAACATCTGAAGGCTTCTGATCTTCATGCACCATCTGCACGATACGCTTGCCGGTCTCATAGGAGATCTGGCCGCGCTCGCGATATGGCGCGGGGATAGAGGCGCAGCCCGGCAGGCTCATACCCAGTGCCTCAGCCAGTGAATTCATGGTAGACGCTGTGCCCATGGTGTTGCAGTAACCAACAGACGGAGCGGAGTCTGCGGCCATGTTCATGAACTCTTTGTAGTCGATCTCTCCGGTCGCCAACATCTTGCGGGCTTTCCAGATAACCGTGCCAGAGCCCACACGTTCGCCATTGTGGTAGCCGTTGAGCATTGGCCCAACCGTCAGGCAGATCGCCGGGATGTTCACTGTGGCAGCCGCCATGAGCAAAGCTGGCGTGGTCTTGTCACAGCCGATGGTCAGAACGACACCATCCAGCGGATAACCGTAGAGCGTTTCCACCAGACCGAGATAAGCCAGATTGCGGTCAAGAGCTGCAGTTGGGCGCTTGCCGGTCTCCTGAATAGGATGGACCGGGAACTCAAAGCAGATGCCGCCCATTTCGCGGATGCCTTCGCGCACGCGCTCTGCCAGCACCAGGTGGTGGCGGTTGCACGGGGATAGATCTGATCCCGTCTGGGCAATACCGATGATCGGTCGGCCTGACTGAAGCTCTTCACGCGTTATACCGTAGTTCAGGTAACGCTCCAGATAGAGTGCGGTCATATCCGGGTTGTCTGGCGAGTCAAACCACTCTTGTGAGCGGAGTTTTGTTTTTGGAGCTTCAGTCATAGCTCTTCAGTTCCTTCCCGAACCAGAGCCACCCCGGCGGGAGGTAGCTCCAATCCATCCAATTCCGCTGCATCGGCAAGACGCAGCGCTTTCAAATTCATCTTATTTTTCGAGTAGTTATAATAGAAAGTGCCAATGGACGTTTTGCTTCTTCTCAATCCGTTTGGCAATTCCACCTTATCTATTTTTGCAGCTTTGAAGACCTCATCCAGAATGGCGCTCATGAGTGCCGGGTCTGCCCAAGCGGAAACGTAGTAGATGTTGTTTTCGCCCATAAAGACCGGATGGTCGTTGGTATCTTCGAACAGGATCGGCAGACCGGTGGTGACCTCTTCTTGCCAGACGTAGCTTTGCCACGTTCCTGATCGGCGAGGTCTGAGACGGTGGTTGCGAACTCTTTCGGGCTTGTACCGACACGTAAAACCTCAATGGCTTCAAATGGTTTCGGCAAGTTCAAGGTCTTCTGTGAGATCTGATAGTTCTTGTCTTTTTGCGCAAGGCGAGGACCGCCGAGGACGACGCCGCCGAACTCGATGTAGGCGGCTAGGTTTTCGGATAGTTCCTCACTCATGGCGTACAGGGCGGGGACAATCACCAGCTTGTAGGGGGATAAGTCCTGTGAGGCTGGTCTGATGATTTCGACATCAACGCCCTTCTGCCTGAGCGCGCGATAGTAGGCGAGAACGAGCCGGAAGTAGCTAAAGTCTTGACCTTGCTGCTGAGTTTCGTGTGCCCAGTGGCTTTCGTAGTCTACGACAAGAGCAACGGGAGCTTCAGAGGGCGTAAATGCACCGAGCTCCTCAATTTCACGGGCAACCTGCGCGGCTTCTACATAAGCCTGCGCCGGTTTGTTATCGGTCTGCTTGAGTCCTGCATGCATTTGCTCTTGTGCGAACGGGGCCTGTCGCCAGCGGAAATAGCTTGTGGTTTCAGCACCATGGGCGAAAGCTTCCCAGCTCCACAGGCGCACCATGCCCTTCAGCGGGATCGGGTTATACGGTGCCCAGTTCACGGGACCGGGCTGTAACTCCATGATCCATAGGCGGCCGTGGCCTGCTTGTCGGTAGAGGTCGTGATGGAAGGCCTGATAATCCGGATCACCTTGCTGGAAATAGTCTTCCCAGTAGCCTTCCGGTGTGCCCAACGGATTTTCCATCTGATATTGGCTATGAAAGCCAATGGGATAGCAATCCCAGCTGGAGATATCGAGCTGGTCTCCGACCTTGTAGTGGTCGAAGGAGAACGTGTTGCCCATGAAGTTATGGATGATCGGGCGGCCCGGGGAGAGTTTACGCAGGATATCGACCTGCTCTCCGTTGAACTCAGCAACTTGATCCGATGAAAAGCGTTTGAAATCAAGCCTGTGAGATGGGTTGCTCTCTGTCACGGTCAGGTTTGGCAGATCCACCTGCTCGAAGCTGTTGTATTCCATGGACCAGAACACATTGCCCCAAGCCTCGTTCAAGGCTTTGATATTGCCGTACTTTTGCGCCAGCCAGAGTTGGAAAGCCTTGTGTGCGGAGGCAGACCAAGAGCGGACTGTCTCGTGACAGCCGTATTCGTTATCGGTTTGCCAGGCGGCGATGGACTGGTGATTACCGTATCGCTCAGCGAGGATTTCTGTGATCCGGCGGGATTCCCAGCGGTAGCTTCATGGGAGAAGCAGTAGTGGCGGCGGCTGCCGAACTTTCGGGGGTGGCCGTTTTCGTCGACGGCGAGCATGTCCGGGTGCTTATCCACCATCCAGCGTGGCGGGGTGGCGGTTGGCGTGCACATCACGATCTTGAGACCCTCACTTGCGAGAGTCTCAATCGCGCTGTCCAACCAGTCCCATGAGAAGTGTCCGGGTTCCGGCTCAATGCGGGACCATGCAAATTCAGCGATACGCACATAGGTAATGCCCAGCGCGGCCATTTCTTTGGCATCTTGCTGCCATAAGTCCTCTGACCAGTGTTCTGGGTAGTAACAGATACCTAAGTGTTTCTTATCGCTCATGAGATCACATTTGTAGTTCTAGGTCTGGCAGACCTGGAGTATCAATAGAGACCGCAAAAACCGAACCAGCAAGCGGCTCTTTCGCCAGCTGTTCCTCGCTCAGGTTTTCGCGAGCCGTGGTAATAAACAGCGTTTTGTAGTCAGCCCCACCAAACGCAGGACAAGAAGCCTGACTTGCGTCAATCTCAACTATGCGATCCACCATTCCGTCAGGTTTGTAGCGGACGACTCTGTATCCGCCCCATTGAGCGTTCCAGAGATATCCCTCAGCATCAACCACGGAACCGTCGGGGCCAAATCCTGTCCCGGAGATATCGGCAAATACCTCCGCGGGCCCTTCTGGCAGGCCACTTTGCGCATTTAGTGACCATTTGATGATCTGAGATGTCACCGTGTCTGAAAAGTACGCAGTGCTCCCATCTGGTGAAAAACAAAGGGAATTCGGGATTGTAATGTCCCCAGCGACCTTCGCTAATTCCCCTTTGAAAAAGCGATAAAGGCTGCCTGCGCCTTTTTCTGCTTTTCGGCCCATGGAGGAAATCCAGAAACCGCCGGTGCGGTCGGTGCGGGCGTCGTTGGAGCGGGTGACGGGGTTTTGGTCCTCGACAGGGAGGATAAGGTTGCGGGTGTGGGTGCCCGGAGACCAGCGATACAGACCTGTTGCAGAGGATAACATGAAGTCATCGCTATCCGGGATCTGCGCAAAGGCGGAGACCGGTTCGTCGAACTTCCATGTTTCGAGGTCGCCAGTTATGCCCTTTTTCAGCACCAGATGATTGTTGATGTCCACCCAGAACAGAGCATCGTGGCGGGCACTCCAAAGAGGGCCCTCCCCTAAGCTGCATTCTGTTTTAGCGAAAACATAGGGCTCGCTCATGCACTCTCTCCGAGTTTGAGCGCATCGTAGGCTGCTACCATTTCCTTTGCATTCTCAGCAACCTGCGTGGCGGTGTGCCCCGGCTTGTAGAGGTTGCTTGCCATGCCAAAGCCCTGGCAGCCTGCGTCCACATACTGGGCGAACTCGGCAGGACCGACACCGCCAACTGCATAGACCAGCGTCTCTTTTGGCAGCACGGCGCGTACAGCCTGAATGCCCTTTACGCCCACCTGAAACGCCGGGAATATCTTGAGCGCATCGGCGCCCGCCTTTAGCGCTGCGAAGCATTCGGTTGGGGTGAGAACGCCCGGGTAGGATGCCATGCCTTCCGCTTTGGTGGTGCGGATAACGTCTTCATCGTAGTTGGGAGAGACGATGAAGGTTCCGCCTGCTGCGCGGACCTGTTTGACCTGCTCTGCGGTGAGAACTGTCCCCGCACCGATGGCGGATAACTTGCCGAACTTGTCCTGCGCCATGGTGATAGATTTGAGGGCGTCTGGGGAGTTGAGCGGCACCTCGATCTGTGAAAAGCCAGCTTCTATAAGCACTTCCACAATATCCAGAATCTCATGTGGCTGCACTCCGCGGAGGATAGCCATGAGGTTGCGCTCTGGTGTTTGTTTAGCTGTTGTCATTGAGTGCCCCTTGTCTGACGGCGGAAAGTCCTTTGAGCGCGGCTTTGTCTGCATCGTGGAGGATTGGCGTGATGCCGAGATGTTGCAGGGCCAGCGCGTAATTTTGAGCGAGTTTGCTGCCACCAACAAGGTGGACTTGCTTGGGTGGATTGTCCCCGCACTTGGCGAGCATGTCGAGAAGCTCTGTTCCGATAACAAGTGCGGAGAGTTTGGAAGCGCCAGCTTGCGGGCTGGTGTTGTTGAGCAGCTGTCCGGCGCGTAGGCCAAACAGGTTGCCGAGCAATGTAGCTTCCTGACTTTTCAGCTGATCCAGCGTGGCGAGGAAAACATCCTTGTCCAGCTCTGCCTCAGTCTCTAGCGAGTGACGCAAAATGGACTGCTTGGCGATGAGGGCGAATAACTCGCCGCTTAAAAAGGTGGAAGTACGGGCAACTGTCCCCTTTTCCATCTCCACCCATTTGCTGTGGGTGCCGGGTAGGCAAAAGACGCCGGATTTGTCGGATAACTCATCCAGAATGCCGAGCAGCAGGGTTTCCTCACCGCGCATAACATCCGGGTGCTGCTCTGATTTTTGGCAGAGACCGGGCACTATGAACGGCAGAATACGGGCATTACCTGTTTTGGGCGAAACCAGATGCTGGTGCAGTTCTGTCAGTTTGGTTGGCACAGGCACATACTCCGCCTCCACCCAGCCCTGACGACTGCCAGCCATACCGCAAATGAACACTTGCGTTGGTTTTGCGTTGCTATGTAGCCAGTCCCCGATCAGGTCCAGCAAAACTCCTTCAAATTCAGAAGGTTGCAGCGTTCCAGCGCCTTGCGTTGATTTTGCGCTGTTTTGCGTTACTCCGTTTTCGTCAATCAGCCATGCCCGAAGACTGGAGGTCCCCCAATCCACGGCGACCCAGCTGCCTGCAGTTGTGATCTGACGGAGGTCGTTATTTGGCGATGCCACTTGGTTCACTTATGCCCCCTGTTCCCTTTTATGTTTATTATTAGCTTCAGGCACTTTTTCTGGCGCCTTTGGCATTGATGGATGTTTTGGAAGCAGGGTTGCTTGGGGCAAACCTGCTTCCGGTATTTGGTTAGCCCTTGGTCGCCCCCAGCGTTAGCCCTGCAATGAAGTGCTTTTGCATGAGGAAGAACATGATGACCGGAGGCATGGCTGCAACGACAGATCCGGCGGAGACCAGATGCCATTGCGCGACCCATTGGCCATTGAGCGAGATGATACCACCGGTGACTGGCATGGCGTGTGTGCCCTGCACCAGAACGGTGGCCCAGAAGAAGTCGTTCCAGATGAACGTGAAGATGAGCACAGACAGTGCCGCGATGGCTGGGCGCATGAGCGGCAGCACCACGTACCAGAAGATCCGCAGTTCTGAGACGCCCTCGACACGGGCTGCTTCGATCAGCTCACTTGGCAGGGCCTTGATGAAGTTGCGCATGAACAGCGTGCAGAAGCCTGTCTGGAAGGCCACGTGAAAGAGCACCAGACCTGTCACGGTATCGTAGAGGCCCATCTTCAGCGTGAGATCCGAACCGGGACCATGAGGATCTGGAACGGGACAAAGTTGCCGGCCACGAACATAAAGAACAGCCAGAGATTGGCTTTGAACTTGTAAGTTGCCAGCGCATAGCCAGTCAGGCACGACAGAGCAATGGCCCCAATCACTGTTGGAATGGTGACCTTGAACGAGTTCAGAATGAACAGGCCCATGGGCGTGTTCTGGAAAACGGTCAGATAGTTGCCGAGTTCAAACGAGGACGGCACACCGAAGTAGTTGCCCATGGCCAGATCTGAGCCGGGGCGAATGGAGGTGACCATGACGCCGATCAGTGGCAGGAGCCAGACCAGCAATGAGACTGGCAAAGCCACCTTGTAGGCAACACGGTTGGTGCGGACGCATTTGCGACGGGAGTTGGAAACATCTTAGTAGCCCTCCCTTTCGTCTTTCAGCATGCGCACGATGAAGAGCGTGATGAACACCATCATGATGGCGAAGAGCACAACGGCGATGGAGGCGCCGTAGCCCATGCGGAAGCCATACTCGGACAGCGCTTGCTCATACATGTAATAGGAGAGAACGCGGCTTGAACCGTAGGGCCCGCCGCTGGTCATGATGGAGACCAGATCAAACGAACGCAGTGCGCCGATGATGGTCACCACGACGGCGATGAAGGTGGCCGGGCGCAGCTGCGGGATGATGACGTACCACAGCATCTTCCAGCCTTTGGCACCATCCAAACGTGCCGCTTCAATCTGGTCTGGCGAGACGTTGTTGAGGCCGGTGAGATACAGGATCATGCAATACGCGATCTGCGGCCAGAGACCAGCAGCGATGATGCCGTAGGTGACGAAGCGCTCATCAGCAAGGACAGCGATGCCCTCAAACCCGAGGAACTCCAACAACTTGGTGAACAGGCCAAAGTTGGGGGCATAGAACCATGAAAAAATGAGGCCCACCACGATCTGGCTGATCACAAACGGGAAGAAGAACAAAGACTTGTAGATGCGAATGCCAGTGACTGTCTGATTGAGGAAAATCGCAATCATCAGCCCTGCAGGCACTGCCAGCATGTAAAGCACAAGCCATAAAACGTTGTTGTAAAGGGACGTGTAGAACGCCTCATCATCCCACAGCTCGATATAGTTTTCGATGCCGATGAAGGTTTTGGCGCCGATGCCGTCCCAATCATAAAAACTGATGGCTATGGACTGGCCGATAGGCGCAATCACATAGACCAAAAACATCAGAACCCCGGGCACGAGAAAGAGCCAGGGTGCAAGCTTGCGTTGATTGGCAATCCACTTTGATGATCTGGTTCTGGCACGCCCGCCCGATGAAATAGGTGGTCTGTTTCCCGGTGAGGCAGGTGCCAAGGCCTGCTCGCTCATTGATGTCCCCCTGCAGAAGGTTTTGTGCTTCTGCTCTATCCATTCCTAGAGCATAGGGTGGCGAATTCTTCCGCCACCCTACGTATAAATTCCGCTTTCCTACTACTTGTAAACGCGGGTGCGGATCTTCTCGAGACGCTTGAGAATGGCGTCAGCACGGTCTGGTTTCACCATGAACTCCTGGAAGCTTCCATGCCAGCCTTGGCCATTTCTGCCGGAGCATCACGGTCATAGAACTGTGCCAGCGCGTAGGCGTTGGAGAGCATGTCAAAGCCCTGCTGCAGGATGCGCTCTTCAGGACGCTCTGCACCGGAGTTTACCGGCAGCTGACCAAGTGTGATGTTGGTTGCTGTCTGGACATCTGCGCGTGCCATGTACGCGAGGAACTTCTTGGCATCCTCTTTGTTTTTGGCTTTTGCAGGAATGTGAATGGTGTCCGTTGGTGCATCTTCAGCCATAGGAATGCCCGGAGTGATTTCCGGGAACTGCATGAAGCCGATCTGCTCTTCCTTCAGGCCACCGTTTTTAAACACGTCCACCGCGAAGTTACCCATCAGGTACATGGCGGCTTTGCCCTGTACGAGGTTTGGCACGGCATCCTGCCAGTCCAGCGCCGGGTGGTTGGTGTTGTAGTAGCCAGGCTTGACCAGCTCAGACCACTTGTCGAACACCGCTTTCACGCGGTCATCAGTGTAAGCCACCTTGCCTGATGTGAGGTCCATGTGGAACTCATAGCCGTTGACGCGCAAGTTCATGTAATCAAACCAGCCGCCGGTTGGCCAAAGAGCTTTGGTGCCGATGGTGAATGGCGTGATGCCTGCTTCTTTAAGTTTGGCGGATGCTGCAACCAGCTCGTCCCAGTTGGTTGGAACAGCAATGCCCTGCTCTTCGAAGATATCTTTGCGGTAGTAGATGCCCCACTGATAGTAGGTGTAAGGCACACCCCACTTCTTGCCATCTATGGTCATGGATGCTGCGGCTGATTTCAGCTGCTCGTTCAGACCATTTTCTTCCCAGACATCGGTGACGTCTTCAAACAGACCGGCATTGACGAATGGTGCCATGCGGTTGCCCGCGTACCATGTTGCCAGATCCGGTGCGTCTGCTGTGAGGAAGTTGCGAATGGAGGTTTTATAGCCCTCCTTATGCATCGTGTTGACGATGACGTTCACCTCCGGGTTCTCCTTGGAGAAGCCAGCCACGATGTCTTCAAATGCTTTTTTTGGAGCCGGATCCGTCTGGTCGAGATTGATGATCAGATCGCCAGCGGCATATGCGGAACTTGAAATCATAAACGCTGCAGCGAAACCGCCCGCAGCTACTTTGCTAAAATTAAACACCTAAACCTCCCAATATCGCCAAGATAAAAGTTCCACTGAATGAAACTTTGTTTTGACCATTGAAATAGTTACGTGCTAGTGCATAATTGTCAACCAAAGGAACTAGGAAGGGATCTGTATGAAAATTGCAGATTTCCGGAACGGGTAAGGAAACAACAGGAAATGGGCGCACAAACCCTGAGTATCTCTGAGGAAACCGAACAGGACCTCACCAGCCCCATTTCCAAGGCACTGGTGGTGCTGGACGCGGTTGCGCTGGCAGAATCACCCCCACGGTTCGTAGAGCTTTTGAATGCCTTGCCGCTGAGCCGGGCCACCTTGCATCGTCAATTGCGACAGTTGGTGAAGGAAGGCATGCTGGTTCATGATGAAGTGCATCAGACCTATTCCATCGGCATGCGGGTGTTGCGACTGGCCCATTCCGCCTGGAGCCGGGCGAGCCTTGCCAGTGTGGCACGGGACAGCCTTGACCACTTGAGCGCACAGATACCGGAGACCATCCATCTGGCGGTGCTGGACAACAATCAGGTGCTGTACGTGGACAAGCGGTTGCCGCCGCGCAGCGTTTCCATGTTCTCCAGCCCGGGCAAGATTGGCCCTGCTTATTGCACCGGCGTTGGCAAAGCGATGCTTTCGGCTTTGCCTGAGGCGCGGCTGGCAGAAGCCATCCGTGCGCAATCCTTCCAGCGGCATACAGCCAAGACGTTTGTGAACGAGAAGATGCTGCGTGATGAGCTGGCCCGCATTCGTCAGCGCGGACATGCGTTTGATGATGAGGAGCATGAGGACACCATCATCTGCGTGGCCTTGCCGATCCTGAACAAACGCGGGGAGCCGATTGGTGCGCTTTCCGTGACCAGCACGACCTATGTGACCTCATTGGACAAGATGGTCGAGACGTATTTGCCCGCCATGACAGTGGCGGTTCAAGAGATTTCAGAGAATGCCCAGATTGCGCTGGGAGTTTGATTTCATGACTTAAATCCTATTGCGTGCAGGGCTTTGGGAGGCCTCCGCGCCGATATTGAAGACATATTCCGGGAGGGGAACCGATGACCGCAGTTGTGTTGCGCGATCTAAAGAAGAGTTATGGCGACACGCAGGTGATCCATGGCGTGGATCTGGACATTGAGGACGGCGAGTTTGTCGTGTTCGTTGGCCCTTCCGGCTGCGGAAAATCCACCTTGCTGCGGACCATTGCCGGGCTCGAGACCAGCAGCAGCGGAACCATCCATATTGCGGACGAGGATGTGACCGACATCGATCCTTCTCAGCGCGGTATTGCCATGGTGTTCCAGAGCTATGCGCTGTACCCGCACATGACCGTTGCTGAAAATATGGGCTTTGGCCTGAAGATGACCGGCCATCCCAAGGATGAGATCAAGCGGCGGGTGGATGAAGCGGCGCGTATTCTGAAGCTGGAAGAGTATCTGGCCCGGCACCCGAAAGCGCTTTCTGGTGGGCAGCGACAGCGTGTGGCGATTGGGCGAGCGATTGTGCGCGATCCGAAGGTGTTCCTGTTTGACGAACCGCTTTCCAACCTGGATGCAGAGCTGCGCGTGCAGATGCGTATTGAACTTGCCAAGCTGCACAAGGAAGTGGACGCCACCATGATCTACGTGACCCACGATCAGGTGGAGGCCATGACGCTGGCGGACAAGATCGTGGTGCTGGAAGGTGGATACATCCGGCAGGTGGGCAAGCCGCTGGAGCTTTATGATGATCCGGCAAACCAGTTCGTGGCCGGCTTTATCGGCTCGCCGAAGATGAACTTCCTGAGGGGCAAGGCCGTTCGCTCAACGGATGCCGGGCTTGAGATTTCCGTATCCGGTTTTGAGGGGCAAACTCTGTTGGTGCCGGGGATCACGTCTGCTGTGATGGAAGACGCCGTACTGACCGTGGGCATTCGCCCGGAGCACTTTGTGGTTGGTGACAGTGATGGTGGTGTTGATGCCGATGTGAGTGTGTCGCTGGTCGAGAACCTTGGCGAAACCAGCTACGCCTACTGCACCCTGCCGGACGGCGTGCAGGTGATCGCCGAAAGCCGCGGCAACCGCCTTGAGCAGAACAGCGACACTCTGCGGCTGACCTTGCCCGCCTCACGGGCCTTGCTGTTCAAACCCGACGGTGAGCGCCTGCGCTGATTGCAGTGAGGCTCGCTGTCGCTCTTGTTTTGAACAGCTGGAGGGAAAACCTCAGGGCGGCGTGCATAAGCATCCCGCGGATTATGAGTTACGAATATTCGAGTAGTTTCTCAGTACTCATTGAAAAGTATAGGCTATTTATAAAATAGCCTTTTCATTCTATTGGGTTACTCCAAATTTGAATGGCTCCCTGACCAATAAAATGCCTTAGTTTACGCAGAGTACTCTTTCTGGATGGCGCTAGAACATAGCTTGGTGCCCGTCTTTTCTGCGTTATAAAGGCAATAACTTATGGGCATTCATTATGATGTTGGCAGAAAAACACGGGCAGACGTCCAAGGGAAGCCCAGCAAGTTTCACTTCATAATCATCAAGCCCACGCATTACGATGATGAGGGCTATCCCATTCAGTGGCTCCGTTCTGCCATTCCTTCCAACACGCTTGCCTGCCTTTATGGTCTGGCCGAAGATTGCCAGAACAGGAACGTGCTGGGTGATGGCGTGGAGCTGAAGCTTCACAGTTATGATGAAACGAACAGGCGGGTGAAGCCTGAACGTATCGCCAAAATGGTACGCAAGGATGGCGGCAGCGCCTTGATCGCATTGGCGGGCGTACAGTCCAACCAGTTTCCACGAGCGCTGGATCTGGCGCGCCAGTTCAGGGCGCTTGATATTCAGGTGTGCATCGGCGGCTTTCACATTTCAGGCTGCGTTTCCATGCTTCCTGAGATTCCGCAGCAGATTGTCGACGCGCAAAATGAGGGCATCTCGTTTTTTGCAGGTGAAGCAGAAAACCAGCGGTTGGATGAAGTTTTAGAAGATGCACTGCATGGTACTTTGAAGCCGCTCTACAACTTCATGAATGATCTGCCGAATTTGGATAGTCAGCCCGATCCGATTTTGCCGCAAAAGCATATCATCCGGACGGCTGGATCCACTCCTCTTTCGATCTGGGGCGTGGGTGCCCCTATCAATGTTCCTTCTGCACCATCATCAACGTTCAAGGCCGCAAGAGCCGCAGTCGATCAGCCGATGACGTTGAGCGTATTATTCGCCGCAACTACGCGCAGGGGATCAACCGGTTCTTCATCACCGACGATAACTTTGCGCGGAACAAGGATTGGGAAGCGCTGTTTGATCGCATCATCGATCTTCGCCAAAACCATGGGTTCAATATCAAATTCATCATTCAGGTTGATACCCTGTGCCATCGCATTGACCGGTTCATTGAAAAGGCGTGTGCGGCGGGTGTAACCCGGGTCTTTATTGGACTGGAGAACATCAATCCAGACAACCTGCTCGCGGCAAAGAAGCGCCAGAACAAGATCACTGAATATCGCGAGATGTTGCAGGAATGGCGGGCTCACGGCGCAACAACATATGCAGGCTATATCCTTGGTTTTCCTTCAGATACCCGCGAAAGCATCCTGCGGGATATCGAGATTATCAAGAAAGAACTGCCGCTGGATCTGCTGGAGTTCTTCTATCTGACACCCCTTCCCGGTTCTGAGGACCATCTGAATTTATATCGTAAAAACATATGGATGGACGAAGACCTCAACAAGTACGACCTGAACCACCGGGTCGCCCATCATGACAAGATGAGTGATGAGGAATGGGAGAATGTGTATCTGGAAGCGTGGATGACCTATTACTCTCCAGAGCATATTGAGACTGTTCTGCGAAGAGCGGCAACACACCCTAAGGGGCGGCCAAGTAACAAGCTCTTTTTGATGCTGTTTTTCTATCTCATGGTGAAGCTGGAGGGTGTTCACCCTCTGGAAGGCGGCTTCTTCCGCCTGAAGTACCGAAAAGACAGACGCAGCTCTCTGCCACTGGAAAATCCTTTCGCTTTTTATTCCAAGTACTTTACTGAGATCATCAGCAAATCCTTGAGCTACCTGAAGGAAGGCTCTCGCTACTATTGGCTCTATTACAAGCTTCTCAAAGCACCTGACCGCAAGAGTTACACCGATACAGCCCTGCAAAAAAGCAGCGATGAAGAAGAAGAAGGCCTACGCCTTTACAAAGACACTGCCGGAGGAGAAGCCGCCGTCGAGAAGAAGAAAAAAGCACAAGCCCTGCGGGATCGGGTAGCCGCGAAAAAGGTCGGTGCGCAGTACAATTGATTTGGTGGGTTGCGGGCAGAAACCAACGTTCGCTACACCGCAGAAAATTAGAAATGCATACGGTGCCTTCGTGAAAAATCAGGTGTATAGCCAGACAGCCGAGTGATGCTGTTTTTGGTTGCGATGGCGCACCTGATGAATGCGAGGGCCACCTCTCGAAGCTCAAGATGGTGGCCGCTCAGTTCATCACAAATCAAAAGACGCTTTGTAGACGCCTAATCCTTCTAGTGTGAGCCGGACGGCTTGCCAGAGGGGTTGGCTGTCGTGAATGACTTTGGAGGTCATGTTGGTGCCGATCAGCAGGTTTTGCAGGGCGAGAGCTGTGGCTGCCCGGTCTTCCAATACCAGCTCTCCCCTCTTTTCTGCCTGAAGCAACAGTCGTTCAAACCGATCCAGACTGAACTGCACCATATCGCTGACAACGGAGCTCAGCTCGTCATGTCTTCCGGTCAGTTCGGAAAGACTGTTGATCGCCAGACACCCGCGGTGCTCCGGATCGCGCGCCCGCACCTCGCAGACTGCTTTGAACATCAGGCAGATCTCACGCAAGACCTCACCATCTTCCTTGATGTTATTCAGCGTACGGTCTGGCGTTTCCGTTGAATACAGTCCCATGACCTCTTTGAAGAGATCCTCCCGAGTTCCGAAGGAGTTGTAAAAACTCGATCGCGTAATTCCTAGCTTCTCGGAAAGCGCTTTGACGGAAGAGGCATCATACCCGTTCCGCCAGATTTCATTCATCACTGTGCGCACCGCTTCATCGCGGTCAAATGCTTTGGCTCTGCCCATATCAATACCTCGTTCAAAAAATTTACTGTACAGGGGTGGACAATTCAAGATAAATCTCTATTTTGTACATCAGTGAACAAAATAGGAGCTCACAATGCTGAACCAGCAAATTCGTGACACCATTCAGCAGTTCAGAGAGGCCCTTCCGGCAGAACTGGCTGCAAAAATTGAACAGGGTGCAGGCGAAATCAGCGCATTGGACATCATTGGGAAAGCACTGAATGTAGGAGCTTCGGTTCCGGATTTCTCACTGACAAACCAGAATGGCGACCTGCGCAAGCTGGCGGATTATCTCGCACAAGGTCCGCTGGTCCTCACATTCTATCGTGGTCTGTGGTGCCCGTTCTGTAATCTGCAGCTGAAAGCCTACAACGACCGTCTGGCTGACATCGAAGCCACAGGTGCCAAACTGGTGGCAGTGACACCGGAAAAACCAGATGCCCTTCAGATCCTGAAGGATGGCGGTGCTCCGGAAGACTTCACCGATATGGCCCCAGAGGCAACAGACTTTGACGTTTTGTTCGATGACGGCGGCGACCTCTCCGAAAAGTTCGGTCTGCAGTTCAACTTGCCAAAGGTGCATCAGGACCTTCTACAGAACTTCAACATCGACGTTGAGGCTTTGACCGGCAACGACCGCTATGCGTTCCCCGATCCTGCGACTTATGTGATCGACCAATCAGGAAAGATCACCTGGGCCTTTGTTCCCAACAACTACCGCAAGCGCGCTGAAGTTGACGACATCCTTAAAGCAATCGCGCAACTCTCTTAATGGCCTTGGCCCTCACTCTTTCAAACGAGGCAAAAATGAAACCGCTTTCCGTACTCCTCGCAGCCGCGTCTTTCATGACTGTCGCATCAGTGCAAGCTGTCGCCAGCAACACAAATGAACTCTCATCAACTGCGGCACCTGCGATTAGTGAGACCCTGTCCATTGAGCGCAAAAAGGTTGAAGTGCTGGGCAGTCAGATGGCTTACCTAGAAAAAGGCACTGGCGCTCCAGTGGTCTTTGTTCACGGCAACCCAACCTCATCTTACCTGTGGCGCAACGTAATGCCGATGATCTCAACCAACTCCAGAACCATTGCCGTTGACCTGATCGGCATGGGCCACTCTGATAAGCCGGATCTCGATTACAGCTTCAAGGATCAGTACCGCTACTTTGAAGCCTTCATGCAGGAAATGGCGCTCGATGAAGTAACGCTCGTTGCCCATGACTGGGGAACAGTCATCGCGTGGGAATATGCTCGCAACAATCCGGAGAAGGTGGTTCGTCTGGCCTTTATGGAAGGTGTTCTGCCACCAACATTCCCCGCGAAGAGTTTTGAAGTGCTGGGAGAAGAGCTCGGCGGAACCTTTAAAGCCTTTAAAGACCCAGATCTGGGCCATCAGCTGGTGATCGAGCAGAACGTCTTTGTCGAAAAAGTTCTGCCACGGCACGTCATGCGTCCGTTGGGTGAGCAGGCTATGCAGGAGTACCTGTCTCCTTATGCCACTGAGAAAAGCCGCAAGCCACTTCTTGAATGGCCAAGACAAGTGCCAATCGCAGGCGAACCCGCTGAAATGGTGAGCGTATTGAACGGTATCACCGAGTTTATGGGCACCACGGAAATGCCTGTGCTGTTGCTTTATGCCTCTCCAGGTGTCGCCATCCCGCCATCAGCCGTGCCTTGGTACGTGGAGAAAGTCCAGAACATCGAAACTTCTTTTGTCGGCGCAGGTCTGCACTTCATTCAGGAAGATCAGCCTGAAGCGATCTCACGTGCAGTCTTTGACTGGATGCGCCGCAACTAGGCGCATCTGAGCAAAGTGTAAGGCTGCCGTTCTCATGGACGCGATAACCAACGCGCCAACGTGCAAAGGAAGCCTTCTCACATGCTCGACTGCTCTCGCTCTGACGTCCCCAACGCAGAGTGAGAGCCCCTCAAATCAGCTCCGGATTATTGAAACAAGAAGGAAACAGATCAATGAAACGAGCAGAGACAAACATTCCTGAGGCAATCACAACAGTAACAGCCCCAGCGAAAATCGGCAGTGCGTTCATGCTTCGCAACGGCGTGACACTGAAGAACAGGTTCTTCAAGGCAGCAATGGCCGAGCAACTTGCCGACAAACACCACAACCCCAAGCCTGGGTTGGTGACCCTGTATAAAACATGGGCCGAAGGCGGTGCAGGTTTGCTTGTAACCGGCAACCTGATGATCGACCGCCATCACTTAGGTGAACCCATGAATGTGGTTCTGGATGAGGAAAGCGATCTGTCTCTGTTCCGGGAATGGGCACGAGCAGGCTCTTCCAACAACACCCAGATCTGGGCGCAGCTCAACCACCCGGGAAAGCAGGTGCCAAACTTCATTCAAAAACATCCTGTCGCACCCTCAGCAATCCCTTTTGAAGGTGATCTGCAAAAGCACTTTGAAAAGCCGCGTGCTTTGAAAGAAGCTGAGATCTACAAGATCATCGGTCAGTTCGCCCGCAGTGCCCGTCTTGCCAAGGAGCAGGGGTTTACTGGCGTACAGATCCATGGTGCCCATGGTTATCTGATCAATCAGTTCCTCTCCACCCGCCACAATCAGCGCGGCGACAAGTGGGGCGGTTCCTTGGAAAATCGCATGCGCTTCCTGCTGGAAGTGTATTACGCCATCCGCAAAGAAGTTGGAGACGAGTTTCCGATCGGGATTAAGCTCAACTCTGCAGACTTTGCCAAAGGCGGCTTCACTGAAAAAGAGTCCATGCAAGTGATTGTGAAGCTCGATGAAGTCGGCATGGATCTGATTGAGATCTCCGGCGGCACCTACGAGTCCATGGCGATGGCAGACGGCGGCACACAAAAAGAAAGCACACGTAGGCGTGAAGCTTACTTCCTGAAGTATGCAGAACAGGCCCGTAAGATGAGCAATGTGCCTCTCGTGGTTACCGGTGGTTTCCGCTCCACCAAAGGCATGAATGATGCGCTGGCATCTGGTGCAACGGACTTGATTGGCGTTGCCCGCCCGATGACGGTTCAGCCTGACATGCCCAAACGAGCGATGGCCAATGAAAACTACAGCATCAAACTGCGCGCCCTGACAACAGGCTTCCCGGCCCTGGATCAGGCAACAGTCCTGAACCTGAGCTGGTATGTGACCCAGATCGTCAGGATCAGCAAAGGCAAGAAGACAAATCCAAACACCAGTGAGTGGATTTCCATTGTCAGAAGCTTCCTGAACCAGGGCATCTACGCCTTCAGAAAACTCCGCGCATAAAAACACGTTTATAAGAAACCCAGCCTAATTCTGTGAAGGCCGGGTTTTCTTATGCTTTGGGGGCAATCTGCAGCTGAAGACTGATAGTGCTACGCCTAGCAGCAACAGGCTCCTCTCACATTGCCAGCGACACGCCTGAGGGCTCTCCTCAGGCGATTTCTTCGGCGTAGAAGGGGAGGTGTTTGCGGAGGCGGATGTAGGTGATTTCGCAGTTGAGGTCTTCGTCGAATTTGGTTGCCTCGAACACGTCCTCGTACTTCATGTGGTGATAGAGGCCCAGGGCCCGGTCGTTCTGGATGAGGACCGAGATTTCTGCGGTGTGGTAGCCGCGGGCCGCGATGCGGCGTTCGGCTTCTTCTACCAGTGCGGTGCCCAGTCCGCTGCTTTCGTAGTCCGGGTCGATCCAGAGGTCGGTGATGAAGTTGTCGGCGTGCTCTGTTGCTGCAAAGCCGAGCACGCGGTCTTCTTTCACGGCCACCACAATCTGATCCAGACAGGCACTTGCAAAATCCGTGAAGGACGCTTTGCTCATGGTGTCGTGTGCCACCTGCGGCACGTGGGGGCCGATGCCCCGTTTCCATGAGGCCAGACCGACTGTTCCGATCTGCGAGATATCTTTTGAGCGAGCACTACGAATTTCAAAGGTCTTCATCAGACTGATCCACCTTTCTCCGGTCCCTTCAGCATCTCCCGCAAGTCTCGCTTCAGGATCTTGCCGTAATTGTTCTTCGGCAACTGCTCCATAGCGATGTACTGCTTCGGACGCTTGAAACGCGCGATGTTGTCAATGCAGAGCTGGTCGAGCTCTGCGAAATCAACGGTCTTTCCCTTTTCTGGAGAGATGATAGCCACCACCTCTTCGCCCCACTCTTCATGGAACCGACCGACTACTGCGACTTCAGATACATCCGGATGCATCAGCAGAATCTCTTCCACTTCGCGAGGATAGATGTTGGATCCGCCCGAGATGATCATATCCTTCGAGCGGTCGTGCATGGTGAGGAACCCATCCTCATCCAGCGCACCCATGTCGCCTGTTTTCAACCAGCCATCGATGATCGTGGATGCCGTTGCGTCCTCATTGTTCCAATAGCCCAGCATGACTGCTGAACCGGACACGACAATCTCGCCAATCTCACCATTGGGCAGGTCTTTCATGTCCTCTCCTACCACACGGACACGAGACGCGACTTGAGCTACCCCAACTGACTTCAATCTTTCTTGCCATCGGGGATGTTTTCTGTCGCACACCTGCTCACGGCTCAGCACGGTGATGGCCATGGGGCATTCGCCCTGCCCGTAGATCTGCGCGAAGCGCGGGCCAAGAACGTCAACGGCTTCAACGATATCGGCGAAATACATAGGCCCGCCGGCGTAGATGATGGTGTCCAACCCCTCGCCCGTCGCACCTGTGGCTTTGGCAACTTCCACCAGCCTGTGCACCATTGTGGGGGCCGCGAACATAGCAATCCTGCCGATTTTTGGAGCGATTTCCAAAATCTCGGCTGCGTCAAATCCGCCTGAGACCGGACAGACGTGTCTGCCACCGGCCACAACGTGCATGAAGCTGTAAATCCCTGCACCATGAGACATGGGAGCTGCGTAAAGCGTGGCGTCTTCGTGCGTGGGCGTGCCGATGCCTGCATAGTAGCCGAACATCATGCTCTGGATGTTTTGCGAGGACATCATCACCTTTCGGGCGGCCTGTGGTGCCGGAGGTGTAGAACAGCCAGACCATGTCCTGCGCGTCGATCGGAACTGGCTCGGCCAACGGCTCAGCCTTGAGCATGTGCTGGAAGCTATCCTGATCTACCGAGATGACTTTGGTATTGGTCTGATCGATCTCCCTGATCAGATCCTCGCCCACATCATCAGAGATGAAGACGGCTGTGGCCTGCGCGTTCTCAATGATCCACGCGGCTTCCTTTGGGTGTAGCTTTGCGTTGATCGGGATTGCTGCGGCACCAGACCACCAGATGCCGTAGCTGGCTTCCAGATACTCCGTGCGGTTTTTCATGAAGATGGCAACGCGGTCGCCTCTGGCCACACCGTAGTCCCGCTGCAACGCACCGGCGATGGCTGCAGAGCGTGCGCCAAACTCGCCATAGGTTGCCATCTGCTGCGTTCCATGAAAGAGCGCAGGTGCGTCCGGTGTTATTCTGGCTGTACGGGCCAGCCACTCTGCCAGGTTCATTCGGTCTCCCCCCTCAAATCAGATTGCTTCCCTCAAAAGCAATCCTTCTGCCGCTGTCTCATCGCCTTTCAGATCATGACGATAACGCACTGTTCACTCACGTATTGTTATTGGTCTGGGAGCGTCGTGGTGACGAACTTTGGTTAGCAGCTTCACTCAAACTTCAAGATGCGCATACTATAGTTTTTTGCAAGTCTGGGTATACGCCTCTTGTTTAACGCAATTTCCAAGTTTACGCTGCGGTTTTCTGCACTTTACATCTCTTTGTTGCTCAGAACATCCCATGTTCTGCATAAATTCAACTCATGGTTTTATAAGGACGCCTGTGATGAACCTTCAAAAAGCTGGCGGAATAGCATCTCTTATTGAAGCGGCCACCTACATCATTGGCTTTGCTCTTTTAACGACTTTACTGGCAGATGCGGGCTTTGGAGAAGACGGCAGTGATGCGAACCTGCTGGCATTCATCGTGTCCAATCAGAGCCTTATGTATCTCTGGAACTTCATCATCTACATCGTCAACGCAGTGTTTCTGGTGGTGCTGGTGATTGCTCTGCATGATCGGCTAAAGGCAGCGACGCCGGGCCTTTCGCAGGTTGCCGCCGCTTTTGGGTTGATCTGGGCCGGGTTGGTTCTGGCCAGTGGCATGCTCGCCAACATTTCTCTGGCCGAGGTTTCTGCCCTTTACGCGCTGGACCATGACGAAGCGCTGGTGATGTGGGCGACCTTGAGCAACGTGCAAGAAGGCATTGGTGGTGGAAACGAGATCACCGGTGGGCTTTGGGTGCTGCTGCTGTGCTGGGCAGGCCTGCGGGGTTCCAGCCTCTCGAAGGGCCTGAGCTGGCTTGGCGTGATCATCGGTTTGGCTGGCATTGCCACGGTTGTTCCGGGTATGAGCGAGCCGGGCGGTATCGTCTTCGGCCTCGGCTTTATTATCTGGTTCATCTGGGCAGGTGTTTATCTGCTCAGACATGGTGAGGCTTCCTCTTAGAAAGCTGCTCACCTACAGCCTGAAGCAATGATCTGCAAATAGCTCTTAGTTGCATTTGTAACGGGTAACACTTACCTGTGATGAATATTCATTTGATCATTGCTGAGGCATTTATGGGTAAAATCAGTAGAAGAGCTTTTCTTCTTGGGGGAGCCGCGTTTGCAGGGGCTGCCGGTTATCATTTTCTTTCACCCTCCCCTCGTTCCTATGGCGGCGCTTTTCCAATTGAGCCGCAATCCGAGACAACCGGCACCCTTTTGAGCGATGCTGGTGAGCTGACGCAGGTTAGTGTTAAGAAGCACGAGACCTTCTCTGGCCTTTCCAGTGGTGCGCTGCGCAAAGAGATGGCCGCACAGCTGAAGCAGGCAGCAGATGAGAACCATCCTGTGATGGCGAGCGTTGCCCGGCATTCCATGGGCGGTCAGTCTCTGCCTACCAACGGGGCGGCCCTCTCCCTGCATGGCGGAACGATTGAGCTGCATCCGGAGCGCAAAAGCTATACGGTTTCAGGCGGTGTGCGGTGGCATGAGGTTATCTCAAAGCTGGATGAAAACGGCTTTTCACCTGCAGTGATGCAATCCAACAACGACTTTGGCGTGGCCAGCACATTTTCCGTCAATGCGCATGGCTGGCCGGTTCCCTTCTCCGGGTGTGGGTCAACGGTTCGCTCGCTGGAAATCTTGCTTGCTGATGGTCAAGTGCAGCGTTGCAGCCCTACGCAGAACAGTGAGCTGTTCAACGCGGCGATGGGTGGTTACGGGCTGTTTGGCATCATCACCGAGTTGGAACTGGATATGGTTCCCAACAGCCGATTGGAGCCAGAGTTCATCGAGTTGCCATCTGCTGAGTACGGCCTGCGCATGCAGCAGGTGTTGGCGGAAGATCCTTCCATTCAGATGGCTTATGGCCGTATGAACGTGGACAGTGATCGCTTTTTTGAAGACTCGATGCTGATCGTTTATCGCCCGACTGACAATCAATCTGACCTGCCAGCCGCGAGCGGTTCCGGTTTTATCAGCAAGGCCTCCCGGCATATTTTCCGTGGTCAGCTGAACTCTGAGGGCATCAAGAAAGTACGCTGGGGGATTGAAACCGGGATCGGGGCTTCCCTGAACAGCGGTCCTGTCACCCGCAACAGCTTGCTCAATGAGCCCGTTGTTACGCTGGATGATAAAGACCCGACCAGAACCGACATTTTGCATGAGTACTTTGTTGAGCCAGCCCGGTTTGCCGAGTTTGTGCAGGCTTGTCAGGATGTCATCCCCTCCTCCTATCAGGAGCTGCTCAACATCACTCTGCGCTACGTTCGCAAAGACACACAAAGTGTGTTGCCTTTTGCGCCAACGGACCGGATTGCAGCCGTAATGCTGTTCTCTCAGGAAAAGTCAAAGCGTGGGGAAGCGGATATGGCTCGGATGACCCGTGACCTCATCGAGCGTACGCTCGCCATTGGCGGTACCTACTACCTGCCTTATCGCCTGCATGCCACGCAGGACCAGTTTGAGAGATCCTATCCGAACCATCAAAGGTTCATCGAGTTGAAGCAGAAGTACGATCCGCAGATGCGGTTCACCAACCAGCTTTGGGACACGTACATGGCAGCAAAGGAGCCTTTGAATGTTTAGAAAAGTCGCATTTGCGTATGCGTGATCCTGTTTGCTGTCACCTCACTGAACTACATCCCCGGCATTCCGGATGAGAACGGGTATGTTTTCGGAATTTTTGCGCTGGATCTGTTTGACGACAGCCTTCATGCCGCCAGTGCGTTATGGGCGTTAATCGCGGCTTTGATCTCGCAGAATGCCTCGCGGATTTTTCTGCGCTACTTTGGGGCATTGTATCTGGCTGATGCGGTTTTGGGACTGCTGACCGGATCTGGTTATCTGGACTTTGGCATCTTTACGCTTGGCTTCCAGTCCTATCCGCTTGGCTTCAAAGTACTCGCCAACCTGCCGCATTTTGCATTGGGCAGCTTTGCTTTGGCAGCAAGCTTTTGGGGCGGAAACAGCATTGGGAAGGAGAGCCCAAGTGAAGCTTCTTAAACGGCTTTCCATCGGCCTCCTGTGTGTGCTTCTGGTGATCGGCATTGGTGCTGCGGCACCTGTTCTTTATGTGGAACAGGCCTGCACGTCAGCCGAGATTGCCGATACCTATCAAAGCACTCTGGAGCCTGCTCACAAACGCGAGGAAGCCCGCACGTTTCTGACTTATCCTGAATGGCACATCGTTTATGCCTATGAGGATTACGCTACAACGCTAGAAAACGGCATGCCGCATGAGTTCAACTATCTGAACGCCATTGGCAGTTTCTGGTCCAGTCTGTGCGCGCTGAAAAGTGAGGCGGATACGCGTGGTGCAGCTCAGTTTGACACCAAGGCCACCATTTACACCATCGGCATCAGTTTCTCTTTTGAGATGCTGATGAAAGCGGCCTATGAAGAAACTCTGGGCCGACTGGCAGCGATCACCAGCTCGAACAACACTTCTTTGCAGGACCAGCTGGAGTACAGCATTTCAGCTGAGTACGCCAAGTTCCTGCATCAGACGCCCTGGTACAAGTTCGATTTTGACAATGCGCGTGCAAAACTCAACCAAGCCGCAACTAATGATGGGGTGCGCAGTTGGGAGCGCTGGTTTGCGCTGAACCTGGAGTGGTGGGCCAAAGCTCAGTATGCCAAAGCCATTGCTGCGGCGGTGGATACGATTGGCCATGACGAGCTGACCATGCGGTCCGTCATCAGCAGTTCCCATGGTACAGATGTGCTTGCAGAGTATGATCTCAAGGTGGTTCAGCAGCTTGGCGATAAGTTTGTCATCGAGACACCTCGGTATCGCAAGTTTACAGAGCTCGCGCTGCGCCTTTCAAAAGACGGCGTCCTATTCCATGAGATTGCAGGCAATGATGATATTCTGATGTCTGTTTTGAAGCAGAGTTCTGCCAAGAACCCGAGCTTGTCAGCAGCGGCAATCCTTTCCGAAACAGAGCGGAATACAGGGGATCAACAAAGGTTACTCATTCAATCAAAGGTTCCAGCCCTTTCCGTCACACTCGATGAGCTGAAACAGCAAGGTATCACCATTGAGCACATCTACGACTACTAGCGAGGCCTGAGTTGAGCAAGTTGAAGCGTGTTGCTCTTATCCTTGCTGCCATCACACTGGCATGGGGGGCCATCGGGCTCGCCGTGCCCTTTGTTGGCAGTGTGGATGAGGTCGCTGTGCCCTATCCTCAAAGCCTGCAGATGGAGATGCTTCCCGCTTCCGTCAGGATACTGAGCTACGACGACAAGATCGCCGTGTTCGCAAGCGACACCCCACAGCTTGCCGCAAAACTCTACAAAGCCGGCGCGTGGATCGTCCTCCCCGCCTCAAACGGCAGCTGCCTCAATCTGTCAGAACTGACGAAGCCTGCCCGCAAACAGCCTGGCACGGAGGGTGCGGGGATTTCAGAGAGCTGAGATGTGAAAAAAGGGAAAGAGCGGCACAGCTGTTTCCGGAACACAAACAGATGCTTGCGCGGAGAACTATCGGACAAAATTTTAGGAGAGAATGGCTGGGGTGGTAGGATTCGAACCTACGATACACGGTACCAAAAACCGTTGCCTTACCACTTGGCTACACCCCATCGCTGTGTGTGGGCCGGGTTATAGCTTTATGATTTGGAATAGGCAACCACTCAATTTCTTTTTGCTGTGAGAAACTTACAAGTGTTCCACAGTTGGGTTTATTTCAGTGTGGCCCAGCAGATTTCTGCTGCTGTGATTTTCAAAAGAGCCAGCTTGATCTTAGGAGGCTGGGTCTGGTTCTCCGTCTCCTTTTGGCTTTCCTTCTGCGTTTTCATCAGGTTGAGTCAGTTTTGAACGATCCTGCGCGATGAGCATGTAGACGTTGGGCACCACGAACAACGTGAAGAGCGTGCCGATGGACAGGCCTGTTGCGATCACAAGTCCCATGTTGAAGCGTGAGGCCGCTCCTGCTCCGCTGGCCAGCACCAGCGGGATAACGCCGAGCACCATGGCGGCTGTCGTCATGAGGATCGCACGCAAGCGGATTTGCAAGGCACCAACCACGGCTTCCCGTTTGGTTGCGCCCTGATTTTCCTGCAGTTCGCGGGCAACTTCCACGATGAGAATACCGTGTTTGGAGATCAGGCCCATGAGCGTGATGATGCCGACCTGCGTATAAATGTTGATGCTGGCACCGCCCAGCCCAATGTTGATGAAGAACAGCGCTCCTGCGATGGACATGGGCACGGAGACGAGAATGATGATTGGGTCGCGGTAGCTTTCAAACTGGGCTGCGAGCGTCAGGAAGATGATGAGCAAAGCAAAAGCGAAGGTGACAACAAAGCCGCTGCTTTCCTGCTCAAACTGACGGGATTGCTGGGCATAGTCCACATCGTATCCTTCTGGAAGCTCTTCTGCTGCAATCTGTTGTAGAACCTGCAAAGCCTCTGCCAGAGGTACCCCGAAGCTCGGCACACCTGAAAGGGTCATGGAGTTTTGCTGCTGGAAGTGTGGGATGAACTCTGGCGTAACTTGCATATCAAGCGTCGCCACACTGGAGAGCGGCACAACTGTGCTTTGTGGGGCGATGCTGGTTGAAGAACCACCGCCGCCAGAACCACCTGATGCAAATGTGGTGGTTGTCGTGACAGGAGCGGATGCACCGCTTTGTGCAGCGCTACTGCTGCTGCCGAAACCGCTGGCTGCCGGGTTACTGCCGGAGCCGCTGCTGAAAGCTGCACTGCCACCACCACCGCTAGCCCCACCACTACTACCAGAGGCCGCACCGCTCTGCGCGCCACCACTCGAAGACCCACTGGGCGTGGGCGTGCTGTTGGGTACACTGATGTAGGTGTCGAGAAGCTGCTCCGGGTTGAGGCGATCGTATTGAATGATCTGCGGAATAACCCTGTAGGAGCGGCCATCAAAATCGAAGTAGTTGATGTAGCCGCCGCTCATCATAGCCGTCAGGGATTGGCCAACATCCTGCAGGGTGAGCCCGAGTTCGGCGACCCGATCGCGGTCAATGTTGATTTTGCCCTGCGGTTTGTCGATCTTCAGATCCTTATCGATGAAGATGAACTTGCCGGAGTTCTGCGCTTCTTCCAGAACCTGTGACCCAACTTCGTAGAGCTTCTCGACGGGTTGAGTGGTCTTGATAACGAACTGAACCGGCAAGCCGCTACTGCCTGGGAGTGGTGGGTTCTGGAACATCACCGTTTCAAAACCTGTTACCCCTTCCATGAAGGGCTGCATTTCATACTGTAACTCGGTGGCTGTTTTATCGCGCTCATCCCATGGTGTGAGCAAGACACCGGACAGAACGCTGGAAGAGAGCACCAGCTGGAAGACACCTTCAACCTCAGAGTACCCATGAGCAATACGGTAGATCTCTTCGGTGTAGAGCATTTTCTGCTGCAAGGTGGCGGAAGGTGCTGGTGTTGACTGGGCCAAAACCAGCCCCTGATCTTCCTGCGGGGCCAGCTCTTGCTGGGAGGTGGAATAAAGGACCGGAATACTGGCGAGGATCAGGAATGCGAACGTGAGAACGACCGGGCGATTATCCAGTGATGCTTCCAGCGCACGTAAATAGCGTTTGCGGAAGCGGTCGTAGATATCGTCCACTGTTCTAGTCAAGGCGTCGTCCCAACCGGTCGACTCCTGAGATCTGGCCTTCAGGATTTTGGAGCTCATCATTGGTGTTAGTGTAAGGGCGACAATGGCTGAGATGGTTACGGAGCCCACCACTGTGAAGGCAAACTCAGTGAACAGCGCTCCTGTCAGGCCGCCCTGAAATCCGATGGGGGCATATACGGCGACGAGAACTACCGTCATCGCGATAATGGGTCTGCCCAAGTCCTGCCCGGCCTGTACGGCGGCACGGAACGGCGTGCTCCCTTCAGAGATGTGTCGTTCTACATCTTCCACCACGATGATAGCATCATCCACCACGAGGCCAATGGCGAGCACCAAAGCGAGTAGGGTCAGCAGGTTGATGGAGTAGCCGAGCACCAGCATGATGAAGAATGTGCCGATGAGCGAGAGCGGGATTGCGATGACCGGAATGGCAACGGTGCGTGGTGAGCCAATGAAGAGGAAGACCACGAAAGTCACGATCACCAGTGCCTCAACGAGTGCGCTGATCACCTCATCGATTGCAGCGTTGATGAAGAGGCCGGAATCGTAAACGATTTTGGCTTCCAATCCCGGAGGCATAGCTGCCTGAACATTTGGGACAAGCTGGCGCACTTCCTCCAGCATGGCGAGCACGTTTGCGGATGGGGCCGCTTGAACACCGAGATAAACGGCGGGTTTTCCTGAGTAGAGAACGGCCTGATCATAGTCCTCTGACCCCAGCACCACTCTGCCCACATCACGCAAACGGATAATGGCACCATTGTTTTGAGTAACCGCCAGCTCGCGGAACTCCTCGACATCCGTCAGGTTGGTGTTGGCCGTCAACTCCACCTGCACCATTTGCCCTTTGGTGTTGCCGACCCCGGAAATGAAGTCGTTTCGGGCCAGAGCATTTGAGACATCAGTGCCCGTCAAACCGTAAGCTGCCAGCTTTTCCGGATACAGCCAGACGCGGATGGCAAAGCGTTTTTCGCCATACAGCTCAGCGTTCTGTACGCCTTCAATGGCCTGCACCTGCGGCTGGACCACGCGGACGATGTAGTCAGTGAGCTGGTTGCGGTCGATCACGTCTGAGGTGAAGCCAATATACATGGCATCGATGGTTTCACCGATCTGGATGGTCAGCACCGGGTTTTGGGTTTCCTGCGGCAGCTGGTCGAGCACGGAGCTGATCTGGGTGTTGATCTCCGTCAGCGCTTTATCAGCGTCATAGTTGAGTACCAGATTGACTGTGATGGTGCTGACCGTGCTGGCGCTGGTGGAGGTCATGTAGTCGATGCCATTGGCCTGCGCGATGGCTTCTTCCAATGGGGTGGTGATGAAGCCTGCAACCGTTTCAGCACTAGCACCAAACAATGTGGTGGAGATGGTGATGACGGCGTTTTCTGTTTTAGGATACTCCAACACGGGCAGCAGGAAGATGGCACGCAGGCCCAGCGCCAAGATCATCAGGCTGATGGTGGAGGCCAGAACGGGGCGACGAACATAGATCTCAGTGAAGCTGTTCATGGCCCCTCCTACTGCTCGACTGGTTTCGGGTTAGGGTCATTGAGCGGCAGTACGGAGTTATCAATCACCACCTTGGAGCCATTGCGCAGTTTGAGCTGCCCAGCACTCACCACCAGTTCGTCCGCTTTGAGGCCTTTGGAGATGACGATCTGATCGCCGCGTTTTGAGCCGGTTTCGATGAAGCGCTGTTTAGCGGTGTAGACCGGCTTGTTCATGTGCATTTCGTCTGTCTTGGTCAGCACATACACTGTGATGCCATAGGAGTTGTAGGTGACGGCTGTTTGCGGCACCGTGACTTGCTCTTTCGGTGCGGAGACCACCGTTTCCACATCCGCGAACATACCCGGGATCAGCTCTTTGTTGGGATTGGCAAAGCGTCCGCGCACTCTGGCGTTACCGTTGGTTACGGTAACCTGCGCATCAACAGCAACCACTTTGCCTTTGATCGTCAGGTCGGGATAAGTATCGACCGAGACCTCGATCTCCTGCCCCTGCTTGATCGTGCTGAGAAAGCGCTGCGGGATGTAGAAATCAACGAAGAGATCATCAAGCTGCTGAAGATTGACGTAGGCCTGACCCGGATTGAGAAGCTGTCCGACACTCACTTGCCGAATGCCCAGTCGGCCTGAGAATGGTGCGCGTATGTTTTTCTTTGCGATGATCGCCAGTTGGTTTTGAACCTGTCCCTGCAGGTTCTTGAGGTTTGACCAGTCGACATCGATCTGCTGCTTGCTGACGGCGTTGACTTTGTATTGCTTCAGATCTCTGTCGAGGGTCTGGCGAGCCAGTGTTTCCTGAGCTTGCAGGGACTTTAGCTGTGCCACTTCCTGCGTGGTATCCAGCTCAATCAGCAACATGCCTTTTTGAACATCCTCGCCGGAAGAGAAGTTGATATGTGTGATTGTGCCCGGCAGTTCAGGGGTCAGGTCTGTTCCCATGATGGCGATGAGTGTGCCAACGGCGGAGACTTTGTCTGTCCAGAGCTGTTTGGTGGCTTTGTAGGAGGAGACGGTTTCGATCTTGTTCTGCAAGCCTGAGACGATTTTGCTGAGGACCCGGCCTTTATAGAGCTGGAACGCATAGAGACCACCAAACGCGATGCCCACGCAAATCAGCATGATGATCATATTCTTTTTGATGTTGGGCTTTTTGTGTTCACTCATGGCTGGTTCACCGGCTGTATCTGCTTTCGATTAAACGGCGGTACAGCCGAGATGATGGTGAGAGGTCTTCCGTCCCTGATTGGCGCGGCATTCGGACGGTTCCACCAACCGCCGCCCAGCGCGATGAAAAGAGCGACTGTATCTGTGAAGCGGGCGGCCTGAGCCTGCACCAGATTGATTTTCGCTTGCTGATAGGTCTGCACTGCGAGCAGCAGTGTTGTCAGATCAATGGCGCCCACATTGTATTGCTGCTGTGTCAGGCGCAGGCTTTTTTTTGCAGAACGTTCCGCTGCCAAGCTGGCTTTCAACGCACGGGCATCATTCTCCAGCGCGCTGATGGCATTGGCTGTATCTCCAAATGCCGTCACAACGGTTTCACGGTAGTTGGCGGCAGAGGCTTCAAAGGCAGCAACTGCGGCCTTGCGTTGGCTGTTAAGCGCTCCAGCATCAAAAATAGTTTGCGCGATTGATGTGTTGATTTGCCATGCACCTGTTCCAGAAAAGAACAGGCGATTGAAAACATCAGATTCGTTGCCAACGTTCCCAGTAATTTGAAAACTAGGAAGCTGGTTTGCCAGAGCAACCCCGATGTTTGCACTGGCCTCCCAGAGCTGCGCCTCCGCAGACCGCACATCTGGGCGTTGAGCAACCAGTTCTGACGGTAAGCTCAAAGGCAGTTTTCGTGGCAACTTCAGATCCGCAAGATCAAACTCCTTCACGATGTTCTGGGTCGGGTAGAAACCACCTAGCGTCTTGATCTGGTTCTTCTGAACAACCAGCTGTTGTTGCAGGGGTGGCAGCGTCGCTTTGGTTTGCTCCAGTGTTGCAAGCTGTTGCAGGACCTGACTCTCATCCACACCACCCAACCTGAACTGTGCCCGCAGAATGGAAAGTTGCTTCTGCTGGACCTTGATGATTTCTTCCGTGGCACGGATCTGGCCTCTTAGGGAGGCTCCAAGATCACCGCATTTAGCAGGTTGGATGTCAGCATCAGGTGCGCTGCCTCAACCTGAAACTGAGTGTATTGGATGTTCGCGACTTGCGCTTCAATGTTTCGGCGTGTGCCTCCCCAAACGTCGAGCGTATAAGAGATGGCCAGTGATAAACTGTAGGTCGTGAAGAACGGATTCAAGTTCGCCACGATCTCGCTAGCACCGCCCCCACCAATCGGGAACTTCTGCCGGTTGCGACTGGCGTTGCCGGTGACTGTTGGGTAGAGCGCAGCACCAGCAGCATAGGCGTTTTCCTGTGCCTGCCTGAGATTGGCTTCTGCCTGCGCAATTGTGGGACTGTTAGCGACAGCGAGACTTACATAGGTGTTGAGGGCCTCAGATTCGAACAGCTCCCACCACTCTCCGGGCAGGTCTCTTTGAGTGGAGAAGTTTTGTGAGGCCCCGCCTTGTATGTCTGCAGAAACTGTAGCGCCGGGATCATTGCGGACATAACGGGCTTCAGGGGATAGTTCAGGACGCTTAAAGTCCGGGCCAACCATACAGGCGGAAAGCAAAAAGAGCAGAGGCAGTCCTGAACGCCCACGCAACGCAGGCGCAAGAGACATTGTCTTCTTGCTGCTTAACCCGTACCAGAAACTCAACAGTGGTGCTCCAATGACCTGCATCTTTTATTGGCGGAGAACGAAGCTATACGCACACTTAAACACTGGCCAAGAACACGGCTTATCTAAGGGTACTTGATGCTGATTTTGCAGGTCAAACACGCTTCTGGTGTGGGGTGGGTTATCCCAAACTAATGGTGTGATGCGTCCTATTTTACCTAGTTATATTAGATGGTTAAGCTGCGAAATCCTATGGGATGCGCATTTTCGATGTGGCTTAGTGCAGGTCTGACACACGCTCAGAAATCATGGAGAGGAGCAGCTTTTCATAGGCATCGATCGCGCGTTCCTGAGAGAAGTCGCGGGCTCGGGTCGCCAGTGTATCATCGGAGCGGTCGCACTTAACGGCTGCGAGGATTGCTTCTGAGAGTTTATCGGCATCACTAGCAGGCACCAGCCAGCCATTGCGGACGTCACTGAGCACTTCCCTCGCCCCTGCCCCACTGTCGAGAGCAATGACTGGTGTGCCGAGTGCCATGGCGCGGACCATCTCTCCGGGGACGCTGTCTTGCTGGGAGGTAGAGACATAAACGTTGGCAGCGCGGAGGAAGCGTTCTGGTTTCTCGACCTCTCCCGGTATGGTGACGATGTCATCCAGCGCGAGGTTTGAAGCGAGCAAACGCATCTCCTCCTGATCCTCACTGCGTCCAAGAAGATAAGCTCGCAGGTTGTCTTTGTAGCGACTGAGGGCCATGGCGCGCAGGAGTTGGTGGTTGGCATTCTGGCTGGATGTGCCGCCGACACTGATCACCTTGCTGGCCCCATGGGGATCGAACCAATCCTCCTCTATGGGTTCCGCCGCCGTTTCAAACACGTTCATTTCGACAAGAGGATTGTAGATGATGCAGGTCTTTTCCTTGGGTACTTGCTCGCAAAGATCGACCACATGCTCGATGGATTTGAGCGTACAGATTACCCTGTCAGCATCACGGTAGAGCAAAGGAACTGCAATGGTTGCTGCGCTCTTTTGGGTTTCTATCGCCAGATTGCTGGAGATGGTCACTGAAGAATGCAGCGTGATTGCAACGGGTACTTTAAGACGAGAGCGAGTTTTGACGGCGCTGAGGCAGGCGATGTTGCTGCCGGTGCCGTGAGACAAAATGATGTCCGGCTTTTCTTTCTCCACCATGCGGGCAACACCAGCAGCAGCGGCGGCAGCTCTGGCTTTTTCCAGAAAGACTGGTGTGATGCGCGGTGAGTAGTGGGAGAGATCTCTTGGCTTACCGGTAAGGGTGATCAGCGTGATGTTGTGTTGGCGCGCGGCAAGACCGTTGGCGACCACCTCGGTGATCTCTGTAATGTCTTCATCAAGGAAGCTTTCCTGAACAATAAAGAGCTTCATGACGCGCCCCCGGCCCCCCGGTCGATCTGGTGCGTCTTCAGACACCCGGAAACCTGGTTCAGAGAGCTTGCACCGAAGCTCAATCTAGAAATCTACGGTGTTGTTCTCAATCTGGTTGATTTGATACCCGGTTATCTCCCAATGCAATTATCAGGGTAATTTCGTACTTGGCACCCCATGTCCGGCACATCTGGATCTGTCCGCACAAGCTTAGTGGTTTTATTGGTTTCTACCGCTGGTATGAAAATGAATCACATTGCTGCAGCACAACACTTTTTTCTGCATTTCAATGATGATTTGCCCTTTAAAAATTAGGAGCTCCCGCCTATTGTGCGCGGCAGCAAATTCAGTTCAAACGTGTAGATTAAGCCTCCTATGAACACTCAGGCAAACTATGTGCTCACCCTTTCCTGCGGAGACAGAAAAGGGATCGTTGCAGCGGTTGCTAACTCAATCGCTTCTCAAAACTGCAACATCTGCGAGAGCGCCCAATACGGCGATCCAGAGACCAACCGCTTCTTTATGCGCATTTCCTTCAATGCACCTGAAGGGATGACCAAAGAGCAGTTTGAAGAGGGCTTTGGCCCTGTGGCAACGGGCTATGGTTTTGACTGGAAAGTGCATGACCTTTCCAAGAAGCCACGTGTTCTGGTGCTGGTTTCCCAAATGGGTCACTGCTTGAACGATCTGCTCTACCGTAATTCCACCGGTCAGCTGCCGATGGACCTGGTGGCGGTTGCTTCCAACCACACCAAGTACCAGTCCCGCGTTGAGCATGAGCAGATTCCATTCCATTATCTGCCGGTGACCAAAGAGACCAAGGCTGAGCAGGAAGCCCAGATTGTGGAGCTGGTGGAGCGCGAAAACATTGATCTGGTGATCCTTGCGCGTTACATGCAGATTCTCTCCAACGAGCTTTGTGAGAGGTTGGCTGGCAAGGTGATCAATATCCACCACTCTTTCCTGCCTAGCTTTATAGGTGCAAAACCATATCACCGGGCCCATGCACGCGGCGTCAAGATGGTTGGTGCCACAGCGCACTATGTGACCGCTGACCTTGACGAAGGCCCGATCATCGAGCAAGACGTGAGCCGGGTTGAACACTTCCATTCGGTGAACGAACTCATTGCCCAGGGGCGTGATACGGAAAGTCAGGTTCTTGCTCGCGCTGTCCGCTATCATCTGGAGCACCGAATCCTCCTTAACGGTGATCGTACCGTGATCTTTAAATAGGACTTGCCATGAGTGAGGCTCTTATTATCGACGGCAAAGCCATTGCTGCATCTGTAACTGACGAGATCACTGCGCGTGCTGCGCGCCTTGAATCTGAAACAGGTGTCAAGCCAGGGTTGGCTGTTGTGATTGTGGGTGAAGACCCTGCCAGTCAGGTTTATGTACGCAACAAGGGCCGGACTGCAAAAGCATGTGGTTTCAACTCCATCACGCACACCTTGCCGGCTGATGTGAGTGAAGAAGAGCTGCTCGCTCTTGTGACGAGTTTGAATGAAGACGAAGCTGTTCACGGTATTCTCGTGCAGCTGCCTCTGCCAAAGCACATCAACGAGAACAAAGTTCTTGATCTGATCAAACCAGAAAAAGACGTCGACGGGTTCCATCCGATCAACGTAGGTCTTCTGGGCAGCGGCAATACGGACCGTGCATTGGTGCCATGTACACCAGCAGGCAGCGTGCTGCTGGCGAAGAAGGCACTGGGCGACGATCTATCTGGCAAAACTGCTGTGATTGTTGGCCGTTCCAACATTGTCGGCAAGCCGATTGCACAGCTGCTGCTTCAAGAACACTGCACTGTGACCATCGCGCACTCCCGTACAAAGGACCTGCCGGATGTAGTCCGAAGTGCGGATATCGTGATTGCTGCTGTTGGTCGTCCGCAGATGATCAAAGGCGATTGGCTGAAGCCGGGTGCTACTGTGATTGACGTTGGTATCAACCGCATTCCTGCGCCTGAGAAAGGTAAAGGTAAGACCCGCCTTGTTGGTGATGTGGCGTTTGATGAAGCGCTTGGTCATACAGCGGCGATTACGCCAGTTCCACGCGGTGTTGGGCCGATGACCATCGCCATGCTGATGAGCAACACGCTGACCGCTGCGCGCCGCCTGATGGGGCTGAGCGAAGAGCCGCCGCTCTTTGAAGCGCTGAACAGCTAAAACAGATTTTCAGGAAAGGCTCCGACACTCCATCGGAGCCTTTCTTTTTTCAGTTGCGCTCCTACCCCGCGCCCCCTGTGCTTTACAGCACATTGTTTTTATTTACACTTTTCTCACTAGTTGTATTTTCTGGCACATCACACGCTTTGGTGCATCGCTAGCTTCTTCTCAAGCAATGTGATTGAGGAGATGCAAATGCATAGTGCGGATCGTGTCACCGCAGTTATAGGCCAAACACTTGGCTTGCCTGAGTTGGCCTTTGATGGTTCCGGTCATGCAGAGTTGGTGTTTGAAGGCAGCTTTTCTGGCTTCCTAAGCCGCGTTGATGACAGCAATCTGGAGTTCAGCTTTTATCTACCCGATCTGAATTTGAGCGATCCGAGCATCTTAACGGCAATGCTCACGGCGAATTGCCGTGGGAACGCGACAGGCTCAGGTCGGCTGGCGATTGATGAAGACAGTATGCAGGCGCTTTATTGTGAGCGCTGGAGCGTTGCTGATGTGCAGGACCACAAAGTCCCTGAACGACTGATTGATCTGGTTTCAACCGCTGCCTTCTGGCTTGCAGAGGGTACACACTCCGTGCTTCAGAACACCTCCGCAAAAGCACTTACCACCGCCTCTTAGTGCTGAAAAGAACAGAGCTTTCAAACGCGAAACACTAATCTGATCACAACAGTTAAATAAATCCGAGCAGCACAACTTGGATGCCTCAAGTTAGGCGGGGGAGCGATGCGCCAGTTATTAGATGAACTTCTGAACGAGATCGGTCGAAGAATTGGCCTTGATGGCCTGTCTTTGAATGAAGACAACACGCTTCTGCTTGGGCTCGAGAAAGAACTCTTCATGACGGTGCAGTGGCGCGAGGACACGCAGACCCTGCTGTTTAATGCGGTCGTGAACACGCAACCTTGCGATGACCCAGCAAAGCTGAAAGCGCTGATGCAGACGAACTGTGTGCTGACACTTGGCCATGGCATGAGCTTCAACCTCGATCCGGCCTCAGACCGTATCAACCTGTCTCAGGTGGTCGACATTGCCGACAAATCTTCTTTCACTCTGCAGGAAAAGCTGGAGCAGTTCATCAGCACTTCTGCCTCCTGGCATGAGCGTCTGAGCAGCTCAGCCCCGCTTGAGATGGACTGGCAACACTCTGCACCTGCAACAACAGAACATTCATTTGAAACATTGGGTATGAGAGTATGACTGCAATTAACCTCGCACATTTTCAAAACGCCATCGACAGCCATGTTGCTAGCGGTAATTTAGACCAGAAGCTGACTGTGACAGATAGTGGCGCTTTGCAAACCCGCGAAGCAAGCTCCACACTGGCAGGAAAGTTGGTGTCCTGGCACAATCTCAGTTCCTCTGAGAAAACTGAAAAAGCTCAAGATCAAGGCGCATTTCGCACGGCGCTGCAAGACAAGTTTGGCAAAGAGTTGGGCGAGCAGGCCTACAAATATGCCTGCAATGCCTGCGGATACACCGATGGAAAGTTTCATAGCCTGACGGTAAAGCAGATTTCTACAGGTATCGATTTCGCTGTGCTTCATAAGCATGAAGCTGAGGTGCAGAACAAAGCGATTATTCAGCACTTTAATAGCCATCCTGACGAGCTGAGTACTCAGGGTATCGTGCGTATCCCAGGAGCTAAATCGACGATCAACAGTTTGATCAGTTCCAGAAACCCGGATGCACTTGAAGGCACATCACCTCACGCGCTTGCGTCTACCTTCAGACAGAACCTGCGTGATAACCTGACTGATGATGACTCACGGATCGTTCTTGGCTTTGTTGAACAGTTTAGGCAAGACAACAGCCAGTTGCCTGAACCAGGCGATCTGCCTGTACTTGTTCAGGACGCTGTGACTTTCGCAAAAATGGTCGAAGGGCATAAAGCCGACAACGATATGAACGCAACCAATCTTGGCATTTGCTTTGGTCCAAGCATTTCGAAGAATGAAGACTTAAAGCTTGCAGGTACATTGAATCAGTTCTTTACCACACTGATCAATCGCCCTGACTAATATTGCTTCCCAACAAAAAAAGGCCGCTGAGTGTTATACTCAGCGGCCTTTTTTACATTTCTCAGGCTGTATTAGTTGCTCAGTTTTTCAGCCATGATCTGGATGGTTTTGACGTATACACCAGCGCGGTTCCATGAGCGGATCACTTCGTAGTTTGGTGTGCCCGGTCCCCATGGTTGGCCTGGTTGCCAGCCGTAGGACATGAGGAAGTGCGCGGTGGATGCCAGAGTGTCTGCTGTGTTGTACAGCAGGTCACGTTTGCCGTCGCCGCTGTAGTCAATCGCGAACTTAATGTAGGAGGAAGCGAGGAACTGGGTCTGGCCGAGTTCGCCTGCCCAAGCACCCTTCATTTCGCTTGGCTGCAAGTCGCCTTTCTGGACGATCAACAGTGCATGATACAGCTCGTTGCGGAAGAAATCTGCGCGGCGGCAGTCATAGGCCAGCGTTGCCAGTGCGCGAATGGTATTCATCTTACCGATGCCACGACCATAGCCTGTTTCAAGGCCCCAGATAGCAGTAATGATTTCGCGCGGAACGCCAAACTCGTTCTCAATGCGGGTGAAGAGCGCGTTGTGCTTCTTCATCAACTTGCGGCCTTTGTTGATCAGCGCATTGTTGACGCGAAGCTTGTAGAATTCTTCGAAGCTGAGTTTGAAGGATTTCTGATTGCGATCGTAACCAATGACCTTGCGGTTATACGTAATTCCGCTCAGTGACTTGTTAATAGTTGCCTTGGAGATCCCCTGGGATTGCAGCGTATTTTTGTAGGATGCGAGCCAGCGGTCAAACCCTGCTCCTGTATCCCCACAGGTCGCTGCCTGGCTGATGATACGCCTACAAGTAACAGACCAGCGCCAAGTAATAGCCCAGCTTTTCTAGTTTTGACCTTTACAGTCTCAATAAATGATTCGAACACCCCAAACTCCTGCGTGATCACTAAGCAATTTTGATGGTTCTAACGAACAATATTAGCCAAATTGGCGGATAACTGAAAAATTTTGCAGTCCTAATATATTTATTCGCATTTTAACCTTGATCCTAACACCGGCATGTGTCCAACTAAAGGCCGTACACAGAACTGTTTTCAACATGCCTGATCGTTTTGGACAACCTATAGGCGCATAATTAAGGACAAGCTAACACTTAGCTGGACTTACGCAGGGGAAGGTATGCACTTAGACGCTAACCTCAATGAGGTGAGTCTCCAGGTTGGGAACTTGTGGTGAAAACAGACTTGGCGACCGGGCAACGTGAAGGTTTCCCATTGGGATATAACGGAGGAATGGGTATGAAATCCATCAAAACCATCGCTGCAACCGCAGTATTGGCAGCAGCAATGAGCACAACTGCTATGGCAGCGGACTTTAAACCTGCAGTTATCTTTGACATGGGCGGTAAGTTCGACAAGTCATTCAACGAAGCTGCTTACAATGGTGCTGAGGCTTTCAAGGCTGAAACCGGTATCGAATATCGCGAATTTGAGATCTCCAACGCTTCCCAGCGTGAGCAGGCTCTTCGCAACTTTGCTCGCCGCGGCATGAACCCAATCGTCGCAATGGGCTTCGCACAGGCAGCTCCAGTTGAAAAAGTTGCTAAAGAATTCCCAGATGTAAACTTTGCAATCATCGACTCCGTTGTTGATCTGCCAAACGTTCGCTCTGTTGTCTTTAAAGAGCAGGAAGGTTCTTACCTCGTAGGTATGATGGCAATGCTCGCTTCCCAGACCGGTAAGATCGGTTTCGTGGGCGGCATGGACATCCCGCTGATCTCCAAGTTCTCCTGTGGTTACAAGCAGGGCGCACTGACCACCAATAAAGACGGTGAAGTGTTCGCTAACATGACTGGTACTACTCCAGCTGCATGGAACGACCCAGTTAAAGGCGGTGAGCTTGCTAAGTCTCACTTCGCACGTGGCGCAGACGTGATCTTCGCTGCTGCTGGTGGCACCGGTCTTGGTGTTCTTCAGGCTGCTGTTGATGAAGACAAGAAGTTCATCGGCGTTGACTCCAACCAGAACCACCTGGCTCCAGGCAAAGTGCTGACCTCCATGGTTAAGCGCGTTGACGTTGCTGTTGCAAACGCATTCATGGATGCGAAAGAAGGCAAGTTCACCACCGGCATCCAGTCTCTTGGTCTTGCTGAAGACGGTGTTGGCTACGCAATGGACGAAAACAACGCTCCACTGGTTAGCGAAGAGATGAAAGCAGCTGTTGAAGCAGCACGCGCAGACATCATCGCAGGCAAAATCACCGTTCATGACTACATGAGCGACATGTCCTGCCCATACTAAGATCTCTTAGTATGCTGGCTTAGGTCAGATTTCGGCCCCTGCCTGAACTTCAGGCGGGGGCTTTTTTATTGCCTAGCCGACCATCGGGCGCGGTGTTTGATTGCTGCCCAGCTGATCTATGGAGTCTTTCAGCAGGGATATAGCATCCTCAAAATGAGTGTCCTGCGCGATGGTTGAAAGACTGATGCGCAGCGCGTTGGTATCGGTGCGAGGTACAGCCTGAAAATGGCGATGGGATAGCACTTCTACCCCGCGCAGGAGCGCAGCCTGCTCCACCAACTCTGCATTTTGCTGCTCCGGCAACTGCATCCATGTAAACAGCTTTTCCTCACCGCCTTGCAGCGTGACTGCCGGAAACATCGCCTTCAGGGCATGGTAACGGTGTTTCAGAAGATCCCGCTTTATCTGCAGTGTTGCTTGCAGCTCTCCACCCATGATCCATCTGGAAACAATCTCCACGTTGAGTGGAGAAGCCATCCATGTGCTTTCGCCAATGGCGTTTGCAAAGGCTGTTTTGACGTTGTTTGGAACATGGATATAGCCGGTCCGAAGACCTGCGGACATAACCTTGGACGGTGAACCAATCAGCACGGTGCTTTCTGGCAGGAGTTCCAGAAAACTCTCCTGCTTTTGCGAGATGAAAGGCGTGTAGGGATCGTCTTCAATGACGGTGAGATTGTGCCTCTCAATGACGGCGGCCAGCCTTTGTCGCTCTTTGCTGGTCATTGTGTGGGTGGTTGGGTTCTGAGCGTTCGGAATGAGGAAGACACCGCGAATATCGTGTTTACTGCAAGCGTCCTCCAATGCATCTGCAGACATTGCCCCCATATGGCCGTTTGCATCACACTCCGCATCAATCGGCACAATCTGAAGCCCCAGAGCTGGCAGGACAGACAGAATGGGTGGGTAGATCATTGCATCAACTGCGATGGCGTCTCCGCGGTTGAACATGGCTTGCAAAGCGATCTGAATACCGTGCTGAGCGCCACATGTGACGAGCGTTTGGCTGGGCCTGGCGGGTGCGCTATAAAACTCAGAGAGGAAGTGTGCGCCTATCTCACGATGCTGCGGCGTGCCCTCTGACGGGCCATATTCGTTGAGGGAGTTGACGAGCGGATCTTCGCTCAGTTCTCGCAGCATGCTGCCCAAATCCGGATTCAGGTGAGCCATCCCCAAATTGCGAGCAAGATCATAGCTCTGAATGCCTTCAGTGTTGGGCATTAGGTTCAGCGGAGAGTGGGTGCTGCTGGTTTTGGCGATGTACGTGCCCCTGCCCGTTTCACCGCGCACCAGTTTCCTGCGCTCTGCCTCCGCATAGGCGCGGGTGATTGTCCCAAGCGTCACACCGAGCTGGTAAGCCAGCTCGCGTTGCGGCGGCAGGCGATCGCCTTCCACAAGGCGGCCTGTCTGGATGTCGTGTTCCAAAGCCGTTGCAATGCTTAGGTATTTGGGGGATGTGAGCTTGTTTGGGGCGGGCTTCCACATTGTATTCATAACAATAAAGCAATTGATAGATACGATCGATACAATAACTTAGCACGCTGTGTAGATTGTATCAATTGACTGGAATGACAATATGGATTGGGCATCACTCAGCGCCTTTGCGATTTTTGTAGCCATTATGACCGGCACACCGGGACCGGGAAACCTGACCTTCATGGCAATTGGCGCCAGCGCCGGTTATCGCACCGCCTTTCCGGTTATTGTTGCGGCAGAAATCGGTAGCCTTGTGCTGAACCTATGTGTGGCCTTTGGGTTGGGGCAGCTGATGGCACGCGGTGGCCCGTTGGTTACATTCTTCAAGTTCGCGTCTATGGCTTACATGACTTATCTGGCATGGCGCATCGTGCAGCTGAACATCAAGCCGAAGGGCGAAGTCAGCTTGCCAACCTTCTGGGAAGGTTTGCTCATTCATCCACTTAGCCCGAAAACATGGGCCATGAGCCTTGTGGCGTTCACAAGCTTCTTCGCAGCAAATGGTATGGGGCTTTATGAAAACGCCGCGATCCTGACCGCCGGGTTCCTGATTGGCGGCATGATCTCTCACAGCATGTGGGCGATGGTTGGGGTTTCAATTCTGAAGGTGATCGGAGAAGGAACCTTGATGCGCGGCATTACGATTGCCATGGCTGTTGCGATGCTTGCAGCCACTGCATGGTCTCTGCTTCTTTGATGATATCACTGGTGGCGTGATGCAAGCGCTGCCAGTGTACCTTCCAGAATACGCTCCATTTTCGTGCGGTCGGCCTGCTCCATAATGCCGATGATCGGAGCCTGTGATTTGCCTTCATGGTCCAGAATGGTTGCGCCGCGGGCAAATTCACCGCCGGTTTCTACCAGTACGCCACAGACGATTGTTCTTGCGATCACCTCCGGATCTAGCAGGGCTGCTGCGGCCAGAGGGTCAGGCAGGATGAGAAGGTCTTCGTGGTACCAGGTCTGACCACGTTGACGCATGAATGCGCACATATGTTCAGCAAATTTGGCGGGGATCGTATCGCCCAGACGATCAAAGATGCCATCAACCACATCCCCCGGGAGGGCATCATGAAGGCTAGGCTCCCACGGATCATGGTCGTGTTAACCGCTTGTGAAAGCACCATTTTAGCGGCTTCCGGATCGCACAGGATGTTGAACTCGGCTGCAGGTGTGACGTTGCCTCTGCCATGACAGGTGCCGCCCATTGTCCAAATACGGTCAATCCCTGCTCCCAGGTCAGGCTCTTCGCGCAGAACCTCTGCCAGGTTGGTCAGCGGTCCAATGGTCAGGATCTGTAGTTTAGGTCCACCAAGTTCAGCTTTTCGCAGGACATCTCTCAGCGCATTATGGGCTGTTTCACCAGAAGGTTTGAGCAGATGCTGTGGGCGCTCGACACCGCCTAAGCCGTCTTGACCATGTACATAAACAGCATCAATCCGTTCACCAACGGTGGGATCAGACGCGCCTTTGTGGACGGGAATATCTGCATTGCAGATCGCTAGTGTGTCCAGAATGTTTTGCGTGGCTTGTTCAACATCTACATTACCAAATGTGGTGGTGATGAAGTCGATCTTCCTACCTGCACCGATCAGCATCATGAGTGCGATGGCATCATCAATGCCGCCATCCGTGTCCACTGCAAAAACAAAATTATCCGGCACGTCACTCTCCCGGCGCACCTAACTGGCAACGCATATCCATCAATCAGGTTCAGTTTCAGCATTCTGCATTGGCATACAAGCCCTCGTTTCCGTGGTCCTGACGCCAAACAGCCGACTTCATTGTGCTGCGGAGCATATCACGAAGGGTTACTGAAATGATTTATCCGCGATTTTGCAATCTGAAGCCTTCTTGCATTATCCCCCTAGGGGGGATACAAGCAAGTCATGACTGAGAAGCATACACATCAATCCCATCCGGGAATTGTTAATCGCCTGAAACGCGCCAATGGGCATCTGCGCTCGATCATTAACATGATTGAGGATGGCCGGCCTTGCGTGGAAATAGCTCAACAACTTCATGCCGTTGAGAAAGCAGTGATGCAGGCAAAGAAGACCCTGATCTACGATCACCTCGACCACTGCCTTGATGATGCTGTCGATAATCCGGAAGCAAATTCCGAGCAAACGATTGAAGAGTTCAAGGCAATCTCCCGTTACCTGTAGGGGGATATACTCAACTCAAGAAAACAAGAAGCCAAAGGAGTTTCCGCGTGCTTTCCGTACTCGCGAACCGTACCTATCGCCACCTGTTTCTTGCCCAAGTTATTGCGCTGTTCGGTACTGGCCTCGCCACTGTCGCGCTGAGCCTGCTGGCGTTCAACATCGCCGGAGATGAAGCTGGCTCAGTGCTTGGAACCGCCTTTGCGATCAAGATGATTGCCTACGTTGGGTTGGCTCCCATCGCTGCGGCTTTTGTTGAGCGGCTGCCACGGCGTGCTGTGCTTGTGGGGCTGGACCTAATCCGTGCGGCGGTTGCGCTCGCACTACCTTTCGTGACTGAGATCTGGCAGATCTACGTGCTCATCTTTGTGCTGCAATCGGCTTCTGCTGCGTTCACGCCTAGCTTTCAGGCGGTTATTCCAGACGTTTTGCCAGAAGAGAAAGACTATACAAACGCCCTCTCTCTCAGCCGTCTTGCTTATGATCTGGAGAACCTGCTGAGCCCAACGATTGCGGCTGGTTTGCTGTTGGTGATCAACTTCCATGGGTTATTTGGCGGCACGGTGATTGGCTTCCTCGCTTCTGCTGCGCTTGTTGTGTCCGTCACCTTGCCCAAGCTGAAGCCGATTGAGAACCAACGTACAGTGAAGCGTATTACACAGGGAACACGTATCTATCTGAGTACCCCTCGCCTGCGCGGCATGCTGGCTGTTTATCTGGCCGTTGCTGCAGGTGGTGCCATGGTGATTGTGAACACCGTGGTGATCGTGCAAGGCACGTTTGGGCTGCAAGCAGATGATGTTGCCATTGCTCTGGCTTGTTTTGGAGCGGGTTCCATGATTACAGCCCTTAGCCTGCCGAAGGTGCTGGAACGCTTCAAAGACCGGAGTGTGATGATCCTTGGCGCCAGCGTGATGGCTGTGTGCCTGAGCTTTGGTTTTCTTCTGAGCAGCTTTACGCAGTTGTTGCCGCTCTGGTTCCTGATGGGGCTTGGTTATTCTGCAGCGCAGACGCCCTCAGGCCGTGTTTTGCGACGGTCAGCAACAGGGAGTGATCTGCCTTCTGTGTTTGCCAGTCAGTTTGCTCTCAGCCATGTATGTTGGTTGGTTGGATATCCGTTGGCAGGCTGGGTTGGTTCCAGCTTTGGTATTCCCACCAGTTTTCTTTCCATGGCGGCTCTGGCGTGGATCAGCGTGTTTACCGCCATGGTGCTTTGGCCAAGTAAAGATGCGCAAAAGCTGCGTCATAGCCATGAAGACCTGCCGGACAATGACCCACATTGGGCCAAAGGCGTCGACAAAGTCGGCAAGAGCCACGTGCATGAGTTCAAGATTGACGACTTGCACACTCGGTGGCCGAGCAGTTTGTAACATCTGCTAATGATCAGATACGGCCCAGTCGCATTGCGATGGGCCAACTGATTTTGCGGCGTTCTTGCGGGTCACCCCAGAGGCCTGCAAGCTCTTCTGCAAAGCTATCTGTAAGGCTTGCTTTGCCTTCCTTAGCTGCCGCTTTCACTGATGACCATGTGCGGACGTAGCCGAGAAATTGCTCCAGTGACCAATCTCGCTCAATGGACATTGCCGGGTAGCTTAGCTCCTCAAAAGGGAAGTCAAAACTGGCATAGCCATTGTCGACGTGCTGGCGCTCTGGTGGCCAGTAAGGGCCGATTTCATCGTAATAGAACTGGCGGAAGCGGTCGTTGCAGTGGCTGTCATCAATGGAGAGGACGCCGTAACTAACAAGCGCTAATACGCAACCGGGAGCGGCTATCCGTCTAGCTTCCTGATAAAAACTCGGCAGATCAAACCAGTGGGCTGCTTGTGCGGCAACGATCAGGTCAACACTATCCTCTTTGGCTGAGCATTGCTCCGCAGGTTCTACTGCAAAACGGACGCTTGGAACAGGTGCTGCATTCTCAATTTGAGACGCGCTGACGTCGGTGGCTAGGACTTGCTGGAAGTGTCGGGCAATCAAGCGCTGAACTGGCCTGTTCCGCAGCCAACATCAACAGCAAGATTGTGGTGCTTACACTGAGCCGCCAGAAATTCGACAAGCTCAGGAGGATAAGTTGGGCGATACTTCGCGTAATCTTCTCCGGCGTTTTGGAAATGTGATGCGGCCAGATTGTTCTGTGTCATGTGCGAGCCTCCCCTATTGCCGATGAGAGACTAACAAAAAACGCGGCCCCGGTAAGGAACCGCGTTCTAAAACTTTTGCCTGTCTGACTGATTAGTTCAGTGGAGACAGGATGATTTCTACGCGACGGTTCTGTGCGCGGCCAGCTTCGGTTGCGTTGGAAGCAATCGGGCTGGTCAGGCCGTAACCTGCTGCGGAGATGCGTGCACCGTTGACGCCCTGATTGAATAGGTAGTTGCTGACGGAGTCAGCACGGCGCTGGGAAAGCTGCAGGTTGAACTGAGCAGAACCGGTGTTGTCGGTGTGACCGTAAACGTTCAGGCGGGTCTGCGGGAACTCTTTAGCTACGAGAGCAACACTGTTCAGCACCTGCATTGCACGGGAAGACAGAGTTGCCTGACCAACAGCGAAGGTTACATCGTTTGGCATGTTCAGAACGATCTGGTTGCCGTTACGGGTTACGGAAACGCCAGAGGACTGGAGCTGCTGACGAAGCTGTGCTTCCTGACGGTCCATGTAGTTGCCGATACCGCCACCAATCAGGCCGCCTGCTGCGGCACCAACGAGAGCGCCTTCAACGCGTGCGCTTTTACCACCAGCGATCGCACCGATGATTGCGCCGGTCGCAGCACCAAGGCCAGCACCACCAGCGGTTTTGGAAATGCGGGACTCACCGGTGTACGGGTTGGTTGTGGTACATGCTGCAACGGAAAGGCCGAGAACAATAGCAATCGCGGCGTGCATCAGTTTTTTCATTTAAAATTCTCACATCGTAATTTTGAGGGTCAGATGAATCGTCGTGAATCTGGCCTCACTTCGAACATTAACCCTATCAAAAGCCACTGAGCGCCTAATACAAGTGCTCAAGGGGTGAGTGTCCTTGAATTCCACCGGATTTATCGCTGAAAACAGCCATTTTCTTTAGTTTGTGATGGCAGTCACAAAAATCATCAATGAATTAAACAAAGCATTTTGACACTCAAAAATTTGCCACAATTTCAGCAAGGCATTTTAAAGCATGCTGTTTAACGCCGTTTTTTCCTAAAAGACGAACACTAGAGGAAGCCCAAAACAGATAAGAAGGCGGGGTTCCATGAAAACGGTGCTTGCACTAGCATTCAGCATTCTCACTATAACAGGGTCATATGCTCAAAGCCCCAATGCTGATGATCAGCTGCTTTTTGCGCCGGACCAGCCTGCTCCGCCTGAACAGCCCTGCATTACCCTGAGCAACAAGAAGATCCTGTGCGGCAAAGCCGATGACAGTGGAAGTCAGCTCCTAAGTGTCTTCAAAGGGGTACAGTACGGACAAGCAGCGCGTTGGCAGCCTTCCAGTGTGTTTGATGAATACGAGCCCAACGGTTACGAGGCTTTGCAATATGGCGCCCGCTGTCCGCAACCAATCTGGAATCCTAAGGATCAGCTCCGTGGTGAGGAAGACTGCCTCTACATGAACATCTGGCGCCGGCTGGAGCCATCAAGAACCTCAGCAAGCTGCCGGTTATGGTGTTTTTCCATGGTGGTGGGTTCATGGCTGGTGGGGCTGATAAGGCATATCACGCTGCTGATGGCGAGATCATTGAACTTTACACGGGCAAATCTTTCTCCGCTGACCAGAACATCGTTCTGGTGACCGTCAACTTCCGCCTAGGCATTCTGGTACATTGGCCACAGATGGGATTACAGGACAAGAACCGTCCAATGGTGGGAACTACGGCTTTCAAGATCAGCAGACAGCCCTGAAATGGGTGCAGAAGCACATCACCTCATTCGGGGGAGATCCTGATCAGGTGACGATCTTTGGCGTCAGCTCTGGCGCTATGGCGGTTGGCTTGCATATGTTCAGCGCAGACAGTTCTAAGGATCTGTTCCGTGCGGGGATCATGCAGAGCAGCGCGGCTTCCTATAAATACCGCAATAAGGAAGAAGGCCGGGATCTATTTTACTTCTATTTGAAGTGCCTGCGCGCTGCTATTCGCAATCCGGAATCAGATGAGTGCGCGTTGACGGCTCAGCTGGATGATCTAGAGAAGGCGACCACACGACAAATCCTACTCGCTCAAGCTCTGCTGCAGGACCACCTCTTTAAAAAGGGCGTATTCTTGAGCGCCCTGCCCGGCAGCATTGCGTTTTCGCCGATTATTGACGGAAGCTTCCTGAAGGAACAGCCAAATGTGCAGATGGAGAAAGGCAACGAGAAGCCTTTGATGCTGGGCTTCAACAAGGATGAAGGCGTCTTGTTCGCCAACTTTATTGACGCAACTGGCAATTTGAATGCGGTAACGTTCAATGGCATTCTTGGACGTGACTATGAAAATCCGATGCTGATCGTTGGGCGTGAGGGTTATGGCGCGCAAACGCCTGCTGCTCATGGCCTGCAGCCGAAAACACCGGCAACAGCTCTTGCCAACTTGATTGGCAACTCTGTTTTCGCTTGCCCGACGATGTCCGCAAACATTGAGAGAGAGAAGCCGACCAATAACACGTGGCTTTACTTCTTCGCGCAGACGTCCGTTGAGAACATGGAGAAGCCCCCTACAAATCCAAAGGTGAATAATGTTTGCGGTCCTCAAAACCAGTGGGGCAATGCCTGCCATGCTTCGGAACTGCCGTTTGTCTTCAACAACATGCCCCCAAACTCAACGGAAGAAGACAAAGCCCTTGCTGTGAAAATGAACGCTCTTTGGGCTCAGTTTGCCAAGACACCAGAAGCTGGTCCTTCTAAAGACTGGAAGCTTTGGACATGGCCCAAGATCGGCAACCCTTCAAACTTCAACGTGTTGCAGGGTGCGGATAGTGATGCGAACTTTGAGGATTTATTTGAGCAGTCTGACTGCGCATTCTGGCTGGGAGAAATAATCGAGAAAAATGCAAATGCCATTCTCATTCCCAAGCAGTTGCCACAGGAATAAAAAAAGTCTTTTCAAAGTGTTAGGGAAAAGAACTGGCGAAGCAGATGATCTCAACTATCTCACTCAGGAGCCTTAAGAAGAGATGGTACAGACGAGTGGATTCGAACCACCGACCTTCGGAGCCACAATCCGACGCTCTAACCAACTGAGCTACGTCTGCTTGCCAGTGGCGCGGAACATAGGTTCAATTTTTGAGGTTGGCAAGTCCCTTGAAACATCAAAATGAAAAAAGTCCACAACACTGATAAAAAATTGGCACTTACCCACTGCGACTAGGTGGTTTCACTCTGTTTTTCAGAGGCTTAAACACAAAATCCTCCCGTATGAGTTGCAAAATGCTGTGCAATCCAATCGGGAGGATATGTATTTTTTTGGAAAAAAATTAGCCGGGCTTATGCGAGCTTCATTTCTTTCATGGACTTGTCGAACGCCTCTTTGGCTGGCTGAGACATGCTGGTCGCAAGTTTCGTTGCAGTTTCCTGCATGTCTTTCACCTGCTGGCTGATCGTGTCGTACTGCTTGCGATTGTAAGCAGACTGAAGTTCGATCGCTTCAGACAGGCTCTTCACACCAAACATGTCGCGGATGTGTGAGAATGCAGCTTCGGAGTTATCCTTTGCAGCATCGACAGCCTTGAGGTTGATTTCCATAATGCTGTCGCGAGTCACTTCCATGGTCTCTTCGAGCATTGCGGTTGCTTCTTCAGAAGCAGATTTCACTTTTGCATAACCTTCACGAGCCTGATCTACGCTCTTTTCGGTCATTTCCTGGATAAATGCAGGCACTTCCATTTTGTTCATAGCAAACACCTCATTCTCTACAGACTTAGTGGCTTTCTGAGCGGTCTCTTCAGCCTTTTTCTCGGATTTCGCAGTATCAACTTTTGCAGTAGTCATTGGGATTGCTCCTTATCGTCTTGGGAGGAACACAAAGGATCGAGAGGGAGAAAACCGTCTCCCCTTAGGTCAACTTGAGATTAATATAGGAGTTATTTTGTGCATTGCAACATTATTTTGCAGTGCAACAATTGCAATCTCACTTAAGCTGCTGATTGGAAGAAGAAAACTTTTTTATTCTGGCGGTGCAAATCCCGGCTTTGCAGCGAGAGGTTTCAGAAGCACACCATGAACGAGGCGAGGATACGCCTCATTCTCTGCTTTTATTAGAGGGAGACTCAGCTCCGAAACAGCCCTTAAAAATCACCAGCTTTCTTGGCGACTTCTTTGACTGTGCGAGAGGCTTTTTCGCCCATCTCACGCATTTGAGCGCCAGTCTGTTCCATCTGTTTGTGCAGATACTCTTGCTGAAGGCTCACCAGCTCTTCCATATCTTTAACCTGAAACATGCGCTGTGCGAGCTCGAATGCCGAGTTTACGTTTTGCTCTGCAAACGCGAGGGCCTGGCGGTGCATATCGGAGGAATCCTCCTGCATTGTGCTTGAGGCATCTTCCATGCTGCTGACCGCATTTTCGGTTGCATCCATGAAGTGATCAAAAGCCTTGCGTGCCTGATCGATGCTTCGATCAGCAAATTCGCGCATTTGATCTGAAACTTCAAAAGGAACTTTTGTATCTACCATGCTCAAGCCTCCACCCTTCGTGATTAAGGTTCTGTTGGTCGTGCAGAAAGGGCCTATTCCCTCCCCTATTTGCAACTCGTTTACTCTGGTGTGGCAATGCTATACTTAACCATAGGGAAAGAAAATAGGAGCTTAGACGAGCACCGCAGTTTACGGTACCTTAAGTATACAAGGATTGGGGGGTGAATAATTGAGCAGGTCGCTTCTATTGGAATTGACAGATGTGAACTTCAGCCTTCATTTGTTAAAGTCTAAGCCTTTATCAGGATTTAGCTTTTGAAAATGCCGGTGGGTGGGTTGCCATGAAAGGCAAGCTCTGGTTTTTCAAAGCTTACAGATAAGTTAGGGTGGGGCTATAATTGGGAAAATATACCCCTGATAAATTGAGGCAGGTTTCTTTAGTAAGCTTACAGCAAAACCGCTGAAGTCGCTTACATGCCCGTTTCAAACCAGATATCATTTGATAGCACCGCCCGCATTGTGCCTTGGTGCCTGTGAAAGAGAGTAGATTGCGTTTCTCAACCAACCCCTTCTTGGGAAACCTTCAGAGTAAGGACCGAGCTCGTGGCTGACTTTGTCTTTAAACGCCGACAACGGCCGATCCGCTTCACCTGGGAGCTGGACCGAAACGGTTGCTTTCGCAGCTTCTCGAAGGAGTTCGCCGAGCTTTTGGGCCCACAGGATGCCGCGCTGATCGGCTTGCCGTTTGATGCTGTCCGCAAAAAGCTGAAAATGGGCAAGGTGCCTGCGATTTCCAAGGCCATCAAAAAACAGCGCGCGATTACCGGTGCGACTGTGCTTTGGCCTGCCTGCTGCTCTAACAAAGTTGTTCCATTGGATCTCTCCGCTCAACCGATAGAGACAAAGAGCGGTGAGTATGACGGACTGCGTGGATTTGGGGTAATCCGCAGTGTTGATGCCAAGAAAGCCGAAGAGATTGTTGATCCGCTTGCAGTTCTTGCCAAACTGCGTGCGGCGCTGAATGAAGAGAGCGATGATACGATTGCTCCTTCCGACGCAGCTCCTGCTGAATCAGAAGCAGTTGTAGCACCGGATTTGGCACTTACGCTTGAACATGATCAACCTGAGCGCTTTGTTCAGGATGAAGTAGCACCCATTGAAGCGCTTTCCGAAACAGAGCCACATCTGGCGCCTGAGATCGTTGATGAGCTGCTGGATGATGGCGTGACTGCTCCTGGTTTTCTTCAGAGCGAGCCAGATATTCCTGAGTTAATCATCGACTTCAACGAGGAAGAAGATGAGGACGCGGAAGATAAAGCCGCATCGGAGCTTGCTGAAAAGCAGCCAGAGCATGACGCCGCTGAAGAAGTAACGGCAGAGGCTGCAGTTGTTATTGAGACGGTTGCAGAAGCTGAAGATGAGAGTGAGCCGGAAGCCGACATTCCAGCGGCTGCGGAAGAGCCTTCTCATGAGGAAGGCCTGCACTTCCTTCAGGAAGAAGAAGAGCTTGAGGTTGAAGAGAACGAAGGCTTCTTGCAGCTGACAGATGCAGATGTTCTTCGCGACCCAACCGATCCTTTAGAGATTGCCGTTCCGGCTGAATCTGAACCTCAGATGGAAGAGCTGTCTGAACCAGCAATGGCAGATGCTGAAGCCCCGGCTCCTGAACAGGTCGAACACGCAACCGCTGAGACAGATCTGCAGGCTTTTGAAGAGGATCTGACAGAGCCTGAAGCAGTGGCAGCGGAAGCCGTGGAGAGTGTTAGCGCTGCGCCGACCATTCCTGAGCCAACCAGCAAGGATGATTTTGAGCGCGCCATTGCAAATCTGCCTGACGCACCTCAGAAGCAAAACAGAGCAGGCCCGCGCAGCCTTGCAGAGCTGACCAACAGCATTGTGCGCTTGGTCGACAAGCATCCAGTTGCCCGCGAAAACACTGGTCTTTCTAAGCCTGAGCAGGACGCATTCGACAAGATTGCCCGTGCGCTTGGAGCAGAAAAGAAAGAAGAGCAGGCTGCGAAGGTTGCTGTTGCTCCGGCGGAAGCCATTGAAGACATTCCGGCAACACCAGAGGAAGCTGCAGCCGTTGCTGTTGCAGAAACCGATGTTGTTGAACATGAAGCTTCCGAAGACAACGCTAAAACTCCAGACAACATTATTCCGCTGCCAGCAGAGCCTACTCCACGCGAAGAAGCTGTTGAGGCTGAGCCAAAGCAAGACAATGTAACCCATGTTGTCCTGCCTCGTGTCCCGCCGGACATTGAGGAAGCAGCAGAGCGCGCTCGTGAAAAGACCGGGCGCATTCCGGACAAGCCAATCGTCGCGCCAATTGATCCGCGTTTGCTGGATCGATTGCCGATTGGCGTTGCTGTTGTTCGTGATCGAGACGTTGTTTACGCCAATGATACATTGCTCGAGCTGCTTGGGTATGAGCGTTTCGAAGCACTGAATGAGGCTGGCGGTCTGGAAGCGATCTTTGCTGAGCCGGAAGAATGCCCTACTCCGAGCCCGCAAACTGTAGACCGGATTGTCCATGTTCGGCTCGCGGAGGGCGGCGTGCTTTCCGTTGATGCCCGTATGCATGCGGTTCCGTGGAATGGCGCTCAGGCCTGATGATTTCAGTAGTCGAGAAGATCCAGAATGAAGCTACGGCGAGCACTTCTGCACCGGCATCTCATACATCGGCTCCAGCAGCTTCCAGTTCCCAAGTGGAACATCTGAATACGCGGATTGAAGAGCTAGAGTCTGTGTTAGCCACAGCAACTGACGGCGTGCTCGTAATGGATCAGCGCGGCATCATCCGTAGCGCAAACCACTCAGCTGAAGCCTTATTTAATGCAAGCGAAGACGACCTTCTTGGCGCCCCGTTTACGACCTTCCTTGCAGATGAAAGCCACATAGCTGCGCTTGATTATCTGGATGGCCTGGTCGCTAATGGCGTTTCCAGCGTGCTCAATGATGGTCGCGAGGTGATTTGCCAGACGTTGGATGGAGACATTTTCCCAACCTTCCTGAGCATGGGGCGCATCAGCAGTGCTAATGAGCAACTGTTCTGTGCTGTTTTACGCGACATCACACAGTTCAAGCGAGCAGAAGAAGAGTTGGTGAGTGCGCGGTACAAAGCTGAGAAAGCCAACGCACACAAGTCTGAGTATCTGACAAAAATCAGCCATGAGATCCGCACACCATTGAACGCAGTGATCGGGTTTTCCGAAGTGATGCAAGAAGAGCGTTTCGGTGAGCTGGGCAACGTTCGGTATAAAGAGTATGCGCGCGATATCCATCGCTCTTGCTCTCACATGCTGACGCTGATCAATGATCTGCTTGATCTTGCCAAGATTGAAGCCGGTAAGATGGATCTGGCGTTTGAAGCCGTTTCAGCGGCGGATATCATCAATGAATGCGTTGCTTTGTTGCAGCCGCAGGCCAATGAGCAGCGGGTCATCATTCGTGCAAGCACGCCGTTGTCTGTGCCGAAGATTGTTGCTGATCCAAAAACACTTCGACAGATTACGCTGAATCTGCTTTCCAATGCTATTAAGTTCAACCGCTCTGGTGGTCAGGTAATTGTCTCGCTTGTGCTTGATCCTAATGGTGAAGTTCATTTACGAGTTCGCGATACGGGACATGGCATGTCGAAGGCTGATCTTGAAGCAGCGCTGCAGCCGTTCCGTCGTCTCAACGCCTCTGCCTCAACAGAAGGGTCTGGCCTTGGTCTTCCATTAACCAAAGCCCTTGTGGAAGCGAACCGTGCTTCGTTTTCAATAAATTCTGAAGAGGATGAAGGTACGCTGGCAGAAGTCACCTTCCCACCTCAGCGAGTTCTCGCCGAATAATGCGCTCCTGTGGTGGTTTGACCATTGCAGGAGATCCGCATGCTCACACTGGCCGCTTTGGAAGACGCTTCGCACGAGTTGCGGCGCTACATGGTGTCAACAGCGCTTTATAGCTGGCCCTTGCTGAATGACGCACTGGGGTGCGAGGTTTTCATCAAACATGAGAACTATGCGCCTACGGGCTCTTTCAAAGCCCGCTGTGCCCTGCTCTATCTTCTGCGCCAGTCTCAACGTCATATCAGCTCTACCAGTTTTGTCGCCGCAACACGCGGAAACTTCGGCTTAGGCATGGCCTGGGCCGCTAAGGTATTGCATCAGCGAGCTGCGATTGTTGTCCCACAAGGAACCTCCAAAGAAACGACCGGAGCGATACAGAGCTACGGCGCCTTCCTCATTGAGCATGGGAAAGATTTTGAAGAGGCTCACGACTTTGCCTGCCAAATGGCTGAGGATTCCAAGCAGGTGCTTTCTCCTGGATTTGACTATGATCTCGTTTTGGGTGCGGCCACCTACGCACTGGAGATTTTCCGCGCGATCAAGGACCTTGATGCGATCTATGTTCCCGTTGGTTTGGGTACAGGCATCTGCGGCTTGATTTCTGTTCGCGACCTGTTTGGGTTGAATACAAAGATCATTGGTGTGGTTGCGGAGAAAGCAGATGGATGTGCTCGGTCCATGGAGGCTGGTGAGTATACGCTGACATCTTCCGCCAACACCTTCGCTGAAGGCATCAGCGTACGGGGTCCAGCAAGAGAGGCATTTGCATTAATCCGATCCGGTGCGGAGCGCATCATACGTGTGAGTGAAGACGAGATCGCAGAAGCTATCCGGTTGCTCTACCGCACTACACACAATGCCAGTGAAGGAGCCGCTGCAGCTGGTCTTGCCGGCCTTTCAAAAGAACGAGGCACTCTTCAAGGTAAGAAAGCCTCTTTCATATTATGTGGTCAAAACATGAACCGTATCTGGATGGCCAAGGTGCTTCAGGGCGATACGCCTATTCCGTAAAATTGGAATCATTTCCGTTCGTTAGATGTGCAGCAAGCGCCCAATAGACCTTGTTCTGGCTCACTTGTTTTCAACAACTCTGAGTTTTTCAGTAAACTTTTTGACTGCGTATACGTAAGCCGCAATTGAAAATCATTCGCAATTGCAGGCAGATAGCAGCAAAAAAGCTGAATTTCATAGTTTAGAATAGTTCTATCTCTTTGTTTTCACGTAGTTTATTAGTTGACAGCAAAAGTCAACTTTCCGATATAACGGCAAATGACAAGCGTTTGCAGACGCATATTCGATCACTCAGGAGACTATCGATGAAGACGTTGCTTAAGGGAATTGGGCTGTCAGTAGCTGGCTTCGCACTTGGCACAACTGGCCTTGTTGCTTCTGCTCAGGCAGAAGGTGAAGTGAACATTTACTCTTACCGCCAGCCAGAACTGATCAAACCGCTTCTCGATGCGTTTACTGAGAAAACCGGTGTTAAAACCAACGTTGTTTTCGCTAAGAAAGGCCTTGGCGAGCGCATGAAAGCTGAGGGCAAGAACTCTCCAGCTGACATCCTGCTTTCCGTGGACATCGGACGTCTGCAAGGCGCTAAAGATCTTGGTGTTACTCAGGCCGTTGAAAACGACTCTATCAATGGCAACATTCCTGCAAACCTGCGTGACGCGGAAGGCCACTGGTTCGGTCTGACCACCCGCGCACGTGTTATCTACGCATCCAAAGATCGCGTTGCTCAGGACAGCATCACTTATGAAGAGCTTGCTGATCCAAAATGGAAGGGCCGCATCTGCACACGCTCTGGCCAGCACGTTTATTCCATCGGCCTGTTTGCTTCCATGGTTGCACACAAAGGCGACGCTGAAGCACAGAAGTGGTTGGAAGCAGTACGCGACAACCTTGCACGCAAGCCAACCGGCAACGACCGCGCACAAGTTAAGTCCATCTTCGCTGGCGAGTGCGACATCTCCTTGGGCAATACCTACTACATGGGTAAAATGCAGACCAACGAGAAAGATCCTGAGCAGAAGGATTGGGCGAACTCCGTACGCATCCTGTTCCCGAACTCAGCTGATCGCGGCACTCACGTGAACATCTCCGGTATGGTTCTGGCGAAGCATGCACCGAACAAAGACAACGCAGTGAAGCTGATGGAATTCCTTGCTTCTGGCGATGCTCAAGCTATCTACGCAGCACAGAACTTCGAGTACCCAGTTAAGCCAGGTGTTGAGCCTTCTGAACTGGTTGCCTCCTGGGGTACTTTCAAAGCTGATCCAATCTCTCTGAACGAGATTGCAGCGAAACGTGCGAAAGCAAGTGAACTGGTTGACGTGGTTGGTTTCGACAACGGCCCATCCAGCTAAGTTCCAATATCCAAATTGAGTTGAAGCCATTCCATGACATCCAGACACGGACATAGTGGATCGCCACAATACAGAACTGCCGCCCCCTCTTCTCGAGGGGAGCGGCTTCTCGCGTTTGGTACCTACTTTTTAACCGGCCTCGTCGTGATGCCGGTTTTCGCAATTGTTATTATGGCTATGGGGTCTTCGGGCAATCTGTGGCCGCACCTCATTTCAACCATTCTGCCGCGCTCAATCTCCACCACGTTTCAGTTGATGGTTGGCGTTGGCATTATCGTTTTCGTGGTTGGTGTCAGCACAGCCTGGCTTGTTACTATGTGCCGTTTTCCTGGGCGGCGCTGGTTTGATCTGGCATTGCTGCTGCCATTCGCTGTTCCAACCTACATTATCGCGTTCTCTTACGTGGAACTGCTGGATTACACAGGTCCAGTTCAAGGCCTAATCCGCGATATCTTCGGTTTCAAAACCTCACGTGACTACTGGTTCCCAGAGATCCGATCTCTTGGCGGCGCCATGTTCGTGATGGGGTTTGTACTCTACCCTTATGTTTACCTCAGTGCACGCGCGTCCTTCCTGATCCAGTCAGCTTGTGCTCTTGATGTTTCCCGCACGCTCGGTGCTGGCCCAATGCGCCTGTTCTGGAAGGTTGCATTGCCTTTGGCGCGCCCTGCTATTGTAGTTGGTGTGACTCTGGCACTGATGGAATGCCTAAACGACATTGGGGCAGTTTCCTTCTTCGGCGTTCAGACCCTTACGTTCTCCGTCTACGACACCTGGTTGAACCGTTCGAACCTGACTGGTGCTGCCCAGATCGCAACCATCATGCTGGTGTTCGTTCTGGCACTGATGTTTATCGAATACTACGGGCGTCGTAAGCAGCGTTTTCATCAGACAACGGGCACATATCGCGCTCTGCCAAGCTACGAGCTGAAAGGCTGGCGTGGCTGGGTTGCTGCTGTCGTCTGTGCGCTGCCGATTGTGCTGGGCTTTGTGTTCCCTGCACTGCTGCTGCTGAGCCGAGCGAGCCGACGTGTTGAAGATCTGTTTGAGCCAGCCCTTTGGGCTGCGGCTGGCAACACGCTCTGGCTCGCAGCTGTGGCTGCTGCTGTTTCTATCGGCATCAGCCTGACCCTTGCTTATCGCCGCCGCCTGTTCCCAAGCAAAGTGACCACCACATTGGGCCGCATTGCTTCCATCGGCTATGCCGTGCCGGGAACCATTCTGGCGGTAGGTATTCTGTTCCCCGTTGCTGCACTCGACAACATGATCTCAGAGGGCGCAGAAGCCCTGTTTGGTTTTGGTACAGGCCTTCTGCTCATCGGTTCAGGTACTGCGCTCATCTACGCCTATGTTGTGCGTTTTCTGGCGATGTCCTACGGTCAGATCGATGGTGGTTTTGGCAAGATCACACCACATTACGATATGGCATCCCGAAGCTTGGGGCAGACTGCCTGGGGAACCTTGGGCCGTGTGCATATGCCATTGATGAAGCCCGTGATCTTGTCAGCCACGCTGCTCTCCTTCGTGGAGTGCATGAAGGAGCTTCCTGCAACGTTGCTGCTGCGCCCATTTAATTTTGAGACGTTGGCGACCACGGTCTACAATGCCGCCTCTCGTGAGGCCTTTGAGGACGCTGCCTTGCCTGCGCTCTGTATCGTGCTGGTTGGGATCATCCCGGTTATTATGCTCGCTAAGACAAGCGCTGATACATTCCGAGAGAAGCGCGGTAACACGCGCACGGCAAAAGGTGCAGCAATGATGCCTGCCGAGTGACTTTGATCCGAATTTAGAATAATAAAAAGCCGCCGAGAACTTCTCAGCGGCTTTTCTTTTATCAGAAGCAGTTGAACCCGTTCGCTATCGTGTGGCAGCAGCCAGTTTCAGTGCCATCCCAACAAACACAACAGAGGCAATCCGGTTCATGACCTTTTGAGCTGTTACGGACCTGCTCAGGCGATCACCAATAGAACCGGCTGCGAAAGCGATAGAGCCAAAGACCAAAATAGCAGAAAGCATAAACACAATGCCCAACTGCAGGAACTGCGGCATTACCGGACCATAAGAAGGATCAACAAACTGTGGGAAGAACGAAAGGAAGAAGATCGCGACTTTGGGATTGGTGATGTTCATGATCACGCCCCGGCGATACAAGGGGATCAACGAAGAATGATCAACCTTGCTGTTCTGCTGAACAGGCTCAGGCTTTGCTCTAAACGCTCCCCACGCGAGATAAAGCAGATATCCAACGCCAAGCACCTTGACAACAGTAAACGCTAGCTCAGAAGCCTGAAAAATCGCAGACACACCAAGCGCAACCGCAGTTGTATGAAAGATAAGACCTGTACAAAGCCCCAACGTGACCGCAATCCCAGCCATGCGCCCGCACACAGCAGACTGTGTCAGCACAAAAATGTTGTCAGGGCCAGGTGCCAGTGCCAGCAAAACAGTGACGGTGAAGAAACCAGCCAGTACGTCTATTGGGATCACACGGTGCTCCATCATTCAGAAATCCGAAGCGCACAATGCCTGATCTTCTTTAATGGAGCAAGCGTTTCAGCTCTAATCGAGCGCTAATGTCGCCTCGATTTCAATCTTTAAGTCAGGGTGAAAGAGGTTCTGAACTTCTACGAGTGAACTGGCAGGTCGATTATCACCATAAGCATCCGCAAGAACAGATCGCAGCTCACCCAGCGCAGTCAAATCTGTCACAAAGATTGTCACTTTAACCAGATTGGCAAGGCTTACACCTTCTTCCGCAGCAACAGCAGTTATCTGCGACAGGATTTCTTTTGCCTGCTGATCTGCTGCCTGCGTTTGAGCACCAGTCGCGAAAGCTGTGAGGCCTGAGATGTGTAGCGTTCCCTGATGTGCTACTGCGTGCACATACGGGCCTACTGCCACAGGAAGGCAGGAATAAGTTTTTCTTTGAAGAGGCATGACCAGAGTTCCCCCAAATTACGAGTTTAGATCTAGTTCGTCTTTGGCATCGGCATTTTTTGAAAACAGAGGCCCCGGTTTCCAAGCGTAGCTTTTACGCCGATTATTATAGAATTGAAGGAGACGGTTTTCCGGATAAATGTACTTACTAAAGAAGTAATAGAGCATCTTGATTTGAATGAATGGTTTGATGCTCTCAAACCATTGCTTCTTTTTGTGCCCAACACCATCAATTAGAATAAGTTTGAGTTCTCCATCAGCGAGTTCTTGGACGCAAATGTTCCATGGGCGAATGTCCTGACACAACACGGCATCTTTCACCAAATCACGCCGAAAGACTTTAAGAGCCTTTTTAAAGCGATCCGTTTGGATAAATAACTGATCTTCCTGCAATACCTTCATCAGAATTTGAGAGGGACGTCCTGATGTTTCGTCCGTGATCAAATCAAACATCGCACCGAAGCCCAGATTGGTCTCAGCTCGGCCTCTATAATTGGATATTGCAATGAAGTCTCGCTGCCCTCTTTGATCAAGCAGTTTCTCAAAAAGCTGCGCCTCCGCCTGTGTGGAGCCGGCAGCAGGTCCCTCTGAACTACGGTCTACTTTAATGCAGATCTTCGGGTTTTCCGGATGCTGATAGATGTTGCGAATACCACCAGACGCAATCAATAGCTCTTCGATCAGAGTTATCACAGAACAGATACCTTCGTTGAGAAGGGTCGTATTTAACAATTATTCTTATTAGTTACAAATAAAAAGAGAGGACAAATTGCCCTCTCTTGTCTTGCTGAGAATGAAGCTTGGTTAGTCTACCAAGTTTGCTTCAGTTTTTTCTTTGATCTCTTCCAGTGTCACACCGTCGGCCATTTCGACGACTTTCAGGCCGCCTTCGACTACGTCGAACACACCAAGGTTGGTGATGATGCGGTCCACACAGCTCACGCCGGTTAGTGGCAGGGCGCATTTATGCAGCAGCTTTTTGTCGCCGCGTTTGTTGGTGTGGTCCATGATGACAACAACGCGTTTAACGCCAGCCACCAGGTCCATAGCACCGCCCATGCCTTTGACCATTTTGCCCGGGATCATCCAGTTGGCAAGGTCACCTTCTTCGGAGACTTCCATTGCGCCAAGGATAGACAGGTCGATGTGACCGCCACGGATCATGCCGAAGCTATCTGCGGATGAGAAATAGCTGGTGCGATCCAGTTCTGTGATGGTCTGTTTGCCAGCGTTGATCAGGTCAGCGTCGACCTCGTCTTCAGTCGGGAACGGGCCCATACCGAGCATGCCATTTTCAGACTGCAGTGCAACGTTCATTCCATCAGGAATGTAGTTTGCAACGAGTGTTGGGATGCCGATGCCGAGGTTTACGTAGAAGCCGTCCTGGAGTTCTTTTGCCGCGCGGGCGGCCATTTCGTCACGATTCCAAGCCATGATTAATGTCCTCCCTTAAGCTTCGCGTGTGGTGCGCTGTTCGATGCGCTTTTCGAATGAACCAACAACGATACGGTCGACGAAGATACCCGGAGTATGGATCTGATCCGGATCCAGCTCACCGATCTCAACGAGCTCTTCAACTTCCACTACGGTAGTCTTACCAGCGGTTGCCATCATTGGGTTGAAGTTGCGTGCTGTCTTGCGGAAGATCAGGTTGCCTTCTTTGTCGGCTTTCCATGCTTTCACGAGAGACAGATCTGAGATCAGACCGGTTTCCATGATGTAGGTTTCACCGTTGAAGTCTTTGTGCTCTTTGCCTTCCGCAATCAGGGTGCCAACACCGGTCTTGGTGTAGAAACCCGGGATGCCTGCTCCACCTGCACGAATACGCTCTGCCAGAGTACCCTGAGGGTTGAACTCCAACTCAAGATCACCATCCAGATACTGGCGCTCGAAGGTTGCATTTTCGCCGACGTAAGATGACACCATCTTCTTGATCTGACGTGTCTGCAACAGCAGGCCCAGACCGAAGTCATCGACGCCCGCGTTGTTTGAGATGGCGGTCAGGTCTTTTGCGCCGGAATCTCGCAGCGCAATAATCAGGTTTTCAGGAATGCCACAAAGACCAAACCCACCTGCCATGACGATCATTCCGTCAAAGGTAAGTCCTTCCAGAGCAGCGGCAGCACTTGGATAAACTTTATTCATTATAAACTCCCAATACATGAGTTGGTAAAACTCACGTTTCTCATTCCCCAGAACGCAAGCAATACCGCCTTTTCATGCTGGCAACAGGATCTGACAAATCCATCAGTGTCAGCATCCTGCCTTTCCCTCCTAGGGAAAATAGGTATAGCGACGTCACCGTTGATAGACGTGTTTTATGTCCTCGCCAAGTGCTCTTTGTACCGAGAACGACTATTTATTGAGGTGAAAACCATAAAGCTGGGAGGAATGAGTGTTTGCAGTGCACAATCGCGCTAAAAAACCTCCCAGATTCATGAAGTTTCCTAAAGGTGGGCTGCTGCGAGTCGCTCTTCTTCCATGCGCTTCAGTCTTTGCCGCTTTGTGAGGAGAGAGGCAAAGATGACACCAACAGTCACCAGAGCGACTAGAATGGTGCAAATGGCGTTGATCTCAGGCGTGACCCCCAAACGGACTTGCGAATAGATCTTCATTGGCAGGGTCGTGGATCCCGGCCCTGAGTTAAAGCTCGCAATCACCAGATCATCCAGTGACAAAGTGAAAGCCAGCATCCAGCCTGCCAGCACGCCCGAAGATCTGTGGGAACGTGATGCGGAAGAACGTGCGGACTGGTGGACACCCCAGATCCATGGCAGCTTCTTCCAAGGTTCTATCAAAGCCTGAAAGACGTGACTGGACCACGATTGCCACGTAACACATTGAGAAGGTGGTGTGGGCGATCATAATGGTCCAGAAACCACGGTTCTGATCGATGGCTACAAAGAGCAGCAGTAGAGATAAGCCGAGAATGACTTCTGGCATCACAAGCGGTGCGTAGATCATGCCGGAGAATAAAGTTCGTCCGAAAAAGCGCCCCTGCCTTGCTAAGACCAACGCTGCCAACGTTCCGAGCACAGTGGCCAGTGTGGCTGATGTGAGGCCGACACGAAGTGTGACCCACGCAGCTTCCAGCAGTTGCTCGTTTTGGAGCAGCGAGGCGTACCATTTGGTTGAGAAACCGGTCCATACCGTTACCAACCGTGACTCGTTGAATGAGAACACAATCAGGATAACGATTGGCAGGTAGAGGAAACTGAAGCCCAAGATCAGCGATGTGAGATTGAACCAGCTTGGTTTCGACGGCATCATACATCCCCCTCATTACGACGAGTTTCATGCCGCTGGAACAAGGTTATCGGAATTATCAGCAGGACCAGTAGGACGATGGCCACAGCAGAAGCGACCGGCCAGTCGCGGTTGGAGAAGAACTCGACCCAGAGCGTTTTACCGATCATGAGGGTTGAAGAGCCCCCTAAGAGGTCTGGGATAACAAACTCGCCAACAGCGGGGATGAAGACTAGGAAGCAGCCTGCAATCATGCCCGGCAGAGCTAGAGGAACTGTGACGCGCCAGAAGGTCTTCCATGGCGGGCAACCAAGGTCTTCTGCAGCTTCAATCAATGTGGTGTCCAGCTTTTCAAGAGACGAATAGAGCGGGAGCACCATGAAAGGCAAATAGGAGTAGATGATACCGATATAGACAGCGATGCTGGTGTTAAGGATAACCAGTGGCTCATCGATTATACCAATCGTGATCAATGTCTGATTGAGCAAACCGTCTGATTTGAGAATGCCGATCCAAGCGTAGACACGGATCAGGAAGCTGGTCCAAAATGGCAGGATCACCATCATCACTAATGTCGGATGCCAGCTGCGTGGAGCGCGTGCCATGCCGTAAGCAATTGGAAAGCCAACCAGTAAAGTCAGTAATGTGGATAGGAAAGCAATTTGCAGGCTAGAGACATAGGCCTGCCAATAAAGGGCATCCTCGGTCAACCAAATGTAATTGTCGAGTGACCATCGCTCTGCTGCTTCCCACAAGCCTGCAAGACCTCTGCTCCAATCAATGACAGGTAGATAGGGCGGAATTGAAACTGCGGCTTCTGATAGGGAGATCTTTGCAACAATGACAAAGGGCACCAGAAAGAAGAGGAGAAGCCAGAGGTATGGCACGCAGATGAATGCAAAACGGCCCCAGCCCCCTTTAGGGTTGGTCGGTGCATTTTCCGGCGCTTCAGGCTGATAACGAGGAGCCGGTACTGTTTCAGAACGGGTGATGCCTGTAGAAGAGAGGCTGGGATCTGTCATCGGCCTCCCCTCATCGTGTCAGGATGACGCCGGCATCACTGTCCCATGACAGCCAGACCTGATCTTCCCAAGTGATTGGGCGCTCCACCAAGCGCGTGGTGTTTGCAACAATCGCTCGCAGGGTTTCAGTCTCCGCCACTTTGATGTGATAGATGGAGACATCTCCCATGTAGGCGATATCCCAGACTTCCCCCTGAATAGCATTGGTTCCGGGATGTGCCGGCTTATCAAAGGAGATGCGCATTTTTTCTGGGCGAATTGCCAGAGCCGCGTGATCCCCAACGCTAGCTGGTGTCGGATAGCGCACATCCAGATGGTCGCCCAGAACGGATGAGAACATCTGAACGTCCTCATTCTCTTTCTTCGTGACCTGACCATCCAAAACGTTGATGTCACCGATAAATTCCGCCACGAAGCGAGAGTTAGGCTGTTCGTAGATTTCACCCGGAGTGGCGTTCTGCAGAATTCTGCCCTTGTCCATGACAGAGATACGATCGGCCACTGTCATCGCTTCTTCCTGATCGTGGGTCACAATGAGGAAGGTCATACGCAGCTGCTCTTGTAAGTTGATGAGTTCCAGCTGCGTTTCTTCGCGGAGCTTTTTGTCTAACGCTGCAAGTGGTTCGTCCAGAAGCAGTACTTTTGGGCGTTTTGCTAGAGATCTTGCAAGGGCTACACGTTGGCGCTGACCGCCGGAAAGCTGATGTGGTTTGCGTTTGGCAAAGCCTTCCAGCTTCACCAGACTGAGCATTTCATGAACACGGCTTTTGATTTCCCTGGCAGGAAGACCATCCATTTCCAATCCAAACGCGATGTTCTTCTCAACATTCATATGCGGGAACAAGGCGTAGGACTGGAACATCATGTTTACCGGACGCTTGTAGGGAGGAACACCGGCAAGGTCCTGTCCCTCAAGAAAGATCTGGCCTTCTGTCGGCGCTTCAAATCCAGCCAACATTCTCATCAATGTGGTTTTGCCGCATCCTGAACCACCAAGCAGAGCGTGAAATTCTCTCTTGTAGATCTTGAGGGAAAGATTATCGACGGCTACGAAATTTCCAAAACGCTTCGTGATATTCCGAAATTCAATAAAGGGCTGCTCGCTCGGGTCGTCCCAAGGTGAAAATGCTCGACGTACAGGACCCAGCGGTTTCTTCGCCAATACTCCAATCCCTTTCAATGGACTGTTTGTTCAATAGGTTGAGGTGGAGCTGCAGTAAGTGAGGCAACTCCACCCTCAAAGGCCAATTGGTTCTTAGTGACCTGTCTTAACGGTTGTGAACGTGCGGTTCATGATGCGTTGTGCCTTCAACGGCTTAGCACCGATGGTGTACAAACGCTGCTTCACTTCATCAGTTGGATAGATGTTTGGATTTGAGGTCACTTCCTCATCCACCAGAACCGTCGCATCTTTGTTGCCGTTTGCGTAGTAGACGTAGTCAGACATCTTTGCGATCACTTCCGGGCGCATCAGGTAGTTGATGAACTCATGTGCCTCTTCAACATTCTCTGCATCTGCTGGAATAGCGATCTGGTCAAACCACATCTGAGCACCTTCGTTTGGAAGGATGTAAGTGACTACAACGCCCTTATCAGCTTCTGCTGCGCGGTCTGCTGCCTGAAGCACGTCACCGGACCAACCATAGGCAAGGCAGATGTCTCCATTTGCAAGGCCGTTCACAAACTCAGAATTGTGGAACTTGCGGATGTAAGGACGAATGGTTTCCAGAAGCTCACCTGCTTTGCGAATGTCCTGAGGGCTGTTGGAATCTGGGTTGAGGCCGAGGTAGTGCATTGCTGCCGGGAACATCTCATCCGGCTCATCCATGACATATACGCCGCAATCAGCAATCTTGGAGAGCTCATCAACATCAAACAACAGATCCCAGCTGCCGATTGGTGCATCTGGATTTAATGCGCGGATTTTCTCTTCATTCACGCCGTACCCTGAGGTGCCCCACATATAGTTGACGGAGAACTCATTGCCCGGATCAAACACTTCAATACGTTCTTGCAGAAGTGGATCCATGTGCTTGAGGTTTGGGAGCAGGTCTTTGTCTAGCTTTTGATAGACACCGGCCTGGATCTGGCGCTGGAGGAAGGTGGCGCTGGGAACGACAACATCGTAACCTGTTTTGCCAGTCAGCAGCTTTGTTTCCAGAACCTCGTTGGAATCGAAAGTGTCGTAATTGACCTTGATCCCAGTTTCCTTTTCGAAGTCTTTGAGAACTTGTGCGTCAACATAGTCGGACCAGTTGTAAACATTTACCACTCGATCCTCGGCAAGAGCGGCTGACATAGAAAGCGCGAGTGCCGCAGCTCCTGACAACAGAATTATTCTTTTCATTCTCAAATACTCCAATTTCAAAAACAGAGGTTTTGTGGGCGTTTTCGCCGTTCTCCTCTGCATACAGCCGCCATGGTCTATCCTTCTGGTGACGGATTAATTTCGGCCTACATTCCAAACCAATATTTTATGGGAATACCGAAGGCGCACAGTGCGCTCGCAGCATTCAGCTCAGGTGATATTCCTGAGGCATTCGGATTTCTACTGAGTAGCATTAATCTGTGTCCATAGCAGGTTGGCTAAACATCACCATTTTGGAGAAAATGCGTTCGTTTTATACAGATTTTCGATAGCTACCGTAGGGAGAAATCTGATCGACCTTGCCAGACTTTATTGAGTGTCACGCCAATCGTTGATCTGGCGCACTCCTACCCATGAAGCTCACTCGAGATTGAGAGAGGGATAGAGCAGAGGTCATTTGTAGCTGCTTCTCTAAGCTATAGTTTATCAATGAGATAACAGGCCCAAAAGCACATATCACCAAGTAACCTTGAGGAAGAAATGAGGTTGCTTTTGGTTGCAGATAAATTTCTAAACCAAAGCATCTTTACGTTGTGGTCAGAAGGCAAAGTCAGAGTTTTAAGGTCTGAGGATATTTGGGAGATAGAAGTATCTCTGCTAAACTGGCTTTCCATCCAGAAATCAAACTGGATTCTTCTAGCAGCCACAAAGAGCTGATTTCCCATTTTATTAGTGAATGACTGCCATGACTATTTGGCGGTAACCTATTGGATATCCTATGAGTTCTGAAATTAATTCGGATGATGAAGCGGCGCTCAATATGCGCGGTGTGCGCAATCTTGAAGAAGCGCGCACCTGGCTACAAGCCCGGAACATTGGAGATATTGAGTGTGTTGTGCCTGATGTTGCAGGCGTGCCTCGCGGCAAGATGATGCCGACAAACAAGTTTTTTAGCAGCAACACGCTGACGATGCCTTCTTCCATCTTCGCGCAGACCATCTCCGGCGACTACCCTGAAGATGACGATCGCTTTCAGTATAATCCAACGGATGGCGACCTCTATTTCAAACCTGACTATTCTACGTTGACAGTCGTGCCATGGGAGACAGACCCGACGGCTCAGTTGCTACACGATGCTTTCACCAAGGATGACAAGCCCTTCCCGATTGCTCCACGCAATGTCTTGAAACGCGTTCTTGAACTTTACGATGCAGAGGGATGGAAACCTATTATCGCACCAGAGGTAGAATTCTATCTGGTGAAGCCTAACACTGATCCTGATTACCCACTGGAACCACCTGTTGGCCGGTCAGGACGTCCTGAGGTTGGGCGGCAGTCTTATTCGATTTCTGCACTGAATGAGTTTGATGAGCTGATTGACGACATTTATGATCTTTCCGAAGCTCAAGGGCTTGAGATTGATACGCTTATCCATGAGGAAGGTGCTGCGCAGATGGAGATCAATCTGCGTCACGGGAACCCACTGGAACTGGCCGATCAGGCGTTTATGTTTAAGCGCACCATTCGTGAGGCTGCACTGCGGCACAACATCTACGCCACCTTCATGGCGAAGGCGATGTCCTCACAGCCAGGCTCTTCCATGCATATTCACCAGTCGATTCTTGATCGGGAGACTAGCAAGAACATCTTCAACAATGCCGAGAATGAAGCGACGCCAGCATTTTATCACTTCATAGGTGGGCATCAGCATTACATGCCAGCCTTGATGCCGATTATGGCACCCTATGTGAACTCTTATCGTCGCTTTGCGCGAGACAGCGGGTCACCTACCAATCTGTTCTGGGGATATGACAACCGCACAGTTGGACTTCGTGTTCCAAGTTCATCTCCTGACGCACGACGGCTCGAGAACCGGGTTCCGGGGTCTGATGCAAATCCTTACCTGGTGATCGCCGCGAGTCTGGCGGCAGGGTATCTGGGCATCAAGAAAGGCATCACTCCGGATAAGCCTCTTGATACAGACAACAGTGAAGTGATGAGTAAGCTGCCGCGGACGCTGCTTCATGCAGTTGATGAATTCGAAGCTGACGAAGATTTGCTTGGTATCTTTGGCGAGCAGTTCGTGCTACTTATCGCGCCATCAAACTGGAAGAGTACGAGACTTTCATGTCAGTTATCAGCGCCTGGGAGCGCGAATACCTGCTCATGAACGTCTGATTCCAACTCTCAAGGGGGGTGGTTTACGCGCGAAACTGTGGATACCACACCCCATAGTTGCGACTCTCAAGATGCAACAACTTAGCCTCTAACAATATTCGTTGATGCCCTAAGTAGCATAGTTACGAAGAGATACTTTCAAGATCGTAAAATTTAAACCGATTAAGACTTTGAATTTAACTAATTACAAATACATATACGGCTCTAAATTTCGATTAAAACATCAACATAAATGTGATCATA
>NZ_BAZK01000015.1 GCF_001310815.1 Pseudovibrio denitrificans JCM 12308
AGCGCTTGGAACGCCAGCCCATTTGCGCAGACGATGATCTGGGCAACCGGCATCTGAAAGATTTGATTGAGAAGCTGGAACGCAAGGATCTCATTTCTGAGTTTGAACAGCTCTGTCAGGGTGCTCCGCATCTGCGCAGTTTCATCAAGGGCTTCATGGTCAACGCGCCTTTCCTGCGCGAAACCATGCTGCGTGATGTACAGCGCTTCCTGCGTATACTCAATACGCCACCAGAAGAGACCATCGCCATCCTCCTGCAGGATTGTCTGAATGCAAGGCCTGAGAGCGAAGCTGAGCTTATGCAGTCCTTGCGGCTGGCAAAGCAGGAGCTGGCTCTGACTGTTGCGCTCGCCGATATCGCAGGCGCCTGGCCGCTGGAGAACGTTACAGGCGCTCTCACCAAGTTCGCCGATGCATCCCTCACAGCTTGCTTACGCTTCTGCCTACGGGAGCTGGAAACGCGCGGAAAGTTCATTCCGGTCGACCATGAAGAGCCTGAAAAAGACGCTGGCTACTTCATCCTTGCTATGGGTAAACATGGTGCCGGCGAGCTGAACTACTCCTCTGATATCGATCTGATCGTTCTGTATGACCCAGAGCGCAGTCGCTTAATCGGTGGAGCAGAAGCCCCTGTCGAGTTCGTGCGCATCACCCGTCGCATTGTAAAGCTCATGAATGAGCGTACCGGCGATGGTTATGTGTTCCGCACCGATCTTCGTCTGCGTCCCGATCCGGGCGCAACGCCGCTGGCAATTTCTGTCCCGGCTGCACTGGTCTATTACGAAAGCCTCGGTCAGAACTGGGAACGTGCGGCGCTCATCAAGCGCGGCCATGTGCGGGTGATATCGAGGCAGGTGAAATCTTCCTTGAAGAAATTCGCCCATTTGTCTGGCGCAAATATCTGGACTATGCCGCCATTTCAGACGTGCATTCCATCAAACGCCAGATCCACGCCCACAAAGGGTTCAGCAAGATCACCGTTGCCGGTCACAACGTGAAACTGGGGCGTGGTGGTATCCGCGAGGTCGAGTTCTTCGCCCAGACCCAGCAGCTCATTGCAGGTGGTCGAAACCCACAGCTTCGGGACCGCCGTACGCTCATCACGCTAGAGCGTTTGGCCGATTGTGGCTGGATTGATCAGTCCGCAGCTGAAGATATGGAAGCGGCCTATCGCTATCTGCGCGAGGTTGAGCATCGCATTCAAATGATCAATGATGAGCAAACTCATATCTTGCCGAAGGATGATGAGGCTTTGGCTCGCGTGTATCATTTGATGGGCATACGTGGCCGCTCAGAGTTTGCGGATGAGATACGCAGTAAGTTCGAGCTGGTACAGAAGCATTACTCAGGTCTGTTTGAGCACGAGCCAGATCTCGCTCTCAACCTCGGTAATCTGGTCTTTACCGGAGATGACGACGACCCGAACACCCTCGAAACGCTGATGCAACTTGGCTTCCAGCGTCCGGTTGATGCAATCCGTACCATTCGTCAATGGCACTACGGCAGATATCCGGCAGTGCGTGCGCCAAAGGCTCGTGAGCGCCTGACTGAGTTCACGCCCATCCTGCTGGATGCGTTGGCGCGTACCGAGAATGCAGATCAGGCATTGCTCACGTTTGACGCCTTCCTTTCTAAGCTGCCCATGGGCGTTCAGCTCTTTGGCTTGCTCAAGTCCAATCCACACCTGTTCAACCTGCTCACCATGGTCATGGGCAATGCGCCACGCATGGCGGAGATCGTCTCCAAACGTGTCCACGTTCTGGATGCGCTTTTGGACCCTGCCTTCTTCGGAGGAGCGCCTACGGCAGAACAGATCGAAAGCGCATTGGCTGTTACGCTTGATCAGGCTGGCTACTATGAAGAGGCGCTGGATCGAGCCCGTATCTTCGTGCAGGAGCAGCAGTTCCTGCTCGGCCTGCGTCTGATCACAGGCACAATCACAGCTGCAGAGTTGGGGCAGGGGCTGTCAACGCTCGCAGATGCAGTGTTGTGTCAGCTGCTCCCACGTGTCCAACAAGAACTGGAAGAGGCACACGGCAAAATTCCGGGAGCCGAACTGGCTCTTGTCGCTATGGGTAAGCTGGGTGGTCAGGAGATCACGTGTGCCTCGGATCTTGATCTGATCTTGCTCTACGACTTCCCTGAGGATGTGGTGCAAAGTGACGGCAAGCGTCCTCTGGCTCCAAGTCAGTACTACAGCCGCCTTACACAGCGCCTCGTATCCGCTCTGACGGCGCCAACGGCAGAAGGCGTCCTCTATGAGGTAGACTTCCGATTGCGTCCATCAGGCAACTCAGGGCCGCTCGCAACGCGTTTTGTATCCTTCAAGGACTATCAGTCCAACGACGCCTGGACATGGGAACACATGGCGCTCACACGCGCACGCGTCATCACCAGCTCCAGCCCTGAGTTTGCAATGCAGATCGACTGTGCTGTCTCTCAACTGTTGCAGGAGAAGCGAGATCTGAAAAAGCTGGCCACCGATGTTTGTGACATGCGTGCGCGTATTCAAAAGGAAAAGCCTGCCAAGAGCCCTTGGCAGATTAAAGGCATTCCAGGTGGTCTAATCGACATTGAGTTTATAGCTCAGTTCCTCCAACTGGCCCATGGTGTCGACCATCCGGAGATCCTTCAGACGCGAACAGAAGATGCTCTGCTTAAAGCACGCGACTTTGGAGTGCTTCATGAAGAAGATGCCGACACGCTCATTCCAGCACTGCGGAACTATGAAGATCTGACGCAAATCCTCAAGCTGGCGCAGACAGGTCACTTCGACCCCAAAACAGCACCAGGCGGATTGCTTGATCTTCTGGTGAATGCGGGAGGCGAGCCAGACTTCGAACGCCTGACGATCTACATGCAGGAGCAACAGATCATGGTCCGCAGAACTTTCGAACACCTGATTGGTAAAGTCGAAGAAGCTGAGAAAACCAGCTGATCCTCCTACAACAAACAACAAAAAAGGCCGCTCAGGAAGTGGCCTTTTCTTTGATCTGTAGAATGAACTCTTAAGCTGCGTTCAGTTTGCTGATGCCGGAGAGGCGCCCCTTATCACGGCCCTTGGCTTTCAAAGGCAACTTGATGGTGACCTCGGTGCCTTTGCCAACCTCGGAATCAATCTCCATGTACCCGCCATGCAACTCGCTGAGGGAGCGGGCGATTGCGAGGCCAAGGCCAGATCCTTTGTGGGTCTTGGTGAACTGGTTCTCAACCTGAACAAATGGCTTGGCGAGGCGATCGATATCCTTCTTCGCAATGCCGATGCGTTATCGGTGATCTTGAGTTCAGCGAATGCGCCCACTTTGCGGGCAGAGACGCGAACCTCACCGTTCTCAGGCGTAAACTTCACAGAGTTAGCAAGCAGGTTGAGAAGGATCTGCTTCACAGCGCGGCGGTCAGCCTGCAGATGCATGTGCGGCAAGTTCTCGTTCACAACCTTGATGTTCTTCTCTGCAGCAGTCGCAGAAATGATCCGTGCTGCATCCTGAACGATCTGCTGGATCTGAACATCTTCAACAGAAAGCTCAATCCGGCCAGCTTCAATCTTAGACATATCCAGAATGTCATTGATCACGTTCAGCAGGTAGTTACCGGAGGAGTGAATGTCCTTGCAGTATTCCTTGTACTTGTCAGAACCTAGATCACCGAACATGCCTTGATCCATAATCTCGGAGAAACCGATGATCGCGTTCAAAGGTGTGCGCAGTTCGTGGGAGATGTTGGCAAGGAACTCAGATTTCGCCTGGTTCGCGTCTTCCGCACGAGTCTTCTCATCTGCGTACTTCTCGGTCAGTTCCACAAGCTGCTGAGCCTGAAGTTCAAGCTTCTGACGAGACTGGCGCAGGTCTGCAATGGTCGCCATGTGACCGCGCTCGGACTCCAGTAGTTTTTCTTCCTTACGCTTCAGTTCGGTAATGTCGGTTCCAACGGAAACAAAGCCACCGTCTTTGGTGCGGCGCTCAGAAACCTGAAGCCAGCGGCCGCCTTCCATTTCAACTTTGTAGGAGCTCTCCATATCGCTGTCGATATGGTCGCCTTCCTCAGGCTCGGAAATGATTGGCTGGCTCGCAGAGGACATAACGGTCGCATAAGGCGTGCCTGCCTGAACAACATGATCCGGCAGTTGGTGCAGCTTGCGATAGTTGGAGTTGCACATCACCAGATGATTGTCTGCATCCCAAAGAACAAATGCCTCAGAGATGTTTTCAATCGCATCACGCAGACGCAGATCAGCGGTGCGGCTCTGTTCAGCCAGCATCTTCTGCTCAGTCACGTCCATGCAAATGCCGATCAGGTGTGGTTCATTGGTGCCAGCATCAGTCTGGACTTCAGCACGAACACGCAGCCAGACCCAGGAGCCATCGATGTGGCGCATACGCCATTGGCGGTCCACATTGCTCTTACCAGTGTCCAGAAGGCTTTTGGCGAGGTCATAAAGATCCACATCATCAGGATGCGTCAGAGACTGGATCTCAGCAAAGCCCATAATGTCATTCCGAGGGTCCATGCCCAGCATCTCATAGAGCGATGCGGACCAGAACACACGGCCACGGGAAAGATCCCAGTCGAACAAGCCACAGCGACCACGGTTCAGCGCAGCATCTATGCGGGATCGTGTAGCGGCATAAATGCCATCTGCCTGCTGTGCGCGAGTCGCCTGCGCAAAGTAGGCGTAGATAATCACCAGCAGCACCATGGAGGTGGCCACAAAGATCGTTACATTGGCTGAAAGCTCTGCGCGCCAGGAAGAGAAAATCGCGTCTTCCGGCTGCATGATTGCAACCATGCCAAGCTTATTGGGCAGATGATGCACAGTTGCGCGGATCGCGTCCTTGGTGCCCTCGTTGATCGTCAAAACACCAGCACGCTTGCCGAAGAAGGTCATTGGCTGAGTGTCACCAAGGAAACTAGTGATCTTCAGGCCTTCCATGTCTGGACGGGTAGGGGCGCTGGCAACAATGGTGCCGTTCGGGTCGGTCAAAAGAATTTGGCGGCTCTGACTGGTAGCCCGAGGGGGCAGGGCTTCAGAAAGGGCCCGCTGCAAAGCAGAAGTAAGGCCGACGCTGCCTTTCTCTTGCTCAGAGACATCAATACTGGCGGTCAGGGCAGTTGCAATAAGGGTGAGATCGTCCTGCGCTTTCTGGCTTACGCTCTCATAATTGTATGCAATCTCAAGTCCGCGGAAAATGGCGGTACAGGCAATGAACACGATGCAGAGCGCTGGAATAATTCTGCGCATCATCGGTTCAGTTGTCAGGAGACGTTGGTAGGCCGGTTGGGCAAGCAACTTGATATGCCCGGTCAGCGCATCTTTTTTGCCAGTCCGTTTGGTCGAATTCAAGAGTCGTCGAGCGGTCGCGCCCCCCGCAAAGGCTCGTGCCATGAATGCCCCCATGTGTCAGATTCCGCCGCAAATAATCCGGGTTGCAATTCACCCGAATCACATTCATTTGAATCTATCCGAATCAACTTGTCCAGAGTCTCGACACAAAAAAATGGTTAACGGCAGCACTTTTTGCTGCCGTTAATTTTCATAGGACTCTCAGAGACTTCGCGAGATGCAAAGTAGACTGTTTTAGTCTAGGCAGAGTTCAACTATTTCTTTCACATCAGTAGAGAGTTGCTGGTCTGCTGCAAGAATTCGCTTTAATGCGGCTTCTGCTTTTACTCTGCGTTCTGCATTCATATTCTTCCACGTGCCGAAGCTTTTGGCCATTCTGGAAGCAACCTGAGGGTTAGTCTTATCCAATTGCAACGTGATTTCAGCAAGATAGTCGTATCCTGAACCATCCGCTGCGTGGAAACCTCTGGTATTACCACCCAGGAAGCCGCCAATAAGCGCGTAGATGCGGTTTGGATTATCCCAAGAAAATGCAGGATGTTCGGTAAGAGTACGTATCGCTGCAATCGCGTCTTCGCTTGGCGCACGAGCAGCTATGCTCAGCCATTTGTCCATTGCCAGCGCAGTATCTTTGTGGCGTGCTTCAAATGCCTTCAGTGCGTCCTGAGCTCCGGCAAGTTGCCAGATGACGAGAACAGTCAACGCACCCATGCGGTCTGTCATGTTATCTGCGTTGTCGAAATGAGCTTTCGTCAGTGCCGCACTTTCCTTAGTCTGTGCTGCGCCAAGATACGACAGGCAACGCAGCTTCAGAGCACGCTTACCAGCAGAGAGGGCATCCGGGCTGAATGTGGCAGGCATCTCCATTGCATCGTAAATGCGTTTGAAGGTGTCATAGAGCGTCACGCCAATCTCTTTGGAGAAGGCATCACGTGCTTTGCCAATCGCGTCAGTGTCGACTTCTTTGCCGATTTCCAGTGCAATGTCCTGCTCACTTGGCAGCATCAGCCAAATCCACGGAAGGCGTAATCGAGGTTTTCATCCTCAGCCATGTGGCCTAGAGCTTCAATGAAGGCATCTTTGCCTGCTGGCTCTTCACCGTTGGTTAGCTCAATCAGCAACTCTGTCATCAGCGTCTGAGTAGCTTGCCAACGGTTGAACGGATCAATGTCGTGACGCATCAGGAAGATCTGATCTTCGCGGGAGAGAGTGCTTTCCAGCTTCACAGGCGCAGAAAACTCACGCAGCAATGACGGAACAGGCTTGCTGCCGATGCCTTGGAAGACAACGGTTTGTTTGTCTTCTGTCAGATGCAACAGATCACCATCAACGTGTGCTCCTTCAACGCTGGTGTAAGCCAGGTCATCCCCATTTGGACCAACAAGACCAAAGCGGATCGGGATGAAGAATGGCTTCTTCTCATCCTGACCTGGAGTTGCTGCGGTGTTCTGCTCCAGCTCCAGAGTGAAGGTCTTTGCAGCTTCATCATAAGAGCCGTTGGCCTTCACAAATGGGGTGCCGGACTGGTGATACCAGAGGCTGAAGTGAGACAGATCCAGCTGGTTCGCATCTTCAAAGCACTTGAGGAAGTCTTCGATGGTGGAGGCATCTCCATCGTGACGCTCGAAGTAAAGGTCCATACCTTTCCTGAAGCCATCCGCACCAAGAATAGTCTTGATCATACGAACCAGCTCAGCGCCCTTGTCATAAACGGTCGCTGTATAGAAGTTGTTGATCTCTTTATATTCTGTCGGGCGAACAGGGTGTGAAAGTGGGCCTTGATCCTCTGGGAACTGACGGGATTTCAGGCGGATCACATCAGCAATACGCTTCACCGGACGGGAGCGCTCATCAGAGGAAAACTCCTGATCACGGAAAACAGTCAGACCTTCTTTCAGGCACAGCTGGAACCATTCACGGCAGGTGATGCGGTTGCCGGTCCAGTTATGGAAGTACTCGTGCGCAACAACGGTCTCGATGCCTTCGTAATCCATGTCGGTCGCAGTGTCGCTGTCCGCCAGAATGAACTTGTCGTTGAAGATATTGAGGCCCTTGTTCTCCATCGCGCCCATGTTGAACGCAGAAACTGCCACGATGTTGAATACATCCAGATCGTACTCGCGGCCAAACACTTTCTCGTCCCAGCGCATAGAGCGGACCAGGCTGTCCATAGACCAGTCTGTGCGATCCTCATTGCCTTTCTCAACATAGATGTTCAGATCAACAGGCTTGCCGGATGCTGTGGTGTACTTTTCTGAAGTACAGGCCAGATCACCCGCGACCAGAGCAAACAGATAGGCTGGCTTTGGATGTGGATCATGCCAAACAGCAAAGTGACGATCTGTCCCTTCAATATCTTCAGCGTCCTTCGGATTACCGTTACCCAGCAGGATTGGGTTGGTCGCCTTATCAGCTTCAATGCGTGTGGTGAACACGGAAAGAACGTCTGGGCGATCATAATAGTAAGTGATCCGGCGGAAGCCCTCGGCCTCACACTGGGTGCAATAGATGCCCTGAGAAAGATAAAGACCTTCCAGCTTGGTATTCGTTGTTGGATTGACCTTGGTCACCACTTCCAGCTTGAAGGTGTCTGCTGGCGGGGTGTGAACCACCAGCTTCTTCGGAGAAGCTTCATAAGCCTCCTCTGCCAGAACCGCTCTATCAATCGCGACAGAAACAAGTGTGAGTTCATCACCATCCAGCTCAAGTGGTGCACCGACCTCAGTGCCCTCGCGTCTGGAAAGGGTCAGAGTGGAGATGACTTCGGTTGCTTCTGGCTGAAGCTTGAAGACCAGAGAAACATTCTCAATGACGTAGGGTGTCTCTTTGTAGTCTTCCAGTTTGATGAGCTGAGCAGTCTCAGATCGCATGCCTGTTCTCCCAAGAGGTGTTGAAGCAGCTTCTTCGCCTCTTGGCGCAGCGCTTCCACATTTTTATGTAGATCGGCGGTACCTTTGAAAACGGTTCCGGTCAAATGCAGGAAATGAAAACCACATCACTTTTGCACCCAAAAATCAAATAGGCAAGCAAGTGGAAGGACTGGAACGAGTTCATGACAGATCCTCGTAAGCACTATTCTAAAAAAACAGGTAGCACTGTGCTCCAGAAACAGATCTGCACAAAAAGACTGAGGTTGCTTCCGTGACGGCTCCCCTGGAAAACATAAGAGTATTGGAACTGGCGCGCATCTTGGCAGGCCCATGGATAGGGCAGACGCTCTCTGATTTGGGGGCAGATGTCATCAAGGTAGAAAGCCCGCGCGGCGACGATACCCGCACATGGGGGCCTCCGTTCATCGAAGAAGAGGGTGGCACGAAGAGCGCAGCCTACTTCCACGCTTGCAACCGCGGTAAACGCTCCATCACGGCAGACTTCTCCAAAGCAGAAGATCTTGAGCTGATTTATGATCTGGTGCGTCAGAGCGATGTGCTGATCGAAAACTTCAAGGTCGGAGGCCTCGCCAAATATGGTCTCGACTATGCCAGCCTGAAAAAGATCAACCCGAAACTGATCTATTGCTCCGTGACCGGCTTTGGTCAGGATGGTCCCTATGCCCATCGTGCAGGATATGACTTCATGATCCAGGGCATGGGCGGCATTATGGATCTGACCGGATCAAAAGGCGGCGAGCCTCAAAAAGTTGGCGTAGCTTTTGCCGATATCTTCACCGGCCTTTATGGCGTCATCGGCATTCAGGCAGCCTTGCGCCGCCGGGATCTGACTGGAGAAGGTGAATGGGTCGACATGGCCCTGCTGGATGCGCAAGTGGGCGTTCTGGCCAATCAGGCCATGAACTACCTGAGCAGCGGCAATATTCCGACACGCATGGGCAATGCCCATCCAAACATCGTTCCCTATCAGGTTTTTGAAGTGAAGGATGGTCACCTTATCGTGGCTGTCGGCAACGACTCTCAGTTTGCTAATTTCTGCAAGATTCTCGGAGAGCCTACTTTGGCGGAGGATGAGCGTTATGCCACGAACCCATCTCGTGTGAAGCACCGTGAAGAATTAACAGAAAAGCTTCAGGCACTGGTGTTGACCTTCAACCGAGATGATCTCCTGTCTAAAATGGAAGAACGCGGCGTTCCGGCAGGTCCAATCAATACAGTTGCTGATGTTTTACAGGATCAGCAAATTGAACACCGTCAGATGAAGGTCAATCTGCCAACATCCTCTAAGGATCAGGGCGAGCAAACCTATGTGCGCACACCAATTCAGTTTACTAATTCTAAGCTGAAACTGGAGAAGGGCGCTCCAGCTCTCGATGAGCATAGAAATGAGATATTGAGAGAATTAGGCAAAGAAGCAGTAGAATAAAGACTAGCTACACCATGTGCAGGAAGGCAGTTTGACCCTCGGTCCGGGGAGTGGTTTAACGGGCTGACATTCCTCACACAGGTGGGTCACGGTTTGAAGCTTTGGAATAGGATCAGGCGTAAAGCAATCGGCATTCGGCGATGCTATTACAAGCTGTCATTGACGTGGTTGGTCAGTCTCACATTTGTGACCGTGGTAACGCTGTGTGGCGGTATCGTGCTGTACATGTCCGTTCACACCAATCTCAAGAACACCCGAAGCCTTATCGAAAAAGCATCGATTATGTCGACCGAGTCGATCAACAACGCTTTGGCTGCTTACATGACGCCTGCGTTCACCTCGGTTTATGCAATCAAGACATATGCTGAAGAGCAACCAACGGCGCAGAGTGCGATTTTTCGCGCCCGCCAAACCTTTCGGGGTGTGCTGTTCGGGGTAAAGAGTGTTGAAGGCTTGGTGCTTTCGCTTCCGAACGAAACTGTTTGGGGCTTGAAGCACGCCAAAAACCGACAAGATCTGGTTTCGTTTCATCCAGAACAGTCTCTCTTTGAATTTTCCAGAATGCAGGCCATCGATGCGGAAACCGATGAAGATCCGTTCTGGGGCGATTTTTATGCATCGGGAGAAGACCCATTTGCGACTGCGACAAGTGCAATTAGGTTTAATGGCGAGACTATTGGGTATGTTTCGGCAATCATAACGATGAAAGGGGTCGGCTCTGTTCTTGCTTCGCGCGATGAAGATGGTGTGGGCAATGAAATAGACGCAGAAGACGTCACCCGGTTTATTCTGACAGATAAGAACCGCGTACTGGCTTACTCATCTCCGACCAACGAGCTGCAGCAACATAATTTGTTGGCTTCGATCTCAGAGTTTGGCGATCCGGTGCTTGCAAAACTAGAAACCAGCAAAAAACAGCCGTTCAGTCAGCGCGCACGTCAACGTGGTGTGGAGCTCCACCTCATCTACGATGGTGAGGATATGTACGTCCTCGTCATGCAGAAACTGATCTCTCCTGATGGCGAAGTTTATTATGTGGGCGAATATCAGCTGGCCAACTCTCGTTATGATGAGTTCACTCGCCTGATCAACTCCGTCTTTGCAGGCGTTGCAGTTGTGTTTTTATCTGCACTCGTTGCAATCTTCTTTGCCCGCCGGCTTGCATCTCCACTGAAAGGCATCGCAGCGCGTGCGCAAAAGTTTGGGGCACTGGAGTTTGAGCACTTAGACCCACTGCCACGTAGCCACATCCGCGAAGTGGATCAGATCACCTCTGCCATGAATGCAAGCACCAGTGGCTTGCAAGCTATGAGCCGGTACATACCCAAGTCTCTCTACGCAAAACTGATGGCGCTTGGCATTGACCGCGCCGCGAAGGCAAAAGAAGCTGAGCTGACAATCCTGTTTACGGATATTGAGGGCTTCACCTCCATTTCCGAACACAGAAGCGCAGGTGAAGTGGCAAGCTTGCTGAACAACCACTTCAAACTCCTCGTTTCTGCCGTTGAAGCACACCAGGGCACCGTCGATAAGTTTGTCGGTGACGGCATGCTCGCATTCTGGGGCGCCCTGATGAAATGGAAGACCACGCTCAGCGTGCGATTGCAGCGGCAGAAGACATGGCCCGAGCCATCCAGCAAGCCAATGAAGCAGCTCCGGAAAATGAAATCCACGTTCGCATCGCTATTCATACCGGCCCGGTTATCGTTGGTAATGTGGGCGCTGTTGAACGCTGGAACTACACAATCGTTGGCGATGCAGTGAACGTCTGCAGCCGTCTGCAGAGCCTCGGCGGCACCATCTCTACCGTGAAGGGGGCATGTGTCGTTCTGAGCGGAGAGACCGTTGAAAAGGCGGGACATCCGGACAATGTGACCTATCGCGGCAGCCACGAAGTGCGGGGCCGTAAGGGCAAAGTAGAAGTCTGGCAGCTCAACTCCACCATATGCGACGAACAATAATTCCGGCATTGTCTTCTACTTTAATTTAAGTGTGCTCCGAAACCCAACCTCATTGAAAGAAAGCCCTGTTCTAGTGTGAGAGCCGGGAAAGATCTTTCTTGCGCGCGCAGCAGCTGGTCAATGAGGAAGGGACGCACGTGAACCTGCTTGACGTCAAAGGGTTGTCAGTAGAGTTTCGTGGAGACGAGGGGCGTCACGATGTTGTTCGCGATGTATCCTTCAGCGTTCCGGAAAACAAATGCGTTGCACTTGTTGGTGAGTCTGGCTCTGGCAAGACCGTCATCTCCAGAGCCGTTATGGGCATCCTCCCAGCCAAGTCTCGCATCACCGCAGGCCAGATCCTCTTTCGTGATAACCGCAAAAATGGCGACTTTGTAGACATCGCAAAGCTTCCACCCGCTGGGCCTGCCATGCGTGCCATCCGCGGTGACCAGATTGCGATGATCTTTCAGGAACCCATGGTCTCGCTCTCCCCGCTCCACACCATCGGAGATCAGATCGCAGAAGCTGCCAAACTGCATCGCTTTGTGGGCAGCAAAGAAGCGCTTGAACTGACCAAAGATATGTTGCGACTGGTGCACTTTCCTGAGCCAGAACGCGCTATCCGTACATACCCGTTCGAACTGTCCGGTGCTTACGCCAACGCGCCTTGATTGCCATGGCCCTCATTTGTCGCCCATCACTTCTCATCGCAGACGAACCAACCACAGCTCTGGACGTCACCATTCAGGCAGAGATCCTGAAACTGATCAAAGAGGTGCAGGCAGAGCTGAACATGACCCTGCTCATGATCACCCACGACTTTGGTGTGGTCACCAATATGGCCGATGAAGTGGTCGTGGTTTACAACGGTGAGATCATGGAAAAGGGCAGTGTTGAAGACCTCTTTCTTACCCCCCAGCATCCATACTTGAAAGCACTCCTGAACGCCGTTCCATCCCTCTCAATGGAACCTGAAGAGCGCCTTGTCCCCATCCGGCCAATCAAGCTAGAACGCACACCTCAGATCTGCACCCACATCCTGTCGGCAAAGCGCATGCTTTCCGGGGAACCTCTCTGATCGAACTGGAAGGCGTCAGCAAAACCTTCACGTTCAAGAACCTGCGCGGCAAAAAACGCAGAGGCATGACCACCGCGCTCGACAACGTCTCGCTGACCGTACGCAGAGGTGAATGCCTTGGCATCGTGGGAGAGTCCGGCTCCGGAAAAACAACTGCATCGCTGGCTATGCTGCGTGCGTTTCCACTCACACGCGGCAAAATCACCTACACAACGGAAGAGGGTCCGCGTGACATTCAGGGGTTTAATGAGAAAGAACTCTTCCAATACCGCAAACGCGCGCAAATCATCTTTCAGGATCCGTTCTCTTCCCTCAACCCAAGACGCACCCTCAACGAAATCCTGCAGGAGCCTCTGGTCATCCACCGCATGGGCGATAGCCTCAGTCAGGCAGCCCGCATTCGGGAACTGATAGATCTGGTCGGCCTGTCTCCCAGATACTTGCGCCGCTACCCGCATTCCTTCTCCGGTGGTCAGCGACAACGCATTGGCATCGCCAGAGCATTGGCCCTGAACCCGGAGTTCCTGATCTGTGATGAACCAACCTCCGCGCTCGACGTGTCCGTTCAGGCGCAAATCCTGAACCTCCTTAAAGACCTGAAGGATGAACTCGGCCTCACTTACGTGTTCGTGAGCCATAACCTCGCGGTGGTTGATTACATCTCGGATCGTGTAGCCGTTATGTGTAAGGGCAAAGTGGTAGAAGTCGGTCCGACACGCCAAATCATAGACAACCCAATCCACCCCTATACAAAAGCACTTCTCAAGGCGGTGCCGGAACCCTCACTGGATCACAAACTGGACTTCGGATCACTGGAAGGAACAAGCAGCTCCGATCCAACCCAATGGCCAGCTCCCTATCGTATGCGCTACACAACGGTGCCATATCTGGTGGAGATGGAAACAGACCACTGGGTGTGTGCTCCCGGTATGGAAGCCATGCGTGACATTGTAGGACTGGGAGGCAGTCACATATGATCACCCGACGCTTCCTCAACGCAGCGCTTGTCCTTGCAGCCCTTGCATTCCCATCTACTTCCTTCGCTCTGGTTCTGAAAGAAACGCCCGGTATTCCTCCGGGCTTACCTCCTGTTGTCGATCGAATTCCTAAAGAACCACTCGTAACCTATCCGGAAGACATGGGCCGCGTCATCGGTGTGCAGGGTGGTTCTTTACACACACTGATTTCGCGCCCCAAGGACGTTCGCCTGATCAACGTCTGGGGGTATGCGCGCCTGGTCGGCTACAACGAGAACCTTGAACTCAATCCAGACATTCTGGAAAGTGTCGACAATCACTACGACAAGGTCTTCACGTTGCACCTGCGGGAAGGCCATAAATGGTCCGACGGCAGCTCGTTTACTGCTGAAGACTTCCGTTTTTGGTTTGAAGATGTAGCCCTCAATGATGAACTCAACCCCATCGGTCTGCCCGGCTTTATGCTGGTGGATGGGGAGGGGCCGGAGTTCACGGTGATCGACGAAACCGCCGTCCGTTTCGAGTGGCATGAACCAAACCCACTGTTTCTGCAAGAACTTGCAAAGGCCCGTCCCCCGTTCATCTATCGGCCCGCCGCTTACATGAAGCAGTTCCATGAGAAGTACGGCAACCCCGAGTTTATCAGGCAGATCGCCCGCATAGAAAAAGTCCGTGGCTGGGCGCCTCTGTTTAATCGCATGGACGATATGTACGGCGCGTCGAACCCACACATCCCCACATTGCAGCCTTGGGTACCGCGCACAGCCTCAGGTGAACGCCGGGCGGTGATGGAGCGCAATCCCTTCTTCCACCGTGTTGATAATGCTGGCCAGCAACTGCCCTACATCAACCGCATCATTATGGATGTGGTGGACGGCAAACTCATCCCGGCAAAGACACTGGCAGGAGAGAGCGACCTGCAGGCTCGCGGGCTGGGCTTTTCTGACATCTCAGTACTCAAACGTGGTGAGCAAACGCAGGATTATGACACCCGTCTCTGGCTCAACTCCAAAGGCTCGGAAATCTCGATACTGCCCAATCTGAGCGTCAAAGACCCAGTGTGGCGAAAACTCATGCAGGACCGCCGGTTCCGCCACGCACTCTCCTTAGGCATTGATCGCGAGCTCATCAATAAGGTGCTCTACTTCGGCTTAGGTCGTGCTGGCAATGACACCGTGCTCAACATCTCTCCGCTCTTCCAACCAGACTTCCAGACCGCATGGGCTGAGTTTAATCCTGATCTTGCAAACCAACTGCTAGATGATATCGGCCTGACGGATCGGCGAGGGGACGGTGTCCGCCTTTTGGAAGATGGGCGCCCATTACAGCTCATTATCGAGATCACTGGTGAGAGTTCCGAACAGGATGATGCTTTGGAGTTGGTTGCCGAAACATGGCAAGAGATTGGTGTCTCCGCTTTCATCCGCCCCAGCCAACGCGACACAATCCGCGCTCGTGCTCTATCAGGTGCTCTGATGATGTCTGTCTGGTCGGGTTTTGAAAATGGCGTCCCAACGGCTGACATGCCGCCGGTAGACTACGCACCGACACGAGAAGATTTCCTCTCCTGGGCACCATGGGGCAACTACTATGAAAGCGATGGCCATGCAGGTGTCAGACCAGACTGGCCGCCAGCCATTCGGCTGATCGAATTGTTTGATCAATGGCTCGTCAGCAGCAGCTTTGAAGAGCGGGATATGATCTGGGAGCAGATCCTCCAAATCCATGCGGACGAAACCATTCACATCGGTCTGGTCAACGGTGTTCGGCACCCGGTTGTTGTTAAGGGCCTGCTCAATGTTCCAGAGATGGGCATCTATGGGTGGGATCCGGGCGCTCAGTTCGGCATACATCGCATGGATCTCTTCTTCTTCAAAGACTTACTGCCGGATGAAGACAGCTGAAAAAGTAAACCTCCGATGTAAGCTTAAGCGCCCGCTAATGGGGCTTCTCAAACCTGATTAGATTTTCTCAGAGAAAGCCAAGAGTGCTCCTTTACACTTCACCCACGAGTGGTGTGAGAGAAGAAAGGGAAGCGGGTGCTCAACTACATCCTGCGGCGGCTTCTGGTGATGATACCAACGCTTGCCGCCATCAGTTTCCTCATCTTCTTCATCATCGAGCTGCCGGAAGGGGATTACATTTCCAACCAGATTTCCATGCTGCGATCAACTGGAGAGAGCGCGTCTATTGGCAGGCTTGAGTTTCTCCGTAAAGAGTTCGCCTTAGATCGCCCCTTTGTTGAGCGCTACGGCATATGGGTCGGCCTCTGGCCTGGACCCAATGGGTTTGATGGGCTCATCCAAGGCAACTGGGGCTGGTCGTTTGAGTATGATCAGCCAGTGGGGGAGGTCGTTGGTCCAACATTACCACTCACAATTGCTCTCAATCTCGCAACCATCCTCTTCATCTACTGCGTTGCTTTTCCAATCGGTATCTACTCGGCAACACACCAATACTCCGTTGGCGACTACTCGTTCACCCTCATCGGATATCTCGGTCTCGCCACACCCAACTTCCTGCTCGCTCTCGTGCTCATGTATTTGGCCAACAGCTGGTTTGGCCTGACTGTCGGCGGCATCATGGAAGAGCGTTACATCGGCGAACCCATGAGCGGTGGCAAAGCGCTCTCCATTGTCGCTCACCTTGTTGTTCCGGTGATCGTCATTGGCACGTCAGGCACAGCAGCCATGATCCGCCGTTTGCGCGCAAACCTACTCGATGAGCTCTTTAAGCAGTACGTTACCACCGCCCGCTCCAAGGGCATGCGAGAAAGCAAGCTCCTCGTTAAGTACCCGCTCCGCGTAGCCCTCAATCCATTCATCGCAGATATCGGTAATCTGATCCCATCATTGGTCTCAGGCTCTGTGATCGTTTCCGTCGTTCTGAACCTGCCAACAGTTGGTCCGGTTCTTTTGGGCGCACTGCAATCGCAAGATCAGTTCCTTGCTGGTTTCATCCTTCTCTTTGTTTCCATTCTCACTCTCATTGGCATGCTGGTCTCTGATGTTCTGCTTGGGTATCTCGACCCGCGCATCCGCCTCGGCAAGGAGGGGGTCAGACAATGAACCAGGGAGATCGCGGAGAAGACAAGGTAGAGCACTACGTCAATCCTAAGGGCTTCGATCCCAAAGAAGTGGAGATCTTGACCAGAGAGCAGGAACGGTACTATCAGGCGCCTCAATGGAAAATCATCTGGTGGAAGTTCCGCAAACACAAGCTGGCTGTCGCGTCAGCATCGTGCTCTTCTTCTTCTATCTCTGCGTGCCATTTGCTGAAATCATTGCACCGTACCCCGTTGCCAAACGAAACGTAGACTTCCTCTTCGCACCACCTCAGGCCATCCATCTGTTCCACGAAGGCAAACTTGTCGGTCCCTTCGTTTACGGGCTAAACCCTTCCGTCGATCTTGAGAACCTGAAGTGGATTTACGAAACTGACACCACCAAAGTGCAGAAACTCCGCTTTTTTTGTGAGGGAGAACCTTACAAATTCTGGGGCCTGTTCCCTGCTAAGTTCCACGTTGTTTGCCCTGCAAAAGACGGCACTCTCTTCATCGCTGGTACAGACAGGCTGGGGAGGGATCAGTACTCCGGCCTTGTCTACGGAGCACGCTTATCTCTCACCATCGGCCTTGTTGGCGTAAGCATATCGATGGTACTGGGAGTGTTGCTAGGCGGCCTTGCTGGGTTCTTTGGTGGTTGGATCGACAGCTCCATCCAACGTGTCATCGAGATCATGCGATCACTCCCCGAGCTACCCCTCTGGATGGCTCTATCTGCGGCTTTGCCTATCACGTGGTCGCCCGTCTGGATCTACTTCGGCCTGACGGTCATCTTGGGGCTGCTGGATTGGCCGGGGCTGGCCCGTGCAGTCAGATCCAAACTGCTCTCCTTGCGGGAAGAGGAGTATGCCAAAGCAGCAGCTCTCATGGGCGCCAGCCCAAGCCGCATCATCGTCAAACACTTGCTCCCCGGCTTCACCAGCCATCTGGTCGCCTCAGCAACTCTCTCTGTTCCCGCCATGATATTGGGGGAAACAGCACTGTCTTTCCTCAACCTTGGCCTCAGGCGACCTGCCGTTTCGTGGGGGGTGCTCCTCAATGAAGCCCAGAACATCTCGGTGGTCACCATATATCCGTGGTTGATGGCACCGGTTATTCCAATCATCATCGTGGTGCTTGCATTTAACTTCATGGGAGATGGGCTGCGCGACGCAGCGGACCCATACAAGTAGCTGGAGCCTCGGGTGTCATGGAAGAGCAATCAGAGGACTGGGACCGCCAGTACAAAGAAGGCCGCTGGCATTTTCTCAATGACATCAAAGAAGCTGCCCGCTACGGCATTCTCTCCGCATGGCTGAGCCAGACTGAGGCGAGCCGAAACGTACTGGACGTGGGCTGCGGTGAAGCAATCTTGTATCACTATCTCAAAGCTTCAGGTCTGCAGCACTATTGTGGCGTCGACCTTTCTGAAACCGCATTGAGCAAAGCCGAAGTGAACCCGGATGAGGCGCAGCTAGTTCAATCTGATCTGGAGAGTTTCTCTCCTAAATCCGGACAGACGTTTACAGCGATCATCTTCAATGAAGTACTTTATTTCTGCGAGGACCCGGAGCAGCAGCTCAAACGATATGCTGAGTTTTTGGAGCCTGACGGTGTCATCGCAATCTCCATGTACACACCCGCCCGCGAAAAGTCCGGGGCGCACAAATCACTCCAAAAGGTCTGGGCTGAAACAGACAAGGCCACGCACTGGCAAGTGCTGGATGATTTGGAATTGAACTCCCGCTCAAAGAACGTCGGCTGGAAGCTCCGCCTCGTTAAACCTGTCCGCTCGACTGGCTGAAGTCACGCTTAGCCTCTTCGAGCAACTCCTGAGAACTGAGCCAAACAGCAGCAGGGTGGGCAGAGGTTATCTTGAAAAATGCCTCCAAAAACTCAGAGCACCCTTCGCCATGATCCAGATGGTGGGTCAGCAACCCGATGGGCTCACTCGCATTGGTTTGCCGACGGCAGAGTTGAAGGTCCAACCGCTTCCGTGCTGCGTTCCAACCAATAAAACGCTCGTTCTTTTTCCATTTAATGATGTCTACGTGGCTTTGCAGGCGTGGCAATCGGAAATGGTTGATCCATGTGAACGCCGAGAGGCCATAATCACCTTGTTGCTGCAACAGTTGCACAGCACGCGGAGCAATGCGGTTCCATGGCGGAACAAACAGCGGTACATAGCGCTCAGCAAACAAACTTTGCAGGACCTCTTTACCTTCCAAAAGTTCCTTCTCCATTTCCAAAGCAGTCCGCCGCCATCCAAACTCACTGGCTTTCTCACCGCGAGATTTATCCTGATAGTTCTTATGCTGCCAACCGTGATGAAGAACCTGAACGGTGTGTGTGCTTGTAAGCCGCTGAGCCAAAGTCTCTGTCGCAAACTTAGGGATAACTGCAAGCGAAAGCGGAACATCGAACCGCTCAGAAAAGCCAATCAACTCGTCCAGTTCGGGCGTAGGAGAAACTGCATCATCATCGCGCCACCAGAACCTGATAGGGCGCCCACGCTCTGCAAACCAATCCAGATGTTGAGTGAGTGCCTGCTCAAAATACTCCTGATCCCTATCTGTGGCTTTGTCCTTTGATGGGGCGGAAACAACAACTGCAGCAGGGCTAGAGGTCACGAGAAACGTTCCTTTCCCAGATGATCCCTACAGTACTGTCCAAAGCCGTCTCCATACCAAGATCAGCAGCGAGTATCTGCGCCGAAATCTCCGCGCCATTCAGTGCCACATGCAAATCAGGGGCGGGAAGTCCAAGCGCTTTTTGAGCCGCCTGCGCAAGCGTGTTGGGACTGAGAACCTTCTCTGGCACGGCCACTGCTCTACGGTGTTTCATCAGGCTGATAGCCCGCTGTGTCTGTTCCGTCTCCGCTTCCTGCGCAAAGGGCACCAGCACCGATGGAATGCCTGCACGCAGGATATCGACCACCGTGTTGTAGCCAGCTTGCGAAATGGAGAGTTTGGCGTTCTTCAAAAGAGCAGGGAAGTCCTTACGCGCCCGCTCAATAATCAGCTCAGAGGACGAATGCCGCGAAAGCTGCTGAAATTCTGCCTCGGAAATGTCATGCCCCACCAGCACCCGCCATTTGGGTGTTTTGTTCGGAGGCATGTGGTTGGGAGCTGAAAGCGCAGCCCGCAGCAAAGCAGAGCCCACAGCGCCGCCGCCGCAGGAAACGATCACCTCATCAGTCCCATCCGCTGAGGTCGCCTCTGTTGAGCGATCATCGCTAATGTAACCTGTGTACCGAACATGCGAACTGACCCGATAAGCAAAGGGGAAGCTGTCGCCCAGTGTGATGAGCTGCGGGTCTGAGTGGACAAGAATGCGGTCGTAAAAGGCCGTGGCCTGCGAGGCCATCCACTCTTCCTTCCAGGCCTCATCCTTGCGCACCAGAATATCGCGCACGGAACAGACCACCCACGGCGGAGACGACTTGGTGCCAGCACACTCCAAAAGCCGGGTCATTTCGGCAGCAAACATACGCCTTCCAAACGGGTAGGTCTCAGTGATCAGCAGATCAAAATGCTCAGAGGAAAAGGCTGATAGTGTTGCCGCAATACGCTTCTCCCACCATGCTTCATCGATTGGATTGTCATGCTCGTCCAGCAGCACATCAAACTTGGCACTGGCCGCACGAACTGCAGGCAACTGCACCACAGACAGTCCACCACAGTCCAGTGTTGCAGGAATGCGGTTGCCGGTAGCGAGTGTCACGGCAATGCCCTGCCGGACCAGCGCTTTCGCCAGCGCAACAGCCCTCACAATATGGCCGGAGCCAAGTAGATGCTGAACATGGATGAAGGCTTTCATCATCGGCCTCCGTGCACTCTCCGCTTAAACTGGTGATGCTCAAGGGCCGCATGGAGAACTTTATCCAACCCTCTGGCACCAGCTTCCAGACTGTGGTTCTTGTGAATGTTCTCTATGGCGGCAAGACCCATGTTCTCACGTTTATGCGGGTTTTTGATGAGAGACATCAGGTTCTGTGCCAATGCTGAGGCATCCCCTTCATCCGAAAGCAGACCGCTGGTGCCTTCCTCAACAATGTCAGGAACCCCAAACACGCGACCACCAACAACAGGCAGTCCGCAGGACTGGGCTTCCAGAAACACAAATCCAAAGGCTTCACGAATAGCGGGCCAGACGAACACGTCGTGAGAGCGATAAAGCCGTGGCATTTCCTGCCATGGGATCAAACCAACAAACTCAGTGCGTTCCGGATCAAACAAAGGCTCAATCTCACCGCGGGCAGGGCCATCTCCAGCGATTGTCAGGCGCCATGGCAGATCCGCAATCTGTTTCAGTGCAGCTGCAAGCACCATGTAAGAAAACTGCTTATCCCCCTCACGCATCATGCCAGCACAGAGCAAGCGTATCTTCCCGTCCGCAGACCCTTTGGTAACGCTGTGGCTGACTTCGAATTTCGCAGTCTCCAGAAAGGGAGGAAGTACCGTCAGAACATCATCATTCAACACTTCTTTCAGGCATTGAGCATCTGCATTGGTGAGCGCAACAACTTGGTTTGCCTGCGCTAGGGCGGCATCAGCGGCATTGAACCCGAGGGCCCAGTTGCCTGCCTGCCGCTTTGGCGCGCGGCTTGCCTCTACCACCACGTAAGGAATGTTGAACTTGGCGCAAAGGTAAGGACCAATCCAGTCTGGGGCTTTGTGATAGAGATGATAAGTGAGGAACACATCCGGCACGTCACCACGCTCAATCCAGCGTTCCGCGATTGCCTTGGCTTCGGTGATCGCAAGCTCTTTCACTTCCCGCGTAACATCTTCACCGCCCTCTGCCCTCCAACTGCGGAAGGTAGACGCCACATCTACTTCATGCCCTGCCAGCTGCAATGCCCGCACAATCAGACGACCCATGGTCCGATCCCCTGACGGCACAGGATGGTCGATTGGTTTCATGGGAGCGGTAAAAGCAACTTTCATGAGCAAGGCTCCAGGCTTCTTGAAAACTGTTCTTCCAGAAAATCCAGACCGGGCGAGGCACTGAAACGCTCATGCACACTGCGAAATGCGTTACTTCCAAGGCGATCGCGCTCTGCGGGTTGTGTAATCAGTGAGTGGAGTGCTTCCGAAAGGGAGGACACATCTTCTGGAGGGCACAACACTCCGGTTTCCCCGTTCTCAATGATTTCAGGCAGGGCTGACACCTCAGTCGAGATACAAGGCAGCGACATGGCTTGTGCTTCCATCACCACATTGGGTAATCCGTCCCGATCTCCTGATTTGGAGACACGGCAAGCCAGAGCAAAAATGTCTGCTTGTTGCATCTCGTCCAAAACCCGCGCCCGTGGTTGCGGCCCGAGCCATGAAATCCGGTCTTCCAAACCAAGGTGCTTGCCAAGGTCTTCTAAAGATTGAGACAACTCACCTCCACCAATATGCGTGAAGTGCCAGTTCAACTCTTTGGACAGTTCACTGAATGCACGCAGCAAGGTATCGTAGCCCTTCTTGTCCACCAGACGCCCCACGGAAATGATCTGAACACTGTCTTTTCCTGTTCCGTCTCGCAGGGTGGCAGGACGCGGAGCCTCAGGAAATCCGCAAAAATCTAGACCATGATAAACAAGGCTGATCTTGTCAGGCTCCGCGCAAAGAGATTGCAGATAAGCAAGGTTGGCTTTGGTGCAAGTCACCCCCCAATCGGCATCTGCCAGCTTTGTCTCAAGCTCCCACCGCTCCGTGGTCCAGATGTCCTTCGCATGGGCGGAAAACGACCACTTGCGACCAGAAAGCATGGCTGCGTAGCGTGCGACAGTGCAGGGGCTATGGAGGTAATGCGTGTGTATCCAGATAACGTCAGCGGGCAACTCATGAGCCATCACGCAAGCTTGCCCCCAACGGCGAAACCGCTCAGCATTCCTCTTGTGCTTCAGGTCATTCTCAAAGCAAGCTCTGGCCGCAGCATAAGTCGGCTGCCTCTTCGCCCAATCTAAGGCTCGCTTCACACGTGGAGGGTCGTCTTTCAGATACTCAGTCAGATAGAGCACACCTGCCGTAATCTTCTTATGTACGTCATGTACATAAGGATCATACGGGTGACGTAAGGCGACAATGAGCTGCTCGACACCTCGCTCCTGCAAGCCATAGATTTCTTGCGCAATGAACGTTTCAGAAAGACGCGGATACCCTTTGACCACAACTGCAATACGACCACTCTCCATCGCTACCCCGTCTTGCAAGTCAGTTTAGGATCAGCAGAAACATTCAATCTTTGCATCAAGGCCTGATCACTCATGCCAAGAATTTCAGCGGTTCTGAGATTGATCACATCAAGCCCGCCCAAATAGTTCTCTGAATGGGCGTGAGAAGGTGGGGCAATAAACGGAAGATTGGCGAGCGCCTTTACCATCAGTTCCACACTGGGGTAGGAGTCGATGGGCAGCATCTGCGCAAGTCCAAGTCGCTGGGCCTGCTCAGCACGAATGGCTTGTTCTCTGCGTGGCACAACACGTGGCACCAGCAAGGCTGGATTGTCGAAGGAAAGAACCTCACAAAAGGTGTTGTACCCACCCATGCCGATCACAGCCGTCGCATTGGCCATGTATGGCTCAATCTCTGGCGTAAAGCGCAGGATCTCAACATCGCGAAGATGCGAGGCACGAGTTGTAAAGGCCTCCACATCCGCCTTGCTCATGAATGGGCCGAGCACAATGAGGGCCGGGAAGAGTGGTCGCAACCGTGCTTCATAAGCACGCATCACCCAGTCCACCAGCTCAACGCCATCTCCGCCGCCACCGGGCGTCACCAACACATAAGGGGCACCATCAAACGGGGCTGTGAAATCCTGAGCTGAACTTGGCATTGACCGGCGCAGATAGCCGGTAAACAGCGTCTTTTGCATCACAGACTGGTCAAAGCCAAGTCCATCCAGCGGGTTGTTCATCACGGAGGGGCCGTAAACCCAGATCTCGTCATAAAGATCATTGAGGGCAGGGTAGGCCCGCTTGCGCAGCCATTCTTCTTTCAGCACCAACGGATCATCCATCACATCGCGAAGGCCCAGCACCAAGCGCGTCTTCTGCCCTTTCAGGTACTGAAGCGTAGGCAGAACCTCACTGCGCAGCCCAAGAGGCTCTTTGTCGACAATGAAGATATCCGGCTTAAACACCTTCGCAGTGTGCTCGATGATCGATGAGCGAATTGCGATCGTCTCGTTGATGTCCAGCTGCAGCGACAGGGAGGTGTACTCCCCGCTACGCAGCTTGATCACACCGGGTATGCGGACGAAATCAACGCGGGAGCGGAACTCAAAACTACCAATTATAGGGGAGCCGGAAAGGATGAGGACGGACATTTCCGGAAAGGAACCAACCAGAGATTGAGCGATTGTCCGGCATCGCCGCAGGTGGCCAAGGCCAAAGGTGTCGTGGCTGTAAATCAGAATTTTTGGCGTCATTACCGTCATGCGCTTCTTATTCCATCTGCTGCGCACAAACCTCAGCGTCAGATCATAGAAGTGGGGGAGGACCACCAGACAACAGCAAAACCAGTCCATCCGCTGATAGCGTCAGAACTGAACCCCAAAATCCAAGGGATGAGGAGGGTTTTGTGCCGTTTTTTTAAGATCTTGAAGCGTAAAGTTCCCCTGCGTCAGTTGAAGTGTAGATCGCATCGCCTCAGTTTGGGTTAGCCTGGCCTGAGCTTAATCGGAGTGGACATGGAAAAATCGCTTTTCCAATTCATCTGGAAGAACTCGGCCCGCTATCAAGTGGCGATTCTTCTAGTCACCTTATTGTCCTATCCGGTCAGTTACATCCTGCTGGATCTGCCTAAGACAATTACCAATGAAGCAATTCAGGGTAGCAATTTCCCGGTAGAGTTTTGGGGTGTCCAACTCGGGCAAATCGAGTACCTGGCGGTGCTGTGTATTTTGTTCTTGGTTCTTGTTGTCGTTAGCAACTGCATCAAACTCTACCTCAACATCTACAAGGGTAGATTGGGCGAGAGGATGCTACGCCAGTTGCGGTTTGAGCTGTTTCAGCGCGTACTCCGCTTCCGCCTGCCTCACTTTAAGAAGGTCAGCTCCGGCGAGATCATACCAATGATTACCGCTGAGGTCGAGGATGTAGGTGGTTTTGTTGGCGAGGCCTTCGCTCTGCCAGCCTATCAGGGCGGCATGTTGGTGGTGCAGGTTGGCTTCATTTTCATGCAGGATCCGCTGCTTGGTCTGGCCGCTATTTCGCTCTATCCGGTGCAGGGCTACATCATTCCCAAATTGCAGCAAAAGGTCGTGCGCCTGTCTCGCCAGCGCGTGAAGAATGTGCGCGTGATTGCAGACAAGGTTGGGGAGAGCATCTCTGGCATTTCAGAGATCCATAGCAACGACACCTCGGCGTGGCATTCTGCAGACCTTTCCGACAGGCTCTACCGCAACTTCCGCATTCGCTTCGATATCTACAATCGCAAGTATTTCATCAAGTTCGTCAATAACTTCATGAACCAGCTGACGCCGTTCTTCTTCTACTTCATCGGCGGTTATCTGGTCATCAAAGGTCAACTCAGCATTGGTGCGCTTATCGCGGTGATTGCAGCCTACAAAGATCTGGCGGGCCCATGGAAAGAGCTGCTAGCGTACTATCAAATGACCGCAGACGTTTCGGTCAAATACCAGACCGTCGTTGAGAACTTCGATCCACCAGATCTGTACGACAAGCAACGCCTCTTGGAAGACGAAACGCTACCGCTTTCCGGCCCGCTCACGCTCGATAAACTTGGCCTTTCAGGTGCAGGGACAGGTCAGGAGGTGCATGGCGTTTCACTTATTGTTGAACCGGGTAAACCTCTGGCTGTCACAGGCATAGATGGGTCAGGACGGGCCGAGCTGCTGCAAATGGCAGCGGGCTTGCTCAGTCCAACCTCTGGCTCGGTCAGTGTCAATCAAACCAGTTTTGAGAACCTGTCGGAATCCACGCTGGGCCGGCAAATCGCTACGTAGGCGGGCACCTTCATGTCTGGACCGGAACCATTCGCGACAACCTGTTTTACGGCCTGCGCCACAGACCGCAAGAAACCATTGATTATGAAGGAAGTGACCTGAAGAAGCGCCAGCGTCAGCTGCGGGAAGCGGAGATGACGCTCAATCCCTTCTTCGATCTCAAGGCGCGCTGGGAAGACTTTGAGCAGGCAAACGCCAGCTCCATGCAGGAGCTGGAAGAAAGAGCCCTCGAACTCTGTAAAGTCGCAGGTTTCTCGCGAGATCTCTATCTTCTGGGTGTAGAGACGGTCATCGATCAGCGGTACTGCGAGGAAGTGAACTGCGAACTGGTGCCAAACCTGCTCGCCGCACGCAAAGCGTTCTGCGAGAAGATTAAGGGCGATGCGCGACTACAAAACCTGGTTGAGTTCTGGGATCCGGAAAAGTTCAACATGTCCGCCAATCTGGCGCAAAACCTTTTCTTTGCCAGCCCCAAAGAACACTTCATGACCATCGAACACGTCCCGACCGATCCGCAGATCTCAGCCTTCCTCAAGCAAACCGGTTTTGATGTGCTTCTGAGCGACATCGGGCTCAAAATCGCAACGACCATGGTGGAACTGTTTGCAGATGTTAGTGCAGATAGTGACCTGTTAAACAGATACTCCTTCATCAGCCGCGAAGATCTGCCAGAATTTGGTCGTATTGTGAATGAACAGAAAGGTGGCCAGCGTCGTAGACTGAAGGATGTCGATAGAGCGCGCCTCATCGCCCTTGCTCTCAAACTCATCCCCGCCAAGCACCGTCTTGGTGTTTTGGATGATGAGATGCGAGACAAGATCGTCGCCGCCCGTGCTCAGTTTATTGAGAGTGTTGGTAAGGACAACGAGCGCTTTGAGTTCTTTGATCCAGAGACATACCTGACTACGCTCAGCATTGAAGACAATCTGGTCTTTGGTCATGCAAGGTTGGACCGCCGAGATGCACGCCAGAAAATCCAACAGGTTCTGCAGGAACTGGTGCGCGAACGCGATCTCATCGTCCCGATCCGTCGTGCCGCGTTTGATTATCACGTGGGCGTGGCCGGTGCGAAGCTGTCCTCACACCAGCGCAGGTTGATATGTCTGGTCCGCGCATTGTTGAAAAACGCTCATATATATATTCTGGACGAGACAGCAAACAGTGCCAGTGCGACCGACAAAGAGCTGCGCACAGACCTTAAAAAGCTGATGTCAGATAAAATTTTCATGTTTGGAGTAAGTAATGAGACCGTCGCTGAGGAGTTTGAAACGGCGGTTCACCTAGAAAATGGGAGGGTTATCGAGAGATAGTCTTGGGAACTATGGTGAAACAAAGGCGAGATGGTGTGAGCTGTAACACAGATTGCTGGATTGAGTTCAGCTATGCTCATCAAGTTATTGGGAGGGAAATGTGACTATTGATGCTGAAGTCCAAGCTTTGAGCCGCGTCCCTCTCTTTGAAGGACTGGAACCGAGCAAACTTCGTCTCCTTGCGTTCATTAGTGATCGTATGGAGTTTCAGGACGGGGAACATTTGTGCCATCAGGGAGATGATGGCGACAGCGCATTTGTTGTCCTTTCTGGTGAAGTTGCTGTGTTTGTTGATGAAAATGAGGTTGCGCGGGTCGGACAATATGCCATCATTGGTGAGATTGCGATTTTGTGTGATGTACCAAGAACTGCCACGCTGCAGTCAGTTGGAACAACACATATCCTCGCAATATCTAAGGATGACTTTCTGAAACTCATCGCGGAGTTCCCGAAAGTCTCGTTGGAAATCATGCGTGTGTTGGCATTGCGATTGGAAAAGACGACCAGAGAACTAGCGCAGGCTCGGCCTGCGTCCACTTGAAAGGCCAGATTACTTGAACGAGTTTTCTCTTAAAATTTGGGGTGTTCGCGGTTCAACAGCTGCTGCTGGTCCCGAAACTCTTAGATACGGCGGAGAAACAACCTGCTTTGAAATACGGGCGGGGGACGTTCTGTTGATGGTCGACTGTGGGTCTGGTGCACGCAATTTGGGCAAGGAAATGATGAGAGGCCCACATCGCGACATCGACCTTCTCTTTACGCACACACATCTTGACCATATCTGTGGTCTGCCCTTCTTCGAGCCTGCCTACGATCCAAACTTCCGCATCCGGCTGACGGCAGGCCATTTCAGCGATCCCTGTGACCTGAAGGATATCATTTGCCGGATCATGTCCCCCCCAATTTTCCCGGTAGGAGCCAACACGTTATCTGCAGTTTCCTTTAAAAGTTTCAATGCAGGTGACACCCTGAAGAAAGACAATGGCCTGATAATCAAAACAGTTGCGCTAAACCATCCGGGCGGAGCCTGTGGCTACCGGATGGAGTACAATGGTAAGGCTATGTGCATCATCACAGATCACGAAATGGGGAGCGCTCATCACGACGCTGCTGTCCTAGATTTTATCCGTGATGCTGATGTTGTGATCCAGGATGGGATGTACACCTCAGCTGAATACCCTAAATATAAGGGTTGGGGACATTCCACATGGGAGCATGTGGTCGGAATATGCCAGCGCGCCAACGTGAAAACGCCCGTGATCTTTCATCACGATCCGCGGCGCACGGATGATGAACTGGACGAAATCGGTCTGGCCGCTCAACAGATGCATCCACGAGCTATCGTGGCTTCTGAGGGGATGGTCTTCAAACCATAAAGTTCACGCACCCGTCGCTCGCTGTTGATCTGATGAATTCGCGAGCAAACCAGCAACGCCAACAAAATGGCGTGACGGGAGAAAAGTGTGGCAGTTGGAAGTGGTCCAGAAAACTCCGATCCCTCAAAAAAACGCGGATCTGACAAAAAAACGAATGTGGACTTGAGCGAGAAATTCCACGGCATTTCCTACCAGAAAAAAGCTGAACCCTCCCTCTACCAGCAGATCAAACGCGGCGTCTTGGGTCCCAAAGCCCCGGAAGGGGATCTCCCACTGCGTGTCCGCCGCGAAGTTGCCCGTCAGGAAGCTGCCTCCGAACGCCTCATTGGTATCGTCCAGCTTGGCGTAATTATCTTCTTTGCGATCCTCTATGCGCTTGCCCCGCGCGCAGAAGGCACAATGGGCTTCAACTTTGTCCCCATCGCCTTTTCCTGCTATCTAGTTTTTACGCTCATCCGAATTTACGTCTCCTTCAAAACCATACTGCCGGTCTGGTATCTGGTCCTTTCCATTATGGCAGACGTGGCGCTTCTGGTTGGGCTGATCTTCTCCTTCCATATCCAATACGCCCAGCACCCGACCTTCTACCTCAAGGCCCCAACCTTGATGTACCTGTTCCTCTTCATCGCCTTGAGAGCATTACGTTTTGATCCAAGATACGTGATCCTCACCGGTGTTTTCGGTGCTTTGGGGTGGCTGGGACTGGTATTCTATGCCCTCACATATCAAGGCGGTTCCACGCTAATAACTCGCAATTACATCGAGTATCTAACTGGTGAAGCCGTGCTGATTGGTGCTGAGCTGGACAAGCTGATCATCATCCTCTCAGTGACGGCGTTGCTGGCTCTGTCGATCTTCCGAGCTCGCCGAACCTTCTTCTCCGCAATTCGTCAGAAGAATGCGGTGAAAGATCTGAGCCGCTTCTTCACCCCGGAAGTGGCCAGTTCCATTGTGGAATCTGAAAGCAGGCTCAAAGCTGGGACTGGCGAAATCAGAGATGTGGCCGTCTTGCTGGTCGACATCAGATCCTTCACCAAAACCGCTGCAAAGCTCCCGCCAGAAACCACGATGCGCGTGCTCAGCCTCTACCAAAAGAAGGCGGCCAAGGCGATTTTGGGAGAGGGAGGCAAGATCGATAAGTTTCTTGGTGACGGTATTCTCGCCACCTTTGGCGCTGTCTCCGATACCGAAACTTACGCTGCCGATGCATTGCGTGCAGGTGTTGAACTGGCCCATATTCTGGAAGAGGAAAGCGCTGATCTGGAAGCGGCCGGCTGGCCAATGAAGTTTGAAATCGGTGTTGGTGTCGCGGCAGGCCCTGTGAGTGTCGGTATCGTCGGGGTGCGGGATCGTCTGGAGTTCACAGTGATCGGCGATGCCGTCAACCGTGCGGCTAAGCTGGAGGCCGCTAACAAAGTGCAGGGCACCCGGTTCCTGACGGATGGAGCGACTTATTCCATGGCCCTACGACAAGGTATAAGGGAAATATGCTAGATTTAAAGTCCGAGTGTGTTGCAGGAATCACCGGAAAAGTAGACCTTGTGGCTTTGGCATGAGAATGATTTTCTCTTGCGACCCGCATAACAGCATTTTGCAGCTTTCAAAGAATTTTGGCGGGAGCTTTGAAAGACGCGGGGCAAACAAAATGAATCGGGATGGGATTCCATGCAACTTAACAATGAAATTGCAGCCGTAGTAACTGGCGGCTCATCAGGTCTTGGCGCGGCAACCGCACGGAAATTGGCCAGCCACGGCGTGAAAGTAACTCTTTTTGACGTGAACGAAGAAGCTGGTAATGCGCTTGCACAGGAAATCGGTGCTCAGTTTGTAAAAGTTGACGTCACCAGCGATGACAGCGTGAAAGCAGGTCTGGATGCAGCTGAAGCAGCGCACGGCCCAACGCGCATCCTCGTCAACTGCGCAGGTATCGCACCAGTTGCCAAAACCACGTCTCGTGGTGAACCGCACCCAATGGACATGTTCCAGACGGTGATCAACGTGAACCTTGTTGGCACGTTCCGCTGTACATCGTTTGCTGCAACACGCATGGCAAACCTTGACCCGCTTACAGAAGATGGTGAGCGCGGTGTGGTCATCTCAACCGCATCTGTCGCAGCGTTTGACGGTCAGATCGGTCAGGCAGCCTATGCAGCGTCCAAAGGTGGCATTGCAGCTCTGACACTGCCTGTTGCACGTGACCTGTCCAAATCCGGCATCCGTGTTATGACCATTGCACCGGGTATCTTTGAAACCCCAATGCTGCGCGGTCTTTCTCAGGAAGTGCAGGATTCTCTCGGTCAGCAGGTTCCATTCCCATCCGTCTGGGTCGTGGTGATGAATACGCACAGCTGGTTGAAGCAATCTGCACCAACCCAATGCTGAACGGCGAAACATCCGTCTGGATGGCGCGATCCGCATGGCTCCGCGTTAAGTTTTATGGCCTGAGAGCGTTTAACTCTCAGGCCAGCTTTTTGTCTTTGAAGACAAAACCTACCTATAAGGTCTAATCCAAAGGTCGACTAAGTGCTTAGGCACGCGCTCGTGCAGTGATATCTTAGTCCTGCTAAGTTCGTCAGATTGTAATTACAGATCTGATTCCTCGAGACCTTCATGGCGACCTATACCAGCTCCACCCCGCAGCAATTTTTTGGCAAGCTTCCTGAACAGACGGATGTTCTGATCATTGGCGGCGGCGTTATCGGCACCTGCACAGCTACTGGCTGGCACAAAAGGGTGTGAACGTGACCCTCTGCGAAAAAGGTCGCGTTGCTGGCGAGCAGTCCAGCCGAAACTGGGGTTGGGTGCGCCAACAGGGCAGGGATGCTGCTGAGCTCCCTATTTCCATGGAAAGCAATCGGCTCTGGCAGCAACTGATGAAGGAAACTGGCGAGGATCTCGCTTCCGCCAGCATGGTGTTTACTATCTGGCTGAGAAAGAAGAAGACCTCAAAGGCTATGAGAGTTTTCTGGAACTCGCCAAACAGCACCAGCTCGATACGCGGTTGCTGAGCAAAGACGAAATCTACGCTGAAATTCCGGGCAAACCTGGCAAATGGGTCGGCGGTATGGTCACCCCAAGTGATGGTCGTGCCGAGCCATGGGTCGCCGTACCTGCCATCGGGCGGGCTGCCGAGCGGAATGGTGCTGTTATCGTTGAGGACTGCGCAGTCAGAACACTGGAGTTTGAAGGCGGCAAGCTGACTGGTGCTGTGACGGAGAAAGGAATGATCAAAGCAGACCGCGTGTTGATTGCAGCCGGTGCATGGTCATCACTCTTCGCGCAAAACCTCGGTGTGTCCATGCCGCAGCTGTGCGTACGTGCAACTGTGGCAGCGACCAAAGCAGCGCCTGACCTCTTCAATGGGGATGCAGCAGACGGCACATTTGCGTTCCGCAAAAGAGTAGATGGCGGCTATACCCTTGCAGTGAGTGACATCCATGATCACTACATCGGTAAGGATTCTTTCCGCCACCTCTTCAAATGGCTTCCGGCAATCAAAGCATCTTTCAAAGGCATTACCTTTGGCATGAACGCGCCAAAGAACTATCCTGATGCCTGGAGCCACAAGCGGCGCTGGACAGGAGATGAAGTTACTCCGTTTGAGACATGCCGCGTCCTGAACCCCGATCCTAGCCCAAGAGCTTTGAAGCGTATTCAGGAACGTCTGGTCGATCGCTTCCCGCAGCTCAAAGATCTCCAGTTGGAAGAAAGTTGGGCCGGAATGATCGATGCTATGCCCGACTTTGTCCCAATCATGGATGAAGTGCCCACGCAACAAGGCGTCTTCATCGCAACCGGCTTCTCTGGCCATGGCTTCGGCATCGGACCCGCAGCTGGCCGCGTCATGGCGGATATGTTGATGGGCAAACCAGCAGGATATGACCTAACCCGCTTCCGCTACTCCCGTTTCTCCGATGGCTCCAAGATCGAGCTCGGACCGTTTATCTAAGTTTCTTGAGTTAGTGACGTGATTTATTCAGAAAAGACACCGCAGCAGTTCCATGATGAGCAGCCGCAGGAAACCGACGTGCTTATCATCGGTGGAGGCATCATTGGCGTTTGCACGGCCTACTATCTCGCGAAGAAAGGCGTCAGTGTCACTCTCTGCGAAAAGGGCCGCGTAGCGGGTGAACAGTCCAGCCGCAACTGGGGTTGGATCCGCCAGCAAGGCCGGGATGAGCCTGAAATTCCTCTTTCCATCGAAGCGCGTCGCCTCTGGGCGCAGCTGAGCAAAGAGACCGGTGAAGATCTGGGCTACAGCGCAACGGGCGTCTATTACCTTGCTGAAAAACATGAGGATCTGGAAAACTTCGAGAAATTCGTTGAGCTGGGCAGGAAGTACGATCTCGATACCTGCATGATTTCAAGAGCACAGGTCCACGAAGATATCAAAGGGAAAGAAGGCCGCTGGATTGGCGGAATGCACACCGCCAGCGATGGCCGGGCTGAACCCGGACAAGCGACCCTTGGCATCGCCAAAGCCGCGCAGCGCCTCGGAGCTGTCATCTGCGAAAACACTGCAGTCCGCACGCTGGTGAAGTCCGGTGGCAAGGTTGTTGGTGCGGTAACAGAGCAAGGTGAGATCAAAGCAGGACAGGTGATGTTGGCAGGAGGCGCCTGGTCCTCTCTGTTTGCAGCCAACGCAGGTATTAAGCTTCCACAGCTCTCCGTAGAGCTGACTGTTGCTGCAACAGAAGCGGTTCCCGATGTTTTCCCGGCCAACGCCTCTGATAACACCTTCGCCATGCGTCGCCGCCAGGATGGTGGTTATACGCTGGCTCTGAAAAACAACCAGACCCACCACATCGGCTTGGATTCCTTCCGCTTTCTGAAACAGTGGCTACCCAACATGGCGGAGAACCTGAAAGGAACCAGCATCAAGCCATGGTCGCCGAAGAACTATCCGGACTCCTGGATGCAAAAGCGCCGTTGGACCGGAGCAGACACAACACCATTTGAAGCCATGCGTGTCTTGAATTCCCTGCCGGACCTAAAGGAACTTAATGTACTGACACATGCCCTCGCAGACCGTTTTCCGCAGCTCAAAGGAACCAAACTCCAATCAGCTTGGGGTGGCCTCATTGATGCAATGCCGGACTTCCTGCCCGTCATCGACCGGGCACCTGCTCAGGAAAACCTGCACATTGTAACGGGCTTTTCTGGTCACGGATTTGGAATTGGTCCATCCATAGGGCGGCTTATGGCAGATGTGCTCACAGGAAAACCGGCGGGGCACGATCTCTCCAGTTTTGCCTTTAACCGCTTCTAAAAACAGGAAGACTTGAGGCTCCGGCAGATGACACCCGAGAAATGCTCAAGCGAACAGAAGGGGAGAGGCGTACCGGCGGGTACTCTTTTTCTCTTTAGTGGTGTAAGCTGAAGAAAAGTTGCCAAATTAGTCCGATAAAACTAACTATACCGCAACGCGTAGATAACATTTCGCCAGATTGGGGTTTTCAATGCCAAACTATCGTTCACGCACATCCACACACGGCCGCAACATGGCAGGCGCCAGAGGTCTGTGGCGTGCAACCGGTGTTAAGGAAGGTGACTTCGGCAAGCCGATTATTGCTGTCGTAAACTCCTTCACGCAGTTCGTGCCTGGCCACGTGCATTTGAAAGACCTCGGTCAGCTTGTCGCTCGTGAAATCGAACAGGCCGGCGGCATCGCAAAAGAGTTCAACACCATCGCAGTCGACGACGGCATCGCGATGGGCCACGACGGCATGCTCTACTCGCTGCCATCTCGTGAACTGATCGCCGACTCTGTTGAGTACATGGTCAACGCACACTGTGCTGATGCCATGGTCTGTATTTCCAACTGTGATAAGATCACTCCGGGCATGCTGATGGCGTCTTTGCGCCTCAACATCCCAACCGTGTTTGTGTCCGGTGGGCCGATGGAAGCGGGCAAAGTAACGCTCGCAAACGGTGAAAAACGCAAAGTTGACCTTGTCGACGCAATGATCGCCGCAGCCGATGACAGTGTTTCTGACAGCGATGTTCAGAGCATCGAGCGCAGCGCATGCCCGACTTGTGGGTCCTGTTCAGGCATGTTCACCGCAAACTCCATGAACTGTCTGACCGAAGCTCTGGGCCTGTCCTTGCCGGGCAACGGATCCACGCTTGCAACACACGCAGACCGTAAGCGTCTGTTCATCGAAGCAGGTCATCTGATCGTGGATCTGGCCAAGCGCTACTACGAACAGAACGACGAAAACGCTCTGCCGCGCAACATTGCAAACTTCAAAGCCTTTGAAAACGCAATGACAATGGACATCGCCATGGGCGGTTCCACCAACACCGTTCTGCACCTGCTTGCTGCTGCACAGGAAGGTGAAATTGACTTCACCATGGACGACATCGATCGCCTGTCCCGTCAGGTGCCAGTCCTCTGTAAAGTCGCTCCTTCCGTTGAAAACGTTCATATGGAAGACGTTCACCGCGCAGGTGGTATCCTCGGCATTCTGGGTGAACTCGACCGCGCAGGTCTGATTGATACCTCCGTGAAGTCCGTCCACGCGAAAGATATGGCAGAAGCGCTGGAGCGCTGGGACATCAAACGCACCGACAGCGCAAGCGTTCGCGAGTTCTTCTCCGCAGCGCCAGGCGGCGTTCCAACGCAGGTGGCGTTCTCTCAAAGCTCTCGCTATGAAGAAGGCGTTGATGATGATCGCGAAAACGGCGTCATCCGCTCTAAAGAGCACGCTTATTCTCAGGACGGCGGCCTGGCTGTTCTCTTCGGCAACCTTGCTGAAGACGGCTGTATCGTTAAAACAGCAGGCGTTGATGAGAGCATCCTCAAGTTCTCCGGCCCAGCTCGCATCTTTGAATCTCAGGATTCAGCCGTAAGCGCAATCCTGACTGGCAAGGTGAAAGAGGGCGACATCGTTCTCATCCGCTACGAAGGTCCACGCGGTGGTCCGGGCATGCAGGAAATGCTGTACCCAACCAGCTACCTTAAGTCCAAAGGCCTCGGTAAAGCGTGTGCGCTGGTCACCGATGGTCGCTTCTCCGGTGGTTCTTCTGGCCTATCCATCGGCCACGTATCTCCGGAAGCGGCAGAAGGTGGCAACATCGGTCTGTTGGAAGAGGGCGATATGATCGATATCGACATTCCAAACCGCAAGATCGAAATGCGCGTTTCTGATGAAGAACTTGCATCCCGCCGTGCTGCAATGGAAGCCAAAGGCAAAGACGCCTGGAAACCAGCCGAAAAGCGTACCCGCAAGGTCTCTACGGCACTGAAAGCCTACGCTGCTATGACAACCAGCGCAGCAAAAGGCGCAGTCCGCAAAGTCGACTAAGCGTAAAGCAAACCTGAACAATCAAAGCCCCGTGGAGTTCTGCTCCACGGGGCTTTTCTTTAAGCTCAAAACTGAATGCTTAGTTCGGAGCGTTCACATACCTCAGATATGGCAGAACGGTTTTGACAGCGCCAAACTTATTCTCAGCATCTTCTGTGGTGACGGCTGGTGGTACGATGACATCTTCACCAACTGCCCAGTCAGCAGGTGTTGCAACCCCTTTGGCGGACATTTGAAGCCCATCCAAAGCACGAAGGATTTCTGCGAAGTTGCGGCCAACTGTCATCGGATAGGTCATCATCAGCTTGACCTGCTTGTCAGGCCCGATGATGAAAACAGAGCGTACGGTTGCTGAATCTGCAGGTGTGCGACCATCGGGCAGAACGTACTCTGCAGGCAGCATGTCGAAGGCCTTTGCCATCTCAAGTCCCGCATCCGCAACGATCGCAAAATCAGCCTGCTGCCACCAACGGCCTCAATGTCGACTTTCCACTTTTTGTGGTCTTCAACGCCGTCAACGGAAACACCAAGAACCTTGGTGTTACGTTTGGCCCATTCGTCACCCAACTGGGCAACTGCGCCAAACTCAGTGGTGCAAACCGGGGTGAAGTCCTTGGGGTGAGAGAAAATGATCGCCCAGCTGTCACCGACCCAATCGTGTAGATTGATCTCTCCATGATCAGTAGGAACGGTCAAATTGGGGATCGTATCGTTTATGCGCAAAACCATGACTTGTCCTCTTCTGATATGGCATCAGGACTGAGATAAGACTGCAATAAGCCTTTTTTCGGCCCGCCATTATCTTCCTTCAGATTAGTTTTCCGCGAAACAATAGAGGCAAACTACAAGGGCAGGCCATCATTGAGTTTTGGCAGAAGGCCGCCTAGTTTGACAATTTGCGGATGAAAATCTAAGGCAGTCTATGGCTTGCAAAGGCATTGGATAGGCTAAACCAATGAAATCGCCGCTCAACAGGAGATGAGAATGATCACGCCAGTGGTGAAAATGATCAAAGTGGACTGCAGCCCGGAAAAGGCATTTGAGGTTTTCACTGGTGACTTTAGCAAATGGTGGCCGACCCAAACTCATTCAGTCACAGCAATGAGCGGCGGAGCACTGCCAGATGTTTTCTGCGAGCAAAAAGAAGGCGGTAAGCTCTATGAAATTGCCAGTGACGGTACTCGTCATGACTGGGGCACCATCAAGCTCTTTCAACCACCTAAAGCGCTTTCAATTCTATGGCACATCAACAATCCTGAGAGTATGGCAACCTGCGTTGACGTAACTTTTGAGAAGGATGGTGAGGGGACGAAAGTGGTCTTGAGCCACCATGACTGGGAGAAACTCGGCGAAATCGGCTCGACAATGCGTGAAAGCTACAACAACGGCTGGGTGAGTGTGTTCGAGCATCACTTCAAAGACGCGTGCAACACGAGCGCTGAGTAACATGTAAAACCTCGCTGTCTTCTCCAGCGAGGTTCTTTTAGTGGCTATCCCCGCCAGCTCAACAACGCCTTTTCAGCTTTTCCGATCAGCCAGCTCACGCAGAGCCCCAGAACGGAAAGCATAGCCACACCGACGATAAGTTGGTCAGTTGCAAACAAAGATCCTGCCATCAGAACATAAGCACCAATGCCGTACTCAGCGCCGATCATTTCTGCGGCCACCAACAGGATGATAGCGATGCTGGCAGAAATGCGCGCGCCCGAAAGAATCGCTGGCAAGGCTCCTGGCAAGATGATCTTCCTGACAATGGAAAGCCAGCTCATTCCAAAGGACTGCCCCATACGGATCAACCCACGCTCCACATTATCAACGCCGCCATAGGTGGCGATAACAGTGGGGAAGAAGGTGCCAAACAGGATCGTTGCGACCTTAGAACCCTCGCCAATGCCGAACCAGATGATGAAGAGTGGCAGCAAAGCGATCTTTGGAATAGGAAAGAAAGCTGATGTGAGCGGCAGCAAGCTGGCTCGTGCCAGTGAAAACAACCCAATCAGCAAGCCAACCAGAATGCCGAGTGCTGTTCCGATGCTCCACCCAAAGACCAGACGGTAAAGGCTGGTGCTCACATGCTTCCAAAGCAGGCCCGAGTTATAGAGATCCATAAATGCTTGAAAAGCTTCAGAAGGTGCTGGCAATACCAGATTGCTGATCAAGCCACTGCGGGAGCCAAACTCCCAGAATAGCACCAGCGCAAGAAACACAAAGGGCGCAACAAAGCGGATAGGACGTGGTTTGAAGCCACCGCCGCGAAACGGAACTTTTCTGCGATTGATCTGATCAGACATCAGCAAGCTCCCTGTCGGCTGCCAGAGCTTCTTCGCGCATCATGTGCCAGAGTTGCTGCTGAACATCTTCCAGCTCTGCTGCCCGTTCGCGCCGTTGTTCCAGTGGCATGCCAATCTGAACCACCTCACGCACCTTTCCGGGGCGTCGCGAGAGCACGACCACCTTGTGTCCGAGACGCACAGCTTCAGCTAGATTGTGTGTCACATAGCAAGCCGAGAACTTTTCCCGTGCCCACAAATCTACCAGATCATCCATCAGCAGTTCTCGTGTCTGGCTATCCAGAGCTGACAGCGGCTCGTCCATCAGTAGAAAGGCCGGGCGTACGGCAAGGGCTCGTGCAATGGCCACACGCTGCTTCATCCCGCCAGAGAGCTGACGAGGAAGTGCATCATGAAACTCAGAAAGGTTGGTGCGTGCAAGCACATCGGTGATGATAGCTTCACACTCTTTCTTCGGCAGCTTGTGATCCTCAAGCACCAAAGAGATGTTGCCTGCACAGTACGCCATGGCAGCAGCGCGAAATCCTGAAAGATATAGGTGAGGGGATTGAGAGAGCCCTCAGGCACTTGCCCGGTAATGTAAGCAGCGCCTTGGCTTGGTTCTTCAAGCCCACCCATTAAGCGCAAGAGGGTCGACTTACCACAGCCCGAAGGACCAATGATCACAGCGATCTCGCCGGGCTCAAAAGTCAGATTGATGTCTTGGAGCACCTCTACAGAATCGTAGGAGTGCCTAAGATTTTCAATGGAAATTTGCATGTAATCCAACCGGATTATGGGGAAGGGGTATTGCCCGATAACGGCCAATACCCGTGTTGGATTAGAAGGTTTCGACGAACTTCGCGTCAACCAGCTTGTCGAGTGTTACGCCAGCTGGCACAAGCTTTTCGCTCTTGAACCAGTTGAGCTGATCTTCAACACTCGCCATGTTCAAGGCAGCACCTTCATTAAGACGCATTGCGCCATTGCGAATGGAAGGCGCAGCCTTCTCATAGGGACGATCTGCATAAACGTACTTGTGAATGAGCTTCACCATGTCCTCTGCAGCAGCATCACCTGCGGATTTATCAACCAGTGCCGCATTGAAGTCAGCCGCGCCCTTGGAGTAAGCGCCAAGGAAGGTTTTAACCAGCTCAGGATTGTTACTAGTGTTTTTTGTGGAGGTGAAAACTGTGGTCACCTGGTAGTTCGGCACGTAGTCAGACACCTTGCCGATCAGTTCCACCTGAGGAGACTTTGCCAGACCTTTGGCAATGTGCGGAACGATGGACCATGCATCGATCTGACCACTCTTAAGCGCACCAATCACAGCTCCAACCTTCTGTAGAGGGCGGATCTTGATGTCCTTGCGGTCAAAACCTTCCTTGTCAGCAATCTTATGCGCCATGTAGTGGAAGGAAGAACCGGCAGTGGTCACGCCAAAGCTTTTGCCCTTCAGGTCTGCAGGCGTTTTCAGGCCAGCATCATACGCAGCTTTGGAAGCTAGGATCATCTGGCCATCAATGCCATCTTCTTCCTGCAGGGCCCCACCAATCACCTTCACAGCACCTTTGTCTGCAAGGCTGATCAGGCCACCAGAAATTGCGGTAAGACCAAAATCAACGTCGCCAGATGCAATCGCAAGCGCCATTGGCTGCGCCGCCTGGAAGAATTTGAATTCTACGTCCAGACCTGCGTCTTTGAAGTAACCTTTTTCAAATGCAACAAAATTTGCGGCATGAGAAGTAAAGCGCAGAGCGCCAACGGTGATCTTCTCTTCTGCTGATGCTGTGGTCGCAAACGTTCCGGTCAGAACTGCTGCGCCCATCAAAACGCCGCTTAAAATACCGCGTACTTTCATCTCTATCCTCTTAAGTGAACGGTGAGAGCAAACTCTCGTAAATCAAAGCGTTTCCCGAAAAGTGGCAATCTGTCTTCGGGCAGTAACACGCAGGAATAAATCAAATGCAGCTGCCCGATCTTTACAAAAGACAACCGCGTCAACCAGTTCAATCGTGCATAGATTAATCATATAACGCAACCCGGGACACCTGAGACTTGCAATATTCTCAATCTGAATAGGTTCACTCTCGCAACTCTGCGCATTTATATGCCGCAAATTCGAGAAGACTTAGCCAAAGATGCTTCTAGGTTTCTTTCGGATAAATCATCTGCACAAAACTCTAGTAAAAAAGGCCGGAAGTGAATGCTCATTTCCGGCCTCAGAATGAGCCCAATTGATGAACTCAATTTGATCTGCGATCAGCTTCAGCCCTTTGTAAGAAGCTTGGTCATCACATTCTCGATGATCTGATGGCCACCATCCTGATCCAGAGACATGATGGACTCTGGGTGGAACTGAACGGCACCAATCGGCTCGCTCTTATGCTCGATCGCCATAATCACTCCGTCTTTGGTCTCTGAGGTCACCTCAAAGCACTCCGGCAGCACATCACGCTTGGCAAACAGTGAGTGGTAACGGCCAACCGTCACAGGAGAACTCAGGCCATCAAACAGCACGGAGTTGTGCGTGAAGGAGACAAGAGACGGCTTGCCGTGGACTGGCACATCAAGTTGATCAAGCTCACCACCAAACGCTTCTGTCAGCGCTTGCAGGCCAAGACAAACACCGAAGATCGGCAGTTTACGAGCACGCGCCCGCTCAATGGTTGCTGTACAATCAAAGTCCTTCGGCGAGCCTGGACCAGGGAGAGAACCACCAGATCTGGATTAACCCGATCAAACACCTCATCCAGCACTGGACTACGATATGTCACAACCTCGGCACCGGTCTGACGGAAGTAGTTCGCAAGCGTATGGACGAAACTGTCTTCATGATCCACGAGCAGGATCTTCTTGCCTTTGCCCGGCTTAGCTTTGACCACTTCCTCTTCAGATGTCAGTGCAAGACCAGCCTCACGCACTGCTGCAATCATCGCAGAAGCTTTCAGCTCGGTCTCAGCCTCTTCATCCTCAGGAATGCTATCGTAAAGCAGTGTCGCACCAGCACGGATCTGCGCCACACCATCCTTGATGCGAACTGTGCGCAGGGTCAGGCCTGTGTTCATGTCACCGTTAAACAGCACAGCACCAATCGCACCGCCATACCATGCGCGCGGGCTCTTCTCATGGTCCTCAATAAACTGCATTGCCCACCGCTTTGGTGCACCTGTCACAGTCACAGCCCATGTGTGGGAAAGGAAGGCATCCAGCGCATCCTTGCCATCAAGCAGGGTGCCTTCAATGTGGTCCACCGTATGGATCAGGCGGGAGTACATCTCGATCTGACGACGCCCGATAACACGCACAGATTCAGGCACACAGATACGGCTCTTATCGTTGCGATCCACGTCAGAGCACATGGTCAGCTCTGCCTCATCCTTGGTAGAGTTCAGCAGTTTACGGATCTGTGCTTCATCCTCAATCGCGTTCTTGCCACGACGGATGGTGCCTGAAATTGGACAGGTCTCAACGCGGCGACCGCCGGTAACACGCACATACATCTCTGGTGATGCACCAACGAGGTACTCAGCACTGCCTAAGTTGATGAAGAACGAGTACGGAGATGGATTGATCTGCTGCAAACGTCGGGAAACGGCAGATGGAGGGTTGCTGCAAGGCTCGTAAAAGACCTGCCCCGGAACAGTCTCAAACAGATCACCACGTTTGAAGTAATCAACTGCAGAACGCACCAGATCAGCGTACTCACCCGGCTCATGATCACCACGGCCCGGTGTTTCAGTCGCTGGCTTATACGGAGTTTCCTCGCCATCACGCGGTAGACCATCCGTGGTCTTGGCGTTGAACTCAAAATCGTATTCCAGCACGTGAGCTTTGCGGCCATAGTGGTCAACAATCAGGATTTCATCCGGCAGAAACAGCACCATATCCCGCTGGTCATCAGGACGCTGCAGTTTCTGATTAATCGGCTCAAACTGGAAAGTAAGGTCGTAGCCAAACGCACCATAAAGGCCGAGCTGATCATCATCACAAGAAAACAGATCAACCAGTGTGCGAACAACTGAAAAGGTCGACGGCTGACGGGAACGCTCTTCCTCAGAAAAAGCACGGTCCGGTGTCTTCACAGTCAGATCGATACGGTACTCATCCGCAGAAAACTCTGCGATATCTTCATGGCCTTCCAGAGCACCTGTAACAGCTGGCATAAGCACGCAGCCACGTTCGTTCAGGGCCTGAATGGTGATCTTGCGGTCATTGGATTCGATCAGCAGCGGCGGATTGGCCAGAGCCATATCCCAGCGCGTATAGCGGCCCGGATATTCGTAGGAAGAGGAGAGAACAGCACCGCGCTGGCGATCCAGTCTATCCATCCATTCGCTTGTACCAGCAGCATAATCAGCATTGCGGCTTTTGCGGCGGATAATAACACCGCCTTTGCTCTTATAAGTCCGTTCTGCCGTGATCGGCATGGTCAATCCTCCGGGTCGTGCACACCAGTTTCCGATGTTTGCGAGGCGGTAGATACAACAAAGCCGCCTGCAGGGAATGCGGCGGCTTGGAAATTACAGGTCTTCAAGACATGCGTGATCAGCCACCGTCACCGGCGCCACCACCACAGCATGTTTTGAGCTTGCATAGTCATCATGCGATTTTCATAACCTAAGGAGCGAAGAGGTGCAACTCCTGAAACAAAATTGCACCCACCAATAAGCCAAAGACCACTTCACCCCTTCGTGAAGTGGCCTCGTTTCATCGCTATGCACAAGCGTGTTTGATTAGGCGATCGAGGAAGGCGTCGCATTTGTCGAGTTCGGATTTTTTGATGAACTCGTCAGGTTTGTGAGCCTGTTCGATATTGCCCGGACCGCAAACAACGGTAGGGATATCGAGAATGTTCTGGATTAGGCCAGCTTCGGTTCCATAGGCAACCTTAGCATGGTCGTTACGGCCTGCCAGTTTCTTTGCCAGAACAGTTACGTCTGCTTCAACGTCCGTATCCAGTCCCGGGATCTCGGAGAATGGAATAAACTCGATGTTGGCCTCAGGATAAACTTTGCGCATCTCAGGCAGAAGCTCTTCAAAAGCATAGCGCTCAACTTCGTCCATGCACGCCTTCGTGCTTTCAGAAGGTAGCATGCGGAACTCAAAGATCACTTCACAATGCTCAGGCACAATGTTGAGGGCGGTGCCGCCTTTGATCACACCAGTGTGTGCGGTAGAGAAGGGCAGATCATAAAGCGCATCGCTTGGACCAGCTGCCAGCTTGCGAGCCATCTCTTCCAGTTTTGTCACCAGACGAGCGCCATAGTGTACTGCATTCACGCCGTGTGGGGCGAGGGAAGAGTGACAGGAAAGGCCTGTAAATACTGCACGGTAGGAAGACTTGGATTTGTGCGCGACAACCACCTGCATTTCAGTTGGCTCACCAACAAAGCAAGCCTCAGCCTTGAAGTCATCACCGGCCAGCTTATGCAAAATAGGCTGAACACCAATACATCCAACTTCCTCATCATAAGAGAACATAAGATGGAATGGCTTCTTCAGCGGTGCCTTTAGCATGTCCGGCACTTTAGCCAGAGAGCAGGCAACAAAGCCCTTCATGTCACAGGAACCACGGCCATAAAGCAAACCGTCCTGCTCACGAAGGGTAAACGGATCGGTAGTCCAGTCCTGACCTGCGACCGGCACAACGTCTGTATGGCCTGAAAGAACATAACCATCTGGCCCATCACCACCGATCGTCGCAAACAAGCTCGCCTTCTCGCCAGTCTCGTCTGGCAGAGTGAAGGAGGAGACCCCCAGATCAGTCAGATACTCTTCGATCCACTTAATCAGGGGGAGATTTGTTTTTGCGCTGACCGTGTCAAAGCTAACCAGCTTTGCAAGGACTTCTTGGCTTGTCATTGTCATGGAAATTTCTTTCGGGAAATCAGAATCGTGAAAACCGACTATAGAAAGAGAAATCCATTAGGAAAAGTACGTTTACGAGCTTTCGTTGATCTGCCCTTGCGTTGTTTCGCCCTTACCCCACAGCCAGGCGGCTCCGCGAACACCAGAACTGTCGCCGTGTTTGGCCTTGCGGATATCAAAATCATACCCGTCGGAGAAAATGTAAGGACGCATTGCAGCTGGAAGATCCTTGTAGATCTCATCTACGTTGGACATGCCACCCGCCAGCACAAAGCAATCTGGATCCAGAATGTTGGCAGCCATCGCCAGGGCGCGGCCCAAACGGCTCACATAACGCTGATAAGTACCCATGGCAGCTTCATCACCAGAACGCATCAATTCAATGATCTCAAGGCCTTTTAAGGCCTTGCCTGTTGCGTTCTCATAATCCCATTGAAAGCCCGTGCCGGAACAAAGCAGGTCGATCGTGCCGTGGTGTCCGGTCCAGTTCAAAGGTCCCGGAAACTCACCTTCCTGCATCCATGGGACGGTCACGTTGCCCCATTCGCCGCCAATACCATTGGCCCCTTTATGCGGGCGGCCATTGATGGCAATGCCAGATCCGCAGCCAGTACCGATGATCACGCCATGGACAACACCGCAGCCTGCACCCGCTCCATCAATAGCTTCGGAAACAGCCATGCAGTTGGCATCGTTCTGAATGCGGACTTCTCGGCCAAGTGCATCACACAGATCTTTGTCGAGCGGCTTTCCATTCATCCATGTGGAGTTGGCGTTTTTGACCAAACCTGTGCTTGGAGAGATGGAACCTGGAATGCCGATGCCGACGGTGCCGGTCTCTCCGGTAGCTGCTTCAACATCTGCAACAAGCCCGACAACAGCCTCTACGCAGCCTTGGTAATCATTCTTTGGTGTTGGAACACGCTTGCGAAACAGTTCTTCACCTTCGTTAGAAAGTGCCAGCGCTTCAATTTTGGTGCCACCCCAGTCAAGTCCAATTCGCATGTTCCAATCATTCCCCCGTTACATGCATATGAGACCATGGCCTCTGCATTTATTGTTGTTCTCTGGTTTAGTCGCGTCGTTGGGGCATTTCAAATGCGCCCGCGTCGTCCCCATCCAGAGCGTCCAGTTGTTTGCCGTAGCTTCTAAATTTTCGCAGTATCTCTTTCATCTCGGTTGGAGAAAGAGGCGCAGGTTCTCCCAGAACCAGCGCAGAAAGATATTGATCAGCCAGTGCTTCCACTTCACCTGCGAGCCAAATGCCTTGTTCAGTGAAGGGCCATAAGCGATCTGTCCGTGATGGGCTAACAAACATGCACGGCGATCTTCTAAAGCTGCAATCATCGCGTCTGAGAGTGCTTTCGTGCCAAAGGTAGCGTAGTCCGCACACTTGATTTCATCTCCACCCGCCACAGCGACCATGTAATGAAACGCCGGGATGCCTCGGTTGTGGGTTGAAAGTGCAGTCGCACGCGGCGAATGGCAATGCACCACTGCCTCAGCAGCTTCATAAGTGCGGTAGATGTCCAAATGCATGCGCCACTCGGACGAAGGCAGAAAATCTCCGTAATAACCACCTTCTAGATCCATAAAGACGATCTTCTCCACCTCCAGATCCTCATAGGGAACACCTGAAGGGGTAATCAGCATACCGTTATTGCAGCGTGCGCTGACATTGCCAGAGGTGCCATGTGTCAAACCAGTGCTTTGCAAAGCACGCGCCGTCTCAATGATTTCTCGGCGAAGCTGGTTTTCAGCTGTTGTCATAACACCTCTCCAGTGTGCTGCGGCCAAAACGTGAGCAAGGCTAGCGGCAATGGTTCATCTCAGGCAATAGCGCTCAATGCGTATCCTTGTTTTCTTCTTCCCGACGCCTGCGCAAGGCCTCATTGAGGTCAGGTGCAGCAGAAACTAGGATACGTGTATACGGATGCTTTGGGTTGGAGAAGACCTCACCAGTTGGGCCTTCCTCAACGATCCGGCCAGCATTCATCACAATCACGCGGTCCGTAATCGCCTGTACGACGGACAGATCGTGCGAGATGAACAGATACGCCATCCCGAGACGGTCACGAAGATCAGCAAACAGATCAAGGATCTGGGCTCGGATTGAGACATCCAACGCAGAGACTGGCTCATCCGCCACAATCAAGCTTGGATTGGTCACCAAAGCACGTGCAATCGCAATACGCTGGCGCTGTCCGCCTGAAAACTCATGCGGATACTTGTTTGCATCGGCGGAGGTAAGCCCAACGCTCTCCAATACTTCATGGACCCGTTTCCGGCGCTGTCTGCGAGATAGCTCCTTACGCATCAGGTGCAGTGGTTCACCCACCGTACGCTCAACGGTATGGCGTGGATCAAAGCTGCCATACGGATCCTGAAAGACGGCCTGAATACCAAGCTGAAGATCTTGCCGGTCTTTGCGAGAAACAGAATAGGGGTCTTGTCCCAGAAACTGAATGTGTCCGCCATCAGGTGGCGTCAGGCCCAAGATGGTGCGGGCCAATGTGGACTTGCCACATCCGCTCTCGCCCACCAACCCCATGCTCTGGCGTGGCGCCACATGGAAGGACACATGCTGAACTGCACGGTGCCATTGCCGACGGGTGAAGAAGCTGGCGCGCGGAAGCGGATACTCGCGCAGCACATTGCTCACCTTTAAGAGCGGCTGTGTAACCTCGTCAACCGGCTCTTGTCTTGGAACCGGCACGTGGTTGGAGGCCTCAAACAGCTTCTTGGAGTACGGATGAGAAAGATTGTCGAACAACTCGCAGGTTGGGCCGCGTTCAACAATCACACCATCCTTCATGATCGCCACATTGTCTGCCATATCCGCAACCACGGCCAGGTCATGTGAAATGAGCAGCATTGCCATCTGCTCTTTCTTCACGATGTCCTTCAGCAGCGTCAGGATCTGCGCCTGAACGGTCACGTCCAGTGCTGTTGTCGGCTCATCGGCGATAAGTACTTTTGGCTTGCAGGCAATCGCGATTGCAATGACCACACGCTGGCGCTGACCACCAGAGAGCTGGTGCGGGAAGCGATCAATCAAGCCGTACTCAAGGCCAAGACCAACACGTTCTAAAACGTCAATGGTCTGTTCCATCGCGTCTTTGCGGGAAAGGCCGAGATGCCAGCGCAACCCTTCAGATACCTGCTCACCAATGGTGCGTGTCGGATTCAGAGCGGTCAGCGGCTCCTGAAACACCATGGAGATGTCTTTGCCACGAATGTGGGTCATCTCAGTATCGGTCGCACGTGTGAGGTTCTTACCCTCAAACATCAGCTCACCGATCTGATTGGCACCTTCTGGTAGCAGCTGCATGGCAGAGAGCGCACTCATGGACTTGCCTGAGCCGCTTTCTCCCACAAGGCCAAGAATTTTGCCTTGCTCAAGCGAGAAACTCACGTTGCGCAGGATCGCCTTATCACCAATGGAAACGCAAAGGTCTGTCGCGGAAAAGACAGAGGTCATGCCACTCTCCTCCGCATTTTGGGATCCAGCAGATCACGCAGACCATCACCCAGCAGGTTGAAGCCAAGTACAGAGAAGATAATTGCAAAGCCCGGATAAAGCGCCAGTTGCGGAGCAAACGCGACCATGGTCTGCGCCTCATAAAGCATACGACCCCAACTCGCCATCGGTGGCTGTGTGCCTAGACCAAGATAAGAAAGTCCGGCTTCCGACAAAATCGCGAGCGACAGCTGAATGGTCGCCTGCACAATCAGCAAGTTAGCGATATTCGGTATAACGTGCTCCAGCGTGATCAAGAACGAATTCTTGCCAGAAAGCCGGGCAGCAAGCAAAAATTCGCGGCCTGAAAGGGATAGCGCACCACCTCTGGCCACACGTGCGAACACCGGAATATTGAAGATGCCAATTGCGATCACCGCGTTGATCGTACCCGGTCCAAAAATAGAAGTGATCAGCACGGCGGAAAGCAGGGAAGGGAACGCAAAGATCAGGTCATTGGTGCGCATAACCAGTTCTTCCAGCAAACCTTTGCGTGCTGCTGCAAGCAGTCCCAGCGGAACACCGATCAGCATGCCAATGCCAACGGCAATCAACGCGACAATGATGGAAGTGCGCGCACCCACCATCAGCATCGAGAAAATATCGCGGCCATACTGATCTGTTCCGAACCAGAACTCAGAGCTCATTGGCTTCAAGCGGTTGGCAACGTTCAGAACATCAATTGCATAAGGCGTCCAGAAGATGGAGAGCACGCCAGCTATCAATATAACGATGGCAAGGAAAGCACCAATCAGGAAGGAACGGCTATGCAGAGCCTTCCTCCAAATGGAGATTTCATCATAGGTAGCAAGCGACGGGTAGCTCGGAAGTTCCTGATTCATACTCGTCGCCTCAATCTTGGATCAATGGCTGCATAGGCGATGTCGACGAGAAACGTCACGAAGATGGTCAGAGCAACAAGCAGCATCACACTGCTTTTCACAACAATGAGATCGCGCTGAGTGATGCCTTGGAAAATCAGACGCCCAAGTCCTGGCAGGTAGAACAGGTTCTCAATGATAACAGTACCCGCAATCAGGAAGGAGAACTGAAGGCCAAGAATGGTCAGCACCGGAATAAGAGCATTTCGCACACCATGGCGCCAAAGCGTGGCTTTGTTGGAAAGACCTTTCGCGCGTGCGGTGCGAATATAATCCTCATGGAGCACATCCAGCAGAGCGGAACGCATTACGCGGGCCAGAATGCTGGCTTGCGGCAAAGCCAAAGCCACAACGGGTAGTATTAGGGCCTGCAACGAGCCAAAGAAGCTCACCTCCCAACCGGGGAAACCGCCCGATGGCAGCACACGCAGCACAATCGCGAACACGTAAACTAAGAGAATAGCGATCCAAAAGTTCGGGATCGCAATACCAATCTGCGCTACAGACATGATGCCCGTATCAATGATCTTGCCATGATAACGCGCTGAATAAACGCCGATTGGGATTGCGATGATTGTAGAAAGAATCAGAGCGCCGGTGGCCAGCGGAAGGCTGATCTGAATGCGCTCACCGATGAGTTCTGCAACTGGAACAGAGTAGGTGTAGCTGATCCCGAAATCGCCCTGCAGCATGCCAAGCACCCAATTGACATAACGGGTAGAGACGGGCGCGTTCAGCCCCAGTTCGGCCCGCAATGCCGCCAACGTGTCAGGCTGTGCGTTCAGCCCAAGCATCACTTCTGCCGGATCACCGGGAATAACCTCAAGCACAACGAAGATTACGAGGCTTGCGGCCAATAGAGTTGTCAGTAAGCCTATGAGGCGAAGGAACGCGAACCAGAGCATTCGACAAATCCGCAAAACCAATCAAACTTGCGTCGCACAAGCAAATTGTACAATGAGAGAAAAGGGTTACCCCTAGAGTAACTATCGGTTTGAAATCGCTTAAACCAATTGGTCTGGAATAGCAATTGAGAAGGGCTGCGATTACGGTTGCAACCGCAGCCCTGTGCAAATATCTACGTGTATTTGCTAGGTGATTTTAGTTATTTGCCCAGTGAACCTGCGACAAGTCATTGCCTGGTGTCGGAGAGTTGCGCCAAAGCCCCTTCACATTGGCATTCCAAACACCTGACTTCGCCAGCTGGAACAGATACACATTCACCGCGTCGTCAGAGATAATCTGCTGAGCCTGTTTCAAAAGCTCATAACGCTTCTCTTCATCAACAGTTACATTCAGCTCTTCAATCACGTTCTTGAAGGCGTCACTGTTGTAGTTGAAGTAGTACTTCTCACGCGCATAAATGCCAATATCCATTGGCTCAACATGAGAGACGATGGTGAAGTCGTAGTTCGTCTCTTTAAATACCTCAGAAAGCCACTGTGCCCACTCAACCGGAATGATCTTCAGGTCAATGCCAACTTTCTTCAAATCTGATGCAATCAACTCACCACCGCGGCGCGCATAGGTTGGCGGAGGCAGCTTCAGCGTTGCACTGAAGCCATCAGCGTAACCGGCCTTGGCAAGCAGCTCTTTCGCCTTTGCTGGATCGTAAGGATAAAGCCCCGTCAGATCGTTATAGGCAGGATGGTGTGGCGCAAAGTGCGTGCCGATTGGAGTGCCCAGGCCGAACATCGCCCCATCAATCAGCGCCTGCTTGTTAATCGCATGAGAAATAGCCTGGCGAACCATCTTGTTCTTGAGTGGACCACGGGTGTTGTTCATCGCAAGGATGGTTTCACCCTCAGTGGTCCCAATCGCAACTTCAAAACGTGGATCAGCTTCAAACTGAGCAATAGTTTCCGGTGCAGAGAAGGTTGGAAACGCATCAAGGTCACCAGAGATCATCGCAGCAAAAGCAGCATTTGGATCAGAAATAAAACGGAAGGACGCCTTATCTAGCTGAGGTTGATCACCCCAATAGCCATCAAAGCGGGAAATGCGGATTTCCTGCCCCTTCATCCAGCGATCGAACTTGAATGGTCCGGTGCCAATCGGTTTCGTTTTGTTGCTCTCGGCTGATTTAGGAGAAACGATAACTGCGTCACCCCAAGCCAGATTATAAGCTAGATTGCCACTTGGTGTGGTGAGTTTGATATCAACGGTTTCCGGATCAACCACCACCACTTCATCAATCGCTGCAAACAAAGGCTTCTGGGCATTCACACTGCCTTCTGCCCGTGCGCGATCAATGGAAAACTTGACGTCCTCAGCTGAAAAGGGTGTTCCGTCGTGGAAGACAACACCCTTTTGCAGATGGAAACGATAGGTCATTCCATCTTCGCTCACATCCCAGGATTTGGCGAGAGAAGGCTGAACGCTTCCATCAGGGCCGATACGTGTCAGACCCTGAAAGATGTTTTGATAAACCACTTCATCAATCGCAGCAGCTGCGCCTGCAGTTGCATCAAGATGAGGAGGTTCAAGTACCATTCCCAAAGACAGGGAAGATTTGGCTTCAGCAGAACCGTGCGCACCTGTAAGTGCTGCAAGGACGAGGGCCGCGCCTCCAGCAAGGCAAAGCAGCCGACTTTTTAATGACTTTGCATGCATTCCATTCCGTCCCTTATACTTTAAGAGTGCACGTGATCAGACTGTGTTCTTGTTATTGGACTTGCATCAGGCTCTGTAAGAAGAGAGTACGCCGCCAGTGCCATTACTTTTGCGCTGTCTACGAGATCCTCAATTCCAACAAATTCGTCCGGCCTGTGCGCCATCTCAAGTTTGCCTGGGCCATACGCAATACAATCGTGTAAGTGGCCAAGCCGTGTTATGTGCTTCTGATCATATGTCCCCGGAGAGACCACATATGACGCATCCTTTTGAAGCACGTCTTTAATTCCGTCTGCGACTGCGCGCGCGACTGGGGAGTCTTTGTCGGCCATCACAGGGAGAACTTCAAGGAGATCCTTAAGTTCATATTCGAAATTTCTACGTGTTTTACGCAGATTTTCTAATATTTCAACTATCTCTTGTTTCACGTCCTCCAAAGGCTCTTCAATCAGGAAGCGACGATCCAGTACGATGCGGCAGCTATCTGCAACACAAGGGGAGGGAAGACCGTCATGTCTTTCATCCTGCCCGCCATGTAACGAATTGATATTTAAAGTAGATGATCGGGCGCCGGGAGGAATAACCGGCATTTGTGTTTGTTTTTTGCTGAGCGCAGGGTAAAGCTCGTCTTCAAGGACGTTCAAAAACGCCCCCATGTGACGAATTGCGCTGTCTCCTAAGAACGGCATTGAGCCGTGTGCAATAGATCCGCGAGTCTCGATCTCGCTCCACCAGACCCCTCTGTGCCCAAGACAGACCTGATCCTTATGCAATGGTTCCGGGATGATTACATGATCAACGCGTGGCTTGGAAAAGTATCCATGTCTGGCAAGATAAGCCACGCCGCCAAGCCCGCCGGACTCTTCATCAACGGTGCCTGAGATCTCAATCGCACCGTAAAACTCGGGGAAGCACTCAATCAGAGATTCAGCCGCAATAATAGAAGAAGCCAAGCCGCCCTTCATATCACAGGCACCACGCCCAAAGACCTTACCGTCTTTGACAACTCCTGCGAATGGGTCAACCGTCCAGCCATATCCAACTTCGACTACATCAATGTGTGAGTTGAAATGCACGCAAGGTCCTGGACCGCGCCCCTCATATCGACAGATGACATTGATGCGAGGATAACGGTCAGAGTCGCCAGGGGTGCTTTCACCTCTGACATACTCAACCTGAAAGCCTTTGCGCTTTAAGCGTTCTCCAATAAACTCGGCGCAAGGGCGATAAGCTTCCCCGGGAGGATTGATAGTCGGAAACGCAATCAGATCTCGTGTCAGAGCCACAAGCTCCTCTACTTTGCTCTCGACAGATTGCCTGAGTTCATCCCGCATTGTCCCCCCAATCAAATGCTTAAATGAATTAACGAATATCGTGACCCGTCCCAAATCGGCTGAATACCCCTGAAAAGTACTAGGTAAGTTGACGATAAAGAGACTGGTAAAATGCCTTAATTATTTTCGAGAGAATGTGTGGAACACTGAAACTCCACGTGTTTTGAGGGTTTTTGCCTGCACCTTCTGAGTTTACGAATAGTCTACTCGTTTGTTTGAAAGTGATCCTGAAAATATGACTGGCAATAGCATGAGCAAAATCACACCTGTGATTCTGTCGGGTGGGTTTGGATCTCGCCTCTGGCCTCTGTCCCGTAGAGAAAGGCCAAAACAATTTTTGCCAATCTTTTCAGGACAAAGCCTCTTTCAAAAGACATGTGAACGAGTGAGTTCCGAGCAGTTCCGCGCTCCTCTGGTCATCTCCAATCAGGATCATCGCTTTCTGATCGGCGAGCAAATGGCAGAACTCGGCATTAAGCTCAGGCTATTGTACTGGAGCCATGCGGACGCAATACAGCAGCACCAGCGGCTCTTGCAGCTCTCATGGCTCTGCAGACAGATGAAAACGCCATCGTATTGCTGCTGCCGTCAGACCATCTGGTCGCAGATGACAAAGAGTTTCTGTGCGCTGTAGAAGCTGCGCAGACTGCCGCTGATGCTGGGCAGATCGTGACCTTTGGTATTGAGCCAAGCGAACCCAACACCGGCTACGGCTACATCAAGCTGTGTGAGGGCAGTGAGTCTGTCCGCAAGGTCGATGCTTTTGTTGAAAAACCGGATCTGGCAACCGCGGAAGAGTTCCTCAAAGACGGCAACTACCTCTGGAACGCCGGCATCTTTATGTACTCAGCTGCTGCCATGCGCGATGCTTTCCAAAAGCATGCACCGATATCTGGGAGCAGGTGGCCAAGGCCTCTGAGAATGCAAGGCACGATCTAGACTTTCTGAGACTGGAAGAAGAAGCCTTCGCGCAGGTGCGCAACATCTCTTTCGACTACGCAATTATGGAGAATGAAGAGAATGTTGCCTGCGTTCCCACTGATCCAGGTTGGAGTGATCTGGCTCATGGCCAGCAATCTGGGAGTCCATGGCCAAGAATGATGAGGGTAACTCTGCTTTAGGCGAAGCGATCTTCGAACAGTCCAAAAATTGCCTCGTTTATTCTGAAGATGCCCTCGTCAGCGTTGTCGGCTTGGAAGATGTTATGGTCGTCAACACCAAGGACGCACTCCTCGTCGCCGCAAAAGATAAGGCGCAGGACGTGAAGAAGGTGGTGGAACAACTGGACAAGGCAAACCGGCCTGAAACTGTTCAACACCGCCGCGTTTACCGCCCATGGGGGTGGAGTGAGCGTATCTCAGAAGGCGAGCGCTTCCGTGTGCAGTCTATGATGATCGAACCTGGCAAAGGCCTGACACTGCAGCGCCACATCCACCGTGCAGAGCACTGGGTTGTTGTGAGTGGAACGCTGGAAGTGACCATTGATGGGAAAGATGAGCTGATTTCAGAAAATCAGTCTGTCTTTGTCCCGCTTGGAGCAAGGCACAAATTACAAAATCCGGGAAAAATCCCGGTTCGCATGATCGAAGTCCAGTCCGGCGCATACATCGCCGAGGATGATATCCTGCGAGTATAACGTGAATTTGAAAACCGTTTGGTGGGTAACGAAACACATTCAAACGGAGTTTGATAAAAGCGTCACGTCTCTGCACTACCAGTGACCTGATGCTTACCTAGGAGAAAATATGTCAGTTAAACCGGTTTCACAGCTAACGCCGAACACCTTGGCCTATGAAACAACACCGTTGGTCAAGCCGACCGGTTTTCGCGAGTACGACGCGCGCTGGCTCTTTGAAGAAGAGATCAACCTGAAGGGCATTCAGGCTCTGGGTGAGGGGCTCGGAACTCTCATTCATGAACTTGGTGTTCGCCCTGAGATCGTAACTGGTCATGATTTCCGCGGTTACTCTGCCTCTATCAAAATGGCTCTGATCACGGGTCTCATGTCCTCTGGCATCAAGGTGCATGACATTGGCCTCGCCATGTCTCCGATGGCCTACTACGCGCAGTTTGATCTGGATGTCCCCTGCGTGGCGATGGTTACAGCTTCCCACAACGACAACGGCTGGACCGGTGTGAAGATGGGCGCAAACCGTCCGTTGACTTTTGGTCCGGAAGAAATGGGTCGCCTGAAAGAGATCGTTCTGGAAGGGAAAAGTGATCTGCGTGGTGGTGGTTCCTATGAGTATCACCCGGATCTGGCAGACCGCTATATCGCGGACCTGACTGAACGCGAGAAGCTGAAACGCCCGATCAAAGCTGTCGTGGCATGTGGTAACGGCACAGCAGGTGCCTTCGCTCCGCGTATTCTTGAAGCGCTGGGCGTAGATGTCATTCCGCTAGACTGCGAGCTGGACCATACCTTCCCGAACTACAATCCAAATCCGGAAGACATGAAGATGCTTCATGCGATCCGCGATAAAGTACTGGAAACCGGTGCTGAAGTCGGTTTGGGCTTTGATGGTGATGGCGACCGCTGTGGTGTGGTTGATAACGAAGGTGAAGAGATCTTTGCCGATAAGGTTGGCGTCATGCTCGCCCGCGATATCTCCGCACTGCATCCGGAAACCCAGTTCGTTGTAGATGTGAAGTCAACCGGCCTGTACCACACAGACCCGGTCCTCAAAGCCAATGGCGCGAAGACTGACTACTTCAAAACCGGTCACTCTTACATCAAACGTCGCGTAACTGAGCTTGGTGCGATCGCTGGTTTCGAAAAGTCAGGCCACTATTTCTTCAACCCACCAATTGGCCGTGGGTATGATGATGGTGTTGTCTCCGCTGTTGCTGTTCTGGACATGATGGACCGCAACCCGGATAAGACCATGGCGGACCTGCGCCGTGACCTGCCAAAAACCTGGGGCTCCCCAACCATGGCAGCAAAATGCGCAGATGAGATCAAGTACGATGTGGTTGATCGTGTTGTTGAGCGCTTCAAGTCTATGAAGGCGGAAGGTGCGAAAGTGTCTGGTCATGACATTGATGACCTCATCACTGTAAACGGCGTTCGTGTTGTTTGTGATGATGGCACCTGGGGCCTTGTTCGCGCATCCTCCAACAAGCCTGAACTGGTTGTTGTGGTGGAAAGCCCGGTTTCTGAAGAGCGCCTGCATGAGATGTTCAAGGCAATGGATTCAGTCCTGCGCGAAAATCCAGAGGTTGGTGACTACAACCAGACACTTGCTGAACTGGCCTAACGCCTAAACAGAATAAAGACGCTAAAAACGCCGGCCTTTTGGGACCGGCGTTTTTGTTATGGGACTACTTGCACAAGGGGTGGGGGATGGCTAGTAGCCCGCAAAGTAAAGCAGGTCGACAATGTACTTGCGTACTGCTGGGCCATGCGGTTTCTGTAACCCAATGATCGCATCGTAGAGGCGAACCTCACTGTCACAGAGCTGCTTGTCGGTTGGGTCCGCAGCAAAAATGCGGCTCAGTGACTCCATTGGGTACACTTTCACAAGCGCATCAAAGGCAGCGTTCACCGGAAGATACAAGTCCGTATCAGTCGGCTTATCTGTTGCCTGACCAATCACGCGGATTTTCTTCTTCGATGGCTCAGTCGGGTAATGAATGACAAGCCCGTCATCCTTGGCTTTCACTTGCGCATCTGCAAGCAAGCGGAAGAGAACCAGCCCTTCTTTGGTGCTTTCGCTTTCCACCTCTGTGTAGCTGTCCAGAAATGCGCCAGTCGACCCGGAGAAGACTTGCGCACAAATCAGCTCACCCTTGCTCTTTTTCAGCTTCAAAGTGAGGGCGCGCTTGGCTTTCAGGACCTCGATGATTTTATCGTCATCAGCATACTTCAAGAGAGGCCGATACACCTGCAGGGCGCGATAGAGCATGTCATGCAAACTCTTGGCCAACACCCGCTCATCAGCACCTGATTGAATCTCTTTCTCAATTTGAGTCTGCAGGTCTTTGTAAAGACTCGGAAAATCTCCCTTGATCATGGGCAGAGAGGGAATGTCCGCGACAAGCGCATCCAGCACTTTGGGCTGATCCTTACCATCAGCAGCCTGGCTTTCCTGCGTCAGATATCCGCCAAAATCAAAGTAAAGCAAGGTCGCCACGATAGTGACGACAACCAAAGGAACGCCAACGTATTCCGCAAGCTTACCAATCATCTCATTTTGCCTTCAAGTTACAGTCAGGAGGGTATGCCGACTGTATATTATAAATTATCAAAAATGACAATTTATAATTTTAAAGGCTTGAAACCGACTCTAAATCAGTGTGTTACAGGTGGTTTCTAAAGAGATCCTTCTCTTGCTTTACCAGATCACTGATGAAATCCGAGACAGCTTTGATACGGCGCAGGTGGCGTGCGCTTTCATGGGTCACAAGATAGTAACTGCGTGAAATCCGCCGTTCAGGCAGCACAGGCACGAAGTCATCATTACCGTCCGCAATAAACCCGTGAAGGATGCCGATTCCGCTGCCAGCTCGCACAGCTTCCGTCTGCCCAAGAGCACTGGCGCACTCCAGACGTGACTGCCACTCCTTGGAGAACTCAGCGGAGTAGTTGAGAGAGGAGGCAAAGATCAGATCGTCCACATATCCAATCAGGCGATGCTGCTTCAGCTCTTCTTCGGTCTGCGGCAGGCCATAGCGATCAGCATAGGTACGGGAAGCATAAAGACCCAGAGAGTAATCCGTCAGTTTACGGCTGACCAAACGCCCATGTTCTGGTTGGCCCACTGTCACGGCCAAATCAGCCTCGCGCTTTGAAAGCGAAAAAGCCCGGTGGAGAGGAACCAATTGCAGCGTCAGGTCTGGATAACGTTCATTAAGAGCGCCAAGGCGGGGGGCCAGAAACGCAACACCAAAGCCGTCAGGAGCGCCAATGCGCACGGCGCCGGAAAGCTCCACGTCCGTCCCGCCGATTTCAGCGCGAGCAGAAAGCATCTCCGTTTCCATGCTCTCAGCAAACTCAAAGAACCGCTCACCTTCACTGGTCAAGGCGCAGCCCGTGGTTCGACGATCTATCAGTTTAGCCTGCAAGGCAGCCTCAAGAGCGGAGAGGCGGCGGGCAACGGTTGCATGGTTGAGGCCCAGCCTTTGAGCAGCTCCCAAAATCTGTCCGGAGCGCGCCACAGCAAGAAACACTCTTGCATCATCCCAGTTCATGATTTTTGATTGCTCCCATTCCAAGTGCTGCGCAGTTTGTTCTTTAATTTTCGCACAACGGTTTCGAATATTATCTCATTGATATGCGAAAAATATAGTTCATGCTAGGGGCATAAAGAAATTCGCTCGCAGACCTGTAAAACGCATGCGTTTGCGGGCCGCAAGAATAGACCTGGAGAGGGAGGACCTCATGGAAGAGATCGGTCATTTCATCAATGGACAACGCGTTGCAGGCAAGTCTGGCCGCGCAGCTGACGTTTTCAACCCTGCAACCGGTGAAGTTACAGCAAAAGTTGCTCTGGCAACCACAGCTGAACTGCAGGAAGCAGTAGCGATCGCTGAAAAAGCGCAGGTAGGCTGGGCAAAAACCAACCCACAGCGCCGCGCTCGCGTAATGATGAAGTTCGTATCCCTGCTTCATCGCGACATGGACAAGCTGGCATCCAAGCTGTCCGCAGAACACGGCAAAACCTTCCCTGATGCGAAGGGCGACGTGATCCGTGGTCTCGAAGTTGCAGAATTCTGCATCGGCGCGCCGCACATGATGAAGGGTGAGTTCACCGAAGGCGCTGGTCCTGGCATCGACATGTACTCCATGCGTCAGCCTCTGGGCGTTGTTGCAGGCATCACTCCATTCAACTTCCCTGCAATGATCCCGATGTGGAAGTTCTGTGTTGCGATCGCAGCTGGTAACTCCTTCATCCTCAAGCCATCTGAGCGTAACCCTTCCGTGCCTATGATGCTCGCTGAGCTGATGCAGGAAGCTGGTCTGCCAGACGGCGTTCTGAACGTCATCAACGGCGACAAAGAAGCTGTAGACGCAATCCTCGATGATCCAATCATCCAGGCTGTTGGCTTCGTTGGTTCCACCGCGATTGCTGAATACGTGTACACCCGCGGTACAGCTTCAGGTAAGCGCGTTCAGTGCTTCGGCGGTGCGAAAAACCACATGCTCATCATGCCAGACGCTGATCTGGATCAGGCTGCTGACGCTCTGGTTGGCGCAGGCTTCGGTGCTGCTGGCGAACGCTGCATGGCGATCTCCGTTGCTGTTCCAGTTGGTCAGGAAACCGCAGACCGTCTCATCGAGAAGCTCATCCCACGCGTTGAAGCTCTCAAGGTTGGTCCTTACACCGCTGGCGACGACGTAGACTTCGGTCCAGTCATCACCCCACAGGCACGTGATCGTATCCTCGGTCTGGTGAACTCCGGTGTAGAGCAGGGCGCTAAGCTTGTTGTAGACGGCCGTGGCTTCAAACTGCAGGGCTATGAAAACGGTAACTTCGTTGGTCCTTGTCTGTTCGACAACGCAACCAAAGACATGGACATCTACAAAGAAGAGATCTTTGGTCCGGTTCTGACTGTTGTTCGCGCAGAAAACTACGAAGAAGCTCTGAGCCTGCCAATGGATCACGAGTACGGCAACGGTACTGCAATCTTCACCCGTGACGGTGACACTGCACGTGACTTCGCAAGCCGCATCAACATCGGCATGGTCGGCATCAACGTGCCAATCCCTGTGCCGCTCGCTTACCACACCTTCGGCGGTTGGAAGCGTTCTGGCTTCGGCGATCTGAATCAGCACGGTCCAGACGGCTTCAAGTTCTACACCCGCACCAAGACAGTGACATCCCGCTGGCCTTCAGGTGTTAAAGAAGGTGCAGAATTCTCTATCCCAACAATGGGCTAAGCCTTCGGGAAACAGATTTGGAAAAGGCGCTCTTCGGAGCGCCTTTTTTCATTCGTTACTGCCAAGAGGGTAAGCGCAGGGGGCAGCCCCCACAGCTCGACAGGGCTCGTAATAAGCAATCTTGCTCTTGCTGCCATCATCCCACGTCAATTGAACTGCCAGCGCCTGCACGGTCCCGCCAGGAAACTCCATGATGTAAGGCTGATGAATGCTCTGAGCTTCCACGCGGAAGGGATACTCCGGATCGCAATCAGGAATAGGGAAGCTCTCATTGAGATCCTTGGAATCGATGGAATACTTAATTTCCTTCAGCCTGCAGCGCAGCGACATGATAGGTGCGAAGTTCACAATCTGCTTGCCGTCCAGCGTCTGAAAGGTGATCCAGCCTTGGGGCTGTAGATCATCCGCCATCGTTTTAAAAATCTCCAGCGGCGGAATCACGTCACTGCGCTCAGCGGTAAAACCTTGCTTCTCGGAGGCAATGGATGCGGAGGTAAGGCCCAGGCCCCAAATTGCCGTCAGGCAAAGACGGCTAAAAGAGCGAAACATGGCAGGTTCTCTCCTTTTTGTTGTTATTCAGCAATATCAATTCGTTAGTTCGATGTAGGCTGAGATGTACAAGAGAACCCGGGGACCCTAGCGGAAAGCAGTTAATATTCCCGAAAATTCGGGAATCCATGAGCCATTTTGATTTTTATCGTGGCAGCTCTTCGGTAAAACCCCGTAAACCTCGGCAAAAGCAAGGCGCTCTGAGGCTCCTTAGATCTCTCCATGCGCGCACCTGTGCGCTTATGTCCCATACTAAATGGGGGGTCTTCGCCTCTGAGTTTATTGCGATTTATTAAAAAACTGGAGTAATTCTAACGAGCATGTTGCAGTGGAACACCGGACGGGTCGATTCCTTTGCACAAGCAAGTCTAGGCAATTGAAGAATTTTTTCGGAAATTGCTGATTAGAGTTACAGGCAGATGCCCCGGCTAAGAGGGAACCGGACAAGCGGAATGACTGAAAACCTAGCAGATGTAACAGAGCTATCCGATGCTGAAGTTGCGGAGGCAAATGCCACCGCCAAGAAACGTGGACGCAAAAAGTCCGCAGGTCAGGTCTGGCTTCAGGAAGCGGTTCGCCCGGAAATGAAACTGGTGAAGCGCGGCGCATTGTTGCAAGGCCTCTCGGAACTCCTTTGGATTCCGCAGGCAGCACTTCTGGCTCTGGCAATTGCTGGCCTGATTGATCCTCACGGACCGGGCCTTGATCCATTTTATGCAACAGCCTCCATTCTTATTCTGTCCGCCATCCGCCATGTGCTGAAGGTGAAGGGCGGTGAGATTGCCGTTCGCGCAGCCTCCAAGGCGCGTCACAGACTGGAAACCAGCCTGCTGAGCAATCTGACAAACCTGTCCCCGGCAACAGAACTTCCTGCAAGTGGTAAGATCGCATCCATTGCCGTTGAGCACATTCAGGCGATCGGACCTTATCTGGGTCGCTTCCTCCCAATTCAAGCGCGTCTGTCGCTTGTCCCTCTCGTACTGATCGCATCCGTTGCTTACGTCAGCTGGTTTGCAGCACTTTGCCTGTTGGTCTTTGGTCCTTTGGTTCCTGTCTTCATGGCAATCGTTGGTATCCGCGCGAAGAAAGCCAGCGATCAGCAACTCGGTGTTCTCGCTGACATGGGTGGTCTCCTTCTTGACCGGCTCAGAGGCATGGAAACCCTGCGTTTGTTTGGTGCAGTTAAGCGTTCCGAAGACGATATCCGCAAACTGGGTGGTGACTTCCGCACGTCCACCATGCGCGTTCTGCGCATCGCTTTCCTTTCCAGCACCGCACTGGAATTGTTCAGTGCTGCTGCCATCGCAATCACTGCAATTTACGTTGGCTACTCTCTGCTGGGAGACTGGAGCTTCGGCACTTATGGTTCTCCGCTGACATTGGCGGGTGGCCTGTTCGTGTTGATGATCGTGCCTGAGTATTTCGCACCACTCCGCGCATTTGCAGCAGCCTACCATGACCGCGCAGCAGGCCTTGCGGCAGCGGATCACATCGTAGAACTGCAAAAGCAGCTGGAAAAGGATGGTCTGGAAGATATCATCGGAACAGGTATCGATGTCGTGCCGCTGCCGGAAACTGGCGCGCTCACTGTCAGAAGCCTCAGTGTCTCCCGCGGCCACCGCACGATCCTGGAGGACGTAAACCTGTCTTTGGGAGAGCCGGAACTGGTTGTCGTCAAAGGCCCAAGTGGTACCGGTAAATCCACTCTGATGGACTGCATCCTTGGCTTCCTGCCAGCAGATCAGGGCCAGATCGCGTATGGCGGCCTGCCTCTGACCTCTTATGGCCTGACCAATTGGCAACAAGCAATCTCAGTCCTTTCTCAAAACCCAGAGCTGTTCCATGGCTCCCTGCGGGCTAACCTGCGTCGCGCGGACAAGTCTGCCGATGATGCAACGCTGACCGAAGCTCTGAAGCTGGCAGCCGTTGATGAGCTGCTCACCAAGATCCCGGATGGTCTGTCCGGTCAGATCGGTGAAGACGGCAAAGGCCTGTCTCTGGGCGAGCGCCGCCGTTTCGCACTGGCCCGCGCAGCTCTGCGTAAAGACGCAAGACTGATCATCGCAGATGAGCCAACCGCTGATCTGGATGGCGCAACCGCGCAGAAGGTTGTCGCAGCGTTGAAGAAGCTGGCACACAACAAGCCTGTTCTGGTCGCTACCCATGACCCACGCGTCGTCGGGTCTGCTGACCGCGTGCTGACCCTGAAAGAGGGCGTGCTGGTTGAAGTGAATGAGCGTGAAGGAGAAGAGCAATGAGATCATCCCTTCGCATCATCTGGCTCCTGCAAAAGGAAGAGCCTTTAGCATTCTGGGGTGGCCTGTTTCTGGCCTTCCTTCCAGCCGCTGCTGGGATCGCACTTTTGGCCGTTTCCGGCTACTTCATCACCGCAACCGCCATTGCAGGCCTGTCTGCTGGCGCGATTGCCTTTAACAGCGCCGCAGCAAGCCATATTCGCTGGTATGCTGCAATCCGTATCTTCGGTCGCTATCTGGAGCGGGTGATTACCCACGATGCCACCTTCCGCTTTCTGGCAAACCTACGCTCCGGCGTGTTCCGTGGTCTTGTCGCCCGTGAAAGCAACGGCACTTTAAGCCAACGTTCCGCAACCGCGCTCTCCCGCGTAGTGAGTGATGTAGACCAGCTCGATGGTTTGTTCCTGCGTCTGGTGGTTCCGCTCGCTTCTGCAACCATTATCACTGGCCTGACCCTCGTCATCCTCTGGCAATACTCCCCAATGGCGTCCATCGCTCTGGGTGCGGTACAGGCAGCCGGGCTGACAGTTCTTGCAAAGTCCGGTGGACATCGCCAGAAAGCGCATGCACGCAGGCTCAATGCAGCCCGTGATGCCCTTCGGGTTCGCGTCTCTGATTTGGTGCGTGGTCGCCGTGATCTCTCCGTTTTCGGTGGTCTGGAACAACAGCGTCAGGCAGCTTTGAAAGCCGTCAACCAGCTGGACGATGCGCAAGAGCAGACCGAACTGACCGACATGCGCAATCAGGCCGTTGTCAGCACCATGAGCCAGGTGATGGTGGCCGTGACCTTCCTGTTCGCAGCCTACTCCTACCAGCAAGGCCAGATGGAGCTGAAACACATTGCTCTGTTTGCCTTCGTGGCACTGGCTCTGCCGGAGCTCCTCATCTCCATCGCTAACAGCGCTGGCAGCTGGAGCAAGATGTCCGGTGCTGCTGATCGTGTCCGTTCTCTGCTCACAGTGGGGCAGGACAGCGAAGCGTTGCAAACAGCGCGCAGCAACTCTGAGACACCTGTGTTTGAAGCAGGCAACGATGCACTGAGCCTCAAGGATATCCAGTTCGCCTACACCTCAAAGGCAGCTGCTATTCTGGACAATGTTGACCTGGCGCTGCCAACCGGCAGCCGTACCGTGGTCATTGGCCCAAGTGGTGCTGGCAAATCCACTCTGGCAGCCATCGTGGCGCGCCTGCAAACTCCGCAGAACGGCTCCATCCAGATCGGTGGGGTTGAACTCAGTTGTCTGGCTGAAGATAAACTCCGGGCGACCCTGACTGTCGTCGGACAGCGCACGCAGATCTTCCACAGCACCATTGCAGAAAACCTGCGTGTGGCACGCGAAGACGCAACAGATGCCGAGCTCTGGGAAGCTCTGGCCCACGCTGGTCTGAAAGAGCTGGTAGAAGGCCGTCAGGAGAAGCTGGAAACCCGTTTGGGTGAAGGTGGTCTTGGCCTGTCTGGTGGGGAAGGCCGCCGTCTGGCGCTCGCCCGTGCATACCTGCGCAATCCGGAAATCTGGATCGCAGACGAGCTGACCGAAGGCCTCGACCATGCGACAGCTGATAAAGTGTTGGCCTCCTTCCGCGCCATGACACGTGGCAAGACCGTGCTTATGGTCTCTCACCGTGCCAGCGAGCTGGAAGGCGCAGACCGCGTGCTGATGCTGGATGAAGGTAAGCTGACGGAAGTTGCTTTACCGCTTTCTGACGAAATCAAAGGTCGCCTCCGCGACGACTAAAACAAACGCACTGGCGACGCCTGACGTTGCCAGTGCTTTACGCTGCATTCACGCAGCAGTGCGCCGATAAAAATCCATCTTCACACCACCCGCCGTATGCCCCGACTTGATGTGCTTGAGCGCGCGAACCGGTGCGCCATCCTGAAACAACTTCTTGCCCTTGCCCAGGATCACCGGGAAGGTCAGAAGCCGGAATTCATCTATCAAATCATGCTCTAGCAGCTGCTGAATGAGCCTCCAGCTTCCGTGCACTTGCAGCAGTGGCCCGTCCATCGCCTTCAAAGCGCCAATCACCTCAGGCAGATCTCCATGGACACGCTGTGTGTTGACCCATCCCAGATCATCCTGCTGAGACGTCACCACATACTTCTGAGCTGAGTTGATAGCTTGCGTCGCAGGATCATCAGGATCTGCAGTCTGCCAGAAAGCGGCGAACAGATCGTAGGTCTTACGCCCGTAAAGAAAGTCGTAGGGCAGGGACATGGCTTCGGCTTTTACGAGCTCCATCACCTCCATCCAGTAGGGCTGAGCCCATCCGCCCAGATCAAACCCCTCAGAGCGATCCTCATCAGGATGGCTCGGCGCCTGCATGACACCATCAACGCTTTGGAAGGTCAGAATTGCAAGATCACGCATGACGTCTGGTCTCCGGGGCCATATGAAGTGAGCTGAGTATGCAAGTCGCCCATGGTGAAACTAAGAAGAGTGATAGAAGTTGAATCGTGCCTTTTAAAATCTATGCATAATACAGGGCGCGTCACGCCTTGTATCGATACCTGTAAAAAAGCGCAGCCCCAGATCTGAGGCTGCGCTTGAACTCTCTCATAAATCCCTAGGATCAGTAAGCCTTAAGCAGCCATCTGATTGCCAGGAGTTTCATGATCGGTATCACCGTTGTTGTACAGGCTACCGAAGCGGTTGGAGAGGAAGTCGTGCAGGTTGATGCTTTCCTGCTTCACGAAGCCTATCGCGTTCAGCTTGCCTTCCATCATCAGATCTAGCGTGGCACAGATGCTGGCTGCAGTGGTGATCTGAATACCGCTCCAGTGCTTGCCCATGATCTCACGGTCGTTGACCACATGAGAGTAGGACTTCTGCTGGAAACGACCATCCTTCATACCAGTTGCGGTGATGAAGATGAGAACACGGTCCTGCATGGTCACAGGGATAGAATCTTCCATCACTTCCTTCAGCAGCTCACGCTTGTTGATGAAGCCCAGATCCTTCAGCAGCAACTCCATGATGTCACGATGACCAGGATAACGGATGGAAAGATAACGCAGGCTCTGCACTTTACCCTTCAGCGTCTCGGACAATGAGCCCAGACCACCGGAGGTGTTGAACGCCTCATAATCAACGCCATCAAGGGAGAAGTGCTGTAGGCCCGCCAGTGCTGGCACCTTGGTCAGCTCACCATTCTCAATGGCAAGGCAAGGGTTGCAGTACTCGTTGATCAGGCCATCAGTGGACCAAGTCAGGTTGTACTTCAGCTTGTTGGTTGGGTAACGGGGCAGGGCGCCCACACGCAGATGCAGGTCTTCAAGACTGTCAAACTGCTTTGCCAGATCATAACCGGCAATGGAAACGAAACCGGGAGCGAGGCCGCATTGCGGAGCAAACGCCTTATTGGCGCCTTCTGCAATCTTCTCCACTTCTGCAGTGCTGGCCACATCTTCGGTCAGGTCAAGATAATGACAGTCTGCATCTTTCGCGGCCTGCGCGATCACCGGCGTCAGGAAAAACGGTGCAGCGGAAATAACTGCATCGCATCCTTTAAGAGCTTCCGTGAGTTTTCCCAGATCACTCACGTCCAGTGCTTCTGTTGTCACATGCGGCACGTCCAGCGCTCCCAGCGCTTCCACACTCTGGTCCAGCATTTTGACCTGATAGTCACCTGAACCTTGCAACAGTGCAGCGATCATCCCACCGATCTTACCTGCACCCACAACAGCAACATGATGTCGGCTCATAAGCCCCTCCAAGCTTGTTTCGATTGACTAGGAGTCTACGTGAAAACACTGCCGGAGTTTACGGGGCAACTTGCCGAAATGACGTTTTATCTCGTTGAAGTGACGGTGATTATGTCATATTGACATTAAAAAAGTAAAAATGACGATCTAGGCGTGTAAGGCGCACACGATTCGCCCCGGTGAAAATACGCAGCTGAGGCCATTTAAATCACCTGGGCAAAATATACGAATGCGCAAGAGCTCTTACTTCTCAATGCTATAGGTATTTTGAGGCATGAAAGGGCGCTGCCGTTCAAACTTCTTCGTCAGCACGATAGAAGAACGTGTGCGTTCCACACCCGGAATAGCAGCAATCTCATCCAGCACCGCATCCAGCTCTTCCAGTCGATCCGGCTCCACAATGAGGCAGAGATCAAACTCACCGGAGATAGTCAGGCAGCTGCGAATTTCAGGATAGGACTCCAGCTGGGCAATCAACTCGCGGGAACGCTGCTGAGCCACAGAAAGCATCACAAGGGCCTGAACGCGCTTCTGATCCTGCTCGTCACCAAGGATGGCTGTGTAGCCGATAATGATCCCTTTGCGCTCAAGGCGGGCAATACGCTCCTGAACGGTGGAGCGGGCAACGTCCAGACGCCGCGCAATTGAAGAAACCGGTTCCCGGGCATTACCCTGCAAAATGGCAATCAGCTTACGGTCCAGCTCATCCTTAATCTCGGCCATACAATGTCCTTCAAATTTTTGCGGCAATATAACAGCAATATCGTCAATTTGGCAGTAAGATCAGGCAAAACTAACAGCTTACGATGCGATCTGCCGACAAAGCCTTTGAGATCAAAAGATAAACCCATATCTGATCTTCAGGTTTTCCCAAGGCTGCAGAAATCCCAAAAAGCCCGTTGCACTCCAAATTATGTGACGTTATAAAGTAACAAATTTGAATGTAATACTATAACGGATGGTTGTGGCACGTATGAAGCATCTCCTGAGTTCAATGAGTATTCTCGGCCTTCTTGCAGGAAGCGTCTCTTTCCCGGCTCTGGCACAGGCTGAGGTCAAAGTGGTGGCCTCTATCAAACCAATCCATTCGCTTGTCGCGAGTGTTATGGAAGGTGTTGGCCCGCCTGATCTGGTGGTGGAAGGAGCAGGATCTCCACATACCTACAGCCTGCGTCCGTCCACCGCGCGCAAAATCGCAAATGCAGATGTTGTGTTCTGGGTTGGGCCTCAGATGGAAAGCTTCCTCGAGACGCCGCTGGAAAACCTTGCAGACGGTGCAACCGTCGTGACGCTGAAAGACGCCCACGGTCTTACTCTTCTGAACTTCCGCGAAGGCGGCAACTTCGAAGGACATGACCACGGTGATCATGCAGGCGAAACTGCCGCTGAGCATGCAGAACACGCTGGCGAAGCACACGAAGACCATGCAGACCATGCCGATGAGAAGCATGAGGACCATGCCGATCACGATCATGAAAAGCATGAAGAGCATGCGGACCATGAGAAGCATGAAGAGCATGCGGGCCATGACCATGAGAAGCACGAAGAACATGCAGACCATGAAAAGCATGAGGAACATGCTGAGCATGCAGATCACGCTGATCATGGTGCAGAAGCGTTTGACATGCACATCTGGCTGTCTCCGCAAAATGCCATCGCAATGCTGCATGAGATTGAAGAAACGCTCTCAAAAGCTGACCCAGCAAACGCTGCCAAATACGCAGCCAATGCAAAGGCAGAAGCTGAGGAGATCTCCAAGGTTTCTGACGCTCTGAAAGCAGAACTCAAAGGCCACCAGAGCAAACCGTTCGTGGTGTTCCACGATGCGTACCGCTACTTCGAAGAGGCTTACAACCTCAACGCTGTTGGCTCCGTGACTGTCAGCCCGGAAGTGCTGCCAGGTGCTAAACGCCTGACGGAAGTACGTGAGAAGCTGAAAAATCTGGGTGTGAGCTGCGTCTTCTCAGAAGCTCAGTTCAATCCAAGAATGGTTGCAGTGCTGAAAGAAGGGACGGGTGTAAACTCTGCTGAGATCGATCCACTAGGGTCCACTCTGGACTCTGGTCCGCAGCTTTACACAGAGCTGCTGAAGCAGATGGGCTCCGCGTTCAATACCTGCCTCTCTGGCAACTCATAGGATTTGAAATAACAAGAATAACAGGCAGACAGGCGGCTCCATATCAATATGGGCTGCCTGTTTCGCTCCCCCCCAAACTGGGGCCATAGGCTGCAAACGCACTCCCGAAAATCTTCTACCAGTTTTCATGAAGAGCCTTCGAGAAGGCCAGGTGCATAGACGGGTGTGAGCTCCCTGAGGGGGGGATTACATCGCACCTTCTTCTTCCAGCCTGTGGCTCCACCTTTCCAGAATACCTTCCAGAGCTTCCCGGTCTTGCGGGTCCAGCACCTTCAGCATCTCCGCTTCCAGCGCAAAATGCTTGGCAGCAGCTTCTTCCACCAGCGCGCGACCTTTGTCTGTCAGGTGGATCATCAGCGCACGGCGATCTTCTGGATTAGGATTGCGGCACACCAGCCCCAGCTTTTCCAGCTTGTCCAATCGGCTGGTCATGGTGCCTGATGTCAGCATGCTGGACTTGGTGAGTTCGGTCGGGCGCAGCGCATAAGGCTCGCCGCTGCGACGCAAGGTTGCCAGAACATCAAAGTCACCCGTCGCCAGACCAAACTTGGCAAAGTTGGCCGAAAGATCCTTATTGATCTTCATGTTGATCCGCATCATCCGTGCCAGCACATACATCGGGCTGGCATCAACCTCAGAATACTCGCTCTTCCACTGACGCACGACGCGTGCAACGTGATCACTCATGGTCACTCTCAATAATCTAGCTTGCAGCAATACAGAGGTATATTGCAGAGGAATTACTTGATATCAAGATACTTGACGGTTCTGCGTATATATCCTAAGCATCATGCAAATTAGTTTGAAATCAAAATAATTGAGGTCGAGATATTATGCTCGTTCAGCTGCGCACAGCGCTCACCCCCGCCATCTGGGGCACCACCTACGCTGTCACCACACTGCTTCTGCCATCAGAAGATCCAGTTTGGATGGTCGTCTACCGCCTTCTACCCGCCGGCCTGTTGCTTCTTGCCTTTGCGCCCGGAGTTCTGAAAGGTCAGTGGGTGAAGCGGGCCATGATCATTGGCTTGACCAACCTTTCCATGATCTTCTTCGTGTTCATCGCCGCCTTCCGCCTCCCAAGCGGCATGGCCGGAACCCTCATGGCAACGCTGCCGCTACAGATCATCTTTTACATCTGGATACTCGACGGCAAAAGGCCGGTCGCACGCCAGATGTTTGCCTCGCTCATTGGCCTGTTTGGCGTCGGCATGTTGTTGCTGGGAGCAGTGGAACTGGATTGGATCGGCATCGGCGCTGCACTCGCAGCCTGCTTGAGCACCTTCACCGGTGTATATTTGAGCGGGAAGTGGGGCAGACCGGATGTCAGCATGGTGACGTACACAGGCTGGCACGTGACCCTCGGCGGCCTCTACGCCGTACCAATCGCGCTTGTGCTGGAAGGCGCTGCCCCAGTACCAGATCTGAACATGGCATTGGCGTTCTTCTGGATCGGCATTCTGGGAATGGGCTGGGCCTCTGTGAACTGGCTTAACGGTATCGTGCAACTCAACCCCACAACCATCGGCTTCCTGTCACTGGTCAATCCAGTCTCAGCAGTGCTCTGCGGTCAGTTACTGGTGGGAGAGGAGTTTGGCTGGCGCCAATGGACTGGCATTGTCATCGTGCTGGGAAGTATCGTCTACGCTCTGAAGGCCCCAACCGTGGCAAAGGTTGCAACACAGGCCAAAGATGCGGCAGCAACAAGCTAGAGCGTTTTCCCGAAAGTTGGGTTCGGTTTTCGGGAAAGAAGACGCATCAGCGTAAAAAAGGAAAGATTAGCGCAGGTAAGCGATGTAAGCGTCCTGCGCTTTTTGCATGGCCTCAACCTTGTCGTTGACGTCACCTTTGCATACAACACCATTGTGGTGCAGTTCCCACCGCCATGGCTTACGGTGCGTATCACCATCTTCGCGATGCACGCGCATGCTCATTTCAGTACTAAGAACGCCCGTACCCACGCTGTGATCAGGGACATTTCTCCAAAGTTGACGCCACTGAAACTTCTTGGACATAGTAATTTAGCACCCGATGTTCTTCCTATGTTCTCATTGTGAAATGATTCCATTAAAATTCTCCTAACGGATGTTAAGGATTGCCCCCGCAACCACGCAGAAACAGCCCAAACACGCGGTTTGGGCTGCCCAATTTTCATGAAATTTTCTGTTCTCAAACGGCCTGTTTTATAGAACAAAGCCTCTGGATACAGGTGCCTCTATCTGGAAGGCTTCGGTGCCTGCACCTTACCATCCGGCATCACTTTGCCCTTCGAGCCACCTTCCAGATCGAAGCGATAAGCGTCTCTGTTCACCGCATCGTCTTCCGCAGTTTCCAGCTTGGTCTCAAGCTGATCGACAACCGTTTCGCTGGAGATCTCAAAACCTTTACCTTTAATAGGCTCAGAGAATGGTTCTGTATAAAGATCAGAACCCCACTGCGGCTTCAGGCCGTGGTTGGCAGCACCCAGATTAACCTCAACGGCAGAGTGGTGCTCATCACCAACCAGATATCCAGTGGCCAGCCAGCGCCCAAGTTCCTTCACCTGGTTATCAGCATTCGGACCTTCCAGACCCAGTTCCTTCATCACACCCTTACCAAGCAGGCGAATACCGGTGAGGAAGCGGTCTGTTGTACCGGACGGACCTGCCACTGTTGGCTTGTTGTGCATCTCAGCATCCTTGGCAAAGCCAGTGCCGTCTTTCACATCCCAGACGGAGAAGCCGGGCTGATGCTCAACAATCACCTTGTCGTCAGGCATATCGCCGCCTTTGACAGGCTTGCCTTCCTTGAACTGATAATCCTCACGGTCGTGACGGTTGCGTGGATTGGTTCTTGCGAAATTCTCCTCGCGCTCTGTCAGGCGTTTGTTTGCCTTCAAATCAGCAGCTGATGCCCAGGCACCATCACCGCCTTTTTTGCTGCGCTCACGATACTTGCGCTGGTTGGCCGTCAGACTCTGCCCGGCAAGTGCATCGTTTTGCGGAACCGGTCCATCAACTTGTTCGGAACCGGGCACTTCGCCATAAAGCTCTGGATGCTCAGAGGCGTTCTGCTTGTTCTCGTTCCGATAAGTGTAAAGCTTCAGCTCATCTGGATCAGCGTCGGATCTCGCGTTACGTGGGCGACCGAACTTGAAGCTCTTCAGGTACTCAATATCGATGATGTCCTTCATCTTCTCCTGAAGTTCAGGAGAGTTATAGATTTTCTCCATGGCCTGCCGGAAAGCAGGGGAGTTGGACAGATCGAAATAGGCGGTGCCTTTTTCGCGGATCGTAATATCGTTGTCTTCCTTGCCTTTCTTGGCACTGTCGACAATCTTGGTGAAACCACCGGCGCCCAGCTGTCCCACAACACCATATTTCGGGTTATCACCCGTATAGGCGTTCATGGCATCCAACGTGCCTTTCAGCTCATCATCCCCTTCAAGGCGCGTGAACACGGTCACTATGCTCTTGATCAGGCTGTCAGCTGTCTTATGAGCGGCTTTACTTTCAGAGGCGATCTGTGCAATCGATGCTTCAACGGCCTTGTTATCGGCAACGGTGAGCTTGTCGTCTTTGGGGACGCTGGCTAGAATCTGCGCAGCCTGCTGCACATCATCAGGAAATTTGATGCTCAGCTCCTGGAAAACGCGTTTCGCCCAGCTCAGCTCGTCTTGATTTCCTGATCCCTCAGGTTGTTGTTGTGCTCCACCCAGCATAGACACACTCCTCAGAAAGATGACCATACGACTTCATCTCTGAACAATGTCGGGGGCGCATTGCATGGGCTTTAAAATAATCGATAAAATGTCTCGTGGCGTGTTCACAAAGTTCACGATGGTTATGCCAGCATTGTCATGTTGACACCGGTTTGATTAAAACTCGGCCCACCACCGTTTATAACAGGTTCCCCAGCACCTTCCGCGAAGTACAAGATGCAAGAGAACCATTTAGGCTTTAACCGTGAGAAACAGCCATTTGCCGCTGCAGGCTTAACGGATGACGGTCTCTCACGATCTTGTTATTGCGCAAAATACTGCGGAGCTGACTTTAGGTAAGCCCCATAGGCCTGCGCATTGGGGTAAGAGAACTGCTCAGCCAGCGGATTGCTGCGCTTGCGCTTGGCCGCTCCAATGTCCTGCAGCAACTCATCAAAGTGCTTGAAGTGGAACGGAGCAGAACACAGCCCGCCATAGACCTGCGCCGCAGGTCGGTCATCCCGTCGCCAATCCAGCATCTCGTCAATGTTCTGACGCATCTGCGTATCGGATGGTTGGTTGGCCAGCTGTCCATCTGCATACCGCACCAGCCAGTTGGCGATCATCTCGGCTGAAAGCACCGTACAGAAGCTGGAGTTGAAGCCCACAAACCCCATTTCTGGCAGGTCAGGGTTCACGGAAAGACGGTAAGTGCGATATTGGCCGTCATCTTCAATCAACTTGTTACGATACTCCTCTGCCAAGTATGGAATGCCCAGCTTCCAGCCAACGGCCAGCACGGACACGTCGCAGCCAACCTTGTCACCAGTCGTCAACACGGCCTGATCACCCTCATAATGATCAATGGTGCCCTGAACCGGCTTGATCTTGCCGCTCTTGAAGCCCTCAAACAGACCGGGTGTAACGATGGGAATAGAGCAGGAGATGTCCTTCTCAATCGGCACCTTCGGCACCATATCCCACTTCTTCAATCCCAGCTGCAGTTTCAACAGCATCTCAAGCCCGCGGAAATTCGCCCAGATGAACGGCTTGGCCAGCGCAGCCATAGCCTTTTGCAATGAGTTTCGGCCCCAGCTGTTGAACTGCAGCTCCTGTGCCCGCATGTAAAGCAACCGCTTGAAGTTGATGCCGCCCACAAAGTAAGGCACCCGCCACACGGGCTCACGATACACCAGTGTTACCTGTGCCGCTCCATTCTGCGCCGCGTTCACCGCCACATCAGTCGCTGATTTAGAACCGCCCAGCACCACCACTCGTTTGCCTTGAGCGCGGGAAGGATCAGTGTAATCGGAGGAGTGCATCACCGCACCGCCCTGCGCCTCAAACGCCTCCTGTCCGGGATGACTGATGATGTTCTTCTCAGAAAACTGGCCCGTTGAAATAACAACAAAGTCAAAGTTTTCCTTACGAACCTTACCAGCCGCATCCAGCGTCAGCGTCCATCCCGGCTGTCCGTCCTCGCGCCGGTCCATGGAAAGCACCGAGGTGTTCAGCTGGAACAGCCGATGCAGCTTGTGCTTACGGGCGTAGGAATGCAGGTAGGCATGCACCTGCGGCCCTTTAGGCCATTCCGGATATTCATCGGGCATGGGCAGATCCGTATAGCAATACAGATCTTTGGGAGACTGGGTCTGCACCCCCGGATAGGATCTGGAAAGCTCCCAGACCCCACCGAAATCGTGCGTTCGCTCATACCCGAACACCCGGTGCCCACGCTCGTCAAAGGCTTTCGCAGCCGCAAGACCGCTCACGCCGCCGCCAATGACAGCAACTTTCTTCTTCTTCACCATGTCAGCCACCCTTACTCTGCAGGTGGCGGAAGGAAGTCGACTTCATGAAGGGCAGAGATGCGCACAAGCTCTTCTGGATCTGTCACGCCGTCCAAAGCCTCAAACAGATCATAGAGCTTGCGGGAAGGGGCCACGCCGAACACGCAGGTCGCTTCATCGCCGGAACGGTTGAAAATCCCGTGCGCAATCCCGCGTGGCATTCTGATCGTATCTCCCGGGCTGGCTTTGTGGCAGGCCTCTCCAAACTCCACCTCAAGCTCACCCGTCAGCACCGTGATCCATTCATCCTGTGTCGGATGAATATGCGGCGGCACAAAGGTCCCGTCCGGTATGGCCGCATGCCAGATAAATACGTTTTCAGTCAGCACTTTAGGTGTGTATGTATGGCCAACAACATTCCAGCTGGTGTTGTCATTAATGCCTTCCCCCATAAGCGTCACACCCTGCAAAGCACCTTCCGGCGTCAAGACTTGATCAGACATAAATTCCCTCCTCCTCAATAGAATAAAGTGGCTGCTTAGCTCTGATTATTTATTTTGAAAATTTATCAATCTATCTTCGCATCTCCTCCGTCATGAATACATAGAAATACTAGGCATTCAGGCGATGAGAATTGAATTCATCTCGCATCTGCGAGATAACTATTTATCTGTTCTGGATAGATTCTTTTTTAAACTTAAAACAATGATATCTGCGAAGGTGAATAGTTCAAGCTTAAAATTTTGCAAGAAGGGCAAAAAGACCAGAAGGGGAGGAAAGATCGATAAATGCAAAAGGCACTTAATAAGGTCTAACCTGCGGAAATGATTGTGATTAGACTCCGTGCGAATGAGGCGTGCAAAACGGCCCCTAAATTTTTGCAGAGCTTCTCAGAAGCGGGAAGACTCTGCAAAACGGAGAGACCAGCAGTTAGATGCGGGACATTTCGTTCACGGTAAACTCATCAACAGCGCCTTCTGTTGCCACCATATAAGCAGCCAGATGCGGTGCATTCATGTGGTCCTGCCACAGCTCACGGTTCTCCCAGTTTTCATAGAACATGAAGTGGCCAGGGTTTTCGTTGTCCACGTGCAGGTCATACTGCAGGCAGCCAGCTTCTGCGCGGGTGATATCAATCAGCTTTTCAAGCTCAGCCTTCACAAGATCTTCTTTGCCTTTGGCTGCATGAATGTTTGCGACAATGGTCAGGGTCATGGGAGTGATCCTCTCTTTTGTTTTCGTCACAGAGAACCTATATAGTCGCTATACCAATAACAAGTACGCACAATTTTGGCCTATAGGTACAGATTGTATACTATGGTGAGACAATGACTGATAAGAACCAGCGTTTTGAAAACTACGACTGCAGTCAGGGCTGCCCGGTAGAAGCAGCCTTGGAGCTGATTGGCGGCAAGTGGAAAGGTGTCATCCTCTTCCATCTGATGGAGGGCACCCAGCGCTTTGGTGAGCTGAAAAAGCAAGTGGGAACAGTCACACAGCGCATGCTGACCAAGCAATTGCGTGAGCTGGAAACAGATGGTCTCGTTTCAAGAAAAGTCTTCGCGGTTGTCCCACCTCACGTGGAGTACTCCCTCACACCAAAAGGCGAAACCCTCCGCCCAATCATCATGCCCTGCGCGATTGGGGCGCAGAACACGCCGTGAAAGAAGAAGCGGAAGCGCGATGAATAAGAGCATCTCAACGTCATGAGATAGAGATGCTCACTGATGATCTGGTAAGAGCAGGGGGCAGCAAGCCTTCATGCTCTAATGATCGTCTCCAAACGGCCAGGAAAATGGCCAGAAAAACGGCCCAAGTCCAACAGTGCAGAAAAACAGGAAGTACGCACCAACCATCCGCACCAGATCCAACTTATAAAGCGCCAGCGCCGCCTCATAAAACACATAGGCACTGAACACCATAAACCCAAGCCCAATCAGTACTCGAAGGCAGATGATCACCACCTCCTGCACCGACCGCCCCTGATCCGACTGCACCACACCACCCATATCTCAATCCCTCATCTTCATCCAAACCACTCCCCAAACCCTACCAGATCCCCCAGTCACTCACATCCCACATTGTTGTGTGATGCCGTAATGTTGCATCTTTGAGTGTATCTAGCGTCGCCCGATGAGAACATTCAGGCTAGTAATCGATAAGCGCAAAACCTAGGGTTGCTATGTGTTTGTGTTTTAGCCCGAGAAATCTCAATGTCACCTCTGAAGATACTCAAAAGCCCGCTCTGGATTGCTGATATTGCATTAGGGGGGAAGTCGTTTCGGGGCAATCCGATTATTGGGAGTAGGTATCTGAACGAGCGTGGGTTTCATGTGTGGCGCATGACACTGGCGGAGCGGATGGCGCAGATGCGACGCAGACAGATGGAGCACTTTCTGCCAGCCGAAGACCGGCAGTTCTTTCATGAAAATGGATATGTGGTGCGCCATAACGTGTTGCCGGAAGATATCTTCAAAGCAGTGCAGAATGAGCTGGAGCAGACAGAGTTTGCGGCGCGGGAGATGAAGCAAGGGCGGACCGTTACCCGTTTCATCGGTTTGACGCCTGCTATCTTGAAAAAGCTACCCGGTCTGCAGGCCGCTGTGGGTGCCGATATCTTCCAAAAAGGCCTGCGCTATGTGGCGTCTAACAATGCAGATCCACTTGTCTATCTGCATACTGTTCTTTGGGATCTGGACGAAAATCGCAAAGACCCGCAGACCAACTTTCATTCAGACACATTCCATCCCACAGCCAAAGCCTGGCTTTTCCTTAAGGATGTTGAGGTAGCAGATGGCCCGTTCCATTACGTGCCCGGCTCACACAGACTGAATGAAGCGCGCAGAAAGTGGGAGTATGAACAAAGCCTCACCGCAGCGACACATAAGGATGGCAATCATGCTGTCGGATCGTTCCGTGTAACAGAAGATCAACTGCAGGATATGGGCTTCAGCAAGCCTGTGTCATTCGCTGTTCCTGCTAATACTCTCGTCATAGCGGATACGCACGGCTTCCACGCCAGAGGCATAGCAACACGTCCGGGCCTCCGCGTTGGTCTTTATGGTTCCGTCCGTCGCTCTCCATTCTCCCTATGGGCCGGAGGAGATGTTCGATCACTCCCCGGCATCAAGGGCCGCCAGACCGAAATTTTCGGTACCTACCTCGATTGGCGCAGCAAAAGAGGGCATGGCGTATCTCATTTGGATGTCGGCAAAGTCAAAGCAATGGCACCGCGCATCCGCTAGTTGACTGCCTATACGGATGCTTTTGCGGTTAAAACATTTCAGGCAGTTTTTGTGTGAGAGGCTTGCGTACTCCCACCTCTCCACCTTAACCATGCACCTCACCATTCCATCCTGCTCATAGGTTTCTCAGCACTGTGACTTGCCAATTTTGTGCAGAAAGGGCAAAAGACTGCGACTTGAGACTGTTTGAGACCGTCGTGAATGACTGAAGCAACAAAAAAACTCTATGAAATCAATAGCCCCGTCTTCGCGGTCGCGCCGATGCTTGACTGGACGGATAGGCATTGCCGTGCATTTCACCGGGTCCTTTCCAAGAATTCGCTGCTCTATACTGAGATGGTCACCACTGGCGCCTTGATTCATGGCGACAGGGACCGTCATCTGAACTTCTCCAGACAGGAACAGCCGGTTGCCTGCCAGCTGGGTGGGTCTGATCCCAAAGTATTGGCTGAGTGCGCCAAAATGGTGGAGGACTGGGGCTACGATGAAGTCAACCTCAACGTTGGGTGCCCGTCTGACCGCGTACAGTCTGGCAAGTTCGGTGCCTGCCTCATGCTGGAGCCGGATCTGGTAGCAGAATGCATCGCGGCCATGAAGGATGTTGTTTCCATCCCGGTCACCACCAAATGCCGCATCGGCGTGGATGATCAGGAGCCGGAAGAAGCACTCAACGCACTGGCAGATAAAGTCATCGCCGCTGGTACAGACGCGCTGTGGGTGCATGCCCGCAAGGCGTGGCTGAAGGGCCTTAGCCCAAAGGAAAACCGTGATGTGCCGCCGCTGGATTATGACCTTGTTTACCGCCTGAAGCAGCGCCTGCCGGATGTGTTCATCGGCATCAACGGCGGTGTGGCAACACTGGAAGAAACCTCAGCACATCTGGAAAAGCTGGACGGCGTTATGATGGGCCGCGCAGCCTATCAGAACCCAATGTTGCTGGCAGAGGTTGACCGTGTGGTTTACGGTGAGGACGGCACCGCGATCACGCCGGTTGAAGCAATGGATGCCTACCGCGGCTACATCGAAAACGAACTGACTGCCGGAACCAAGCTGGCATCCATCACCCGCCACATTTTGGGAACATACCAAGGTGTTCCGGGCGCTCGCCATTTCCGCCGTATCATGACGGTGGAAGCCAACAAGGTTGGCGCTGGCATTGAGGTGCTGGAGGACGCGCTGGCTGCGGTTTCACATCATCAAAGCGTTGCGCTTGAAGCACGTGAGCAGAAAGAGGCAGCGCTGATTTAGCGTACTCCCGAAAAGTGGCCACCGGTTTTGGGACAAGAGTACGCGAGAGGAATGCGTACTCCCAAAAAGTGGCCGCCGGTTTTTGGGCAAGAGCACGCGCATGAAATGCAATTGGAATTGAGGAGGGGACAGCATGGACATGATTTCTGCGTCTATGCTGGGGTTCGGAGCAGCATTGATTGCTTCTGGTGCACTAGCAGGTTTTCTGGCAGGGCTGTTTGGTATTGGAGGCGGCGCGATCCTCGTGCCGATCCTTGTAACCATTCTGACAGAGGTGGGCGTTGATCCCGACGCCGTGGTTCATATCTCCGTGGCCTCGTCTCTGGGCGTCATCGTACCAACATCGCTACGCTCCTTCTTCGCACACAAGAAGAAAGGCGCTGTTGATCTGTCCTTGCTGAAAAGCTGGATTATCCCTGTGCCGATTGGTGTGCTGCTGGCCTCATACGTGGCGGCGCTCGTTTCCGGTGATACGCTTAAAGGCATCTTTGCCGTGATCGCGTTTGTGGTCGCCATGCGCATGCTGTTCAATCGTGAAAGCTGGAAACTGGGATCAGATATTCCGGGCAACCCGGTGCGGGCGCTGATTGGCGTGATGATCGGCTTCTTCTCTACGCTCATGGGCATCGGTGGCGGCGTCATGAATAACACCTTCATGACCTTGTTTGGCCGCCCGATCCATCAGGCCGTTGCCACATCTTCCGGTGTTGGTGTGCTGATTTCCATTCCAGCAGTCTTCGGCATGGTCGCAGCCGGGTGGGGCGCTCCCAACCTGCCACCGTTTTCCGTGGGTTACATCAACCTGCTCGCCATCGCGTTGATCATCCCGATCACCATCTACGTGGCTCCACTGGGCGCACACTTCGCCCACAATCTGCCAAAGCGCAAGCTGGAGCTGGCGTTTGGTGTGTTCCTGCTGATCGCCTGCGCAAGGTTCGCCTACAGCCTGCTGTAAGCTGCAAGCTATCAGAAACACAAAAGCCGCTGACATCCCTGTCCGCGGCTTTTCTTTTGTCTGATTGTTGGGACTGCCCTATCGCGCCTTCAGGATCAACTGGTTGCCTTCCACGCGCCAGCTGGCGAAGGTGTTGAGGGCGCTCATGCCGAGCAGCTGGTTGAGAGCATCTCTTCCTGCGCCACAAATGCAGGCACTTCGTTCAGGCGCCAGTCACCAATCTGCATGTCCTGCAAACGCACGCGGGCCACAAAGCCCATGCCGTTGGCGGTAGAAACAGGGATGCTGTAGGAAAGATTGTTCGTGTCGATGCCAACCCGGCGCGCATCTCTGTGTGACAAAGTAATGTGCGAGGCTCCTGTGTCCACCAGCATATCGATGGAAACACCATCCACTTGCACATCAATGAAGAACTGATGGTTGATGCCGCGGGAAATCACCATCTCGCCATCAGCAGATTGAGAGATGGAGCCGGGGAACAGCTCGGACATCACGCGGTCGCGCACGGTCATCAGCTCATAGCGGAACGAATATCCAATCACCAGCAGCAGTGCCAGACCGCCCCAGAACACCACGGCGCCGAACACTTCGCGGATTTGAGGGCGGCGAATGAACACGCCCATCATGATCACAATGCCCATGGCCGCAAGGGCGACCAGCCGAGGGCCGTCCTCCTGAAACTTGTCGCCAAGAAACTCAGGTGTTCCAAGATATCCGGTGGCAACGCCAATCACCATGGCGCCGATGAGAATGACAAGGCCTATCGTCCAGCGCATTGCACATCCTCCTGTTTCATAGCCAGAAACTCAGCTTTTCGCGCAGGAAGCTTGGCAAGAATGGTGTGCTGAGCCTGCGTAGAAAGGGATCCCCATCCGGCAATCTCGCTGAGCAATCTCCAGCAACTCACACACATCTTCCGTTCTTCATCCAGCTGGCACAGTTTTAAACATGGGCTGGCTGGTCTTTCTAAAGTACCTGACAAAATACTGTCCTACAAAATCATCGGGTTCAAACCGCTGTGTTCAGCGCGTATCTCCGAAAAGTGAAAACTGGTTTTCGGATAAAGATACGCGAATATAACGACTAAAGCAGTTCAAGTGTTCACCCTAAATGCGAACTGCTTTAGCGCGTTGCGCCAACGGATCCCGGCGTGCTGATCACGATCTTCGCAGTGTTCCCCAAAAACTCGGTGAAACTGCGTCCAGCGTTTCCAAGACGTCCACCAATGCTCTGCTGACTGCGGTTCATCGTGCCTTGTTCAAGGGCATTGACCAGCTGCGGTCCAAACTGAGCAAGTTGCGCGAACTTGTCGTGGTTGACGCTATCCTGACCTTGCACATCCGTAAGGTCAATGACCACAACGCCCAGACTTGTCAGCTCTGCATCATTCTCAATGCCGCCCACACGCGCCTTGCCACCGGCAATGCGGCGGGAGAAGCGCAGCGCGCGGTCATCACGCGAAACCAGCACAAACACAGGGTTTGCTCTGTATCCAAGAGAGGTAATCATTGTTTTGAAAACATCAATATCGATGTCCGGCGAAGCATCACAATGGTGACTTTCTTGTTCTTCAAAAGCCCGTGCCCCTTCAGTTCCATCTGCCGCAATGTTTCCAGCAGCAACAGGTTGCCAAGCGAGTGCGCCAGAATGGTCACCCGCTGCGCGTCAGAGTTCACCAGCTCCCGCAACACCTGCTCCAGCCCATCGCGGGCAACAGTCACGCTGTTGGTGTCGTAAATGTAGTCGGTCAGGTTGCCAGCGGACGCCCAGGTGAACAGGATCGGCACACGGTTGACCTTGGCATCGGCTGCCATCTGCGCAAGGCGGAACACGCCCTCAGAAAAGCGGGTGTTGTAGCGTGAATGAACAGCACAGCCTCGCGCTCGCGGCCAGCACGTTTTGCAATCGCTTGGTTGACCTGCTGGCGGAAAGCCGCATTGCCGTCAATATAAGCAGCCTGCCGCACCACGAAGTCGGTGTTCGGGTTGCCCGGAGGCGAAGAGGCCCATTCAATCCTGCCAGGCTTGTGGGTTGGCGGAATGGAAATGGTGGCCGAAGCAAAATCCAGCTCTTCAGAGCGCTTGGAGGTGTAAAGCGCAGGGGGGTGTTCAGCGCGCGCCCGTGTGGTCGCCACAAGGATATGAACATCCTTGGTCCCTTCGGCTTCTTCAAGCGAAATTTCCAGTGAATCCGGACCGGGCCTGGAGGCACAACCGGCAAGGACGGCAGCGGCCAGCCCAAGGGCAGCAGCTCGTTTGAATGCTGAAAGTGCACAAGCAAAGGATAGCTTCATAATGTCTCCGGCCCGAGAACTGTAAAAAGGGTTTCACGCGCTTGTAGGCAAACAATGCGCGTAGATTAAAGCTAAAATGCTAGCAAATGATTGCACAAAAATGGTTTCTTGCAGCGCCTTACCCACAAAAGCAGAGGAATGCCTCTGGTTTTTAAGGGGGCGAACACAGCTTCTAAAGAGAAAGGACGCCCAGCAGGAAGCCCAGTGAACCGATTTGTTGCGCTGCCCCCAAAACATCACCCGTAATGCCTTTGATTTTGGTGAGGGACAGCTTCGCCAACGCCCATACCAGCACAAAGCTCACACCAGCTCCGATCACCACCTGCCAGAAGCTTAAGTAAAACAGGCTGACGGCAATCAGCGGCAACGCGAAGCAACCGGCCCAATAGACGGCGATGTTCTCAGGCACGCCAAAGCGTGTCGAAAGACCGCCCTGATACGCCGCTGGCATGGTATGCCAGATCCAGACCATGCCAACCCGGCCAATCGTCTCCGCTGCCAGATAGCCAAGAGCCGCTCCAAAACCACCAAAGGTCTCCAACAAGGTGGCCAGCAGCAGCCAGCGCAGGCTTAAGGAGAGCACGAGTGCCACCGTGCCAAACGCACCGATACGGCTGTCCTTCATGATCTCAAGCCGCCGCTCAGCCGTATGACCACCAAAGAACCCATCAACCACATCAGAAAGGCCGTCCTCATGCAGGCAGCCCTGAACAGCTGCGGCCACAGCAACCGCAATCAACGCCACAACAGCAGCGGGCAGGGCGCTCTGTGAAAGCAGCCACAGCACCAGCATGCTGGGCAGAGAGATCACCACACCCGCCAGCGGAATGCTGCGGGAGCGCAAACGAAAATCCGGAGCTGTGTTCAGATCATCCCAACGTCCCAGCTTTGGCAGAGGGATACGGGAGAAAAAGCGCACCAGCTCGGCCACCTCCGCCAGAATATGGGAAGAGGAAGGAAGAGAATCTTCGTTGCGTTGATCGTCGGACATGATGGTTTCTCACAGAAATAAATCAGACCAGAAAGGCCGCCAAAATCAGTTAGAGCAACAATTTGTAGTTTGCAAAGCCGTGGAAACCACAAATAGTTGATAAGTCTCATTTGTATTCTGCTTCCGGTGGCTTATAGATCTGCGCAAACAACAAAGCGCAAAAATTCATTTTGCGGGTTAACTAATGCGTATCTCCGAAAAGTGGAAACTGGTTTTCGGACCCAAGATACGCGCAAACAAAAGTTAAAGTAGTTCAACCGCTCCAGGCTGAATGAGAACTGCTTTAAGTTCGGAGAAGCGTATGTCTCTTGCAACGTCTGCACTGCCATTCGATGATATCAGAAACCTGGTCGGCGCAATGCCGGGTCCAAGCCTTGAAGCGGTCGAGGCGGTTAAAAAACGCGATGCGCAGCTGACGAAGCCTCTGGGGTCTCTGGGCCGTCTGGAAGAGTTGGTGGAATGGCTGGCAGCCTGGCAGGGCCTGCCAATGCCAAAAGTTACCCGGCCGCTCGTAGCTGTGTTTGCAGCCAACCACGGCGTTGCTGACAAAGGCGTCTCCGCATTCCCGAAAGAAGTGACCGCGCAGATGGTCTCCAACTTTGCAGCGGGCGGCGCCGCCGTAAACCAGCTTTGCATTGCCTATGACCTCGGCCTCAAAGTGTTTGAACTGGCGCTGGAAATGCCAACCCCGGACATCTCCGAGGAAGACGCTTTTGAAGAATCCGAATGCGCAGCAACCATGGCCTTCGGTATGGAAGCGATCTCTGGTGGCACAGATCTGCTCTGCCTTGGCGAAATGGGCATCGCAAACACCACCGTTGCAGCAGCCATCTTCTACGCCCTGTTTGGCGGCACAGCAGAAGAGTGGGTTGGTCCGGGCACGGGTGTTCAGGGCGACGCGCTGAAAAACAAGATTGCCGTTGTTGAGCAGGCTGTACAGCGGATCGGCGGTCCGGGCAAAGTTGAGCCTCTGGAAGTTCTGCGCCGGATCGGTGGCCGCGAAATCGCAGCAATGGCGGGTGTTATTCTCGCAGCACGCATGCAGCAGGTTCCTGTTGTGATTGATGGCTTCGTCACCTCCGCAGCAGCTGCCATCCTCTACAAGATGGACAAGACCGCATTGGAGCACTGTGTGTTCTCTCATGCCTCCGCAGAGCCAGCACACCGCCGCGCTCTGACAGAAATGGGCGGCAAGCCACTTCTGGATCTGGGTATGCGCCTTGGTGAAGGCTCTGGTGCAGCAATCGCGGCAGGCATCATCAAAGCGGCAGCAGCAACCCACTCTGGCATGGCGACCTTCGCTGATGCAGGCGTTGCAGCTCAGGACTAAGTTGAGAATAACCCCTCTGCTGAGGAGGGGGATAAATTGAAAAAGGCCGCCTCACTCGCACGAGTGGAGGCGGCCTTTTCTCATTTCAGCGAAAGAACGCAGGAAAAACGCATTCCTTTCAAACCAACGCACATTTGAACGCAAACTTGGTTTGATGAGCTGCGTTAATCGACAAAGCGCCAGGTATCCGCCCCATCAAAGTGGCGCACGCGGATGTCTTTAACGTCCTCAGCAGGCACCAGACGCGTGTTCACCGCCATTCTATCCCCCTCAGGGTCAACCGGCGCCCAATGCGTAGTGTTTCCGCATGTCTTGCAGGTATGGAACTCCAGTTCCTTGTCGCCCCACACATACGCAAAAGTTGCATCCGGCTCCTTTTCTATGGTCACGTTCTTCGGTGAACCATGCGCCCAGACGGTTCCAAAACGGCGACAGGCAGAGCAGTTACACTCCGTCAGCCACTCTGGGTTTTCCCGATATTCAAACTTAACAGCACCGCAATGGCATGAGCCACGTAGCATGTGTTTCTCCCCGATAATTAATTGAAGCGTGATCCGCAAAAGTAAAGCCTGAAAGCGCTGAGGATCACGCTGAAAATGAAAGTAATTTAATCCAGAAACTGCCCAGTATCGGCACCATCAAAATGGCGAATGGGAATGTCTTTCACATCCTCAAACGGTACAAGGCGGGTATTGACCGCCATGCGATCATAGTCCTCGTCCAGATCTGACCAGTGAGTGGTGTTTCCGCAGGTTTTACAGGTGTGAAACGCGATCATCTTATCACCCCAGATGTAGGTGAACGTCGCATCCGGCGCTTTCTCAATGGTCACGTTCTTGGGTGAACCATGCGCCCAGATGGTGCCGTAACGACGGCATGCAGAGCAGTTGCACTCTGTAAGCCATTCTGGTTCTTCACGGAATTCAAACTTGACTGCGCCGCAATGGCATGACCCTCGAAGCATACAATCCCCCAACAGATGCATCTGGAACAAATAAGGAACGTATATCCTTATCCGGCCCGAAGCAAGGCTCTCTGTCTTTGCCTGTGGTTGGGTCCGGCGTCGGGATCGGATCGATATGGCTCAACACGCGCTTGGCGGGCAGGGAGATGGTCGCCTGCGTTCCCTCACGCAGCTTAGAGGCCAGCTTAAACTCGCCCTCATGCATATGCGCCAGGGCCTGCACAATGGAAAGGCCAAGGCCAGTGCCTTGCTCCGCATCCTGAATAGCCTGCGTGCCCTGTCCAAAGGCCTGCAACACCACAGGGATCTCTTCCTCAGGAATACCGGCGCCGGTATCGCTGACGCTGATGTACTGTCCTCCAGCGCCATCAATGCCCACGTGAATGGAGATTTCCCCCTCAGGTGGGGTAAACTTCACGGCATTGGTCAACAGGTTCAGCACCATCTGGCGCAGGGCTTTCTCATCTGCCCAGACCTTGCTCAGGCCCTTCTCATAGACCTCGTGGATCTCAATGTTCTTCGCCGCCGCCCGCATATGCATCATGTGCTTGCAGGCCGCCGCCACATCGCGCAGACAGACAGGTTCTTCCTGCAGCTCATAACGGCCAGCTTCAATGCGCGACAGATCCAGAATCTCGTTGATCAGATTGAGCAGATGTTGGCCCGACTGATTGATATCCTTGGAGTAATCCAGGTAAGTTTTATTATGCATAGGACCAAGAACTTCGTCCTTCATCACCTCTGAAAAGCCGAGAATCGCATTCAGAGGTGTGCGTAATTCGTGACTCATTGTCGCAAGAAAACGCGTCTTGGCCAGGTTCGCTTCCTCCGCACGGCGCCGCGCTTCCTGAGAAATTGCATTCACCTGTTCCATTTCTGAAATCAGATGATCCTTCTCGGCGCGGTACTCAAGCAGTGTCAAAGCGGAGGTATGGAGCTGCTTACTGAGGATGTAAAAGAACACTTGTGCCCCAATCGCCATCAGCCCCATCGCGTAATGAGGCATGCTGTCATACTGCCAGAAACTGAAGATCAAGGCGCCCGTAATCGGGGCTGTGGCAGCCAGCAAAGCGCCGGGCAGGGGAGAGGACAACATGGTCGCCATGGCAATGACGATCAGCATGGTCGCAAACTGGAACACACCGAAGCCATAGTCCGTGTTGAACTGCAGGTTGCTGATGAAAAAGATAGCCCAAACAATGCCATAGAGCATGTCGCCAGCAAAAAGTTCCCTGCGGATTGAGCGCAGATTACCTTCCTGACTAAGGCTCTTTTCCATGCGTTTTGTAGAGAGAATAATGATGGAATGCGCGAGCAGCATGGCTACAAGCCAGCCGCCGGCCACCTCCACAGGAAGCCAGACGCTGGAGATGGTCGCGGCCACAATCGCGATCATCGGCATGGCATAGGCCACCGACAATCTGTTCTTCACGAACATCAAAATAAGATCAGCTTCAAAGCTGGGGCGGACCCCCTCGACCGTGCCAAGACGTTCGCGAGCATCCTTTACGGTACGTGCAACTTCGCGCCGGCGATTTGCTCGGGCGCGATTAATAGTTGTTTTGTCCTTACTATTCTGCGACGATCCGTTGTTCATGTATTCTCGGCCTCTGTGTGCCAATAGATTGACGGGATACTTGCCCTTTTGACCAGAATGAACATGATCTCTTAAGATTGCTCTGATTCATAGGGTTAACGTCGAGTTTACGGGGACCACAAAATGGTAGATTATTGCCCCATTTTGGGACAGTTTCTCCTGTAGATTGTGAGGGCAACAGCTCGTGGTTGTTGGGAGGCACCATTGAAACTTTATAGCCATAGGCAAGCACCTAACCCCTTTCGCGTCACCCTGTTCCTTGCGGAGAAGGGCGTTAAGGTTAACACTGCCTACGTAGATTTCATGCATGGCGAATTGAAGGCAGAAGAGTTTAAAGCGATCAATCCTTGTCAGCGATTGCCCGTGCTCGTGCTGGATGATGGAACGGCCATTTCCGAAAGCTGCGCCATCTGTCGTTACATTGAAGAAATGAACCTCTCAAGCCTTTGCTGGGCCAGACGGCCAAGGAAAGAGCGCTGATCGAGATGTGGAACCGGCGCGCTGATCTGGGCTTGTTAAATCAGGTTTCTCAGGTATTCCGCCACACCAACCCGGCCATGGCGCCGCTGGAGCAGCCTCAGGTGAAAGAGTGGGGGGAGGCCAACCGCCCCAAAATTCTCGAAACACTCGCCATTTTCGATGCGCAGCTTGCCAACAATCGCTATGTGGCTGGAGACCGATACTCCATCGCTGACATCACATTGTTCGCAGCAATCAACTTTGCCCGCGTAATTAAGCTGCAAGTCCCTGAAGAACTTGGTAATCTGCGCCGATGGTATGCAAAGATGATAGAGCGTCCGGGAGTGCAGGCAGCGCTTCAGGTGATGAAGGAAACCTCCAGCGCCTAAAAGAGCGCATAGCCGCGTGTCGGGTCTGTGTTGAGCAGCCCATCCGTCAGCCACTGCCTCATGAACCGAGGCCTGTTGTTGTACTGTCTTCAACGGCGCGCATTGCCATATGCGGTCAGGCACCGGAACCCGCGTCCACGCCTCTGGCAGGCCGTTTACAGACCCCTCCGGAGATCGCCTGCGCGACTGGATGGGCATTGGTGAAGAGGTCTTCTACGACCCCGCCAAACTTGCAATTATCCCCATGGGCTTCTGTTTTCCGGGGTTGGACTCCAAAGGTGGCGATAAGCCCCAAGGCCAGAGTGCAAGAAAACGTGGCATCAAGAAATTTTCAGCAATATGCCCCAGGTCGAAACGCTGCTTGCAATAGGTGGCTACGCACAGGCCTATCACATGCCCGAACTCACCAAACCCCGCCTCTGGGAAACCATCGCTGAGTACAGATCAGTCTGGAAAACCACCTGCGACCGCCACGCCAAAGGCCTCGGCCCAAGAGTTCTCCCCCTCCCACATCCCTCCTGGCGCAACAACGCCCACATAAAAAAGCATCCCTGGTTCGAAAAAGAGCTCCTTCCGCTCCTGAAAGAAGAAGTCAGCCGCTTGCTCATGTGATCTGAGAGATTCTTTTTTTAATCCACCCATGAATATGGCAACGCATTCCTTTAGCTCTTGCCTAATTCTATGTTGATGAAAATAAATTTCACCAATTTAAGGTGGTGTAGAATGAAAACCTATATTCCTGCGAATATCTTGGCGTTTGAAGCTGGAATAACATTTCCCATGACCTTATGCTTCCTGCAATGATTTTGCGCCAAACAATAATTCCGGTGGGAGATAGGGGTATAATATGATCGATAGGATCGACCGTCGCATTCTGTCCATTCTACAAGAAGACAGCACCGTTCCTGTAGCAGAAATCGGCCGCCGTGTTGGCCTGTCCACCACCCCTTGCTGGCGCCGCATCCAGAAGATGGAAGAGGACGGTGTCATTACCCGCCGCGTTGCTGTGCTTGATCCAAAGAAAGTCAACGCAAAGGTTACCGCATTCGTGGCTATCACCACCAATGAACACACCGACGACTGGCTCCGCAAGTTTGCCGACGTGATCCGCGAGTTCCCAGAAGTGGTGGAGTTCTACCGCATGGCCGGGCAGGTGGACTATCTGCTGCGCGTTGCCGTGCCGGATATCGATGCCTACGATGATTTCTACAAGCGTTTGATTGCAAAGGTAAACATCGCAGACGTATCCACATCCTTCGCGATGGAGCAGATCAAATACACCACTGAGCTACCACTCTCTTACATCGTCGCTGAAAAGCCAAAAGCGAACATGTCCTAAGAGTTTGAAGCAGTACGCACTATGAAAAAGCCCCGGTCATCTGATCGGGGCTTTTTGCTTTATTATTTCTTATCCGCGTTGTTCAGCCGGGCAATCAGGCTGGATGTATCCCAGCGGTTGCCACCCATGGCCTGAACTTCTGCATAGAACTGATCAACTAGAGCAGTCACCGGAAGGCGCGCACCAACCTCGTCAGCAGCTTCCAGACAGATCTTCAGATCCTTACGCATCCAGTCCACCGCAAAGCCGTGCTCGAACTCACCATCACGCATGGTCTCCCAACGGTTTTCCATCTGCCAGGACTGAGCCGCACCACCGCGCACTGCTGAAATAGCTTTCTCAACATCAAGGCCAGACTTCTGCGCAAAGTGGATCGCTTCAGAAAGACCCTGCACCAGGCCAGCAATACAAATCTGGTTCACCATCTTGGTCTGCTGTCCAGCACCTACAGGGCCCATCAGGCCAGCGAACTTGGCGAAGCAATCGATGAACGGCTTTGCACGATCAAAGACCTCTTGCTCACCACCGATCATCACAGTCAGAACGCCATTTTCAGCACCAGCCTGCCCACCAGACACAGGCGCATCAAGGAAAGAAAATCCCCCTGCACGTGCTGCCTCATCCAGCTCACGCGCAACCTGCGCAGAGGCTGTTGTGTGGTCCACGAAAATAGCGCCAGCCTTCATGCCGTGGAATGCGCCGTTTTCGCCGGTTGTGACAGAGCGCAGATCGTTGTCGTTGCCAACACAAGCAAAAACAACGTCACAGCCCTCAGCGGCCTCCTGAGGTGTTAGAGCGAATGATCCGCCGTACTCTTTGGCCCATGCCTCTGCTTTAGCTGTTGTCCGGTTGTAAACGGTAACGTCATGCCCCCCGCGAGAGGCCAGAAAACCCGCCATCGGGTATCCCATTACGCCCAAACCAATAAACGCGACCTTTGCCATCGGACTATCCTTATAAACTTGAATCAGAGCGCAGCAACACTATCAGTTTCATCGGCAGATACCACGTAAATTCACTGGCTCTACCAATGAAAAAAGCGCAGGCTTTTGGACCTGCGCTTTCAAGTATTCATCAATGCCAGCTGGTTTATCTGTGCAAGTGACGCGTCAAACGAGCCTCAATGCGATCCCACGCCCGGCGCAGTGTTTCCACCATCACCAGATACGCAATTGCCGCCCAGACATATGCCTGGAAGTCGTAGGTCCGTGAGAACGCACGACGTGTCTCACCCATCAGATCGTAGATGGTGATGATCGCCACAATCGCAGAGCCTTTGATCATCAGGATGATCTCGTTGCCATATGGACGCAGAGACACGATCAGAGCCTGCGGGAGAATAATTTTCCAGAAGGTCAGCCACTTCGGAAGACCCAGAGCAGACGCTGCTTCCCACTGACCTTTCGCAATGCTCTCAATAGAGCCGCGCAGGATCTCAACCTGATAAGCTGCGGTGTTCAGAGTGAACGCCAGAACCGCACAGTTCCACGCATCACGGAAAAACCACCACATATCAACGGACTGCAGCGGCTCGCGGAACGTGCCCGCTCCGTAGTAGATCAGGAACACCTGAGCCAACAGCGGCGTACCGCGGAAGAAGTAGACGTAACCATATGCAATGCCGCCCAGAATGCGGTTCTTGCTCATCCGCATGAAGGTCATCGGAATGGAAAGCAGAACGCCCAGCAGCATGGAGACGGCAACAAGCTTCAGCGTGATGATGAAACCTGAAACGAACTTCTCACCATACTTGATGAGGAACTTCGCATTGTGCGTAATGGAAACAGGTAGAAGGCCGTCACCACCAAACACCACTGCAACACTGTTGGAGTTCAGCAGGAACCACAGAATGCCAAGACCACCTGCAATCCAAAGGGTCAGCCAAGTGGTGCCCACAACGCGGGCCGGTGTCCACGGACGATGCTTTGGAGCAGGAGGTGGTGCCTTTGCTGCAATGGTCTCGGACTGAACGTAGCTCGCCGAAGCGCCCATAGTAACATCACTCATCTGGAAGCCTCCCCACGCTTAGCCCACGCATCAAGGCGGGAAATGCCACCGGAAGAAATCACGGCCAGAACAAGGTAGATCGCACAGGCGACGGCAAAGAACAGGAACGGCTCTTTGGTGGTGCGCGCTGCCATGTTGGAGTAGCGGATGATGTCTGCCAGACCAATGATGGAAACCAGAGAGGTCTCTTTCAGCAGGATGAGCCACAGGTTGCTCAGCGCTGGCAACGCCAGACGAACAAGCTGCGGAAGAATGACAAGGCGCATGGTATGCGCATAGCCCAGACCAAGTGCGGCAGCACCTTCATACTGGCCTTGCTTGATGGCGCGGAATGCAGAAAGAAACGCTTCAGAAGCGTAGGAAGAGAACACCAGCGACAGGGCAATCATACCTGCGATAAAGGCGTTCACCTCAAAGTAGATATCCCCAAACAGCGAGAGCACTTGCTGAATGAGGATCTGGCCGCCGTAATAGACGAGAAAGAGCGTAAGGAGCTCAGGAAGCCCCCGGAAAATTGTTGTGTAAACGTTGGCCGCAGCGCGCAGAGAAGGTTCTTGAGACTTCTTCGCAAGCGCCAGCAGAAAGCCTAAAAGCAAGCCGAAGGGAAGGCTTGCCAACGCAAGGGAGACAGTCATAACAATGCCAAGTGCTATCTCGTCGCCCCAGCCCATGTCCCCAAAGGACAAGAGTGTGAAAATTTCATTCATTACGGGGATTGCCCCTATTCTTTTTTAGAACGGCGGGAAACAAGTCCCGCCGTCAGAGTGTTTTGCAGCTTGACGCCATCACTCTCCGTAGGCGTCAAAGTCGAAATATTTGTCGTTGATCTCTTTGTACTTTCCATTCTCACGTAAAGCAATAACCGCTTTGGAGAATAGGTCAGCCAAGTCTTGGTCGCTCTTACGAACGCCTACACCAACGCCTACACCATGTATCTCTGGAATAGGTGACATAGTGCCGAGCAGTTTACAGCAATTGCCATCCTCTGACTTCAGCCAGTCAGAAAGAACAACTACGTCATCAACGACAGCATCAAGTCTACCACTTTCCAAATCGAGTTTATATTCATCAGCAGTAGGGTACAGAGACACTTCTGATTTAGTCAAAATGTCTTCAGCAAACACTGCGTGCGTCGCGCCAACCTGCGCGCCGACAAGAGCACCGTCCATACCCTCAACAGAGGCCTCGGTGATCTTGCTGTCTTTTGGTACCGCCACACCTGGAGGGGTCTGGTAGTACTTTTCAGAGAACTGAATGCGCTGCTTCCGTTCTGGTGTGATGGACATGGATGCCATGATGGTATCGTACTTACCGGCAACCAGACCAGGGATCAGACCGTCCCAGTCAACCGGCATCCATTCACATTCAACTTTCAGTTCGGCGCAAAGCGCGTTGCCCAGTTCAACTTCAAAGCCAACGAGCTTGCCGTCAGCGGTGGTGTAAGCAAACGGAGGGTAGGAAGCTTCAGTGCCAATTCGGACTTTCGTCCATTCCTTTGCCTGAACCTGAGTGGAAGCAAGAAGTGCGAGTGTTGCAACAGTGGCAAAGCGCATGAAGCCCATTTGTATTCCCCTTTGTAAATTCTTGGCAGGGGTCATCACGATGGCTCCCTGCACAGCCGGGGCGCATGTTTAAATGGAAGAAATTATATTTCAACCTATTTGAGTAGGTGTGTCGGCAGAAAATAGCCAATTTAATCCATCTTGAGAGGACTAAGTTTCCATTTTGATCAGTTTTGCGCATTCATATTCTGCAAAACGGTGATGCATCACAGAAACTTTCCCCAGCTTCGAATCTTTCCTGCTTCTTTTCAGCCTTATTCTCCAAAAGCGTCCTGAGAGAAGTACTTGTCGTTGATCTTCTTGTAGGTGCCGTTTTCGCGAATGGCGAGAATGGCCTGAGAGAAACGATCCGCCAGCTCTTCCTGTCCCTTACGAACACCAACACCAATGCCCTGACCATGCAGCTCAGGCTGGATTGGTAGAGAACCGATGATCTTGCAGCAGGAACCTGCTTCAGAATCCACCCAGCTCTGCAGAACGCCCAGATCATCGATCACCGCATCCAGACGACCGTTCTCAATGTCCAGCTTGTATTCTTCAGAGGTCGGGTACAGTGCCACATCAGCATCTGCATAAACTTCTTCCGCCACAACAGAGTGTGTCGTACCACCCTGTGCGCCAATCAGCAGGCCTTCCAGAGCTTCTGGCGTGATCTCAGTAACCGAAGAATCCTTAGGAACTGCGATGGTTGAAGGTGTGTTGTAGTAGCTGCGGGAGAAAGAAATGCGCTCAAGGCGTTCTTCTGTGATGGACATGCTTGCGATGATTGCGTCGTATTTGCCAGCAACCAGACCCGGGATCATACCGTCCCATTCCTGCGTGCCCCACTCACATTCAACCTTCATCTCTGCGCACAGTGCGTTGCCAATCTCAACGTCAAAACCAGTCAGAACGCCATCTGAGCCGGTGAAGTTGAATGGAGGGTAAGCGCCCTCAGTGGCAACACGCAGTTTGGTGATCTCATCCGCCTGAAGTGCTGAAGCAGCAGTGAAGCTCATAAGTGTGGCAAGCGCCATGCGGGCAAAAGACATCCGTGCATCCTTGTTCTTTTTGGCAGAGTGGTCGTTTTGGTTGTGCTCTGCATTTGTTGCCAAGGACACTATAAAAAATATGCCGGACTTCAACTGAAATAACGGAGATATCGGAAGAAAAATGCGCCAAGTGCCGTTATTGTGAAGTGATATCCGTTAAACTGACGGGTTGTGTGGAGGAAATATTTCTCTCAACAAACTGGATAAGTGAGAAAACTATGCCTGAGTGCCCTTTACAGCTCTGAGGAGGGATTATGCGGAATCAAGCCGTATTGTCCAAAATGAAGGCCATCAGCTACCATTTTGCCAAACTGGCAATATGGACTGATCAAATTGGCAAAACAAAACCCCCGGGCGAACAAACACCCGGGGGTTCTGAAACTGACAGCTGAAAGGTCAGCAGATCGACAAGTTGGTCTTATTCGCCGTAAACGTCGAACTTGAAGTACTTGTCGTTGATTTCTTTGTATTTGCCGTTAGCGCGCAGAGCTGCGATGCCTTTGGTGAACAGAGCTGCAAGGTCTTCATCGCCCTTACGAACGCCGATGCCTGCGCCTTTACCGTGGATCTCTTCGACAGACTGCATGGTGCCGAGGATCTTACAGCAAGAACCCTTGTCGGAGCTGATCCACTGTTCCAGAGCCATCACGTCGTCAACAACAGCGTCAACACGGCCGTTTTCCAGATCCAGCTTGTACTCTTCAGAAGTTGGGTACAGAGCAACGTCAGAACCGTTCAGGATCTCTTCAGCGAACTGAGAGTGCGTGGTGCTGCCCTGTGCGCCAAGACGAACGCCTTTCAGGCCTTCAGGAGTTGCTTCGGTCAGCTCAGAATCCTTACGAACAGCAATGCCTGGAGGAGTGTTGTAGTACTTCTCAGAGAAGGAGATCTTTTCCATACGCTCTGGAGTGATGGACATGGAAGCAAGGATGGTGTCGTACTTGCCTGCAACCAGACCAGGAATGATACCGTCCCAGTCCTGAGTTACCCATGTACACTCAAGCTTCAGCTCTTCACAAAGAGCGTTACCAATCTCAATGTCGAAGCCAGTCAGTGTTCCGTCAGCGGTGGTGTAGTTGAATGGAGGGTAAGCACCCTCAGTGCCCATGCGAACCTTTGTCCATTCTTTTGCTTCCGCGCCAGAAACTGCTGCCAACGCAATTGCTGCTACTGCTGCCAAACGCATAATACGCATATTATGTCCCCGAATTAATTATCTTGGCAGGGCTTCTTTAGGTAGGCCCCTGCATAACCGGGCCTTATGTTTCACTAAAAGCATCCGTAGATCAACCTATATGGTGGGCATATTAGGCTAATTAATAGCAAACTGACGATACTTCGCGGTAATATCTTGCAATTTTTCGCAGCTTTGAGGGTAAATTTGTTAAAATTGCAACTGCTGATCTAAACGTGGAAAAAAAGCTCGCACGCGATTCTGAAAATGCGAGCCAGCAGTGTTACCTAAGGCCAATTTCATCAAAACTGACAAATGGCAGCAGATCACCTTTCTGAACAGAAGTCACATCTTCCTTCAGTTCAATGAACCCATCCGCAAACGTCAAAGAGGACAAAAGGGCGGAACCATCACTGTGATACTTGGTCAGTTTAACGCCTTCATCACTGACCACCCGGCGTCCCCGCAGGAACTCGCGGCGCCCGGTCTTGCGATTGGAAATCTCAAAATCTGCTTCAATGTATTGGCGTGGAGCTTCACCAAAACCGGATCCGGCAAGCGCCTCTATCAACGGTCGCGCAAGGAATGCAAATGCGACAGTCGCGGCCACCGGATTACCTGGCAGACCGATAAAGACACAGTCAGGCAATTCACCAACCATGAAAGGACGGCCCGGCTTGACAGCCAGATGCCAGAAGGTGGTTTTGCCGAGTTTGGAAAGCGTGGCTGAAACAAAGTCTTTATCGCCACCACCAGCACCGCCAGAGGTCAGGATGACATCACATTGCTTGGAGGCAGCTTCCAAAGCGCTCTCAACAACATCGCGCTGATCTGCCAAAATGCCAAGATCAATCAGTTCAACCGGCAAATTGGCAAGCATTCCGCGCAGCAGGAAGTGGTTTGCATCAAAGATCTGGCCATCTTGGCGCTCCGTGCCCGGGCGGATCAACTCATTGCCTGTCGAGAACACCCCAACCTTAAGGCGCCGATATGTCTTGAGCTGCCCAAGGCCAATGGAGGCAGCAGCAGCAATCTCTTGTGGGCGGAGTAGGGTGCCTGCCTTAACAATAGGCGCACCTTTGGTCTGATCCTCGCCCTTGCGGCGGATGTTACATCCTGCTGGATAGCTGCGGGAAAGCTCAACCCGGCGCTCACCATCAGCTTCGCTCTCAGAGCAATCCTCCTGCGGTACCACAAAATCTGCGCCTTCCGGAACTGGCGCGCCGGTAAAGATCCGCGCAGCTTCTCCAGGCTTCAGCGGTGTTTCTGGCATGGAACCAGCAAAGATCTCCATCACCACCGGAAAGGACGTCTGCTCTGATCCACCTTGTGCAATCGCGTAGCCATCCATCGCCGAGTTATCGAGCGGAGGCAGATCACATGTGGCGATGATATCCTCTGCGAGTACACGCCCATAAGCCTCATAAAGTGACGTTTCCTCTGCAACGACTTTACAGTGACCCAGTCCACGCAAGTGATTGATGGCTTCGTCAAAGCTCAGAAAGGGCGTTTTCGTACTCATGCTTATTCCAGAAGATTTGCTAGTGGTGTTCCCTTTATTTACCAGAGGAACGCCTTAGGATTTGGCAAAAATCAAAGTTCTCACAGTGATCTGGTCGATTTTACGACTATTGCACGCGTAATTTGGCAAAATGCTCCAATGCGATCGGCACATCCTCCGGCGTATTGATGTTAAAGAACGGATCCACGCCGTTGTGGGCTTCAAACTTTACGATGACAGGAGGATGGTCTTTAAAGAACCCCTTGATGCTGCGCCCACCATTTAAAAGATACTCTTTCAATGGATCCGCCAGCGCAACCGGCCACAGACCAAACGCAAAGTGGTCTCGTTCGCCGCTGGAGCAAATCACCGGACAATCAGCGTTTGCTTTGCGATGGGATGCCAGCACCTCCACCATATCCATGGGAAAAAACGGTGTATCTACAGCAACGGTCACCACGTCTCGTGCGTCAGGAGAGTGTTTCTTCACCCAGCTCAGCGCAGCATGTATACCCGCCAACGGACCTAAATGCCAGTTAGCTCATCTGCAAGTAAGGGCAGCCCAAGGCTCTCATGAAGCGCGCCAGGCTCATTCACGCTCAAAACAATCTGTTCAACCTGTTCCTGCAAACGGGTGGTGACTTGTCTGAGGAGAGGAATGCCATCTAAGTCCAACAATGCCTTATCTGCTCCACCCATACGCCGGGACTTCCCACCGCAGAGCACGCAGCCCACTGTCAGGTTTTGATTGCTCAAAGCATCAGACATTCTTGAGTTCCCACTTCCAACAAGCATGCAATTCACCAGACTTACTTGTGAAGCAGGCGGGCGCCGGGTGCAAAGCTTCATTGCGTCGCAAACCACAAAAAAACGCTCCTAAAGGCAGTGGGAGGAGAGGTGCCTTTAAGAGCGTCGTGGAGCGGTGGTCATGCCACCGTGGGGAGCATAGGTATGAGCTACATCAGCGCAATTCTGCTGGTCAGCTGGCTTTCGCTCATATTCATGGAAAGCAGAAGCAATAGTTCCATCACCTCTTCACTGCAGGTGCGGTCAGGATGGGCAAGGAGATTGCCGAAAAACTTGGATAATGGCTGTCTGCTTCCTCGCGCAGATCGCAAAAGTGCATCCAGCAATTATGGAAGAGCCTGAAATCCTGCTCTTCATTAGAAAGTACGGTCAGGTCGGAATGTCGCCTGTCTTCAAGCACACACTCAAATGTCCGCTTTACGGAGGGCCAGGGTCCTTCCAACAATTGGAACACATGATTGTCCGTCAGGATCAGCGCGCCTGTGACACCTGCCATGGAGTTGATGCGCCGAATACGTGTCAGCGATCGTTCAACTTCCTCATCAAGGCTATGGCGAAGCGCAGGCCAATGAATGCGACTTCTATAACATAACTGCGTAACACTCATTGTCAGATCCTCCAGTTCATGAAAGCCTGACAGCAAATTCTTCTAAAAATGTAAAATACAGTGTTTAAAACACTGAAATGTCTCGCTTTTTGCGAAAAAGAAAAGGCGGAGCACATGGCCCCGCCTGTCCCAAATCATGTAAGTCATTCAGACTTAGAGCGTAATGCGGTACATCGCAAAACCGTCTTTGCCTTCACCTGCGGCCTCAATCTGCACGCCTTCCACGTTTTTCATGTGTTTTTCAGCTGCAGGGCCGGTTTCAAACAGAACAGTCGTGTCTGCAACTGGCTTGAACTTCCAGTTCGCATCAGCGGATGGGTTGATTGTACCCTGTTCCACGATGTACCGAACGATCACGTCACGGTTTGTATCCGGACCAACAAAGATGATCACATCATCATTGATGCCTGGGAAGTTGCCGCCACCACCAGCGCGGTAGTTGTTGGTTGCCACAACAAACTTCTGATCCATATCGATTGGCTTACCTTCAAATTGAAGGTTCACAATACGGTTTGCATCAGGATGGGCCACATTGCCTTTGCCATCGTACTTGGAAGGCTGGGTCAGATCGATCTCGTAGGTGACGCCATCAATCACATCGAAGTTGTAGGAACGGAACTCAGCGTCTAGAAGAACCTGATCTTTCTTGCCTGCTTCGATCTGGTTGAACATACCTGCAGAACGCTCAAGCCATTCCTTCACGTCTTTACCGGTAATCAGCACTGCGCGAGTGGTGTTCGGGTAAAGGTAAAGGTCAGCAACGTTCTTGATTGCGATATCGCCTGCTGCGACGTCGGTATAGTAGTCTGCACCACCACGGCCACCAGCTTTAAACGGAGCAGCAGCAGAAAGAACCGGCAGGCCAGCCCATTCAGTGTCTTTGAGCATTTCCTTGGTGTACCAGGTCTGCGCCTTGGACACGATCTGTACGGACGGATCATCTGCCACCAGAGCAAAGTAAGAATGTAGTGGAGCTGAGGTTTTACCAACAGCGCGGCGAACGTAAGACAAGGTCTTGTTGTGATCGTCTTCAACCGCTGCCAGCACTTCTTCATCACTTGCAACAAGAGGAATGCGCTTACGGCCTTCTTTCTTATAGATGGATGGTACGTCAGTAGTGAAGTTGGCAATGCGCCAGCCATTGTTGCCGTCGCGCTCAAGCATCAGGTCAATCACACCAAGGTGAGAACCCCAGAAACCACCCATAGCAGCCGGTTTGCCCTGCAGCGTGCCTTTTTCTGCATCAACGCCAGGAATGCCTTCATAGTTAGGGCCTGGGAAGACATCGTGCTGGTGACCAGTGAACAGAGCATCGATACCTTCAACACCCGCGATGTGCAGTGCGGTGTTTGCAGCACCTTCTTCGTGCGCGCCACCAGCAATGCCACCGTGAACCAGTGCGATGATCAGGTCACAGCCCTGTTCCTTCATTTCCGGAACCCATGCGCGAGCTGCATCAACCATGTCACGGCTGTTTGCTTTGCCAACCAGATGACGGGAATCCCAGTTCATGATCATTGGAGGAACGAAACCGATGAAGCCCACTTTAATGGTGTGCTCAGTGCCTGCACCGTCTTTGATCTTCTTCTCAACGATTGTGTATGGCTTCAGGAACAGATCATCCTTACGGCCGTTGGAGCCTAGGGACGTGCCTTTGGAGACGTTAGAAGAAACAACCGGGAAGTTCGCGCCGGAAAGAACCTTCATCATGAAGTCCAGACCGTAGTTAAACTCGTGGTTACCCAGAGTACCGGCATCATAACCCAGAACATTCATGCCTTTGATGACTGGGTGCACATCACCTTCACGCATACCGCGCTCATAGGCAATATAATCGCCCATTGGGTTGCCCTGCAGGAAGTCACCGTTGTCTACCAACATAGTGTTGGTGGCTTCAGAGCGCAGCTTTTTGATGATGGTAGCTGTGCGAGCAAGACCAGCTGTGTCCATTGGACGGTCTGCATAGTAATCATATGGAGCGACGTGGACGTGGAGGTCGGTTGTTTCCATCAAACGCAGGTGCGCAGTGTTCTCTTTTGCAAGAACAGAATACGGATGCACCATTGCAATGGCACCGGTAGCGGCCATGCCTCCTAGCACGCTACGACGATTCATCAAAATAGGATTAGACACGATTGCCTCCTAGCCCGTGGAAAATGCAGAACAGAATTGTCAGCATGAATTTCGCCCGATCCTCCCGCTCCCGTGCGTAGCAGCAAGAGGGTTCTTAGCTTCCTAAATATCACGCATTCCCCTCAGTTTGTTGAGTGATTGTATCAGGAGCATGAAACGAGCTCTCCAAAAGGTAAGGTAGATCCCCTAGCGTGCACTCTAATCCTCAGAAGACGCTAGGTTTTATCTTCAATGAAAGATTTTGCGGAATGCGCAAATATCTGTGAATTTGTGTTGGTGGCCTCAACTTTGCGTGAACTCCGCTCAACTGATGGCGGTGTGGTTTAGCAAAACAGATTGCGAATGCGCAAAGGACAAGGTGTATCTTTCATGAATTCTGTATTGCTCAATTCTTCTTGAGAAGTATACCAAGATACCAAAGAACCAATGGCAAAAGCTTGCAGTTTCAGCTGACAGGCATATTTACCAGCAAGATCATATTTATCCCTCTCTGCTTGGCAGGGGCTTTAAAGGGTGTGCACGATGGACAACGACAAACCAAAAGGATTGTGGGGGCGCCTGAAAGGCGGGTTCACATCAGGTAAAAACCATAAGGATACCGAAAAGGCTATGGCTGGATTGACGCAAGAGCGCGTTCTTGAGGTGCTCAAACAGGTGAAATCTCCTGATGGCAAGAGCAACATTGTTGATCAGGATCTGGTCGCAGACCTGTTTGTATCAGAGTGCCGTGTCGTCTTTTCAATCAAAGTGCCTGCAGAGCGAGCCTCAGAACTCGAAGGCCTGCGACAGGCTGCTGAAAAGGTTGTCGGTGTTCTTCCCGGAGCTGAGACTGTGCTGGTTGCGTTGACGGCTGAAAAGCAGCCAGGCTCGCCATCAACACCTCCTCCAGCTGCACGTAAAGCGCCACCCAAAGGTGCCCCGCTACCAGCGAAACAGGATGTTCCGGGCGTGAAGCACATCATTGCAGTTGCTTCCGGTAAAGGCGGTGTCGGCAAATCCACGACCTCCGCAAACCTAGCGCTGGCTTTGTCCGCAATGGGATTGAAAGTCGGTCTCTTGGACGCTGACATCTACGGTCCGTCTATCCCGAAACTCATGGGCGCATCAGGACAGCCTGAAGTCACTGAAAACAGAATTATGAAGCCGCTTGAAGCGCATGGTATCAAATTGATGTCCATTGGCTTTCTAGTGGAAGAAGATACAGCCATGATCTGGCGTGGTCCAATGGTTGTCTCCGCTCTCAATCAGATGCTCCGTGAAGTGGACTGGGGCGAGTTGGATACGCTCATCGTTGATCTGCCACCGGGAACCGGAGACGTGCAGCTCACCATGGCTCAGAAGGTACCCCTGACAGGTGCGCTTGTTGTTTCCACACCACAGGATCTGGCGCTTTTGGATGCTCGCCGTGGTATCGCAATGTTCGAAAAAGTGGCAATCCCTGTGCTCGGCGTTGTCGAGAACATGAGCCACTTCATCTGCCCGGATTGTGGCGGAACACATGAGATCTTCGGACATGGCGGAGCCAAAGCAGAAGCCGAGAAGATGAAGGTTCCGTTCCTTGGTGAAGTGCCATTGACCATGGAGATCCGCCAGCAGTCCGATTCTGGCGTGCCAATTACGGTGAGCAATCCAGATAGCCCGATTGCGAAAGCTTATGGTGTGATTGCAGCGGGCCTCTGGCAAGGTGTCATGCAGCCTACCGGAGATGCGGCAAGGTCAGCTCCAAAAATCGTTGTGGGCTGATAAGCTGACTTCTGATTGATAAAGTCTGAGTGTTGAACGGCAGGGTCTTAAATGTGACCTCTGCCGTTTTTGCTTGTCGGGAGGCTAAGATGTCCTCTGCTCAGATGGACAACCGATTTCAGCTCTCAATACAGTTGGCTTGTGCTTCATTTGCGCTGGGCAGGGTGCGCGGCATATTCGCTTAGCTAAGTGGGACAAAGTTCTTCAAGTTCAACCTTGATCCAGTCAACAAAGACCTTGCATTTGTGCTTTTGAAAGGAGTTCTCCAAACCAACCAACATGTAATGAGCGGTTGCGGGGATCTTCAAATCAAACGGGTTTGTCAGCAGGCCAAGGCGCGCATCATAAGCACAAAGAACCTGTCGTCCCAGGATTACTCCGGCCCCTTCAATCGCTGCATCCTGAGCATGATCAATCTGCGAAAAGTGCATGCCTTTATCCGCCCAGGTCGTTCGAGAAACACCAGCCGATCTTAGCCAATCTTTCCAGCCCGGTGCATTCAAAAAAGTCGCCATGCTATCTTCGTGAAGCAGCGTAAAGTTCTTCAAGTCTTCCGGTTGCCGCATCTGCTCCGCCAATCGCGGTGCGCACATTGGTGTCAGATATCTTCCATAAGAAAGTCGACATGCAATCCCGGATAGGGGCCACGTCCAAAGCGTAGCCCAAGATCAACATCATCCTTATAGAAATCCACCAGTTTCAGATTGGCAGAGATGCGGAGCTCAATCTCCGGATAGGCTTCCATGAAGCGATAAATACGCGGTGCTATTACCTTGGAGGCTGTGCCGGGGCCTGTTGAGATGACCAGTACATTATCCTCGTCCACCCCTTTAACCCGGGCCACAGCTTCGCTGAAATTTTCTAATCCAGCTTCCACCCCCGGTAACAACCGATGCCCTGCAGACGTAAGCTCGATAGCTCTGTTGAGTCGCACAAACAACGGCACCTGCAACTGCTCTTCCAGCATCTTGATCTGATAACTCAACGCAGACGGCGTAAGCCCTAGCTCATGAGCGGCCTTCGCAAAACTCATATGTCTGGCAACACACTCAAATACTCTGAAAGAGTTGAGTGGAGGAAGCGAGTAACGCATATCACCTCAAATAATTTGATCTGACCGCTTGAAATTACTCGTTTGCTGAGATCTCCACCACAAGACTATTGTCCCATCGAAATGATGACTGGAGAATAAGATGACGAACTTTGTTGAGACTGTGAGCTACCCAGAGCAAAAGCGGCGACATACTGTACCAATGCACATTCTTATGATGAAGGGCCGCTTCGAACGATCCCGCGCATTTCACGCTTTATGGCGCGTGCTTTGGGGGAAACAATTTAAGTTTCAGTCGTGAGTAGATACTAGCAGTTTACACAGTGAAACTTTGCACCGAGAAATTTGACGATTAAATGATAGAGTCAATAATTAGTAAATTTGTTAGTTCAAGTTTTATTTAAGTAAAAACTCAACAAAAACAATAATTTATATAGAATTTATGTATGTTGAACTTGAGCGCGTTTCGAGCTGATGTCGCACTTTCTGCGTAATTCCAACAATCATAAATTCATCTGAGAAATTGATTCATAAATTGGCAAGAAATGAAGGCCTAGTTTGCCGGTAGTCCCGATGAGGAGTGGGGCTTCTAGGGTTCAAAACGGAGTTTAAAACAATGTTCGCTAAGTTTCTTAAGGACGATTCAGGCGCAACCGCAATTGAATATGGTATTTTGGCAGCATTCATCGCAGTGGCAATCATTACAGCAGTTACATTGCTTGGAGATGACTTGACTGCTGTGTTCCAGAATATTTCTACTCAGCTTCAAGGTGCGAAAACTGCTGCGCCGAACACTTAAAACATATAAAGCCCAGCTGAATGACAGCTGGGCTTTATCACGAGTTTTGGTTTGTTTTTCTTTGCTTTTATCCCCCCGTCATACTCATATGACGAGAAACAGATCCAGACTTGTTATCTCGATCGATAATAAAGTCATGCCCTTTCGGCTTTCGTGCAATCGCTGATTCAATCGCTTCCGAAAGCACTTCATTTCCTTCAGATGCGCGAAGTGCAGCACGAAGATCTTTCTGGTCTTCCTGGCCCAGGCACATGAACAGCTGGCCGGTACACGTCACACGCACACGGTTGCAGCTTTCGCAGAAGTTGTGTGTCATTGGCGTAATAAAGCCGAGACGACCACCAGTTTGCTCAATCCGCATGTAACGGGCAGGGCCGCCGGTCTTGTATGGAATGTCTGTCAGTGTGTACTTGGCTGAGAGAGCTTTGCGCACATCGCTCAAAGGCAGATACTGTTCGTTTCGGTCGCCATCAATCTCACCCAAAGGCATCGTTTCAATGAAGGTGAGGTCGTGACCACGTTCGTGCGCCCATTCCAGCATTGGAATAAGCTCATCTTCGTTGAAGTTCTTCAGTGCGACAGCGTTAAGCTTGATTTTAAGGCCTGCCTTCTGAGCAGCCTCAATCCCGCTAAATACTTTCTGGATATCGCCCCAACGTGTAACGTCCTTGAACTTCTCAGCGTCCAACGTGTCAAGGGAAACGTTAATGCGGCGAACCCCTGCTTCAAACAGCTCTTCGGCATATCGCTCAAGCTGTGTGCCGTTCGTTGTAATCGTGAGTTCATCTAAAGCACCGCTATCCAGATGGCGCTTGAGGCCGCGGATAAAGCTCATAATGTTTTTACGGACGAGCGGCTCACCACCTGTCAGACGGATTTTCCGAACGCCTTTTTCGATGAAAACGGTGCAAAGGCGATCAAGCTCTTCCAGCGAAAGTACGTCTTTCTTTGGCAAGAAGGTCATGTGCTCTGACATGCAGTATACGCAGCGCAGGTCGCAGCGATCAGTCACAGAGACGCGAAGATACGTCACGGCGCGGCCGAACGGGTCAATCAATGCTGGGTGCGCACCCTGCTGTTTGTCCTCGGCATACTGCCCCATGGAAACCTCCACTTCCGTCTCTCTGAAACCGTCGAATTTAACAATTCTAATGTAGTACGCAATGAGTTAGCGTCAATCCATCAGTAAGGAGTTCCAGTGGATTTACCTAGGAAAATATCTTAGAACCACAGGTATAATTCCTAGATCATCAATACTGAGTTCCGTGAACTTGGGCAAGGACAAAAAAATATGTCAGATACACGTTGGCCTACGCAAATTCACTTAAAAAACAATGGAAAAAATCTTGAAATTACTTTTGATGACGGCCTCGAAGTCTCGTTTACCTCGGAGTTTCTGCGGGTGATGTCACCCTCTGCAGAGGTTCAGGGCCATACGCCAGATCAAAGAAAAGTGATTGCAGGAAAGCAGGATGTCTCGATTATCGGTGTTGATCGGGTCGGAAATTACGCAGTTAAACTGACATTTGATGATCTGCACGATACCGGCATTTTCACCTGGGCGTACTTCCAGGAGATGGAAGAGCAACGAGATTTTTTGTGGAATCGTTATCTGAAAGAACTGGAAGAACGTGGGCTCTCAAGAGAGCTTGGCTAAAAGGGCTGGCGAGCAACCAGCCCCAAGCATTTTAGCGTAGAACGACAACCTTCGTGCCAACGTTGACGTTGTCATAGAGGTGAATGACGTCTTCGTTTGCCATTCTGATGCAGCCTGAAGATACAGCAGAACCGATAGTCCATGGCTCGTTGGAGCCGTGAATACGATAGATCGTGCTACCGATATACATGGCTCGTGCACCAAGTGGGTTGTTCGGGCCACCTTTCATGAAGGAAGGCAGGATGCGGCCTTTGCGGCGCTCACGTTCGATCATGACCTTCGGTGGTGTCCAGCTTGGCCATTCAGCCTTACGGGTGATGCGGTGTGTACCTGCCCACTGGAAGCCTTCGCGTCCGACGCCAACACCATAAACCATGGCGGTACCGTTACCACGGATATGATAAAGACGACGATCTTTCGTGCTGATCACAATAGTGTTCGGACCGTAAGAGCCATTGTAGCGGACTTGCTTGCGTTTGATGGGAGACTTGCCGTGTTGAGCGGAGCCATAAGTCACCCACTTCTTGGATGCATGATCAAAGAACTTTCCAGAAGCCGCAGCGTCTGCCTGTGTTCCGGTAAATAGTGCTGCAAAGCAAAGTGCAACACTCGCGATAAGTATGCGCATTGAATACCCCCTGGGATATTGTTGTTTGTTTTATCTCGTTTGCATGAGGGAATATATGCAGCGAGTAGGGAGACGCTCGCAGCTTAGAATGTCAAATCTATTAATTGTTGAAGTAATACAGACTACAACTGCCGCTATATGCTTCTTATAGCAAAGGATTTTACTAGGGATCCATTCGAAGCTGATTTACATTCGTCTCGAGCTTAATTTGCATCTAGCTAAAACACTAATTAATCGACAAAAGTAAGAGTGAATAATGCTAATTTGATGTTTGATTGATTGAAATTGTCACGAACTCTGGGCACAAAAAAAGGGCACTTCGAAAAGCGCCCTAATTCAGTAAATCCAGAGACCGAGTAGTTAGCTCAGGTTCAGCTCCTTAAAGAAGTCGTTGCCTTTGTCGTCAACCACGATGAAGGCAGGGAAGTCTTCCACTTCGATCTTCCAGACGGCTTCCATACCAAGCTCTTCGTACTCAACCACTTCAACGCTCTTGATGCAGTCCTGAGCCAGTCGTGCAGCTGGACCACCGATGGAACCCAGATAGAAACCACCATGAGCCTGACAGGCACGTCGTACGCCCGCAGAGCGGTTACCTTTTGCCAGCATCACCATGGAGCCGCCAGCAGCCTGGAACTGATCGACATATGCGTCCATGCGGCCTGCGGTTGTTGGGCCGAAGGAGCCGGATGGCATGCCTTCTGGTGTTTTTGCAGGGCCCGCGTAATAGACAGGATGGTTCTTTATGTAATCAGGAAGCGGTTCACCGGCCTCAAGTCGATCACGCAGCTTCGAGTGTGCAAGGTCGCGGGCTACGATCAACGGGCCAGTCAGCGACAGGCGGGTCTTGGTTGGGTGCTTTGTAAGCTCGCCAAGAATTTCGCTCATCGGGCGTGTCAGGTCGATCTTCACGACATCGTCAGAAAGATCATTGTCAGTAACTTCTGGCATGTAAACTTCTGGGTTCCGCTCCAGATCTTCAAGGAAAATACCTTCCTTGGTGATCTTGCCAGTCGCCTGACGGTCAGCAGAACAGGACACACCAATGCCGATTGGCAAGGATGCGCCGTGGCGTGGCAGGCGGATAACACGCACATCGTGACAGAAGTACTTGCCGCCAAACTGAGCGCCAACACCACTTGACTGGGTCAGCTTATGAATTTCAGCTTCCATCTCCAGATCACGGAAAGCATGACCACCTTCTGAACCTTCAGTCGGTAGCTCGTCCAGATAACGCGCAGATGCAAGCTTCACGGATTTCAGGTTCAGCTCAGCAGAGGTACCACCAATAACAATTGCCAGATGGTAAGGAGGGCAAGCCGCGGTTCCCAGAGTAAGGATCTTCTCCTTTAGGAACTCAATCATACGATCACGGGTCAGCAGGCTTGGTGTACCCTGGAAGAGGAAAGTCTTGTTGGCAGACCCGCCGCCTTTTGCCATGAACAAAAACTTGTAGGCATCATCACCCTCAGCATACAACTCAATCTGAGCCGGCATGTTGTTCTTGGTGTTCTTCTCTTCGAACATGGAGAGAGGTGCCAGCTGGGAGTAGCGCAGATTCTTCTTGAAGTAAGCGTCACGAGCACCTTCGCCAAGCGCTGCTTCATCGTTGCCATTGGTCCAGACCTTGCGGCCTTTCTTACCCATCACGATCGCTGTGCCGGTGTCCTGACACATAGGCAGAACGCCAGCTGCTGCAATATTCGCGTTTTTCATGAGATCAAAAGCAACAAACTTGTCGTTTGCAGTTGCTTCAGGATCATCCAGAATTTTCCGCAGCTGCTCAAGGTGAGAAGGGCGTAGGAAGTGGTTGATGTCTTTAAATGCTTCTTCAGCAAGCAGGCGCAGGCCCTCTTGCTCCACTTTCAGGACTTTTTCTCCGTCAAACTCAACTTCGCTAACAAACTCGGAAGTCAGCTTGCGATACGGGGTCTTGTCCTTACCCAATGGAAAAAGAGAGGTGTGAACGTACTCGGGAGCAAGTGTTTCAGACATCTTGGCACTCTCTGGCTATTTTGGTGTACAGCTGTACACTGTTGAATTTGCTGAGCGCCGTTTTATAGAGAAAAAGCCGGGGGGCAAAGCCCCTCAGCCTTCAAAATTCGTCAAATTTACTAGATTACGCCGAATTGACGAGAGACGTGGTGGAAAATGCAAGCCTCTCTCACGGGCAGATCATCAACGTGTCGCGTAAAGATCCAACTTCACTGTAACTTTGTTGCTGACGGTGCTGTCTGGTACGCCGTCGCCAATCTTGAAGTCACCGCGTGAAAGTGTGGCTTCCCCAACAGCATGAGCAGTGTCACCTTCAATGGTCAAAGTGAACGGAAGGAACACAGCAATCTTGGCGCCTTTGAGCTCCAACGTGCCAGCTGCTTCATAAAGATCACCGCCCGCAGGAACCACATTGTCAACGCGGAAGATGGCATCTGGGTAGCTGGAAATGTCCAACCACTGTGCAGTGGTGATCGCACCAGCTGCCTGAGCGTCTTCTGTCTTCACGCTTCCGGTGATGATGGTGGCCTGAATCTGAGCGTTCTCAAGATCAGCTTTGTCGAAGATGATCTTTGCATTCCAGGTTGCAAATGTACCGGTAACGGTGTTCCCGTTATTGATGACTTCAAAGCCAAGCGTACTTTTGTTGCGATCTACGTACCATTCTTCAGCAGAGGCTGTAGAAGCGGCTGCTACCAGAATGAATGCCAAAATTGCGCTGGCTTTAAAGAACAAGTCGGTCAATCGTTTCATAGTTTTCTCCGGATCCTCAAATTAAGCCTTTGAGGACAACATACGCTGTAAGACTTTATCCTTGGATATGAAGTAGTGCTTAAGGGCAGCTCCAACATGAGCGAGGATCACTGCGATAAACGCATACGCAGCCCAGCCATGCACTGCGGTGAAGAACGCAGACACATCCGCTTTTTGCCCCAAAAACTCAGGTGTTGGTAGGTGCGGAATCTCAAAGAGGTTAAAGAACACTGACGGAAGACCCAACGGGCTGGATGAAACCAGAAGCCATCCTGTCAGTGGCATAATCAGCATCAGGGCATAAAGGCTGATGTGTCCCAGATGCGCAGCCAGCTTCTCCCAGCCTGGCATCTCAGTAGGCAGATCTGGGGTGATGCTTGTAATTTTCCAGAGAATGCGCAGCGCAACAAGTGCCAGAACGACAAAGCCAATGGATTTGTGAAGCTGATAAAGAGAGTAGGTTGCTGGCTCAAAAATTGGCAGGGTCACCATGTAGAGACCAAACCCAAGCATACCAATAATGAGCGTGGCTATGGTCCAGTGCAACGTGATCGCAACAATGCCATAGGCTGATCGTGTATTTCTGATCATGGAGAAATCCTTTGATCAAGGGAAGGGACGTTACAGCCCCTTCGCCAAGGTCATATGGCCTGCTGGGGCAATTGCTTCCGCACGCAGGCCAGAACCATTACTTAACGGTCGCTTCGAAGCTGATCTTGATGTTCACTTCGTCAGAAACGTAAGGAACAGCCATCGCCATACCGAAGTCGGAGCGCTTGATGGTTGTTGTTGCATCAAGCCAACAGCCTTCTTCTTAGCCATTGGGTGCTCAGCGATTTGGTTCACAACCACTTCAAGAACAGTTGCTTGGTAACGCCGCGGATCGTCAGGTCACCAGTCACTTCCAGGTTCTTTTCACCAACCTGCTCAACCTTGGTGGACTTGAATGTTGCGGATGGGAATTTTGCAACGTCGAAGAAATCAGCGCTCTTCAGATGCTCATCGCGTTTTGCCCAGAAGGTATCGAGGGAGTTTACATCAATCTCAACATCAACTTTGGAGTTCGCTGGGTTTTCTTCATCAATGATCAGGGTAGGGGTCCAGGTGCCAAAGCGACCATCAGTGGTGGAATAACCCAGGTGGTTGTAGTCGAACGCCAGATTTGCGTGGGACATGTCAACGTCGTATGCAACTGGTTCAGCAACTGCTGCTGTTGCGAGGAAAGAAGCTGCAACTGCGAGCATTCCGAAGCGAACTGATTTCATTGTAATCTCCAATTTCTGTTGAACTGTGAACGTCAAGCTTGGGCATACAATTGGCACATGTTTCGGGAATTGCAATTAAACGCATTGTTCAGCCTGAGTGCACAATCACGGAAAAGTCAGCAATAACGCCGATTTTTGCAAACATTGTTACGGAAATGAGTTGTCACTGTGGCAACATAATGGAGATTGTAAAACCAGCTGATACAACTGCAAAAATATAAGGGTTTTACATCACGTTTTCGTGTGTGATCTATCAGTTGCTGGCTGTTTGGTAACAGCAGAAAAAGAGGCACGCCAAGGCGCCTCCTGAAACAGCCCTAAGGTTTGTATGTGAAGAGAATACCGTTCTTGTCACGCAGAACTTCAAATTTCTCTTTCTTCAGCGCATCACGCAGATTTGGCAGAACACTCTTATCATCTGCGATAAGCATGTAACCCCCAACACGAAGGTACCCAAGCATACGCTGCAATAGCTTGACGCGCGCATTGTTTGGCAGCTCGTGGAAAAAACGGTCAGCTACAATCGCATCAAGGTCTTGAGGCGGGGTGTAACCAAGTGCGTCAGCATGGACAATCTCAATTGGCAGATTCTCAGCTTCAGCGCGTTCCTGCAGCTGATTTAGGCCAACTTTGGAGCTATCGACCGCAATGACGTTGTAACCGCGTTTGGCGAGGAAAATTGCATCACGTCCTTGTCCGGCACCCAGATCAAGAATAGTTCCGCTATCGAAATCCAGATTGGAAAACAATGTCGTAAATTGCTTGGAGGTATGGCCGAAGTAACTTTCGTCCTTGGCGTAAATCTTATCGTATTTCTGCATAACTCAGCCTGCATGGATCTTTAAAGAAAGCATATACAGGATCGCAGAAAATGAACAAGCCCAACCAGTGAGTTGCCAGCTGGGCTTATCGTTCTAAGTAAAGCTTTGCTTCATGAAAATTGTCGGACTACCCATATATGACCCATCCGTATACTTCTCAAAGCCAACTCGCTCAGCAAGGGTGACACTGGCAATGTTTTCTGGCGCAATAATACAATGCGCTTCAGGAAACAAACGGGAGTCCTTCAACCACGAAAGACCGAGCTCGACCGCTTCACGCGCATAACCTTTGCCGTGGAACTTGGGAGAGATCACCCAACCGGCTTCAGCCAAGCCATCAAGACTTGGAGTGATATCGCGTTTGAAGTCCGAAAAGCCCACATCACCAATCAGCTCGCCTGTATCTTTCTCAATGACAGCCCAGTACCCAAAGCCAGATAGGCTCCAGTGCCCTGCGTACTTGAGAATACGTCCCCATGTATCTGTAGGACTGGAAGGCTTACCGGAAATGTAGCGCACCACATCTGGATCAGCCCACAAAGCACAGCAGGCGTCAAAATCGGAGGCCTGGTGTGCACGCATAATGATGCGCTCGCCTTTGAGTGTTGGCGCAGCCGTACAACGTTCTTGTTCTATAATCACGAAAGCAGTCCCCAAAAGAAAAAGCCGGAGTGATGAACACTCCGGCTCCCCACAAAATTAACAATGAGCTTTAAAGGCCAAGCCCACCAATGCAAGAGTATTTAATGTTGATGTAGTCATCGATTCCGTATTTGGAACCCTCATTGCCCATGCCGCTATCTTTGTACCCGCCAAACGGTGCATATTCCGTGGTGATCACGCCTTCGTTCACACCCACAAGACCGTACTCAAGGGCTTCCATCACGCGGAAAGTCTGGCCCAGATCTTGCGTGTAGAAGTAACAAGCAAGGCCGTACTCAGTGTCATTGGCCATCGCGATGACATCTTCTTCGCTCTCGAACTTGAAGACTGGTGCAAACGGACCGAATGTCTCTTCTTTTGCAACCTTCATGTCAGGTGTCGCGTTCAGCAGCAAAGTCGGTTCAAAGAAAGTCCCACCCTGTGCATCCAGCTTGCCGCCGGTGACAACGGTTCCACCTTTCTCAACTGCATCTGCAATGAGTTCTTCAACTTTCGCAACTGCGCCGCCATCAATCAGCGGACCTTGGTTCACACCCGGCTTCAGGCCATCACCTACACGCAGCTGATCTTCAATCGCTGCCTTCAGTTTGGCAGAGAATTCTTCATAGATGCCCGCCTGAGCATAGATGCGGTTGGCACATACGCAGGTCTGACCAGAGTTTCTGAACTTAGAGGCGATTGCACCTTCAACAGCCTTATCCAGATCAGCTGAATCAAACACGATAAACGGCGCATTGCCGCCAAGTTCCATGGAAACTTTCTTCATGTTTGCCAGGGCTTTGGAAGCCAGTTGCTTGCCTACCGGAGTGGAACCGGTGAAGGTGATTTTGCGAATCTTCTCGTTCTCGCAAAGCTCATCAGCAATCTGAGCTGCAGAGCCTGTGATGATGTTGATGACACCAGCAGGAATACCAGCCTTCTCAGCAAGTTCACCAAGGATCAAAGCGGAGTAAGGGGTCTGGCTTGCAGGCTTGGCAACAACCGTACAGCCGGAACCAAGAGCGGCGGCGAGCTTGCGGCCCAGCATGGAGCTTGGGAAGTTCCATGGAGTAATTGCGCCAACAACACCCACAGGCTCTTTGGTCACCATGATGCGGCGGTCCTTCCACGGAGAAGGGATCACATCGCCGTAAACGCGCTTGCCTTCCTCTGCGAAGAAGCGAATGTAATTGGCTGTAATGGCAACTTCACCTGTCGCTTCTGCGAGGGGCTTCCCCATCTCAATAGTCAGCAGTTCGGCAAGTTCTTTCTGGTTCTCAGTAATCACATCAGCCCAACGCAGCATAAGATTGCAACGCTCAACCGCAGTCATCTTAGACCAGACCGCAAAGGCAGCCTGTGCCGCATCAATGGCGTCAGCTGTTTCAGGGCGACCAAATCGTGGCACGCGACCAATGATTTCACCGGTTGCCGGATTGTTCACTGAGATGGAATTGCTCTCATATCCGCTAACCCATTTGCCTCCTATGAGACAGGCTTCACGAAGGAGCGGAATTTCTTTGGTAAGTGAGAGTGTTGAACTCATGATTATCTCCTGAATGAAGTCATATCCCGACAGAAATGGGGAAGAGACAGAGAAGCAAGATCGGCTATTGGCGTAACCCGACTACACATATAAGTGGTAGATCTAGGAAAAACACCTAGTTCCCCTAGGATTTGCAAAGATTGATCCATTCTGCAATGCAAATCCATGGTCTAAACCACTGTCTCTTTCTCAATGGATTGCGGATAGATCCAAAACTCACGCAGTTATAAGCCGTTACAGCACAGTCCTTCGGACAGAGCCTGCCGGAAAAATCTGGAATGATGTCATTCCCGAAATCCCGTTATCCAGTATGTTTCTGCTGTTTTGCCATCCTCGTTTATTGCATGTCTCAATGCATCGAGGTTTACACGCCAATCGAGAGCAGGCTTCAATTGTGCTCCGGCGCAAAATATGTCACGAGCGATTTGTTAAGAACGCAAATTGTTTAAAGGCGCCTCATGTCAGATACGGTCAATCTCACATTACAAGAAGCACGCAAACTCACCATCGATGCTCTGTCTGCGAATAAAACAGATCCAGCAGTTGCTGAGATTGTTGGGCAAGCACTGGTGAATGCTGAGGTTGATGGGCAGGGAGGTCACGGTCTTTCCAGAATACCATCCTACACAGCGCAAACCCGAACTGGAAAAGTAGATGCTATGCCAAACCGGAAGCAGAACTGATCACGCCTGTCGTGCAACGGATCGATGCCAAGTTTGGTTTTGCTATCCAGCCATCGAAGTCGCTTTGCCTTTCCTGAAAGAAGCCTCAGCAAAAAACGGTCTGTCATTGAGTGCAATCCGCCATTCTCATCACTTTGGACAGGCAGGCGCTCATTGTGAGCGGCTGGCTCGGGATGGAATGGTTGCGTTCATCTTTGGCAATGGACCAAAGGCAATCGCTGCCTATGGCGGCAAGAACCCCATGTTTGGCACCAATCCAATCGCATTTGCTGCGCCGAACGCAGACGGCGAACCGCTTGTCATCGATCTGGCACTGTCCCGCGTCGCTCGTGGAAAAATTATGGCTGCACAACGTACCGGCAACACTATTCCGGAAGGTTGGGCGCTGGATGAAGAAGGTCAGCCAACCACGGATCCAGACGCAGCACTTGCCGGAACCATGATCCCGATTGGAGAGGCCAAAGGGGCCGCGCTGGCAATGATGATTGAAATCCTCGCAGCAGGCCTGTGCGGAACAGCATTTGGGTTTGAGGCCTCTAGCCTGTTCTCAGGAGAAGGCGATGCGCCAAACCTTGGGCAAGTCATCCTCGCAATCAATGCAGATCTTGTCTCAGGCGGCTCATTCGCAGAACGCATGCAAACACTGGTAGCAGCTATTGAGGCAGAGCAAGGGGCTCGGTTGCCGGGAACCTCCCGCCTTGCTGCCCGTGAGAAGGCGCGTCTGAACGGCATCAATCTGCCAAAGCCAATTTATGAGGAAGCTGTCCGGCTCGCTGGGCGCACAGCCTAGTCGTACTCCCGCTCATAATAGAAGCCAGCTTTTGCATCCCCGTCTGAGCTGGCTTCCCCGCGCAGTTTAAGGAACTTGGTCACATCGATATCGACCGTAGCCGCATTATCACCTGTGGTTGGCTCCTGCGTGACACCCAGATAAATGCGCTCGTTGATGTAACCACCCACAGCCAGTTCTGGATTTCCTTCTGCATCAAAGTTGATGTCGATATCGCTGACGCCCAGTAGATTGCGTAGTGTGCCCAGAGGCCCTTCCGCTCCACTACCACCTGTAAGCGTAGCTATGGCGCTCGCAAGCCGAGCCAACTCAACTGGCGACAGATCATTGACAGATTCACCAAAGAGCAGCTGAGAGACGATCTCATCTTTCGGCAGGCTTGGAACAGACGTGAAGTCAATCACAGGAACGTTCGCAGGGCCGCTGACCAAAACAGTCACCTCAGTTGAGCCGGAAGTTGTGGTGGCGGCAAAATCAAGAAACGGCACCAGAGACCCACTGAAAGTTACGTTTCCGCGGCTGAGGGTGAGCCTCTTGGAGAGGATATCGATCCGTCCGCGAACCAGTGAGAACGCTCCCACGGTCTGAATATTGCTCACCGTACCGCCAATGTTGAGGGAGCCTCCTGCTTCAGCATTCACACCGCGCCCGCGAATAAAGATCTTACCCGGAGCTTCAACATCCACATTCAATGTGGCTTTTTCTATAGGGCTGCTCTCACTGCCCTTCTGCGGGTTCTCAAGGCCTTCATCCTGAGCAAGCGCTTTTGATTGAGCTAGAACAGGCTTCGGTGCATTCAAATGTCGAACGATGACCGGATTGATGCTTGAACTAAAGGAACTTGGGATCTCAATATCAGCTTGCTCAATAACCACTTTGCCGCCAATTGCAGGTGGCGATCCCACATCACCAAGAGAACCTCGAAGCGATAGGTCTGCGTTAATCAAGGCGCTGACAAACGTTCCATCAACATAACGCCCACCATCAATGACGAGATCGATCTGCGCAGGAAGTGCTTCACCCAAACCCAGCTTCCCATCTAGTTTGAGCGTTCCGCCATTGATGAACTTGGCGCTGAGAGCATTGATGTTAACTTCCTGCCGAGTGATCTGAATGGCACCGCTATAGTCATTCAGCGTCATGCCAGTTGAAAGCTGTGTTGTCTCCAGCTTATTTGGCCGTATCTCCATCGCAATCTGCGGATCTCGCAGACTTCCGGTAACCGAGCCGTTCATCTGGAAACCGCCGCTACCGCCAAAACCCAGTTCGATCAGTTTTGCTCCAACAACATCTAGCGGGATGTTGCCGTTCGCAGTCAGTGAAACATTCTGAGCGCCGGCAATGCCGACTTTTCCGTTTGCTTGAAGATTCAGTCCGGCACCATTCATAACGGTTGTTTTTTGATTGACCTCGTTTCCAGCAAAAGAGCCTGTGCTCGTGATTTGCAGCGGCAAAATTCTGTTATCTTTGAGTGGCTTTGCTGAGAAGTCATTCAGCGCAAGGTTCCAGCTGACTTCTGGCGTATCCACCTTGCCAAAAGCCCGTGCTTCTCCGTTGAGCGTACCGCCCAGCTCCAGAGACGGAACAAATGCATTGGCCAGCGAAAGCGGCAGTTGGTTCATCCTGGCAGTAATGTTCAGCTCAGTGCTGTCAGTACCCGAAACTTGCAGTGATCCACTTCCGAGTTCCAGTTCAAAGGACGTGACAGTGCGCCGATCTTCCAACAATGAGATCGTGGTGGGCTGTTTGAGATTGGCCTGAATGCCTTTGTAAAGCCCTTGCAGTTTGCTGATTGTAACTTGCAGGCCGTTAGGTACAGCCTGCAGTACACCGCTACTTTTCAGATTGTCATTGTTTTCCGCAAAAGCCGCATCAATCGTGAAACCGGTAGCAATGGCTGAGCTGGTTGAAGCTTCAACCGGCGTTGCCTCAACAGTGAGAGCATTCAGAGCCACACCTTCAACCTCAACGCCCTCCAGCTTGATACTGGCATTGGCAGAAGGGCGTGTGAAAGCTTTGTCGATCCATCCCTTGGCCATGAAAGAGCCAACGGAGCTTTCCGCAAAACGAAGGCCTTCGCTGCTAAAATCAAACTCAACCTGAGTGTGGCCATCTTTTTGCTGGATATCGATCTCTCCTTGTGCCCGGCCTTCCATTTCAGTCAAAGCCAGCGGGGAAAGTGTGCTCAGATCATTGGCTGCAATTGAGAAGTGCCCCACCAATCCCAAGGGAAGCTGGGCAAGATCATCCGCATGCGCATTACCGGAAATCTTGTTGCCCCCCAGATCGAACTCAAGTGCTGGAACTGAGAGGTTGCTATCTTCACTCACCAGCTTGAACTGACCGGCCAGTTCTTCTCCCTTGAAGCGTCCGCTCAGATAGATGTCTGCATTTGGAAAGGTCTCAGAGAGTTTAGCGTCTGCGGATAGCTTCAACTGGTCAAGAGGCGCGCCATCCATTTCAATCCGCTCAGACTGAACCTCTAATGTCACATTTGGTGCATTGGCACTGCCTGAAATCGTCCCGTTTGCGGAGAGCATGCCTCGGACGCGTGGCTCGAGAAGCTCAAGTTCGCGAATTAGAGCAGAGAAGGCACCCTCTGCTTGCTTGTCTTGTAAGCTGCCATGGGCTTCAATCTGGCCAAAGGCATTCTCAAAGCGGAGTGTTTCTAGCTGTCCATAAGAGGCCAGTAAATCATTGCTGTTGAGTGTGGCTGAAAGCTTAACTGCAAACCGGCTTGGAGAAACAAGAATACGATCCAAACTCTCATTCTGCAGGCTCACTCGGCTGCTGGTGCCTTCCAGATGGATATCACCTGATTGTTTGACGAAATCTGCCAGAACTGAGAGTTGAGCTTCTACTGAACCAGCAAACTCTTGCTGCACTAAGCTCGACACAAATCCAAGATCTGAGATTGAGATACTTCCCTGTGCCTGCCCGTTGCTAGGGGTAACTTCGACCAAGTCAAACCGTGCAGTCGCTCCAGCCGTCTCTGCGTGAAGCTCGCTCAGCTCCAGTTTTTGCTGGTTTGGAAGAGCGGTTCCCTTCATGGAAACCGTTAGGCTCTCAAGCACTTTATCTTGTACAGCTGTAAAGTGAGTGCCATTGACCTGAAGGTCGGCTTCCAAAGGAATGGAAATCAGCTGCTCAGATATCTTCGCTCCATCACCTTTTGCTCTAAGAGTAATCTGTCTAAATCGACATCTTGCGTTGCCAACTGACTTGCGTTTGCAGACAAATCCCAGTTCAGGTTCTCCAGAGGCCCGGAAGCGGTAGCATTAAGAGCGAATGATCCTAGCCCAATAACTTGACCATCAGTGACGAATTGCAGAGGACGGTTGCTGCCTTCAATAGTCTGAGCTTGAACCTTCGCAATTAAGGCGCCGCCATCAGCCGAGTAGTCATTCTCCATCTGCAATACAATGGTACCAGTCGAAAGCTTAGCTTGAGCAGACAAAGGCAAATAACTCTCATTCAGCGTAGCTATTGCAAACCACGATGTTTGCCCAGCAAAGAGGCTGGAGGCCGTTGCCGGGAGAAACTGAGCCAGTTCACCAGATAGGTTTGTGGTCAGCGTTTTCTGTGACCCACTTTGCGCAAGTGTAACATCACCTTCAATCGCACGGGCATTGTTCAGATCGACTTGAAGGGAGGATGTCCAATCCGACAGCGGTCCGCCACCTTCCATACGAAGTGCAAAACTAGGTGCTCCTTGAAGGTCGAGGACATGTGCGGCCAAGCCATTTGCTGCCTCTGAAACAATCGCCCTGAAGTTGAAGATGCTGTCAGCGGGAGCAAAGTCTACATCTAAGCTCGCCGAACCCTGTATCTCACCAAATCGAGTGATGTTGATCTGGCCCGTGATTTTTTCTGGTGTGCTGGAATAGGCTGCTGAACCATCGATCATAAATTGCGCAGGCATCCCGGCAATCTCTGCAGGAAGTGTAACTTCTGAGACCTGAAGCTGCTTAAGCTCAATAGAGCTAAAGGGAAGAGAGAGACCCGTCTCTTCCGAAGCGGGGGGCTCTTCAGTGGTTGTTTCTGTAGCTTCAGGAAGACGTGCGAGCATCACCTGCTGCGCTGCAATCTCGTGCACATCCAGTGAACCCACCAAAAGAGCAAGAGGGGACCAGCGTATGGCAGCCTGCTGCACCGCCAGCCACTCGCCCTTCGTGTCTTCAAGTGTCACGCGTTCAGCATAGATGTTACCCGCCGCTGTAAGCTGGGGTTGGTCGATTGTAATGTCAGGCAAAAACGAACTGAGTGTTGATCCAAGAAACTGTCGCCCGGCACTAAAACTAGTCGTCACCACAAGTCCGGCATAAATCACCAGCACCAGCACAAGAAGAAGGGCCAGCAGTTTGCCAAACAGGGCAGTGATGCGTCGAACCAGTTGCATTCGCTCTTTGATCTTTCTTTATTGTTCGCGCCAGACACAGGCGCACCTATTAGAAGGCCTGACTTAAACCAATATAGACCGCAAAGGGCGGGTCATTGCGTTGAGGCTCCAACGGAACGCCCACATCCAGCCGCAGCGGACCAACAGGCGTGAAGTAACGCACACCACCACCTACGCCGACACTCAGCGGCTCATCAAAGTTCGGGAACTGAGTTGAGTAAGCCGCACCTGCATCAACAAACCCAACCAGCCCGATGGTTTCAGTAATACGTGTTCTGACTTCACCATTGAACAACACAAAGCTGCGGCCCCCGGTGACTTCATCATTGATGCGAGGCCCAACGTTTTTATAGGCATAGCCGCGAATGGTACCACCACCACCAAGGAAGAAGCGTCGTGCAGCAGGCACATCCTGAACGGCTGGCGCAATGATTGCACCAGCTGAAACCCGTCCAGCTAAAACAACACGATCTGTGCCAACAATCGGCAGATAGCTTGCAATGGAGCCTTGAGAATATAGGTTCTCAGTATCGCCAAGTACGTCATAGGCCGGTTCAAAGAACAGCTTAGCTTCAATGCCGTGGGTTGGGTTCAGCGTATCATTGCGCGTATCATAGGTCAGATCCGCAGGGATCCCGAGGAGGAAGTAATCATTGTTGCCAAACACATCCCGTTCATTGGCAAAGTAAACCTCTGCTCCAATCCGTCCGCTCAAAGCCGGAGTAAAATCGCGTGAAAGATAAGCGTCATAAGCAAATGATGTACTGCGATAGTTGTCTGGGTTTTCCTGAACAGCTGCCACGCTCGTTGAAAACGCTGTTAAAGGTCCAATTGCGCCTGGTTTTTCAAAGGTGATGCGAGCCGCATACTCAATCTGCTCGTTGTTGACTGCAAGCAACTGCCCGACAGCACCGGTAACTGAAAGCCTCTCCGCTTTGCCAAATAAGTTGCGATGACGCCAGTAACCTTCAACACCAACGCCTTCGTTGCTGGAGTAATTTGCACCAAGTCCGAAGACCTTTCGAGGGCGTTCAGCGACAACAATTGTAACTGGTAACTCTCCGTTTGGATCAAGCTGGTCAGCGGGCTCAAACCGAATGCTGGAAAAGACTTCCAGATCGCGCAACCGGCGTTGCGCTTTAGATATGACATTAGCGTCCCATTGCGCCCCGCGAGGAAGGTTTGCATACGTGCGGACGAACTCCGGATCCATGTTGACTGTGCCAGAGACTGAAACTGGACCAAACTTGGCATAGAGTCCGCTGTTAACACGCAGTTTGACCTTGAGTGCACGATTGGCATGATTAGCCAGCAGCTGCCGGTCAGCAACCTTCGCAAACGGATAGCCCTCATCCTTCAGGAAACTGACGGCCTGACTTTCTGCAGTAAGCACCTTAGCAGAAAGCGCGGGTGTACCCTCTACCAAGCCAAGTGTCTCAGCATCTGGCAAATCGAGGCCGTTCTTCGTAGCAGGACCTTCGTAAGAGATTTCAGCTGAGCCCAAATGGAACTGCGGTCCGCGATTAACAACCACGAGAACAGGTATGGGGCGCTCAGTTATCTTTTCGGGATGCAAGATCGCCTGATTAAGGGGCATACCAGCAACGTCGATCTCAACAAGCGCGCCATAATAGCCATCTTCATACAGCTTACCGATTAGGCGTTCAAAGTCCTTTGTCGCACGAGCAAGAACACCGCTTGCACCAGAAGGCAGTTTTTTGACATCCTGAATCAGAAGGCTGACGGATTGCAGCTCTTCTTCCACGTCACTTGGTGCTTCTTCATCTTCACCGGTAACGCGAAATTCCACAGTATAGGGAGTTGGGTCTGGAACGCCCACATTCTGATCTTCATCACTCTCGGCTTTTTCACCCCATAAATGATATCCAAAGAGCTCAAAGGCATGAGTTGGAGAGGCGGAACTCAGAGCAAAGAACAGGCACGCAAACAGCACAGAAAGCCGCGGCACTGTAAAAGGCCACGCCAAACCAGAGGCAAAACTGCCTCGCTTACTTGTTTGCTTATAAAGCAACTAGGAAAAGCTCCCACAACCTTAAAATATGCAGATTCTTCTCAGCTCAAAAGCTCTTGGGATTAGCTCTGAGAGAATCTGCCCATGCGATAATTAAAATTCGCATGACTTGCCCATTGAAAGCAAACCGCAATTGTCACCTCTGTGGTAACAGCACTGAAAAATGGGGCAAGGATTTGGAGAGCTGGAAAAGTCCCGGTGAAAAAGTGCTTCACCGGGACAAAACGATCAGATTTCTTCGTCAGGACGACCAATGCAGGTGTAGGAGAAGCCGTGTTTTTCAACTTCGTCCTTACCATAGATGTTCCGAAGGTCGACAAGGACTGGTGAAGCCATCTCTTCTTTCAGGCGACCAAAGTCGAGAACGCGGAAGGCATCCCACTCAGTCACAATCACGAGGGCATGCGCATCCTTTGCAATCTCATAGGCATTGCTTCCGAAAGTCACATCATCCATGAGCTCAACGGCAGCTTCCATGCCTTCTGGGTCGTAAGCGTGAATGTCAGCGCCTTTGTCCTGCAGCGCCTGCACAATAGAAAGAGCAGGGCTGTCACGCATGTCATCTGTGTTTGGCTTAAAAGTCAGGCCAAGAACAGCGATCTTCTTGCCACGCACTTCACCGCCAACAGCTGCAGCCACTTTCTTGGACATTGAGCGTTTACGCTGGTCATTGATAGAACAAGTGGTCTCAATCAGACGAACTGGGCTGGAATTGTCCTGTGCTGTTTTAACGAGAGCGAGTGTATCTTTCGGGAAACAGGAGCCACCATAGCCAGGACCAGCATTCAGGAACTTGGAACCAATGCGGTTATCAAGGCCAATACCACGTGCCACATCCTGAACGTTTGCACCGACTGCTTCACTCAGATCCGCAATCTCGTTGATGAAGGTAATCTTCATCGCCAGGAAGGCGTTACCAGCGTACTTGATCAACTCAGAAGTACGGCGGCTAGTAAACAGCAGTGGAGAGTGATTGAGATAAAGCGGGCGATAGACTTCCGTCATAACCGCTTTGGCTCGCTCGCTGGAAAGGCCAACCACGATACGGTCAGGGCGCTTAAAGTCACTGATCGCAGCTCCTTCACGCAGGAACTCTGGGTTGGAGACCACTTCAAAGTCTGCATCTGGATTTGTCTGGCGAATAATACGCTCAACTTCATCACCAGTTCCAACAGGAACAGTGGACTTTGTTACAACAACGGTGAAGCCATCCAGTGAAGACGCGATCTCTTCTGCTGCTGCATAAACATAGCTGAGATCAGCGTGCCCATCACCGCGGCGGGAAGGGGTGCCAACGGCTATGAAAACAACGTCTGCTTTACAGACGGGCTCTGCAAGCTCAGTGGTGAAGCTCAGGCGTCCAGCCTTAACATTGCTTGCAACAAGTTCTTCCAGTCCCGGCTCGTAAATTGGGATCTCACCGTTCTTCAGTTTTTCAATCTTGTCTTCTGCTTTATCTACGCAAATGACTTCGTGACCAAAATCAGCGAAACAGGTGCCTGACACCAACCCCACGTATCCGCTGCCTATTACTGTAATTATCATTGTGTCTCCTGCACGAGCCGACCGCTTTTGGGTGTGCAAATAAGTTTGTTAGAGTTGAAACGCAATAGTACATAACCTGAGATGAAACACATCCCACAGTTAGGTATAGCCCCCTGATAAAGAGGTATCCTTGCCTGAAAAAAGAATGACATTGTGGTAAAATTGTAGTCGAATTGTGACGAGTATAAGAGAGTAATGCGCCTTCATTTATCTAAACTTCTAGGAGAAAACATTTCTTTTATAAGTAGGAAAATAATGCCTATTAAGAATTGAATGGTTAATATGTCAATTTAGATAAAATTACATTAGTCAACTCAATTACTGTAATAAGTATAAGTACGCCCGTTTTTCTCATATTTCGAAGCTTATTTTGATTCTACTCCTTGCATATGCAGATGCTAACTTAAAATTGCTAATAGTTTATCCCAAGGATTTTTCGCGTTAAACGGGAACTCAAATATGGAGAGGATGTGGCAAAAATATGCCTCTCTGCTTTTTGTCCTACAAAATTTAAAGGTATAAAAATTTGAGGGTAAAATGCATCATTTTCCGAGAAACGGCAGAAAACAGTACCTGTAAATTAAATTAAGATAAAATTGTAAATAAAGTTTATTCTTATTTTCTATTATAATTACTATAGTTTTCTGTAGGGTTTTACTTGGTTTTGAAGGTAAAAAATCTTCAAGAGAAATTGACAGAATGTGTTTCTCTGATTTACCAGCGATATATTCATTTGGGAATGAATGGGTTGGGGTTATGTATTTAATTGTTGATGAACAACAGCTTGTAACCGATGGGTATGCATCTGGATTTGAGCGCGAAGGCATCTCGACAAGCGGCTTTAGTCCGGACGACTTTCGGGATTGGCTAAATACTGCGCCTGATACAGAGTTTGAGGCCGTCGAGGCCATTTTGATTGGTGAGATTGGCGAACGAGATAAGTTTTCTCAGATTATTCGCCGTAGATGCTCACAGAAGCCGGTTTTGGTTCTAAATAGCAGTCCAGTACTTGAACAGACCTTGAAACTGTTTGCTGCTGGTGTTGATGATGTCGTCCGCAAGCCGGTCCACCCGCAGGAAATCCTTGCGCGTGTAAATGCGATCAAGCGTCGAACAACAAACCAGAGCATAAACGTTGAACTGGGTGATCTGACGGTTTACTTCGATGGAAGGGATCCGGAGATCAAAGGTAATACGCTCGCACTGCCACGCAGAGAGCGCCGTATCCTTGAGTACCTTGCACAAAACAATGGTCGCCGTCTGACAAAAACTCAGATCTACAACTTCGTCTATGGCATCTTTGAAAGTGAAGTAGACGAGAACGTGATCGAAAGCCACATCAGTAAGCTTCGCAAAAAGTTGCGTAGTCAGATGGGATACGATCCCATCGATTCAAAGCGCTATCTTGGCTACATTATCAATTCGCTGTAACAACAAAAAAGGCTGCATTTGCAGCCTTTTTTGTTGTTCAGAGTAATCTCAGCAAATCTTATAGTAATTGTGCTAGTTCGTTGAAGGCGTCCTGGCTTGAAGGTGCGTCTAAGCCCTGTACAAGCGCGCTATAGATTTTAGGGGCAATCTCAATAGCCTGATCTAAAAGTGGGTCTACGCCCTCTTTATAGCCGCCCATCATACGCAAGTCTTTGGTATCCTCGAACTTGGCGATCATAGCCTTGAGCTTCGTGATAAGCTCTCGCTCCTGAGGTGACCAGCAGCTCTGTGCAAGGCGTGAAATGGAGCCCAACACGTTTACGGCTGGATAGCGGCCTTCTTCAGCAATATGCCTGTCCAGAACCACGTGACCATCCAACAGACCACGAATGTTGTCAGCAACTGGATCATTGTGATCATCACCGTCCACGAGAACGGAGAAAATAGCAGTCATCATGCCGCTACCTTCTATCCCAGGCCCTGCGCGCTCCAATAAGAGAGGGAGCTCAGAGAAGACGCTTGGAGGGTATCCTCGAGACAGGGCAGGTTCACCTGCCGCAAGCGCCACATCACGCAGTGCATGCGCATAGCGTGTCACGCTATCGACAATAAGAAGAACGGACTGTCCTTGATCTCTGAAGTGTTCTGCAACTGTCATTGCAGTCTTCGGAGCAAGGCGCCTCATCATTGGGCTCTCGTCGCCGGTTGCAACAACTACGACAGACTTTGAGAGTTGATCCCCAAGTGTCTCTTCGACAAATTCACGCACTTCGCGACCACGTTCTCCAATCAAGCCGATCACAACGGTATCGAAGGAGTTGCTTCGGGCAATCATGGAAAGCAGTGTTGATTTACCAACACCAGAGCCTGCAAAGATACCGAGGCGCTGTCCATGGCAAATCGGTGTGAAGAGATCGAGGACCCGCACACCAGTCAGTGCAGCGTCTTTTACACGCGCTCTATGAACCGGGGGAGGGGGGAGATTGTTGAAAGACGCAAGCGTAGGCCCTTCAGCCATCGATCCCAGACCATCGATAGGATGCCCAAACGCATTGATGATGCGTCCTCTCCAGCTGTTGTCAGGGTAGAAGCTGAGTTCACCGCAGCGTTTGACTTTAATGCCTAGTCCAAGATCCGATCTGGACGCGTAAGGCTTTACGAGCACACTATCCGGCTCAATTCGGATGACTTCGCCAAATTCTTCACCGTTGTTGCTCATATAGGAGACTTGATCTCCTAAGTTGACACCGCCGGAAAGGCCTTTAACTCTGAGGTGATTAGGGGTGACCTCACAGAGGGTCCCACTTATCTCAATATTCCATGAACTTGATGGAATCTGAGCGGTAAGTTCCTGAATGCGCGCAAGGGCGGTCATAAACAACCTATTGAAGTGTTAGCTGTGTGCAATCGTATTGCGATGTCGTTCCTGCAACTGCTTGAGCAGATCTTCAGGGAGCAAATTTCGAGCGTCCTGAAGAAAGCTTC
>NZ_BAZK01000016.1 GCF_001310815.1 Pseudovibrio denitrificans JCM 12308
CGTTGTAGCTGAAATCATCGAATAAGAATTGAGTTTGGGCTGCGGTTCGACTTTATGTTGAACCGCAGTCGCCTTACTCAGTTAAGGATTAGTCATGAACGGTCAGAATATTCGGATCCGCCTGAAGGCGTTTGATCACCGTGTTCTTGACGCTTCCACTAAGGAAATCGTGAACACGGCGAAACGGACCGGCGCGCAAGTGCGTGGGCCAGTTCCGTTGCCGACGCGGATTGAGAAGTACACCGTACTTCGCGGACCGCATGTTGATAAAAAGAGCCGCGATCAGTTCGAAATGCGCACTCATAAGCGCCTTCTCGACATCGTCGATCCAACACCACAGACAGTAGATGCTTTGATGAAGCTCGACCTGGCTGCTGGCGTTGACGTCGAGATCAAGCTCTAAGTGCGGCAAGGGGACACAGTAATGCGTTCTGGAGTGATCGCACAGAAGGTGGGTATGACCCGTATCTATAACGAGGCAGGTGAACACGTGCCCGTTACAGTACTGCGTCTAGACAACTGTCAGGTTGTTGCTCACCGGACGGCAGAAAAGAACGGCTACACTGCGCTTCAGTTGGGCGTAGGTGCAGCAAAAGTTAAGAACACGAACCGCGCAATGCGTGGCCACTTTGCAGTTGCAAAGGTTGAGCCTAAGCGCAAACTCGCTGAGTTCCGTGTTTCTGAAGAAAACATGATCGAAGTTGGTGCTGAGCTTACTGCTGACCACTTCCTTAACGGTCAGTTTGTGGATGTAACCGGCACCTCTATCGGTAAGGGCTTTGCTGGTGCGATGAAGCGTCACAACTTCGGTGGTGGTCGCGCTTCTCATGGTGTGTCTATCTCACACCGTGCGCACGGTTCTACCGGTCAGTGTCAGGATCCAGGTAAGGTGTTCAAAGGCAAGAAAATGGCCGGTCACCTTGGTGCAGAACGCGTCACCACTCAGAACCTGAAAGTTGTACGTACTGACGTAGAACGTGGTCTGATCATGGTTGAAGGTTCCGTTCCTGGTTCTAAAGGCGGTTGGATCCTGGTTCGTGATGCAATTAAGAAGTCTCTGCCAGAGAACGCTCCTGTACCAGGTGCATTCCGTCAGAACTCTGCTGTTGCAGCGGCTGAAGCTGGGAAGGAAGGTGAGTGATGGAACTCGAGGTTAAAACCCTCGGCGGCAAAGCTGCGGGTTCGATCACAGTGTCTGACGAGATCTTTGGTCTCGAGCCACGTATTGACCTGATCCAGCGCGTTGTTCGCTGGCAGCTTGCAAAGCGCCAGGCTGGTACTCATAAATCTCTGGGTCGCTCAGAGGTAAACGGTACCACCAAAAAATTCGTACGCCAGAAAGGCTCTGGCGGCGCACGTCACGGTAACCGTAAAGCTCCTCAGTTCCGTGGTGGTGGTAAGGCATTTGGTCCAGTTGTGCGTGAACACGCTCACGATCTTCCTAAGAAGGTTCGTGCTCTGGGTCTGAAACATGCCCTGTCTGCAAAAGCAGCTTCCGGCAATCTCTATATTGTTGAAGATGCAAAAGCAGCAGAAGCCAAAACCAAGGCTCTGAAAGAACAGCTCGGTTCTCTCGGTTTGACCAGTGCGTTGTTCGTGGACGGTGCAGAAGTAGATGCAAACTTCGGTTTGGCTACCCGCAACATTCCACTCGTAGATGTACTGCCAGTTCAGGGTATCAACGTTTACGACATTCTTCGTCGTGATACGCTTGTCCTGACCAAAGCGGCAGTTGCAGCTTTGGAGGAGCGCTTCTAATGAGCAAGCTCGTTCACTACGACAAAATCGTATCTCCGGTGATCACTGAGAAAGCTACTTTTGCTTCTGAAGAGAACAAGGTTGTTTTCAAAGTTGCTCTCACCGCAACTAAACCGGAAATCAAAGCAGCTGTTGAATCTCTGTTTGGCGTTAAAGTCAAAGCAGTCAACACACTGGTTCGCAAGGGTAAAACCAAGCGCTTCAAAGGTGTTGTCGGCAAGCAGAACGACTTCAAAAAAGCTGTGGTCACTCTGGAAGATGGTCAGTCCATCGACGTGACGACCGGTCTTTAAGGGGTAGGACAAAATGGCACTTAAGACATTTAATCCGACATCTCCTGGCCGTCGTCAGCTGGTCCAGGTAGACCGTTCTGATCTTTGGAAAGGCAAGCCAGTCAAGAAATTGACTGAAGGTCTGTCCAAGTCCGGTGGTCGTAACAACTACGGTCGTAAGACTGCAAACAACATTGGTGGTGGTCACAAGCGTACCTACCGCCTGATCGACTTCAAGCGTCGTAAATTCGACGTTGTCGGTACTGTTGAGCGTCTGGAATACGATCCAAACCGTACCGCTTTCATCGCTCTCATCACTTATGATGATGGTGAGCAGGCATACATCCTGGCTCCACAGCGTCTTGCTGCTGGCGACAAGATCATTGCTGGTGAAGCTGTGGACATCAAGCCGGGCAACGCTATGCCACTGGCTTCTATCCCAGTCGGTACGATCATTCACAACATCGAGATGAAGCCAGGTAAAGGCGCGCAGATCGCTCGCTCCGCTGGTGCTTACGCTCAGATCGTTGGTCGTGACGCTGGTTACACTGTAATCCGTCTTCTGTCTGGTGAGCAGCGCCGTGTACTCGGCACCTGCATGGCCACAGTTGGTGCAGTATCAAACCAGGATCACGCTAACATCAACCTGGGTAAAGCAGGTCGTTCTCGTTGGCTGGGCCGTCGCCCACACGTTCGCGGTGTTGCTATGAACCCGATCGACCACCCGCACGGTGGTGGTGAAGGTCGTACTTCCGGTGGACGTCATCCGGTTACTCCTTGGGGTAAACCGACCAAAGGTAAGCGCACACGACGTAATAAAGCTAGCGATAAGTTTATCGTACGCTCACGTCATGCGCGGAAGAAGTAAGGGGAACGGATCGTGGCACGTTCGATCTGGAAAGGGCCGTTCATTGACGGTTACCTCCTGAAGAAAGCGGAAAAGGTTCGCGAGTCCGGCCGTAACGAGGTCATCAAGACCTGGAGCCGCCGCTCCACCATTCTTCCGCACTTTGTGGGGTTGACTTTTGGCGTCTACAACGGTCAAAAGCACATTCCTGTTTTGATCAGCGAAGACATGGTAGGTCACAAGCTGGGCGAATTCGCTCCAAGCCGCACCTACTACGGTCATGGCGCTGACAAAAAGGCGAAGAGGAAATAAAGATGGGCAAGCAGAAGCATGAGCGGACGCTCGCCGACAATGAGGCTAAAGCAGTAGCTCGTATGCTGCGCGTTTCTCCACAGAAACTCAATCTCGTTGCTGCATCGATCCGCGGTAAGAAGGTTGGTACTGCTCTTGCTGACCTGACCTTCTCACGCAAGCGTATCTCTGGCGATGTCAAGAAATGCCTGATGTCTGCTATTGCAAACGCTGAAAACAACCATGATCTCGACGTCGACAACCTTGTCGTCGCCGAGGCATTCGTTGGCAAGGCGCTTGTAATGAAGCGTTTCCAGCCACGTGCCCGTGGTCGTGTTGGACGGATTCTGAAGCCGTTCTCCAACCTGACCATCGTGGTTCGTGAAGTTGAGGAGGCAGCCTGATGGGTCAGAAGATTAATCCAATCGGCCTTCGTCTTGGCATCAACCGGACCTGGGATTCCCGCTGGTTCGCGAGCAAGAACGAATATGGCGATCTTCTTCATGAAGATTTCCGCATTCGCGAATACCTGCTCAAAGAACTGAAGCAGGCTGCTGTTTCTAAGGTTGTCATCGAACGTCCGCACAAAAAGTGCCGCGTAACTATCCACTCTGGTCGTCCAGGTGTTGTTATCGGTAAAAAAGGTGCAGACATCGAGCGTCTTCGTAAGAAGCTGTCCGCGATGACTAACTCCGAAGTACACCTCAACATCGTTGAAGTGCGCAAGCCGGAAACAGATGCAGCGCTTGTTGCAGCATCTATCGCTCAGCAGCTCGAGCGTCGTGTAGCATTCCGTCGTGCCATGAAGCGTGCAGTTCAGTCTGCAATGCGTCTTGGCGCTCAGGGCATCCGTATTAACTGCGGTGGTCGTCTGGGCGGTGCGGAAATCGCACGTATCGAATGGTACCGTGAAGGTCGCGTGCCACTGCACACTCTTCGTGCAGACATCGACTATGGTACCGCGACTGCACACACCGCTTACGGTGCTTGCGGCGTGAAAGTCTGGATCTTCAAGGGCGAAATCCTTGAGCATGATCCAATGGCTTCCGAACGTCGTGCGACCGAAGGTGGTGGCAAGAGCGAACGCCAAGGTGGCGGTCGTCGTGAGCGCGCAGCATAAGCTGCGCCTCCAACGGCTAAACTAGTTAAGCGAGAGAAAAGCTATGCTGCAACCAAAGCGTACTAAGTTCCGCAAGCAGCACAAGGGCCGCATCCATGGCAACGCCAAGGGTGGTACGGACCTCAATTTCGGCGCCTACGGCCTTAAGGCCATGGAGCCAGAGCGTATCACCGCTCGTCAGATTGAGGCTGCCCGTCGTGCAATGACCCGTTACATGAAGCGTGCGGGTCGCGTGTGGATCAGAATCTTCCCGGATGTTCCTGTATCCTCCAAGCCGGCTGAAGTCCGTATGGGTAAGGGTAAAGGTTCTCCTGAGTACTGGGCGTGCCGGGTTAAACCTGGTCGCATCATGTTCGAAATGGACGGTGTGTCTGAAGAAATTGCTCGTGAAGCAATGCGTCTGGCCGCTGCAAAACTCCCAATTAAGTGCCGGTTCGTCCAGCGCATTGGCGAGTAATCGGACATCGAAAGGAAAAGGCCATGAAGGCTACCGATGTAAGAGCTAAGACCTCTGATGAGCTCAAGGCAAACCTGGAAGAACTGAAAAAAGAACAGTTCAACCTGCGTTTCCAGCGGGCCACCGGTCAGCTCGAAAACACCGCTCGTGTTCGTCAGGTTCGCCGGGACATCGCGCGGATCCAGACAGTACTGCGCGAGAAGCGCGTGTCTGACAACGCATAAGGAGCTAATGATGCCAAAGCGTATTTTGCAGGGTGTCGTTGTTAGCGATGCGAACGAAAAGACAGTAACGGTTAAGGTAGAGCGTCGCTTTACCCACCCATTGCTGAAAAAAGTTGTGCGCCGTACGAAGAAGTATCGTGCACATGACGAAAATAATTCTTACAAGGTTGGCGACACAGTTCAGATTGAAGAGTGTGCTCCAATCTCTAAGAATAAGAAATGGACCGTTGTTTCTTCGGAAGCAGCGAGCTAGTGAACGCATCCAGCATTTCTAATTTTTAGATTGCTGAGAAAGAACAAGGCGACGAGTCATGATTCAGATGCAAACAAACCTCGACGTTGCCGATAACAGCGGTGCGCGTCGTGTCATGTGCATCAAAGTGCTCGGCGGCTCCAAACGGAAGTATGCTGGCGTTGGCGACATCATTGTTGTCTCCGTCAAAGAAGCAATTCCGCGGGGTCGTGTTAAAAAGGGCGACGTGATGAAAGCGGTCGTCGTGCGCACGGCTAAAGACATCCGTCGTGCAGACGGCAGTGTGATCCGCTTCGACCGCAACGCGGCTGTGCTGATCAACAACAACAAAGAACCGATCGGAACACGTATTTTTGGCCCAGTTCCTCGTGAACTGCGTGGCAAGAATCACATGAAGATCATTTCGCTTGCGCCGGAGGTGCTCTGATGCCCGCGAAGATCAAAAAGGGCGACAAGGTCGTCGTAATTGCCGGTCGTGACAAAGGAAAGACTGGGGAAGTTCTCCAGATGATCCCATCCGAAAACCGCGCTGTCGTGCGTGGCGTAAACATGGTGAAACGTCACCAGCGCCAGACCCAGCAGAGCGAGGGTGGCATCATCACAAAGGAAGCTCCAATTCAGCTTTCCAATATTGCCATTGCTGATCCTAAGGATGGCAAGCCGACCCGCGTCGGTTTCACGACTAATGAAGCAGGCAACACTGTACGCGTTGCCAAGCGTTCAGGAGACGTGATTGATGGCTGACGCTACTTACACTCCACGGCTGAAAGCGCACTACAATGATGTAGTGCGTGGCCAGCTTCAGGAGAAGTTTAACTACACCAACCCAATGATGATCCCTTCGGTCGAAAAGATCGTTTTGAACATGGGTGTTGGTGAAGCTGTTGGTGACAGCAAGAAGGCTCGTATCGCTGCTGAAGATCTGAGCTTGATTGCTGGTCAAAAGGCGGTTATTACCCGTGCTAGAAAATCTATCGCGACCTTTAAGGTTCGTGAAGATATGCCACTGGGTACTAAAGTTACACTTCGTCGTAACCAGATGTTCGAATTCATGGATCGTTTGATCACCATCGCGCTTCCGCGCGTACGTGACTTCCGCGGCCTGAATCCGAAGAGCTTCGACGGACGTGGCAACTACGCTATGGGCCTTAAAGAACACATTGTCTTCCCAGAGATTGACTACGATAAAGTAGATCAGATGTGGGGTATGGACATTGTTGTTTGTACCACAGCGAAAACCGATGACGAAGCGCGTGAACTGCTGCGCGCGTTCAACTTCCCGTTCCGCAAATAATAGCGGTATACGGGAAAGGAACGAGGACAGACGATGGCGAAGAAAAGCGCGGTCGAGAAAAACAAGCGGCGCGTAGCTCTTGTTAGCAAATTTGCTGACAAGCGTGCTGCCCTGAAGGCCATGGCCAAAGACGAGAGCTTGTCCCTTGAGGAGCGTTTCAATGCACGGCTTAAGCTTGCTAAGCTGCCGCGCAATTCCGCGCCTACACGGGTACGCAACCGGTGTGAAGTCACAGGTCGCCCACGCGGTTACTACCGCAAGCTTAAGATGTCGCGTATTGCGCTTCGTGAGTTGGGTTCCCTGGGCAAGATCCCGGGTCTCGTGAAGTCGAGCTGGTAAGGAGTTACTGCTATGTCGATTTCCGATCCAGTCGGGGATATGATCACGCGCATCCGTAATGCGCAGATGCGTCGCAAATCTAAAGTAAGCACACCTGCTTCTAAGTTGCGCGCTCGCATCCTGGACGTTCTGATTTCTGAAGGTTACATCCGCGGTTACACCGCTGTTGACTTCGGCGCAGGCAAGTCCGAACTTGAAATTGAACTGAAGTACTTTGATGGCGAACCAGTGATCCGCACCATTGAGCGCGTATCTAAGCCTGGTCGTCGCGTGTACTCTTCAGTCAAGAACATCCCACACGTTGCAAACGGCTTGGGTGTATCTATTCTGTCAACTCCTCAGGGCGTTATGGCAGACCACGATGCACGTGAGAAAAATGTGGGTGGTGAAGTACTCTGCCGCGTCTTCTGACGCGGCATTGCACGATTTAACAAAATAACAGACAGGTTGATCTTATGTCTCGAATTGGCAAGAAGCCAGTCCCTGTGCCTAGCGGGGTAACGGCAACGATCAACGGCCAGGATGTTATCGTAAAAGGCCCGAAGGGGGAACTCTCCTTCGTGGTCAACGATCTCGTTTCGGTCGAAATGACGGATGATGGTATCCGTCTTGATCCGCGCAACCAGTCCAAGACTGCGCGTTCTATGTGGGGTATGTCCCGCACCATGGTCGCTAACCTCATCACAGGTGTGACCTCCGGCTTCGAAAAGCAGCTGGCGATTACCGGTGTTGGTTACCGTGCACAGGTTCAAGGCAAAACTCTTAATCTTGCTCTTGGTTTCTCTCACGATGTCAAGTTCGACATTCCTGAGGGTGTAGAAATCAAATGCCCGAAGCCGACAGAAATTGTCATCAACGGCATTAACAAGCAGCAGATTGGGCAGGTAGCCGCGAACATTCGTGAATATCGCCCACCTGAGCCATACAAAGGCAAGGGTATTCGTTATGCGGACGAGTTCATCGTTCGTAAAGAAGGCAAGAAGAAGTAACGGTACGGACCATGGCGAATGGAAATTCTTTCGAACGTCGTCGCGCCCGTGTGCGCCGTTCGATCCAAAAGGTAGCGAATGGTCGTCCTCGACTGTCCGTTTTCCGCTCATCCAAGCAGATTTACGCTCAGATCATCGACGATTCCAAGGGTGTGACCCTTGCTTCTGCGTCTACCATTGAGAAAGACGTAAAAGTAGAATACGGCGGCAACAAAGATGCTGCTGCTGTAGTTGGTAAGCTGATTGCTGAACGCGCTATTGCTGCTGGCATTAAAGAAGTCGTGTTTGATCGTGGTGGTTACATCTATCATGGCCGTGTAAAGGCCCTGGCAGATGCAGCACGTGAAGGCGGTCTGAACTTCTGATCGGCGCCTGTAGGTGCTCCTAGAGAACGGGAAACATTATTATGGCGAGACAGGATAATCGGGATCGTGAAGAGCGCGACAGCGAATTTGTCGATAAGCTTGTTCACATCAACCGCGTCGCTAAAGTAGTTAAGGGTGGCCGTCGCTTCGGCTTCGCTGCTCTTGTAGTAGTAGGTGACCAGAAGGGCCGTGTAGGCTTTGGTCACGGTAAGGCTCGCGAAGTGCCTGAAGCCATCCGCAAAGCAACTGAAGCTGCTAAGCGTACTATGGTTCGTGTACCACTTCGTGAAGGTCGTACTCTTCACCACGATGTTGAAGGCCGTCACGGCGCAGGTAAAGTTGTACTTCGTGCAGCTCCTGCTGGTACCGGTATCATTGCTGGTGGTCCAATGCGTGCGGTGTTCGAAACACTTGGTGTTCAGGACGTTGTTGCGAAGTCCCTCGGTACTTCCAACCCGTACAACATGGTTCGTGCAACCTTCGATGCGCTGAAAAAAGAAGACAGCCCGCGTTCTGTTGCAGCACGTCGTGGTCTCAAGGTATCTTCCTTGCAGGCTCGTCGTCGTGACAACGATGATGCGGCACCAGTAAAGGCTGAGGCGTAAGCCTTAGCTTTGCTGACTGAAGAACAAGGGTTAGTGTCATGGCTAATACTGAAAAGACTGTAACAGTCGAACAGATCGGTAGCCCGCTTCGCCGTCCTGCTGATCAGCGCGCAACGCTGGTTGGTCTGGGCCTGAACAAGATGCATCGTCGTCGTACTCTGAAGGACACTCCAGAAGTACGTGGCATGATCCGCAAGGTTCAGCATCTGGTTCGCGTTGTAGACGAAGCATAAGCGGACCGGGAGAACTATCATGAAGCTCAACGAACTCCGGGATAACCCGGGTGCAAGTCAGGATCGTACCCGCGTAGGTCGCGGTATCGGTTCTGGTAAGGGCAAGACCGGTGGCCGTGGTGTCAAAGGTCAGAAGTCCCGTTCGGGTGTTGCTATCAAGGGCTTTGAAGGCGGCCAGATGCCATTGCATCGTCGTCTTCCTAAGCGCGGCTTCACCAACATCTTTGCTAAGGACCTGAACATTGTGTCCTTGGGTCGTGTTCAGACAGCTATCGATGCAGGCAAGCTTGACGCTTCCGCACCGGTTACTGTTGAAGCACTTGTAGCAGCTGGCGTTGTTCGCCGCGTTCTGGATGGCGTTCGTCTGCTGTCCGACGGTGAACTGAAAACCGCTGTAACATTCGAAATTGCTGGCGCTTCCAAAACTGCTGTTGCAGCAGTTGAAAAAGCAGGCGGCAAGGTCGTAATCAAGGAAGGCAAGGCTTAACAGCCTTGTCTTTTTTTCGGGGTGTATCCAAACTGACCGGAGCGCGGAATGGCTTCTGCAGCCGAGCAACTTGCTTCAAACCTTAACTTTTCTGCCTTTGCTAAAGCCGAGGAACTGAAGAAGCGAATCTGGTTCACGCTAGGCGCGCTTTTGGTTTATCGATTCGGAACCTATATCCCTCTGCCTGGAATTAATCCTGACGCGCTCGCACAGGCCTTCGGAAACGTACAGACTGGCATTGTTGGCCTGTTTAATATGTTCTCCGGTGGTGCTGTCGAGCGTATGGCTATTTTTGCCCTCGGCATCATGCCTTACATTTCTGCGTCGATTATCATCCAGCTTATGACTTCCGTTGTTCCTACACTGGAACAGCTGAAGAAAGAGGGTGAGCAGGGCCGGAAAAAAATCAACCAGTACACACGTTTTGGTACAGTGATTCTGGCGACCTTCCAGGCTTACGGTATTTCCGTTGGTCTTGAAGCCGGCACGAACATTGTAATCGATCCGGGCTGGTTCTTCCGTATTGCAACAGTTCTTACCCTTGTTGGTGGTACTATGTTCCTGATGTGGCTGGGTGAGCAAATCACCTCTCGCGGCATTGGTAACGGCATTTCTTTGATCATTTTCGCCGGTATTGTTGCCGGGCTTCCTTCTGCGATTGCTTCCACTTTGGAACTTGGTCGTCAGGGCGCTCTTGCAACTCCGATCATTCTGGCAGTTGTTATTCTGTCAGTCGTGGTTATCGGCGTTATCGTATTCATGGAACGTGCACAGCGTCGTTTGCTGATTCAGTATCCACGTCGTCAGCAAGGCAATAAGATGTTTGAGGGGAACACTTCGTTCCTGCCACTCAAACTCAATACGGCAGGTGTTATTCCACCGATTTTTGCAAGCTCCTTGTTGCTGGTACCAGCGACTGTTTCCAGTTTCCAGACCGGTGATTCCACTGGTTCTATGGCGTGGTTGACGACTGTCACTGCGTTGCTGGGTCACGGTCAACCAGCCTACATGGTTCTTTATGCAGCACTAATCATCTTTTTCTGCTTCTTCTACACTGCGATTGTTTTCAATCCGTCGGAGACTGCAGACAACCTCAAGAAGCATGGTGGCTTCATTCCAGGGATCCGTCCAGGCGAACGTACTGCGCAGTACATTGACCATGTGCTAACTCGCATTACGGTTGTCGGTGCAATATACATTACTCTCATTTGTTTGTTGCCAGAGTTCCTGATCTCAGCAACGGGTGTGCCGTTCTACTTCGGTGGTACGTCTCTGCTCATTGTTGTTAGCGTCACCATGGATACCGTTTCTCAGATCCAGGGACACCTTCTTGCTCATCAGTACGAGGGCTTGGTGAAGAAGACGAAGTTGAGGGGGAAACGTAGATGAGATTGATTCTTCTTGGCCCTCCTGGTGCTGGTAAAGGCACTCAGGCAGGTCGACTTGTTGCGGCGCATGGTATTGTTCAGCTTTCCACTGGCGACATGCTTCGTGCAGCTGTAGCGGCTGAAACCGAAGTCGGCTTGAAGGTCAAAGATGTTCTGACACGTGGCGAACTGGTATCTGATGACCTGATTTGCTCCATCATTTCTGATCGTATTGATCAGGCTGATTGCGCAAAAGGTTTTATCCTTGACGGTTTCCCACGCACCATTGCTCAGGCTGACGCTCTCGGCGAACTGCTTGAGAAGAAGAACCAGAGACTTGATGCTGTTGTTCAGCTGAAAGTTGATGAAGGTATCCTTCTTGAACGTATCGAAACCCGTGCTCGTGAGAGTGCTGAAGTACGTTCCGATGACAATGCGGAGTCTTTGAAGAAGCGTCTTGCAGTGTACAACGAGCAAACAGCTCCTCTCATTCAGTACTACGGTGAGCGGAACATGCTGATGACCGTTGATGGCATGAAGTCCGTTGACGAAGTCGCTGCAGAGATCGATACAATTTTGAGCACGGTTTAATCCGTGCTTTTTGAAGGCAGGCGCTTGCGCTTGCCTTTATAATAAAGTATAGCCGGCGCACATCGACACCATAATCGATTGGCGCCGGTTTTCCTTGGGAAACCGAGGCTGATCTTTTTGCTGTGTGATGGTGCGCCTTCAACCTGCCAGGTTGTTGGTGTGTTATCGGCAAAAAATGGGAGAGGGGACAACCGTTCCCTCGTAATTGGAGAAAATAAACGTGGCACGTATTGCTGGCGTCAACCTTCCGACGAATAAGCGCGTAGTTATCGCGCTGCAGTACATTCATGGCATTGGCGCGAAGTTTGCGCAGGAAATCACCGACAAAGTTGGTATTGCTGCTGAACGTCGTGTTAACGAACTTTCTGACGCAGAAGTTCTGAAAATCCGTGAAGCAATCGACGCTGAGTACACCGTAGAAGGTGATCTTCGTCGTGAAACTGCAATGAACATTAAGCGTCTCATGGACCTTGGTTGCTACCGTGGCCTTCGCCACCGTCGTGGTCTTCCTGTTCGTGGTCAGCGCACTCATACCAACGCTCGTACCCGTAAGGGTCCTGCAAAAGCGATCGCTGGTAAGAAGAAGTAATTAGCCGGTTATCCGGTGGAGCCGCCGCACTACGGCGGTGAAGATATCGAAGTTAGGAAATAGAATGGCTAAAGATTCGACGCGTGTGCGTCGTCGCGAACGGAAGAACATTTCTTCTGGTGTCGCGCATGTGAACTCTACGTTCAACAACACCATGATCACCATCACCGATGCTCAGGGCAACGCGATCTCTTGGTCGTCTGCCGGCGCGCTCGGCTTTAAGGGTTCTCGTAAGTCTACCCCTTATGCTGCACAGGTCGCTGCCGAAGACGCTGGTCGTAAGGCTGCTGAACACGGCATGCGTACTCTCGAAGTAGAAGTACGTGGTCCAGGTTCTGGACGTGAATCCGCTCTGCGTGCGCTTCAGGCTGCAGGTTTCGTTATTACATCTATCCGTGATGTAACTCCGATCCCGCACAACGGTTGCCGTCCACGCAAGCGTCGCCGCGTCTAACAGTTCGTTAGGCAAGTTTTCCACCCAGGCAAGGAATTGTTGGCCATTAGGCTACGGGATAGCCAGAGGGTATTTAAACGTGACAATTCAGAAAAACTGGCAAGAGCTTATCAAGCCAACCAAACTCGACATTCGTGCTGGCGATGATGCACGCTTCAAAGCTTCTGTGATTGCAGAACCGCTTGAGCGTGGCTACGGCCTTACTCTTGGCAACGCACTGCGCCGCGTTCTGCTGAGCTCCCTTCAGGGTGCTGCAGTGACCGCTGTTCAGATCGATGGCGTTCTCCATGAGTTCTCATCTATTCCTGGCGTTCGTGAAGATGTGACCGACATCATCCTGAACATCAAGGAAGTAGCGCTTCGCATGGAAGGCGAGGGACCAAAACGTATGGTTCTGCGTAAGCAGGGTCCAGGTGCGGTCTACGCTGGTGACATTGAAACTGTAGGTGACATTGAGGTTCTTAACCCAGGTCTGCTGCTGTGTAACCTTGATGAAGGTGCGGAAGTTCGCATCGAATTCACTGTTAACACCGGCAAGGGTTATGTTCCTGCTGCCGCTAACCGCCCAGAAGACGCTCCAATCGGCCTGATTCCGGTTGACAGCCTGTATTCTCCGGTTAAGAAGGTTTCTTACAAGGTTGAGAACACCCGTGAAGGTCAGGTTCTTGACTATGATAAGCTGACTTTGACTGTTGAAACTGACGGATCTGTGATCCCTGAAGATGCAGTAGCATTTGCTGCTCGTATCCTGCAGGATCAGCTGTCTATCTTCGTGAACTTCGAAGAGCCACAGCGTGAAGTTCAGGAAGACACAGTTGCAGAACTTGCGTTCAACCCAGCACTGCTGAAGAAGGTTGATGAGCTCGAGTTGTCTGTACGTTCGGCAAACTGCCTGAAGAACGACAATATCGTATATATTGGCGATCTCATTCAGAAGACAGAAGCAGAAATGCTTCGCACACCGAACTTCGGTCGTAAGTCTCTCAACGAGATCAAAGAAGTTCTGGCGCAGATGGGCCTGCATCTCGGTATGGAAGTGGCAAACTGGCCACCAGAAAATATCGATGAGCTCGCTAAGCGCTACGAAGACCACCAATATTAAAGGAACAGGAGCCGAGTGCTTTGCATGAGGTTCCGGCGGTCTGAAGCAGATCGCAATTGACTTAACAAAGGAGAGGGCCATGCGCCACGGTAAATCCGGCCGCAAGCTCAATCGGACGTCAAGCCACCGTAAAGCGATGTTCGCTAACATGGCAGCTTCGCTCATCCAGCATGAGCAGATTGTAACGACGCTTCCGAAAGCAAAAGAGATGCGTCCAATCATCGAAAAGCTCATCACTCTGGGCAAGCGCGGCGACCTGCATGCACGTCGTCAAGCAATTTCCCAGATCCGCGACACTGCAATGGTATCCAAGCTGTTTGATACCCTCGCAGAGCGTTATGCGGACCGTCAGGGTGGTTACGCTCGCGTACTGAAAGCTGGCTTCCGTCATGGTGACAACGCACCAATGGCTGTTATCGAGCTGGTTGACCGCGACGTAGAAGCTAAAGGCGCTGCAGACCGTGCACGCGTTGAAGCAGAAGAAGCTGCGGAAGCAACTGAAGCTGCTGCATAAGCTTTTCGCATAAGCGATTTTAAAAAGGGTGCCTCCGGGCACCCTTTTTTATTGCCTGAACGAATTTCACCTTGAGGACGGCTGAAATCGAGAATCCTGAAGGGATCACAGGGTCGCGTTAGGGCAGTTTTATCAGGTGGAACGGGATCAGCATGTGGTGCACACTGTGCGCTAGGCATTGCAACTTAGGCTGGTAGGGAAAGAGACTAGTTGCGTGAAGAAATTCGGCTAAATGGCTTTGGTATTTTAAGATTTCTTCGATTTGAAAAGCATTTTAAATATTTGTTTTAAGCAGAGATTAACACTATGGCCTGACTATGCTCAACGTATTACTCGGGGGCTAATATGCGTTCTAAATCTGATGAGAGCGGCTCTGTATCCTCACCAAGAGTCAAAAATTATTTTAATCGTATTGCTGTTCGTCTTCCATTCATCATGGTTGGACTTGCAATTATTGCGAGTGCCGTCGTGGCATTCCTTGGGTATACGCGTGCGGAAAGCGCGCTGACTGAAGCAAGCAAGAAACAGCTGGTTCTTGTGGCTCAGGCTCGTCGGGATACACTCGATGAGAAGCTTGAGCGTGTTGATAGTGATATCAAGCGTCTGGTTAAGAGTAACGCCATGCGCGTTGCGATGACGGACCTACTGGCATCCATGGACTCTCTGAGTGCTGACAAGGAAGACATCCTTGGCTACTTCCAGAAGAGTGGGTCTTCAGCAGCTGAGCGTTTGCAGTTGACCGGCAACGGTAACAAGACGCTTTACTCATGGCGTCATGCGGTGGTTCACCCAGACTTCGTTGCCAGTGTTACCGGTGGCGGGTATGCGGATATTCTGATCATGGACGCAAATGGTCTGGTGATCTATTCCGCGACCAAGTCCTCAGAGTTTCTTGAGAGTGTGAAAGAAGGAAAGCTTTCTGGGTCTCTGCTGAGCCAGGAGTTCAACAAGGCGGCGAAAGCATCTGAAGGGGATGTGATCTATTCCGAGATTGCTCAGTATGAGCCGGATGGAAATGCTGCTTCCCTTCTGATCTCTGCACCAGTGTTTGTCGAAGACTTCAGTCAGGTGGTCTTCAAAGGCGTGATCACTGTTCGTCTGGACTCCTCGTTCTTCGATAGCGTTCTGCAAAATCGTGAGAACATGGGTGAGACTGGTCAGACCTATCTGGCGCGCATCGATGGCACCATCCTTTCCAACCAGGCTCTTTCTGATGTTCCAACTGCGTTGGTGAAGAAAGACGACCCTGAAGTTGTTGAGAAGGTTGTGGCAGATCTGCGTGCGAACCCAGAAACCAATGTGGGCTTTGCTGAAGTTCAGGAGCAGTTCGTTCTGGCGCTGCCACTTGGCTTCGAGAAACTGCCAACCGTTATTGTTGCAAAGACAAGCGTGAGCGAAGCGCTGGCTGTGGTTCATGCACTTGCCAAAGAGATCATCATCAGTGGCCTGATCGTTCTGGCTGTTGTTGCTGCGATCGGCATCTTCATGGCACGTAGCCTGTCTACTCCGCTCAATCGTCTGTCTTTCAACCTGAAGCAGATCGCTAACGGTAATCTGGATGTTGAGATCATCTCTGCTCAGCGCAAGGATGAGATTGGTGATATTGGCCGTGCAGTGAAATCCTTCCAGGCTGGTCTGGTTCGTGCAAAAGAGCTGGATGAGAAGCAGGAGAGGGAACAGCAGGAACAGGAAGAACGTGTGAAGCGTGTTGATGCTCTCAATGAGAGCTTCGATGTGGGCGTTCGTGATATCCTGACCACTGTGACTGATGCTGGTGGCAATCTGGAAAGCACTGCGAAGAGCATGGCAAGCATCTCTGAGCAGACCAACACTGAAGCGCAGACCGTGTCTTCTGCTTCTGAGCAGTCTCTGATGAACCTTCAGGCTGTTGCTGGCGCGGCTGAAGAGCTTTCTGCAACGGTTGGTGAGATTGACCGTGAGGTTCGTCGTTCCGCTGATGTGTCCAAGCAGGCGGCTGAGAAGGCTGCTGCGGCTGAGGTCTCTGTTAACGGTCTGATGGAAGCTGCTCAGCGTATTGGTGAAGTTGTTTCCCTGATCAATGACATTGCAGATCAGACCAACCTGCTGGCACTGAACGCGACCATTGAGGCTGCACGTGCTGGTGAAGCTGGTAAGGGCTTTGCGGTTGTTGCATCTGAAGTTAAGGGACTTGCGAACCAGACTGGTCAGGCGACTGGCGAGATCAGTGTTCAGATCCAGTCTGTTCAGGCTGAAACTGAGAAGGCTGTTGAAGCCATCAAGGAAATCAGCACCGTTATTGCTGATGTGAATGAAGCGGCGACCGCGATTGCTGGTGCTGTTCAGGAGCAGGCAGTGACTGCAACTGATATCTCCAGCAACATTCAGCAGGTGACTTCTGGTAGTTCTGAAGTGGCTCAGGCCATCACCCGTGTGAGCATGATCGCAAGTGATGCTGGTCATGAAGCGGAGAATGTTCTTGGTGCTGCAAACCAGCTGACTCATCAGTCTGAAGAGCTGAAGGTGATGGTTGAAGAGTACCTTGAGAACATCAGAGCAGCGTAACACCTGCCAGTTCTGATGAAGATTAGTGAAGCGCCGGGGAGACCCGGCGTTTTGCGTTTATGGAGGCATGGGTGATTGGTGCCAAGCAAAATGCCATAAGCCGTAAATCCACATGGAGTTTTCGGGGATACGAGCTGGCTGCCTAAAACCGACAGATTGGCCTTTTCATTTCCATATTGCAGACTTATCTGTAACCTGCTGCTCCCGAATTTTTTGAAAGAAAATCATTTTGACGTGGGGGCTCTTGCCGAAGGGATTTAAGAATGGGTCAAATCAGGAAGTCTGCTGCTCACTTGGTTCTTTGTGCGGTTCTTGGTGCATCTGGCGTGGTTGCGTCGCAAGGTGCAGGCGCACTGGCCAATGAGAAGACTGTTCCCACATCACAAGCTGAGATTTCGCTTTCCTTCGCCCCAGTTGTGAAGAAAGTGGCACCGGCAGTGGTGAACGTTTATGCCAGCCGCACTGTTCAGGAACGTCGCAGAGTTTCTCCGTTCTTTGATGACCCGTTCTTCCGCCGTTTCTTTGGGGAACAGTCAGATCGCTTTGCCCCGCGTTCCCGCAGCCGTGTTCAGAGCTCTCTGGGATCCGGTGTAATCGTTTCTGAGGATGGAACGATCATCACCAACCATCACGTGATTGCGGGCGCTGATGAGGTTCGTGTCGCGCTTTCTGATCGCCGTGAGTTTGATGCGGACATCATCCTCATGGATGAGCGCACTGACCTTGCTGTGCTCAAGGTGCGAGATCCTGATGGTGCCTTCCCGGTTGTCCCATTCGCTGATTCTGATGGCCTTGAGGTTGGTGATCTTGTGCTTGCCATTGGTAACCCGTTTGGGGTTGGTCAGACTGTGACGCAAGGCATTGTTTCTGCCGTGGCACGCAATCAGGTGGGTGTCTCTGACTATCAGTTCTTCATTCAGACCGACGCTGCTATCAACCCAGGTAACTCCGGTGGTGCACTGGTTGATCTGAAAGGGCGTCTGGTTGGTGTGAACACAGCAATCTTCTCTCGCTCCGGTGGCTCTAACGGTATCGGCTTTGCGATCCCAGCTAACATGGTGGAAGTGGTTGCCTCTGCTGCGGATGATGGCGGTATCGTGCGGCGCCCGTGGGTTGGCACCAGCGTGCAGCCTGTCAGCTCCGATATTGCGGCAAGCTTAGGTCTGGAGCGTCCGAGCGGTGTGCTTGTGACGCGTATTCAGGATGGTAGCCCGGCTGACCGTGCTGGGATTCGCGTTGGTGATCTGATCCTTTCTGTCGGCGGCACTGAGGTTGATGATCCGGATGCTTATGCTATCGCCTTGCCACCAAGAAGGTTGGCGGCACCACCAAATTTGAGGTGATGCGCGGTGGTGAGCCGTTCATGGTTGAAATCAGCCTGGAGCGTGCGCCGGAAACTGTGGCAAGAGACACACGGGAGATCAAAGGGAACTCGCCATTTACGGGTGTTCGGGTTATGAATCTTTCTCCAGCGGTGGCTGAAGAGCTGCGTATGTACAACGAGTTCTCTGGTGTGGTGATTGCTGATATTCAGGCGCGTAGTAATGCTGCCTATGTCGGCTTTAAACCCGGTGATATCGTGGTTGAGATCAATGGTGCAGAAGTGACAAGCACCAAAGACCTTTCCAAGCTGACAGCCAAGCGTCAGCGTACGTGGAACATCACCTTCAAGCGTGATGGTCAGCTGCGGCAGGTAAGTTTGCGATAATGCAGTCCTGAAGCATCGTTAGCTTCAAGGCTTGCGCAGAGGAATATTGAGAGACCATGAGTGATCTGTTTTCCGCCAATGGGATGGATCAACTGGAAGACAGGCCGCTTGCTGACCGCATGCGGCCTCGTGTTCTGGAGGATGTTGTCGGGCAAGGCCACCTGCTGGGTGAAGATGGTATTTTAAGCCGTATGCTGCGTTCCGGCTCTCTTGGGTCTCTCATCTTCTGGGGCCTCCGGGGACTGGTAAGACCACGGTGGCCCGATTGCTTGCTGATGCAACGGATCTGGAGTTTGAACAGATCTCTGCGATCTTCTCCGGTGTTGCGGATCTGAAGAAATGCTTTGAACGCGCCAAAGGGCGGCGGATCTCTGGCAAGCGGACATTGTTGTTTGTAGACGAGATCCATCGCTTCAACCGTGCTCAGCTGGATAGCTTTTTGCCTGTGATGGAAGACGGCACCATCACACTGGTTGGGGCGACTACCGAGAACCCGAGCTTTGAGCTGAACGCAGCGTTGCTCTCACGCTCTCATGTGCTCACCTTCCAATCCCTCAATGAAGATGCCTTGATTGACCTACTCAAGCGGGCTGAAGAGGAGATGGGCCGTGAGTTGCCTCTGGATGAAGAAGCGCGTCTTTCACTTGTTCGTATGGCCGATGGGGATGGTCGTTCTGCGCTGACATTGGCCGAAGATGTCTGGCGGACAGCTGGTGATGATGAGGTGTTTGATACTGAACGTCTTGCCGAAGTGGTTCAGCGCCGGGCGCCGATCTACGACAAGACCAAGGATGGTCACTACAATCTCATTTCTGCGCTGCATAAATCCATTCGCGGGTCTGATCCGGATGCCGCGCTTTACTGGATGTGCCGTATGCTGGAGGGCGGGGAAGATCCGCTTTACATCATCCGCCGTCTGACAGTGATGGCCTCTGAAGACATTGGCATGGCTGATCCGAATGCGTTGGTGCAGGTGAATGCTGCGCGTCATGCCTATCAGCTGGTCGGCTCTCCGGAAGGAGAGTATGCGCTTGCGCAGGCTGCGGTTTATCTGGCGACAGCTCCCAAATCCAATGCGTCTTATCTGGCCTATAAAGCCGCGCGGATGGATGCGCGGGAGCATGGATCTCTGGTGCCGCCAAAGCACATTCTCAATGCGCCAACGACCATGATGAAGAAGATGGGATACGGTGCGAGTTATCGGTATGACCATGATGAGCCGGATGCGTTCTCTGGTCAGGACTATTTCCCTGAGAAGATGGGCCGGCAGAAGTACTATGAGCCGAATGCCCGTGGGTTTGAGCGTGATATCCAGAAACGCTTGAGCTATTGGGATCGATTGAGAAAAGAACGCGGCAACCAGTAAGGCTGGCCCCTTGTTTTAGCGAGGGCCAAAAGCACTTTGCAGGCAAACACATAAACTACACGTAACTTTGTTTGGGTTTCCCGTTTGCAATCGGGCATCCTTCTTCGCACACTGACATGAAAGAGAATCTGGTGTGTGGAATGAGGCAGCTTGAACTGAGACTTGGACTGGTGCTGTATGGCGGGGTTTCGCTTGCCATTTACATGCACGGCGTTACTCGTGAGCTGCTCAACTTGCAACGTGCCTCCCATGCTTTGCACCAGTTTCGCCGTGACCGTGAGCGCGGTGTGGAGAGCGACGTTGAGCTGGAAGGCTCCGCGAAATCCTACTTCGATCTTCTGGAGAGTTTTGGCCCGCAGCTGGATCTGCGGGTTGTGATTGATGCTATCTCGGGTGCTTCTGCTGGTGGTGTCAATGCCATCATGCTGGCGCGGGCGCTGGCGCATGATCTTCCACTCAAGCACCATAGCGATTTGTGGCTGTCGCTTGCCGATGTGGACAAGCTGGCCAATGAAACCTCCGGGGTAAGCAAGCATGCCAAACGTGTGCTGGCGCCTATTCTGGATAAGCTGCTGGTGTTTCTTGGTACGGATGTTCCGCACAACAAAGAGACACGCACCAAGCTGCGGGATTTCATCAGCTCCCGCTGGTTTACGCCTCCGTTTTCAGGGGAACGTTACTCCGGTTGGCTGGTGGATGCTTGCCGTGCCATGGATGAGTACGATCGCGGTGAGACGTTGATCCCATTCGGTCAGCGGTTGGAGCTGTTTGTAACGCTGACGGATTTTCACGGTGTGTTGCGCCGGATTGCGCTGCATGATCCTGAGTTCATTGAGGAGCTGGATCACCGCCGGATCGTGAACTTCAATGCCATCCATCGCGTGTCCAGCGGGTTGCACAGCCAGATGAGTGCGGAGTTTATTCCTGATCTGGTGTTTGCTGCACGGGCGACCTCCAGCTTTCCCGGTGCTTTCCCGCCCATGAGTGCGGCGGAGATGGATGGAGTGTTGGAACGTCAGGGGCTGGAATGGAGTGGGCGGGAGGCATTCATGAAGAATGTGCTTCATGCCAATTGTGATGCGGAAGGGGAGCGAATTTTTATTGATGGCTCTCTGGTGATGAACAAGCCTTTTGAGCCTCTGATTGAATCTATCGCACAGCGACCGGCAGCGCGTGAGGTGGTGCGGCGACTGCTTTATCTGGATCCGTTACCGTTCTCTCATCGTGATGTTCCTACTGATCCTGAACCTCCGGGGTTCTTCAAGAGTATCTTTGCTTCACTTGCACATATTCCACGCAATGAGCCGATTGGTGATGAACTGCAGGAGATTGAGCAGATCAACATGAAGGTGCGGCGCATTCAGGAAGTGGCTGATGCAGCTCTGCCTATGGTGCGCCGAGAAGTACAGAGGCTGCTTGAAAAGCACGGCAGCTTGCCTGAAACAGAGGGCGATTTTTCTGTTGTGCGACAAGGGGCTGAGCTGAGTGCGATGGAGCAGTCTGGTTTTGCCAATGCGGGATATTTGCAGCTGCGACTGGGGCATCTTGCGCATCGTGTTGTTTCTTTGATCTCCAACCTTTCTGGAGTGCAGCAGGAAGGCTGTGTTGAGAAAGGGGCGGAGGTCGTTCAATGGTCCTGGGAGAGTGTGGAAGAGGTTGTGGTCAATGCGCTGACCTTTTCCAAGGAGGAAGACGGGGAAGCGCAGCGAGATCAGGCCAAGATCCTCAATGAGCTGAAGAGCCTCGATGTTGACTATCGTATTCGTCAGCTTCGCTTCCTGATTGAGCAGATTAACAAATTCTATCATCATGAAGAGATTGCGGGTTCTGTTGAGTTTGCCCGCCATCTGGATGTATTTAAACGCGAGCTGTATGGGCAGATTGCCAACTTACGGAACCGGTGGTCAGAGGAGTTTTATGGCACTGAGACCATTCATCTGGCCACACTGCTCAAAGAGCCGTCTCCACAGTTGGAGACTGTGCGCAAGGTGTTAGGTGTGCTCAGCTTGCGTATGGGGCTCTCTGATCTGGACAAGCTGACAGATTCCATTGTGTTTGAAGGCGTTGGCAAGCTTGGGGATCTGAAAGCCGCGCAAGGAATTTTGGAAGGGTATATCGGTTTCCCCTTCTTCGATACCAGCATGTTCCCGGTTCAACAGGCGCTTGATGCGTTTGAGCTGCGGAAGATTGAAGTGGGGCGGATCAGCCCTAAGGATGCGCAGCTGTTGAGCCCGGGTGGTATCGATCTGAAAGGGGCGCAGCTGCAGATGTTTGGCGCGTTCTTCAATCGGGGGTGGCGTGAGCATGACTATCTGTGGGGCCGACTGAATGCCGCTGAGCGTCTGGTGCGGTTGCTGCGTGATGTTTATCAGCAGTGCCACGGTTCAGCGTCCCATCGCTCCGGGGGATGATATGAACCTGCGGGCGATCTTTCTTGATATCCTTGAGGAGGAAGAGGGACATCTGGAGGATCATGCGGAGCTGGTGCAGGCATGCCGTGACAAGGTTGACGAGGTCTTCTCTAAGGGATGTTAGCTACACAGCACTTTGTACAAGACACACTCACCAAAATCCGATAGGGAAGAGGCATGAAAAATCTCATCCTGATTGCACTTGGCGGCGGGGCAGGAGCGGTTTGCCGGCATCTGGTTTCAATGGCCGGCCTACGTCTTCTGGGGCCTTCTTTTCCTTGGGGCACTGTCACCGTAAACATTCTTGGTTCTTTGCTGATGGGGATCTTTGTTGAGGTTCTCGCACAGCGTCTGAATGCTTCTTCTGACTGCGTTATCTGATTGCCACGGGTTTCCTTGGAGGCTTCACCACTTTCTCAACGTTCTCGCTGGATGTGGCGGTGTTGTGGGAGCGGGGCGAGCCGATTGCGACTGTTGCGTATGTGCTGGTTTCGGTGATCCTGTCTGTCTCGGCCTTGTTTGCTGGTCTTTACATCACGCGGCAGGTTCTCGCCTGATTTTGCAAGTTGGCGGCAAAAACTCATAGAAACTTGATGGTTTTTCGTTTTTGACGCGCTGAAACAGCGTGAAAGGCTTGCATGTTTGGGCGGCACCTGCCAAATGAGCGCCAACAGATTTAATAGGAACGGCTGGCGCACCCTTTGTGCTGCCGCCGCGATAAAGGTCAGGACCTTCACTCATGAGTGGCTCCCAGAAAAAAGCAGCGCCTCAGAACAAGGGTGGCAGCCCCGTCAAGATTGAGATGCGCCGCGTTGATGAAGACGACGCAGGCATCCGTCTGGACCGTTGGTTCAAAGAAAATTTCCCTGAACTTGGCTTTGGCCGTTTGCAGAAATTGCTGCGGACAAAACAGGTTCGTGTTGATGGCAAACGTGCTGAAGCTTCCACTCGTTTGGAAGCTGGTCAGGAAATCCGCATTCCACCTCTTGGTGTTGAGCTTGCTGCGGATGACCGCAAGAACGCAAAGCCACGTGCCCGTAAGCTGGTTGACAGTGATCGTGAAGCCATTGAGCAGATGATGCTCTTTGAAGATTCTCACGTCATGGTGCTGAACAAGCCTGCTGGCCTGGCCGTGCAGGGTGGCTCCGGTCTTAAGCGTCACGTGGATGGCATGCTGGACGCCTTCACCAACCAGAAAGGTGATAAGCCACGTCTGGTTCACCGTCTGGACCGTGAAACCTCTGGTATTCTGCTGGTTGCGAAGACCCGCCGTGCGGCGCAGGAGCTGACGAAAGCATTCCGTCACCGCAACACACGCAAGATCTACTGGGCGATGGTTGCTGGTGTGCCGAAGCCTCGTCAGGGCCGCATCTCGACTTATCTGGCACGTGACGAAGGTGAAGAGCGTATGCGCGTTGTCCGTCATGGGGATGATGAGGCGCAACACGCAGTCAGCCTTTACAACGTGGTTGAGCAGTCCGGTCAGAAGCTTTCATGGGTGACCCTGAAGCCCGTGACAGGTCGTACGCACCAGCTGCGCGCGCATTCAGCTCATATTGGTCATCCGATCATTGGTGATCCAAAATACTTCAACATTCAGAACTGGGAGCTGCCGGGCGGCATTCAGAACAAGCTGCACTTGCTGGCACGCCGGATTGTTATTCCGCATCCATCAGGCAATGGTGTGATTGATGTTTCTGCGCCTTTGCCACCGCATATGCAGCAGACCTGGAACTTGCTTGGTATGGATGTGAAGGACTATGATCCTGAAGTGAATGAACCAGAATAAGCAATAGCAAAATAACGGGCTGATCTTCATGTATCTCATTGTGTTCGACTGCGACGGCACGCTCGCGGATAGCCAGGACAATATCATGATTGGTTTTACCGCAGCATATCGCTCTGTCGATCTGCCGCTGCCATCGCGTGATGAGATTCTTGAAACGGTTGGTCTGACGCTGCATGTCGCCTTTGAAAAGCTGTTGGGCCGGAAAGATCCTGAGCTGATCGACAGAATGGTCAAAGGATACCAGCAGGTTGTTTGGGAAATGCGCTCCAAGGGCCGGGATTATGATCCGCTCTATGAGGGCGCAATTGAGGCTTTGAGGGAACTGGCGGACCGGGAAGACGTGCTTCTTGGTATCGCGACTGGCAAGCATTCCCGCGGAATGAAGCATCTGATCAGTTTGCATGAGCTGGAAGGTGTCTTCACCACGATGCAGACCGCGGATGTTGCGCCGTCCAAGCCGAACCCAGGCATGATTTTTCAGGCGATGAGCGAAACCGGCGTCGATCTTGAAAACACGATTATGATTGGTGATACGACCTTCGATATGCAGATGGCCCGCAATGCAGGCGTTAAATCTGTTGGGGTCACATGGGGTTACCACAGTGCTGAGGATGTGAAGAGCGCTGGGGCAACCTATGTCATCAATCACTTTAAGGAACTCATTCCGGTGCTGAGTGAGCACTTTAAGTGGAATAAGGAAATCGCATAATGCGTGACATTTTTGAGCAGATTGCAGATGACATTGCAAAAGGGCCTGTTGATGCTGTTCAGGCTGCACGTGAACACACAAAGCGGAACCTGCCGAAGCGGTTTTATGAGCGCGTCAGTGTTGAGTTGAAAGACGATGTTTTTGCTGTTTTGCTGGATGGTCGTTCCATCAAAACGCCTGGCCGAAATGCTCTGGTGTTCAAAGATGAAGTGATTGCGGAAGGTGTGGCTGCTGAATGGGAGCTGCAGGAAGAAGAGATTGATCCGGGTACAATGCCGCTAACCCGCATTGCCCATTCCGCGATTGATGCCGTTGAAGAAAAATTTGCCGAGGTTGCAGATGAGATCACCCGTTATGCCGGGAATGACCATCTCTGTTACCGTGCTGACTCTCCTGCTGAACTTGTTGGTCGTCAGACTGCGCAGTGGGATCCTGTTCTGAGTTGGGCAGAGAAGTTGCTTGGTGGTCGCTTCAAGTTGGTTGAAGGGATCATGCATGTTGCGCAGGATGAAGCTGTGACGGCAGCTTATCGTGCTGAGCTGGACAAGTATGACGCACTGCAGTTGGCTGCGATCCATACGGTGACATCCATTTGCGGCTCTGCTCTTCTGGCATTGGCTCTGGCCGAAAAAGAGTTTGATGCAGATGCTGTCTGGTCAGCTGCTCACGTGGATGAAGATTGGAACATCGAGCAGTGGGGACAGGACGAAGAGGCTGCCCGCATTCGTCGGTTCAAGAATGATGAGTTCAATGCTGCTGCTCTTATTCTGGTGGGAGCACCAGAAGAAAGCTAAGTGGTTTCTGATTGAGATCTGAACTCTAAAAGCGCAGTCAGTGGCTGCGCTTTTTTGTTGGGTGGCTTCTACTTATCGTAGAAAGAAATCAATAGTTTGTAGTATGTGGGTAATGGGATTTTAATTGCCGTGTTACTGTCGAATCTGTTCAACTGTGTGCTGCAGCCATCCGGCATAAGAATAATGTTTAAAACGACACATCGCCAAACACGGTCATAATCACAAAAATTGAGGAACTCCGCCGATGAAACATAATGAGAAAGTTATTGAGCGGCTTAACGAGGCTCTGAAGCTTGAGCTTGGTGCCGTCAATCAGTACTGGCTGCATTACCGCCTGCTGGATGACTGGGGCTTTGGCAAACTGGCGCAAAAGGAGCGTGAGGAATCCGTTGAAGAGATGGAACATGCGGACAAGCTGATTGAGCGCATCCTCTTCCTTGGTGGTCACCCAAACATGCAGACAGTTGGTGCGCTTAAGATCGGCACAAACCTGAAAGAAGTTCTGGAAGCTGATCTGGCTGGTGAACATGAAGCGCGTGAATCTTATAAGAAGAGCCGCGAGATCTGTGACGCCGAAGGCGACTATGTTTCCATGAAGCTGTTTGATGATCTGCTGGCAGATGAGGAAGGGCATATCGACTTCCTTGAAACACAGCTTGAGCTTCTTGAGAAGATTGGCGAGCAGCACTACGGTGCGCTGAATGCTAACTCGGCTGATGCGAGCGAATAATCGCGCTAACCGATTGTTTTGATTTGAAAGAGCTGCCCATTGGGTGGCTCTTTTTTGTTGGGTTAGAGTTGTTTTTCCAGCAAGAACTCGCAAAAAACTTATCCCCCTTCCCAAAATCTACCCTATCCTAACTCTCGTGCCCACGCATTCGGGCAGGAGTGGACCGCCCATTCCGTGGCGTGGGCGGGGTTGGGCTACCGCATGAGGTAACGTATCGTGTCGGGAGGTCCGGTGAAGCGCCATACCCTATTGAGACCACAGTGGTAGTAGGGAGCTTGGGGTCGTTCCGAAGGGCGTCCGGTGGTGGCAGGAAACTGCCGATGGTACAAAAGCGTATCAAAGATGCGCAGATGTGCCTGTCGCGTCTGTTCGAGAGGGAGCCCGCGTGTTCATGAGAAAAGGCCTGGGCGAGGCGAACAGCCAATGCCGAAGAAACATTTCTAACAAGTAGCGCAGGCAGAGCCTGTTCGCCTTGCTCCACCCGTTTTAGCGGGAACTCTAACTCTCCAACACCGCCTGTTACCAGCGCGGTGCTATAGGTGTTTTCGAGCGAACTGCCGAAAAGCGCTCCCAGTTTCCAATCAGAATACGCGTAAAGCAATAGTTTAAAGCTTGGCGCGTGAATTTAAATGAATGCGGCATGCTTTAGGCTTCATTAGGAACGATCGGGGATTTGGGTTGGCGGTGTGTTGGGCTGAACTATGTTTATGGGGTCAATACTCGTTTGGGGGACGGTTCTGAACGAGTTGCATTTTCATCTGCATTCCCAAAGGAGCAGTGCGCGCACTGAGATCTCATGAAAGCAAAAGACGGTGTCATTGAACGTTTGAACAAAGCCCTTTCCATGGAGCTCGGGGCTGTCAATCAATACTGGGTGCATTTCCGGCTTCTTGAAGATTGGGGCTACACAAAGCTTGGCAAGAAAGAGCGGGCCGAGTCGATTGAAGAAATGCAGCATGCTGACCGTTTGGTTGAGCGCATTGTGTTTTTGGAAGGTCATCCGAACCTGCAAACCATTGCTCCGCTGCGTATTGGCACATCTGTGAAAGAAGTGCTGGAGGCTGATCTGGCTGGAGAGCGTGAGGCGATTGAGTATTACAGCGAATCCCGTGTGTTCTGTGAGCAGCAAGGGGACTTCGTGACCATGGCACTTTTTGACAGTTTGCTGGCTGATGAAGAAGGACACTGCGATTTTCTTGAGACTCAGTTGGAGCTTCTTGAGCAAATAGGCGAAGAAAAATATGGATTGCTCAATGCGGGCAGTGCGGATGAGGCCGAGTGAGATTTGCTGATTTATCGGCAAAGAATGCTTGGTTTCCCAAGGGTTATGGCGTGTTGGGTTGAGGTGGTTCGTGGTTGCATCGTAAGAAGCTTCTCAATCCAACGGCTTACTAGTTTTTTTGCTTAGGGGCGTGTTAGGAGATAACTCAGTTAGATTGGGAGCTGAGATATCTTATGAAGGAAGTTCTAGCTGAATTAGAAAAAAGACGTGATGAAGCGCGGCTTGGTGGGGGACAGCGCCGAATTGATGCGCAGCATAAACGCGGAAAACTCACCGCACGAGAGCGCATTGAAATTCTGCTAGATGAAGGTTCCTTCGAAGAATTCGATATGTTCAAGCAGCACCGCTGTACCGAGTTTGGTATGGAGGAGACGCACTTCCCGGGTGATGGTGTTGTTGCTGGTTGGGGTACGGTTAATGGCCGTACGGTTTACCTCTTCTCAAAAGACTTCACGGTATTTGGTGGCTCGCTTTCTGAGACCCACGCAGAGAAAATCATGAAGATCCAGGATATGGCGCTGCAGAACCGCGCGCCGATCATTGGTATTTTCGATGCAGGTGGTGCTCGTATTCAGGAAGGTGTTGCGGCACTTGGTGGATACGGCGAAGTGTTCTGGCGCAATATTCAGGCGTCTGGTGTTATTCCGCAGATCTCCGTGATCATGGGGCCATGTGCTGGTGGTGATGTGTATTCCCCAGCGATGACCGATTTCATCTTCATGGTGCGCGATACCTCCTACATGTTTGTGACTGGTCCGGATGTTGTGAAGACCGTGACCAATGAGACTGTGACGGCTGAAGAGCTGGGCGGTGCGAGCATTCACACCACCAAGTCCTCCATTGCGGATGGTGCGTTTGATAACGACGTGGAAGCGCTGCTGCAGATCCGCCGTCTGGTGGATTATCTGCCGATGAACAATCAGGCGCCATTGCCTGAGCTATCCGTTTATGACGATCCGTCCCGATTGGATGAGAGCCTCAATACGCTGGTTCCGGATAATCCGAACAAGCCGTATGACATGCGGGAACTGATCCTGAAGACCGTGGATGAACGGGATTTCTTCGAGATTCAGGAAAGCTTTGCTGGAAACATCATCACAGGCTTTGGTCGTGTTGAAGGGCGTACCGTTGGAATCGTTGCCAACCAGCCGATGGTTCTTGCTGGCGTTCTGGACAGTGATGCGAGTCGTAAAGCTGCGCGTTTCGTGCGCTTCTGTGACTGCTTCAACATTCCGCTGGTTACCTTTGTGGATGTTCCGGGCTTCCTGCCGGGTACAGCGCAGGAATATGGCGGGTTGATCAAGCATGGCGCGAAACTGCTGTTTGCTTATGGTGAGGCGACTGTTCCGAAGATCACTGTGATCACACGTAAGGCTTACGGTGGTGCTTATGACGTGATGAGCTCCAAGCATATCCGTGGTGATGTGAACTACGCTTGGCCATCTGCTGAGATCGCTGTGATGGGCGCGAAAGGTGCGGTTGAGATCCTGTATCGCAATGAACTGGATGATCCTGAGAAGATTGCCGAGCGGACAAAGGATTATGAAGACCGGTTCGCGAACCCGTTTGTGGCTGCAGAGCGTGGGTACATTGATGAGGTGATCATGCCTCAGTCTACCCGGATGCGGATCTCTCGTGCGCTGGCAATGCTGCGGACCAAGAACCAGCAGATGCCATGGCGTAAGCACGACAATATTCCGCTCTAAGACAGAGCTTGTGATTTCTGAAAAATGAAAACCCCGGCCTTCGTGAAAAGGTCGGGGTTTTGTTGATAGGGGAGAGGGGGACTAACTTGAGGCGAGTTAGGTCTTAGTTTTCGTCGTTCTCAACCACACAGGTGTAACCGATGAGGGAATGGTTGGAATCTTTGGTCACAACGTAGGCGCGCTGTGTTTCTTCGTGTGGGCCACAGAAGGAGCCATTTGCAACGTAGCGATCGTAAAGACCTGGACCGGTTGCCAGAACGACTGCGCCTTTATCCTGAACCAGAGCTTTTACCTGGGAGCCTGTGAGGTCAGTTGTGCTTGTGAGGGGAACATTCATTGCCTGAGCAACGGAAGCAGCAGAAACGAGGCCGAGAACGGAAAGGGTTAGTGCGATCTTTTTCATTGTATTAGCTTTCGGTTTTTAATTCTTATGGGAACTTGGGGAGGAAAGGCCGGAGGCACAGCCTTTCCCTGGGGCTTTGTGATGGGCGTGCTTCTAACTTTGGGGCGAGTTAGAAAATCAGCTGTTTTTGTTGTCGACCACGCAGGTGTAACCAATGAGGGAATGGTTGGAGTCTTTGGTTACGACGTAAGCGCGTTCTGTTTCTTCGTGGGTTGCGCAATAGGAGGCGTTTGCAACGTAGCGATCATAGAGACCAGGGCCAGTTGACAGTACGATTGCGCCTTTGTCCTGAACGAGTGCCTTTGCTTCAGAAGCGGTCAGGTCACCAGTGTTGACCAGAGCTGCCTGAGCGATGGAAGCAGCGGAAACGAGGCCGAGAACGGAAAGGGTCAGAGCGATCTTTTTCATTGGGATTACTTTCTATTTTTACAATATGAGTTGTTTTTGAGAGGGAAAGACTGGGGAGGAACAGTCTTTCCCAAGGGGGGGATGGGGGAGCTCTCTAACTTGAGGCGGGTTAGAGGCTTAGTTGTCTCTGTTTTCAACTACGCAGGTGTAGCCGATGAGGGAGCTGTTGGAGTCTTTGGTTACGACGTAAGCGCGCTGTGTTTCTTCGTGGGAGGCACAATAAGAAGCATTTGCGACGTAGCGGTCGTAGAGGCCTGGACCGGTTGCGAGCACGATTGCGCCTTTGTCCTGAACGAGTGCCTTTGCTTCAGAAGTGGTCAGGTCACCTGTGTTAACCAGAGCTGCCTGAGCGATGGAAGCAGCAGAAACGAGGCCGAGTACGGAAAGGGTCAGAGCGATCTTTTTCATTTGTTTTACTTTCGAATTTATACAGTTTTGGTCATTGTTCAGAGGGAGAGACTGGGAGGAGCAGTCTTTCCGATGGGATTTTGCCGATCTTCATTATTATTTCGGCGCGTCTTTTGAATTTAGACTGATGGAAGGCAGTTTCTTGCCCTCTTACATCTTTCTGTCTTTAGTTGTTGTTCTCTTTATCAAGCTAATTTTTGAGTTTTTACTCTAAATCGTTTGCTTGGTGTGTGTTGTTGTTCGTTGATGATTGTATGTTTACTGGAATTTTTTGAGTAAGATGTGTTCTGAAACACAAAATTATCTTTTCGCAACTTTGAATTTTGGTCGGTAACGAATTCGTGTCTTCGTGTTCTTGGGGATTACTTGCATGTCTGTGATCAAGCTCACACTTTTGCTTGTGGGTGGTGCAAAAAAGTTGTCGCAACCACATGTTGGTGGCGTGCGGGGTGTGTCTGGCAAGTTTGGGGATGTGGATTATGGATTCGACAGCATTAGAAGAGGGGCGGGAAAGCCGCCTCTTTTCCATGTGCGGATGTTTTGCCGTTCTTAATCGAAGATGTCGGAGCCGAAGGGGCCTTCACCGCTGTTGTAGCCGGGTTCACATGAATAGCCGATGAAGCAGCGTTTCTGATCCTTGGTGGGAACCCATCGGCTCATTAAGCGCTCATAGGGTTGGCAGAATTGTAAGCCTGCTACAAACCGATCGTAAGTTCGGGCACCAGTGCTTAATACGATGCCGCCAGCTCGCTGAACAACTGAGCGGGCTTCCAGGCAGGACATTTGGCGCGTGTCTGGGCGGGCAAATGCAGTGGTGGAAGCTATAAGGGCCAGAGTGCTCGTTAATACGAGTAGGGTCGATGTTCTCATAGCTTCCTCCTTCTTTACTGGTTCTGCCGTGTGCGTGGTGAACAGCGATAACCGATCTGGCAGGCGTTGCTATCTTTGGTCGGAGCCCACTCCCGGCGCAGGACTTCATTATGTAGGCAGTATCTGATGTCACTGACAAAACGCTCATAGGTGCGTGGCCCTGTGGTCAGGACAACGCCACCTCGGCTGTTGACCAGCTGTTTAGCTTGTTCACATGTCAGGTTGCGGGCATCCGGTCTGGCCTGTGCGTTGGCTGAGCCTACCCACATCAGGGTTATGAGGCTACCGGCAATAATAGTGGCGGAGGCATTTCGCATGGGGTCTTTTGCCTTACAAAGCAGATAAAGAGAGGCTGATAATCAAGCCGCGTTCCATCCGTTTTGCAGGCAAAAGCCCAAAACTGCGAGTATCAAGGTGAGCCGTGGTTAGCCGGCTCTAAAGAAGAAATGACTGATTTAACCGTTTGCGGCAGGGCGGGCGCGGGTAACTTCTACACCAAAGCCACCGGTATGAACGGGCACCGGAGCAGATGGCTTGTTCACTTTGACAGTGATTTTGGAGATTCGCACATCCATAGCGAACACTGCTTCGCAAATGGCTCCTGCAAGGCGTTCCAGCAGGTTAAAGCGGGAGTTGGTCACAACATCCTCTACTGTTTTGGCCAGTGTGCCGTAGCAGATGGTGTCTTCATAATCGTCTGAAACGGTTGCGTTTTCAAAGTCTGCCCAACAGGTGAGGTCGATGATAAAGCGTTGACCCAACTTGGCTTCTTCATCATGCAGGCCGTGGAATGCAAAGAATGACAGGCCTTCCAGAAATATCTTGTTTTCATTCATTGTTTGGCTCCTGAGGGGATCTTTACTGTTGGGAATCTGTGTTGCCAGAGCTGTCGCAGAAATACAACGCCTTTCCTTGGAAAATGCGCTGCATATAGATGAAAGAGCAGTTCAATTTGCGATTTGATAGCATCTATTGCCCTACGAAAGTGCGATGGTTCTTCGCCCTATTGTGAGGTTGCGGAAGTGCGTAGAGATGCCTACAACCCTGCACTGTAAATAAAGAAGGTGTGTATGTGGGATGGGCATGTTTTCAAAGATTCTGATCGCAAACCGTGGGGAAATCGCTTGCCGTGTTATCAAAACGGCGAGATCGATGGGGATCAAAACGGTTGCTGTTTACTCTGATGCGGACCGGGATGCGCTTCATGTGGAGATGGCTGATGAGGCTGTTCACATTGGTGAGCCGGCTGCAGCCAAATCATACCTCGTAATCGACAAAATTATTGATGCATGCAAACAGACCGGCGCTGAAGCTGTTCATCCGGGCTATGGCTTCCTTTCCGAGCGCGCAGAGTTTTGCGAGCGCTTGAAGCAGGAAGGTATTGTCTTTATCGGACCAAACCCGAAAGCAATTGAGGTGATGGGAGACAAAATCACCTCTAAGCGCTTTGCCGCTGATGCTAATGTTTCTACCGTGCCAGGCTACATGGGCCTGATTGAAACCCCGGAAGATGCCAAGCGCATTGCCTCTGAAATCGGATATCCGGTGATGATCAAGCCTCCGCCGGTGGTGGTGGTAAAGGCATGCGTATCGCCTGGAACGATGAAGAAGCCATGGATGGCTTTGATCGCGCCAAGTCAGAAGCTGTCAGCTCCTTCGGTGATGATCGTATCTTTATTGAAAAGTTCATCGAAAACCCGCGCCACATTGAAATTCAGGTGATGGGCGACAAGCATGGCAATGCGATCTATCTGGGCGAGCGTGAATGTTCTATTCAGCGCCGTAACCAGAAAGTCATCGAAGAAGCGCCGTCTCCGTTGCTGGATGAGGAAACTCGTCGCAAGATGGGTGAGCAGGCCGTTGCTCTGGCCAAGGCTGTAGACTACGACAGTGCTGGTACTGTTGAGTTTGTGGCAGGGCAGGACAAGAGCTTCTATTTCCTTGAAATGAACACCCGCCTGCAGGTTGAGCATCCGGTGACAGAACTGATCACCGGCGTAGATCTTGTTGAGCAGATGATCCGTGTTGCTGCTGGGGAAGAGCTCTCCATCAAACAAGATGAGGTGAAGCTGAACGGTTGGTCAGTTGAAAGCCGCATTTATGCGGAAGATCCTTACCGTAACTTCCTGCCGTCTATTGGTCGTCTGACACGTTATCGTCCACCTGTTGAAGGTGAGCATGACGGTTATGTGGTTCGTAATGACACTGGTGTTGTTGAAGGCTCCGAGATCTCCATGTTCTACGATCCTATGATCGCGAAACTGGTGACTTATGCGCCGACCCGTGCAGAAGCCATTGAGGGAATGAGCACTGCGCTTGATGAGTTCCAGGTGGACGGCATTCAGCACAACGTACCGTTCCTTGCATCCTTGATGAAGCACCCACGCTGGCGTTCTGGCCAACTGGCTACGAGCTTTATTGCTGATGAATATCCGGATGGTTTTGAGCCAGCAACACCAGATGCGGAAGCCCGCAGTGTGTTGGCGTCTGTAGCGCTTTCCATGCATCTGATTGAGCGTGAGCGTCTGGATCATCTGCCGGGCCGTCTGCGTCCGCATCATGCGGTGTGCGCCGTGAGTGGGGTGTGCTGATCAATGGTGAAAAGCTGGACGCTGAGCTGATTGAAGGCATGGCTGTTACGCCGCTTGATATCGATGTTTGTGTCGAAGGCAGTCCACGTGCCCGTATCGCTTCTTCCTGGGTTCCTGGTGACATGCTCTGGAAAGGGCAGGTTGGTGAGCGCAATGTGAGTGTTCAGGTGCGTCCGGTTGAAAACGGCTACCAGCTGGACTGGCAGGGCTATTCAGTTGTTGCCAAGGTGATGACACCTCGTAATGCTGAACTTGCTTCTCTAATGCCTGAGAAGGTTGCTCCGGATACATCCAACCTGCTGCTCTGCCCAATGCCGGGTCTTGTTGTCTCGCTTCATGTAGAAGAGGGGCAGGAAGTGAAAGCTGGTGAGCAGCTGGCGATTGTTGAAGCCATGAAAATGGAAAATGTGCTTCGGGCAGAACGCGATTGTGTGGTAAGCGCTATCAAGCTGCACCGGGCGACAGTCTGGCGGTTGATGCCGTTATCATGGAATTTGAATAAGGAGTTGGCGCGAAGCCAATTCCTATATTGAGGATTTGGCTTTGCGCACTCTGCTTTTTGATCTGGATGGAACGCTGACAGACCCTTTTGTCGGCATTGTAACGAGCGTTCAGTATGCGCTTGAAAAGCTTGGCCGCGATGTTCCTCCAGCTAAAGACCTCGCCTTTATTATCGGCCCTCCTCTTACAGAAACGTTCCGCCAGCTTCTGAATACAGAAGATGAAGAGCTGATCCTTGAGTGCATTCGCTTGTATCGGGAGCGTTTTACGACTGTCGGTCTTTACGAAAACGAGCGCTATGAGGGGATTATTGAACTCCTTCAGGCTGCCAAAGACCGTGGAGATCGCCTGTTCGTTTGCACTTCCAAGCCTTGGGTTTACGCTGAAAAGATCATTGCTCATTTTGAGATGGATGGTCTGTTTGAAAAGACCTATGGCTGCGAGCTGGATATGACCCGCGGCAACAAAGTGGATTTGCTTGCTTACTTGCTGGAACAGGAAAGTCTGGATGCATCTCATTGCATTATGATTGGTGATCGCAAGCATGATATTATTGCTGCGAAGGAAAATGGTGTGGAGTCTATCGGTGTGCTCTGGGGCTATGGTTCTGAAGAAGAGATGGCTGATTGCGGTGCTGACACTGTTGTGTCCTCTCGTGAAGAGTTGGCTGCTCACCTTGCCGACACCCTTGTTGCCTGATCTTTTTTGTTATGAGTTGAACTGATGCCGATTTACTTTGCTTATGGCCGTCTGATGAACCCGAAGATCATGGCAAGCCGCTGCCCGCAGGCCAAACCGCTGGGGCCAGCTTCCATGGATGGCTATCGCTTTATCATCACTACTGAAGGTGTCCCTTCCATGGTGAAGGCTCCAGGCAAGCGCGTGCATGGTGTCTTGTGGGATTGCCGTATCGGTGATGTGACCGTTGTTGATGGAGCTGAGGCGCTTTTCCGCAAAGGGCTCGACAAAGTCTTCCTTCCCGTGCGCAGTGGCGGGCAGAACAAGTCAGCGATCATCTACCTGAGCCGGACTGCCAACACTGGGAAGCCGCACGCCAAAGCGTGGGAAGGTGTGATGGAAGCAGCAGAGCACTGGGATTTCCCAGAGACTTATCGTGATGAACTGCGAAAGTGGGATCTGCGCTAGAGTTTGCAAACTGTAAAAGGGGCATTTGTGGGTGACAGATCGTTCACAAATGTGTTTTCAGTTAGACTGAAAGACAACTCGCAATTTCCTGAGAATCTGTTAGAAAACAAGTCTCCCAAAGTTGGGAGATAATTCTCAGGGCGGGGTGAAATTCCCTACCGGTGGTGATTGTCCTTAGGGGCATAAGTCCGCGAGCGCCTTCTTTGTATTGGGAAGGGTCAGCAGGTCCGGTGAGATTCCGGGACCGACGGTTATAGTCCGGATGGAAGAGAATGTAGGTGAGGGGTGTTCTGATGAACGCTGTTTGCTTGCGCGTCCTGATTCAATGAAACTTGGCGGTTTGCCGTCCTTTGGATCAGAAAGATTTCTTATGTTTAATCTGTTTTTGAATAGTGATTACGAGGTGCGTGTATGAGTACATCACGCAGTTCAACACGTGCGTCTGCTGCTGTTGTGGGCGCAAGCTGGATGGTGTTTGCTGGTGCCGCGTTTGCGGTGACCAACTCTGCCATGCAGTATCTAACCATGGTGCAGGGGCTGAGCTCCACCAGTGCAACCTTCTGGCAGTATCTGATTTCGCTTGTTGCTATGGTGCCGGTGATCTGGCGTATTGGTGTCGATGGCTTGCACACCGAGCAACTGGCTCTTCACCTCTTCCGCGTTTTTCTGGCTGCGCTGGGCGTGCAGTTCTGGGTTGCTGGTTTGGCAAATGGTGTGCCGATCTGGCAGGGCATCGCACTTTTGATGACGTCCCCGTTCTTCGTGACGATTGGTGCCGCTGTTTTCTTGCGTGAAAAAGCGAGCGGGCAGCGCTGGGTTGCGACGGCTGTTGGCTTTGTGGGCGGCATGATCATTCTCAGCCCGTGGGATGAAGCGTTCCAGCTGGTTACATTCCTGCCAATTATCGCCGCGCTGCTATGGGGTTCTTCCATCCTCTGCATGAAAAAGCTGGAAGAAAGTGAAAGTCCTCAGTCGGTTACGCTCTATCTGCTTCTGCTGCTGACGCCAGTTAATCTGGTTCTGGCGCTGCTGGCTCCAGGTGGTCTCTCAATACCTGAAGGCATGAACATGTGGTGGTTGATCATTCTGGCAGGGCTGCTGGGTGCGATTGCACAGGGCTCGCTGGCGATGGCCTATGAGAAGGTGGACGCGGCTTACCTCCAGCCGTTTGATCATCTGAAATTGCCGCTCAATGTTCTTTGTGGCTTCATCGTCTTCAGCTGGGTGCCTCCGGGCAACTTGTGGCTGGGAGCAGCGCTGATCATCGGCGCGTCGCTGTACATTGTGCATGTGGAGCGCGAGCGAAACTAATCAGAAAGCCCGGCCAAGTTGCCGGGCTTTTCTTTTGTTTATGAGCTAGTTGAACCAGACAGCGAACGCACCGAAGTTTCTGCTTAAAGGGCGGCTTAAGGTGCGCATGAAGTCACCATCCCAGACTTCACCTTGCTCGATGTAATTCACGGCGTTTGGTCCGGTGATGAAGAGAACAAGGTCGAAGCTCTCTGCTGTGTCAAAGAACGACTTCATATTGATCCCGCCGTCAAACACCATGTGAGGGATCAACACTTCACCATTCAGCACTTTTTCTGAGGTTTTCACTGCTTCCAGCCAGCTGTCGATGGTTTGCTGTGTGACTGGGAGAGCCTGAAACGGGCTGGTCTGGTTAGGGTTGGGGAGCCATTCGTGGTCGTTGTCGGTTTCCTTCTGAATGAGCTCCCAGGTTTCATAGTTCAGTTGCATAACCTGCAGAAGGTTCTGACGGGTCGCTTTGAGGCGATCGGGGTTCTCTACAGTCCAGTTGATGGAGTGCAGGAAGGTGATTGGAGTGGCGAGTGCGCCCAAATCGCGTGGACCGCCTGCTTTTCCTTTTTCCTGCAGCTGTTTGCCATAGGTGGTGGCGTCTGGGCCAAAGACGCTATGGAACGTCATGTCATAGGTGCTCTCATAATCGAATGCGAGCAGGAAATTGCCTACTGACATGAGGAGGTTAGAGTAGCCTTGCAGCCACTTTGCGTCTGCCCGATCAAAGGTGATAGGAAACCTTGTTGTATCATCCTCAAGTGTGAATGGGCTGCCTCTGGAAAGGCTTGAGAGGATTTCTGCGAGGTTTTCGTAGGGTTCAACGGTGCCGCTGTTGTCAGCATCTAGATTGATCTTCAGAAGGTCAACTTGCAGTTTGACTGGTTGATCAGAGATGCCTGCCAGAGTGTCGTTGGCTTCTTTCAGCTGAGCGACGAACCGTTCCAGCATCTCCCGCGTTTTTTGATAGGTAACCGGCTCTGGGGTTGGATTAGGAGCGACTGGAACGCGGAAAATCGGGAGGAATGCGCGTAGGCTTCTGTTCGGGGAGGTATTTCCTGCACCGTATTTGTAAAGATCCTGCTGCAGGCCTTGAAGGGCGTTCAGAAATTGCAGGGCGCCTAAAGCGAGTTTGGCCTGATTGTTTTCAGGGTTCTGTGCAGTGTTTTTGCTGAATGTGGCAATGCCGGTCTGGTAGTCCGCTGTCTCGATGATCGCATTGAAATCGCTGGTATAATCAGTCTGTGAGAGGGCTTGCGTCGGTAGAAGTACTGTGGCTGCGGATAAAGAAAGTGCAGTCAGGCGGGATTTGAGAAAATTCAAAAAATCTCTCCTAAAGGTCTACCTATTAGATATGGGAATTGATGTTTTTTTTATGGCTTGCAATCTAAGGCTGTGGTGAGACTGAGCAGTGTTGCCGGTTTTATCGTCTGAAACGAAAAAGCTTTGTTTGTGAAGGCTTTAAGCGCACCGGGAGATAGCAATGAAGACCACACACTTTTCCATCACGGGATTGGTGCAGGGTGTTGGCTATCGGGCCTGGCTTTATAAAAAGGCCGGGATGCTGGGTGTTTCGGGCTGGTGCAAGAACAATGAAGACGGATCAGTGGAGGCAGTTGTTACCGGTGATCCGGAAAAGGTAGATGCCTTGCTGATGGCTGTTCAGCAAGGCCCTGTTGGTGCAGAAGTTGAAGCGGTCACACTTTTGGGCGAAGCCCCGGAAGAGAAGGGCTCGTTCCGCATCGAGTACTAGTTATTCACCCTCTGGCTTTTGCGCCAGACCGGATGGACCGATGGAATGCGTAGGGCCGAAGATCTCTTCGAACTGCTCACGCAGAATGATATCCACCTCAGGCATCGTGAGCGGCAGGCCCAGATCAACGAAGCTGGTGACGCCATGCTTTTGCACGCCGCAGGGGACAATGCCGGTGAAGTGTTCCAGGTCAGGGTCTACATTCAAAGAGATGCCGTGGAATGTTACCCACTTGCGCAGGCGGATGCCGATGGCTGCGATCTTGTCTTCAACATCCTTGCCCTTTTCCGGGCGCTGAACCCAGACGCCAACGCGATCTTCCCGTCTTTCCCCGCGTACGTGGTGTTGCCACAGGGTGTCGATGAGCCACTGTTCAAGGGCAGCTACGAACGCGCGCACGTCTTGCTGGCGGCGCTTCAAATCGAGCATAACATAAGCAACACGTTGTCCCGGACCGTGATAAGTATACTGCCCTCCGCGGCCCGTTTCATAAACCGGGAAGCGATCTTTGGCGATCAGGTCAACAGGATCAGCGCTGGTACCAGCGGTATAAAGAGGCGGATGCTCCAGAAGCCAGACGCGTTCGTTGGCTTCGCCAGCGGCGATTGCGGCAACGCGCTCTTCCATTTCTTTCTGTGCAACTTCATAGGGGATCAGCTCGTCATCGATCACCCATTCAACAGGGGGAGATCCTTCTAAGGGGAAGAAGTCTGTTTTAAGGGTTTGACGATCAGCCATGTTGTTATCCCAAAATGATCTGCGGATTTCGGTTAGTTGGTTTGCCCTAATGAGATGTAAGCGTCTACACTAAAAATAACAGGGCACCAACTCACAGAGTAGGGACTGGTGCATTTTATTCCCTCTGATGGAGCAGGACAGAGATGAACAGGTTCGATGATATCTCCGTCGATATTTCGGTGGTGCTGGGTAAATCTGAAATGCCAGTGCACCAGTTGTTGCGCATGGGACGTGGAGCGGTGATTGAGCTGGACACCCATGAAGCGGATGATGTGACGATTTTGGCAAACAATACACCAGTGGCCGAAGGGCAGGTGACTGTGGTTGGCGATAAAGTTGGCATTGTTATTACAAAGGTTCTGCAGCGTGCTGTGGAAATGCGGCCCGTAAACATGGAAGATCGCATCTGAAATATCGCGTGCAGTGGATAAGTCCCCGTCCAAAAGAGGTTTTTTCGATTTTTTTCCTCTGCACTGTGAATTTTTGAAAAAGGGTACTTGCGCAGGTTCGAGGGGTTGGCTATATCACCGCTCACCGGCCGACGGGGCGAGGCAAACAAGCCAGACACTCCAACGGCAAGCCAAGGTTTTGCGGCCGTGGCGGAATTGGTAGACGCGCAGCGTTGAGGTCGCTGTGGGGTAACTCCCGTGGAAGTTCGAGTCTTCTCGGCCGCACCAAAAGCCCCGAGCTCTTTTAAGAGCCGGGGTTTTTTGCTATCTAAGCCTCTGTTTTTTCTCAGTATATAAAAATGCAGGATCGCTTTATCAGGCGAGGGATCATGTGTTTTGCGTTGGTTTGCGTTTTTGTGCGTCTGCTTGCGTTTTTTATGGTTTGGGTGCGTTCTTATGTTTCCTCTGGATTTCCTGAAGGGCGCACGGGCCTACCCCAAAAAGAACGCAGTTTGATGTAAATCGTGAATTCTTCGCAAAAGGATTGCACGGTCAGAGAAGGTCGCTATAAACACAAACCTGTGCACAGGGACCTTGGTACCAGAGGCATTTCAATTTTCAGCAATACTGAAGGACGATGCTCACGTTAAGCATTTGACTGAACAACCAGTGGAGGTCTCGTGACCCAATCGGAAAATCCCGGTGCGCTTCATGCTGCGCCCCCTCCACCACATGTTCGAGATGCCAGTGGACACCTTGATACGGACTTTGTAACGCGCGTTGAAGAAGCTCTTGATACGCGTGATGCTGCTGTTGTGCGCGAGCTGGCGGGTAATCTGCACGAAGCGGATATGGGTGACCTGCTGGAGATGCTGCGCGAGGATGATCGCGTTCTTCTTATTCAGCTGCTGGGTGAAGAGTTTGACTTCGCCGCTTTGACCGAAACCGAAGAGCCTGTGCGTGCGCAGGTTTTGGATGCATTGCCGGATGGGGATGTTGTTGAGGGCATTGGCGAGCTTGAGTCCGATGATGCGGTTTATCTGCTTGAGGACATGGAGCAGGAAGAGCAGGAGAAGATCCTTGCTCAGCTGCCCAATGTGGATCAGGTTCAGATTAAGCGGGCGCTTGAATTTCCTGAAGATTCTGCTGGTCGTATTGTTCAGACTGACTTTATTGCGGTGCCACCCTTCTGGACAGTGGGGCAGGTGATTGACCATCTGCGCAGCTCCAAAGATCTGCCTGACAGCTTCTATGAGCTTTATGTGGTTGATCCGGGGTTCCGCCTGTTGGGTGCTGTGGCGCTGGACCGGTTGCTGCGCACCAAACGCTCCAGGAAGATCTCCAAGATTATGGAGGAGACCCGCCATTCTGTTCTGGTGACTGATGATCAGGAAGATGTGGCGCGCTTGTTTGAGCGCTATAACCTCGTTTCTGTTGCTGTGACCGACACCTCCGAGCGCTTGGTTGGTATTGTGACGGTTGATGACATCGTTGACGTCATTCAAGAAGAGGCTGAGGAAGACATGTTGGCGATGGCTGGTGTGGGTGATGAGGAGATCTCTGACAGCGTTCTGGAGATTGCCAGATCTCGCATTTCCTGGCTCTCGGTGAATGTGTTCACCGCCATTTTTGCTGCGTTTGTTATCTCTATTTTCTCGGCCACCATTGAGCAGATGGTGGCGCTGGCTGTGTTGATGCCGATTGTGGCGTCCATGGGAGGGAACTCTGGAACGCAGACCATGGCCGTTACCGTGCGCGCGATTGCCACTCAGGAGCTGAACAGGCGTAACATCCTCAGGGTTTTACGGCGTGAGCTGTTGGTGGGCATCATCAACGGTGTGGGCCTTGGAGTACTGATTGGTGCTATTGCGGGGGGCTGGTTCCTCAACCCAGAACTTGGGGTGGTTATTGGCAGTGCAGTTCTGATTAACTCTATCTGCGCTGGTTTGTTTGGATTGCTGGTTCCAATGGGCTTAGAGAAAATTGGAGTGGATCCTGCCATTGCTTCTTCAGTTTTTGTGACCACCATAACGGACGTTGTTGGCTTCTTTACATTTTTGTTCCTGGCTGCATGGTGGTTCGGTCTGCCGTTTTAGCCAATCAGGAGGTTAGAATGGATGCACCGGGTATCAATGGAATTGTCGAAACTGCTGTTTATGTTGATAATTTTGCCGAGTCGCATCAGTTCTACGGCGACCTTTTAGGGCTGAACCGTGTCGTTGAGGGGGAGCGTATGCATGGCTATGACGCGGGCCCCAACCAGATGCTTCTGGTCTTCCGGCGCGATGTGTGTGGTGATGATGTAGACAGCCCTTTCGGTATGGTTCCCGGACACAGCACGAGTGGGCCTTCGCATTTCGCCTTCGCCATTTCCCGCAGTTCTTTGATTGAGTGGCGGGAGTATCTGGAAGACAAAAAGATCCCGATCAGCAGTGAAGTTCGTTGGCCGCAAGGCGGGGTGAGCCTGTTCTTTCATGACCCCTTTGGCAATGTGGTGGAGCTGGCCACACCGGGTCTCTGGCCGAACTATCAGGATTAATCGTAACTCGCTTTCTGGCGATACTTTCCTACGCTCTTGGCTGAAAAGATTTTGTCCGCGATGAAGGCTCTTTGTGTAGTGCCAGTTTTAAGAATGGTGCGTGAGGGTTTTGTCGAAAGACAGAGTTTTAGTCAAGAGTACAAGATCATAAATAGAAATAGGTTAAGTCAGGCCCGTGGGTTTTACGTCTTTCAATTTTACAGAACTGTCCTCTAGAGTGACTTCTCAATAAACAATTGCTGCAAATGCCGAAAACTTAAGACTATCGCCATATGAGCTATGAAGTGAGTATGAGGCGGTGGTATCGCTCATATCTGCAAAGTCATGACAATAGGCTTGATCGCGGCCTCCTAAACCCGCCTAACTTGTTCTGATATATGTATGAAAACGAATGTGGTGTGGTTAGCTTCAGATAAGATTACACTCATAGGCTGTAGTTGTAGTTTTTATATACTTGGAGTGTAGAGCATGGCCAATAACGCACCAGTTACTTTCCCTTATGAATTTACCAGACACGAAAACCAACCAGGTGTGTGGCGTGCGATCTTTCATGATCAAGATTGGGGCGACACGCACACGACTTCTCTCAACACGGAGGGTCTAAAAGGGACGTTGACGTTGACTGACCAAGGTTTGTTTGATGCTTTTTTGTACGACCCCGGTACAGAGTTTGATTACCTCGCAGAAGGGGAAACAGCCACCACCAGCTTTACCTACACAATCACTGACCAACACGGGGCAAGCGACACCTCTACGGTAACTATCAATATTATCGGCAAGAATGACGGACCAGTGGCATCCTCCGTGTACTCAGGTACCGTTGAAGATGCTGCTGTTGTCATCTCGCCACATTTTAGTGATGCTGATACCAACGACAGCCACACTATTACCGTTGAGACGGACGGTACACTTGGTACCGTGACTGTCAATGAGGATGGCAACTTTATCTATGATCCAAACGGGCAGTTTGACGATTTGGATCAAGGTGAGTTTGGGTTTGATAGCTTCACCTATACGGTCACCGACGAATCTGGCGCGACCTCTACAGAAACGGTTAATGTGACCGTAAATGGCAGGGGCGAAGCAGCCATCGAAGAGGGAGAAAACACAGTCTCCGATAGTGTGTTGCGGGATAGTTTTGACACTTCGCTCACGGCCGAGGGTGTTACCCATTCCAATCTATATGAGGATGATTTTGCCTTTGTGTAAGGCTTTGATGCGAAGCTAAATCTAACTAGCCCCGACGAGCACTTCGTGGGGCTTTTTATTGCTGGAAGTTACGCTTACTTGTTTCCCTGAGTGTTTACTGGGATATGCTAGGATTTACTACGAAATGTTTTGAGTGCTGAGAGAGGTTTTTTACAGATGACAGAGCGTGGTGGAACGGATTTGCAGGAACTGCTGGCGTCCATGGAGGCTTCTCTTTCCGAAGAAAGCTTTGTGTTTTGTACTTTCCCCAATGGCAGCATTGAGGCTTTGGCAGAGCATTCCCCGCTTGGACTGTTCTGGGAAAACGAAGGCCTGACGGCGATCCTTTCCATTGAAAATGCAGGTAAAGCTGGCGTTGAAACCGAACCTTGCTTCCGCCGTATCTCGCTTGCGGTTCACAGCTCTCTGGAAGCCGTCGGCCTTACCGCCGCCCTCTCCAAAGCCCTCGCCGAAGCCGGTATCTCTGCCAACGTCGTCGCAGCCTATTACCATGACCACATCTTCGTGCCGGAAGAGAAGGCGGAAGATGCGATGGCTGCGCTGGAAGAGTTGAGCCGCTCTGCGAAGGCTGGGTTGGCTTAGGCCAGGATGCCGAGTTGGGAGGCTGGGGTTCTTGGGGGTGGGGCTATGGTTTGCTGGCCGTTTAGGAGGCACTCGAAGGTTTCGGGGGCGACGGCTGGGGAATACAGATAGCCCTGATACTCGTGGCACTGCAACTTCTGGATCTGGCGAAGCTGTTCTTTGGTCTCGATGCCCTCTGCCACCAGAGTGAGGTTCAACAGGCGGCCCATCTGGACGATCATCTGTACAATTGGCCAGCGTTTGGTGTCGGCGATGAAGGATCTGTCGATCTTCAGGGCTGTTACCGGATAGCGCTGGAGGTAGCCCAGGTTTGAGTAGCCTGTGCCGAAATCGTCGATTTCCAGCGTAAAGCCAAGATCACGCAGGGCGTTGAGTTCTTTCAGCGTTTCATTGGCGTCGCTGAGCAGGGCGCTTTCGGTGATCTCCAGTCGGATTGATCTGGCCGACGCGCCAGTCTCAATGAGAATGCGGTGCAGGCGCTGGGATATGCGGCCACGGCGGAACTGGGCCGGGGACAGGTTGATGGAGATCGCGATGTCATGGCCAGCCTGTGCCCATTGCTTTTGCTGCAGCATGGCTTCGCGGGCAACCCAATCACCGATCTCATCGATCATGCCTGCTTCCTCTGCAATCTCAATGAAGCTTGCAGCTGAAACGAGGCCGCGGGTTGGATGATGCCAGCGCAGCAGGCCCTCTGCGCCCACAATGCGGTTGGTGGCGACGCAGACGCGTGGCTGATAGTGAACGGCGAGCTCTTTGTTGCGCAGAGCCTGACGCAGGGCAGTTTCCAGGCTGACGCGTTCTTCCGCTTCCCGAGACATGGAGATATCAAAGAAGCAGATGCGGTCGCGGCCCAAATCCTTGGCTTTATACATGGCAAGGTCGGCCTTGCGCATGAGAGTGTCCAGATCAACGCCGTGTTCCGGATAGGTGCACACGCCAATGGATGGGGTGACCTGCAGCATGTGCCCGCGCACTTTACAGGGTTTGGACAGGGCTGTTCTGATTTCTCTGCTGATGTCGTCCAGCAGGTCTTAATCTGCGAAGTTGGCGATGAGCACAACGAACTCATCCCCGCCAAGGCGGGCGACAAAGCCGATGCCTTCGACGACTTCCTTCAGGCGCTTGGCGATGACGACGAGCAGGTCGTCGCCCACCAGATGGCCGAGGGTGTCGTTGATTGTTTTAAAGCGGTCGAGATCAATGAAGATGAGCGCACCGGGGTTGCCGGTGATGCGGGTCTCATCCAGATAGCGCTCGGCTTCAATCTCAAGAAATGTTCTGTTGGCAAGGCCGGTCAGCGTGTCGTGGTGGGCCAGGTAGCGGACTTCGTGTTCTGCTTTCAGGCGTTTGGTGACATCTGAGGCGCTGAGCAGGATTGCTCTGGAACCGGAAAACGGATCGTATCCGCTGCGGGCGTTCAGGTCGAACCAGCGTTCTCCCTGAGAGGAGTGCATGAGAGCGACGAGGTTTGCCTTGCCTGTTTTGCGCAGTTCATCCAGCAGCGCATCAAAATCGCGGCGGTTGCACATGCGGTTGATCAGGTCTTCGCAGCCATCAGGCCGGTTGAGGCGGCTTGCCGGGTTTTCAAAAATCAGTTTGCCGTTCTCATCAAACATGCTGATCATGGAGGTGGTGTAGAGCAGTACCTGCGCGCTGCGCACCTGTTCCGGCTCGTTGCCGACCTCAGAGATAACCTGAACCAGCAGGCCCGGATTGCCCGAGACGAGTGGCTGAGGGGATATGGAGCAGTAGACGGAGACCGGCTGAGCGTTTGGGATGACGGTGATGCATTCGGTGATGCGGCCTTCTTCCCGTACGCGGGTCAGATAAGACTGCAGCTGTCGCTCATAAGAGGGATCGTCAAAAGGGGCAGGCAATTCAATTCTGAAGGCGCCGGTCTGGTCGATACAATTCTTGAGAGACAGACCGAGGAACGTCAGACCTGCGGCGTTGGCCCAAACGAGTTTGGTCTGGGAGACGTCGACAATATACATAGGGACGTCGACACGGGCGAAGGCGCGTTGGTCTTCTGTTGGGACAGGCGAGTGATATAGGACGTTGGCATCCAGCGTTTCAATAAAACCAGTCAAACCTGAAAATCCCTTTGTGCTGTGTCCTAGGACTAGACACCATCCCCTGCATGTCTATATCAGCTATAGGTAGATCGTTATTTTTACCGATTATGTGAGTTGCAAGGTTATTAAAACGTTATTCCTTTGCCTTTAAGTTGGAACAAACGAACTGAAAATGTGCAAAATGCATTGATTTAGAGGTGGAGAAACGGCGGTCTAGCGAAGGACCTACCAAAAGTGAGGGGAGAACACCCTCTTTTTCCTAGGGAATTTCTGTTAGGCTATGACTTTGCGTGTTTGCGGTCTGCCGCAGTATCTTTTAGTTATGTTTGATCAGAGTCTGCCGCGTGGGGCGGTAGCGAATAAAAGGGAGCATGTCATTCGCATGACGGACTATTGTGCTTCGACGTCAATTCGCCTTGAAGGTGATGAGGACGCGCCAAAGAATCCTGAAAAGTCCATCCCGGTGGACAAGCATCTTTTTGATGCGCGGACAGTGCTGATTACAGGACCTGTGACACAAGAGATGGCTCAGGATGTCTGTTCCCGTCTGCTTGCACTTTCCCAGGTCAGCAATGACCCGATTACCGTTATTGTTTCTTCTCCGGGTGGCCACGTAGAATCCGGTGACATGATCCACGATATGATCAAGTTCATCCAGCCGGAAGTTCGTATTCTCGGCATGGGCTGGGTGGCGAGCGCTGGTGCTCTGATTTACGTGTCTGTGCCTAAAGAACGTCGTTTCTGCACCCAGAACACCCGCTTCCTGCTTCACCAACCATCTGGTGGTGCTGGCGGTATGGCAACTGATATCGAAATTCAGGCCAAAGAAATCCTCAAGATGCGCGATCGTCTGAACCAGATTTTCGCAGACGCAACCGGCCAGCCGCTGGAGCGCATCGAAAAAGACACCGACCGCGATTACTGGATGAGCCCAGATGAGGGCATAGAGTACGGTCTTGTTGGCAAAGTGATCAACAACGTCTCCGAGCTTAGCTAACAGCTGGCTTACATGAATTAGAAAAGGCAGCCGGTTGGCTGCCTTTTTTGTTGCCCGGGTCAGGATCAGCGACGGGCAAGCGCTCTTTCTCTTGGAAAGGGAAGAGCGTTTTGGAAGAGGATGCCTACCGCTACCAGTTCTTGGAGCTTCGAGCCATTGGGCGGTGCGGTGTTCGGGGTTGGTGGCGGTGGTGACGTCGGAGATGGTGGCGATGGAGTCGGCACCGGCGGAGAAGACGTCGCTGGCACGTTCCAGAGTGATGCCGCCGATTGCGACTAGATGCTTGTTGGTGCGCTCGCGCCATTTCTTCAGAGTTTCCAAACCCTGTGGCTGCCAGTGCATTTCTTTTGAGGTGCTATTGTAAATCGGGCCAAGGGCCACATATTCAGGATCTAATGCCAGAGCTGTGTCCAGCTCGGCTTCATCATGGGTGGAAATGCCGTAGTAGATCCCCGCGGAACGGAGTGCGCGGAAATCAGCGGTTTTCAGATCCTCTTGTCCTAAATGCACATAGCCCACGTTTGCGTCATACGCTGCCTGCCAGTGATCGTTGACGACAAGCACTGCGCCGGCTTTGTCGCAAAGTTGCTTTGCTTCGCGGACCTGAGATCGGATTTCATCCTCGGACTTGTCTTTGATACGGAGCTGACAAAATTTGACACCAAGAGGAAGGACACGTGGCAGCCACTGGGTGCCATCGATGATCAGATAGAAGCGATCTAACATTGCTGGGTTTCTCGATTAAGTGCGCAGTGACTGGATGGGTCATCACTAGATGCGTGCTGCGTTCATATTTTTGAGCGAAAATATGAGTTGGGCAGGTTGTTGGCTACAAATTTCTAAAATTTGAAGCATTTACACGTCCTGCGTGTGTTGAATTGTGGAGAAAGTCTAGCAAAAAAGGCGAGGGTTTCTTGAGGGTATTCCTGTAAATGTCTGAGTTGAAAAGTAAATGATGAGAAATATTGGAATTTTTACCGTGTTTGCTTGCGGGCAGGGTAATTTTACGTGGTCTTCTTTTTCGCTCGTCTCTGGGGTGTAAATGTCTAATAGCGAGTCTTTTTCCCTCTGCGATTTAATGGCGTGGCTTTCCAAGGACGCAAAAATGCTGGGTCGTCCCTGCCGTATCTTTGCGGTGTTGGGTGAGCATTTGCAGGCGCTGGGCATTGAGGTGGACCGGATCTCCACCGGTATCTCCATTCTGGATCCGAATTATCACGGCGAGGGCTTGATCTGGGAACGTGGGGTTGGCCCGCGGGTGCGTTACTTTGAGCGCACGCCTGATACAAGCGAGTCTTATAACCAAAGCCTTTGGAAGCGATCCATTGAGACCGGGCAAACGATCCGGCATAAGTTTGGTCATCATGATGAGTTTGATCAACTGATGATCATTCAGGAGCTGAAGGATCAGGGATACACGGACTATGTGGCCGTGCCCATGACGTTCTCAGATGGAGAAGTGCATGGGTTGGCGTTTGCCTCCCGTGCGCCGGATGGCTTTAAAGATGAAGATGTGGCGCTGTTTGATCAGATCTCCGCTCCGCTGTCGCTGATCTGTGAGCTGTTCAACTCGCGGCAGGCTTCTGAGAGCATTCTGAACACCTATCTTGCACACGTGCCGGACGGCGGGTGATGAATGGTGAGATCCGCCGGGGTGATGGGGAGCATATCAACGCGGTGGTGGCTTTCAGCGATATCCGCAACTTCACCGGCTTCTCCAATTACCTGCCGGACACAGCGCTGCTGCAGTTGCTGAATGAGTATTTCGGCATTGTCACCTCACGGGTGGAGCAGCATGGCGGCGAGATTCTGAAGTTTATTGGTGATGAGGTTCTGGCGGTGTTTCCTTATACGGATGCACAGAGCGCCAGGATTGCTGCGTTTGAAGCCATGACTGCCTTGCGTGAGAGCATGTCTGATCTGGCCGCCGCCAATGCGCGCGGGTTTCCTGATCTGCCGGCCATCCATGTGGGCATGGGTGTGCATTCAGGCCGCGTGTTCTTTGGCAATGTGGGTGGTCAAAGGCGGTTGGACTTTACGGTTGTTGGTCCGGTGGTGAATGAGGCTGCGCGCATTGCAGACCTTTCCAAGCGCCTTAATCAGGAAATGCTGGTGTCACAGTCCGTGGCTGAAATTTTGAACTGCTGTGAAGATACCTATGTGGGGACATACCCGCTCAAGGGCTTCCCCACACCGGTGAAGGTTTATCAGGCGCCGGAATTGACCAGATCCTGTGCATTTGGACCTGGCAATACGGCTTTTCTTGCCTTTGAGAAGAACTGACGGCGCAGCAGTACCAGCGTGACCATCAGGGTCGTTCCGATAAAGATGAGCGGCCCTGCATACCATCCCAGATATCCGACAGCAAAGAAGAGCGCCTGTTGGCCGCTGCTGAAGTGGCGGCCCGCCAGGGTTGCGAGCCGTGCTGCGCGCAGGGAGGCATCTACGGCTTCCTCATTATCCTCATGGCAATCGTCGGGAATAGAGCCCATGACGATGGTGGTGTAGTTGAACAAGCGGTATGCCCAGCCGAACTTGAAGAAGGCGTAGGCGAGGATTACCATCAGGCCAAACGTCTTGGCTTCGTTCTGAAGCGGATCGTCCAAAAATGGCAAGTTGAGTGCCTGGGCGAGGGCCGTGACCTCATCCATGGCGCTTAAAAGCGTGACTGTGCCACCGATGGCGAGCAGGGAGGCAGAGGCGAAGAATGCGGTGCCTTGTTGCAGGCCGGAGGCGATGTTGGTGTCTGCGATGCGGACTTCCCGTCTCAGCATAGCGCGCATCCAGCGGTAGCGGTGCGCGTCCATGGCATGGGAGAGAGTGTGTTTGGACCACGGGCTGCGATAGGCTAGCCAACTGTACAAGCCCCATGAGAAGACGAAAAAGAGGATGGCTATGAGGTTGGAAAGCTGGATCTGAAGCATTGATCTTTCTGTTTTTAAGCCTGTGTCCGGAAATCAGCCTGCGTTTTGAGCGCGGGTTTTTATATGTTTGGCATGATTTGGGGGAAGGGGCTAGAGGCGGAGCGCCACATGCAGCTGTGTGAGCCCAGCTATTTTCGAGCGAAAACAGACTCAAGGTACGCAAAAAACACAATTGGAGTTGTCCTATACGGCACCCGGTTCTCAATAAAGTCGAGTTTTGAACGAATTTTTCTCGAAAAAATTTGGCTGAATTTTTTTATGGTTATCGATAATTTTAGCAGTTCTAAAGAGCTCTAACTTGTTGGGGCTATGGGATTTTATTGGGTAGGTATATCTGACTGGGTAATAGGTAGATAATTTTACGTAGCATGGTGCGATGGTGCGGCCAGCCAAATTTTGCCGTTTTACTGTTGCGCTTTCATTGGAAAAGGAATATTCCGTGCGCCCTGTGCTGACGAGGTTTCCTCGGCGCGCATCTATCAACCATTAAACGGTGTTTTATGGATCACGAAATTCAGAAGTCCTGCTGGGGGTTCACTATGTGGACTGTAGCAACCCTCGGCGGCGTTATGGCGCTGCTTTACGTATTTGCAGGTGCCGGCAGTTAATCCCAAGACAACTGCCTGAAACGCGGATTTTGACGGGGATGCAGATGTGACGTCTGCATCCCTTTTTCTTTGAGTGTTCCTACCCCCTATCAAAAATCGATACTGTGCTGCTGATCACGCTCTGTACGTTGGGGCAGTTTTTGTTTGGCTCGCTTTTGCGGCTTAGCTAGCGACCTGCAGCACGATCTTCCCAAGATGCTTCTTTTGCTCAAACACCTCCTGTGCCTCTTTGATTTGAGAGAGGGGGAAGGTTTGTGAGACCAGTGGTTTGATGCGGCCCGCTTCGACATGGCTGACGAGATTGCCGAACACTTGCGCTCCAGCATTGTGCAGCCAAAGAAGCTCAGATCATTCAGATAGAGCGTGCGGACGTCCAGCTCCACCAGTGGGCCGCCGATGGCGCCTGCAACGGTGTAGCGGCCTTTGGGCTTGAGTACCTCCATGAAGGACGGCCATTGCTCTCCGGCCACCAGATCAATCACCACATCAATGCTGTTGGTTCCGAGGCTGTCTGTGAGGTCGTCCTTGCGATCCAGAACACGGTCTGCGCCCAGCTCCAGCAGCAGTGGGGCTTTGGAAGCGGAGGAGACGGCGACGACGTTGGCGCCGCGTGCTTTGGCCAGCTGGACTGCTGCAGAGCCGACACCGCCTGAGGCGCCTGTGATGAGCAGCTGTTCACCGGATTGCACATTGGCGCGGGTGAGCATGTTTTCTGCTGTTGAGTAGGAGCAGGGGAACGAGGCGAGCTCCTGATCGCTCAGAGCGCTTTGGATTGGGTAGACGTGGTGGTGATCGACTGAAACATATTCAGCAAAGCCTCCATCGCATTCTGAGCCCAAGTACCACGGTGCTTCCAGCTTGGTGCCATGGGCGTATTGCAGGCAGGGTTCCAGAAGGACGCGTTGGCCGATCAGATCCTGAGTGACGTTTTCCCCCACAGCGATGACCCGGCCACAGACGTCGGCGCCTTGAATGCGGGGGAAGTGGAGAGGTTGCCCGGCCCAGCTGGCGTCTTCTGCATCACTCTCCTGTTTTGAGTACCACGCCTTGCGGGTATTGATGTCTGTGTTGTTCACGCCTGCTGCCAGAACCTGCACCAGCACGTCTTCAGGTCCGAACTTGGGGAGAGGGAGATCGGTTCGCAGCTCCAGCATCTCCGGGCCGCCGTGGCCATTGAGTGTGACTGCGGTCATGGTGGTGGGGAGCTGGCTCATGATGCGGTCTCCTGTGTGAGTGATAGAATTGCGGACTTGGCCCAGCTGAAGACCTCAGAGCCGTTGAGGGGATAGGTGGAGACGGCGCCTTCGTGGATAAGGAAAAGCTCTCCTGCTTTGTGCTGAAGCCCCAATAAGGCTGCCAGTTGATCCTGCGTCTCTTGCTTGTGTCTGGTGACGCATTGAGAGACCTGCTCGCTCTCCGGATAGGCTGAGAGCGCTGCTCTGTCCATGCAGCCATGCGGGGCGTTGGTTTGCATCCAGTGTTCAATGGTGCTGAGGATGGCTGTGAGGCGGTCCTGTGGTGCGGTCTCTGCAGCTTCCGTCAGCAGGGACAGGTATCGGCGGTGGCGGACTTCCAGCGCGCCGATGATCATGTCTTCTTTAGAAGGGAAGTATTTGTAGAGCGTGCGCAGGCTCACATCAGCGCCTTTGCGCAGTTCGGCAACGCCGGGTGCGGTGAAGCCACGGGCCGCAAAAACGCCTTCCAGCTTCGTGCAGATTGAGTGTTCCAGATCAGTCATGCTAAATTGGTAGAATGATCGTTCTATCGAGTCAATTGCGAATGTGCAGGTGGTGATCACCGATATGTTTGTGCAATGCGTTAGGTATGCGCTGTGCTATCTCTGGCAATCGGCTGAGTGACCTGCTATTTGAGCGCTATGACGTTACATCTGGTGAAACTCTGTGTTGGCGTGGAAAGCGTTGACCAGCTGCGGAATTACATTGAACAGCGACAGATTCTGGCGCTGTCCCACGGTTTGAGTGATGAGCAGATCCATACGACCCGTATGGTGCCGACTCGTATTGATGAGCTGCTGGATGGTGGTTCGCTGTACTGGGTGATCAAAGGCAATGTTCAGGTCCGCCAGAAACTGATCGACATCCGTGTTCATAAAGATGATTCCGGCAAGAAGCGCTGTGATCTTGTGATGGAGCCGTATCTACATCAGACGCAGCTCCAGCCACGTCGTGCGTTTCAGGGCTGGCGCTATCTGAAAGCGTCAGATGCTCCGCCGGATGTGACCGGACCTATGCTCGACAGCGATCAACTTGCCGAAATGCCAGAGGCGATGCGCCGCGAGCTGCAGGAACTCTGTCTGATTTAATCGTTCCCCTTTTGCGGATTGCATCTGTGATTGCTGGATGAGATAAACTCTTCAGGCGGTAGTCTGTCTGGGGGATCATGCTGTGACCGAGCTTATTGCGTCGATTGCCGGGCCATATCTTTTCGTGACAGGTCTTGGTTTCTTTGTTTCCAGCAGCTTTTACCAGCGGATGATTGCTGCCCAATCAGATGCAAATCCGATTCTGCTCAACTTATCCGGTGCTGTGCATTTTGTGGTTGGAATGGTTGTGCTTGCCAATCATTTCACAGTGTCCAGCGTGGCTGGTGCACTCGTAACTCTGGTTGGTGCCGCTGCTGCGCTGAAGGGGGCAAGCCTTATTGTCATTCCTGATTACATGACAAAATCGCAGCAAATGGGGAAGACGGGCGTTCTTGCCACTGGTGCTGCCTTTACCGCAACGGGCGCTTATCTCAGCTATGTCGGGTATTTCTAGCAGAGCTGCTGGGAGGTTTCAGAGTGGGTGGGCTTCCGGGCAAATGCGTTCACTTGCCCGGAAAGCAATTTTAAACTTCGATATTATCGATCAGGCGGGTTTCGCCGACTTTGGCGGCGACCAAGATGCGGGAGCCTTTGGCGTCGACCGGGGTGCCCAAGTGTTTTGCGTGGCGCAGCTCGAAGTAGTCTGTGGCAAAGCCTGAAAGCTTCAGAACCGCCAGAGCCTTCTTGCGTACTTCAATCCAGTTTTCGCCGTTGTGAAGCGCGTTGCGTGCAGTGGTCAGCGTCTGGGAGATGGTGATCGCGGTTTCGCGTTCCTTGTCATCCAGATACTCGTTGCGCGAGGACATGGCGAGGCCGTCGTCTTCACGTACGGTAGGTGCCCCAACGATCTGAGTCGGCAGGTGCAGATCTCTTGCCAGCTGCTTGATGACGCGCAGCTGCTGGTAATCTTTTTCACCGAAGACAGCTACATCTGGCAGGACAGCCAGCAGAAGCTTGGCGACCACGGTTGCTACGCCGTTGAAGAAATGCGGGCGGTGATCTGTTTCCAGTCCCAGAGCCGGGCCTTCAATCTGAATGGATGTGGCAAAGCCGTTTGGATACATTTCTTTTGCGTTTGGAGCAAAGACGCCAAACACATTATGTTCCGCCAGTTTCTGAAGATCGGAGGCTTCCGTTCTTGGATAGCTTTCGAAATCTTCGCCCGGCGCGAACTGTTTAGGATTCACAAAGATTGAAACAATCACGATGTCTGCCAGTTCCCGGGCCTTTTCGACCAGTGACAGGTGACCTGCGTGCAGAGCCCCCATGGTTGGAACCAGAGCGATTGTTTTGCCTTCTCGTCTCAGAGGTAATAGTGCAGCCCGCAGGTCGTCTACACCGCGGTATACGTCTGGGAGATTTCTCATAGGCGTCTCCATGTGGGAACACATCCCGTTATTTCTTGGCTTTGCAGCTGTTCTTATCTGTTGTTGGTAATGGGTTTGCCCAGAAACTGTTGAACCCAATTGCAAGCAGAAACTGATATAACCAGTTTTAGCAGATTTTGTGATTATTCTCACTGCACCAATAGTGGGTATTGGTCTTTAGCGAGCGAATTAAATAATCTGTCCCAAGATTTGTTAAGTTGTTGGAATAATATGCCTTCATAACCTTATGTGAAGCGAACACAGGTGTGCCTATGTCAGACAAGCTTTCCAAAAAGACCGGATTTCTGAATAAGCATGCGGAAGACAAAAGCGAACTTTCCAGTTTTCTTGCGGCTGCCAAAGGTGCCGTTGCGGCGCCTGAGGGGAGCGAAAGAGGGCGTTTGATCTTTGCTCTAGACGCCACAATGAGTCGCCAGCCGACCTGGGATCAGGCCTGTCATCTGCAGGAGGAGATGTTCATTGAAGCGGGGCGTGTTGGGTCGCTGGATGTGCAGCTGGTGTTTTTCCGGGGCTACGGAGAGTGTAAGTCTTCGCGCTGGGTGAGTAACTCCAAAGAGCTTGGCCGGATGATGCGCAAGATCCGGGTGCAGGCTGGTCGGACGCAGATTCGCAAAGTGCTGGATCATGCTTTGAGTGAAACGCGTAGGAAGCGGGTTCAGGCGGTGGTTTATATCGGCGACTGTATGGAAGAAAATCCGGATCTGATTTGTGACAAGGCCGGAGAGCTTGGGATGCTTGGGGTGCCGGTGTTCGTCTTTCAGGAAGGACAGGACATTGTGGCGGAACGGGCCTATCGGGAAATCGCCCGGTTGAGCAATGGCGTCTATCTGAATTTCGATGAAGGATCGGCTGCGAGCCTGCGCGGATTGCTTGCTGCGATTGCCACGTTTTCCGCAGGGGGCAGGGAGGCCCTTGAGCGGCTTGAGCAATCGGGGCATAAAGGTGCTCAATTCTTGATAGAACACCTCAGGTAGTACATGGGCTATTTGGTCTTAGGAGGATTGGTGCTTGCCATCCTCTATTTCTTCGCAAAGTGGCTGACACAGTCCAACCCTGCGAAGCTTGCAGATACTTTGAAAAAACTGATTGGCGGTCTTTTGCTGCTGGTCTGTGCGTTTCTCGCGGTGACCGGCAAATACGTGGTGGCCGCGCCACTTGCCGTTTTTGCGCTCTCCCTTCTGGGATGGGGATCTGCGCAGAACCTCCGGTTTCCCGGGGGCTTTTCCCTTGGTGGGCTGGGAGGCGCCTCAAAGAGCGCCGGTCAGACTTCCACCATCTCTTCCAAGTTTCTCCATATGGAGCTGGATCATGACAGCAAGAAGCTGGAGGGCAAAGTGCTCGCCGGTACATTTGCTGGCCATGCCCTGAGTTCTCTGCAGGTTGCGGATCTCAGGCAGCTTTGGCGTGAAGTGCAGCCGGATGGGGACAGCGTTGCCCTACTCGAAGCTTACCTCGACAGCAGGCTCTCCAACTGGCGTGTAGACTTCCAGGCGGATTCCACAGCGGGGCAGAGAGACGCGTCGGGCTCGAGCGCTCTGACTGAGAAGGAGGCCTACGAGGTTCTTGGACTTGCGCCGGGAGCCTCCGTGGACGACATCCGCGCCGCTCACCGCCGACTGATTAAACGATTGCACCCCGATAGTGGAGGTTCTGCTTTCCTGGCTTCCAAACTCAACGAGGCGAAGGATAGGCTTCTCAACAGACATTAGACTCACCGTGACTGATACTAGTTACTGATAGACGGCATAGCAGGAGTACTTGGCCTTCTTGAGTTTGGCGCAAGCGTCCCAGGCTGCTGTTTTGGTTTCAAACCCGATGAACCGCGCGCGGTACAGGGTTTGTTTCTTGGATTTGACCGGTTCAGTGTAAATGCGCTTGTTGCTCAGGGTAGAGCCTGCAGCAGCGCGCGCACTTTCCAGGATGCGGATTGCTTTATCCTGGCTGTCGGTCGCAGAAATCTGAATGTGCCAGCCAGATGTGTCGATGTCCTCTGGCTTCAGGCTTGCGATCTTGCTCGCGATTGGAGCGGAAGATGGCGCAGGCGCTGTGGCTGGCTGCTGCAGTTTAGCAGATGCGGAAACTGCAGGGGCGGCCAGAGAGTTTGCAACCAGTTCCTTACGCGGCGCCGGAGCTGGGCTTGAGGCCTGGCTTTCGAGCATTCTTGCGATCGGATCGGTTGGTTTCGAGTTCGGTGTTGCGCCATTTGCGTTGGCATAGGCCAGCAAAGTTGGCTGCTGTGCAGGGCGACCAGTTGCTTTTGCAACAGGGATTGCTGGTGCCACCTTCGGGAATTGATAGCGTGTTGTTGTGCCTGCGTAGAGCATAGGTGCGGTGCGACGACCACGGGATGCTTTTGGCAGGTACTGGTTGATCAACTTTACCATCTGCGCATCACGCTTTTGCCGGTGCGGCCACCCAGAACCACGGCAACGATCTGACGATTGTCGCGCTTTACGTTGGTGACGAGGTTGAAGCCGGATGCATTTGTGTAGCCGGTTTTGATGCCGTCTACGCCGCGTACACGACCCAGCAGCTTGTTGTGGTTGCCCATGCGGCGGCCAGCGTAAGTGTAGGAGCGGGTGTTGAAGTACTTATAATACTTCGGGAAGCGATCCTGAATGGCGCGGCCCAGCAGAGCAAGGTCAGCTGCTGTAGTGACCTGCTTGGAATTTGGCAGCCCATGTGGGTTTCTGAAGGTGGTGTTCCGCATACCAATGGCGCGCGCGGTCTGCGTCATGCGGCGCCCAAAGGCTTTTTCAGAACCTGAGATATGCTCTGCAATCACAGTCGACGCATCGTTTGCGGACTTGGTGATGAGGGCGTAGATCGCATCCTTCACGCGCAAAGAACCGCCAACTCTCAAGCCGAGCTTGGTTGGTGGGCGGCCTGCAGCGTAGCGGGACACTTTCATTTTGGTATTGAGCGAAACGCGGCCTGCTTCCAACTCTTCAAAGAGCACGTAAAGTGTCATGATCTTTGTGGTGGATGCCGGATAGCGCCGTGCATTGGCGTTGTTGGCGTACAAAACCTTTCCGGTTTTTGCATCAACGACAATACCAGCATATTTGGAATTAGCCTCGGCAACGGATGGAGCTGTAGCGAGTGCTACTGAAACGGCAATGATGCCGACAGCTTGTCCAAATGCCTTTTTTAGGCGCCCAAATGGCCCAAATTTACGCAGACCCATGTTCTTTTCGCCCCGTGAGCAATAATGGCGGTTACGCGCTCTGTACTAAAAAAAATCGCTGAGTGCTAGCGGAGGTGTGTTCTGAAAGCCTCAGCCGCTAAAAATGCAGCAGAGGTGGCTCCCCCCGTTCGCGTCATACCCAGAATGATGCGATTACGGTTACAATTCTGTAAATGCGCAAAGGCAGATTGCAAAAATCTTGTTTTTATCCGTTTTTTGTTTGTGGCTACGCCCCTGTCTTTTCATAATATTGCAGTGCAAAATAAGAGTTGACAAATTTTGTGCAGCGCATAATATCCGTTGCGTAAGTTTTGGAATGTGGCGTTTGCTCCCCAAGAGACAAAAACCTAATCATCGAATTACCGGCGCCGCCCAATTGATGAGGGAATTTTCATGGTCACAGGATTTGAGAATATTCAGAAGCTTGGAAAAGATAACATGGACGTAGCTATGCAGAGCTTCGGTGCCTTTTCCAAGGGGATGCAGGCGATCTCTGCTGAGGTTGCGGACTACTCCAAGAAGTCTATGGAAGATAGCAGTGCTGCGATTGAAAAAATGGTCAGCGCGAAATCTCTCGATAAGGCTATGGAAGCTCAGGCAGATTTTGCAAGGTGAGCTACGAAAGCATGGTTGGTCAGGCGACCAAGATCGGCGAAATGTACGCTGAAGTCGCTAAAGACGCTTATAAGCCATATGAGAACATGCTCTCTAAAGCTGCCAAGTAATCTACTGGCATAACCGAATATGAAGCCCGGGGCGGATCATCGCTTCGGGCTTTTTGGTTTTTGGGGCGCCTTTAATTTATTGCTCCGGTTGTTTTCATTTTCAGAAAACCTATCTCTCTTCTTCAAGGCCCCCTCAAAACATTGTGATTCAGCTTTGCTCAGTGCTGCGGAATGAATGCCGGTACCCTCAAGGAGCCGGAGATGTTCATCTTACGTTGGGAGCAGGGTTTAACCCTTCGGATAGTCTGGTCATTTTCTCAGCTTAATGGTTTGCTTTTTGCAGTTTGCTCAGGGAATAATCAGTACTAAAATCAATGAGAGATACGCGCTGCTTCTAAATACCTGCAATCCCTTGGATTAGCGGTAGAAATAGGAAAGAGCGCAGACAGGTTTGAGGCTGGCCTTTGCGTGGGTAGCCTCATACTCTAGAGACAACAGACAGCGATGATGCTGCGGTGAGTGTGTGAATGAAAGACCAGCGACAGGCAATGAGTGTTCTCAGGGGAGATAAACTTATGCTTCCAGTATATAATGAAACAGAAAGTGAAACACTGTTTGATTTTTCTGGAGTTGTTGGTGTGCCCTATGAAAATGCATATCCCTTGAATTCGCAGGGGGTACGTTTAAATACTATAAAGTCCTCTGCGTTATACATGGAGGGACAAAGAGAACGAATGAGCAGCGATTTCGACCTGGATAATGATGATGATGGCGGGACGATAACCGTTACCAAGCCGAAGCCAAAAACAAAAAGGCCGAGTTTGTATCGAGTTTTGCTGCTGAACGATGATTATACGCCGATGGAGTTTGTGATCCACGTGGTGGAACGGTTCTTCCATTTGGACCGTGAGAGCGCAACGCAGATCATGCTCCATGTCCATCATCATGGCGTAGGGGAGTGTGGAGTCTTCACCTATGAAGTGGCCGAGACAAAGGTCACACAAGTAATGGATTTCGCCCGAAAACACCAACATCCGTTGCAATGTGTAATGGAGAAAAAGTAATAGGGGGCGCCTGTGCCGTCATTTTCTCGCAGTCTGGAGAAAGCTCTCCATCAAGCTTTGGCGTTTGCTAATGAGCGCCATCAGGAATATGCGACCCTGGAGCATCTGCTGCTTTCATTGATTGATGATCAGGATGCTGCTGCGGTGATGCGTGCATGCAATGTGGACCTCGATCAACTGCGAAAAAGCATTGTCGAATATATTGATACTGAACTAGAGAACCTCGTTGTTGACGGGATGATGATTCAAAACCAACCGCCGGTTTCCAGCGCGTCATTCAGCGTGCTGTCATTCATGTTCAATCTTCCGGACGTGAAGAAGTGACCGGTGCTAACGTTCTTGTTGCCATTTTTGCCGAGCGCGAAAGCCATGCTGCTTACTTCCTGCAAGAGCAGGAAATGACACGGTACGACGCTGTCAATTATATCTCCCATGGTATTGCCAAGCGGGCTGGCTTGTCTGAGCCACGTCGGGTGCGTGGTGTTGAAGAAGATTCCGATAGTGGCGCTGATCCAAATGTGAGCATGCCACAACCTCCATCCGGAGGCTCATCTGAACAAACCAAACGGAAAACAGAAGCTCTTGAAGCTTATTGTCAAAACCTCAATGACAAAGCATTTTCCGGTAAGATCGATCCGCTGATCGGTCGTGAAAAGGAAATTTCGCGGACCATTCAGATCCTGTGCCGCCGTGCCAAGAATAATCCGCTTTATGTGGGTGATCCGGGCGTTGGTAAAACAGCAATTGCTGAAGGTCTCGCACGCCGCATTGTTGTCGGTGATGTGCCCGAGGTGCTGAAGAGCGCAACAATCTTCGCACTGGACATGGGCTCACTGCTTGCGGGTACCCGTTACCGCGGTGATTTTGAGGAACGTCTGAAGCAGGTCGTGAAGGAAATCGAAGATTATCCGGGCGCGATCATGTTTATTGACGAGATCCACACCGTGATTGGTGCGGGTGCGACCTCTGGTGGTGCGATGGATGCATCGAACCTGCTGAAGCCTGCGTTGGCTTCCGGCACGATCCGTTGTATCGGTTCCACCACATATAAAGAATACCGCCAGTTCTTCGAGAAGGACCGTGCGCTGGTGCGTCGCTTCCAGAAAGTGGATGTGAACGAGCCTACCATTCCGGATGCGATTGAAATCCTGAAAGGGCTGAAGCCATACTTTGAGGACTTCCATAACATCAAGTACACCAATGATGCGATCAAGGCGGCTGTTGAGCTGTCCTCCCGCTATCTTGCTGACCGGAAGCTTCCGGATAAAGCGATTGATGTGATTGATGAATCCGGTGCATCGCAGATGTTGCTGCCAGAAGGTAAGCGTCGCAAGACCATTGGCCTGAAGGAAATCGAAGCAACCATCGCGACCATGGCTCGCATCCCGCCGAAGTCCGTTTCCAAGGATGATGCGGAAGTGCTGTCCAACCTGAAGGATAGTCTGAAGCGCGTTGTTTATGGTCAGGACCCTGCGATTGAAGCATTGTCTGCGTCCATCAAGCTGGCCCGTGCCGGTTTGCGCGAGCCTGATAAGCCAATCGGCTCTTACCTGTTCTCCGGTCCGACCGGTGTTGGTAAGACAGAGGTTGCCCGTCAGTTGGCGTCTACGCTGGGTGTTGAGCTGGTTCGCTTCGATATGTCTGAGTACATGGAGCGTCATACGGTCTCTCGCCTGATTGGTGCGCCTCCGGGTTACGTGGGCTTTGATCAGGGTGGCTTGTTGACGGACGCTGTTGATCAGCATCCTCACTGCGTGCTGCTGCTGGATGAGATCGAGAAGGCCCATCCGGATCTGTTCAACATTCTGTTGCAGGTGATGGACCACGGTAAGCTGACTGACCACAATGGTAAGTCTGTCGACTTCCGCAATGTGATCCTGATCATGACCACCAATGCTGGTGCGGCTGATCTGGCGAAGGCTCCTATGGGCTTCAATCGCATTGACCGTGATGGCGATGACATGGAAGCGATCAACAAGATGTTCACTCCGGAGTTCCGGAACCGTCTTGATGCGATCATTCCATTCGCGAACCTGGACAACGATGTTATCCATCGTGTGGTCGAGAAGTTCGTTATGCAGCTGGAAGCTCAGCTTGCAGAGCGTAACGTGACCTTTGAACTGACACCTGAAGCCGTGGCCTGGCTCTCTGAAAAGGGTTACGACAGGTTGATGGGTGCCCGTCCGCTGGGCCGTGTCATTCAGGAGCACATCAAGAAACCATTGGCTGATGAGGTTCTGTTCGGCAAGCTTCAGAAGGGCGGTACTGTGAAGGTTTCCGTTTCTGAAGATCTTGAAGGACTGCTTCTGGAAAGCGTTGAGGACCGTCCAACACCTAAGGCGAAGGCTGCCAAGAAGAAGCCTGCTGCCAAAGGTAAAGGCAAGTCCGTTGTTCCGAAAACGGGCCGGGGTGCGGATGCCACCAAGCGTGGTGATGTGCCGGGTATTCCGATTGCGGATTAAGACAAAGATACTTGAGAAAAAGCCGGAGCACTTGCTCCGGCTTTTTTGTATGGTGGGTCTACGTAGTCTTGTGTAGGCTCTTACCTGCTGCTGATAAGGCTGCGGTTCTGCTTCCCCCAAGCTCTCCTGTTTTCGAGAGTCTTCGAGTTCTTAAATGACCAGTTCAGAGATGAATGTTGATGAAGGAGAAGATCCTTCTGAATTTGAGGGAGGTGCCTATTGGTTCCGCCAAGGGGCTAAAGGTGCGTTTTGCCTCCCGACACTTATTTTGATGATGGCCTTTGTTGGCTTCACATCGCTGGCCCGCGAAGTTGGGCTGACGCTTGTTGAAGTGTTGCTGATGAGCCTGCTGATGTGGGCTTTGCCGAGTATTGTAGTTTTGACCGGCGCCATGAGTGCCGGGGCGGGTTTGATCCCCGCTGCGATTGCGGTGGCGCTCTCCGCTGTACGTCTGATGCCGATGACGGTGGCGTTGATGCCTGTTCTGCGGGATGAGAAGCGGACGAAGACATGGCAGATGTTGTTTGTTTCTCACTTTGTGGCGGTGACCGCGTGGGTGTTTGCCATGCGCAATCTGCCAAGCTTGCCGCGTGCAGCGCGTCTGCCATTCTTTGCGGGCTTTGGGTCGACGGTGCATTTTGTGGTGCTGTGTTCAACCGCGTTGTCTTACATGGTCCTTCCCGCTCTTGAAGGGCCAATTGCGGCTGGGTTGGTTTTGCTGACACCGATCTACTTCATGTTCTCCATGTATCAGGCGTCGCGTACCAGCGGTGATAAGGCTGCGCTGATCCTGGGGCTCATTCTGGGGCCGATCTTTTATCACTTCTTTCCCGGGGCGGATTTGCTGCTGACGGGCTTTGTGGGCGGCACGGTTGCCTTTGTGGGGTGGTTGTTCGCAACGCGGAGGGCTGAGCTGTGAGTGAGATTTACGGCAGCTGGTGGTGGCCTTATGTGATGATCCTCGTTGCAGGCTTTCTGGCGACAGAGTGCTGGCGTTGGATTGGTGTGTTTGCCTCTGGCAAACTGCGGGAGGACAGTCTGCTGTTTGCGTGGGTGCGGGCTGTGGCGACGGCGCTGATTGCAGGAATCATTGCGCGGTTGGTTCTGTTCCCTGACGGGGTGCTGGGTGATGTGCCGATCTGGCTTCGCCTTGCAGCTGTTGCTGGCGGGGTGGTTGGCTACAAGCTGCTCAATGATCGGTTAATGGCAGGGATTGTCTCGGCTGAATTTGTTCTGATCGGTGGCTGGGCGTTTTTGATTTAGCCATTCTTGCTAAGCTTGATCGCACGCATTGCTGGGTCTCATTTCCCTCTCTAATCTATAGAGGAGAGCTGGGGGCTTGCTATGACCTATATTGCGTTGGGCGAACACAACCTTTGTGACGAACACACCTGCTGTGCGATTTCGGACAAGAAATGCGCGCAAGGCTATCAGTTGAAGAAGGATTGGCTGGGACAGCAGTTCGCCTCGGGCTATCAGTTCATCAAGCTTGATGAGCGGGCAAAGGTGTTTATCGAGTTCGGGCCTGCAGAGGCTGGCTGGGCGCCTGTGGTCGCTCCACGGCACTTGCTGGTGAACTGCTTCTGGGTTTCCGGCAAGTACAAAGGGCAGGGGCACGGTAAGGCATTGCTCGCCAAGACGGTGGAGGCTGCTGAGCAAGCTGGTGCTGATGGTTTAGTGACGATTGCCGGTGCTAAGAAGATGCCTTTCCTCTCAGATGGCAAATGGTTCAAGCAGCAAGGTTTTGAGGTTTGTGACAGCTCTCCTGATGGGATTGAGCTGCTGCGACTTGGCGTTGGTGATGCGGGTGGTTCTGCTTCATTCTCGGAGAATGTTCAGAAGAGTGCAGGGCTGAGCGGGGAGGGGCTGGTTGCTTACTACTCCAACCGCTGTCCGTTCACGGACCATCACGTGACGCAGAACCTGAAAGAGGCTGCTCAGCGACGTGGGTTGCCGCTCAAGATCGTTCATCTGGATACGCTTGAGAAGGCACAGTCAGCACCGACGCCTGCCACGATTTTCTCGCTTTACTGGAGTGGAAGATTTGTCACCACGGACCTGAGTGTCTGCATGGATTCACGCTTCGACAAGATCATGCAAAAGGCATTGAATGAGAAAGTGTCTATCGAAGCGGTTTGATTGTTTCAGGTGAATCGAATTTTTGCGGGGCATAAGGATCTGATTCAAGTGTGTGGGCTAGTGCGTTGAAATCAGATTCGAATTTGCTGGTCGGGGGGAGGTGGTCATTTCAGGTGAATCGAAATTTCCTCGCGCAATCTGGTGTGAATGCGCGAGGTTGTTTCAGGTGAAATGATCAGGAATGAGCTGCAACAGCTGCGCGGATTTTATCTGCGTTTGCTTTGAGCTTTTCACTGTCTTCCATCTCGCCGGTGTGTGGGCGCAGGGAGATGCCTTCGGTGCGTGGGATGACGTGGAAGTGGGTGTGGAACACCATCTGTCCGCCAGCGCCTTCGTTGAACTGGTGAATGGTGATGCCATCAGCATCGAATGCCTGCTTAAGTACGCGTGCCATTTTCTGCGCTGTTTTTGCAACAGCGGTCAGTTCGGCTTCTTCGATATCAAGGATGTTGCGGGAACCCTTCTTAGGAAGAACCAGCACGTGGCCATCTGCGCGTGGCATGATATCCATGATAACAATGGTGTTTTCGTCTTCGTAGACCTTCTCGGAAGGCAGTTCGCCGCGCAAGATCTTAGCGAAGATGTTTTGGTCATCGTAGGACGGGCTGGTCATCTTGATATCCTCTGAATTGGAACATGCTTGCGTTCATTTGCATTCACGCGCCATGTTCCTAATTTTGCTTTAGCGCGTATTCTTATCCGCAAACCGGAGCCACTTTTCGGGAATACGCTCTATCATTTTACCGGTGTATCCGTTGTAAGCGAAATGGCTCACAGGTCATTCCCGGTAGTTAATCCGATTCATTGACCAAGATCACTGGAGAATCAATGTGTGGTTTGGGTGGAGTTGTTGAGAACCTGATCGTACTTAAGAAACTGATTTAAGTTTGGAGGGATTCATGAGTCTCTTCAGAGTCTTGAATTAATGTCTTGAAGTGAGTTCTAGCTGTCCTGTTGGCGGAACGGGCCGTGTTCCGACAGGATTTTCTGTTCGTGCAGAACGGCTTGACGTTCCTGTTCCAGATAGTCTGCGACTGCATTCCTTAAAGAAGGGTGTGCAATCCAGTGCGCAGAATAGGTGAGGCTCGGCATGTAGCCGCGTGCCAGTTTATGGCTGCCCTGTGCGCCAGCCTCAACCCGCTGCAGGCCGCGGGATAGGGCAAACTCGATGGCCTGATAATAGCAGATCTCAAAGTGCAGGCAGGGGTGGTTTTCGATACACCCCCAATTGCGGCCATAAAGCGTGTTGCCGCCGATCATGTTGAGTGCGCCCGCAATGTAACGGCCTTCGCGTTTGGCCATGATCAACAGGGTGTGATCAGAGAGCCTTTCCCCCAGCAGTGAGAAGAACTCGCGATTGAGGTAGGGAGAACCCCATTTGCGGCTGCCAGTATCCAGATAGAACTCATAGAACGCGTCCCAGTGGCTTTCTGTCAGATCAGAGCCGGTGATCCACTCGACCTCTATATCGTTCTCCAGCGCGGTTTTACGCTCTTTGCGGATGCTTTTGCGTTTGCGGGAGGAGAGTGCCTCCAGAAACTGCGCAAAATTGCTGTAGCCGTTGTTCTCCCAATGGAACTGTTGGTCGGTGCGCAACAGGAAGCCTTCTTTGCCGAGCTCGGTCCATTCCTGTTCTGTGAGGAAGGTGAGATGAGCTGAGGAGCCTTCGATGCGGACCGTCAGTTCCTTTAGGCCCTGCGTGAGGATCTTGATGGTCTCCGGGCGGTTGGCTTCCGGTGATATCAGGAGTCGCCGACCCGGAACGGGTGTGAACGGGATGGAACACTGCAGTTTGGGGTAGTAGTTTCCGCCTACACGATGGAAGGCGTCAGCCCATGCATAATCGAAGACGTACTCGCCCTGACTATGGCTTTTGGCATAGGTTGGGATCGCGGCGATGGGTTTGCCATCTTGCTCCCACCAGATATGTTGGGGGATCCACCCTGCTTCCCATCCAACGCATTTACTTTCTTCCAGTGCCTGCAAAAAGGCATGTGAAAGCATAGGGTTAAACTCAGAAACTTGAGAGTTTGATTCAGTTTCCGGGTTTGGGTTGGATTGGGTCGTTTCAGGTGAATCGATCCAATCCTGTTGATCATAAAGGATCGGCGGTGTGCCGGGATTTGCCAGTGCGTCCCAATCCATGCTGGGGATCTCATCCAGAGAGGAGAGGGCTTTCAGAACGGGTGATGGTGGTACTGACAAATCGATAGATCCTAGAGGGGCTCTTTGTCCGGATTGAAGCCTTCGAAAACAATCTGGTCAGCATGCTTGGCAGCATTGAGACGGTCTTCTTTGGTTCTGACTGTCCATGTCATCACCGGCAGGCCATAGAACTCACGCAGGAAGCTTGGGCCGTCTGCTGGCAAATCCTTTACGAAGAACGAAACGAAATGCGGATCGGTGCCAGCCATGTGCACCATCCAGGAGATCTTCTCGATCTCGTGCTCTGTCAGGTTCAGATGATCATTTTCGCTCAACGTGGTCATAGAGATGCAGCCGCGTGGGATTTGCGGTGCAACGTCCTTCATGGTCCGAAGCATTTTCGGGTCGAAGGATTTTATTGCTGCCGGGCCTTTATAATCGCTGAGGATTTTGGCAATGGTTTTAATGAACTCATCCTGACCTTCTGGAAGGTTCAGGGTTTTGATTTCAATAACCAGTGGCACTTTGCCGTCAACCAGCTCCAGCAGCTCCTGCAGGGTCCAGATTGGATCGTCGGAGCCACGCATGGACAGCTTGCGCAGGTCAGCCAGATCGAAGTCGATCACGTTGCCTTCGCCGTGGGTGAGGCGCTCAAGGTTTGGGTCGTGGAACACGATGACCTGACCGTCCTTGGTCTCTTGTAGATCAACTTCAATGGCGAAGTTGTTCTCTACAGCAGCTTTGACTGCGGACGGAGTGTTTTCAAGAATGCCTGCTTCTTTGTTATGGAAGCCGCGGTGAGCGATCGGACGGGCGGTGAGCCAGGAAAGATCTTGCATGGATTTTCGAAACTGCTTCTTCAATAAAAGGAGATGTGTTCTGCGGACAGAATGGGATTAGTCGGCAATTTCGAAAATTGCTTCGATCTCAACGGCAGCGTTGAAAGGCAAGGAGCCAGCGCTGACAGCGGAGCGTGCGTGACGGCCAGCATCACCCATGGCTGCAACCATGAAATCAGATGCGCCGTTGATGACTTTAGGTTGATCACCGAAGTCGCCGTTGGAGTTGACGAAGCCAACGATTTTGACGAGGCGGACGACTTTGGACAGGTCGCCGGTTGCCGCTTTTGCCTGTGCCAGCAGATTGATAGCGCAAAGGCGTGCAGCTTCCACACCATCTTCGATGCTCAGATCCGCGCCAACCTTGCCAACTTTTGCGATCTTGCCATCCTGCATTGGCAGCTGGCCAGAGATGAAAAGCTGGTTTCCGGTTTTTACGAAAGGCACGTAATTGGCAGCAGGAGCAGCAGCTTCCGGCAGTGTGACGCTAAGCTTTTCTAGGTTTTGCTGGATTGTGTCAGACATTCGGCTTTCCCTCCGGTTCGGAATGTTCTTTTGCAATAAGTGATGCAATTCCACGAAAACTCAAGAGTTTATCTCTTCACGAAGCCGTGGTTTGCAAAGTGATGCGCAGACTCACATTAGAATCACCAGAGTTGCAAGGGTGCATGGAGCGTTGTCTACGTGGGAAACGTGTATCCAATTTGAAAGATTTACCCTAGCTCTGATTTCCTTGGCGGAATGTTTGCGTTGGTACCGGCGTTTATGCACTCTTTGGGAATGGAAGAGAGGCATGCCCACGTGTCTTTTGTTCCGACATGATCGGAGGTTTTATGCTGAAACTACGCTTCGGACACGGATCGGGAAGGCTTGCTCTTCCCGCAATTGCTGGGTCTTCTCTCTCCCTCTGCTTCCTTCTTACTCCCTCCATTGGCAATGCTGCCGACCTCCAACCTCACCGCGCCGTTTATGATATGAGGCTTTCCAGTGCCCAGAGTGGTGCGGATATCGCTGATGTGAACGGGCGTATGGTCTATGAGCTTTCCGGCTCGGTTTGTGACGGCTTTAATGTGGATCTGCGGTTTGTGGTGATGAGCATTGATGAGGAAGGGGAGGAAACGGTCACCGATCTTCGCAGTTCCTACTTCGAAGCGCCGGATAACTCTCAGCTCTCCTTTACTTATCAGACGTTCATTGGTGATTTTCTGGCGGAGCAAGCCCAAGGTACAGCAGAGCATCAAAGCTCAAAAGTGGATGTGGATCTGGGTGGCCCGGACGGTAAGTCGCTGAGCTTTGATGGGTCTATCATGTTCCCTCTGCAACACCTCCACAGTGTGATCGATGGTGCTACTCTCGGAAAGCACTTCATGGTTTCCAAGCTGTATGACGGCAGTGTGACCGGGGAGCAGTTGTTTGAGGCGACCACTGTCGTGGGGCGTAAGCTGGCTGATCCACTGGATCAGCGGTCTGATCAGATTTCACTGCCCAAAGCGTTAGGCACCGCTGATGCGTGGCCGGTTTCCATTGCTTATTTCAACCTGAGTGATGGTGTGCGTGGTGAGCGGGCGCCTGACTATCAAATGCATACGGTTTTGCACGAGAACGGCGTCTCCAGAAGCATGAACCTGAACTACGGGGTGTTTGAGTTGGAAGGGGCTCTGGTTGAACTTGAGCTGAAGCCGATGATACCTGCAAGCACTTGCGGTAGTTCTGTTGCTTTGGAAGAAGAGGTGAGTGTGCCGTTTGATGGCAGGCTCAAAAAAGAGCAGCTGCGCTGAGGCTATCTCTTGTCCGGCGTTTTGATGGATCTGCCAAGGGAGACGACTGAGCTGTCTTTGAATTTTCCGCGTAAAGCATCCATGGCGCGTTCAGCTTTGGCGCGTTTCCCTGCTTGTTCATCCAGCAGGTCTTCCGGGTCGGCCTGATCGGCAGGGCCCAGATCTCCAATCCCGACACCAATGAGACGGAAGCGCAACTTACCGTCGGCAACGTTATGGAGCAGGTCGTCTGCTGTGCGGAAGATTTTGTCGGCCAGCTGTGTTGGGTCATGCAGCATGCGGGAGCGGGTGATGGTTTTGAAATCCGCTGTTTTGAGTTTGAGTGTGACGGATCTGCCGGATTTCTCCGCTTTTTTTGTGCGGTAAGAGACTTTCTCTGTCAGGGCCCACAGGCTCTTGGAGAGCTGAGTAACGTCTGAGATGTCGGTGTTGAACGTAGTCTCTCCGCTGATGCTTTTGGCGCCGCGGTTAGAGGAGACGTTCCGATCGTCTTCGCCCTGGCACAGCTTTGCCAGACGCAGGCCCATGGCGCCGTATTTGCGGGCGAGGTCGGTCGGGTCTTTTTGCTGGAGTTGGCCGATCGTTCTGATGCCATCCCGTTCCAGTTTGGCTTGAAACACTTTGCCAACGCCCCAAATGACGCTGGTTGGTTGCTTGGCCAGAAACTCCTTCTTCTCCTCGTCTCCAATCACTGAGAAGCCGCGGGGTTTGTCGAGGTCTGAGGCGATCTTGGCGAGAAACTTGTTGGGCGCAAGGCCCACTGAGACGGACAGTCTCAGCTCTTTCTGGATCTTAATCGCGAACTGTACGAGCAGTTCTGCAGGTGTCGCGCCGTGGAGTTTTTGTGTGCCGGACAGGTCGAGGAAAGCTTCGTCGATGGAAAGCGGCTCTACCAGGGGGGTGAGCTTTTCCATCTCTTCGCGGATTTGCCTGCCGACCTGTGAGTAGAGGTCCATGCGCGGTTTGATGACGACTGCGTCCGGACAAAGCTCTCGTGCCTTGAACATAGGCATGGCGGAGCGGACGCCGTAGATGCGGGCGATGTAGCAGGCGGCGGAGACGACACCCCGTTGACCACCGCCAACGATGACAGGTCGGTCTGCCAGTTCAGGGTTCTCGCGCTTTTCGACAGAGGCGTAGAATGCATCACAGTCGATGTGGGCGATTTCGAGGGTGTCCAGTTCTGCATGGGCGAGGATGCGCGGGCTGCCGCATTTGGGGCATCGCGTCAGGTCTGCGCGGAATCTGTGTGAGCAGTCCCGGCAGAGTGCTTTGAGAGGTGTGGTGGCCTCAGTCGCCATGAAGTCAGAGCTCCGATCAATTGCAGCTTTCTCGTGGACAGGGCTTTAGCATGAACTACTCGTCAGTCTCCCATGAAATCCGTGCGCCAGCCACATAAAACACAGAGCTGCGCATCTGGTCCTTGTCCCATTCCTCAATGGTCCAGTCCTTTGAGTTCACTGGATCGAAATTGAGGAAGAACTTGTCCTGCATAAACATGCCGACAATGGGGTGTTTGATGACGGTGTTGGAGCAGTCGCTTGGTTCGTTCAGATTGAACTCGACGCTCTCTTCCACCTTGATCCGCAATGTGCTGAGCGAATCTTGCGGAGCTGCGGCCGGGCGCTGGCAGTCGTGGGCGGCAAACTCCAGCGTTACAGCGCCGGGGCCTTCTGCTTTTCCTGAAGTGAACAGGGCGCTGCGCAATACGGCCCCGTTTAAATGTCCAAAACGCTCCAGAAAATACTGGAGCGACGTGCTTGAAAGGTGTTCCACGCTTGAGTTCTCTGGGTTGGTGAAAGGTTCACTTGCAGCCTGAGACCTTACTTTACAGCAGCGACCAACAAATTTTCAATAAAGTCGCCGGTTTCTTTCCAGCAATTGCTTTTCAGAGCCACGTTGGGCAGGTCGCTGGATGTTGCGTAGAAGCGTGGATCGGCGATGAAATGCACCAGCTGGACGTGTGGTGTGCTTTTGCCGACCGAAAGTATGTTGGTTGGGCTGTCATCTATAAAGATAACAGGATGATGGGCACGCTCTGCACATAGAGCTGCAACAGCACCGCCTTTAGGGCCATCATTGGTCACAAGCGGGTAACCCATGCCGAGGCTTTTCAAGAGGTTCTCGCGAGCTGGCTTGTTGTGGGTGCCGGGCAGGTTGGTCAGGATGACGATGTCGCAGAGTTTCGACAGGCGCTCCAGTTGTTCAGCTGCATGAGGTACAGCTTCCTGCCTGCCGACTTCGCTTTCAAAGAAGTCGTGAATGACGGCCATACAGGCATCATCTGAAAGTTTTTCGCCGGACTGGGTGTAGACCATGTTTGCTTTCAGGCGGTAGGCGGTTTCCTTGAAGGAGATGCCATTGTCAGCATGAAGCGTTCAAGGTGTGGGATGAACTGCAGGAGCACCTCGTCTACGTCGCAGATGAGGAGAGGGTGGGCGCGTTTCTCGATCAGGCTGATCTGCTGCAATGTGCTCGCGCTTGCTGTGCTAATGGTGGGCAAAGTAATCAACGCCTCCGGCAAGTTTCAGGTGAGCGGCTGCGATCATCGTTGGGCGAATGCCAGCGCTTTCCGTATAGGCCAGCAAGAGCTGCTCGTCCTGCATTAAAAATTCCAGAACCCCTGCGAGGAAGCCCGGCTCGGCTGCCGCACCGCGAATCTCCTGAGGTCCAATCCCGGCCAAAGACAGGAAGCGGCCGAGCTGTTCCGGGTCGCTGCTTAGAAATGATAGGGCACCAATTGCAATTTCCTGTGCAGTATCTTCGGTCAAACTGCCGGTTTTGCCTAAATTCATTGGTGTTTGCCTTTCTGAAACGAATCCGAATTAACTATGTAGCAGGAAATTTAGTGTGGGACTTGTTCCAATGCCAGTCGCAGGGCGGCTGCATCACACCTTTATTTATGGCTAAACCATTTTTGGGGCAGCATTCTGTGCAGGACTGAACTGATGCAAAAGACCGTGCTGATTGTTGAAGACAACGAACTCAACATGAAGCTGTTTAACGATCTGCTTGAGGCTCATGGCTACGCGACCTTACAATCTCGCAATGGGATGGAGGCGCTTGAGCTTGCTCGTGCACATAAACCGGATCTGATCCTGATGGATATTCAGTTGCCCGAAGTTTCGGGGCTTGAAGTGACCAAGTGGATCAAAGAGGATGATGAGCTGAAGATCATTCCTGTGATCGCGGTAACGGCTTTTGCATGAAGGGCGATGAGGAGCGCATCCGTCAGGGTGGGTGTGAGGCTTATATCTCCAAGCCGATCTCCGTGGGTAATTTCCTTGAGACCGTTTCAGGCTTCTTGCAGGACACATAAAACAACCGTGATTATTTTTGATTGTGGTTAATTGGTAAATTGTGTTCAGCTAGAAGTTGCAGGTTTGCAAACTATCGGGAAGCAACGCTTTAGTATTCTGCTTGAGATTGTCAGTTTTCACTGGATGAAAGACTCACATCAAAAGTCGTAGGTCTTTGAAACTAGATGAAATCACCGAGTGAGTCTTGCTGGAACTGCAGGGTTTCTGTGTGGTTGCCTCTTGAAAAACGGCGGTTTCTTTCCTTTTGTTGTGTATAGGTCAAGAATCCCCTCCATTTTCAGGAGCGCAATTACCTTAAAGCTTTACTAAAGTCGTAAATGTTGCGATGGTGATATACGATATCATCTGCTTCATGAAATTAATGACTGCAAGATCGCAGTATTGGCTCTTGGTTGATTGAACAAATCCCAGCAATACTGCCAGATAGACTCCCTACGGAGCGCTCAGGTCCGCCGCATCTCCTGGGTCCGTGGGGTTGGCCGGCGAGTAAACGGGTTCTGAGTGGCCTCCTCGTGTCATCCGGTTCTCGCCGGCCACCAATTCTCTTCCCCATCAACAGAATGAGACATTGCTGTGCAAGCGCATGCTGTGCGCTGGGCAGTGTTCGCCTGCGCGGATGAGATGGTGTGTGGTGAGAACGGGATGGGTTTTAAGGTGGTGTGATCCGTCATTCAGTCTGGGGCAGTTCGTTATGTGTCAAAGTTTTTGGTAAGGCCAATTCTCTTTGAAATTGAAGCGGAAATGACCGTGTTGACGGGACTATACTCAGTCAAAATCATCTTGTGTGAGGAAATGTTGTCTACCCCTGACAATTGAGTGAGGCGGCGCGGGAGCGCGCGAGCAGGTGGGGTGCTTTTACTCCTGAATATCTCTGTTTTAAGAAGGGGGTTCCGCCTGATTGTCGGTGCTGCGCATACAAAAAAGGCGCTTGCAAAATGCAAACGCCTTTTTTGAAAATTCAGCTGAAGCCAAGACTTACTTAATCTTGGTTTCTTTGAACTCAACGTGCTTCTTTACGACTGGGTCGTACTTACGCTTCACCATTTTTTCGGTCATGGTGCGGGAGTTCTTTTTGGTCACGTAGAAGTAGCCGGTGTCCGCAGTGGACTGCAGCTTGATCTTAATGGTGGTCGCCTTGGCCATCGCTAAGGATCCTGTCTGTTTTCGGCCTTTTGAAAGTGGCCGGTTGTTTTGTTTGTCCCGGTGGCACCCTCACACCTTCGCTTCGGGGTAGGGTGCGCTTCCGGTGAAACTTTGGGAATTCAGCGCGCACATTACTAATCACAGGGCTAAAGTCAAGATGCATTAGCGGGCTGCGCCCAGTCTTGTCCCCCTTATCAGGCATATAATTACGTATGCGCCCAAGAATCCTGCAAATACCAGTGGTAGTCCATCGGCTCCCCACGTGGAAAGAGCAAGACCCGTAGAGGCAGGCCCCACTAATTGTCCAATGGAATACATGAGGACAAAGGCCGCATTTGCGGATGCCAGATTAGCGCCGTCAAAGCGTGCGCCCAGATGTGTGAGGCCCACGGTGTAGAGACCTGCAACCACGCCGCCCCAAACGAAGAGAAGGGCGCAAATGCCATAGAAACTGCCGGATAGTGGGATCATGAGCAGTGCACCAACAACGCCAAACGCACCGCAATAGATGAGTAGGTGGCGGCGGTTCATGCGGTCTGACAGCATGCCGTAAAGGGATCTGCAGCACCATGTTGCCAGCTGCCATTGCAGAGACGAGCAGGGTCGCTGTTTCTGCTGTCAGGCCGATCTTGAGGCCGAACAGAGGGAGCAGGGAGATACCGGATTGTTCCACAGCTCCAAAGACAAATCCGGCCAGGGTGGCTGCTGGAGCTATCCACAAAAAGGCGTAGAGCTTTGAAGTTGCTTTGCTTTCGATCCTCGGTGCTGCGTTGAAGCCGACGAGGACAGGTAGAGCTGCAATGATGATGCCAGCGCCAGCCAGAAGGAACGGAAGTGCGCCTGTCGTGCCAGCATAGGCGAGCACCAGTGGGCCTGAAGCAAAGCCTAGCGCGAGCACTGTCGCATAGACGCCCATCAGGAAGCCTCTGTGCTTGGAAGGAGCCAGAGCGTTGATCCAGAACTCTGAGAGAATGAAGGCCGAGGTGGTTGCGCCATGGAACAGCAGGCGCAGCGGGAACCATGCCCAGAAGTTTTCAAGCACAAAGAAGAAGGGTAGCGAGAAACCCGCAACCAACAGGCTTATCAGAAGGGCCTGAGGTGTGCCCAGCTTACGGGCGAGATACGGACCAACTGGGGTGGCGACAATGGAGGCAACGCCTGAGAAGGCGGTGTTGATCCCGATCCATGTGTCACTGATGCCGCGATACTCAAGCGTGAGTGCCAGAAGAGGAAGGCTTGCGGACAGGGAAAGGCCAACAGCGGTAATCGCTGCGATGGCGGCAATGATGCCGCGGACCTGTCTGGGGGAGAGGGAGCTGGCTAGCGTGCCCGATAACTGAACCATTTACACAACTGCATTTTAAGCTCGATACGAGCAAGTGATTTGCAGCATAATGAGCTCATATGCACTCGCACATCATGCATCAAATCATTTTCATGCGCATATTCTCATCCGAAAACCGAAATCACTTTTCGGGAATATGCTGTAAATGCTTCTATCAGGAAAAGTGTAAGGCGCAACACATAGCATCACAGTGATATATGTTTGTTGCGCCTTGGGTATTCTGAATTAGATTTCTTCGCGCGCGAAGCCGTCGTTCTTCCAGTAGTAGTATGGAACCGGACCATTCGGGGAAAGTTCAGGGTCTTTCGCCAGTCGGTTCTCCAAGTCTGTCAGAACAGCGAGAGTGATGCGTGGCAAGTCCAGCTCTTTGCATTGCTCGATTGGTAACCACTGGAGTTCTTCCAGCTCTTCTGTCGGGCCGATGCCTGTTTCCAGCTTGTGCGCGATCTGGTCTGCCCAGACAGCGAAGAAGCGTGCGTCAAAGCGGCGTGTTCTGCCCGGAGGGTGATTGCACGTGCCACGAAGCGCAGTGGCTCAAGATCTGGCTGGATGCCCAGCTCGTCGAAAGCCTCAAAGCCCGGACCAGCAGGTTCGCTGTTGCCCTCGGTTTTGGTGCCAACGAAAAGGCCCGCTTCCTCATAGGTTTCGCGAATGGCGGCAATTGCCAGTGCGCGTAGGCGGCTTTCCGTTTTAATCTGCTTTTTGTCGTAGTTCAGTTTGGCCAGTACGTCTGGATGATAGTCGCGAACATATTTTACGCGGCTGTCTTCGGAATCAACGCGGCCACCTGGGAACACGAACTTACCCGGCATGAACTTGTGCGCCATGTGGCGTTTGCCCATGAGCAGGTGCAGGGAACCATCTTCCTTGCGATCCAGAATAAGCAGTGTGGAGGCGTCTTTCGGCCTCAATGGTTGAGCGCTCGGATCGTTGTTTTCTTCCGCTCGCTCAACTTTGACTTCTTTCGTCAGGTCTTCCGTGGACATTCCTTACCTCTGATTGGCGCGTGTTGGGCCAAAACTAGGTGCTTTGCCTGCAGTTGCAAAGCCATCCATACGTAGTGCCCATTGCAAACCAACCAGAGCGCCTTGATGGGGCGTAAGAAGGCGAGAGACATGATGAGGGTCAAAGGCAGCCAGACAGCCATATGAAGCCACATTGGCGGCACGTAGGCCATCTCTACCCACATGGCCAGCGCAACAACGACGTGGCCAACGATAAAGATTGTGAAATAGGGCGGGGCATCATCCGCGCGGTGGTGGTGAAGCTCCTCACCACAGTTGTCGCAGGATTGCTTCACGCTCAGGTAGCCGTTGAAGATGGAGCCAACGCCGCAAGAAGGGCATTTGCAGCGCATACCGCGCAGCACCGCTTCTCCGGTATTCCGATCTTGATGGGTATTCATTTATACCTGCCTTTCCCGTCCCGTAAATGCAGGGGAGCGCACGTAAATTACCTAGCTTCCGCTTATTTCCGTCTTTTGACCGGCGTAAACCTTTTGGCTTGCTTTTGTTTCTTGCTTGCCAACCTTGTGCTTAGCAACCCGTCCCGCTGCCTCGCCCTTGGATTTGCCTTTCGACAACATTTCAAACCGCAAAGCCCCCGCAAATGGGGCGGCTTCTACCAGTTTGACCTGCACAGCATCACCAAGTTGGTAGGTTTCACCAGTTGCTCTGCCCACAAGGGCATGAGCTGATTCTACATATTCGTAGTAATCCATACCAATGGTAGATGCAGGAATGAACCCGTCTGCGCCATTTTGTAGCAGCTTGACGAACATGCCTGATTTGGTCACTCCGGCAATTCGCCCGGAGAATTCTGCCCCAATCCGTTCACACAGATAGAGGGCTATCAGGCGGTCGATGGTCTCGCGTTCGGCCAGCATTGCCCGGCGTTCTGCGGCAGAAATCTCAGCTGCGATGGCTGGTAGCTTCTCTTCGATGCCGTAAGGCAGGCCATCATCTCCAAGGCCGAGGGCGCGGATGAGAGCGCGGTGCACTATCAAATCTGCATAACGACGAATAGGAGATGTGAAGTGTGCATAACGTCGAAGGTTCAGGCCGAAGTGACCGATGTTGTCAGCGTTGTACTCGGCCTGTGCCTGTGAACGCAACACGACCTCGGACACCATGGTTGCGCTGGCCGTGTCCTTGAACTTGTCGAGGATGTTGTTGAACACGGATGCGCGTAGGCCGCCGATGTGAGGCAGCTTGACGTCCAGTGTAGAGAGGAAGTCCCGCAGATTCTCCAGCTTTTCCGGCGTTGAAGCGTCATGCACACGGTAGAGCAGGGCAGATTTGCGTTTTTCCAGCTCTTCAGCGGCTGCCACGTTGGCCTGGATCATGCACTCTTCGATGAGCTTATGGGCATCCAGACGATCCGGGACGACGATCTGGTCAACGGTACCATCTTCTTTGAGCAGAATGCGGCGTTCCGGGATGTCTAGTTCCAGCGGCTGGCGCTTGTCGCGGCCACGCTTCAGGATCTCATAGGCTGCCCAGAGTGGTTGGAGAACTGGCTCCAGAAGCGGTCCTGTGACATCGTCTGTTACGCCATCAATGGCTTTTTGAGCCTGCTGATAAGACAGCTTGGCAGCGCTGCGCATGATAACGCGGTGGAACGAGTGAGAGATCTTCTTACCGTTCTTGTCGAAGACCATTCGTGTTGCCATGGATGGGCGGTCTTCTTTTTCGCGCAGGGAGCACAGGTTGTTGGAGATGCGCTCTGGCAGCATCGGGATAACGCGGTCCGGGAAATAGACCGAGTTGCCACGCAGCAGTGCTTCCTTGTCCATCGGGGAACCGGGCGTCACGTAAGCTGCCACGTCTGCAATAGCGACGTAGACGATACAGCCGCCTTCGTTCTCTGGATTGTCGTCCAGCTGCGCGTAGACCGCATCGTCGTGGTCTTTTGCTGTTGCCGGGTCGATGGTGATCAGAGGGATCGCGCGCCAGTCTTCACGACCTTTGCTGCCGACAGGCTTGATGTTCTCAGATTCTGCGATTACCGCACCCGGGAACTCATTGCGAATGCCGTGGGTGTGGAGCGCGATTTCGGAGACAGCCATTTCTGAGGTGGTGGAGCCAAAGCGTTTGACGATGCGGCCACGCGGTGTGCCGTATCTGCCAACTTTGTGGACTTCCACTTTGACGAGGTCACCGTCTTCAGAGTCCAGTAGCTCGCGCGGATCCACGTCTATTTCGCGCTGTTTGCGGTCGACCGGTTCCAGTGTCGCGGCTTTGGTTGCCTTGTTGATGCGCAGGATGCCGAGGATGTCGGTGTCGTGGTTTTCAAGGCGCTTCATCACGCGCACGACGTGCTCGGCTTCTGGTGATCCATCCAGATCATCCATCAGCTTTACAAGGGCGCGGTCACCAATACCCGGAACCGGGTTGAATTTATTTTTGTTCTTTTGCGGCAAGACGAGGACGTTTGGCGGCTCGCCATGCTCTTCATCCCAGTTCATCGGAATGCCGAGGAGCTCACCGTCGCCAGTTCTGCCAGTAACTTTTACAACGAAGACGGGAGGGAGATCGCCTGGACGCAGCATGCGCTTCCGGCGTTTCTCGATGTGGCCGCTTTCGGCCAGATCTTTCAGCATTCGCTTGAGGGGGATGCGCGCTGCGCCGACGATGCCAAAATGGCGGGCGATTTCGCGTTTGCCAGCTTTGCCGGGATTGTCGGCAATAAACTTCAGAATGTCTTCGCGGGATGGCATCTCTGCCGGTCCCTTGTGTCTTTTTCAGCGGCCTTTTTTCGGCTCAATGTATCTCATCCAGTGCAGCTTATGCGCTGCGAAAAGGGGCTCCCGATGATCGGAAGCCCTCGTGTTTCGTTATCCGGAGAGTAACGGGGGGATCTTAACCCTTCTTCGCGTTGATCAGCTCAATTGCCTGTTCGCGGGTTACCGTCTCCGGGTCTGTTCCTTTTGGCAGGGAGACGAACTCCTTGCCCCATTTGATCCGGACACCGAGGCGGCCACTGTCACGCAGCTCCATCGCTCCACCATCCGGATGGTCGCCAAGCTCTTTCAGTGCCCCTTTAGGCGCTGCTTTCTTGGCGGTTGTTTTCTTTGCAGCTGCCTTCTTAGCAGGTGCTTTTTTCTTTCCTTTGGTTGCTGCTTTTGCGTTCACAAGCTCAATGGCCTGCTCCAGCGTGACAGCTTCCGGTGCAACGTCCTTTGGCAGGGTTGCGTTGATCTTTTCCCACTTTACGTATGGGCCGTAGCGACCGCTGTATACGTTGATGGCGCCGCCATCCGGGTGGTCGCCCAGCTCTTTGAGTGGTTTTGCGGCAGCTCCGCGGCCTCCACCCTTTGCGCGCTTTTCAGCAAGCAGGGTTACGGCGCGGTTGATGCCGACAGAGAAGACTTCGTCCGGGCTATCCAGATTGGCGTAGGTACCATCGTGCAGGACAAACGGACCGAAACGGCCCAGACCTGCGGAAATGGTCTTGCCATCTTCCGGGTGCGTACCGACTTCGCGTGGCAGGGAAAGAAGCTGAAGAGCTTTTTCCAGATCCAGATCGGCAACGCTCCAGCCGCGTGGCAGGGAAGAGCGCTTTGGTTTTGCTTCTTCGCCCAGCTGTACATATGGGCCAAAACGGCCGGTACGCAAGGAGACTTCCAAACCTGTTTCCGGATCGATACCCAGAACCTGTGGTCCATCTGCAGCTGCTCCAGCATCAGAATCTCCACCGGAGGTGAGCTGACGGGTGTAATCGCAGTGCGGTGGGTTCTCGTTTGGCTCTTTGCCGTCTTTTTTGTCTTTGTTGTAGTTGGAGCAGCCAACAAACGCGCCGAAGCGGGAGACTTTCAAAGACAGGCGACCGGTATCACACTTCGGACACTTGCGTGGATCAGAACCATCTTCCTTGTCCGGGAAGACGTGTGCTTTGAGGGTTTCGTTCAACGCATCCAGCACTTCGGTGTTGGAGCGCTTGATCACCTCATCACAAATTTCGTGGAACGGGTTCCAGAAGTCACGCAAAACGGCTTTCCACTCCAGATCACCGGCTGAAATCTTGTCGAGCTGGTCTTCAAGGCTCGCGGTGAAGTCGTACTCCACATAGCGGTTGAAGAAGTCCTCAAGGAATGCAGTTACCAGGCGGCCTTTGTCCTGAGGGATCAGGCGCTTTTTGTCCAGTTCCACATAGCCGCGATCACGCAGGGTCTGCAGTGTTGCAGCATAGGTGGATGGGCGGCCAATGCCGAGCTCTTCCATCTTCTTCACCAATGTTGCTTCGGTGAAGCGTGGTGGAGGTTCTGTGAAGTGCTGGTTGGCTTCAATACCTTTGCGACCAAGGCTGTCGCCTCGTGTCATCGGTGGTAGGCGCTTGCTTTCTTCGTCTTCCTCATCATCCTTACCTTCCTGATAAAGGGTGAGGAAGCCGTCGAAGCGAACAACAGAACCAGATGCGCGCAGGGCAGCTTTCTTGGCGCCGTTCACTGCATCAATGTCTACGGTAGTGCGTTCCAGAACGGCAGATTCCATCTGGGAGGCGATGGTACGCTTCCAGATCAGCTCGTAAAGACGTGCGCCGTCTTCGTCGAGGAACTTTGCCATGTCACGCGGATGACGGGTCAGATCGGTCGGGCGGATCGCTTCGTGCGCTTCCTGAGCGTTTTTCGCTTTGGAAGAGTACATGCGCGGTTTTTCAGGCACATACTCATCGCCGTAACGGGATGCGATAACACCGCGGGCGCTTGTGATAGCTTCCTGAGCGATCTGCACACCATCGGTACGCATATAGGTGATCAGGCCGGTTGTTTCACCGCCAATGTTGGCGCCTTCATAAAGCTTCTGCGCAACCTGCATGGTGCGTGCTGCTGCAAAGCCGAGCTTGCGGGAAGCTTCCTGCTGAAGGGTGGAGGTGGTGAACGGCGCGTATGGATTGCGGCGTTGTGGCTTGCTCTCAACGTTAGAAACCTGGAAGCTTGCTCCATCAAGCATCTGCTTGATTGTGGTGGCTTCCTGCTCGTTCTTAATGTCGAGACGTGTGATTTTCTGGCCGTCAAAGCCAGTCAGGCGTGCCTGCACCGGAGCGTTTTCCGGTGTGTTCAGGTTTGCCAGAATAGACCAGTATTCCTGTGACTGGAATGTTTCGATCTCGTTCTCACGCTGACACACAAGGCGGAGTGCAACAGATTGCACACGACCTGCGGAGCGGGCGCCCGGTAGTTTGCGCCACAGAACAGGAGAGAGGGTGAAACCTACCAGATAATCTAGCGCGCGACGGGCCAGATAAGCATCGACAAGCGGCTCATCCAGTTCGCGCGGATTTTTCATCGCTTCCAGAATGGAACTTTTGGTGATCGCGTTGAAAACCACGCGCTCAATCTTCTTGTCCTTCAGGACGCGTTTCTTTTTCAGAACTTCCAAGACGTGCCAGGAAATGGCTTCCCCTTCGCGGTCGGGGTCAGTTGCGAGAATAAGGCGGTCAGCCTCCTTCACCGCGCTGGCGATTTCCGACAGGCGCTTTTGAGATTTGGAATCCACAGACCAGGACATGGCAAAGTCGTCGTCCGGCAATACGGAGCCGTCCTTCGGAGGCAGATCACGCACATGGCCGTAGGACGCCAGAACTGTATAGTCCTTGCCCAGATATTTGTTGATGGTCTTGGCTTTCGCCGGTGATTCCACAATGACTACGTTCATTGATTTCCTGGCTTTCGCGTAAATCTCGTCTTGGAATTGATAAATCAAAAACCGTTTTATGAGTCGAACCGACACAATCTCGGATGACTTCGCGGCTGTCAAATGGCCTTTTCAGATCAATTGGTCAAGAGCGGAAAAGCCACTCCCTTAATTTTCCTTGGGTCATATTTTGGTTGTGCTTGATAAAATATACAACCTAAGGTAATTGCATTAATTGCTATAACCCTCAGATTGCAAAGCGCTTTTTGCCATGTGAGGCTTGTGTCATGGTTGCATAAGAAGGTTAAAAAGCTTGCGTAAATACCCGTTGCCGAAAAATGACAGAACAATCGAAACTCACGATGTGGCCGAGTACTGCGCCAAAATGTGTCGTGAATTGAGTGACATGGCGCGAACACACAGGTTGGATCTGCTTGGGTACTTATTGCTGCTTGCGCAGAAGGAAGCTGAAGCGCGATCTGGCAGAACTTCCGAGGATGAAGAGCCTTCTGAGCTGGCCGATGCAGCTTTAGACGCGGAGTGATCACCCACATTATTATGTGGTGCCTGCGTGGATCATGGAAAGCTTGTTGGGTTTGTGCCGTTCTAGTCGCCCAGCCAGTTCGATTTCCAACAGGATGAGCTGAAGCGTTTGCAAGGAAACGCCTGTGAAACGCAGCAGTTCGTCCTGATCTATGGGTGTTTCGCTTAAGGCATCGATGACTGCTTGTCTGTCTTGTTCGTTGGCGTTAGGTGGGGGAGAAAGGCTGCTGGTGTCAGGGCTGTCCAGCTCGGGCCAACACATTGTGGGCTCTTCAATGCCCTGATGTAAGGGCAGAGACATGGAGATTTTAGGCTCCATGATATCCAGTACATCATCAACAGACTGAACTAGGGCGGCGCCTTGCTGGATCAGTTTATTGGCGCCTACAGAGCGCGGATCTAACGGTGAGCCGGGAACTGCAAGGATCTCACGGTTCTGCTCTAACGCGTAGCGGGCGGTGTGGAGAGAGCCGGATTTTTCAGCGGCTTCAATTAAGATGACACCCAATGACATTCCCGAGATAAGACGATTGCGACGGGGGAAATCTCGTGCTCGCGGCTGCCAGCTGATGGGCATTTCGGAGATCGCAGCACCATTGGTGGCAATCATGGATGAAAAAAGTTCCAGATTTTCTTTGGGATAGACTGTGTCGATGCCGCCAGCGAAGGCTGCGATGGTGCCTGAAGATAGTGCGGCATGGTGTGCGGCGCTGTCGATGCCGCGGGCGAGACCGGAGATAATCGTGAAGCCTTGAGTTGATAGTTCACCTGCCAGCTGGGTCGCAAACTTGGCTCCAGCCGCGGAGCAGTTGCGGGCGCCGATGATAGCCAGTGTTTTCTGCGTTCCGGTGAGTTCCTGCTGGAGCGGGTCTCTGGCTCGAACGGCCAATAAAGGCGGCGGCGCGTCTATATGTCTGAGGAGAGGTGGGTAGGCTGGCTCGCCTAAAGCAATGAGGCGAGCGCCTATCTTATAAAGGGCAGCCAATTCTGCTTCGGCTTTGTCCTTTGAAAAAAGGCGATAAGATTTCTTACCGCCTCTTCTTGAGAGCTCTGGCAGGGCATCGAGTGCTGCCTGTGCTGAACCGAAATGATTGAGGAGCTCACGAAAGGTTCTTGGACCTACATTTTCGGAGCGTATGAGACGAAGCCACGCGAGCCGTTGGGTGTCACTTAAGTGTGGTGCCCGGCTTTTGGTGGCTGTCTCCATTCAACTCATCCTTTGGAACCGATCTTGCTTTCCTTGCCTTTCAGCAGGCGGGCAATGTTCTCGTGATGTTTTGCCCATAGCAATATGCTGAGTATTCCCATCATTTGCGCAATTTGCCATTGATCGAAAGCCAGCAGAATAAAGGGAGTGACAAGGCTTGCCACTAGTGCTGACAGGGATGAGAACTTGGTGATGTAGGCGGTGGCGATCCAAATGGCGATGAAGATGACGCCAACTGGCCAGAAGATGCCAAGCAGGATGCCGATATACGTTGCAACGCCTTTGCCACCTTTGAACTTCAGCCAGACCGGGAAAAGATGGCCAAGGAATGCGCCGAGACCTGCGATCAGGGCTGCATCATTGCCCATGTAAAGGCTGATGAGAATAATGGCGAATGTGCCTTTGAGGGCGTCGCAGAGTAGGGTGAGGGCAGCCAGCTTTTTGCTGCCAGTGCGCAGCACGTTGGTGGTGCCGATGTTGCCGGAGCCGATGTTCCGGATATCGCCGTGGCCTGCCATTTTTGTGAAGAGCAGGCCAAACGGAATGGAGCCTAGTAAATAGCCAAAGGCCAATGCAGCCAGATAGTAGGGTAAATCAAGGGACCAGCTGATTGGATCAGGCACGGGTGTTCTCCAGTTGTTGCATTAAAGCAGTGTGCCTTGCCGCTTGGCTGAGCACACTGCTTTAAACTTTCTTGCGTAACGCGGGATCTGTTCTGAGCTTTTGAGGCTGTTCAGAAGAGCGCGTTAAATTGCGTCATGATCTAGGATGCCGCCTGCAACAATGGTTGTCAAAACCCGGCCTGTTAAAGTTTCATCCTCGAAAGGCGTGTTCTTTGAGCGGGACCGAATTTTCTCTTTTTCTACAATCCATGGCTTTTGCGGATCGAAAATGATCAGGTCCGCTGGTGCGCCTTTGGACAGGCGACCGGCAGGAAGACCAAGACGGTCCGCTGGATTGCAGGTCATTGTTGCAAGCAGTTTGGAGAGTGAGATGTCCTCATTCAGAACGAGGCGCATTCCAGCTCCAAGCATTGTTTCCAGCCCTAAAGCACCATCTTCGGCTTCTGCAAAGGGGTGACGCTTAGTTTCCACATCTTGTGGGTTGTGATCCGACATAATGATGTCGATTGTGCCGTTTGCCAGTGCCTCGACCATGGCCTGACGATCATCTTCCGTACGCAGCGGTGGCGACATCTTATGGAATGTCCGGTATGGACCGATGTCGTTTTCGTTGAGCGTCAGGTGGTTGATGGAGATGCCAGCAGTGACGTTCAGGCCTTCGTCCTTGGCTTTCTGGATGGCTTCTGCACTTTGCGGGCAGGAGATCAGGCGGGCGTGATATTTGCCCTTAGCCATGGCAACGAGGCGCATGTCGCGTTCGATTGCGACGAACTCGGACTCGCGTGGAATGCCGCCCAGACCCAGCCATGAAGCACGCAAGCCTGCGTTCATAACGCCGGAGCCTGCCAGATCCTTGTCCTGCGCCTGATGCACCACCAGCGCATCGAAGTCGCGGGCATAGGTCAGCAGGCGGACCAGAACAGAGGAGTTGGTGATTGGCAGTCTGTCGTTGGAAAAGGCGATTGCGCCTGCTTCCTTGAGCAGGCCGATCTCACTCATGTCCTTGCCAGCCAGTCCCTTTGTGAGGGCGGCCATTGGGTGGACGTTGACGATGGCGGTGTCGCGGGCGCGGCGGAGCATGAAGTCTACCAGCGCAGGGTCATCAATCACCGGGTCCGTATTCGGGCTGGTGAGGATGGTTGTTACACCACCAATGGCAGCTGCGCGGCTGGCGCTTTCCAACGTTTCGCGGTGTTCAGCGCCAGGTTCGCCAACGCTGACGCCCATGTCGATGAGGCCAGGCGCGACGACAGCGCCGTTACAGTCGATGGTTTTTGCGCCTTCCGGAGCGCCCTGATTGAGGGCATCTGCACCGGCAGCGACGATGTTTCCGTCCTGAACGAACACTGCACCGGCTTCGTCAACACCGTTGGCAGGGTCGATGATGCGGGCGTTTGTCAGGACCAGCGGGTTCACATTCTTGATCATGCGCTTGTCCTTCTTACACGTTGTCAGGGAGGTTTTGAGCGAGGGCTTCAAGCACGGCCATGCGTATGGCAACGCCCATCTCCACTTGCTCACGGATCAGGCTTTGCGGACCATCTGCGACTTCTGCTGAGATCTCAACACCACGGTTCATCGGGCCGGGGTGCATGACCAGAGCATCGGGCTTGGCGTAGGAGAGTTTTTCCGAGTCCAGACCGTGGTAACGGAAATACTCACGAACAGATGGTACAAAGGCGCCGCTCATACGTTCGCGTTGCAAACGCAGCATCATGACGATGTCGCAACCCTTCAGTCCTTCGCGCATGTCTGTGAATACTTCTACGCCCATACTATGAATACCAGAGGGCAGTAGTGTAGAGGGAGCTATGACACGCACGCGGCTCCCATATTGGAGAGAAGGATGATGTTGGAGCGCGCGACGCGGGAATGGCGGATGTCGCCGCAAATGGCTACTGTCAGACCACCAAGGGTTCCTTTGTGGCGGCGGATGGTCAAGGCATCCAGCAGAGCCTGAGTTGGGTGTTCGTGAGGGCCGTCACCGGCGTTGACGACCGCGCAACCGACTTTGCGAGCCAGCAGGTGAACTGCACCTGCGGCGTGGTGGCGAACAACCAGCAAGTCAGGACGCATTGCGTTCAGGGTTGCAGCCGTGTCGATCAGGGTTTCCCCTTTCTTCACCGATGAGGTGGAGACCGACATGTTCATCACATCCGCGCCCAGACGCTTGCCTGCAAGCTCAAAAGAAGATTGGGTGCGGGTGGAAGCCTCAAAGAAGAGGTTGATTTGCGTTCGCCCACGCAGAACAGCTTTCTGCTTTTCTACCTGTCTGGAGACTTCGACGGCTTCGTCTGCAAGGTCCAAAAGGTAATTAATGTGGGGAGGCTGCAATCCCTCGATACCGAGGAGATGGCGATGCGGGAACGCTGAGGATCGATGTGTGATATTCTTGCTCATCGAAGACCCTTCTATAGGCAGAAACACCGAGTTCGTAAAGAGCTCAACGGATGTATAGTTTTTATTGTGCAAATCGCAGTTGCAACGTGCGCGGTAACCTATCAAAATCGCTGGGGCAACTCGCGGGAGGAAAAATGGATAAAGTTTCACAAGCCACTATGACGACAGGGGTAATTAATCAGGCCCCTCCATACTGTGGATACAACCTTGCCGAGAGTGATCCAATTCTCCTTGCTGATCTGGGTGGAACAGGGTCCAACGATTCTGCACGCGAAGAGCTTATCAAGTTTGGTGAGCAGTGTGGAGCCGCAGATGCACTGGATCTGGGCAGATTGGCAAATGTTAATGAACCGGTGCTTAAAACACACGATCCATATGGTCGCCGCCTTGATGTTGTCGAGTTTCACCCTTCCTACCATGCGCTGATGCGCCGCTCGTTTGAAGCTGGCCTGCACAGTGCGTCCGTCGAGTCCATGGAGCCGGGTGGAGATCGTGCGTTTTATAACCGCGCCCGCAAGTATTTCGTGATGAGCCAGGTGGAAGGCGGGCATCTTTGTCCGGTGACCATGACCAATGCGTCTGCCATGGCTCTGACACAGGCTCCTGAGCTTGCCGAAGTCTGGAACGAGCGCATTTTAAGTCGCAAGTATGATCAGCGCTTCCGTCCTGCCAGCCAGAAGATGGGCGTCAGCCTTGGCATGGGCATGACTGAAAAGCAGGGCGGTTCTGATCTGCGTCAGATCATCACACGCGCGGAGAAGGTTTCTGACGATACTTACGTGATCAACGGCCACAAATGGTTCTTCTCTGCGCCGATGTGTGATGCGTTCCTCGTGCTGGCGAAGCTGGAAGAAGGGCCGACCTGTTTCCTCGTACCGCGTATTCTTGAAAGCGGTGAAGTGAATGGGCTGGACTTCCAGCGTCTGAAGAACAAGCTGGGCAACAAGTCCAACGCGTCTTCAGAGGTTGAGTTCAACAATGCTGTCGGCTTCCTTGTTGGTGAAGCAGGTAAAGGCATCAAAACCATTTTGAAGATGGTGACGCCGACCCGTGTCGACTGCTGCATTGGTTCTGCTGCGCTTATGCGTGCGGCGATTTCCAGAGCGGTTCATCACACCTCCAATCGCAGCGCGTTTGGTGCTCGTCTGATCGAGAAGCCTTTGATGCAACGTGTTCTGGCGGATATGTCGCTGGACATGGCAGCCAGTGAGGCGCTTGCGCTTAAGCTAGCGCATTGCATGGATCAGGAAGGTGAGGACAGTCAGGCAGCTGACTTCCTGCGGATCATCACACCTGCGGCCAAGTACTGGATCTGTAAGAGTGCAGAAAACGTTGCGGCTGAGGCGATGGAATGTCTGGGTGGTAACGGCTACGTGGAAGACCACGATATGGCCCGTATCTACCGTGAAGCACCTGTGAACAGCATCTGGGAAGGTTCTGGCAACATCATGGCGCTGGATCTGCTGCGGGCAATGCACCGTACACCAGACAGCTTTATGAACGTTCTGGGCATGCTGGAGGCGGATCTTGGTCCTGCTGGCAAGGTTTCTGTTGAAGTGCTGCAGGCTGCTGCACGGACTTGTCTGGAAGACGAGGGCGGTGCACGTCTGCTGACTGAACAGTTGGCGATTACGGCTGCTGCTGCTGCGCTGAAGGAAGTTGCTCCTGCTGCGATTGCCAATGCGTTTATCGAAACCCGCATGGCAGGCCAGTGGCGTTCAAGCTATGGCATGCTGGATGCGCGTTATGATGCGATGGGCATTCTGGAGTGGCTTTACCCAATCAAGTAAGCCACGACCAGTAACCACGCTGGAATAGTGATTGCGGCGGCGACTGTCTGAAGGGTCAGAATTTCGGCCATCAGTTTAGCATCGCCGCCCATTTTTTTTGCCAGAACATAACTCGCGCCAGCTGCTGGAACAGAGAAGACCAGCGTAACGATGGTTGCTGAGATTTCGTCCAGTCCAAGTGTGAGCGCAAAGCTTAAGGCAATGCCGGGGGCAAGTACGTTGCGCAGCAAGAGCGCAGATGTGAGCGCTGGGCCGGGACGACGCAGAGCGCCTAGATCCAACGCAGCGCCGACACATAGCACTGCAATCGGTAGAGCAGCACTTCCCAAAAATGTCAGGTAGTTGGCGATCACTTCAGGGATCTGGCCGCCCGAGGCGTTGATCAATCCACCTGCTGCCACGCTGATAATGAAGGGGTTCTTGATTAGCTCTCTTGCCAGCAACTTAGGTGAAGGCGCAGAGCCTCCTGCATATATGGACAAGATGAGCACGCAGAGCAGGTTAGCAGCCGGGATCATGATCGCCATGATTACAGCGACCAGCGCCACGCCTTCATCCCCGAAGCTGTTGGCTGCAATCGCCATGGCAACGAACCCATTCCAGCGCACGACACCCTGAAAGATTGAGGTGAAGCGCGGACCTGAGATCTCGAACTTCTGTTTGAGGACTGGTTGAAGCACGAGGCAGAGCACTGCCAGTATTGAGAAGGTTCCCAGGACTGAGATGGTGATCTCGATGACTGGCATCGCTGAAAAGTCGGAGGTTCCCACGTTGATCAGGATGATGGCGGGGAACAGAACCCAGTAAGCCAGATCTTCCATACCGCTCCAGCGTTCTCTCGGAATGAGATTGCGGTGGCGGAGGAACCATCCTGTGGCTGTGAGGAGCAGGACAGAGATGATGGCTGACAGGGCAGAAAACATGCGTGTGCTTTTCAGGCTGTTGCTCAGACGAAAACTGTCTTTGCAAGTGGATGGAGAAAGAGCGCGTTGACGCGCGTATCCGTCTATTCACGTAGCCTGAAAAAAACAGAGTGGTAAAGCGCAGGGCGCCTTAAATTTTCTCAAGTGTTGTTGGTGCAGGTGTCTACTCTTCGTCGAAGAGCGAGGTGCCGCCATAGTTTACGCGGTCGAGGAAGCCCTGCAGGATGTATGTAGCGGCCATCTTGTCGACGAGTTCGGCGCGGCGGGCGCGGGAGCGGTCGGCTTCGATGAGCGTTCGGGTCACGGCTGCCGTTGAGAGGCGCTCATCCCAGTATGTGATTGGGATTTCTGTCTTCTGAGCGAGGTTGCGTACGAAGGCGCGGGTTGCCTGACAGCGTGGGCCTTCGGTGCCATCCATGTTGAGAGGGAGGCCGATAACAAGGCCGTAGACACCGTGCTCATGACAAAGATCGAGCAGACGCTCCACGTCTTGCGTGAACTTCTTGCGCTTGATGGTTTCCAGCGGTGATGCGATCTGTCGACCGGAATCGGTGAGAGCAAGACCAATGGTTTTGGTGCCAAGGTCGATACCGATCAGGCGATCATCGTCGTAAAGCGCGTCGCAGAAATCTTCGAGAGAAAGTGAAGGATCATTTGCCATGGCGGCGAGTTAGCACGGCTTGCGAGCAACGCCAAGCGGGTAATCCATATTTTTCTCGGGGACATGCTGTTTCCAGAAGAACTGATGGGCAGCTGTTCTGGTAAAGGTATGGACACAAGAACATTGAGCAGGTGGAGACAGGCGTGACACAGGTGCAGTTTGAAGCGGGATGGCAGGGTATTTTGGCTCCTGAGATGGCGAAGCCATACTTTCAGAAGCTTCAGGCCTTTCTGGATGCGGAAGCTGCCGCAGGCAAGACTGTCTATCCGCCTGCTGCTGAGTGTTATGCAGCTTTTGAGGCGGCTGCGCTGCGTGATGTTCGCGTCGTTATTCTTGGGCAAGATCCTTATCACGGAGAAGGGCAGGCGCATGGGCTTTCCTTTTCGGTTCGCAAAGGCGTCAAGCTGCCTCCGTCTCTTCGCAACATCTACAAGGAGCTGGAGAGTGATCTCGGGTTTGCTCCGGCCTCTCATGGCTGTCTGACCCATTGGGCAGAGCAAGGTGTGTTGTTGTTGAACACGTCTTTGAGTGTGGAGGAGGCGAAGGCTGGATCTCATGCCAAGAAGGGATGGGCACCATTCACAGATGCTGCGATCAAGGGCCTTTCAGAAATACGGGAGCATCTGGTGTTTATCCTGTGGGGGGCACATGCGCAGAAGAAACTGGAGCTGATTGACGAGAGCAGGCATCTGGTTTTGATGAGTGCGCATCCATCTCCACTTTCTGCACGGCGCGGCTTCTTTGGGTCAGCTCCTTTCTCTAAAACCAATGCATATTTGCGAGAGCATGGTCTTAAAGAGATCGACTGGCAGATCTCTTAGAGGCATTGGTCGGTGTTTTGCCTTTGATCAGTTACATTTAAGGGTTGTGTAACCAAATCCCTACTAGTCTAGATAATATTTTAGTCATCATGGAGGGCGCCGGTTTTTGGCGTACCGCATAGGGGGATTGGTAGTATGGATTTACAGTTTCTGGGCCATTCTGCTTTCAAGGTTCACATTCCCGGGGCAACATTGCTGATTGACCCGTTCTTGTCTGGCAATCCGAGCTTTCCTGAAGGGATGAGTGTTGAGCAGGCAAGTGAAGGTGTAGACCACGTTCTTCTGACCCACGGCCATGATGACCATGTGGGCGATACCATCGATATTCTGAAAGCCACCGGTGCGACGCTGACTGCAAACTGGGAAATTTGCATGTGGGCGCAGGATAAGGGGATTGAGAAGATCAACCCCATGAACCACGGCGGTTGCGTGAACATGGGACCGTTCGGCGTTGCGCTGACCAATGCAGTGCACAGTTCGGCTTGTTCTTTTGATACTGAAGGCAGCGTTGCGGATGTGTATCTGGGGAACCCTGCAGGTGTGGTGGTGATGGCTGAGGATGAGCCAACACTGTTACATATGGGGGATACGGATATCTTCTCCGATATGGAGCTGATCAACGAGATTTACCGGCCTCAGATCGGTATCGTGCCGATTGGTGATCGCTTCACCATGGGAGGGCGGACAGCTTCTATGGCCTGTCAGCGTTACTTTGAGTTCCAGACTATTATTCCTTGCCACTATGGCACCTTCCCAATCCTCGATCAGAGTGCGGATCAGTTTACTGAATGTATGGGAGATGATGCGTTTCGTGTGGCTGAGCTGAAGCCGGGTGAAACAGTGACGGTGAACAACAATGTGACTGCATCCTGACCGGACACGCACTGCTTAAACAAGAAAAGGCCTCAGCGTGAACTGAGGCCTTTTGAGTTTGAAAGGGACACATTCCGCGTTTTTTTACTTTCACCGCGGGGTCACGCTTTGTTGGGGGCACGCGTGACTGGAATGGGCTTTCAAGGGAGCTTGGGTTGGGTTCGCTTAAAGGTCAGCTTCTGGCGTGTGAATGATCGTTGGCCAGTTTTCATTTGCCCGGGCGATGGAAGCGTTCGGGTCTTTGAGGAAGTGACGCTGGGCACCTGCATGGGCATTCAGGTAAAGTTTGCCGTCAACGATCTTCCACTGCTCTGGCTGGATCGGAATTTTCACTCCGAAGCTCACACCAGTTGCACACCAGCCACCGTACTGAGGCGCGTACTTAGCCGGATCCTTTTTAAACTTGTCGAGGTTTTCTGCAGATGAGAACAGCCAGGTCACATCCTGGTACTGCGTGGAGTACTCTTTTTTGCCTGCAACTGGCTTGCCTTCAGTGAAGTAAGCAACAGGATCTGTTCCTTTGATTGCATAACCTTCTTCCACGAAGTTGGTAATTTCATCGGCCATTGCCGTCATCGGAACAGTTACAATTGCTGACAGGGCAAGTCCAACTGCAAGAACTGAAGATTTGATCGGCATGGGCAACTCCTTCGGGCTGATATGTAAAGCCAAGTCTGGCCTGTTTGGTTTACCAGGTGCTTATGGGGAGGCACCTGTTTTTATCTATGTCTTGAATTCAATATGCGGGAATGGCGGGAGGAAGGCCAATAACGCTTCATCACCGTTTTGCGAACTGGTTGTGAGACCGTGGATTACTCGCTGTAAGGCATGTGCGGAGCGAGGTAACTTGCTGGAGGTGCTGAGTAAATTTGTAGGGCGAGGTTTTTCGGGGAACTGCTCCCCAAACGAAAGAAAGCCACAGAAGATCTGCGGCTTTCTCTAGGGCTCAACGCATATGCTGCCATGAGAATTGGGGAGATATCGGAATAGGCGCTAGGCATCGCCTACCTGCAGCATATGCGCTGATGGAAACTTAGAGTTTGTCTGCAGGAACGTCGCGGATATCAACCCAGTTCGCATCTGCATTGGTGATGGTTTCGATTGTGCGGGACTGCATGCGCTTCACTGCACCATCATGGGCGTTGAGGTAGAGCTTGCCGTCAACGATGTCCCAGAGCTCTGGCTTGGTTTCAAGCTTGCTGCCGAAGGATGCACCAACTGCACACCAGCCGCCGTACTGAGGAGCGAACTTAACTGGGTCAGCAACGAACTTGTCGCGGTTTTCAGCGCTGGAGAATTTCCAAGTTACGCCGTCGTACTGCGCGGTGAATTCTGCTTTACCCTGAACAGGCTTGTTTTCAGTGAAATATGCAACTGGATCGGTGCCGCCAATTGCGTAGCCACCAGAGGTGTAAGTGGAGATTTCATCAGCGAATGCGCCGAATGTGGTTGCGGACAGGGCTGCACCTGCAATGGCTGCTGCAACAGCGATGGATTTGATTTTCATTATATTACCCTCAATGAAACAATGAATTGCGCCGCACAAACAAAGCAAGGTCAGGAAGAATGCTGTGTTTGCTCGACAACCTCGGCCCGCGGAAATTGCCCGTTCTTGCGAGGTGCAATCTTATTGCCTCAGGAGGGTGTACAAGTGCCAATCAAGTGTCTTCACCAAGAGGAGAGCGGCTTTTACTTTTTATGATCGGCTTGTAACGCTCTGAATTAACTCTGTAATTTCACGTAGTGTTGGTTTTCTTCCACGGACGAGGCTGGTGAAAAACACAAAACCGAGAAGTTGGTCGATGCCTGTCTCCATGGTTGCAGTGGTGTTCCAGTAGACAAATATCTGTCTGAAGTGGGTGCGCTGCTCGCCTTCAATCAGGGTAAGTTCCTCCGATAACGAAGGTTCTGCCAGCAAGGTGAGCCATGCAGTGCCCAAAGGCGTATCGTGGAGGGCTGTCAGTATGCCAGTGACTGCTTCCAGCAGATCGTTCTGAAACGAAGTCATGCCCGGATAGACTGGTGGCACTTGCCGGAACCCGTAGCGCAAGGCTTCAAGCGCCAATGCGGCTTTGTTGGGCCAGCGACGGTAGAGGGCCTGTTTGGATGTGCCGGTTTGCTCTGCAATCTGTTGGGTAGAGGTGCCGTGATAGCCGTTTTCTGCCAGTGCGTTAAGAGTTGTGCTGAGGATCTGGCGTGTGAGTTCTGTGTTTTGCGGTCGGCCTCGCTTGGTGCTTTGCTCTGACATCAGGAGAACCTCTCCACGTATTCGGAGGGCGTAATGCCGAAGTTGCGTTGGAAGGCACGGCGCAGGTTCTGTATGTGGCCAAAACCGGAAAGGTGAGCTGCCTGCTTGATGGAACTGCGTTTGAGTAAGGCGGTTCTGGCAAGGTCCAGTCGCAAGCGTTCCACGAACTGGGCAGGTGTGGCACCGATATCTTCTTTCAGACGGCGATGCAGGGTGCGGGTTGAGACGCCGGCAGACTGTGCCATTTTCTCGATGGTCCAATCTGCTTCAGGTTCGGACAGAATGATTTCTGAGAGCTTGGCGATGTTGGACTGTCCGGCAGCTTGCAGGGAGAGGGCGGAAGAGAACTGGGCCTGCCCGCCATTGCGGCGCAGATAGACCACCAGTTCCTGTGCTGTTTTCAGTGAGATAGCTGAGCCGAGGTCTTTTTCTATAAGATGCAGAGTCAAGTCGATGCCCGCTGTGACACCTGCTGAGGTATAGATGTTGCCGGAGTTGACGAAGAGCTGATTGAGCTGCCAGTCCACATCAGGAAACTCAGATTGTGCCGTGGATGCGCGGCTCCAATGGGTGCTGGCTTGCTTGCCTTCCAGAATGCCGGAGTCTGCCAGTATGAGTGCGCCCGAACAGATAGAGATGATGCGCTCTCCATTTGTTCTTGCTGCAGCTTCTTTAAGCAGTGGGCGGAGGGTGCCGCTGCCCAGCTCTTTATCAATGCGGCCACCGGGGATGAGGAGGTCTGCGTCTGGGTTCCAATCGGCAAACGTTCCATCAACTGCAATCTTGATCCCAGGCTGTGTTTCTATAGGCTGTCCGTCAGCGGAAAGAATCCTGAGTTTATAATTGGGTCGATAACTGTCCGCCGTCCAGAACGCCTGCATAGGGCCCGCCAGATCCAGAAGGTTGATACCGTGATACACGAGTGCATCAATATGACGATGTTGCTCAAGTTGCGTGTTTGGCATGATTTGAAGCTTGAATGTCCTAACTGCCAATTGTTGTAGGCGGTATTTTCAAGGCCGTCAAAGTTTCTTCGAGGAATTACTATGGGACTTTCAGAGGTGGCGGAGCAGGGGGCAACGTATAGAGCCCGCAACTTTCCGCTCATTTTGATTGCAACGGCAATCCTTTCCATGCAGATGCCAATTCTGATTGCGATCAGCGCGCTTGCCGGGTCTTATCTTGCGCCGCATCCCACCATGGCGACTGTGCCGCTGGCACTGCAGATGTTTGGCAACTTCTTGTTTGCTACACCAATCTCGCTGTTTATGGGGCGCTATGGTCGGCAAAAAGGCATCTTGCTGGGCGTAGGCTTAAGCATTGTTGGCTCACTGCTGTGTGTTTATGCGCTCTATGCCAATCAGTTCGTTGTTCTGCTGGCTGGGCATGTTCTGCTGGGTATCGCGACTGCGGCCTATACCTTCATGCGTTTTGCTGCTTCTGACAGTGCGAGCGAAAAATGGAAGCCCATGGCGATTTCTCTGAGTATGTCCATGGGGTTGCTTTCTGCTTTGCTGGGGCCAAGCCTTGTTGGTGTTGTGAAGGATGTTGGCGGCGTTATTCCGTTTGTTGGCAGCTATCTGGCTTTGGCGGGTGTTGCTGTGGTTGGCGCTCTGCCTGTTTTGGGTTTACGTTTGCCGCCGGTCTTGAAGAACTCCGGGCAAAACAAAGGGTTTGTGGAGTCCCTGAAAGTGTTGCGGAGGCCTGCGGTTTGGAGTGCTACGGCCTGCGCCGGGCTATCCTTTGGCTTTATGACCATGCAGATGTCTCCTACACCGCTTGCCATGGAGTACTGTGGATTCTCCGTTGGGCAATCCAGTGATGTGATCCGATGGCATCTGGTGGCCATGTTCGGGCCGAGCTTTGTGACTGGCTATATCATCCGCCGGATCGGAACGACCTCCGTGATGGTGTTGGGCCTTTTGATGTTGGCGGCTGCTGGTGTGATTGGGGCGCTGAGTGTCGAACTGTGGGCGTTCTATGTGGCCTTGATCCTGCTCGGTATTGGCTGGAACTTCGGGTTTATTGGGGCAACGTCCCGCTTGGTTGAAGTTGTGGCTCCGGAAGATGCGCCTCTTGCGCAAGGCGCTAATGACTCTGTGGTGGCATTGGTCTCTGCGATCTCTGCGCTTTCAACAGGTATCTTGTACAGCACTGTTGGTTGGGCAGGCCTTTCACTCTCAGCCCTTCCGCTGTTATTGGCACTGGCCTTGTGGCTGGTGGTGGCTGGTGTTCGTGGTAGGCAACTGGAGTATGCTTCCTGATAATCGGTACTGTATAGTTCCGTAATATTGAGAATATGAGGGATGAACAGCAGGGCAGTGATTGTTCTGCTGTTTTTTTGTGTTTATAGCTCTTTGCCAGAGTTCGAGGAGGGCAGTCTTTTGCCCCCGTAATTTCGGAGTGAAACATGTCGGTTGATCTGAACACCGTAAAACGTGTTGCCGGGCTGGCTCGCATCAAGGTTGATGACGAGCAGGCAGAGAAAATGACTGGTGAGCTAAATGCGATCCTTGGTTTCGTAGAGCAGCTGGACGAAGTGAACATTGAGGGCGTTGAACCAATGACCTCAGTTGTTGAACAGTCCATGAAAAAACGCGCAGATGGCCAGACCGATGGCGGTTATGCGGACAAGGTTGTTTCCAACGCTCCGGTACATGAAGACAATTTCTTCACCGTGCCTAAAGTTGTTGAATAAGCGCCCGATTTCACAAGGATAATGACTGTGACTGATCTTACCAAACTGACCATCGCAGAGGCGCGCGACAAGCTTGCTGCCCGCGATTTTACCGCAACTGAACTGACTGAGAGCTATCTCGGTGCTATCGAGTCCGGCAATGAAGCGCTGAATGCGTATGTTGCTGTGACCGGTGATATTGCCCGTGAACAGGCCAAAGCGTCTGACGCAAAAATCGCTGCTGGCGAAGCGCGTCCGCTGGAAGGTATTCCTCTCGGCATTAAAGACCTTTACGCGACCAAAGGTGTTCACACTCAGGCGTGTTCTCATATCCTCGACGGCTTCAAGCCTGAGTATGAGTCCACCGTGACGCAGAACCTGTTTGACGATGGTGCTGTGATGCTGGGTAAGCTGAACATGGATGAGTTCGCGATGGGCTCTTCCAACGAGACTTCCTTTTACGGCAATGTTGTGAACCCTTGGCGCCGCAATGGCACTGAGACTGCCTCTGGTTCCTGGCGGTTCTTCTGGTGGTTCTGCTTCTGCGGTTGCTGCACACCTTTGTGCAGCGGCAACAGCTTCTGACACCGGTGGTTCCATTCGTCAGCCTGCAGCGCTGACCGGTACTGTTGGCATCAAGCCAACCTATGGTCGTTGCTCTCGCTGGGGCATGGTCGCGTTTGCATCTTCTCTTGATCAGGCTGGTCCGATTGGCCGTACTGTGCGTGACAACGCGATCCTGCTGAAGTCCATGGCTTCTGTTGATGCAAAAGACACCACCTCTGTTGATGCGCCTGTGCCGAACTACGAAGAGTTCGTTGGTAAATCCATCAAGGGCATGAAGATTGGTATCCCTAAAGAGTACCACATGGATGGTATTCCAGCGGAGATTGAGGCGCTCTGGCAGCAGGGTATTGCATGGCTGAAGGAAGCTGGTGCTGAAATCGTCGAGATTTCTCTGCCGCACACCAAGTACGCTCTGCCTGCTTACTACATCGTTGCTCCAGCGGAAGCGTCTTCCAACCTGGCGCGTTACGATGGTGTTCGCTACGGTCTGCGTGTACCGGGCAACGACATTGTAGAGATGTATGAGAACACTCGTGCAGCTGGCTTCGGTGATGAAGTGAAGCGCCGCGTGATGATCGGCACCTACGTTCTGTCCGCAGGTTACTACGATGCGTACTACCTGAAAGCGCAGAAGGTTCGTACCCTGATCAAGCAGGACTTTGACAATGCATGGGCGGACGGTGTGGATGCTATCCTGACACCGACCACTCCAGATGCAGCGTTTGCGCCGGGCGAGATCACTGATCCAGTGACCATGTACATGAATGACGTGTTCACCGTGACTGCGAACATGGCTGGCGTTCCAGGCATGTCCATCCCAGCTGGCCTCAACAAAGATGGCCTGCCACTGGGCCTGCAGCTGATTGGTAAACCATTCGACGAAGGCACCCTGTTCCAGGTTGGTGAAGTCATCGAACAGGCCGCCGGCCGCTTCGAGCCTTCCGCCAACTGGTGGAGCAAATAAGCCTCAGCGACTTGCGGTTATGAAATGAGAAAGGCCTCGGAGAGATCCGGGGCCTTTTTTGTTGGAGGTGATCCGCTTAGCTGCTTTATTTGGGTGAAGCGTGTGCCTTCATATAGGCCGCCATCGCTGGCTGTGCTCTTTTGCCTGCTCTCATTCCACTTTTCACGCTAATCGTGACCAACTTTTGAATGAGCATTTCTTGTTTTTTCTGAAAGCGTCGGCCTTCTGGTGTTCTTAATAGCTCGAGAGCTTTTTGGAGCTCTTCAATCGTATAAGTCTCAAGTGAGAGAGTGCGAATTTCTCTCATTAGTTCAGGGAGTTCTTTTTTAAACTCACTGATGAAAATCTCTTCGATTGCCTGAAGGTGCTCATCAGCCAACTTTACATTTCTGGCCTTAAATGATGCTTCAATCTGGGTTCTGAAGCCTTCTCCTGACCGAGCTAGTATTGCCTCTTCAGTTGAATCTGTGAGTTGGAACAGTTCCTCCAGCAAGGCTTCCTTTGTGGGCTCTTCTGCATTGGCCAAATTCAGAGAAAAAATGATAAAAAATATTCCGAAAAGTAAGCGCATTAGATTTCCTACAGTCATGTTTGTTCAGTTGCTGGTTGTGTAGTTTAGTTAAGTACTTCTGGACAAGGGAAAATCGAGTTGTTTGCTCAAAGCGATAGCGTTGGCCTCACAATCATCAGCCAGACGATCCCTAAGATTGCAATGAAAGCGGGGAAGCCGCAGGCGAACCAGATGCGGTAGAGGGTGTGATAGCGGGGTGGTAAGGGCGTATTGGTCTCGACAGCCTTCGCAGCGAGGTTTCTGAGTTGGATTTGTATCCAGACCACTGGCAGCCAGAATGCGCCAATAAGCACGTAAAGTGCCAGTGAGAGCAGGATCCAGCCTTCGGTTAATGGCCAGCCAACGTCTTTTGCCAGTAGATATCCGGTGATGGGTTGAACGATCACAGCTGTTGCGGTGAAGAGCGTGTCGGCAATAACGACCGTTCTTGCCGTATGAGCGATTGCGGCGGCGTCTAGTGTTCTAGCGGCGATTACCATGAAGAACGCAATGCCTGCACCTGTTCCAATAAGGACACATGCGCCGATGACATGCAGGAATTTGAGGAACTCGTAGGTCATCTTTCCTCCAGCAGCAGAATGGGAAAGAGGGCAAGGATCATGGCGGGGATTGTTTTCACATAAGGGCCAAGCGGATCAGTCCAGAGGTCTGTTGCCCATATTGTTCCAGCCCCCAGATAACTAAGCGTTACAGCGATCATACCCAGGCAAGCGAGGCGTGTGTGCTTGCGGAAGAGGGCCAAGGTTCCGAGGGTGATATCAGCCAGACTGCCGCCTAAGACAAAGAGTAGGCTGAGCGCTGGTGGGAAGTCTCTTTCCAGCAGGACACTTTGTGCTTCATTGAGTTGGATGGCTCCGATGATGCCGGAGGCAAGCCAGAATAGAGAGAGGCAGGCGATGGTGAGTGGGAGCAGGAGATAGAGCCTTGCGAACCAGCGCTCCTGAGTGGAGCCGGGTAAATTGGCAAGTGTTTCCTGAAGTGATTTGCAGGTGAAGCCGCCAGCTTTTTTCCAGATTGAGGTGTCGGCGAGAATGCCCTCCCGCAGTGTTTCAATGGAGGTGCTGCGTAGTGGGGAGCGCCAGCCAAGGTGGCCGAGCATGTCTGCCAGTTTGCTTGTGACTGTCAAAAGCCAGTTTGGCGTACTTATGGCGTAGTGCCATTCCGGGAAGCCTTGCCAGCTTCTTATTGCTTTTGTGAGTTGCCAGAAGCTTTGTGGTGTTTCTTCTGCGAGGTCCGCCGTTGTGCCTTCGGGTATGTTGCCAAGGGCGCATTGGGTGACAGCTTTGGCCAAGTCATCCAATGAGATGCATTGGATCTGACTATCGGGAAACACTTTAAAGCCAATCAGCGGCATTGCACTTGCAGCTCGCAGGAGGGCTGTGCCGCCGTAGGCTTGTGGGCCGATGACGAGGGCAGGGCGCAGAACAAATGCGTGGGGGAGATGCTTCTGGATCAGAGAATCTCCTTTTGCTTTGGTGCGGAAGAAGTGGGTGGAGGCCTCGAGGCTCACACCTGCCGCGGAAATTTGGATGAAGCGTTTATCCGTGTCTTTTAACGTCTCACAGATCCGTTCAGTCGCCTGTACATGGATTGCCTCTAGATCGTCCTTCGCAGAATCCTGAAGAGCACCGGAGGCGTTGATGATGATGTCTGCGCTCTGGAAAATCTCTTGCCACTCTTCGGTGGTGGCTTGGGCGATGTCGAGGATGTGCCAAGGTATGTCCGGGAAGGTTTGGTGTGCTGCAGATTGTGAACGGCCAACTCCGGTGACGTGAAATCCTGCTGCTTGAAGGTGTTTGACGCAGCTGCGCCGATGAAGCCGTAGGCGCCGAGGACGACTGCTGATTTTTGGGTGGTCATGAAAGAACTTTAAATAAACGAAAAAGAGACTCACACATTACACGGGCAACCTAGCACGAGCATTTGCAGTGCGCTTACATCTAATTTGTCAACTGAGTTGACAGAATCGATGTCGGATGGTTTGGTGGGGGTATGGAAGAGCGAGCGTTTGAGCGATGTCTCGGACTGGCTCAAACGTAACTTGGAGGCGTGAATGAGTGTTTGGAGTGCGGTTGGGCTTGTGGTTCTGGTGCTTGTGGTGGGGCTTGGCTACACCGCGCAGCGTTTGATGCGTTTGCAGGGGCCTATACAGGGTGAAGTGATTGATAAGACGCGGCGGGATCAGGTGGCCTTGTTAGTGCTGGATATGCAGGAAGACTTCACCCAGAACACCAAGGCACGGCAGTGGCCAGCCTCATTCGTTGAAGAGCGGATTGAGCGGATCAACAGGTTGGCGGCAGAGGCGCAGGCACGGGGTGAGGCTGTGATCACCACGCGTCTTATTTATAAAGGGAGCTACACCAACTTCCTGATCGGTTGGCTTGGTGAAGGGCTGGGCACCAAAGGCTCTGATGGATTGGCGTTGGACAAGCGACTTAGTTTTCAGCCGGATGCGGATATAGTGAAGAGTGTGGGGGATGCGTTTGCCAGTGAGGAGCTGGTGGCGTTTCTGAGGCAGCACAATGTGGGCCGCCTGAAGATTGCCGGGCTTGATGGGTGTTACTGTGTGAAGAGCACGGCACTTGGGGCGTTGGGTCGAGGCTATGAGGTGGAGCTGGTGGAAGATGCTGTGCTTTCTATTGATCCGAAGGCTTGGGAAGGGTGTCGGACAGAGTTGGTTGAGAAGGGTGTACAGCTGGTGAAGCATGCGGAGCTTGCCAAGGTCCACTGATACAGTTTTCAGAGATATGCTATAGGTCTCTGATTTATCTTCAGTGTGCCTGTTGCATATTATTAACATGCGCACTACATGTGCTCTGGAAAAGTCTGCGTCCTGCGCAGGCTTTTTTGTTTGCCTGTCCAAGCGGTAAGTCCGGTTGTGGATGAATGCGGATGGGCAGAATGCTGGTATATTATGCTGCCTACTAGATATTGGGTGTTTTGCCGTTTCAAGACATAGTGCCTCAAAATATACACATTTGCCTTGGGGATTAATGCGGGAAAGGCTGTGGGTATATTGTTTAGATTGCTGCGTAATGTGCTATGGGTCTGTCTCCCAACAATAAAAGAGCAAACAGGAATAGCATGGCAGACGTTGAGTGCATCGTAATCGGTGCAGGAGTTGTAGGCTTGAGCGCGGCATATGAACTGGCGCGCAGGGGACGGGAAGTTATTGTGCTGGAACAGCATGAGATTATCGGCTCCGAAATCAGTGCCCGTAACTCCGAAGTTGTCCATGCCGGGATTTACTACCCAAAAGATTCATTGAAATCAAAAGCTTGTGTGCAAGGTAAGGAGATGCTCTATTCCTTCTGTGAGGAATATGGAGTGCCTTACAAGCGCGTTGGCAAGCTGATTGTGGCGACTGATGAAAGTCAGGTTTCCATGTTGGATGGCATTCGCGCACGTGCTGCTGCCAATGGTGTTGAAGATCTTTTGATGCTCAATGAAGCGCAGGCGCGGGGATTTGAGCCGCATCTTGCGTGTAAGGGCGCCCTGTTTTCTCCTTCCACAGGCATTGTGGATAGTCATGCGTACATGATGGCCCTTCAGGGTGGATTAGAGGCGCATGGCGGGCTTGTTGTTGTTGGGACAGAAGTCACTCAGATTGAAACCGGTATGCGCCCGAGTGAGCTCATGGGTGCTGACATTCTGGTGGAAGAAGATCTGGAAGCGGCTGATGAGCATCTGGATGAGGACGACCACGAAGAGTTTGCTGCCAAGAACTTCAAAGGCGACGGCTTTACCGTTGTCATGAAGGATGGTTATGCGATCACCTGCCACGAATTGGTTATTGCTGCGGGTCTACATTCCAACAAGATGCTCTCCAAGCTGGCGGGGCACATGCGCCGTGAAGTGCCGAAGCTCTACTACGCCAAAGGCAATTACTTCAGTCTTCCGGGTGATGCACCGTTCTCTCATCTTATCTACCCAGTGCCAGAGCCGGGTGGACTTGGTGTCCACCTGACGCTTGATATGGGTAATCAGGCGCGGTTTGGGCCTGATGTGGAGTGGATCGACGAGATCGATTATGAGGTGAACGAAGCGCGCAGTGAGCGGTTCTACTCTGAAATCCGCAAGTACTATCCGGATCTGGCAGATGGCAGTTTGCAGGCGGACTATTCCGGCATTCGCCCTAAGCTGGTGCCAGCAGGTGCGGAAGCGGCTGATTTTGCTATCTGGGGTGAAGAGACCCACGGTATTCCGGGTCTGTTGGCTTACATGGGCATTGAAAGCCCGGGCCTGACCAGTTCTCTGGCTCTGGGTTCCATGGGCGCTGATCGTCTGATCGGCGCGTAGTCCATTCCTTATAATCCTCTCGAAAATGCTAGGGAAATGTAGGCGTTCCCTGCCTTAAGCTGCTCTTTTGATGTGTGGAAGAGCAGGTGCCCCATGAAGCTGAGCCGTCGAGACTTTGTGAAAACCAGCGCGAGCGGCGGGCTTGCGGCCGGTGCGGCGACATTCATTGCGGGAAATGCCGGGGCGCAACAATCGCAGCCCGTTCTCCCTCCAGCTTCCGTTCCTCCTGAAACCGGCTGCGCCAAGTCTTTGCTTGGGGCAGGTGTTGCCAAACCAGATTACACGCTGGTCGTGGATGAAAAGCCCTATTCGCAATATGGGGTTGATCTGCAGGGCATGCTGGTTGGGGGCATATGGCCGGGAACACCCATCCGCTATACAGAAGGGGATATGTTCCGGGTGCTCATCAACAACCGGATGACCCAGCCAACTTGCATTCATTGGCATGGTATTTTGCTACCATCTCTACAGGATGGTGTGCCTGAGATTGCCCAGTTGCCGATTGAGGCCGGAACCTCGCAGTACTATGAATTCCCGTTGGTTCAGCAGGGCAGCTACTACTATCACTCTCACCTTGGTGTGCAGGAGCAGTATGGGCTTCTCGGTCCGCTTATCATTGATCCCAAGGACAATCCATATTCCTATGATTATGATGAAGCTTTGATGTTCAGCGATATCCCCCGGCAGAGGGGAAGGAGATCATTGAAGAGCTCCGAAGCGGACGACATCGGCCTGAGATCAAGGATGCGTATGAGCCACCAAACACCAAAGACTTTGATATTGATGTTGTAAATGTTGGCTATACCTTGAATGGGCAGCCGAACTCCAAGCCGTGGACGCTGACTGTCAAAAAAGGCTCACGGTTGCGGCTGCGATTGATCAACTCCTCCGGCAGCACGTTTTTCCGCATTTCCATTGATGGCTTGAAGTTTTCTGTCATCGAGGTGGATGGCAACCGGGTAAAGCCCATTGAAGGGCAGAATGTGATTGTACCGACCTCTGCGCGCTATGATGTGCTGGTTGATGTGCCAGACAGTGGCAGCTACACGATCCATGCCGCAGCCTTAGGTGATGATAAGCAGTGTCTTGGCGTCATTCACACTGATGATGCGCAGGTAACTGTGAATGATAAACGACCCACATTTGATGGGGTGACGGTTGATTTCCGGAGTTTGCAAGCGCTCAATCCATCCGGTTTCGGGCGCAAGGTGGACCGGGTTTATGATGTGCTTCTTTCCGGCAAGATGAAGAAGTACGAGTGGATGATGAACAACCATTACTGGCCAGAGCCTTTTGCTGGTCCTCATCCAGAAAAGACATATCTGGACATTCAGCAGGGAGAGGTGGTTCAGCTGCGCATGATCAACCGCTCGCCGATGTCTCACCCTATGCATTTACACGGCCATACCTTCCGTGTGCTTGGCAGTGCAGATGATGACTTTGCTCCGATTATGGATACCGTCTGGGTGCCGAAGGGGGAGACGGTGACTATTGAATTTCTGGCCAACAATCCCGGCATGTGGGCGTATCACTGCCACAACATCTGGCACCTCGCCGTCGGCATGATGCAGCCGGTGCGCTACGTGGTGGATGAGCGTGAGTTGCTGAGGCAATAGCCTGTGGTTTTTAATGGGCTAGAGCTTTGGATGTGTTCACGCTGTTACTGATTTCAGCTGCGCATCACCAAGTTTGCTGCGTCTTCCTTTTGCCCGAAGTTTTGGGGAAAGGAAGAAATAATGAAAATCGGAAAGTTTATGAGTGTCTGTTTGCTGACACTGGGAGTTGCTCTGCCGAGTGCGCAGGCTGATATTTATTGGGCCGCTGAACCTGATAAGCTTGTTGGCAATGCTACCTTGAACTCGCGATCAAGTTTTACCGGTCCAACCGTTCGGCAAGTGTTGAGCGAGTCCTACAATACCAACATTCAACGTGCTTATCGCAATGCGGAAGGAACTGACGGTTTGTACCTGCGCCTGCGTGATGAGAACGGCGTGTGGCATCCCGGCGGAACCCCATCTGCAACTCATATTACCGTCGAGCTGTGGGATCGGGGATGGTATCAAACTACCTGTCATGTTTATCCATTTCGCGAAAAGAAGGATCGCAGGTTCTTTTTCACGACTTGCTGATGGCCAAGCTCATCTGTGGAAGTGAGTGCCAGCCTCGTAGTGCGTAACTGCGGGGCTGGTTGGTTAGATCGGTGCAATTTCATCTCCCAACCATTGCAGGAAGTCTTTGATCGCTGCTTCATCACGTTTGCAGTAGGACCATTTCAAGTGCTTCTGGGCTGTGATGAAACCAGCCTGCTTGAGGATATCCAGATGCCTGCTGGCGGTGGGTTGGGCAACACCTAAAGCTTCGGCAATCAATGTCATGCACACGCCAAACTCAACCGGATCAGCGGATTGCTGATGGCTGAAGTGTTTTTGAGGCTCTGTGAGGAGGCGCAGAACTTTCAGTCTCGGCTCGCTGGAGATGGCCTTTATTTGTATTGCTCTTTCCATTTGAATATTCATATAGTCATTTAGCTAAATGTCAATGTGAGTCGTGTTATGCTTGAACTTCCATATACCTCCAACATTCATGGGAATGCTGTGCGCTGGGGCAAAATGGGTGACGGGCCGCCGTTGGTGGCTGTTCACGGAACACCATTTTCATCTCAGGTCTGGCGCAGGATTGTGCCCCATATCATGGACCGCAGAACGGTCTATTATTTTGATCTGGTCGGTTACGGTCTTTCTGAAATGCGTGAAGGGCAGGATGTTTCGCTTGGTGTGCAGAATAAGGTATTGGCAGCTCTGTTTGACGAGTGGGAGCTGACACGCCCTGATGTGTTGGCGCATGATTTTGGCGGAGCAACGGTTTTGCGGGCCTATTATCTGGATGGCTTGCGTTATGGTTCTTTGACAATTTTCGATGCTGTTGCTCTGGCTCCCTGGGGTTCGCCATTGGTTCAGCATGTTCGCAAGCACACAACTGCCTTCGCCGAGATGCCGGAGTATATGCATAAGGCGATGTTGCGTGCTTATCTGCAAACTGCTGCTCATATTGAGCTTTCTGAAGAGGCGTTGGAGATTTATAGCGCGCCGTGGATTGGTCCGGTTGGGCAGCCTGCCTTTTACCGGCAGATTGCACAGATGAATCAGATCTATACGGATGAGGTTGAGCCGCTTTACGGGCCGTTGGATTGTCCGGTTTCAGTTCTCTGGGGGGCGTGTGATGAGTGGATTCCTCCTGAAAAAGGAGAGGCGCTTGCGCAGTCCTTATCTGGTCAAGCGTGTCAGTTGATCTCTGAGGCAGGGCATCTGGTTCAGGAAGATCGGCCTGAAGCTATTGTTGCTGCGGTTTTGAAGCAGATTTCTGATCATGGCAGATAGCGAGTAGCGAAGGTTCACCCCGCAGCCTGATGCTGCGGGGTGGTTTTGTCAGCGATTGTCGAGCTGGCTGCGGACGCGGGAGAGGCCCAGTTTGGTGATCCGGTATGGACGGCCTCCTTTGGAGGAGATCAGGCGCCGGTATTTCAGCTTTCTGAAGATGTGTTCAGAAAGGCCAGCGTAATACCATCCGTCGCGGGTGATGCAGTTCATTTCTTCCAGAGTGCCGTCGTCGTCGCGGCGCAATTCAATGCAGCCGCCTTGTGCCAGCACATGCAAAATGCGCTGTTCAGCTTTCGAAATATCCATTGATGTCTTTGAGTTTTGAAGATGCACTTATCTCGTCTGCCCGCTCATGCGGTCAGTGAGGTTGGTTTCTATGTGCATGCCCTGTCTATCTTCGACAGGGCTTTACCGGGACTCTTGTCGAGCTCGCATCAAAACTCCATTGATTGATGGCTGCCTTATAGGCAAGGGGGTGCAGTGATGCAAGGGAAGTGAGGAGGTGTGCTGCGCAGAGCTGAGAGAGTGTTGCAGATTTGCGCACGTGTGGGTGTTATCGGGCGGTTTTGCCGATCTGAAGGTATGTAGTGGTGCATTTTCGGGGATGCGCTCTAAGTCTATTGAGTAGTTCCTTGCAGAATGTGCTAGGGGAACTACGTAGCGCATATGTGGCGGTTCACAGATACCGCCGTCTTGATCTGAATGAGACTTAGATGACTGATGATATCTCCGTAATCCTGCTCTGGCCGGGGCTTTTGAATCCGTTTGCGATCCTGATCGCCGCTTATATGGGTTACTATTCCAATCAGAGAGCGAAGATCTTCATTGCCGGATTTGCTGCTGCTGCGCTGAGCCTGTTTTTAGAAGGTGCGATCAAGCTGGTGGGGATTCCGATGCCGTGGAACCCGGAGGTTGGTCCGCTGGCGCTGTTTCCGTTCCGTTTTGCAACGGGCCTGATTGTAAGTGCTATTGCTATGAAAATCGGGGCACGCCGTCGCCGTGCAAAGTGATGGGCAAGGGCGCTGAGTTCAGCGTGGATCAAGCTTGGTGCGCCTGAAGATGTCTTTCTACAGGCTTCTCCCCGAAATTTAGGCACTCTGCGCAAAAAACGGGCGAAGATTCACTTGCCATTGCGGGGTTGATGGCCTACCCAACACCATTGAGAAATTAGGTGGTCTTCGTGGCCGTGCATTTGCGTGGCCGATTTTTACGCGAAGACTTTAACGAACACAGGATATTGATCGCATGACGCTTGTCGATACGCGGACGCCAGACCCGAAGAAATTCATTAAGGGTGCAACAGGCGACTGGGAAATCGTAATCGGCATGGAGGTTCACGCTCAGGTGACCTCTGAGGCCAAGCTTTTCTCGGGCGCTTCCACCAGCTTTGGCAGCGATCCGAATAATAATGTGAGCTTGGTTGATGCAGCGATGCCAGGCATGCTGCCAGTGATCAACGAAGAGTGTGTGCGTCAGGCGATCCGTACCGGTCTTGGCCTGAAGGCAGAGATCAACCTGAAGTCCGTTTTTGACCGCAAAAACTACTTCTACCCGGATCTGCCGCAGGGCTACCAGATCTCCCAGTTCAAACAGCCGATCGTTGGTGAAGGCACCATCCATCTGGACATGAAGGACGGGGAACAGGTTGAAGTGGGCGTTGAGCGTCTGCACCTGGAGCAGGATGCGGGTAAATCCCTGCATGACCAGCACCCAACCATGTCTTTCGTGGACCTGAACCGTTCTGGCGTGGCGCTGATGGAAATCGTTTCCAAGCCGGATATTCGCTCTGCTGACGAAGCAAAAGCGTACCTGACCAAGCTGCGCACCATTCTGCGTTACCTCGGCACTTGTGACGGCAACATGGACCAAGGTTCCATGCGTGCGGACGTGAACGTTTCTGTTCGCAAGCCGGGCGGTGAGTTCGGTACGCGCTGTGAGATCAAGAACGTGAACTCCATCCGTTTTGTTGGTCAGGCGATTGAATATGAAGCACGTCGTCAGATCGGTATTCTGGAAGACGGTGGCGAGATCGATCAGGAAACACGCCTGTTCGATAGCGTGAAGGGTGAGACCCGTTCTATGCGCTCTAAAGAAGAAGCGCATGATTACCGTTACTTCCCAGATCCAGATCTGCTGCCGCTTGAGTTCTCTCAGGAGCTGGTTGATGAGATGGCAGCGAACCTGCCAGAACTTCCAGATGAGAAGAAAGCTCGTTACATCAACGAGTTTGGCCTGACACCATACGACGCTGACATTCTGGTTGCTGAGCGCGTTTCCTGTGACTTCTTTGAGGAAGTTGCGAAGGGCCGTGATGCGAAGCTGGCTGCAAACTGGGTGATCAACGATACCTTTGGCCGCCTGAACAAAGAAGGTCTGGACGTTACCACCAGCCCGATCTCTTCTGAGCAGCTGGGTAAGATCATCGATCTGATCAAAGCAGGCACTATTTCCGGTAAGATCGCGAAAGACCTCTTCGAGATCGTTTGGACTGAAGGTGGTGATCCAGCGCAGATCGTTGAAGATCGCGGCATGAAGCAGGTGACTGATCTTGGCGCCATCGAAGGCATCGTGGATGAGATCCTTGCAGCGAACGCTGACAAAGCAGAGCAGGCAAAAGAAAAGCCAGGCATGCTGGGTTGGTTTGTTGGTCAGGTGATGAAAGCCTCCAAGGGTAAAGCAAACCCACAGGCTGTGTCTGACATGCTGAAAGCGAAGATCGGTCTGGAATAAGCCGGTTTTCCAGCTTTAAAGAATTCAAAGGCCCGCCTGTCTGGTGGGCCTTTTTTGTTGCGAAAAGCTAGTTCACATCGACCCAGCTGCCGGATTTGTGGGAGCGGCGGGCGGCGTCGACTACTTTGGAGACCTCAAGACCGTCCTTGAAAGTTGGCCATTTGGTTTCGCCAGTTGCGATGGCCTCCAGAAAATCGCGAGCTTCAATGATCAGTTGATCCTGATAACCGGTGCCGTGTCCGGGGCCGAGGCAGAAAGCGGCGTAGTCCGGGTGATGTGGGTTGGTGAGGATCTTGCGGAAGCCGGATTGCTCCGGGCCGTCTTTCATACGGTAGAGCCAGAGTGCGTTCTGGTCTTCCTGATCAAACCGCAGCGCGCCTTTGGTTCCTGTGATCTCATAGATAATGCCCATCTTCTTGCCCAGAGCCACGCGGCTGAAGAGCAGGTGGCCGGTGACACCATTTTCAAAGGTGCACATGAACTGAGCGACATCATCATTGGTGACTTGTTCAACGATGTTGGGTGCACATTGGGAAGGGCGGGATTTGAAGACGGTTTCGATCTGAGCATTCACGCTTTTGATTGCGCCGACCAGAACATGGGCGCAGTTGATCATGTGAGGGGAGAGGTCTCCCATGGTGCCGTTGGCATCTCCGCTGGAGCGCCATGTTGCCGGGGCATTCGGGTCTGCGAAGAAGTCTTCTGTATGTTCTCCGCGAAAGAAGGTGATGTCGCCGATGATCCCATCTTTGATGAGTTTGAGGGCCAGTTGGGTTGCCGGGGTGCGGATGTAGTTGAAGCCCACCATGTTGATCTGGCCGGATTCTTCTGCCGCCTGTGCCATGGCGGTGGCATCCGACAGGCTGGCGCCGAGAGGTTTTTCGCAAAGGACTGGTTTGCTGAGCCGGAATGCTTCTAGCGCAATTTCTCTATGGGTGGTCTGAGGGCTGGCGATGACGATTGCTTCTACGTGGGGATCGTTGACCAGTTTGCGCCAATCGCTGGTGGCGCGTGCAAAACCGAATTGTCTGGCTTTGTCCTCCGCCCCATCTTCGGTGGTGGTACAGATCATCTCCAGACGGGTGCGCAGCTTGGTGTCAAATACAGCACCGGCTGCGTTCAATGCCACCGCATGCAGCTTTCCCATATACCCGCCGCCGATCAGACCGATGCCAATTTCCATAGGGCCTCCTTCAGAACCTATGAAAAGGGTAGGGGGAGTGCCTTAAAAACTAGCTCAGAGAAACTGATAAGAATGCGTGTTGTTCTGTGTAAGTATTGCTGCCGCAGCGGCAGGAGATAGCGCCGTGCCCAAGAAAAGTTGACTGGATATCATCTGAATTTGAGTGTCTGGGGTTTGCCAAGAATAGTCAGATCACAGCCTATGCAGGCAAAGAAGTTGACGAAGAGACGTGATTGCTTTTGGTGGGTTTGGGGTTAGAGCGTGGTGAAAACGTGTCGCCTGAATAAGTTGCCCCTAATATCTCAGTAATTCTAATGGTTTAGAGATGTTTCACAGGGTTAATTTTCGCTGTGAATCATCACCTCTCCGCCTAGCCACGACCACATCTCCGCCTTATTACGCTACGATAAACTTCAGGTGATCGGGCGTTATGGAGACTTGTCTGGTCTGAGATCTAGGCTCTGCTAGAACTTATAGTTGCGCAGTGTATGCGAACACTGCACTTTGTTGTATTTGAAACCTTGGGGGCGTCTCGTTGCTTAATCAACGAAGTAGTTTTCTTTCCAATATCGCTGTATTAGGCGTCATTTGCTCCAGTGTTGGGTTTGGGGCTTTCGCTTCTTCTGCAGCTGCTGGTGCAAGCGAAAGCTCTCAGTCTCAGATGCCATTTACCTTTGGCGCACTCGTGGCAAAGATGAAGGCACAGGCGCAGGAAGCTATACAGAACCATCCGGAGAATTGCCGGAAGCGCTGGCTGCATTGAAGTACGATGGTTATCGGAAAATTGCCTATAAGCGTGACCGCAGCAAATGGAAGGACACAGAGAATTTCCGTGTTCATGCTTTCCATCCTGGCTGGCTGTTCAAAAATCCTCTGAAAATTCATGAGGTGAAAGAGGGCGCGGCTCAGCCATTCGTGTTTGAAGCTGCTGACTTTGACTATCAGGATGCAGAACTGACCGCATCTCTGAGCGATGTTTCTTTTCCCGGCGTGGCCGGATTCCGCCTGCTGAACCCACTGAATGTGGAAGGGCGGATGGATGAACTGGTGGCGTTTTTGGGCGCCAGCTACTTCCGTGCTTTGGGTGCTGGCAATGTTTATGGCTTGTCTGCCCGTGCGCTTGCTATTGATACAGCCAGCGGCAAGCCGGAGGAGTTTCCGAACTTCACCGCATTTTACCTTGGCAAGCCGGCTGAGGGTTCCGACAAGGTGACCGTTTGGGCGGAACTTGATAGCCCGAGTGTGACAGGTGCGTATCAGTTTGTTTTTGAACCAGGCCAGCAAACAGAAGTGGATGTGACTGCACATCTGTTCTTCCGCAGTGATGTGGAGCGGCTTGGGATTGCACCGCTGACCTCCATGTACCTTTACGGTGAAAACGACCGTGTCGGGTTTGATGACTTCAGACCTGAGGTGCATGACAGTGATGGCCTGAAGCTGCGTTTTGCCAATGGCAAGACCTCCTGGCGGCCACTTTCCAACCCGGATAATCTGCAGCTTTCCTTCATTGGAGCACGTTCTCCAGCAGGGTTCGGCTTGATGCAGCGCGATAAAAATCTTGAGAATTATCAAGATCTTGAAGCGCGCTATGACAAGCGTCCAAGCCTTTGGATCGAGCCTCTTGGTGACTGGGGTTCCGGTGCTGTGATGCTTGCAGAAATTCCAACCGATCAGGAAATCAACGACAACATCGTTGCCTTCTGGTCGCCAAATGAAGCGGTGAAAGCCGGTGATGAACTCTCGTTCCACTACAAGATGTACTGGGGTGATGAAGTTGGTCGTTCTGAGCAGATGCTGATGCCGATTACCCAGACCCGTTCTGGTAAAGCAGGCCATTCAGCTTCTGAAGAGAACTCGCTGACCCGCAAGTTTGTGGTGGACTTTGACGCCTCCTTGTTTGCTGAAAGCGGATTGAATGGGGAGCAGCTTGTACGCGCTAAACCATTTATCGAAAACGCTGCTTTAAACGGCACAGTAGACTTTGCGGACGTTCGCTACATTGAAGAACTGGGTGTTTATCGTGTGTTTCTTGATGTTTCCCGCGATGACCTTGAAATCCCGGTTGAGTTACGCCTTCAGCTGACTGACGGCGAAAAAGCAGTTTCCGAAGAGTGGCTTTACCAGTGGGGGTGGAGCTCATGAGACCTATGAAATCTGAACTATTTTCTACACACGTTAACCTGAGCAGCGGTCCTGTTGCACCGCTTGCCATGCCAGTGCAGGACCTTTCTGCCGGTGACAGCTGGTTTGTTCTGATCTGGCGTCGCCTGCGGTTTGGGCGCAGCTACTCAGCTTTGCCAGGCAAGCGGACAAGTTTGCGAAAAGCCATTTCCACCTTCTCGGAGCGGTAATCCATGGATAAGCCGTTTCGCGACGGGGTAGGGCACCGCCGGGCTGCGGCTTTTGTCTTCTGTCTTGCATTGTCCCTCAGCTTTACGGGGTTGTTTTATGCAGCCCTGAGCGCTGACCACCTCAACATCTATGAGGTGGTTCGGATCGCACTGCTGTTCATCAGCACGCTCTGGCTTTCCTGGGGTGGGGCAACTGTTTTGCTGGGCCTTCTTTATGGCCGCTCTGTTAAGCCTCTTGATGCTGATCCGCGCGCTCTGCCAGCTTCTGCCACAGCAATTCTGATGCCGATCTATCATGAGGATGCACCAGAAGTTGCTGCGCGCCTTGCTGCCATGATGGATGATTTGCGGGCAAAGAATGCAACACACCTGTTTCACTGGCATGTGCTTTCTGACAGCCGCAATGATGAGATTGCGGTGCAGGAAGAACAGGTTGTTCGTCAACTGGTTGCGCGCTATCCGGAGCAAAAGATCTTCTACCGCCGCCGGACTGACAACCATGGCCGGAAGGCCGGGAATGTGGCCGAGTTTGTGCAGCGTTGCGGTGGCGCCTACCGTTACATGGTGGTGCTGGATGCGGACAGCCTGATGCGTGCCGACACACTGGTGCATATGGTTGGCCGTATGGAAGCGGAGCCAAACCTTGGCCTGCTGCAGACCGTGCCGATGCTGGTTGGTTTGAAAAGCTATTTTGGCCGTAGCCTGATGTTTGCCTCTGGCATGTTTGGCCGTGCCTATGCCTTTGGCCTTGCTGCCATGCAGGGTGAGTGCGGACCTTTCTGGGGTCACAATGCCATCATCCGTACCCGAGCGTTTGCCTCCAGCTGTGGTTTGCCGGAGCTGGATGACACGGCGGCGTTTGGCGGTCATATTCTAAGTCACGACAGCGTTGAATCTGTGCTGTTGGCGCGTGCGGGCTGGCAGGTGGAGTGTGATCCTCGGATCACCGGTTCCTATGAGGCTGCTCCTGAGAATATTCTGGGATATGCCGCGCGTGACCGCCGCTGGTGTCAGGGTAACCTGCAGCATTCCCGTGTGGTTGGTGCTCGTGCTTTGAAGCCCTGGGGCCGGTTCTCCCTGATGCTTGGCATCATGTCTTATCTGAGCTCCCCGGTCTGGGCTGCGTTTTTGCTGGCCAGCCTGTTTGCTCCGCTGGATCTGCCTGTGCTGGAAGCTTACACCTTCAAGAACCATCTGCCGGTTCTGGGTCACATTCCAATGAGTGCGGCGTATGAAGGTGCAGCTCTGTTGTTTGGTGTTGTTGCGCTGCTGGTGCTGCCAAAGACGCTTGTTGTTCTGAAAGAAGTGTTTTTGGGTGATCAGACGACCTCTCGCAAAGGTGTTCTGGGCGGTTTTGTTGAGCTGATCAGCTCAGCGGTTTTCGCTCCGGTTCTGATGGCGTTCCAGTGTCGCTCCGTGTTTGAGGTTCTGATGGGCCGTGACAGTGGGTGGACCAATGCTCATCGCGATGCGGCGCGCCTTCCATTGCTGGAATGTTTGCGGTCTGTTTGGTGGGTGAGCGTGATTGGTGCGCTGGCCATGGGCTTGAGCTGGATTGGTGAAGCCGCGCTGTGGCTGTGGGTGATGCCGGTTGCACTGCCGATGTTGCTGGCACCGTTCATCATCTGGGCAAGCTCTTACAATGTGGGCAGTCGTGCTGCCGAGCGTTTGGGGTTTGTGCTTTCCTCTGATCAGAAGGGCGCAGCGCAACTGCTTGCCCATGTGGAAAAATACTCCGCAGATCTTAGGTATAACCCGTTCATTTGTGCTTTGAGGGCCACATCCACCAGCTGAGCAGCTGGGATGTGGCCCTCTTTGTATCTGGCGTTTTGTCTAGTGTTTAAGCTTCCGGTCTGGGTCTCCATGGGGGATGAGTGAATGCCGGAAGAGACAGTTTCAACCCGCTTTTGGTGGCGACCGGCGGGCGTTGTTGTTCTGATTGCAGGCTACTTGCTGCTGCATTTGCTTTTGCGCGGCACTTTCTCTCCCACCCTCAGTACGGATGACATGTTTGAGAACGTGTTTGTGCAGGAGTTGAAGCTTGGCTATCAGGTGCGCCAGCCTCCCGTTTACGAGTGGCTGCTTTATGGCGTGCAGAAGATTTTTGGTCCGACCATCTGGAGCTTTCTGGTTCTCAAGTATTCGCTGGTGTTGTGTTTTGCGCTGTTTCTTTATGGCGTGGCGCGGCAGGCCATTGCCAATGAGAAGCTGGCGGCTTTGGCGGTGTTCTCCTGGGTGGCGTTCTACCAGATCGGCTTCAACCTGCATGAGGGGGTGACCCACACAGCGGTGCTGATGGCCGCCTCTGCCGCCACGGTCTACTGCTTCCTTTGGGTGTTGCGGGACAAGACGGTTGGGGCGGCAGTGTGTCTGGGTCTTGCTGTTGGATTTGGGATGCTCTCCAAGCACTCATACGTTCTGGTTCCCGCCGCGATGTTTCTGGCGGCCTTAAGTGATCGTCACTGGCGCGGGCAGATACGGTTGCCGTTGCTCGTGGCCTCTGGTGTGATCGCGGTGCTGCTGTACAGCCCCTACCTCTATTGGGTTGTCAGCAGCGAACAAGCCTTGGTCGGCTCGGCCCTCAATGTGATGCGGGAGGGAGAGCAGGGGAGTGATGTAACTCGCATTTTGACCGGTGAACTGCGCTTGCTCACCAGCCTGCTTGGCTTCTCCGCCCCGTTTCTGCCCTTGGTCTTGCTGCTGTTCTTCCCGGCGCTGTTTGGTAAGGGGAAGGTGAGGGAGCGTACTGCTTCTGATGCAGAGATGTATCGCGTCGGCCAACTGCTGCAACGCGCTCTGCTGATCTCGCTGGCCCTGGCGTTTACGGGCGTTCTGCTCAGCGGTGCGCAATACATCAAAGAGCGCCACATGCATCCGGTGCTGTTGCTGCTGCCGCTGGTGATCTTCTTCCAGATCTCGCGCAGGACCTATGCGGCACGATCGGTGAAAATCTACAGCAGCGTTCTGGCGGTTCTGGTTCTCGTCGTCCTCGGCATCCGCATCTCAGGCTTTCTGGCGCCCGACAAAAAAATGTGCGGCGGCTACTGCCGACATATGAAACCCTACGAGGACCTCGGCGAGCAGCTCAAAGCGCAATTCCCGGAGGCTGCACAGGCGACCATCGTCTCTCTGGATGAATACACCGGCGGCAACCTGCGCGTCACCTTGCCAGACGCCCGCCACATCATCCAAAGCTTCCAGCCCAGCACAGATCAGCGCACGGATTGCTTTATCGTCTGGGATATGGGCGACGATGGTACCAATCGCGGGATACAAACCGCGCTCAGCAGCAGTGGGTTTGCGTCCAGTAAAACTCCGCCACATGACAAAACATTGCGTTCCCACCAGATCGATGTGAGCTGGCCTCATTTGTGGAAGAAGGAGAACTTCCGTAAAACCACATTCGGGATCGCCAAAGTGGATAGCGATTCTGAAATTTGTCGCTAGTTCCTACGTGGTGTTTTGATGTTGAAGATACGTGTTGCCGGTCCTGAAGACCTTGAAGCTGTTGTACAAATGATGAACGGAGGGGCTTCCTCCCAACGTGTTCATCTGGAAAGCGGTGAGATTGACACGTACAGACCAGCTTTCCTCGCCATCCAGCAGGCGGCAGATACCGATATTTATGTTGGCGAGCTGGACGAGGGCGAGCCAGTGGCGACATTTCAGCTGTCCTTTCTGATCGGACTGGCTTTTAACGGCAAACCGCGTGGGCAGATTGAAAGCATGCATACCCGCTCTGACATGCGCGGCAAGGGGCTTGGTAAGGCGATGCTTTCACATGCAGTTGAGTTGGCGCGTGAAAAGGGCTGCTGTATGGTGCAGCTCACATCCAATAAAGAGCGTGCCGATGCGCACCGCTTTTATGAGAGCAACGGATTTGTGCCGACACACGAAGGCTTCAAGCTGGTTTTCTAACTGTTAACCGGCCGGGACATCGAATGTTTCTTGCTGGCTAGTTCTGAAATAAGTTTCGTATCTGACCGGCAGTGCCAATCCCTTACTTCCGCTTTGCTTCTATTCTTGTTTTCAGGTGACCCATGGCCGCAACACAGACCAAACCTATTGAGCTTTATTACTGGCCAACGCCGAATGGCTGGAAAATCTCCATCATGCTGGAAGAACTGGGCGTTCCCTATGATCTGAAACTGGTGAACATTGGGCGCGGAGAACAGTTTGATCCTGAGTTTTTGAAGATTGCCCCAAACAACCGCATGCCTGCCATTGTTGACCCTGAAGGGCCGGGCGGCGAACCCATTTCCATTTTCGAGTCCGGGGCAATCATGCAGTATCTGGGGCGCAAGTTTGACCGGTTCTACCCGTCTGATGAGCGCGGCCGCGTGGAAACTGAGGAATGGCTGATGTGGCAGATGGGCGGGTTTGGACCCATGCTTGGCCAGAACCACCATTTCCGCATTTATGCGCCTGAAAAAATTGAATACGCCATGACCCGCTATTTTAATGAAACCCACCGGCTTTATGGGGTGCTCAACAAGCGGCTTGCAGATCGCTCCAATGTGGCTGCCGGAGAGTACACTATTGCTGATATGGCGATTTTTGGCTGGTCTCATCGTTGGGAGCGCCAGGGTATGGATCTGGATGAGTTCCCGCATGTGAAAGCCTGGCGTGAGCGGTTGCTAGCTCGATCAGCTGTTGTGAAAGGGCTTGAAGTTGGCAAGGCAGAGGCTGACAGCTCCAATATTGCGGAGGATAAACAGGCACAATCTGTGTTGTTCAACCAGCGCTGATACCTGCAACGATCAGCAGTTTTAAGCTTCAATCACGACACCGGCACTTTAAGTTGATTTGAACCGGCGTGCCGCCAAATTTAGGCTCTCGCAGAATGATAAATTGAAATCACTTGCGAATGGACCTTGATATGATACGGGCTCAAAAAATACTGCTGACTTCCCTTTTTCTGGCTGTTTGGGCGCTGATCTCTCCCGTTTCAGCGGCCTCCTTTGAAGATCCAAAGTTCAGCCTTGAACTGAGAGATGCGAATGGCACGAAAACACTTGGTGAGGCTTTCACCAAAGGGCCAGCTATTTTGCATTTCTGGGCGACCTGGTGTCCAAACTGCCGCGTTGAGCTTCCAGCGATGGAGCGCTTCGAAGATGAGCTGAAAGTGCAAGGTCTTGATGGCCAGTTTGTCGTGGTTGCGCTGGAAGATGTTCCTTATGGCCGCATTCAAAGCTTCCTGCAGGATCGTCTGGGTCTTGAGCGCTTTACCAGCTATCAGGCTGTCGATATGCAGGCGATGGGTACTGCGTTCCAGGTTGCAGCCATGCCCTACACAATCTTTCTGGATGAAAACGGCGGTGTTCTTGGTGGAATTCCAGGATCGCTGGAATGGGATGCTCCCCAGATCCAAGAGACCTTTATCGGCCACCTTCAGGGCAAAGGTACCATTGCCTCAGGGAACTAAGTGTGCGTATGAGGTGAAGTCACCTCAGACTGATAATGCGTTTATTTGGAGCCCGGCATGTTCGGGCTCTTTTTCATGCGGCTTGTGAGCGCTTCCATTGTGATGTCGATGGCGGGGAAGATTTGATCCAGCGGAGTTTCAAACTTGACCATCTGAATAATGCCTTCAAACGCCATCATGAAATAGTCCACCAGATGATCAATGTCTTCCGGCGTTTGCAGATCACTTTCAAATTTAACCAAACGCCTGCGAATTTCAGCAGCCCATTCAAGGCGCAGGGCGAGATATTCTTTTCCCAAAACGGGATCAAACCGGCCAATTTCTCCAATAGTTGACCAGTAAAGACTGCCTTCGATGCGGTTCTGCTCTTCGCAAAGCTCTGCAAAATCAGTCAACATCAGATACATGCAGGAATAGATATCGGCGTACATGGCCGAACTGGAGCTGACCTGCTGGCTGAACCGCATGAAGTACCAACGCATGGCCGGGGCGACGAGATCATGCTCTCCTTCGAACCTTTGCCTCAGCAGATCAGCATCAATATCAGCAGCTTCAGCGACTGCATCCATGTTCGCGGCTTCGCGCCCCTTTCGCAGCAGCAGCTGGAAGGCAATCTTGAAAATCTCTTCCAGCCTATGCGGCGGGATTAAATCATCGGGATTCGTGTTGCTGGCCATGAACCGCTGAACCATCCTTAGATTTCTGCTCACGCAAACCAAAAGCAGATGCCATGCCTTTCTGGCATAATCTCGAAAAGTTCGTGCTCAGATGCCAGTCAGCAAGGTGTTCAAGGGCTTGTCCTTAGCATATAGCGGGAAAAGAACAGGAAACGAATGCTGCGAGATATGTCTCAATTTGTTGAGTTTTCGACGCTCAAGAGGGGAAGGGCTAGCGGCGTTGCCAATTGACGTTTTCGCAGAAGTTGAGGACGACTTTTTTGCAGCCTGTCATTCTTAAAAGACCGCTGGGCAGAAGGTGCAGATCTATGCTGACTTCGTATCCCCGCCGTGGGTCATATCCTTCTGCTTGCCATTTGTTTTCACCAGCCGCTTTTATGTTCCAAAGAACTCGGAGACCGAGAACTTTGCGTGCGCGTTTTGCGGTGTCGTGGTTTCGCAGATCCAATACGTCTTGTTGTCGTTGCCCATCAGGTGGCCTGAAGGACTGCAACCGTGCGCACATGGCTGTGCCGCACTGGGAAATGTTGATGATTGCGCCTTTTGCCGTTTGCCAGAGGCCGTGCAAATCGGAGCTATGGGCAGGAGCTGCCAAAGGAGCCATGAAAAGAAAGAAGTAAAAGATGATGCCTGGACGGATCATTTCCAACCTGTTTGCCTAATCACCTGCTGCATTCAAGGAGCAGGTGATTAGCTAACATAACAGGCCTGTTTCGGCTTGGGCCCTTTGAGCCTAAGGTAAATTTACTTTGTACGGGTCCAGGTATCGCCTTTACAGAAGATCAGAACGCAGCCTTCAAGTTTTAGCTTGTTGTCAGAAACCAGTTCCATCTTACCGGAGTAAGTCTTGCCATCTTCTGCGTTATAAACCTTCCCTTTCCAGCTATTTTTGCCATTTGGCTTCATACCAAGAATGGTTTTTGTACCGATCAGCGAACGATCACGCAGTTTTGGATCCGGGTTTTCGGTATCTTTGCGTGGCTTTTTCAGCCAGACAATGTTGCCGCACAGATTGCCCCCACATTTGGAGATCTTGATTTTTGCAGTCCCATTAGCCCGCATCCAGGTGCCTGTTGCATCTGCAGCCATGGCCGATGTGGTGAGGCCGAGCGAGAGCAGGGCGGCCAGAGATGTCTTCAAAAAGGGTGCTTTCATGGTTCCTCCCAAAACACTGAAGTTTTTAAGAATGACTTTACCTTATCGTAAGCTCAGGAATGTGCAAGGCAATCAATCAGTGGACTAGACATGTTCTCCCCGGACTTGATTCGCACAACCCATCAAATCATTCAGTGCAATATCCCTTGGTTTACACCGTGACAGAACTACTTAAATTTTGCTTTTGAGGCCGCTTTTTTCGTTTCAATCATGGTTTTTAACCGCCTTTTTAGAGTGTCAAAATCTAATAGTCCGCGACGTCAATTAGATTTCGGGGAGGTCATGAGCCTCCTCTTATCTCATCAAAAATTACGAGCAATGCCAAACGAGTTCACTGTGTTTTAGGAGAGAGATTTAATGACTGTGTTGCAGTTTGATGGCGTAATTCATCGGCATGTAAAGCAAAATGCGTGCGAAGTGGAATCTCTGTTACGGCGTGGTCTTGATGCAGCTCCGGCAAAGCGGGTGCTTGCGATCTGATTGAAGCGCACAAATGGTTTAATCTGGCTGCCATGCGCGGTAGCACTCAAGCGGTGCGATATCGCCGCGAGGTATCTCAGGAAATGTCCAATACGGAAATCGCAGAAGCGCAGCGCGCGGCCCGGGACTGGCTTTCTGTGCATTAATGCGAGTTCTACAGCTTGTCGCGGCTCACATGCGACAAGCTTTTGACTTGGGTGGGGCGATGCCTGCTACATTGTCTGTGATGCTGTGATGCTGTGATGCTGTGATGCTGTGATGCTGTGATGGTCTTCGGCTTTTGTTAGACCCCTGTCGTTTTAGTGAGTAACCTTTGGGTTTTTACAGCTGCGTTTCCCTCCCTACTGATATTATAATGCCAGCGACTTATGCTTGTGCTTGAGATGGCTGTTTATGGCTTGTGACAGCTTCTCCTTCCTTCCCTCAAAAGCATAGCGAGACACCCTTTACTGTCTGCGTGTATTTACCTCTGCCGCTTGGTTGTGAGGTGGTGCTTCTCCATCTTCAG
>NZ_BAZK01000017.1 GCF_001310815.1 Pseudovibrio denitrificans JCM 12308
TTCCATCTCACGGACGGTCCATTTCAAAGCCACAACAGCTTTGTTTGGATCGGTCACAACTGGAGTGAGAAGGTGCGGGATGCCGTCGTAGATGGACAGTTCCAGCATCTTTGGATCGATCATGATCATCTTACATTGCTCAGGGGTGAGCCTGTAGAGCAGAGAGAGGATCATGGTGTTCACAGATACGGACTTACCAGAACCGGTCGTACCGGCCACGAGCAGGTGAGGCATGCGGGCGAGGTCGGCGATGACGGCTTCACCATTAATGGTTTTACCGAGAGACATAGCCAGTTTTGCCTTGGACTCATCAAAATCCTCAGAATCCAGCAGTTCGCGAAGATAAACGGTTTCACGTTTGGCATTCGGCAGTTCGATACCGATTGCGTTCTTACCCGGAATAACGGCCACACGTGCAGAGATCGCGCTCATGGAGCGGGCGATGTCATCTGCCAGACCGATCACGCGGGAGGACTTGATGCCCGGCGCTGGTTCCAGTTCGTAAAGGGTAACAACAGGGCCGGGACGAACCGCGATGATTTCACCGCGTACACCGAAGTCGCCCAGAACACCTTCCAGAATGCGGGCGTTTTGCTCCAGTGCGTCTTTGCTCAGGCGCTGTTTGCCATCTGCCTGCGGTTCTGCCAGTAGCTCGATGCTTGGTAGTTCAAACGGTTTCTGTTTGACGATTGCAGTAGACTGTTTTTCTTGCGCGAATGGGCGTGGAACCATGCGGCCCGGAGTTGGGCGTGGCGCCTGTGGCTGCGGAACCGGCTGCATTTGTGGCTCTGGTTCGTCTGGGCTGGCGATGCCGATCGGGCCAACTGGAGCTTCTGGCTGAGGTCCGCGATGGAGGTCTTCGTCCTCGTAGTACTCGTCAGGTCCGAGTTCGTAGCCTTGCTCGTCATAAGCAGGTTGGCCAGCTGGTGCGGCTTCCCACTGCTCTTCAGGGTATGGCTCATTCTGCGGCGCGTATTGCTGTGTGTTGTCGTATTGTGGATCAAACTGCACATCATCGCGCGCAGGCTGAGCTTCCTGCTGATAATAATCGTTGAGGCCGTCGTCTTCATCCGGCATCAGCTTCGCTGCCACCTTGCGTCTCAGACGGGAAACCAGACCACCTTTTTGCTCCGGTTCTTCCTCGTAGGCTTCCTGTTCTTCCCATTGCTGTGAAGCTTGTGGGTCGTACTGGTCGTCTTCGTAGTATTCCTGTTGCTGTTGTGGCTGGTTTGGATCGTGCGGTGCCTGAGCGTACTCTTCTTCTTCCTGCCAGTTCTGTTCAGCAGCAGGCTTGCGCTTGAAGAGGGTCCGCTGGATTGCGCTGGTTGCCATCAGCTTCCAGTGGCTGAGGGCACCAATAATTGCGTAATAGCGGTTGTTTTCGCCTTCGTAGTCGTCCTCGGAATCTTCAGAGAATGGAAGAGCTTCGTGAGGTGTGTACTCGTCTTCAACCGCTTCGTCTTCTGTGATCTCTTTTGGAGAAGACTCTTTGCCGATCAGGCCAGCAGCATGTGCCAACAGAGCAATGGACGGCAGGCCGAGACCGACTGCACCGGTGAGGGTGCGCAGGCCGGTTGAGAGTTCAGGCAGAATTGCGGATGGGATGGAGAACACCCAGTCACCAAGGAAGCCGCCAAGACCAGTTGGTAGTGGCCAGCTTGTTGGGACTGGAATTGCTGCCAGTCCACCCGCGAACAGCACTGTTCCGACGAACCATGTCAGAAAACGTTTGCGGGTGACGCCAGAGGTGTATTTGAGCGACAGGCGCCAGCCCCAAATGAAGATGGGCACCAAGAACACGGCTGTTGCCAGCCCGATGGTCTGCATCAAAACATCAGCAACAATGGCACCAGTTTGACCCAAAGCGTTGTTGATCTCCGCATTGGTTGCGTGATTCAAGCTTGGGTCGGCTGTGGACCATGTTGCTAGTGCTGCCGCCACGCAGATGCCGATGACAAGGATCACCGCACCGCCAATGACGATCAGATTGCTTTTGATAAAGCGCTTTATCGGGCTCTCTGTATCAGCCAGTGAAACAGAGTTTGCTTTTGGTCGTTGCATTGCAGCAGCCTGACGCATTCAATTACTCCAGAGAGTCCAAAATTCTTCGGAACGCTTCCTTGCTGGTTTCCAAAGATTCAACGAGGGCGAGGCGGATGTATTTGTCACCGGGGTTGGAACCGTCCGGCATGTCTGAGGCGATGTAAGCACCCGGAAGAGCTTTGACGCCGGTTTCACGCCACAGCTTTTCAGCGACTTCGGCGCCAGAGCCCCAGCGGGATACATCCAGCCAAAGGAAGAAGCCGCCATCTTTGCGTACGGAACCAAAGAGAGGCGCGAGCATCTCTTCAGCTGCATCGTACTTTTCATTGTAGAGGCGGCGGTTTTCGATCACGTGCTCTTCATCGCCAAATGCACGCACAGCCAGCGCCTGAATAGGCATTGGAACCTGAGGGGCGGCAACATTGCGGAAATCAGCGAAGAACTGGATGAACTCAGGATCACCAGCAGCAAAGCCGCAGCGCGCGCCCGGCAGGTTGGAGCGCTTGGAGAGGGAGTTGAAGGTCACCACGTTTTTCAGTGTGCCATCAATTGCTTCAGCAGCTTCCAGAATGCCGGTTGGCGGAGTGTCGCGGTAAATCTCAGAATAGCATTCATCCGCGAAGAGCATGAAGTTGTGTTTGCGTGCCAGCTTGATGAGCTTTTGCCAGTACTCCATTGGTGCGACGGTGCCCTGAGGGTTCGCAGGAGAGGCAAAATAGAACGCGACAGTGCGGTCCAGCAGATCCGGATCAATTGCATCCAGATCAGGCAGAACTCCGTCAGCTGGTTCTGGCAAAAGAATTTCGTCTGCGCCCGCAATATGAGCGCCAGCACCGTAGGATTGGTAGAACGGGTTCGGCAAAATAACAGCCGGTTTGCCGTCTTTTTTCAGATAGTCGCGTGCGGAGACGCAGCCGAACACGAGGCCTTCGCGAGATCCGTTGAGCGGAATAACGCTCTTGTCCGGATTAAAAGCATCGGACAGGCTGAAGCGGTTTTTGAGCCACTTGCCGACAGCTGCGCGGAATTCATCTGTGCCACGGATAGCTGGGTACTTGCGGAAGCCATCCTTGTTTTCTTCAAGTACTTCAATGACGTAGCTTGGAGGTTCATGACGCGGCTCGCCGATGGTCATGACGATTGGATCCAGACCCGGCTCGATGCCAGCGAGCTGTTGATTCAGCCGCTGAAACGGGTTTCCTCCGCTAGATTTTTTTTCAACTTCTTTTGTGGACACAAGAATTCTCGCAGGAATGATTTACAACAATTGCTCAGAGCACCAAAACTCTAGTGTTTTTTGGTAAATTGGCTGTTAACCAATTTACTGTGCGCTAAGCTGAATAGGTGTTTCTTCTGGGGTTTGTCATCTGATTTTTTAGAAGTGTGGGTTTTGATGTGCTGGCTGAGTTAGGATCGAACTTGGGCCGGGATTTGTCGAAATGGCGCAAACCACAGAAAACATTGAAGCAAGCCACATCCATCTGGATTCTTCGTTTGTTGTTGTTTTCTCCAAATCCAAAGGCATGCGCAGATTCACACTAGCAGAGCTACGTGACTATGAGCTGGAGCCCGATGAATTTTATTGGGCTTATCTGCAACGGGTTGCCGCTCAGAACAGAGAGTTTCTCGAAGAGGCGGGGTTAGAGCACAGCGATATTGATGAGCTGCTTGCGCGAGAGGTGCGTCCGCATTGTCATGTGCGTTCGAAAGGGGTGTTTATTGCGATCAACTCCTTCAATGAACTGCCCAGCCAGGAAAGCGGCGATATGGAATATGCCCATGTTTGGGTTGATGAGCGTAGGATCATCTGTGTCTGGCATGAGCCGCTGGAGGTGTTTCGTAGTCTGGTTGAAAGCTTCAACAAGCGCGTACCACCTGAAAGCACTGCGGAGTTCTGGGCGCGATTGGTTCTGGCAATTGCTGAGCGTGCAGAAGATATGGTTGAGGAGCTTCAAGACCGGATTGATCATCTGGAAGATGTGGTTTTGGAAACCGGTGATCATCCATGGGAGAGTGAGCTGGCCAGGGTGAGGCGTTTTGCAACAATTGTTCGCCGCAGCATGCTGGCGTTTCTGGATACCATTCGAAACTTTGAAATTGAGAATTTCAGCTGGGTTAATCGCGTGAATAAACGACGTGTGCGTGAAGCCGGGGATCGTGCTCTTCGAATTGCAGAAGAGATGGATGCTATCCGAGAGCGTGCTGAAATTGTTCACGATCAGATTATGTTCAAACGCTCTGAGACAACCAATCGCTCTATGTTGATGATGGCAGCGATTGCTGTTGTGTTCCTGCCGCTCAGCTTCATTACTGGATTGCTGGGCATTAACGTTGCGGGCATTCCCGGAAGCCATGACCCTGTTGCATTTACAGTGGTCACGGCGCTGCTGGTTCTTATCGGACTGGTTCTGTTTATGATCGTCCGATGGTTTAAGATGTTTTAGAAATCGCTGGTGATACCTTTAACTTCCCAGTCGCTGTAGCGGGCAGTCCAGGCCTCCGCGGCCATTGAGTTCTTTTGGCATTGCTTCTTGTGCGGCATCGATTTCAGCGCGGCGTTCTTCAGCTTCTTTCAGAGCGCGCTGTGCTGCCGGGGGCAGGTCTTCGAACCGGCGTTTTTTGGGTGCTTCTTCGACCTGTTCAGACATATCAACTTCTTGTGCTTTGAAGTTTTCGACGGCTGATTTGTTCTCTTTTTCCATTTCAATCCCCGTTGGCTGATGCTGCTTATCGCTTCTGTAAGCTTGCGTTTGCCATTTGGAGCTACCACTTAAGCAGGTAGTGGTAGTTTCACAATGATCGCGTAGGCTTAGATATAGGCGCGAGAGCCTGTGTTTTGCAATGGGCACTGCGTTCATTGATAGACGACTGTCGAAATTGGCGAATTAGAGAACAGATTGGAGCGTTGAAACCATGAACTATGTACGGACCGGCATGCTGCTTGCGGCGATGACCGCTTTGTTTATGGGTATTGGCTTCATGATTGGCGGCCAAACCGGCATGCTGATTGCGCTTCTGATCGCCGGTGGCATGAATATCTTCTCCTACTGGAATTCGGATCGCATGGTTTTGGCCATGCACCATGCGCAGGAGGTGGATGAGCGTCAGGCACCGGAGCTTTATGGTATGGTTCGTACCATGGCGGCACGTGCTGAACTGCCGATGCCAAAGGTTTATGTGATCAACAATCCGCAACCAAACGCGTTTGCAACGGGTCGAAACCCTGAAAATGCAGCGGTGGCCGCGACGACCGGTTTGCTGAACAGCCTGACAAAAGAAGAAGTGGCTGGCGTGATGGCGCACGAGCTGGCGCACGTGAAAAACCGTGACACACTGATCATGACGATCACGGCGACGATTGCTGGTGCGATCTCTATGCTGGCAAACTTCGCGTTCTTCTTTGGTGGAAACCGTAATAACCCGCTTGGTTTGATTGGTTCGATCCTGATGATGTTCCTGGCGCCGATGGCGGCTGCTTTGGTTCAGATGGCGATTTCCAGAACGCGTGAGTATGCGGCTGACCGTATGGGCGCGCAGATCTGTGGTAACCCGCTGTGGCTCGCTTCTGCCCTGCATAAGATTGCAGGTGGTGCGGCGCGCGTGGTGAACGAGGATGCAGAACATAACCCGGCAACGGCGCATATGTTCATCATCAACCCGCTCTCTGGCCAGAACATGGACAACCTGTTCTCCACCCACCCAAACACGGATAACCGTATTGCTGCGCTTCGTGAGATGGCCTCAGAAGGTGGTTTTTCTGAAATGCGGAGTTCTGGTGACGGTCATTTTGGTGTTCGTGAAACATCCAATGCGCAGCCGCAGCGTGATGCCCGTCGTCCAAGCGGTCCATGGGGTTCTGCTGGTAACACCGGGCAGCGCCGTGGTGGTGAGCAATCTGGCCGCGATGAACCGCGCAAGCCTAAAGGGCCTTGGGGGTAAGCGAGAAGGCTAAAAAGCAAGAGAAAACTGCGAATGCGGGGCGTCTTCCGCATTTGCTTTGTTGATTGTGCCGTGTTTACCTGAATAACTATTCGAGCTTCCCAAATTGTCTTTGCAATATTAAAGGTTCTGTGGTTAGCCGAGCGGGATTTGACAGTTCTCCTATGGTGACAATTGGCAGTAATCCGCCAAAACTTCTAGTGGAACCAGATGGTCCACTCCGGTTTCTGACAGAAGCCTTTCACGCAAGAATGCATCTTTACAAGAATAGCTGGCGCCGAGGATCTGGCGACACATTCTGGAATACATGGATCAACGATGAGCGCAGAGCGTAAGAACACATCTTCTCAGGGCAAAAACTCCAAGTTCAAGGGGAGAAAGCGTTCTGGAGCACCGAAGACTCCAAAAGGTAATGACCAAGCTGCTGAAGCGGATAGCGTAGAGGGCACTTTCAAAGATCCCGGTTATGCAGCGCGTAAGGCAGCGACGGACCTTTTGGGCAAAGTGCTCAGCAAGCGTATGCCGTTGGACGGTGAGCTTGATCTGAATAATGGTCATCCGGGCTACAAGCGTCTTGAGCCGAATGATCGGGCACTGGTTCGTGCGATTATTGGCACTGCGTTGCGCCGTCGTGGTCAGATACAGGATGTGATTGATCGCTTCCTTGATCGCCCAATCCCTGAAAAAACTGGTCGTGTTCTCGATATTCTCCATGTTGCCATGGCGCAGTTGTTCTTTATGTCTGTGCCTGATCATGCGGCTGTGTCTCTCGCAGTGACGCTCGCTGGTCGTGACGGACGTGCGAAGCCATACAAGAACCTCGTCAATGCGGTTCTGCGTCGGGCTACTCGTGAAGGTGCTGCTATTATTGCAGAGCAGGATGCTGAGAAGCTGAATGCGCCTGAGTGGATGTTTGCGCGTTGGTGCGAAGTTTACGGTGAAGAGGCTGCGCGCGCGATGTCCGCTGCGCATATGACAGAACCATATCTGGACCTGACTGTACCTGCTGATCGTGAAGCGTGGGCTGAGAAGCTGGGCGGTGAAGTGCAGCTTGGCTATTCCGTACGTCTTCAGCCAGATGGTCCAATTGAAAAGCTTGAGGGTTTTGATGACGGTAAATGGTGGGTTCAGGATGCTGCGGCAGCTGTACCTGCTCGTTTGCTGGGCGACATCAAAGGCAAAGTGGTTGCTGATCTGTGTGCTGCTCCGGGCGGTAAAACCATGCAGCTGGCAGCGGCTGGCGCAGATGTTACCGCTGTCGATATCTCAGCGCGTCGTTTGCAGCGTCTCACGCAGAATCTGAAGCGCGTTGGTTTGGAAGCTGAGACTGAAGTCTCTGATCTTCGTGAATTTGTGCCGATTGATCTGTTCGATGCGATCCTTCTTGATGCGCCGTGTTCTGCGACCGGAACCATTCGCCGCCACCCTGATGTGGCTTGGCTGAAGCGTGAAGATGATGTGCTCAAGCTGGCTGATCTACAGTACGAATTGCTTGAGAAGGCATTGGGTTGGCTGAAGCCAGGCGGCACGCTGGTTTACTGCACCTGTTCACTGGAACAGGAAGAGGGCGAGCTGCAAATTCAACGCTTGCTGCTGGAGCATCCAGAGGTGCAGCGCGTGCCTGTGACGGCAGAAGAACTCGGCGGCGTGGCTGAGGCGATCAACTCCCAAGGTGACTTCCGTGCGATGCCGGGCCAGAACCCATCTTCTGGCAAAACATCCGGTGGATTGGACGGCTTCTTCGCTGCTCGTTTGCGCATCTCGTAAAAAGAGGTGGTGGAATGTCACTAAGGATTTGCGCAAATTGAGCATGGTTAACGAGATTTAAAGAGCTTGGGCGCAAACCATTTATTAAGTTTGGTTTAGAGCGTGCGGTTGCAAAACGCATTTATAGATCACGCTCTAAATCTTTGTTTTTACGCGTTTCCTTATTTGAAGGCCTTTGGTTTTCAGGAATACGCTATAGCGGAGAGCTGAAGGGGTATGACGGGCGCAACGGTGTCCGAAAGGCTCAGAATCCTTAGCCTTTTGACACAAAACATGGCTCAAAACAGCCTGAACTGGGCACGCGGGGGATCAATGTTCCGCATGTTCTCGTTCGGGAGTGCGCCATCGCGTCTTCTTATTGCTCCTCAGGATCTTCGCACTGCAGACGCTACGAATGCCGCTGATATCTATGCCGGACGCTTCCTGTTTGCAGGGCATCTGGTTGAGGTTGGGGGGCAGTCTCCGTTTGATGTGGAGCCTCCGAATCTGCAATGGGCGAAAGCTCTGCATGGATTTTCCTGGCTCCGTCATTTGCGTGCTGCGGAAACCATGATGGCACAGCAAAATGCTCGTGCTTTGGTTGAAGACTGGATCAAGACCTGTGGTCGCTGGCATGACATTGGCTGGAAGCAGGAAGTTGTTGCTCGCCGTGTTCTGAGCTGGATGGCGCAATCTCCGTTGCTGTTGACCGGCTGTGAGGCTGATTTCTATCGCGCCTTCATGCGGTCGCTGTTCCGTCAGGTACGTTTTCTTCGCCGGACCATGAACAAGGCCCCGGATGGGCTGCCGCGTTTAACCGTTGCTATGGCAAATGCGTGTGCGACTGTTTCCATGGACGGGCAGGGGCGCCACATCAAGCAGGCGTTGAAGCGGCTTGATCAGGAGCTGAAACGACAGATCCTTCCGGATGGTGGACATATCTCCCGGCATCCGGGTGCCATCATCGAGATCCTGGTTGATCTGCTACCAATCCGTCAGGCACTTGTGATGCAAGGGCAAACGGTTTCTCCGGTTATGATGGAATCCATCGATCGCATGATGCCGATGATCCGCTTCTTCCGTCATGGTGATGGTTCCTTCGCCCACTTCAACGGCATGGCTTCCACGCCGGGTGATGTGGTTGCAACGATCCTAGCTTATGATGATGCTCGTGGAACGCCGCCAGTGAGTGCGCCTCATTCCGGCTATCAGCGTCTGACTGGTGGTGACAGCCTAGTGGTGATGGATGTTGGTGCTCCGCCGCCGACACGCTTTTCTAACAGCACACACGCTGGCTGTTTGTCTTTCGAGTTCTCTTCAAAGCGCAATCGTATTGTGGTGAACTGCGGGGTCTCTACACGTGAGCAGGTTGCGTGGAAGATGGTGGCACGTTCGACCGCTGCTCATTCCACTGCAGGCATTGGTGATGCTTCTTCTTGCCGTTTTCTGACATCATCCCGTTTCGATAAGGTACTGGGAAATCCGGTTCTATCCGGCCCGAAAGATGTTTCTGCTGAGCGGCAGGATACTGATCTTTCTGACCGTGTGATTGCGAGCCATGATGGGTATGTGGATCGCTATGGTATTGTTCACGAACGCGATTTGACGCTTTCACGCGATGGTACGGTTCTGGACGGTATTGATCGCTTCAAGCCTACATCTGACAAGGGCGAGGAAGAGGCGGTGACCATTCGGTTCCATCTTCATCCGCAGGTCACTTGCACCATGTTGCCGATGGGCGATGCTGCTGTTTTGCAATGTGCTGATGGTGAGGCGTGGGAGTTTACAGCTGAAGGGCTGGAGTTCTCCGTTGAAGAATCAATCTATCTGTCTGACGTTTTCGGCCATCGCCAGACGCAGCAGATCGTAATTACGCTTGGTGTGAAAGAAGCGCAGAGCGTGACGTGGATGTTGAGAAAGACAGCATCTGCGAAGGGACGGCGGAAGACCTAACGTCATTTATTCCCATGCCCTTTAGGGGATGTAAACTGCTCCTAAAGGTTACCCGTCAAACCCGCCTTGCACCCTATTAAATGGGTTCCCACGGCTGTGAATAAGTGTTATTTGGCGGGCGTCAAACCCTTCTATTTCCTCTTTCAGAGAATAAGGCTTTTACCCATGGCCGTTGTCTCCAAAGGCGTTCCGATACCTGAACTCGTATCGGTTAAGCGCGCGCTTCTTTCTGTCTCCGATAAAACCGGTCTTGTTGAATTTGCAAAAGCTCTCTCCGAACGTGGGGTTGAGCTGATCTCAACAGGTGGGACTCGCAAAACCATCGCTGAGGCTGGCCTTCCAGTTAAAGACATTTCTGAGGTTACTGGTTTCCCTGAAATCATGGATGGCCGCGTGAAGACGCTGCATCCTATGGTTCATGGCGGCCTGCTGAGCATTCGTGATGATGCTGAGCACGTTGCTGCGATGGACGAGCATGGCATTACCGGTATCGATCTCCTTTGTGTGAATCTTTACCCATTTGAAGACACTGTCGCTTCTGGTGCTGATTACGCAAATGGTGTTGAGAACATCGATATTGGCGGCCCGGCGATGACCCGTGCAGCGGCTAAGAACCATGCTTATGTGACCACTGTTGTTGATCCAGCTGACTACGCTGCTGTGATCGTAGCGATGGATACACATAATGGTCAGTCTCCAATTGCTCTTCGTAAGAAGCTGGCGCAGAAGGCATTTGCCCGGACCGCTGCTTATGATGCTGCCGTTTCCAACTGGATGGCAGAGCAGATTGATGAAGCTGCGCCTGACTATCGCGCGATTGGCGGTAAGCTGAATGAAGTGATGCGTTATGGTGAGAACCCGCATCAGGCAGCTGGTTTCTATGTGACCGGCGAGCAGCGCCCAGGTGTTGCAACTGCTCGTCAGGTGCAGGGTAAGCAGCTTTCTTACAACAACATCAATGATACGGATGCCGCGTTTGAGCTGGTTTCCGAGTTTGATCCGGCTCGTACAGCAGCTGTTGCTATCATCAAACACGCAAACCCGTGTGGTGTTGCTGAAGCACCTACACTGAAAGAAGCTTATGAGAAGGCTCTGGCTTGTGATCCGGTTTCTGCGTTTGGTGGTATTGTTGCGCTGAACGGAACTCTGGATGCAGACGCTGCGGCTGAGATCACCAAGATCTTCACCGAGGTTATCATCGCTCCTGATGCGACTGAGGAAGCGATTGCGCTGGTTGCCAAGAAGAAGAACCTGCGTCTGCTTCTGACCGGTGGTCTTTCTGATCCTCGCGCCAAAGGTCTTTATGTGAAGACAGTTTCCGGCGGCTTGCTGGTTCAGGATCGCGACAGCGGTGTTGTTGATGATCTGGATCTGAAAGTGGTGACCAAGCGTGCACCATCTGAGCAGGAGCTGGCTGATCTTAAAATGGCCTTCCGTGTTGGCAAGCATGTGAAATCCAATGCGATCGTTTACGTGAAAGACGGCGCTACAGTTGGTATCGGCGCAGGTCAGATGAGCCGCGTGGATAGCGCTCGTATTGCAGCGCGCAAAGCTGAGGATGCGGCTGAAGCGGCCGGCCTTGCTGAGCCTCTCACCAAAGGCTGTGTGGTTGCATCTGATGCGTTCTTCCCATTCGCTGATGGTCTTCTGTCTGCTGCTGAAGCTGGTGCAACAGCTGTCATTCAGCCGGGTGGTTCCATGCGAGATGACGAAGTGATCAAAGCGGCTGATGAAGCTGGTTTGGCAATGGTCGTCACTGGAATGCGTCACTTCCGCCACTGACAGGCGACGTAATCTAATTGTTCTGAGCCTTCGCAGGTAATGCTTGCGAGGGCTTTTTTAATGTTTTTACTATTTTACTTAAATCAACAAGCATCTACTTAGGGGCAATATGTTACAGGTGAGCGGCATATTCTAAGCCCCAATAACAAAGCGGAACAGATGCAGCAGTTTCAGGCAGCCTTTTCAAGAACCAAGCAGTTTTGTAAATCGAATGATTGGGCCGAGTTTATTACAGATAACTTTGTTTGGCTTCTGGCTGGATATTTTGTTGTCCAGACTATAGTCCGATATTTTGCCTCACCGATCCTTGGCTTGGATGAGGCGGAGCAGATTATTGCGGCGCAGAGTTTTCAGCTTGGGTATGGGCCGCAGCCGCCGCTTTATACTTGGTTGACGATCATTTTCTTTTCGGTGTTTGGCAAAGGGCTTTTTGCAACGGCTTTGCTGAAGAACTCCCTGTTGTTCCTTGGGTATCTGGGTGTTTGGCTGACTGCCCGGAAAGTCTCGGATAAGACACTAGCGGCGATTGGGACGGCGGCGTTGCTGTTTTTACCGCAGATCTCTTGGGAGTCACAGCGAGCGTTGAGCCATTCGGTTTTGATGTTCGCTTGTTCAGCGTGGACAGTTTATCTTTTCATTTCCTGCATTCAAAAGCCGAGTTGGTGGCGGGCTGTTGTGTTTGGGTTGGTGATCGCGGCTGGAGCGCTTTCCAAATACAATTACCTCTTTCTGTTTGCAGCTTTGATTGCGGCGGGGTTTTGCATTGAGCAAGGCCGGCGCTTTTTGTGCTCCAAGTACATTGCTGTTTCTGCTGGTGTGGCCTTGGTCTTGTTGGTTCCGCCGGTATTTTGGATGTTTGATAATCAGGATCTGATTTATGCGCGGGTTCATAAGTTTGGGATTGATAAGGTTGAGCGGCATTTCCTGACTGGGTTTTTCTCTCTGATTAATGCTGCGCTTCAGTTCGTTATTGTAGCTGTGGTTCTGTTCTTCTGTGCCTGGGCGACGAGCTTTTACTGGAAGGATGAGGAACAGCATGATCAGTATGTGAATGAGCCTCTCCGGAAACTGCTGACGCTTGTGGTGGTGTTTGGGCTCATTATTGCTGCGGTTTCTGTGATTGCCAGCGGGGCGACCAATGTGAAGGACAGGTGGCTTCAACCGATCCTGTTCCTGGCACCGCTTGTCGCTTCGCTATGGCTGTTTGCTGAAGTTTCCATGCGACAGGCCAAGATTGTGCTTGGAACAGCCTGTATTCTAGCTGTGGTCATCGTTGTGCTCATTCCTTTCAACTTTGCTTATGGCAGCTTCAAGAAGCCGAGTGCGCATTCGCTGCCGTCGCAGGCTATTGTAGATACGCTTGCGCAGTATGGGGTGCGCAGTGTGCTTACGACCTCACACAGTATTGCCGGTAATATCGGGGATCTGAAACCGAACTGGGCGGTGACTATTCCTGAGTACTCCGGCATCGATATCAACTATGCCTATCCTGTTGCCGTGCTTTGGAAGGGGCATACGAAGGTTGTGCCGGAGAATATGAAAGCGCTTTATGAGAAGCTGAAAGGGAAACCGCTCCCCTCCAGTGAGATCCATATAGAAGCAGCGCCTTATCATCACTGGTCCAAATACCCGTTCGATTATAGCTTCATCATTGTGGAGGGAAGTGATCAGGCCTCCCTGAAATGATGCCAATTTGCGTTCAGGTTCTCCCAGTTTTGAGAATGGGTAGGCCCTCCCAAAATTGCTAGGCTCTTGCTGGCGATTTGAGATCAGGGAGATTGGTCCGTGATATTCGATGAGATTACCGTTGAGCCTGCCCGAGAAGCAGATGCCCATCGCTTGGGGGAACTTGTCTTTGCGATGGAGAGTGAGCTTTGGCCGGATGATGAGCTGGATGTGAGGGAGTTCCGCAGTACGGCGGAGGATATTCTGACCGATGATGGTTCCCGCTACTGGGCTTATCTGGCCAGATCCCATGGGGAGCTGCTGGGGTTGATTACGCTGGCGGAGAAGAAGGCCATTTATGCTGGTGGGCGCTTTGGTGAGATCGTCGAGTTTTACGTTGTGCCCTCTGGCAGGTGTGCTGGTGTTGGCAAGTGCCTGTTGCAGCATGCGGTGTTGAAGGGGCAGGAGATGGACTGGCCTTACTTAGAAGTAGGAGCGCCGCATCAGCCGGCCTGGAAGACCACTCTGAGTTTTTATCTTAATAACGAATTCAGAGAAATTGGGCCGCGGCTGGAAAGAGAAATTTAGGTGCGATTGCGAGTTCTTTTCGTTTAGGGCTGTTTCCCTCAATTCAACAACAGAATGTCCAGAATGGGCTTTTAGGCTGGCGGCAACTTTTGTTTGTTTGGCCAGGAGAAGCCTATGTGTTGGATGTGCAATGAAAAAGCGGGTCTGGTTGGATCACCGGAGCGTCGCAAGTTCCTGAAAACGGCAGGTGTATTTGGTGCTGCCCTGGCAACGGGTGGTGTTGGTGCTGTTTCTTCTGCCGGAGCGCAGGAGCCGCCTATCCCTAAAAACGAGATTGGCGGTGATGATGCGCTTAAGCGTCTGATGGATGGTAACAAGCGTTACGTTGAGGGGAATATCTCTCCCGCTGATTTCCAGAGCACACGTGCTGCATTGGCTGCTGGGCAGAACCCGTTTGCCGCGATCCTTGGGTGTGCGGATTCCCGTGTGGCGCCGGAGCTTGCGTTTGATACGGGGCGCGGAGATCTCTTTGTTGTGCGTGTGGCCGGTAATGTTGTGACACCAGAAGGGCTTGCCAGCCTTGAGTTTTGTGTTGATGTGTTGGGCACGCAGCTGATCATGGTGTTGGGCCACGAGAAGTGTGGTGCGGTTAAAGCGGCGATTTCCTCCGTGCAAAGTGGCAACCAGTTCCCCGGACATATCCAGACGCTTGTTGAGCTTCTTCGTCCTCCTGTGCAGCAGGCGCAGGCGGAGAAGGGGGATATCCTCGTCAACGCGATCAAAGCCAATGTGCAGTGGGGGACGACCGCTTTGCAGCAGGCATCACCCATATTGGATAAGCACTTCAAGGCGGGAACGCTGAAGGTTGTTGGCGGGGTGTATGACCTTGATACGGGCAAGGTAACGCTGGTGACATAAGAGGATCGCAGATGGTTGTTCCCATAGTCAGGGTATCTGAAGCAAAGGATCTTCCGGCTTTGCTGGAGCTTGAGGCTCATTACATGGCAGAGCTGGAACCGCAGAACTTTGAGCGGTGGAAGGCATGTGAGGCCGTGCATCGCAAGCGGATGGAAGAGGTTCTGGCGCGTACTTTTGCGGCTGAAATGGCCGATGAGATCAGAGGCTATTGCTATTGGGGGCTCCAGAACGACGGTGCTCATATCTTCAACGTTTATGTGCATCCGGATTTTCGCCGCTACGGACTGGCGAAGTATTTGCTTGAACGTACGGAGGAGGATATCCGGAAAAAAGGCTTCAGCCATTGGACGTTCAATCCCATCAGGACGCATCCGGCGAAGGTGTTCATTGAGCAGCTTGGCTATAAGCTTTTGCGGGAGGATGCGGACCGGCTTCACATGATGAAGGGGAAGGCGGCGGCGTAAATTACGCCTCATCCCGTTCTGCAAGCAGCTTTAGCACCGCTGGAAATTTCCGGCGGTGTTTTCACGTGAAACTCCCGGTACGGGGAGGGCAAGGCGAGCAGGCGGTGCCTGCGCTATTTATTGGTTACGAGTCTTCGGCATCGGCTGGTCGCCTTGCCCGGGCATTTTGGTATGGCCAACATCGCCTCTTATCCTGAAAGACACGATAGCCGGTTTCCCGGAAGGACAATGGCTGCATCTGAGCAGGTTTCCTTGCTCTGATAGGTCCGTTGCCCCTGACATGTGCTGCTATGACCAGCAAATGCCACTGCGTGATGCCCTTCAGGTTGGGCCCTTCCTCTCAGGCCATGCAGTCACGCCTGAAAATCGGTGCCACCGGACCTCTGCAAGATGCGTTACCCCTTGCAAAAGCCCCACCCAGCCCACGACACGCCGACGGACGGCCCGCCAGCTGCCCGTTACGTGGGCACGGGATTAGTATGGAACCATCTTTCGCCAAGGGGGATAAGTTTTTCTGAAGCCGCTTAATATTCCTCTCAGCTGCTTGGCAATCGTTGGGATGATTGAGTGGTTTCTTTTGATGTCCTTTCTCTGGGTGCTGCGTGCAGTGTGGTGGTTATGTTAGCGAGCGGTTGCCTTTGGTGTCCTTCCGCCAGCTACCGCATGAGGCGCAGGTGATTTTTAAAGTGAGCAGTCGCCCCACGGTGTCATCCCGGTCTCCGAGCCGGGATCCACGGATGGTTGCGGTATGCGGTGAGGATGGAAGGAAGAGCTGAGAAGCTGGTGGTTATGGGTCCCGGGTCTTCGCCCGGGATGACATCTTGGGGGATGCCGGGGAAGATGGCTGATGGTGTTTGGGGCGCTGAAGCATGTGGTGCGGGGAGTTTTCTTAGTGAGCGGCTTTCCTTGATGTAATCCAGTTATAAACCGCGCCACCCCGTCAGCAGCCGCGTGAAGGTGCAGGTGGTTAATTCAACGAGCGGTTGCCCCTCGGTGTCATCCCGGCCTCTGAGCCGGGATCCACGGATGGTTGCGGCATGTGGTGAGGGTGGAAGAAGGAGCCGAGGGGCCGGTGGGTATGGGTCCCGGGTCTTCGCCCGGGATGACACCAGAGGGATGGCTCGGGATGGTTTGGGATGGCGCCGGAGGGATGGCCCGGAAGATTGCCAGAGAGACTGCCCAGGAGATCATCGGGGAGAATGCTGCGGGCTCTGCGGATAAGAGGGGGTGGGTTTTGCAACGGTCAAGTGATGGGGGGCGTGCTGGGTGTATGACTGGGGCTTGCGGAATGCAGTGGTGAGGTGCCGGGATGTGTACCCTCCGGATAACAGAGAGGTGTTTTCGTTGAAACTTTCGTATCTGACCCTCGGCCTTCTCGGGGGCGCTTTTATGGTTGCCAGTGGTGCACAGGCGCAGGGAACCATCACTCATTACCAGAGTGAGGGAAACCTTGAGGTGACCCACAATGTGGGCTGTGTGGCGCGCGAAGAGACCAAGACGAGCTACACACCGGCAGACCTTTATCAGTCCATCTTTGCCTGTATTGAGAAAGAGCAGTACCAAACGGCGGTTGATCTTTATGTGATGGCGTTTGCGCGTGGGTATTTTGATATGCTGCGCGTGAAGGACAAGAGCGCGCATCAGGCGATTTCCGTTCTGCGACTGGTGACTTTTCAGAAGCTGAGCAAGGAGCAGAGCGAAGCCTTTGGCAAAGCGCTAGAGGCGTACAGCAAGGATGGCATCAGCGGCGCTTGCAGCTTTTTGCAGGCCTCAGGCGCGCCGGACTATTACCCTAAATACATGGTGGCCCATGGCATGGGCGGCTTGAAGAAAGAGGGTGGTAACGGGCTGGTGACACCGTTTGACGCCAGCGACGCATGGCAGGTTTCCCTCGCCAAAACAGGCATCTGTTCCGCCAAGTAGATGCTGGCCTGCGGGGGGATGGTATGTTCCGCAGACCAGCAGGGCGCCGTGGCGAGGGTGCGGGGTGTAGCTGCGTTCTCGCTTCCGGCACCGGAGCGGATGGCTGTTGCCAAATGCTCAGGGGCCAGCACGGCTCCACGCGGGCAGGTTCCCTTGCTGTGTGGAGCGCTGGGCGGGCTTAATCAGGAAGCGGAACGTTTATATTTACCGGCTGCGGATGAGCGACCCGCTCTAAAGTTCCGCAGCTTTTTGTAGTGCTTCCAGTCGGTCGCGGAAGGCATGATGCAAAGTGAACAAAGCATCGCGCTCGCTGCTGTGCTGCAGTCTCTCAGTCAGCAATAAGTGCTGCATATAGCTGAGATTTTGCAGGTCTGAGACAGCGATGATGACTTCGTCTATTTCGTTTTGGAAAGTGTTTGTGGTGCCACAGGCACATGCGGAGTCGGTCATTCTCAATCCCTTTGTCTTGAGGGTGTTGAATAACCGCGCGACAGGCGGACTTTCTAGGGCCCACTGGCGAGCGGGAGGCTAGAAACCTGTAAGACAGACAGGCGAGTTTATTCCCCTCCGAAGAAGGTATTGTATTCACCGCCCTCCCGCTCATAGCAAAGGGTTTGCGCGCTACCTATAAAGCAGGCACAAAAAATCCGCTAGTTAACGGGAGCGGTAACCGCTGTCTTATAGGAGGTTTCTAGGCCTCACGTATGAATGTGGAATGAAAACCTGAGGTTGTCAAATTGTCGGTTTTGACGAGGGTGTGGATGGTGGGGGATGTGGTGCGTTTGCGCTGTGCCTGAGAGACCTCACAGTCCCCAACACTGCCCGTGCCCCACACCTCATCCAACCACCCCACCACCGTCATCCCGCACTAGATGCGGGACCCAGCTGGGCGGCGGCTAACGGTGTGTGCAGGCCGCTCTGGATCCCGGCTCGGGGGCCGGGATGACTCTAATTAACTACTGATAAGTTTGGTTTTGGTGGGCGGGGGGGAAGGTGTCCTGAAAGGTCAAAAATCAACGTTTCAACTTCTTCCCATGGCAAATTTAAGTCAGAAGCAATGTCTTTCCTAGTTAGGCCATTTTTCCATAAAGCTGTTAGAACTTTTTCTAGAACAATTGAGGATTCTCTTTCAACGCCAATAGGTTCACCTCTTCTATAGCCCCTTTTTCCAAGCTCTATAATTAGAGAACGATATATCCAATCACTTATCATGTTTAAGCCATGTAACCGAGTTGCCAGTGCCATGGCAGAAACTTTCCATCGGTTTTTGGCCTTAATTATCTGGGCAGCGCTGTGAGTAAGACCCAAAGTACTTTTAACATCAGCCTCCGGCATTAAGAAGGCGGAAGCGAATTGATCTGCCTGCTTTTCTGCATCTTCAATGGGTGCGGATTCTCGAGCTGCATGAAAATGCAAAACTAGATGAGCCAACTCATGTGCTGAATCAAAATTGGAACGTTCAGCCGTTTTCTGTTGGTTTAAGAAGATGTAGGGCTTATCAGAATGCCAGAAAGAATATGCGTCAACATGAGGTGTGTTTTCTGACAGCGAGAGTATCCGAATGCCCTTTGATTCATACAGTTTAAGCAAGTTTCCAATAGGGCGATCGCCAAGGCCCCAATGTTGACGTAGAAGACGGGCTGCAGTTTCAGGTCTTTCTCGTTCTTTGCTCAAGTCAATTAAATCTGGAGTTGGTAAATTAAAACGTTGATCTATCCAATCGTAAAGCGCGATGCCATTTGATCCTGCTGCGAGAGAAGCATTACGTTCAGCTGCACTCATCTTCTTTAAGCTACGGAATGAAACGGCTTTTGTTTCAAGAAGTTCTGGATCTTCTAAATAGAAGAAATCCAATGGGTAGTTTAAAGCCTTTGCAATCTTAACAATTGTCGCGTCATCTGGTTGATGGCCATTTTCGGCTTTAGATATCGTTATCGGGGTTAGGTCAGCGATTTCCGCCAACCTTTTACCGGATAACTTTCTTCTATATCGAGCTAATTTTAATCGCTTTGCGCTGAACATCACGCGGTTTCTTTTGGTGAAATTACAATCTCGAAGTCATCCACTGGACCAGTGTCGTCTTCGATTTGCATATCCCATTGTTCTTTAGGACCGTCAATGAAAATTCGTTCTCGGAAATCCTTGTAGCGTTTCTTCTCGATTATCGGGCAAGATAACTCAACACTGCCATCTTCTCCGATCATTACAAAGTAGGTTGCTATGGTCTCAGAGTGAGGATCACTCGTTTTTTGTTGGTTCTCAGGTACCTCAGGTATTCCAACATCTATGCCATGGAACTCAAACAATGGAAGGTTACACATTTTTTCTGCTCCGGGACCTTTTTCAGATCTCGGGAGAGGTTTGAATATTCTGTCGCAAGCTTGATCAACGTTTTGAAAACCAATTCTAATACCAAGAGAATGATTGACTACTGCTTCGATACCTGAAGTTCGATCAATTACCCAACCTTCGCCTAAAACTTGCTCTCGTAGTGTTTCAACACCAAAGATGTAGGCAAGTGTTCCAGGGGCATTTAATGGCATTAACGGGCTTGCATCATCTGCATATGCTCGAGCTACATCTCGAATGGTTGTGACTTGCTCGATAGTTAAATTGAAGTCTGCTAATCGACGTTCAACGTCTGTTGGGTTTTCAATAATTGCTGTATTAAACTGTTTCATAGGAGGAGAGGTCCGTTTAATTTTTGCGACCTCATTTGAGGAGTAAAAAATTAAACCGTCAATAGTGAGATATCAGAGTGCGCGCTGGTTTCCACAATAATTAAATTTTTATCTGCCCTTTCTATTCCAGAATGTAGTCCTTGCGATTGTTTTGCAAAAAGTGCGGAAGATGTAGCTCTGGGTCCCGCATCGCGCTTTGCTTGTGCGGGATGACGGTGGTGTGTTGAGCTGAGTTTGGGATGAAATTGGTGGGCTCTGAAGGTGGAGCTGCCAAAGAAAAACGGGCCTAGGGGGGCCTGTTTTGTCGTTGTGGGGAACTGAATAGTCTGCTTGTTGAGGTGTCTTAGCCGGAGACTAAGTTTCTCAGGACGTAGTGCAGGATGCTGCCGGCTTTGATGTATTCGAGTTCGTCCTCGGTATCGATGCGGCAATCTCCGCCGTCTTCCCGCACTTGATGCGGGATCCAGTGGGGTGTTCTGGATCCCGGCTCGGGGGCCGGGATGACGGCGTGGGGGTGGCTGAGGTCTGGGCACGTGGCTCTGGGTCCCGCATCGCGCTTTGCTTGGGTGGGATGATACTGAGGGGAGCTGCTCTGGGGTTGGAATGGCTGTGGGGTGTTGTGCTGGCTTGGGATGGATTTGGTGAGGTTGGTGGGCTCTGAAGGCGGAGCTGCCAAAGAAAAACGGGCCTTGGTGGGCCCGTTTTGTGTTTGTGGTGGACTGGGTAGTCTGCTTGTTGAAGTGTTTTAGCCGGAGACTAAGTTTCTCAGGACGTAGTGCAGGATGCCGCCGGCTTTGATGTATTCGAGTTCGTCCTCGGTATCGATGCGGCAGAGGGCTTCGATGGTTTTGGTTTCGCCGTTGGCGAATTCGACCTGAATGTCGACCATCTGGCGGGGTTTGAGGTCTGCCACGCCTTTGATGGTGACCTTTTCCGTGCCATCGATGCCGTGGGACTGCCAGCTTTCACCATCCTTAAACGTGAAGGGCAGGACGCCCATGCCGACGAGGTTGGAGCGGTGGATACGCTCGAAGCTTTGAGCGATCACAGCGCGCACGCCGAGCAGTTTGGTGCCTTTTGCCGCCCAGTCGCGGGAGGAGCCAGTGCCGTATTCTTTACCAGCAAACACCACAAGTGGAGTGCCTGCGGCCTTGTATTCCATGCAGCGTCGTAGATCCAGCGTTGCTCGCCGTCCTTGGTGGTGTAGCCACCTTCCACGCCCGGCACCATCTGGTTTTTGATGCGGATGTTGCCGAAGGTGCCGCGCATCATGACTTCATGGTTGCCACGGCGGGAGCCGTAGGAGTTGAAGTCTTTGCGCTCAACGCCGTGTGAGGTCAGGTACTGGCCTGCCGGGCTGTCTGCCTTGATGGCCCCTGCCGGGGAGATGTGGTCGGTGGTGATGGAATCCAGAAACAGACCCATGACTGCCGCGCCCTCAATATCGGTGAGGGGTGTTGGCTCCATGGTCATGCCTTCAAAGTAAGGCGGGTTCTGCACGTAGGTGGACGCTGGTGGCCAACCGTAGGTCATGCCGCCTTCGACCTTGATGTTCTGCCAGTGCTCATCGCCCTTAAACACATCGCCGTAGCGCTCTTCAAACATCTCTTCCGTGATGGAGGAGCGGATGAGGTCGGTGATCTCTTCCGTTGTTGGCCACAGGTCCTTCAGGTAGACGGGATTGCCGTCCTGATCCTTGCCGAGCGGGTCTTTGGCCACGTTGATGTTGAGCGAGCCTGCGATGGCATAAGCGACAACCAGTGGCGGTGAGGCCAGATAGTTGGCGCGCACATCCGGGTTCACGCGGCCCTCGAAGTTGCGGTTGCCGGAGAGGACGGAGCAGGCCACGAGGTCGTTGTCACTGATGGACTTGGAGATTTCCGGCGGCAGCGGGCCTGAGTTACCAATACAGGTGGTGCAGCCGTAGCCGGTGAGGTTGAAGCCGAGGGCGTCGAGATCTTCCTGGACGCCAGCTTTCTCCAGATAATCCGTCACCACCTGAGAGCCGGGCGCCAGTGATGTCTTCACCCATGGCTTTACATGCAAGCCTTTGGCGCGCGCCTTGCGGGCCACCAAGCCAGCGCCGATGAGCACGGATGGGTTGGAGGTGTTGGTGCATGAGGTGATCGCGGCGATGACGACGTCGCCGTTGCCAAGGTCATGGTCGCGGCCTTCCACCGGTGCGCGGCGAGTTTCTTCGCCTGCTTTCTTGAACTCCTCCGCCATGGTCTTGGCAAAGCCTTCCGCCGCATCAGCGAGGGAGATACGGTCCTGCGGGCGTTTTGGTCCGGCGATGGATGGCACAACGGTGGAGATGTCCAGCTCCAGCGTGTCGGTGAAGGTTGGTTCCGTGTGGGTATCGCGGTACATGCCCTGCGCCTTGGAATAGGCTTCCACCAGTGCGATACGGTCTTTGTCGCGGCCTGTGGCATTCAGATAGCGGAGCGTGTCGTCGTCCACCGGGAAGAAGCCACAGGTGGCGCCGTATTCCGGGGCCATGTTGGCGATGGTGGCGGCGTCTTCCAGAGACATGTTGTCGAGGCCGGGGCCGTAGAACTCCACGAACTTGCCGACAACGCCTTTCTTGCGCAGCATCTCAACCACGGTGAGTACAAGGTCGGTGGCGGTGATGCCATCCTGCAGCTCGCCGGTGAGTTTGAAGCCGATGACTTCCGGGATCAGCATGGAGATCGGCTGACCGAGCATGGCCGCTTCCGCCTCAATGCCGCCTACACCCCAGCCAAGCACGGCAAGACCGTTGACCATGGTGGTGTGGCTGTCAGTGCCGACGAGGGTATCCGGATAAGCGATGGTTTCGCCGTCTTCTTCCTTCGTCCAGACGGTCTGGGCGAGGTACTCAAGGTTCACCTGGTGGCAGATGCCGGTGCCTGGAGGCACAGCGCGGAAGTTATCAAACGCGGACTGGCCCCAGCGCAGGAACTCGTAGCGCTCATTATTGCGCTCATACTCGCGTTCCACGTTGAGGGCGAAGGCGGAGGTGGTGCCGAAATAGTCGACCATCACGGAGTGGTCGATGACGAGATCAACGGGAACCAGCGGATTCACCTTTTTCGGATCACCGCCGAGGCTGACAGCAGCATCGCGCATGGCAGCAAGGTCAACAACAGCAGGCACGCCGGTGAAGTCCTGCATGAGAACACGGGCAGGGCGGTAGGCGATTTCGTGGGTGGAGGTGCGGGTGGTCAGCCATTCTGCAACGGCCTTGATGTCATCCGCAGTCACCGTGCGGCCATCTTCAAAGCGCAGCAGGTTCTCCAGAACGACTTTCAATGAGAATGGAAGCTTGGAAACGCCAGTCAGGCCGTTCTTTTCTGCTTCAGGAATGGAAAAATAAGTGTAGGTCTTGCCGCCGACTTGCAGCGTTTGCTTGGCCTTAAAACTGTCTAGAGATTGTGTCATTCGGCGATCTCCTTATTTCGTTTCCCGCTCAGAACCGGAAACTAAGCTTTGAACTGACGAACCTCTCCAGTTCCTCCCGGAGTTTTGTGGCTCGCCGTCATGGCGTTGGCTTGATCATTTAACAAATGCATTAAAAGCGCTTCTTGAAATTCAATCAGCTTATAGTTGTCGACCCTATAGCGTCTTTCTGACGCAGGTTCCAGCTGAACCGCAGCGGAAGGCTAATAATTTACCATAGGTGAGGTTAGGCCGGAGTAGGGTGCCCGATCAAGCGGGATGGGGTTTGTATGAATCGCATTATATACAGGTGTATACAATGTGTCTATCCTATGTTTCTGGCCCTGTGTGGTTTTAAAGGCTCGGAAGGGGATCGCTGTTAGGATGCGTTTGCTTCGCACGAGAATAACTGCCGGGTATGGCGTAAAAGTGCGCAGAGAACAGCTGAAAACAACAGGAAGGCGATTCCTATGAAATCTGCAGTTTTGGTTGGTACGTGTTGTCTGGTTCTAGGTGGGTTTGCGGCTGGTGCGCTGGCTCAGGACAACGGAAATGCATATTCTGACGTCGAGGTTCTGCTTGATAAGAGCGAAACGACGATCACGAAGCAGCCGTTGGTTTACCCCGAAGGACGGCAGGCGCAGGTGACCTCTCTGGTCATTACGCTGGCACCGGGTGAGGCTGTTAAAGAGCATATGCACCCTATTCCTCTTTACGGATATATACTTGATGGTGAGCTGACGATCACCTATGAGAAAGAGGCTCCTCTGACCTTCAAAAAGGGCGAGGCGTTTATTGAGGCCGTCAACACCTGGCACTTCGGCAAGAATACCGGAACAGTGCCAACGCGAATCCTAGCCGTGTTTATGGGAGCAAAGGATTTGCCGAATGTGATACGGCCTCCTGAATAAAGTGGTTTGCGCAAAGACGGGATCATGCAAACTGCTTTAATTCTTTGTTGGAGCGTATCTTATCCGGAAATCGGATCCACTTTTCGGGATACGCCGTCAGTTTGGTAAGCAGTGAGAGCTGCTGTAGTGGTTTCGGGCGCGATGAACCAATTGAAGTTAGTCTGCCAGGGCGTTGCATGTGATCGTGGTGGCCGCAGAGTATTGAACCACGTCGACTTTGAAGTTGGCTCCAGTGAAGCTCTGATTGTGCAAGGCCCCAACGGTGTCGGTAAATCCAGTCTGCTGCGCGTGATCGCCGGGCTGGTGGCAAAAGCGCATGGTTCGCTTGAGCTGGAAGGTGGCATGGCTGAGCGCTCTGTTGCCGAACACTCCCATTACTTTGGGCACCTTGATGCCTTGAAGCCGCTGCAGACCGTGCTGGAGAACCTCAGTTTCTGGCGTAACTTCTTTGAACCTGCCGATTTTGGCGATGGCAAAGTGCGTGAGAGCATGAGCGAGATGGAAGCGCTGGAGACCCTGGGTATCGAGCATACAGCCAGCTTGCCTGCTGGTTATCTCAGTGCTGGACAACGCCGCCGTCTTTCCGTGGCGCGCCTGCTGGTGGTTCCACGCCCAATCTGGTTGCTTGATGAGCCGACTTCCGCACTTGATAAGGCTTCTGAAGAAGTGTTGCTTGGACTGATTGCAGACCACATCAACGCTGGCGGTGTTGTGATTGCCGCGACCCACCTGCCTCTGAATCTGCCAAACACCAAGTTCCTCAACCTGTCGCCAGTGACGACAGAGAGCGAGCATATGTTTGCGGGTGAGGATCTGGACGACTATTTCGACGAAGACGAGCAGGACGAGGGCTGATCATGAACTGGATGAAGTGTCTTTTTGTCCGCGAATATCAATTGGCGAACCGCGTTGGCGGTGGCGCGTTGATTGGCGTTCTGTTCTTTCTGGCTGTTGTGACGATCTTTCCGTTTGGTGTTGGCCCGGACATGATCTTGCTGTCGCGCATTGGTGCTGCGATCCTCTGGATTGGTGCTTTGCTGGCGACGCTGTTGGGGCTTGATCGTCTGTTTCAGGCTGACCGTGAAGATGGCTCTCTTGAGCTGCTGGTGATGTCAGGCCGTTCGCTGGAGCTGGTTGTGCTGATCAAGTGCGCGGCGCACTGGGCGGCGACGGGTCTTCCGCTGGTGTTGGCTACGCCGGTTCTTTCTTTGTTTGTGGGTCTCGACTTCCAGAGCATTGTTCTGGTGACCCTGACCTTGCTTGTTGGTGCGCCTGCTCTCACCCTTGTTGGTGCGGTTGGCGCTGGTGTTACTGTTTCCATGCGGCGGGGTGGGGTGCTGCTCTCCATTCTGGTTATTCCGCTGGCAATTCCAATTCTGATCTTTGGTGTGAGTGCCGCGACAGCGGGAGCGATCGACTCCAATAACTTCCTCGTTCCGTTCCTGTTTTTGTGTGCTCTGACACTTTTTGGTCTTGTTGTTGGACCTCTTGCAGCAGCTGCAGCGCTTCGCGTTTCAGGCGACTGATGGATGCGGCTATATGGCCGCTGAAATTCCCTGAAGCGTTAAGTCTATGTAAAATCGTCTAAAATGGGTGAATTCCCGAAGAAGTGAAGTGTCAAATTGCGCGTAATCAATGACCTTGATAGGTCCGTGACACTATGTACACATTGATGCTTCGTCATTCTCAGTTTAGAACGGCTCTATGACCTTATACGATCTTGCAAACCCAACCCGGTTCCTGAAGCTTGTGAAAGTTCTGCTTCCATGGCTTATCGTTGCGACGGTCGCTGCACTTGCAGTTGGCTTGTACTTCGCGTTTTTTGTTGCGCCTGAAGATTACCAGCAAGGCCAGACAGTGCGCATTATGTTCGTGCACGTGCCTGCTGCCCAGCTTGCATTGATGTGTTATGCGATGATGGCGTTGTCTTCGATTGGCTCTCTGGTCTGGAAGCACCCGCTGGCTGATGTTTCGGCCAAAGCTTCCGCTCCAATCGGTGCTGCATTTACCTTTCTGGCGCTGTTTTCCGGTGCGATCTGGGGTAAGCCGATGTGGGGTACCTTCTGGGTCTGGGACGCAAGACTGACTTCCTTCCTGGTGTTGTTCATCATGTACTTGGGCATCATCGCGCTGTGGAAGGCGATTGAAGATCCTATCAAGGCTGCAAAAGTGAACGCGATCATCACGCTGGTTGGTGTGATCAACGTGGTCATTATCAAGTTTTCCGTTGAATGGTGGAACACGCTGCACCAGCCGCCGAGCATTATCCGCAGCGGTGGTCCTGCTATTCACTCTTCCATTCTCATTCCACTTGGATTGATGGCTCTGGCCTTTGTGCTTCTGTTTGTAACTTTGCACCTGATGAGCATGCGTAACGAGATTATGCGCCGTCGGATCAGAGCGATGCGGATGCGTGCAGCTTCTGTTGCACCGGCTGCATCCAGCAACACAGTGACTAAAGCAGCTCCAGCAGGTGCGAGGTAAGGATCATGGACTTTTCAGAGTTTGGTCGTCACGCTGAATATGTGATTGCTGCCTATGCTATGGCTGCACTGGTCATCGGCATCCTGATTGTTTGGGTGCGAATGGACAAAACCCAACTGGAAAAAGAGATGCAGGCACTGGAAGCAAGTGGCATTCGTCGCCGTTCTTCCCGCCGTCCTGGTCCTTCCGTCAGTCAGGTGGTTTCCTCTTCAGCAGACGATAAGAGTGAGAGCTAACAGGAATGAGTAGTGAAATAGACGAGGAGAAGAAGTCAGGCATTTCTCCGCTTTTTCTTCTTCCGCTGATTGTTTTTGGTGCTCTTGCGGTTCTGATGGGTTTCATGATGCTCTCTGGTCATGACTCCAAAGAGCTGCCATCTGCCCTGATCGATAAGCCAGCACCTGAGTTTGATCTGCCGCCTGTGAATGGGTTGGAGCGTGATGGCAAGCAGGTTCCAGGGTTCAAGCGTAGTGATCTGCTTGGTCAGGTGACCGTTGTGAACATCTTCGCATCCTGGTGTGCGCCTTGCCGCGCTGAACACAAATACTTGATGGATCTGGCCAAGGATGATCGTTATGAGATCGCTGGCCTGAACTACAAGGACACGGACGTGAAGGCGAACCGATTCCTCGCAGAGCTTGGCAACCCTTATGACCGCGTTGGGTTCGACACTGGCCGCGCAGGCATTGAATGGGGCGTTTACGGGGTTCCTGAGACCTTTATCGTCGATGAGAAGGCTCAGATCCGCTACAAATTTGTTGGTCCACTGAGTGAGGCCAGCTATCGGGACGTCTTCCTACCAGAGCTTGAAAAAGTGCTGAATGAATCCAAATAATACCAGCGCCCCTGATTCCTTGGGTTTTCAGGGGCTCACTGGGATGTGATTCTACAGTTATCTGGTTATTGTTTAGGTTAGCGCTGCATCAGCGATGACTTAAACAATTGCGAAGGGCCGAAATGCGGTGGTTTTCTTTAAATAGATTGACGGGTGTTGTTCTCGCAGCAGGGCTGGGTCTTGCGACTTCACTCTCTGCGCAGGCACAAACTCCAAAGGCTGTGGTTGAGTTGTTCACCAGCCAGGGCTGTTCGTCATGTCCACCTGCAGACCAATTTCTGGAAGAGCTTGTCTCTGATCAGAAAGACGTTGTGACGCTTTCCTATCACGTTGATTACTGGGATTACTTCGGTTGGAAGGACACGCTTGGTTCGCCTGTGTTCACCCAGCGCCAGAAGGATTATGCCAAAAGCCGCGGTGATGCGCAGATTTATACGCCTCAGGTTGTCGTGAATGGCCGCGGGCATATGGTTGGCAGTGACCGTCGCTCCGTCAAAAATGCTATCCGCAAGTCCTCCGGCATGACTGTGCAGGTGGAAGCGATGCTGGATGACAATGCGCTTGAAGTTCAGCTCTCTGGCTCCCTGAAAGAGCCGGGCAAGAAGGCGGACGTTTATCTTCTTGGTATCGATAAGGAAGCTGTGGTTGAGATTCAGCGCGGTGAAAACGCTGGTACGACGCAAACCTACAAGAATGTTGTGCGCAGCATTATGCCGATTGGCATGTGGTCTGGTGCAGCTGAAGTGTTCCGTCTGCCACGCACTGCGCTGAAGATGTTCGACTCCAAGAACTGGGCTGTTCTGGTTCAGACGAACTCTGGCGAAATGCCGGGTGAAATCATCGGTGCCGCTTTTTACGACAAGTAGAAATAGCTGATATTCTGCAAGTGATTTTCATTTGCAAACATTGCGTGCAAATAAGCATAAAAACTGGCTATTTGAGCGCGTTCCATTGTTTAATATGCCACTGAAACCTGATAGAGGACGATAACTTTCTAAGCAGTCGTCGAGTTTGAATTAGGGTGGATGTGGCACATGGACCAGAGCATGCGCTTTGCGCTGGGCAGCATCGTCATTGGCATATTGGTATTTGCGCTCAAATACTTTGCCTTTGTGATGACAGGCTCCATTGCGTTCTATTCCGACGCCCTTGAAACCTCCATCAATATCGCGAGTGCTTCTGCTGCTGCCGGTGCTTTGTATCTGGCGCGCAAACCTGCTGACCAGAACCACCCTTACGGCCACTACAAAGCAGAATATTTTGCTGCTGTTCTGGAAGGTGTTCTGATTGTTCTGGCGGCAATCCTCATTCTGCGCAAAGCCTATATGGGTTTGACTGAGCCGTATGAGCTGGATGTGAACATTCAGGGCATTGGCTTGAACCTGCTGTCTTCCGTGATCAACTGCGTCTGGGCTATTGCTTTGATGCGGATTGGGAAGGCGCATCGCTCTCCGGCTTTGCAGGCGGATGCACGGCACATCATGACCGATGTTTATACATCCCTTGGCGTGCTGGTTGGTATCGCGGCTGTGTGGGTGACGGGTTGGCAGATGTTTGACCCGATCCTTGCTGGCATCGTTGCAGTCAACATTATGTGGTCTGGCTGGAAGCTGGTGCGTGAGTCTGTCGGTGGCCTGATGGATGAGGCTGCGCCGGAAGAGGAGCAGGAAGAAATTCGGGCGTTGATCTCCAAATTTGGTGATGGTGCGCTGGAAGCTCATGACCTGCGGACACGCCATGCGGGCCACGTGACTTTCATTGATTTTCATCTGGTGGTGCCGGGTGAAATGAGCGTTCTGGATGCCCATGCGATTTGCGATCGCATTGAGGAAGGCATCGCAGAAAAGATGCCGGGTGCACGTGTGACGATCCACGTGGAACCGGAAAATCATGCCAAGCATTCAGGAATTGTGGTTTTATAGGCACTTACAGAGCTTGAAACCTGACCTGCGTAGTTTTACGGTGTCACCTTAATTCCTATGGGGATTGGGTCTGATGGTGTCTGCCGTTTCTCAGAGATGATCTCCCGGTGCAGTTTGCCTGTTTTCAGGGCCACACAGGCTGCCTTTCGTTTGGTTGCGTGATCCTTCGCTTTTGCTGTGGTTCGGGGCTGCGCTGTGTTTCAGAGATAGTTATGCCCCGCTCTCATTACCTCGACCATCTTATCCTGCTTATCGGTGTGTTCGTTATTGTCGGGCCAGTGCTGATCATTGCATTTTCTTCGACACACTCCGGCGCAACACTTGGACAGGATGGACTGCAGTTCCTTCCGGGGCCGTATGGGGTTGAGGTTTACAGCAAGGCTTTGTTCGAGGGGCGTGGGTTTTCTAGGGGAGTGACGGGCCTGACCATGGCGCTGAACTCTCTGTATCTGGCGGTTGGGTTTGCATTGGCTAAGGTCGGGATCTCGTTGCTTGCGGCTTATGCGCTGGTGTATTTCCGCGTTCGTTTCGGCACGTTCTTCTTCTGGGTGATCCTGTGTAGCTTGCTGCTGCCGCTGGAATCCCGGTTTCTGCCAACTTATGCGGTGACCAGCCAGCTTGGGCTGGTGAACTCCTATCCGGGTTTGATGCTGCCCTTGCTTGCATCTGCGGTTGGAACGTTCTTCTTCCGTCAGTTCTTTCTCGGAGTGCCGACAGAGCTTTCTGAGGCTGCGCGGATTGATGGGGCAGGGCCGATCAAGTTTCTGAAGGACATTCTGGTTCCTGCTTCTGCACCTATGATTGCAGCGCTTGGCCTGCTTATGTTTGTGCAAGGTTGGAACCAGTATCTGTGGCCGGTGATGGTTTCCAGCGAAGAAACCAGGATGACACTAGTGCAGGGGCTGAGTCTGATTGGTCGTACAAGCCCGCAAGGGTTGGCGCTCGCTGTGCTTGCCATGTTGCCACCGATCCTGCTGGTGGTCTTCTGTCAGAAAGCCTTTGTGAAAGGGCTGACGGATGGACGTCAGTAGACTTCTCAGAAGCCTCAAAGAAACCATAATACCTGTCTTCTTTGAAACAGCACCGCTTTGTAGGGCTGATATCCATGTGAGGATTACAGAGGTCTGCCTGCTCAATGGCAGATACGTTCATGGAAGAAGGGTTTGGTATGATGTTGCGTGGTTTGAAGGCGTTTGCTGTTGTTGCTTCACTTGGCTTTGCTGGTTTGGCGGCTCCCAATGCAGCTTATGCATGGGTGAACTGAGCTGCTCAGAGCTGAATGCGACCATTATCGACATCGACGATATCTCTGATGAAGTTTTCTTTGAGGGCGGCGTTCGGGCTGGTTCCAATGTTGATGGTGCTCTTGGCCATCTGATCGATGTGGGGCGCCTGCTTGCTGAGCTTGAGGGTGACGGCAAGTTAGATCGTGCCGTGGATCGTTTGGAAGATGCCTGGATTGATGAGGACTGGAACGGGTATTCGTTCGCTCTGGATGATATCGCAGATCGCCTCGACTATTTTTACGACCGCGACTGTTAAGCGATATCCTGATGAAGTCCGGCCTTGTGCCGGGCTTTTTGCTTGTGGTGTTGGAGCCTCAGGAGGCTGCGCTGAAATAGTCTTCTCTCAGAAGGGCAGTGCCGTCAGGTTGCAAGACCCAGAGCTCCTTGGAGATGTTGCCGTGGGCTTTGTTCATCTTCCAATCGGAAGAGAGGATGGCCGAGCTTTCGCCTGAAGCGACGATTTTGGGGTTGAGGTATTCGACCTCTGAGAAACCTTCTCGAATGAGCATTTGCCAGAACTCGAGAATCTCGCTCGGCCATGGTAGGTGCCAAAGGGTTTGGCTTCCATAACAGCGTTGGCTTCGTAGCAGTTGGCGCAGCCTTGAGCATCACCCGCGTTGAACGCGTTTTGCCACTGTTGACTGGCTTCTTTCACTGCTGCTTCCAGTTCACTGTTCATCGTCGGACTCCAAAGCTCGGGCGTTTGCGCCTCTTTGTTTGGACGTAGGATGAAGAGCGAATCTTGATTAGAAATGGACGTATAGGGCATTCCTGAAAGTACCACCTATGAAAGGTGAAGTCCGTCTTTCAAATGTGGTAGGCGGATTTGAACCGACTAGTAAGCTGGGGTATCAACTTTCCTAAGCTTTTGGGTTGCTTTGATTTTGTAGTGTTTAGCGTTTGAGCACAGAGCTATCTGTTGAAGGAAAATGATAGGCTGGCAATTGCACTTAAAGAAAAAGCCCGGCGGTGGTTGCCGGGCTTTGTGATTTCATCTTTCAGTTCTGGGAGGGGGAATTGATCCTCCCAGATTTGCCAAGGTTCAGAGGCGCTGAGAGCCGGTGCCGAACTCAGGATAGGCTTCTACGCCGATCTCTGCTTTGTCGAGACCCATGGCTTCATCTTCTTCTGTCACGCGCAGGCCAACCAGCATCTGGATTGCGTACCAGACAATGGTGGAGGCAACGAAGGTGAAGATGCCGATGGCTGCTACACCGATGAACTGGGTGACGTAAGATGCGTCTGAGTTGGACAGTGGCACGATTAGCGTTCCCCAGATGCCGGAAAGCAGGTGAACCGGGATGGCGCCAACCACGTCGTCGATCTTCAGCTTGTCGAGCATTGGCACTGCGAAGACAACAATGGCACCCCCAACACCGCCAATGAGAACGGACTGAAGCACGCTCGGCGCCAGTGGTTCTGCGGTGATGGAAACGAGGCCAGCCAGTGCGCCGTTGAGGGCCATGGTGACGTCGACTTTCTTATAGAGAGCCTGTGTCAGTGCAATTGTTACGACCACACCGCCTGCAGCAGCCATGTTGGTGTTTGCGAAAATGCGGGAGATGTCTGTGACATCGCCAATGGTGCCCATAGCGAGCTGAGACGCGCCGTTGAAGCCGAACCAGCCGAGCCACAGGATGAAGGTGCCCAGAGTTGCCAGCGGCATGGAGGAGCCTGGCATTACGAAGACTTGGCCGTTCTTACCGTACTTGCCTTTACGTGCACCTAGGATGATTGCGCCGGACAGCGCAGCCCAGCCACCAACGGAGTGGACGAGGGTGGAGCCAGCAAAGTCAGCAAAGCCCATTTCGGAGAGCCAGCCAGCGCCCCACTGCCAGGAACCGGTGATTGGGTAAAGTACGCCAGTGAGGACAACTACGAAGATCAGGAAAGCCCAGAGCTTGATACGCTCTGCCATGGTGCCGGACACGATGGAGGCTGTGGTTGCGCAGAACACCATCTGGAAGAACCAGTCAGAGGCTGTTGAGTAGCCTGTATCCAGAGCGTCACCGCCGACAGGGTCAAAAGAGTATGGACCGATGGACCCCATGAAGCCGCCGTCAACGCCGGTGTACATGAGGTTGTAACCGGTGATCCAGAACATCAGACCAGCGATGGAGTACAGCGCGATGTTCTTGAGGCACTGCATGGAGACGTTTTTGGTGCGGACGAGACCTGCTTCCAGCATGGCGAAGCCCGCTGCCATCCACATCACCAGAAAGCCACCAATCAGGAAGAGTAGAGTGTTGAAGATGTAAGCGGTGTCGACAGCAAGAGCGTATTTTTCTTCTGCCATGACTGGGCCAGTGGAGAGTGCCAGTAGTGAACTTGCGGCAACAAGGGTGGAGGCGCGTTTCATATTCTCTATCCCCTTCACTTGATTATATTGCTTCTGCGTCTGCTTCGCCGGTGCGAATGCGGACGACCTGATCAATGGAGTAGACGAAGATTTTGCCGTCACCGATTTGGCCGGTCTGAGCTGCGTTTCCGATGGCTTCGACCACTTTGTCTGCCATGTCGGATGCGACTGCGACTTCGACCTTTAGTTTTGGGAGGAAGGTGACAGCGTATTCTGTGCCGCGGTAGATTTCTGTGTGGCCCTTTTGGCGGCCATAGCCTTTGACTTCGGTGACTGTGAGCCCTTGAATGCCCAGAGTGGTGAGTGCGTCGCGCACCTCATCCAGTTTAAAGGGTTGATGATTGCCATAACGATTTTCATGTCAGATTCCCGTTCCCCTCTTGCATGGAGTGTGCCGCAAAGAGTTCTGGAGACCTCTTTGGGACCGGGAAATTGCCAGTTATCTGGTCTTTCTCAGTATGCCCGGCCGGCACGCTTGCCCTTCCTCTTTCAAAGAGCGTGCCAGTTTTGGAAAATATCGATTTTTACGTAGACTTCGGGTGCGAGAGGCGTTGGAATAAACTTGAAAATTCAGCGGCTTGATTGAAATTAAATTTTCTTGATGAAGGGTAGATCAGGCGGACATGCGCAGAAAGTGGCTGTCACTAAAATAGGCAGAGCCATAAATTGACTCTGCCTATTTTATAATCACTAGAAATGTATGTCTAATTTTTAATCAGTGTGTTTATGCTCTGAAACCACCCGATGCCAGGAACTCGACTTCTTCCGGTGTTGAGGTGCGGCCAAGCACTTCGTTGCGGTGTGGGAAGCGGCCAAAGCGGCGGATGACGTCCATATGGATCAGTGCGTAATGATAGGTGTCCTGATCACCCAGACCGCGGAACAGATCCACGCTCAGATCCTGCATGTCCATTTCTTCCGAATGCTCGAAAGGCAGGAAGAAGAACATGCGATAGCCCATCGGGAAGGCGGTATGGAAGTTCTTGTTGAGGGACTCCAGAGCGACTTTGACGGCCTTCGGATCAGACGCGAATGCTTTGGGTGAGCCGCGATAGATGTTGCGGGGGAACTGGTCGAGCAACAAAAGGAGAGCCAGCGTGCCGTGCGGGGTTTGGGTCCAGTCGTCGTAGTCTCCGCGATTGGCAGCCTCTACGTCGGCTTCAAACTTCTCGCGAATTTCCTTATCGAATGCTTCGCCACCGTTGAACCATTTGGGGCCGCCTGCGGTCCACCAGAAATCCAGAATTTCGAGTGCTTTACTGGTCTCTGATTTTCCGTCGAGTTCCATTAGTGCCATGCTCCACTCCCCAATATTTGCTTTACTGTTGCGCAAAGTTCCGTTAGCCCAGCAACAAACACAGTGGCACATTCAAGTACCTGGTGGAACATTGGTGGACGATTCAAACATTCTGGACCTGAGAGGTCTTAACTGCCCATTGCCGGTGATGAAGACGCGCAAGCACCTTAAGCGGATGGCGAAGGGGGATCAGCTTGTGGTGAAAGCCACGGACCCAATGTCTGCAATCGATATTCCACATATGTGCCAGGAAGACGGCCATGTGTTGATTGAGAGTAAGATGGTAGGTGACGTGCGTCAGTTCAAGATTGAATGCTGATTGCGCTCTACTCTTGCGGGGCTAGGCCTCGAACAGCTTGTCCAGTTTGCGGGCGAGCTTGAAATCCAACTCAGTGAGCCCACCTGCATCATGGGTGGTAAGTAACACTTCCACTTTGTTGTAGGTGTTCGTCCATGTAGGGTGATGGTTCAGCTTTTCTGCCAGAATTGCAGCGCTGGACATGAAGCCAAATGCGCGTGCAAAGGACCGGAAGGTGAAGGTGCGCTCAATGGAGTTGCCATCTTCGGACAAGGTCCAATGCGGTAATTCTGCAAGGGCGAATTCTTTTGCGGTAGAGGACAGCAGCTCGGGCACAAGACCACCTTTGGTTTTGTTGCAAGGGGTGTCTCAGATTTAGTAGGTTTTTCTGACTCGCAAAATCCATGGATATTTGGGTAGACCCGCGCGAAATTCTGGAGCAAAGATTTCGGCTGGGATAAATATCCAGGCAGTCAGATTTGGAGGGAGCAGTGGTCTTGTTGCAGCGTCGTGTACTGTTTGTGTGTCTTGGCAATATTTGTCGAAGCCCGTTGGCAGAGGGCGTTTTCCGCCATCATGTGAAGCAGGCTGGGCTGGAAGAGCAGATCTATGTGGATTCTGCAGGAACCGCGAGTTGGCACACTGGCAAGAAGCCGGATATCCGCAGCATCCAAACAGCGCAGAAGCATGGCGTTGATATTTCTAATCAAGAAGCGCGCCAGCTGGAAGATGAGGACTTTGAGAAGTTCCACTACATCATCGCGATGGATGCCAGCAACCTGTCTAACATTCAGGCCAAAGCGCCTTATCTGCATACAGCGAATATTCGCTTGCTGCTGCAGGATGAGCAGAAGGATGTGCCGGATCCGTATTACGGTGCGAATGAAGGGTTTGATGAGGTATATGATCTGGTGCGGGACGGCACCTACAATCTGCTTCAGGAAATCCGTGAGGAGATGGAGCCGACAGAAATCTAGGCTTCTCTTCAGGTCATATAGAAAAGCTCCGCAGGCGGTTGCGGAGCTTTTTTCGTTTTGGGCTGCTTATTTGAACTTGCGGAAGAAGCTCTTTGTGCCGCGAGCGCACCAGCATGCTGCACTGCCGATCTTAGTGCGCAGCCAGTTGCCACCGTTGGTGAACGAGGTTTCCAGATTATTCGGCTGAGCCAGTTTGGGGTGCGCTGGTAGAGGTAGTGATAGACACCAATGATCACGAGCATGGTGATGCCCCAGGAGAGCAGGGTGTCTGAGAAATAGTGTCCGCCAAAGGCCACGCGATTGGCTGAGAGAACGAACACCAGTGCTCCGATTGCTGTTGCCAGTGGAATGCGCCAGGCTTTTGGGGCGATGAAGACCAGCGTGAACAGCCAGATGGAGCTGAGGCCTCACCCGATACAAAAGAGCAGTTACTATCACAATGGTTAGTAGGCTGCCATACGCCGATGAATGGCAGGTCTCCGCCAAAGATGTCTGTTTGCCTTGGGCGTGGGCGGCCCCACAAGTTCTTGAAGAACGCGTTGACGACAAGGCCTGGGCCGAGGATGAGCGTGGACACCACGAAAATCGGGTGCCTCAGATCCATTAGGGCTTTGATTTTGGGGAAGGCCAGCTTGATCAGCATCACCAGCAGCGACAGGCCCGCGACCCACTGAAAGAGATAGACGCCGAAGTAACGTACGCTGCGCCAGAACGGGTCTTTGGAGACCGGGAAACTGCCTTCGCCGTTGTAGAAGAAGTTGGAAGCCCTGACATCCAGCCCCGGGAAGATCAGAAATATCGCGGAGACGATAAGAATGTAGGTCAGGACTGCTGTGAAAGGTCGTTCACTGCAGAAATTGATGGTCTTCTTAAAGAATGAAGTCTTTGGGCCGTCTTGTACCACGGGAATTCCTGAGTTCTCTCTTGTGAGTTACAAGGCGGTATACTTGTTTTTGAGCGTTGCGCCAATGTGCTGCCTTGAAATTCCATCAGTGCTCAGCAAGATTACGTCTCGCATCGCCAAATTCCCATATAGGGGCCTGCGAGATAATTACAAATTGCATCCATTGCCATAGGCTGCGGCTTACCGGTCTGTTGGATCAGAAAGAGAAAGAATGCCTCGGCTCGCGTTTTATTATGAATTTGCCAGCCATACTCCTACCTGACTGCAGCACGTATTGAGCAGCTTGCAAAGGATCGGGGGATTGAGGTGGATTGGCGCCCGATTTTGCTGGGACCGATCTTCCGCAGACAGGGGTTTGAGAGCTCTCCCTTTGTCGCGAACCAGAAGAAGGGCGCTTACATGTGGCGGGATGTGGCGCGCATTGCTGCCAATCTTGGATTGCCATGGAAGAAGCCGCGCATCTTTCCGCAGCATAGCTTGCTGGCCTCACGCATCGCATTTGCCGGTCGTAAGGAGCCTTGGATCGGGGCGTTTACCCGGGCGGTGTTCCATATGGCTTTTGCGCTGGATGAAGACATCTCCAAACCGGAGCTGATGATTGCGTTGCTGCGAGAGCTGGATCTGGATGCGGATAAGATTATGCGGCAGGCGGAAACCACGGAAGTGAAGATCGGCTTGCGGGCTGCGGTTGCCGAAGCTGAGGCTCTTGGCGTGTTTGGGGCGCCGAGCATGATCACTGAGAAGGGTGAGCTTTATTGGGGCAATGACCGGCTTGATGAAGCGCTGGACGCCTCTTTTGTGCGGATCGGCTAACCGTTGCTGTGAAGCGTGCTTTCCAGCAGGCTGTAGAGTGCTGACGGGTTTATGGGTTTTTCCAGAATTTGCGCGAAGCCTTGTTTGAAGAGGGCTGGGCGGTCTTCTGGTGCAATGCTGGCGGTGATTGCAAAGCAAGCTTTTGCTCTGGTGTAACCGTTTGTTTGCATTTGAGTGAGGGTTTCGGCGCCGTTCATTTCTGGCATGTTCAGATCGAGAAAGATGAGATCTGACGGTGTTTCTTCCTGCATCTTCAGCGCTTGTTTGCCGCTGTCAGCAGTGCGCACCATCAGGCCGAATGAAGAGAAGATGGCTGCCAGCAGTTCCCGGTTCGGCTCATTGTCATCCACGACCAGCACAGACCCGGATAGCGCTGAGCGGGTGATGTTCTGCGAGGCAGGGGCCTGCTGCCTGTTCTTTTCAACTTCCTGAATAGGCAAGATGAGTTCGAAGCTGGCTTCATGTTCGGAGTTTGTAATGAGCCGTAGGTCGCCACCATTTTCACAAGCCAGATGCCGTGCGCTCCAGAGGCCGAGGCCATGACCGTCGGACTTCCGTTTCGGTGTGGGAGCTGCATCCAGATGAGAGGCTTGTTCTGAAGAAAGACCCGGGCCAGCGTCTTTGAGTGTGACCACAATGTTGGGTTCGTGGTTTGAGAACTTGATGTGAGCGCTGAGAGTGATGGTGCCGGTGTTGCTGTAAAGGATGGCGTTATCAACCAGCACTGCCAGAATGCGTTGCAACTCATCTGAGTGCGTTTGATAGGCCGACATGGCATCACGAGACCAGCGATGGATGAGCGTGTGCCCTGAGCTTTCTGCCTGTGGTGAAAACAGATCCACGATGTAGGTGAGCTGTTCCAGAAGTGGTTTGGCTTCCGGCTCAATTGGATGTGTAGCTGTTTGGTATGTCTCTGGCTCTGTATGCGTTTGCAGGATGATGCCTGTCAGCTCTTCCAGAGAGCCAATGGCTTTCTGCAGGGTGTTGAGGTGATGGTGCTGCTGATCGCTGAGCGGCTCCTGGGCAATCAGGTCAGAAGCCGTTTTCATGGCGGACAGCGGTGTTTTCAGGTCGTGCACCAGTCTCGCAATATCCTGCTTTGGGGCCGGTTTGGGCGCAGGCATGAGATAACTCCTTGATCAATCCTCGAAGAAGAGCCTAAAACACTGACGGTAAAAGTTCGCCCAGTTCTGGCAAGGATCCACCGAGATTTTGTTGTTTGATGCCTGCAAGCCTTTCTGCTTGTGCTCTGGGATAGTGCTGTAAGGTGGAAAGAGAGCGGACACAGAATGCTGTTTAGTACGCTGCAAGTGGTGTTTCCCATTTTTGCGACAGTGGGTGTGGGCTATGGCTTTGGTTACATTGGCCTGTTGAGCAAGCAGGTTGGCGATAACCTGAGCACCTTCTGCATCACCGTGCTTATTCCGGTTCTGATTTTCCGCACGCTTGCAACAGCTGACCTTGCCGGGTTGAGCCCTTGGGCGCTTTGGGGCACCTATTACACCGCGCTTACGACCAGTGCTGTGCTGGGTGGCTACATGGTGCGCAAGGTGTTTGGGCGAGAGGCCAGGGCTGCCTGCATTGGCGGGTTCTCCGCAGCATTTTCCAATATGTCTCTGGTTGGCATTCCGGTGATTACATCTGCCTTTGGGCAAGAGGCACTGGTTCCGATTTCTTTGATTATCTCAATCCACGCACCGTCTGTGACGCTGGTGTTTGTGCTGGCTATGGAGCGGGCCGTGGTGGTGGATGGCTATCAGGAGGCGCGGCCTTTCAAAGATGTGATGCACTCGTTGTTCAACACGCTGATCAAAAGCCCGCTGGTGATCGCCATTTTGCTGGGTGTTGGCTGGAACTTCTCAGGCTATGATCTGCCCGTGTTGCTAGATGGTGTGTTGCATCCGCTGGCAAAAGCGGCGAGCCCGGTTGCGCTGTTTTCGGTTGGCATGACGCTGCTGAACTACGGGGTGCGTGGGAACATTGCCATTGGCAGTGTGTTGAGTGTTTTGAAGATTGTGCTGATGCCAGCAATGGTCTTTGTTTTGGGGGCTTATGTGTTTCCGCTTTCACCGCTTTGGGTGGCTGTGGCGACCTTGGCGGCGGCGTGCCCGACCGGTGTTGTCGCGTATCTTTATGCCAGCCAGTTTGGAACCGGGCATGCGATGAGCGCGAACTCCATCAGCCTGACGACCATTTTCTCAATAATCACAATGAGCTTCTGGCTTTGGATCTTAAACTTTCTGGGCTACTAAGAGGGGCTTGCCATCTCTTTCGAGTTTCCCATGATTGTTCAGGTCTTCTTTGTCGTCTTTCCGATCTTTGCCCTTGTTGGCATTGGCTATGTTGTTGCCAGTGTTGGGTATCTGGACCGTGGTCTGGGCGATATTCTCAGCAAGTTCTGTGTGAACCTGCTGATCCCGATCCTGTTGTTCCGTAGCCTTGGCTCTGCAAACCTCAATGGCATCTCTCCATGGGGGTATTGGGCCACTTATTACGGGTCCATGATCGTGGTTGCCTTTCTGGGAGGCCTGCTTGTTCGTGTCGGGTTTGGGCGTGAGGCACGTGCGGCAGTGATTGCTGGGCTGACAGCATCGTTCTCCAACACTGTGCTTGTTGGCATTCCCTTGATTGATGCGGTTTATGGGTCTGAGGGCACACTGCTGATTTCGCTGCTCATCGTGTTTCATGCCCCTCTGACGGCTTTGACCTCTTCCATTTTGATGGAACGGGCTGTGGTGATTGATGGACACAAGGCGCCGCGCTCCAAGCAGGAGCTATTGATTGCTGTCGGTAAGGGATTGCTGGCGAACCCGATCCTTTATGGAGTTGTGGGTGGGTTGCTCTGGAATGTGTCGGGTTTGGAAATACCAAAGCTTGCAGATGATGTTTAGCCCCACTCGCGAAAGCTGCCTCACCGGTTGCGCTGGTTGCTGTGGGGATGAGCATGGTGAACTATGGCATCCGCGGTAATCTGGCGATTGGCGGTGTTCTGGCGATTATCAAATCGATCCTGATGCCGTTTGTGGTGTTTGTTGTTGCCGCTCATGTGATTGGGTTGCCGTCCGTCTGGGTGGGCGTTGCGACACTGATTGCAGCGTGTCCGACTGGCGTGTTTTCCTTCATCATGGCTAACCAGTTCGGCACTGGTCACGCCATGTCCACCAACGGCATCGCCATCACCACCGCGATCTCCGTTTTCACAGTCAGCTTCTGGCTCTGGTTCATTCAGGTGCAGGGGTATTGAGCTTAAAGCCCTAATCTCTCTCTGATCTGCTGTGGTGTGACGCCGCTGGCTCTTAGTTCGCGGAGGGAGGTGTCTTTGGCGGATTTGGCGAGTTTGCGGCCTGTTTTGTCGAGGATGAGGTCGTGGTGCTCGTAGTGAGGTTCTGGCAGGTCCAGCAAGGTTTGCAGCAGGCGGTGGACGCTGGTGGCGTGGTAGAGGTCTTTGCCGCGCAGGACATGGGTGATGCCTTGCAGAGCATCGTCCACTACCACTGACAGGTGATAGCTGGTTGGCGTATCTTTGCGGGCCAGCACAACATCGCCCCAGGCAGCTGGTTCTGCCCGTATTGCTCCGTGATGTGCTTCGTTCCAGGTGAGAGATGTGCCTGCCAGCTTGATGGCTTTGGCCATGTTGAGGCGCAGGGCGTACGGGGCATCCGAGTTCTGGAGGGCTTCCTGCTCTTGCTCGGAGAGGACGCTGTTGTCTTCGGGATAAAGCGGGGCGCCGTCTGGATCTCTTGGCCATAGGGTGCCTGAAGCGTCTTTTTCTGCAACGAAGCGTTTGATCTGGGCGCGGGTGAGGTAGGCCCTGTAGACTAGGCCGATGCTTTCAAGCTTTTCCAGCGCTTTGGCGTACTCGCCGAAATGCTCTGATTGCTTGCGGACTGGTGTTTCCCAATGCAGGCCAAGCCATTTCAGGTCTTCCAACATATCTTTCTGCAGCTGTGGTGTGCAGCGGACGGTGTCGATATCCTCGATGCGCAGCAGGAACCTTCCGCCGTTTTGCTTTGCGGCTTCATCGTTGAGGATAGCCGAATAGGCGTGGCCGAGATGGAGGTGGCCGTTGGGAGAAGGAGCAAAGCGATAGACAGGCAAGTTCATTTGCGAAATGGTTCTACTTGGAATATGGAAAGCCTGTTTTAGAGCATCTTTGCCGATTTGAGGAGGGGGCGTTGAAACCCATAGATACGCTTGAGGATATTGAGCGGGAGTTGGCGTCCCTTGTGCAGCTTGATGAGCGGTTGGTTCGTGTGGTGGATGTTGCGGGAGATGTGCCTTTGCGACGCCGGTCTGCGGACTTTGCCGGGCTTTGCAACATTGTTGTGGCGCAGCTGCTTTCTGTCGCCGCTGCCGCAAGCATCTGGGCGCGGCTGGAAGCGCTGGTGGTGCCGTTTGAGCCGGACGTGCTGCTTTCCAAGAGTGATGAAGAGCTGCTGGGTGTTGGTCTCTCCAATGCCAAGCTGCGCACGCTGAAGGCCATCGCTGAAGAGCTGAAGGCTGGGCTATGCCTGAGCGAAGCGGTGGGCTGGCCGGGTGAGGTGGCGCACAAGCGGCTTTGTGAGATCAAGGGCATTGGGCCGTGGTCTGCCGATATCTTCCTGCTGTTTTGCGCTGGGCACCCAGATGTGTTTCCGGTTGGGGATGTGGCGTTGCAGGCTGCTGTGCAGCATGCGTTTGGTCTGGACGAGCGCCCCAAAGGAAAGGTGCTTGCCGAAATTGCCGAGCGTGGTCTCCTCACCGTGGGACAGCAGCGCGATTGTTCTGGTCCTATTACCGTGTGATGAAAGAAGGGCGCGAGACCCTGCCGGTTTAAGGAGATACCTATGCCTCATGATCTTGAGTGCATTCGTCTAGAGCCTAGCCATGCGCCGGTCCGTAAGCTGGTGGTGTTGCTGCACGGCTATGGCGGGGATGCAGGTGATATGGAGCCGACGGCGCAGGTGTTGCGTGACGCTTTGCCGGAAACCGCTGTGGTGTGCCTGAATGGTCCTGAACCCTGCGCGCATTGGGTGGAAGGACGGCAGTGGTTTGCTGCGTCTGAGTTTGATGCGCGGGAAGTCTGGATTGGAGTGCAGGCTGCTGCGCCATTGATCAACCGGGTGCTGGATGCTGAGCTGGAGCATTATGGCTTGCTGGAGCGGGATATGGTTTTGGGTGGTTTCTCTCAAGGGGCCATGGTTGCGCTGCACGTTGGGCCACGTCGGTTTTCTGAAGCAGCTGGATTGCTGAGCTTTTCTGGTGTTCTGGGTGGGCCAGGGCACCTAGTGGAGCAGATGGTGGTTCGGCCTCCGGTGATGTTGCTGCATGGCAGTGAGGATGACGTGGTACCTGCGGCTTATTTGGGTGCTGCGGAGGACGCTTTGACCCATGCAGGGTTTGATGTGGAAGTGCATGAGCTGGCTGGGCTGGATCATTCCATCAATGGTGAAGCGCAGGCCTTGGCTCTGAAGTTTTTGAAAGAGCGGTTTGGAATTTCGGCGCAGTGACTATCTAAAAGAACAGATGCCAGAGGAGGGGTGTGATGTTGCAAAGTAAGCGAGCGAAGCAGTTTCAGAGTTTTCTGGATGAGCGTGGTCTTGGCCTGAAGGTGGTTGAGCTGCCAGACTCCTCCCGTTCTGCTGCGGAAGCAGCGCAGGCGCTGGGCTGTGCGCAGGAGCAGATTGTCAAATCACTGGTGTTCCAGAAGCTTGATAGTGAGGAAGCTATTCTGGTGCTGGCCAGCGGGACCAACCGCGTGAATGAAGAGGCAATCTCCGCACTTGTTGGTGGGCCTATCGGGCGGCCTGATGCGAAGTTCGTCCGGAACGTCACCGGGTTTTCCATCGGCGGCATTCCTCCGCTGGGCCATAAGCAGCAGCTGACGGTGTACGTGGATGAGGATCTGTTGGGCTTTGACGAAGTGTGGGCAGCTGCGGGCACGCCGAATGCTGTGTTCATGATGCCCGGAAATCTGCCGGACATTGTGGGAGAGCATCAGGTTATCTGCGTGAAATAGCTGGCTACATTCGGTCTTCGATCGGCCAATGCGTGTAAGCGAGGATCCAAAGGAAGATCAGGTTGACCAGGGGAACGAAGGCCAGAATGGTCCAGATCCTTGAAAAGCCGAGCCGGTTCAGGATCCTTGCCAGTGGAACGGCGACAACGAGTATCCAGACAATCATAATGACGACCTGCCAGAGGGCGAAGCTTCCATCATCATTTCATGATCCATAAAGTGACCTCCTGTCCGTCTGCTTCGGTATCGACTATCCGTTTGATGGTCACAAAGGTCAAAGAAAATAGTTATTGATTACAAATGCTTATGATTAATTCATGGGCATTTTTTAGGGGAATCGGGAGAGGTTTTCTCTCCTTGCAGAATGAGGAAACGATGAGCACTGCGCTGATTATTATCGATGTTCAAAAACTGCTGTTTGATGTGGAACCTCAGCCGTTTGAACGGACTGAGACGATCACGCGCATCAACAGCCTGAGTGCGAAAGCGCGTAAAGCGGGCGTTCCGGTTATCGTTATTCAACACGAGCGGGAGAACCATCCGTTGGCCTATGGCACTGAAGGGTGGGAACTGCCGGATGATCTGGTGGTGGCTGAGAGTGATCTGAAGGTGCGCAAGACTGCGCCGGATTCTTTTTACAAAACCAGCCTGAAGGATTTGCTGGATGAGCGCGGCATTACGGATCTGACGATCTGTGGGTTTGCTTCAGAGTTCTGCGTGGATACCACGTTCCGCCGTGCGGCCTCTCTTGGCTATAATCTTCGGCTGGTGAGTGATGCGCACACCACGCATGACAAAGACCATGCCACTGGCAAGCAGATCAGAGAGCATCACAACAATACGCTGATCTATCTTGGTGGTTATGAGGGTAGCATTGCCGTTTTGCCAGAATCTGAGGTTGAGTTTGCGCAGGCTGAGACTGCTTAGCTCTCGCGATCTGCGATGTAGCGGGCCAGCGTCTTCAGGGTGTTGGCCTTTGCACCGTATGGCGCCAGCAGTTCATCTGCTTCGCTGATCAGGCGTGAAAGTTCCTGACGGGTGTGGCTTTCACCAAGTAGGCTGACGAGGGTTGCCTTGCCAGCCTCTGCATCTTTACCCGTTGCTTTACCAACTACTTCAGCATCACCAGTCAGGTCCAGCAGGTCGTCTGCTAGCTGGAAGGCCAGGCCAATGATTTCACCAAAGCGGGTGAGGCGGGCGATGTCATCATCAGAGGCATTTGCCAGAATTGCGCCAGCGCGGCAGGCGTAGCGGATGAGAGCGCCGGTTTTCATGGCCTGAAGCTGGCGGATCTCTGCTTCGGTTCTGTCGCGGTGCTCTGAGGCAAGGTCAAGCATCTGACCGCCTGCCATGCCGCCAATGCCAGAGGCGCGCGCCAGTTCTTGAGAGAGGCGCAGGCGGATTGCTGCGTCTGGATGGACCTGCTCATCTGCGATGAAATCAAATGCGATGGTAAGCAAGGCGTCGCCTGCAAGGATCGCGGTGGCTTCATCGAACGCTTTGTGCGTTGTTGGGCGGCCACGGCGCAGATCATCATCATCCATTGCTGGCAGATCATCATGGGCGAGGGAGTAGCAGTGAATGCATTCCAAAGCAGAGGCTGCAACCAGTGTGCCTTCATTCTCATGACCAAACAGGCGGGCTGCTTCGACCATCAGAACCGGGCGCAGGCGCTTGCCGCCGGACAGGGCTGCATAGTTCATCGCTTCCAGAAGACGTTCGGGGCGGGCTACTTCCTGAGGAAGGACTTTCTCTCCCAGAAGAGAGGTGAGCTTTTCTTCAAGAGACTGAGCGGTTTCGGTGATGACCGATTTCAAAGCAACAGACACAGAACCCCATCCTAAACGAGCAATAAAGTACAGCAGAATTGAAAGCGCTTACCAAAGCGGCAGATATTAGTTTGTTCGTTTGTCCTGAAAACTGCCAAAGGTCAAGCAAAATGGCGTGTTTACGTAAGGGCTCTGCAGTTTTTCATCCTTTGAATATTGGGGTGAGATTTCCTGCGGAGTTGCTTTGTGACGGTTTTTTTCATTAGGTTAAATCGAAAGTTACCTAAGGTCATATAATAAGAGCCTCGCAACAAGGCGCCCTAATAAGTCAGCTATAAGAGATGATAGGGGAATAGAAATGCGTGCACTTTCGAAGATTTTGTCGAATTTTGTCCAGAAAGGACAACTTACAATTTTTGATGCCAAAGACCGAAAATACGTTTTTGGTGATGAAGATAGCGGTCCCTCCGCCGCTCTGCGTTTTCACAGTAAGAAGCTTCCCTATACGCTTCTGATTGATCCCGAACTGAAAGCCGCCGAAGCTTATATGGATGGCTTGATCACCATGGAGCCGGGGTTCACTCTGAATGATCTGGTTGCCGTGTTCATGGCGAACGACGGTCTGCTTACAGAACATCCGCTCCAGCGTATTCTCACTTTCATGAAAGACGGTCACACACGGCGACGTCTTGGCCTGAACCTGAAGAAGAACAAAGCTCAGGTGCGCCATCACTATGATCTTTCGACCGACCTCTATCGTCTTTTCCTTGATGACGGGCTCAATTATAGCTGTGCTTATTACCGGACGCCGGAAGATACGCTTGAGGAAGCCCAACAGGCCAAGCTGGATCATATTGTTGCCAAGCTGGATCTGAAGCCGGGCATGACTGTTTTAGAAATCGGTGGCGGTTGGGGCTCTCTGGCCATTCGTATGGCGCAAGCTGGCGCGCAGGTGACATCTCTTAATGTTTCTACCGAGCAGATCAAGATTGCTGAAGAACGAGTGAAAGCTGCTGGCCTTGAAGGCAAGGTCGAGTTTGTCTGTTTGGATTACAACGAGTTTGAGGGCGAGTTTGACCGCGTTGTTTCCGTTGGCATGATGGAGCATGTAGGCCACGGCAATCTGGGTGCCTACTTCACCAAGGTCAGAGATTGTCTGAAGCAGGATGGCTATGCGGTCATTCACTCGATCGGCCGCAGTGGTCCTCCGGGTGTGACGGGTCCATTCCTGACCAAGTACATCTTCCCCGGCGGGTATTGTCCTGCACTTTCCGAAACATTTGCAGATATTGAAAAAACAGGCCTTTGGGTTTGTGACAACGAGATCCTGCGGCTGCATTACTATTACACGCTGCGGGACTGGCGCCTGAACTTTGAACGCAATCGTGACAAGATCAAAGAACTGTATGATGAGCGCTTCTGCAAAATGTGGGAGTTCTATCTGTCAGGCTGTGAAATGAACTTTCTGCATGGCCGGTTGATGGTGTTCCAGCTCATCCTCTCCAAAGAGCGGGATGCTGTGCCGATCATTCGTGACTTTATTGGAGACAATGAGCAGGCGATGATCTCTCATAGGGATGATCGTAGAAAATCAGCTTAAGCTGCTGTGCTTTCAAGAGGTGGCCCCGGAAGAAGTTCCGGGGTTTCTTGGGTTGGATCATTGCTCCTGCTGAAATCATTGGCTACTTTCCGCATGTTTCAAATGCATGGGTGAAAGCAGGTCGTTGGTGTTTGATGATATTCCATTGCCTTCGCAAAGGCGGCGAGAAGGCATTTTCAACTTTTCCGAACCGGGTAAATCCACGGCCTATGCCATACTGTTTGCGCTTTTGCTTGGGCAGTTTGCAGCCCATCGCTTTTATCTGCGCAAGCTGGGCAGTGCCGTTGTCATCAACTGCCTGAACATCACGGCTGTCTTAATCCTCATTCCGCTTCTGCTGGGGCTGGAGGGGCGTGATCTGATTACAAGCCTCACCACTGGAGAATGGGTCGGCTTCGGCGTTGCCATCGGGATGGCGATGATCGCGAACATATGGGTGTTCGTGGATCTGATTGTGCTGATCGTGCTGCTGGTGCGGGAGAGCTTTTAGGGGTGTAAGACCTGATGCTTTTGCTTGGGTAGAAGTTTCAGCTGGTAGATTGGTGCCCTGAATATAGAGAGATGTGTTGATCGATAAGGCGTGCCAGCCTTTGGGTGTGACTGAAGCACAGCTGAGGTGGTCATGAGCGATCGAAGCGCAATCTCGCCTGCCAACAGAGGCTTTTTCTATCTCAAGAACCCGCATAAGTCTGCGGGGATGACGGTGTTCCTCTCCCTCTTTCTGGGTGGCTTCGGGCTGCATCGGTTTTATCTGGGCAAGCCGCTCAGCGGCGCCGTGATGCTCATTCTCTCTTTGATCACGCTTGCTTTGATTGCCACGGGCCTTAATCAGCTCGAAACATTGGAGCCGAATGGGATGCTGGCGGTTGTTAGCGGGGCTTTGGGATTTGGGATGATTGTGTCCGCCTGGGCGCTGGTTGATCTGCTGATCATTCTGGTGGGTGTATTTAGTGCACCGGCCCATCACGATGAGGCTCACTAGGGTTTTGGCAAAGAAAAAGCCGAAGCTGGGGGGCTTCGGCTGAGCTCTTAGAGCGAGTTTGGTATCGCCCGTCATTCGGGGCACGAACAATCCTGGGAGGGGATCAGACCGGGCGACACGCTTAGGAGAGGCGCTTGTGATTATTCAGCTGCTTCCAATTCCAGTTCTGATGCTTCAAGGGCGACTGCAGCAGATTGGATGATTGATGCGAAACGAACAGCTGTTTGAACCATCTCGGCAGTTACTCCGGCTTTGCGCAGGATAGCTTCGTGGCTATCGATGCACATGCCACAGCCGTTGATGGCGGAAACAGCAAGCGACCACAATTCAAAATCAACTTTGTCTACGCCCGGCTTACCAATCACGTTCATGCGCAGTTTGGCAGGCATTGTGCCGTACTGATCATTCGAGGAGAGGTGTACGAAGCGGTAGTAGACGTTGTTCATGCTCATGATTGATACAGCAGCTTTGGCAGCGCTCATCGCTTCCGGGGACAGGTGCGGAGCAGCTTCTGCGATCAGGGCCTTCTTTACGTCGTTGTTGCGGGTGGCGATGGCGCAAGCAACGATCAGGCCGTACTTCTGTTGAGCAGTCAGAGATTCATCAGTTGCCATAGAACCAAGATTCAAACGTACGTCTTTAGCGAAGTCGCCAAGGCGGGATTTCAAGGTATCGATGGACATGATGCTTCTCCTAATGATTTTGGCAATGGGCCACGTGCAAAGTGATGTTTTGACTTATTTGGCGCGTATTCTTTTCCGAGGTCTGTTTTTATGTTTTTCGGGAATACGTTAGAGGAGCCGGAGCCTGCGATTTTTCGCTTTATATGCTCCGGCCCTGATCCTTCCGGACTTAAGCTGCGATTACGTCGCCGCCTACTTCACGGTTACAAGGGCAGAGTTCGTCGGTCTGCAGAGCGTCGAGAACACGCAGGGTGTCTTTCGGGTTACGGCCAACGTTCAGGTTGGTTGCGTAAACGTGCTGGATGGTGTTCTCGTTGTCGACGATGAAGGTGTAGCGGTAAGCAACGCCTTCTGGAGCGCGAACGCCGAGGCCGTCGATCAGGGAACCGTTGGTGTCAGCGAATGCCCAGATTGGCAGCTTGTCGAGATCTGGGTGATCACGGCGCCATGCCAGCTTACAGAATTCGTTGTCGGAGGAACCGCCGAGAACAACTGCGTCACGGTCTTCGAACTCACCAGCGAGGCGAGCAAATTCAGCGATTTCAGTTGGGCAAACGAAAGTGAAGTCTTTTGGGTAGAAGAAGATTACTTTCCACTTACCTTCGAAGCTCTTTTCAGTGATTGCTTCAAATGCGCTTTCGCCGTTTTCTTCGTGGTTGTTGAAACCAGCTTAACGCCAACTACTTCAAATTCTGGAAGCTTTTCGCCGATACCGAGCATGGTACTCTCCTAAATATAGAATGACGCCAGAGCGCGTCGATTAGTGATTCTCATGAAGACCTAGAAAAACACGTCTTCGTTGGGGTCTTTATGCAACTCTTGATTTGATCGGTCAAAACGATAATAACGAAGAAGTCGATCGATTTTTTCGATGGGCATGCTAAGTTCTATCGGGATTGGCCGAATTCCGCCAAAACTTAGAGAAATTCTAATCTACAGGCTTTGATCTGTGTCATCTGGTCGCACGATGTTACCCACATTAAAACAGCTTCAGTACTTCAAAACGCTGGCCAAACACCTGTCTTTTTCAAAGGCGGCGGAGGCTTGTTTCATCACGCAATCAACGCTTTCTGCCTCGATCAAGCAGTTGGAAGGCATTCTTGGATGTGAGCTGCTGGATCGCTCCGGGCGCACGCTGGTGCTGACCGAGGCTGGCGAGAGCGTGCTGGAGAAGGCATCGCTGCTTTTGCGAGATGCGGAGGATCTCGTTCAGGGTGTGCAGGCGCAGAACAAGCCGTTGTGTGGTCGGTTCAGGCTTGGGGTGATCCCGTCGGTTGCTCCGTTCCTGCTACCGCGGTTTTTGCCGCAGTTGCGGGATCTCTATCCAGAGTTGCAGTTGTTTCTGCGTGAGGATATCTCCCGCAATCTGATGATTGCTTTGCGGGAAGGGCGTATTGATGCGGCCCTGATGGCGCTGCCCTATGACACTACGGGGTTTGAATCTGCGGAGATCGGAAGCGATGCTTTCTATCTGGCTGTGCCGGGTGCGCATCCTCTGGCGGACTTGGGTGAAGTGCTGATGGAAGATCTTGCGAATGAGGTGTTGTTGCTGCTGGAAGATGGCCACTGTTTGCGAAACCATGTGCTTGCCGCAGCGGGAGGGCGCATGTTGACCGCAAATGAAGATGTACAAGCCACATCTTTATCAACACTTGTGCAAATGGTGGATAACGGTATCGGCGTCACTTTGGTGCCACGTATTGCAGTAGATGCAGATATCGACCGCGGGACCTCTTTGAAGCTGATCAAGATTGCCGATCCCAAAGCGCGCCGGACCATTGGAATGGTCTGGAGGCGCAAATCTTCTTTTGAAGGAAATGCAAAATTACTTTGCAAGGCTCTGGAACGCTTTATGGTTGAAACTCAAAGAGACGTCTCGGTTCCTCAAGATGTATCGGAGAAGAGTGCTTGAAGAAAGCGCGATCAAAGGAGAAACCAGAGCCACTCAAGCGCAGAATAAAGCGTTGGGCGCTTCGTACTTTAGGGGTGCTGGTGGCTTTGCCAGTGGTGCTGACACTGCTGTATACGGTGGTTCCTCCTTACTCCAGTCTCATGCTGCTTCGTACTGTGACTGGACAGCCCGTTTGGCGTGAGTGGGTTCCTCTGGAAGAAATTTCCGTTAATTTACAACGATCTGTAGTTGTGTCGGAGGATGCTACCTTTTGCAAACATGGCGGTGTGGACTGGTCTGCGGTGCGTGGGCAGGTGGGCAAACTGTTTGAGGGCAAGCGCCCGCGCGGTGCCAGCACGATCACCATGCAGGTTGCGAAGAACCTGTTTCTCTGGAACGACCGTGATTATGTGCGCAAGGTGCTGGAGGTTCCGCTGGCTATGCTGCTCGACACGGTGTTGTCAAAGCGGCGGGTGCTGGAGATCTATCTGAACGTGGCTGAATGGGGCCCGGGGATTTTTGGAGCGGAAGCAGCATCGCGAACTTTCTTTGGGAAAAGTGCTGCAAAACTTTCTGCGACTCAGGCCTCTTTGCTGGCGACAGCGCTTCCGAATCCGATCGCCAGAAATCCCGCAAAACCTAGCTCTGGACATCGCAGGCTGGCCGGTATAAACCGTAGCCGAGCTCAGGTGGCCGGCGATGTACTTAGCTGTATTTCGGCGACGGAGAGGTAGTGCGAAATTATTTTCGTTTTATGACTGGCAAATCCTTCGGTTTGCCTGTATAACCCCCGCCATTCTGACAGATTGTGTATTTCGCACGTTGACGCCGCGCTTGAGTGGCGCGTGCGTATGTGACGAGAGAGAGAGCTACGATGGCTGTTCCTAAGAAAAAGGTTACGCGTATGAAGCGCGGCTTCCGCCGTTCTGCTGACGCTCTGGCACAACCAACATACGTGGAAGACAAGGATTCCGGCGAACTGCGTCGCCCGCACCATGTTGACCTGAAAACTGGTATGTACCGGGGTCGTCAGATCCTTCAGGCTAAAGACGACGTCTAAGACTGAAGCGATCATCGCGATTTAAAGATCAGGCCGTCCCTTGGGGCGGCTTTTTCTTTTTGTGGTAGAGATTAAGCTTGAACAGGTGCGTCGAGAAAGTAGTTGCTTTAACTTGAACTCGTGAGAGATAAGCACTTATAGATAGGCAATATTTCTTAATTTGGTAAATTTCGCGAATGTTGTCGTTTTTTAAAAAGGCCCTTTGGAAAAAGAACAATCTCTCTTCAGGGACTAATGAACGAACTACAAGCTATCGAGTTTTTTCGAAAGCTGCTGATCAAGTTATTGATGCAGTGAAGCTTTTGAAGAAAATCAAAAGCCCGAATCCAGAAATTGCAACAATTGATTTAGCTTGGGAGGCATATGAAGCATTTGAGAATGCGTATGCACCTCAGTTAACTCGGTTAACTGCAGAAGTAATTGGTGTTTCTGATAATCTTCTGAAGAAATACGGCGAAGATGGCCTCTCAAATATCTCTGTCAGTTTGCTTATTGATCATTCTGGATCAATGAAGGGTGAGAAAGCGCATATTGCGGCCTGTATGATGCTAGCATTTTCTCAGCTTTCACTGAAACTTGGAATCCCATTTGAAGTTTTGGGTTTCACTACTCGTGAGTGGAAAGGGAAGCCGATACGAGAAGAATGGCTCCGTGCAGGGAAACCTCGATCACCAGGTAGAGTATGTGCTTTGAGGCATATCGTTTATAGTAGTTTTGAAGATCAGAAAAAGCCCGATATATCGGCAATGTTCTTGCCCTCTATCTTTAAAGAGAATGTTGATGGAGAGGCAATTGAATGGGCTGTATCGAGGTCGGTATGCTTAGGCAAGAAACGCCAGTTGTTGTTGGTTATTTCTGATGGCCCCAGTTGATGATGCAACTTTGTCGATTAACTCTCTTTCTTATCTTTATGAGCACTTGAAAGAAGTGATTTCAGAGATGCAGAAAGAAAAAAAGATAGGGCTTTATGGCGTAGGAATACAGCACAGTTTGAAAGGACTTTATCCTGAGTGCAGGCAGGTCGATAGAATGAGTGAGTTAAGCGATCAGTTTGTTCCCTTTCTTGAATATGTGTTCCAAGAAAACCTAGGGCTTTCCAATGAAGTGAAAACCGCCCCAAAGTGAGGCGGTTTTGTCGTTTTAGCATTGATGCAGTTATTGAGTGGTTTCGTGAATGATCTGCATTGCGGCGTTGTAGTTGCGTACTTTGACAGGCCAGTCGTTTAGCCAGTTTGTGCAGTGCCTTGTTTCGAAGATATTCTCCGAAATTTTTGTGTTATCGTCGTTCAGCACATTCAGCGGTGGCGCATCTGTTGAGCGCTGGTTTGAGCTTGCCATTTGTCCCAGCCGTGTTCGGGGCCTGTTGTGTCGTAGTTTTTGGCAAATGTTGCCCAGATGGTATTCATGCTCATGGCCAGCTTTTTGTTGGCATCTGAGGTTGTTGGAGGCAGGGAGTTGAAGACGAAGGGAAGCTCAGCTGCATGACAGGAGTTGTCCCATTGGTTTTGTGGGCCGCATGCATTGCTGCCTGTACCTGGCAAAATCTGAACCTGATCTGGTTGATTGAAGAAGTAAGCCCAGATGTTCGTCTGGTCAGCATTTGGTTTGACGCTCATGTTCGCGCATGAGAAGGCGAAGTCATTTATCAGGTTTGACAAGGCCGTCACCTTGTCATTTGCCAGTCCTCTTCTTTGCTCATCTGTAAAAGCGGTTTGGGGGTTGTATTCGGGAGTTCCCAGAACAGTTGCTGTACACCCTTTGTCTTTTGTAGATGCGCACGTGAACAGGCCTTTAACCATGTGCTTATAAAGGATTTTCTTGGTTTGAGGCTCAGCTGCCTGAGCAAAATAGATGCCTTCGTTTTGATTGAAGCCGAAAATAAGCGGCTTTTTACTGCCGTCTTTCAGCTGATTTGCTGGCTGCTGCGTTAAGAATTTCCCGTCAATGATTGGTGTGAAAGGGAGTGCACCCGGTAGTCCCACTATGCCTGTATCCAAATGGATGGAGTTGTATGTCGCGTACAGTGATTGTGCGTTGCTGATTTCATCCAGAGTGTAGTTATTCAGGTCTACATTTTCGGTTGTGAGAACAGGGTTGCAGTCTTTGTTGACTTTTATTTTTGATTTTACAGCAGCCAGACAACCAACGAACATTTTTGCCTGTTTAGCGCCATCCTCATTGCTACGATAGCGATAGCCGATAGGGTTGCTTTCCATAATTACAGCATTGAAAAGGTCTTGGGTCTCTGTAGTGCCCCAAAGGTGAAGCCCGGCAGACATTGCCCCGGCACTTTCTCCAAAAAGGGTGACCTTGTTCGGATTTCCGCCAAATTTGTCGATATTCTCCTGCACCCACTTTAGTGCATTCATCTGATCTTGAAGGCCGTAGTTGCCGCCGTATGGAATATCGCCTTGCTCGGAAAAAGTTAGTTGCATAAATCCTAGAGCGCCTAGCCGGTAATTAAAGGTGACGAGGATAACATCGTGCTCAGCTGCGAAAGTAGCACCATTGTAGAGTAGAAATTCTTCTTTCGGTGGCGAGAAGCCTTTCTTTTTTGGCGGATATGTGTCGTTGCTCTTACCTGCGATGAAAGCGCCGCCGTGGATGAACACCATGACTGGGCGGTCTTTTTTGGCTTTGTCCTCTGTTTGAGGCGTCCAGATGTTCAGGAATAAGCAATCTTCGCTTTGATCAGGATCTTTGCTCGAGTCATATCCCATTTGAATACATGACTTGCCAAAGTCGGTTGCCGGTGTTTTGGGGGCATAACTTGGTACGAGAATTGAGGGCTCCCAGCGCTTTTGTGTTGCGTACTCAATGCCTTTGAAGACGCTGTAGTTTTTGCCGCCCTCAGATTGCGTCTCTCCGCAAATTGATCCGCCGTTCTCTAGTGGCACACAGTACTCAGCAGCTGCTGTATTTGGGGGTAGTGCGCTGCACCCGAGGCCGATTAGGGCGACGGCAGCGAAGAAGTGTAGAGGTTTCATTGCTTCGTCTCGCTTGACGTTGATATGGACGAGGCAAGTATGAGGATGAGGGATGGAACATCCGGTTGAATCTGGCAGGGGAAGTTGGTGGGCTGCGGTAGCACTCAAGAAACAATGAATTATCAATATTGATAAGGCAGCACGCAGTAAAAAGCCGCAGCTAAAGAACTGCGGCTTTAAAGCTTACATCACGACAACACGCCGTTTTAGCCGTTGGCGACGTATTGGGCGCCGTTGATGGTCATGACGGAGCCGGTGACGAAGGCTGCGGCGGAGGAGGCGAGGTAGCAGACCATGCCTGCGATCTCTTCTGCCTTGCCGAGGCGGCCAACCGGGATCTGACCAATAATGCTTTCCAGAACCTTCTCAGGCACAGCTGCCACCATGTCGGTGTCGATGTAACCCGGGCAGATGCAGTTCACTGTGATGCCCTTGCGTGCGGTTTCCTGCGCTAATGCTTTGGTGAAGCCGATCACGCCTGCTTTTGCTGCGGAATAGTTGGTCTGGCCGATCTGGCCTTTCTGTCCATTGATGGAAGAAATGTTGATGATGCGGCCTGCGCCACGCTCGCGCATACCATCCAGAACCGGACGGCTCATGGTGAACATGGAGTCTAGATTGGTTTTCATCACTGCGGACCACTGGTCGTAATCCATTTTGTGGAACCAGCCATCACGGGTGATGCCCGCGTTGTTTACAAGAACCTCGACCGGGCCGAGTTCTTCTGTCACCTGAGCAATACCTGCTTCGCAGGCTTTAGGGTCCGCTACATCCCATTTGAAAACACTGATGCCGGTTTCTGCGCTGAATTTTTCAGCTGCTTCCGTGTTGCCTGCATAAGTTGCTGCAACTGTGTAACCTGCATCCTTCAACCCTTTGGAAATTGCTGCGCCGATGCCACGCGTTCCTCCGGTTACAATCGCTACCCTGCTCATCGATATACTCCCCGCCTTAGGAATAAAATATTGGAACCCACCTCTACAGGTAATAATAATGACGGAGCAAAGACAACTCCGTCATTAGTTAGGGAATTGACTTGAACTTTACGCAGGGACCATAAAGCTCAATTATTCCAATTGGGTGACAATACTACCTATGTTGAGGTTATTTTCTCTCAACACACAGTGCGATACCCATGCCACCACCAATGCAAAGAGTTGCAAGGCCCTTTTTCTTCTCTTCACGCTTCATTTCGTGCAGCAGAGTAACAAGTACACGTGCGCCGGATGCTCCGATAGGATGACCCAGAGCGATTGCGCCGCCGTTGACGTTGAGCTTGTCTGAGTCGATTCCCAACTCCTGACCAACTGCCAGTGCCTGTGCAGCGAATGCTTCGTTTGCTTCCACCAGATCCAGATCTTCAATGGACCAGCCAGCTTTTTCGAGTGCTTTCTTGGAAGCTGGGATTGGACCGAGACCCATGTATGCAGGGTCAACACCAGCGGTTGCCCAGGACTTGATGGTTGCCAGCGGGGTGAGGCCACGCTTTTCAGCTGCTTCTGCGCTCATCAGAACCAGAGCTGCTGCACCATCGTTGATGCCGGATGCGTTTGCTGCGGTTACGGTGCCTTCCTTTTTGAATGCCGGACGCAGTTTCTGCATGGATTCAATGTTGGCGCCTACGCGGATGTATTCATCATCTTCCACCACACGCTCAGCTCTGCGCTCTTTCACGGTGATTGGAGTGATTTCGTCTTTGAACTTGCCAGCCTTCAGCGCAGCTTCTGCTTTGTTCTGAGATGAAACAGCGAACTCGTCCTGTGCTTCACGGGTGATCTGGTACTTTTCTGCGATGTTTTCTGCAGTGATACCCATGTGATAGCCCTGGAACGCGTCGATCAGGCCGTCTTTGAGCATGGTGTCGGTCATGGAATAGTCGCCCATTTTCACGCCTGCCCGCAGGCTCTGGCAGTGTGGGGACAGGGTCATGTTTTCCTGACCGCCTGCAACGATGATGTCTGCATCGCCGGACTGGATCTGCTGCATGCCCATGGCGACTGCGCGCAGGCCTGAGCCACAAACCTGGTTGATGACGATTGCAGTCGAATCATCTGCCATGCCAGCGTTGAGTGCTGCCTGACGTGCCGGGTTCTGACCAAGACCAGACGTGAGCACATGACCGAAGATCACTTCGTTGACGTCGTTTGCTTCCACTTTTGCCTGATCAAGAGCTGACTTGATAACTGCGGTGCCAAGATCCTGAGCTGGGGTGTTGGCGAAGGAACCGTTGAAGGACCCGATTGGGGTACGTGTTGCGCTTACAATTACAACATCATTAGGCGAGGTCATGAGCAATTCTCCAATATTTGTGCAATGCGGGACTTCTTGTTCTCACGCAAATCACCAGGGCGGGCAGCCATGCTGGTGCATTGCAGCATAAGACGTCCTTCGAACTCGTAGAATACCTAATGGGCAGACTATTCAATTTGTAGGGGGTAAAGCCAGATGAATTCGATAAATCCAATTAAGACCATAGTTCACCTATGAAACTGCTGGCGTGAAAGGTGGGATATGGCTTACTCTGCGGCTTACTAGTTAATCCCGTATGTAAAAAATATGGGATAAGGGGGGAGCTGGTTGGAGCAATTTGGGATAGTGTTCCTGATCAGCCGTAATAGCGCATTGAGGTACTCAAATCTGATGGCTAAGACAAGCGAAGCCACTATCATCAAGAAGTACGCCAACAGGCGGCTCTATAATACTGGAACCAGCACTTACGTGACTCTTGAGGATCTGGCGGTGATGGTGAAGGATGAAGAGGACTTCGTCGTCATCGACGCCAAGTCGGGGGATGATATCACTCGTTCCGTGCTGACGCAGATTATCTTTGAGCAGGAAAGCAAGGGCCAGAACCTGCTGCCAATCACTTTCTTACGGCAGCTGATCCGCTTTTATGGCGACAGCATGCAGAACCTTGTGCCGAGCTATCTGGAATTTTCCATGTCTTCGCTCACCCGTGAGCAGGAGAAGCTGCGTTCGCAGATGAGCCAGAACTTTGGTACCTCTGCGTTTGAAGTGCTGGAAGATCAGGTGAAGCGTAATGCGGATATGTTTGATCGTGCGATGAAGATGTTTCTGCCGTTTGACGGGACGGCGGGTGCAGAAGGTGCAGCACAGCAGAAGGCTCCTGAACCAGAGCCAGCGCCGAAACCGGCTGAACCTCAGCCAAGCAGCGGCGATATCTCTGATCTGAAAGAGCAGCTGGCGGAAATGCAGAAGCAGATTGCAGCGCTTGCAGAGGCCAAAAAAGACGCCTGATCTGCTGACATCATTGCGAGATTACAGAAGCCGGAGGGTACCCTTCGGCTTTTTTAGTAGATCCATGGGAACAGGCGGCAGCGGACATTTTCTGAGTAGGTGGTGTAGCCGTCGACGTTTTCGGCGAGGGCTTTCTCTTCATGTCTCATCAGGGGCAGGAAGCCAAGGATGACCAGTGGGATGGCCAGTAGGGCGAAGAGCTTTGAGCCAGTATCATGGAGAGCCCTGCGATGCAGAACATGATGCCGAGATACATGGGGTGGCGGACCAGCGCGTAAGGGCCGCAACTGTCAAAGCATTGCTGTTTGTTGATCTCGATATGTGGTGTGGGCTGTGCGAATGGGCTTTTGCTGAAGGTCCAGACGATGAGGGCGACACCGCAGAGGAAGAGGAACAGGCCTCTCAGGATTGGCTTCACGTCTCCTGTTTGCGGCAGGATCTGCCAGACGTGGGCATCCAAAGCTGCCAGGAAGAAGTAGATGAAGACGGCGCCGAAGAGAATGCCGGTGGCGCGTTTGTCTGCTCTGAGCTTTTTGGTGGGCAGTGTGGTGCGTTCTTTGAACAGCCACGGATTGATGCGGGCGAGCCAAAGGCCGACGCCGACCTGAGCGAAATAGACCAGCGCCACAATCATCCAGCCACGCGGCCAAGCCAGGGTTGAGCCTGCGAAGGCGATGGATGGGATGATCGCCAGTGCTACGAATATGGCCAGAACCGCTGAGCTTATGATCAAACGCAGGTACAGATTTCTCTCCAACTTGGTTTGCGCGTGTCGCAACATCTGCAAGCTTAAGGAGAGAAATCGTCTTTGAGGCGAACTGATTGTTCGGCTGCTGAATACCCGGTTAGTGGGATATTTCGAATTTGCAGAACAAGACTAGTTGATCAGGCCCAGAGTGCGAATGTAGCTGGCGAAAGCTGGTTCTGTGGTGAACTGATACGCCGTGAGGCCGGCTTCGCGGGCGCCTTCCACGTTGTCGAGGCGGTCATCCACGAAGAGGCTTTCTTCCGGTTGGAAGCCATACTTTTCGCAGACTGTGAGGTAGATATTCGGGTCAGGCTTGCGGGTGCCGAATTCTGCGGAGGCATGGCCGCGGTTGCCGAAGATTGGCTCTAGTGCCGGGGCGACTTCGTAGAGAGCATCCTTGAGCATCATGCCGTTGTTGGTCAGCAGGGCGACTTCATGGTTCTGCTTGATGGCCTCAACGTGAGAGAGCATATCCGGCCATTCGGTCATCATATCGCGGCGGATTTTGACCCACGTTTCACGTGAAATAGGATGGCCCAGAAGCTTTTGATACTGCGAGAGATATTCCTCTGGAGTGTCAGGTGTGCCTGCCTCGGCTGCATTCTCTTCTGGCCCTTTGAAGACGATGGCATCAATTTCTTCCGCAGGTTTGCCGGTCATCTTGGAAAGGATGTTGAGACGGTAGGGATGGTCGTAATCGTAAAGGACATTGTCCATATCAAAAATAACAAAGCGAATGGGCATGGGAACCAACCTGAAAAGAAGTGAACCTAAGAGCGTGAGCAGTTGCCGGGGCAATATAATCCAGCAACTGCGGTAATGTTGTGTCAGCCTGCGTCGGCGGTGAAGCTGCTGCTTCGATGCCTGCAATGCTGATGCTTCGTCATTCTCGGAAGTATCACCGGTGATGCCGACTGCGCCGAGGATGTCGCCTTCAGCATTGCGCACCAGCACACCGCCTGGAACTGGCACAATGCCGCCGCCTGCTACACCGTTGAGAGCCTGCACGAAGTGAGGGCGGCTCTGGGCGTTTTCGTTGAGCCAACGGGACCCTGCACCAACAGCAACTGCGCCGTAGGCTTTGCCCATTGCGATTTGTGGACGCAAAATGGATGAACCATCCTGACGTTCGAGAGCAACCAGATGGCCGCCAGCATCCAGTACAGCCACGGTAAGGGGTTTGAGGCCAAGCTCACTTCCTTTTGTCTGCGCTGCGGAGATGATTGTGCGGGCATGCTCAAGATTGAATTGCGTCATAAGTATTTCCTGATAGTTTTTGCTGAATCACCCTGTTTTAGCAGAGGATGATGATGCGGGGTATTCTTCGTTGGAGGAGCGGAAATACTCTGCCAAAATACAAAGAGGGATTTTTCGTGTTTAGAGATTTTCATGCTCCAGGTCGCTCTGCTGTTTATGCTCCGCATGCAATGGCAGCGACATCCCATCCATTGGCTACTAATGCAGCGCTCGAAATTTTAAGGGAGGGCGGTACCGCTGCTGATGCTGCAGTTGCTGCGATGGCAGTGTATGCTGTGGCTGAGCCGCATATGACGGGTATTGGCGGAGATTGCTTTGCCATTGTCGCGCAGCCGGATGGAACGCTGTCGGGCATGAACTCTTCTGGCCGTGCTCCTAAAAACGTAAGCGCTGACAAACTGATAGCAGATGGTCTGTTGGATATTGAACCACATTCTGTCCATGCCATCACCGTTCCTGGCGCTCTGCGTGGCTGGGAGAAGATGCTCAAGGATCACGGGAAGTTCTCCTTCGAGCAGGTGCTTCAGCGCGCCATTGGTTATGCACGTGATGGATATGCCGTCAGCCCGCGTGCGGCCTTTGACTGGAAAGAGGCGGTTGATTTTCTTAAGCGCGATGAGGGCGCGACGGAGCTGTTCCTGAAGGATGGACATGCCCCTGTTGCTGGTGAGGTGATGCGGAACCCGCAACTGGCAGAAACGCTGGAAGCAATCGCCAAAGGTGGTGCAGATGCGTTCTATCACGGTCCGATTGCTGAAGAGATTGCAGCAGTTGTGCAGTCCAAAGGCGGATATTTGACCGCTGAAGACCTTGCTGCACATGAAGCTGTTGATCTGACACCGGTGACCACGGATTACCGCGGTGTGACGGTTGCTGAGTTGCCGCCGAACGGGCAGGGCATCATCGCGCTTGTTATGCTGGAGCTGATGAAGCGATTTGACTGGACTGATCTGGATCCAATGGGGCCAGAGCGCTTCCATCTTCAGATGGAGATTGCCAAGCTTGCCTACTCAGGCCGGGATCGTTTTCTGGCTGATCCAGAGTTCATGGAGCATGATCCGCAGGCCTTCCTTGATCCTGATTACATTGATGGTTTGGCAAAACTAATCCGCACGGATGCTATCTTGCCGCGTCAGCCAGAAGACGTGCTCTCGCCAAAGTCCGATACGGTTTATCTGAGTGTGGTTGATGAGAATGGTCTGGCCGTTTCCTTCATCAACTCCATCTATCACGGGTTTGGTTCTGGCATTGCTGCGCCAAAGTCTGGTGTTCTGCTTCAGAACCGCGGGGCATGCTTCACGTTGGAAGCGGATCATCCCAACCAGATTGCTGGTGGCAAGCGGCCAATGCACACCATCATTCCGGCCATGGCGCTGAAAGATGGACTGCCTTACATGAGCTTTGGCGTGATGGGGGGCGGCTATCAGCCATGCGGCCATGCCCACGTGCTTTCCAACCATCTGGACTACGGCATGAACATGCAGGAAGCGATTGATTGTCCGCGTATGTTTATCGACGAGAAGTCCCTGTCATTGCAGGCGGAAACCAGTGTTCCGGCGGAAACTGTCGAAGCCTGAAAGCGCTGGGTCATGAGGTAGCTATCGTAGCCTCTCCAATCGGCGGCGGTCAGGCCATCATGTTCGACCGTGCCAATGGCGGCGGTCTGATTGGTGGCTCCGATCCCCGCAAAGACGGCTGCGCGCTGGGCTATTAAGCGCTGGTGTTTGATTGGGGTAGGGGGTAATGGCGCACCATGGTGTCATTACCTCTCTGTTGTGCTGAGGCGTTCAATTAATCTTTGATACTGGGGTTATGGGTCCCGGGTCTTCGCCCGGGATGACACCGAGGGCGATGGCTTCTTGTCTCAAATAACTTATCCCCCTGGCCTGAAACCATGCCCATACTAATCGCATGCCTACGTAATGGGCTGCTGGCGGAGCGACCGTCAGTGTGTCGTAGGCTGGGCGGGGCTATCGGGAGAGGTAACGCAGCTTTCGGTGGTCCGGTGAACCGAACTTCAAACGTGGCCGCATGGTTTGAGGGGAAGGGCCCAGGAATATAGGGTATCACGCGGTGACGGATACACGAGCACCGGCAAGGAGACTTGCTTTTGCGAATGTATCAGTCAAAGACGGAGGAACTGTCCGGCTAGGGAAACTTGACTGGATAAGCCACTGTCTTTCCGGGAAACCGGCTATCGTGCCTTATAGGCAAAAGAGGCGACGTTGTTCATCCCAAGAAAGCCTGGGCAAGGCGAGTAGCCAATGCCGAAGAAACATATCTAACAAGTAGCGCAGGTATTGCCTGCCGCCTTGCTCATCCCGATCATCGGGAACTCCAGCTCCACCACTGCATGGGATGCCATGCGGTGCTATTGGTGTTTGTGAAGAGGTGTCAGCTTACGCGTTGTATTCGATGATGCGGCCTTCGCCGATGAGGCGGGGGGCTTTTTCGGTGGTGGTGTAGCTGATGGCGCCTTCCTGGGGTTCTACGCGGCGGCGTTCGCGCAGGTGGGCGGCGTTTTCCTTGATACCGATGAGGTGGGCGAGGAAAGCGGAATTGCAGCGGAAGACGTTGATGCGCTTCGGCAGATCGTAAAACTGTGCGTCGTTATCGTGGGGCGTGTGTGTGCTAGTAACATCTTCGGCGGTTTGCAGCTCTTTACCTGCTTTGCCGTAGGTGTTTCGTCTTGAGACGTTTTCTGCCCGCTGCTCGGTGATTTTGGCGTGACGGCGGGAACCGATGTCGTGATAGCGACGATCAGCGTCTGTTCCAGTGTTAATCGCTTTTCCAGTGCGGGTGACACGCATGACTTTACTCCCCCGACTGTCTCAAAATGAGACGAATGCCGTTTCCTGACATTCACATCGCAAGGCGCGTGCCAACGCTTAAGTTTTTATTAGGATTTTAATTATCTGACTGCAGGAGAAGAGGTTAAGAGAGCTGAAAGCTTTATAACAGCAGTGGGTTAGAGCTGATCGACCTGGTCTTCAGGTCCGCTCACCAGAAGGGTTACACCATCTTCTGTGAAGGTGCGTTCGAGAATTTCCAGCTGTAGCAGAATGACCTGGCGTTCCAGTTCGGCACTGCTGGCGAAGCTTGCGGAGACTGAGCGGGTTTTGGTGCGCAGCCATGGCACAAGCTCAGCTTCCTGAATAGCGAGGTTTGAGGCACCGGAGTAGGCCCGTGCCAGACCACCAGTCCCCAGCTTGGTGCCGCCGAAGTAGCGCACGATGATGACGCCCACATCCACCAGATCTGCGCCGATGAGGGTTTTCAGCGTCGGCATGCCGGAGGTGCCGGCAGGTTCGCCATCATCTTTACCGCCTTCATCGATGCGCCCTTCCGGAAGCATGCGGCGGAAAGCGGTGACGTGGTGATTGGCTTTTTTGTGCTCATCCCGTAGCTGCGCGAGGCGCTCAGCAAAGTCAGCATGCGGGAGCAGAAAGGCGAGGAAGCGAGACTTCTTCTCCTCCAGCTCTGCATAAAACTCGCGCTCTACGGTGAAGAGAGGCATGGATCTTATGCCTCTTCCGTCTGTGTCGCTCTGAAGTGCTTGGAGAGCTTGAGAGCCTGGCCCTGATAGTTGGAACCGATGCCTTCGCCGTAGAGGGTTTCCGGCACTTCCTGCATGTGTTCATAGACAAGTCGGCCAACGGTCTGGCCATGTTCGACGATGAACGGCACGTCGTGAGAGCGGACTTCCAGAACAGCGCGGGAGCCGGTGCCGCCTACGGTGGAGTGACCGAAGCCGGGGTCGAAGAAACCAGCGTAGTGGACGCGGAACTCACCGACGAGCGGGTCAAACGGGACCATCTCTGCGGCGTAATTTGGCGGGACGTGAACAGCTTCCTGTGAGACGAGGATGTAAAACTCGTTTGGATCGAGGATCAAGGTTGCGTCACCGCGATTGTAGATTGGCTCCCAGAAGTCTGCCGGGTCCTGTGCGTCCTTGCGGTCCACATCGATCACGCCGGTGTGGCGCTTGGCACGGTAGCCGATGAGGCTGTCTTTGCCGTTGCCTTTCAGGTCGATAGAGACCTGAACGCCGTTGCTGATGGCGTGCTCATCATTGCCGCCGGAGACAAGAGTGTGCTCCTTGTGGATGTGCAGCAGGTGTTCATCCGGAATGAAGCCACCGCCATTACGGAAGCGGATCTGGCACAAACGGGAGCCTTCGCGGACCAGAACCGGGAAGGTCTTTGGCGAAATCTCTGCGTAGAGCGGGCCGTTGTATCCTGCCTCAACGCGGTCGAAGGCTTTGCCCTGATCGGTGATGACACGGGTGAAAACGTCGATGCGGCCCGTGGAACTCTTCGGGTTTGCTGTAGCCGACAGGTCGTCTGGCAGGTTGAGAGCTTCCTGAAGCTGGACGATGTAAACGCAGTTGGTTTCCAGAACGGCGCTTTTGCTGAGGTCGATTTCGTGCAGGATCAGCTTGTCCAGCTTCTCTTCAACCTGGCATCCGGGCCGGGCAGGAAGGAGGCGCGAACACGCCATGCTTTTGCGCCCAATCGCAGGTCGAGGCTTGCTGGCTGAATCTGGTCCTCGTCAGGCGCTCTGTCTGCTTTAATTGCATTGTTGGCAAACATAGCTTCAATCGCTTTTGCCGGAAGAATGCCTGTCATTGTTGGTCCCGCCCCACTCGTACTCAAATCGTTCTGACACTGATTAACGTAAGTTTGATCCTACGCCAAGTCTGCAACCAGAGCTGATTGATTGACCCTATGGAATTTTCGCGGTAAAACCGCTGCCTATTCCGTGGTGATTTGGTCGACCGGCTTGCAACCACGTAAAACAAGTAGCTAAAGGGTCGGGTTCTTGTATAGACCTCGGCCCGCGCCGGGGTTTTTTAATGAAGGGGTAGAGCAATATCTCTTCGGGCAGGAATGAGCGATGACAGACGCAAAGAACTGGAAGCCAGCAACTCGGCTTGTTCATGGAGGCACAACGCGCTCCAGCTTTGGTGAAACATCCGAAGCTATCTTCCTTACACAAGGGTATGTTTACGACAGCTCAGAAGCGGCAGAAGCACGCTTTCTTGGCGAGAATCCGGGCTATATTTATTCCCGGTATGCAAACCCGACTGTTGGAATGTTCGAGCAGCGAATGTGCGAGCTGGAAGGTGCTGAGGCTGCACGCGGCACTGCTTCCGGTATGGCGGCTGTTAATTCTGCGATCATGGCCTGCGTGAAAGCGGGTGATCATGTGATTGCACCAAAGGCGCTGTTTGGCTCCTGCCGCTACATCATCGAAAAGTTGCTGCCACGCTACGGCGTAGAATCCACGCTGATTGATGGCACCGACATTGAGCAATGGAAAGCTGCGGTTCGTCCGAACACGACAGCGGCGTTTCTTGAGAGCCCAACCAACCCGACGCTTGAAGTGATCGATATTCCGGCTGTGGCGGATATTATTCACGAAGCGGGTGGACGGCTTATCGTAGATAACGTGTTTGCGACTGCCATCTGGCAGAGCCCGCTGGAGTTGGGTGCGGATGTGGTGATCTATTCTGCGACCAAGCACATTGATGGCCAGGGACGATGTCTGGGTGGTATCGTGCTTTCCGATGAGAAGTGGATCGTGGAAGAGTTCCATGATCCGTTCAAGCATACCGGTCCTGCAATGAGCCCGTTCAATGCATGGGTTTTGCTGAAAGGTCTGGAGACGCTGTCTCTGCGCGTGGAGCGTCAGACTGCGACAGCCGGTAAACTGGCGGAGTTCCTTGCGGATCATTCTGCAGTGTCTCGCCTGATCTATCCGGGCCGTGCGGATCACCCGCAGGCGGATATTGTAGCGAAGCAGATGCGTGGTGGGTCCACCATGCTGGCGTTTGATCTGGCAGGCGGCAAAGAGGCTGCGTTCAAGTTCTCCAACGCGCTGGATATTGTCAGCCTTTCCAACAACCTGGGTGATGCGAAGAGCCTGATTACCCATCCGGCGACCACAACGCACCAGAGTGTTGCGGAAGATGCGCGCCTGGAGCTGGGCATCACAGACAAGACGCTTCGTCTTTCTGTTGGTCTGGAAGATCCGGATGATCTGCTGGAAGATGTTGCTCGTGCGCTGGAAAGCTTAAAGGGCTAACAGACGGCTTAAGAGCAAATTTTGCTTCTGAACTTAGAAAGGGTGCCTGAATTGGTGCCCTTTTTGCTTTTGGCTGTTGGGTGCTGTGCCTCTGCCTGCGAGAGAACCATGCTCAACTCCGTTGTCGTGTTTGTTGCCATGCTGCTTGGAATGCTGGTGCTGTTCTCGCATCGTGTCCGGGCCTCGGAGAAATGGCAGGCAACTGTGACGCCGCTGGCTTCGATTATCGGGAGCGGATTTCTGGTCTCGGTGCCGATTATCGCCAAGGAGATTGGGCACTGGGCGATTATCGGCATAAGCGGCCTTATTCTGGCGGCGTACTGCGTGGGGGCGGTGATCCGGTTCAACATTCTGTACACCGAGCAGATTGTGGAGCAGCAGCAACAGGAAGGGCGTATTCGTCTGACCACGTCTCTGGAGAAGCTTTCGCAGCTAACTCTGGCGTTCGCTTATTTCATCTCGATTGCCTATTACCTCGTGCTACTCGGGAACTTTCTGCTCAAGGGCTTTGGGTATGAACATCGGGAGATAGCCAATTGGATTGGGACTGTGCTTACGGTCTTCATCGGGCTAGTGGGCTTCTCCGGTGGCTTGCATCTGGTGGAGCGGGTGGAGAAATATGCGGTTTCTCTGAACCTGACGGTGATCTTCGGTCTGCTGGTGGGGCTGCTGTTTTACAATGGTGAGCTTGCTTTTAGTGGGCAGTGGGAAGTGACGGATGGTCTGAAGGCTGTTGGGCTGGAGAAGGTTCAGATCATGCTGGGGCTGCTGATTGTAGTGCAGGGGTTTGAGACCTCGAAGTTCATCGGTGATGAGTACTCACCCAAGATGCGTGCTGAAACGATGAGGAATGCGCAGCTGTACTCCGCCGTGATTTACCTCTGCTTCTTCGCATTGCTGACAGTGCTGTTTCCGCTGCTGAAGAATGACGAGAGTGTTTCTGGCATCATTACGCTGGTGGGGCATGTGGCGATTGTGTTGCCACTGCTGCTGACACTGGGAGCGGTTGCCAGCCAGTTTGGGGCCTCTGTTGCGGATTCCATTGGCTCAGCTGGTTTACTGGAGGATGTAACCAACAGGCGGGTGAAGATAAGGCATGCCTATCCGTTTATCACCTTCGTATCTGTTACCCTCATCTGGAGTACTGATATTCTGCATATCATCACTCTGTCTTCCAGAGCCTTTGCGTTGTTCTATATGCTTCAATGCTGTGTGGCTCTAACAGCGCTTTGGCAACTGAAGGGGATGCGAAACCGGGTGGGGATGTTCTGGTTTACAGGCGCAACTGGTTTGCTGTGCGCTCTGGTGGTTCTCTTCGGTATTCCGTCAGGGGCTTGAGTATTAGCTGTTGCCTGAGGCGACGACCACATCTCTTCGTGCACCGGACAAGGTGATGATGAAGCCTGCAATGACATCCAGAAACGTGATGGTCATGAGCAAGAGGAAGAGTGGGGTGGCTGCTTCCTGAACGGAGAGGAACTCGATGAGATAAGCCACGAGGATGAGCAGGGATAAGCTATGATCGACCAGAGAGAGCGTGCTGGTGCGAGTGGCTTTGATAATCTCGATGAAAAGCAGGACGAGAGAAGCTGCAAGCAGGACGGTTGCGACATCCAGCGGAACCACGAGGCCTGATGGGAGCGGGATGTTGATGAGGACGGCGGCCCACGGCGTAACATTGTAGCCTTGGTCGAGCACTGGCTCCAGATCTTCAAACCATCGAAAAGCCACTGCGTTGTACAGTAGGAATGGAATGAGCGTGAGTGGAATAGTCCTCATGTGGTTGTCCCCGGATGAGCTGGAAGCGGTATCCTATCTGAAAAGATTAACACTAATGCTGGGTGTCTGTGATGCCCTGAAACCGGGAGGGGTAACGCTTCGAGTGGTTTGGGCTCTAGTGCCTTCATTTTCAGCAGTGTTCTAGGGAATAGGACGCGTGAGATTGTGAATGGTGAGGGGGCGGCGTACACGCTCTGTCATGCGGCGTTCGATGGGGCTGAGAGTGTTGTAGTTATCGACTGCGATCCCTTTCCAGTACTTCACGAGAGGCAGGCCGATGCGGAGTTGAAAGACGCCAAGGGGATAGTTGATGTCGCTGTGATATCGGATTTGTCCGACAAAGGTGGTTTTCAGGCCGGGTACTCCGAACCAGCCAGCCCGGGAGATTTCGAAGCGTCCTTGCGCACCGCTGATCTCTTCTACGTTGTTTGCCGTTCTGTAAAAGCCTCCTGCGTAGATGCGCAAGCCAAAGCCTAAGTCTTCGGTTCCCGGCAGGTCGTAACCGATTTCTCCAGAGAGGTTGAGAAGTGGAACGCTCTCTCGTTGTTCTGTGCTCCCAGGCTTTGGTTCCAGAATGCGAACCTTGCTTGTTGGGAATTGGGCGTTGAAGCGGGCTTCATAGCCGTGAGCGAGAAACTCTATGCCTGTGGTAATCGCGGATTCCGGGCCGCGTTTGTAATCTTCCTTGTAGTTCATGAAGATGTAGGTGCTGCCGATCAGGTTGGGGCTTACGAAGTGGCGTAGGCCACCGCCAGCACTCAGGAGATAGACTGCTTCAGATGAGTTACCCACGCGGACATCCGCGAAGGCCATGCTCTGACTGTCCTGAAAGACGGGAGTGATGACTTCAGCTGCACCAGATGTGTTGTTCCGATCTGTCTCAAACAGACCGATAAGGCGCGGCTGGTACTTTCCTTGAGGATTGAAGGTGAAGCGGTCGTCCTGATCAGGAAGAGATTGAGCCACGCTTGTGGAAGTGGGCATTGCCAACAGGCAGAACAGAACACGCAGTAAAGTTCGAGAGAGTTGGCTCATTTGCTCTCATAAAGCTGACGAAGAAGCGAAACTTGACAGCAGTATTAGGGCTTGCTGGTGTTTCTGATAGCCCTGCCATCCAGCGGGCTATCCTTGCCAAGCTTTAAGATACTGAAGGTCTGAGCAACCAGCAAAGAGGGCGCAGCGTTCCAGCTCTGCTTCCAGCCGCTGCTGGCGGCCTTTGCCCATACGCATGCCGGCTTCAGGCCAGAAGCGCTTTACTGCAAGTGCATTGGAAGCTTTCTCGCGTTTCATATCGATCCGGCCAATCAGTTTGTCCCCCTCCATCACTGGGAAGACATAATAGCCGTAGAGCCTCTTTGGTTCTGGAACGAAAATTTCAATGCGGTAATTGAAGTCAAAGAGGAACTCAGCGCGTTTACGATCTCTCAGCGCCGGATCAAACGGGCTGAGGATGCGTACGCGTTGGGAAGGGGTGTCGAGCGATGCAAGCTCATCTTCGATTTGTGGGCGCGCCAGACAGAGTTTGGGTTTGCCATCATTGGCTGCTTCAATTTCAACGGAGATCAGCTCACCTCGTTGTCGGGCTCGCTCGCACCATGCTTTCACGTCGGCAAGATCGAGTTTGTCCCAATAGGCTGCGATTTCGCTGGGCGTTGCGAACCCGAGGCGGTCGATTGCAGAGTTGCAGGCCCACTCGATGGTTTCGGCTTTTGACGGTTTGGAGGAGCGATGCTGGGACGGAATAACGCGTTCGGTCAGGTCATAGAGTTTCTGGAAGTTTTCGCGGCGAGAAACGGAGATTTGTCCGGTGCGCCAGAGATACTCAAGGGCTGTCTTGGACGGGTTCCACTCCCACCAACCGCCTTTGCTGCGTTTTTCATCCTTGCCGACATCAGAGGTGCCAGCAGGGCCGTTTTCTTCGATATGGCGCAGTATGAGGTTGAGCTTCTCCTGATACTCCGCACCGCGCCAGACCTTCCAGCGTGACTGGAGGCTCTCTGCGCTTTTCTGGAAGCGATAGTTCCAATAGGGGAAGAACTCGGTGGGAATTATTGAAGCATCGTGTGTCCAGTGCTCAAAGAGGCTTCTGTCAGTCTCAAGGAGTTTCTTCAGATGCTTGGGGCGATAACTCTGACGGCGTGACCAGAGGATCATGTGGTGGGCGCGTTCAACCGTGTTGATGCTGTCCACCTGCACGAAGCCGATCCGGTGAATGAGGTTGAGGAGATCACTGCCTTTTGAGGAGCCTGTTGGTGTTTCCAGAAGGGCGTGTTTGCTCAGAAACAAGCGGCGCGCAGCGGTGTTATCAACTTTTAAAACTAACTGCGCTTCCATAGTCATCAGCTTCTCCTGCTTCGTCTGATGTGCGTAGGCTAGGAGAGCAAACGCCTTGCCGCAAGCAACTAGCAGCAGATAGTTGTGGGTTTGTTCCTATTATGTTCTCTGAGTGGAGGTTGTATTGGACTTTGCAGAAAAACAGCGGGGTGTGTTTCAGCGGATGATCGTTGGTGCTTTGGTGACCGCAATCGTTCTGTTGTTCGGTGCGCTTCTTAATCCATTTGGCTTTGCCGTGGACTGGAATGCCTCAGAGCGGCTTTGGGTTGCTGCCGTCTCAATCCTCTCGCCAGCCTTGTTGCTGATGGTCTCTATAGGCCGCTTGGCAATGCGCCGGTTTTATCATGCTGATGATATTGATGGCGGAGGACTGACCCATGGCAGTGAGGAAGCTAAGATGCTGCAAAGCATCCTCCAAAATACATTGGAGCAGGCTGTTCTGGCTGGGTTTGTCTATGTAGCTGGGTGGCCATCATGCCGGGCTCTACCATGTCCGTACCGCTTCTGGCTGCATTGCTCTTCGCATTAGGGCGCGTTTTGTTTTTCGCCAGTTATGAAAAAGGCGCTCCATGGCGCGGAACGGGCTTTGCACTGACGTTCTATCCCACGATCTTCATGCTGGTGGTGGTGCTGATCACGTTGATGGCGGGACTTTGAGCCCCGCCTGTTGTTTGGACTATGTTGGTTTATAGCGAGCAATGACGAAGTACCCAGAAACAGGGGTTTCCTGTTCATTGCGCAAGTTGATCTGGCTGAACTCTACGGGTGTGAACCCAAATTGCTTCAGTACGTTGTGCAGGTAATGTTCTGTATGAGAGAAGCGATGGGTATCACTCATGCGAAAGTCAGGCGCTTCCTCTGTGTGCTCCAGCAGTGCTTCTGCGGAGAACACGAAGATACCGTCTTCTTCTATGTTACGCTTGATACCTTCAAAGACTTCTTCAAGTGCACCGAAGTAGGGAAACAGCTCTGCCGCGACGACCAAGTCCCATTTATACGCGTGATTTTGATAGAGAAATGCGTTGATTTCGCTCAGATGATACTCATCGTAGATGTGCTTGTCTTGTGCAAGCTTGAGCATTTCCTTCGATATATCGACACCCGTTTTGTAAGAAACTTGCTCTTGTAGGGCTTCTGCGGCGAGGCCGGTTCCGCAGCCTAGATCGAGGAGGCGCTTGAAGGGGCCAAGATTATTGGACTGAAGTGACTGATGTATTTTGCGCGGGACACTGTACTTCAATATCTCCATGAGCTTGAGGTCAAAGAGCTCCGCTTTTTGATCAAACAAGGCTGAGACATAATCGGTTGGTAAACTCTCAGATGTTGCAGCCTGCGCGTCATAAAGAGAGAGTTCTGGTTCATTCTCCGAAACCTCTCCTGAGTCTTGCTCCAGCCTTTTCAGCAGATGGTCTGCGGCAGCGTTGAACTCCTTGCTCCCTTTCAGATCAAGTGCCTGATCATACAGTTTGAAGTGGCGGAGGATATCTTCGAGTGGATTGGTTTGTTCTTCGTTCTTATCGTTATCCATGACTGCCAGTATCCTTAGCGTTGAATACTGGGATAATTGAGCCATGAAAAAATTAAGGAACGGTGAGTCATTCTGTTAGCAGCAAAAAGGATGCAGCTATAGTAATTATCTGATTTTTATGAGTTATATCTGTGCGGATGTAGAAAACCCGCAGTGTCTCCACTGCGGGTTGGTAACCTGTAGTAAAGCCTAAGAGCTTTTACCCTTTCAGGCGTCTGTCAGTTCTTTCGCTTTGTTCATCTGGTCACGCTTTGCAAGCGTACGCAGACGAAGAGCGTTGAGGCGGATAAAGCCTGCAGCGTCTTTCTGGTCGTAAGCGCCGTGGTCGTCTTCGAAGGTCACCAGCTCTTCTGAATAGAGAGAGTAAGGAGACGCACGACCAACAACGATCACGTTGCCTTTATAGAGCTTCAGCTTAACCGTACCGGTTACAAACTCCTGAGACTTGTCGATCATCGCCTGAAGCATTTCGCGCTCAGGGGAGAACCAGAAGCCGTTGTAGATCAGCTTTGCGTAACGCGGCATCAACTCGTCTTTGAGGTGAGCTGCGTCACGGTCCAGTGTGATGGATTCCATCGCACGGTGTGCTGACAGGAGGATGGTGCCGCCTGGTGTTTCGTAGATGCCGCGAGACTTCATGCCGACGAAGCGGTTTTCTACCAGATCGAGACGACCGATGCCGTTGTCACGGCCAAGGTCGTTCAGCTTGGCAAACAGAGTTGCCGGAGACATGTGTACGCCATTGATGGAGCACGCATCGCCTTTTTCAAAGCCGATTTCGATCTCGGTGACTTCGTCCGGCGCGTTGATTGGATCAACTGTGCGCTGGAAGACGTAGTCTGGTGCTTCTTCATTCGGATCTTCCAGAACTTTACCTTCGGAAGAGGAATGCAGCATGTTTGCGTCAACGGAGAATGGAGCTTCGCCGCGCTTGTCCTTTGGTACTGGAATCTGATGCTGTTCTGCGAACTCGATCAGGTCGGTACGGGACTTCAGAGTCCAGTCACGCCAAGGTGCGATCACCTTGATGTCTGGGTTCAGTGCGTAGCAAGCAAGCTCAAAGCGTACCTGGTCGTTGCCTTTACCGGTTGCGCCATGTGCAACTGCGTCAGCGCCAGTTTCTTCAGCGATCTCGATGAGACGCTTGGAAATGAGCGGACGTGCGATAGAGGTGCCGAGAAGGTAAACGCCTTCGTAAACTGCGTTGGCCCGGAACATCGGGAAAACGAAGTCCCGAATGAATTCTTCGCGGAGATCATCAATGTAGATTTCTCGAATACCAAGCAGTTCAGCTTTTCGTCGTGCTGGCTCCAACTCTTCACCCTGACCTAAGTCAGCAGTGAAAGTCACAACTTCGCAGCCGTATTCCGCCTGCAACCACTTGAGAATAATCGAGGTGTCGAGCCCGCCAGAATAGGCAAGCACAACTTTTTTGATGTCGCCTTGGGCCATAGATTAGTTTCCAAATGTGTGTTCGGGCGCATAAAAGCGCCTACGCTGGGCAATCTACCGGGCAGAGCGCGCAACGCAAGTGGTGATTCAGGATTGAGTGATGAGTTATTAATCGGGATAGTTGAGCTACTTACAGGTGTCTTGAGTAGTGCTGTGGGTGAAAGCTACTGCTCAGCTCAACAGTTAGGTAGGTAAGATTTTGAAAACGCGAGGATAATGATCTCTACGGTATGTCCTGATATTCCAAAATCTGCACGTTTTGGGTGCGTATTAGGTCTTGCTAAACTGCATTATCTCTCAACTGTTTCTGCGGAAAAACCGTAGAGTTTATGCGCAGAAAATTTTAACGGGCTTTCGTTGTTAACCAACAAGTGCCTGTATCTACGAGGATTTCCCGGCAGGACTTATGCGCCTTTTGTCTAAACTTGCGCGGGGTTCTCTTTGAGTTTTGGTCAATCTTAGTCGTGCGAAACAGGCTCGATTCGATGATTTGGGCTCAAGGATTCCAATCGGGTGGGGCGAGTTCGAAGCCGTCAAACAGGAAGCCGGGGGCAACGGTGCAGCCAACCAGTGTCCACTCACCGAGGCTTTGTGCAGACTGCCATGCTTCACGTGGAACAATGCCTTGAGGGCGTTGGCCACTTAGCACATCCATGCCGAGGATGATGTCGGTTCGCTCGCTTTCTGCGGTGCTGATGGACAGCTTGAGAGGAGCGCCGCCGTAGTAGTGCCAGGTCTCGATTGCATCGATGCGGTGCCAGTGGGATCTCTGGCCCCTCTTGAGCAGATAGTAAATCGCAGTGGAGTATCCGCGACCTTCCGGGCCTTCTGTATCGCGGAAGGTTTCGGTGTAGTAGCCACCTTCCGGATGCTCTTTCATCTGCAGTTCGGCGATGATCTCATCGGCTGTTGTTGCCGTGGTAACCTGATCCAATGCCATCAGAAATTATCCTTGCGACGGCGGATTTCGGCAAAGATGTCAGCAGGTTCTGCGTTGACCATGTTGAGGTTCTTCTGAACTTCTGGATCGCGAACGCGCAGGAACGGGTTGGTTGAAAGTTCAGCTGCCATGGAGGTTGGCAGGGTTGGACGTCCGACTTCGCGAAGAGCTTCGATGCGTTTGGTGCGTTCCTGAAGAGCCTGGTTGTTTGGGTCAATTGTCAATGCGAACTTGGCGTTTGAAAGTGTGTACTCGTGACCGCAGTAGATTGTTGTCTCTGGAGGAAGCGTGTTGGCCAGATGGCTGAGGGAGGCCCACATCATTTCCGCATCCCCTTCAAACACACGGCCACAGCCGAGGGCGAAGAGGGTGTCGCCGGTGTGGGCGATACCTGCTTCCTGGAACCACCAGGAGATATGATCAAGTGTGTGACCCGGTGTGCCGATGGCTTTGACGGCTATTGGGCCAATGAGGATGTCGTCACCGTCTTCCACGAAACGGGTCATGGTGGTGATGTGTTGGCGAGAGCGTTCAGGCCCGGTGACCTTGGCTCCAGTTTTCTCAACGAGCTCCGCAAGGCCGCCGACGTGATCCCAGTGGTGGTGGGTTATCAGGATGTCGGTTAGGTTCCAGCCAGTTTCTTCAAGAACCTGTAAGTAGGGTGCTGCTTCGGGAACGTCGATCGCAACTGTGCAGCCGCTGTCTGGGTGGTGGACGAGAACGCCGAAATTATCTTTCAGACAAACAAACTGCCGAACTTCAACTTCAATCATCAACCAGCTCCCAAGCGCACAATAAATCCTAGTGGGATCATGGGAGGACACGCTGTCAAATTCAACTGCAAACTCACAAAACTCTGGGAGTGGTTGATTTAAGCTTGCAAATCATCTTGAAGAAGCGTTGCGTCCGGGCCTTTGGCACCCCATGATAAGAGTAGGCAACGCGCGGAGAACCAGTTGTATCTTGATGTTACTCACTTAAAAGAGTTCTACGATCTGCCACTCGGACGAATGCTCCGGGTGTTGGTGGGAAGCCGCGTGAAAATGCTGTGGCCGGAAATGCGTGGCCAGAGCTTGCTGGGGATTGGTTATGCTGCTCCTTATCTGCGGTTATCTGAAAAAGACCAATCGTGTGTTTGCTGGCATGCCCGCTGCGCAAGGTGTGGTGAAGTGGCCACGGGAAGTGGAAGTACCGAACAAGGCCTTCCTGATGGAAGATGGGCAACTGCCGTTTCCGGATTCCTGCATCGACCGCATTTTGCTTGTGCACTCGCTTGAGATGGCAGGGCAGCCAGGAGCGTTGCTGGATGAGGTCTATCGGGTTTTATCGCCCGGTGGCCGGGTGATTGTGATTGTGCCTAATCGCCGTGGGGCTTGGGCGCGGTCTGAGGTGTCTCCGTTTGGTTATGGACGGCCTTACTCACGGCCTCAACTGGATAACTTCCTGAGTAATCATCATCTTTCGGTCGTTTCGCGGGAGGAAGCCTTGTTCGTTCCCCCGACGAACTCAAAGCTGGTGCTGAAGAATGCGCGCAGCTTTGAGCGATTAGGTGCTGTGGCCTGGCCTGCGTTTGCGGGGCTTTTGGTCACTGAAGCTGAGAAGCAGATTTATCGTGGTATTCCGCTCAAAGCGAGCCATGTGACACGGGTACTGCGTCCAGTGTTCCTACCAAATGGCAAGACAGCAGGGGCTCAGGCGCGCTCTAGCTGCGAATAATGCACAAAGCCCGGCCCAGAAATGTGCCTGACGTTGCTCCAATTACAGATGCAAAGAGAGTTAAGAATATCGGGCTCGCATAAAGGTTAGGGTTTGCTATCTGTGTTGCACTGCCAATGTAGTTGATTACGAACTGGGTCATGAGGACAGAGAAAGTGAACCATTCGCCTGCAAGTGTGACTTGATCTCCGTCTCTTGCAATGATCCAGCGCTTTTGCAGTTGGAAAGTTGCCCCAGCTATGAGTGCATACAATATAAAAAATGCAGACCAGCTGAGAGAAGGGTTTGGCAGGGCAATAATTCCATTGATTGTTATAAGACCGAAGAAAGGCAGTAGATACGCTGAGTTAGCGAGATCGTTCGTTGCTTCGAAGATTTTATGCCCCAATAAACCAAAAGAGCGAGTAGGGGCCAAACCCACAAAGGTGCACCTGTAACAAAACGCAGCATGACGCCCCCCAATTGATCTCTGGTTACTTAAAGCAGCCTGCCATTAATCCGGCTCACTTAAATTGCTGTAATCTTTTGCTTGTTGCAATCCTTATCCGAAAACCGGTTTCCACTTTCCGGCAATAAGATTTACTCAATTACTTCCGTTCAAGTAGGAAGACGGCCTGATCGCCGATCAGGTTCCAGACCCACCATGGCGCGTTGAAGGCTATTCGCTTGCCTCTAGCGTCCAGTGCCTCTGCCTTGATGACTTTTGCGTGGACTTCTTCTGAAAGTGCCACGAAGTCTCGGATGGTGCAGAAGTGGATGTTTGGGGTGTCGTACCACTGATACGGTAGGTAGTCGGTCACCGGCATTCTGCCTTTGAAGAGCAACTGCATGCGGTTGCGCCAGTGGCCGAAATTCGGGAAGGACACAACGACTTTTTTGCCGATACGTAGCAGCTGCTCCAGAACCTGTTTCGGGTCCATTGTGGCCTGAAGGGTATGGCTCAGGATTGCATAATCAAACGCATCGTCCGGGTAGGCTGCAAGGTCGTTGTCTGCATCGCCCTGAACAACAGAAAGACCGCGAGCAACGGCTTCGTTCACGCCTTTCTGGGATGTATCAAAGCCACGTCCATCGACACCGCGAGTGTTGATCAGCAGCTCTAGCAGGTTGCCTGTGCCGCAGCCAATATCCAGTACGCGAGATCCCGGTGCTACAAAATCGCAGAGAATTCGGTGGTCGCCGCGTACATCGCTCAAATCAAGTTTTGTCATAATAGATCTGCTTTCTGATGAAGCTGGTTGTTCAAGACTACGATCAGTCACCATTGCCGGGGGCAGGGATGCCTCTGGCTTTGGCAGCTCCGGTCAGGAAGCCACGCATTGTTTTGAACAGTTCAGGTTCATCAAGAAGGAATGCATCGTGTCCGCGAGAGCTTTCGATCTCGACGAAGGAGACGTTTGCTCCGGCTGCGTTGAGGGCGCGTACAATATCCTTGCTTTCCGAGGTTGGGAAAAGCCAGTCGGTGGTGAAGGACATGACGCAGAAACGTGTGTCGCTGTGCAAGAACGCGTTGGCCAGCTTGCCGCCATGTGCTGCTGCTAGGTCGAAGTAGTCCATCGCGCGGGTCACATAGAGGTATGAGTTTGCATCAAAGCGGTCCACGAAGGTCATACCCTGATGCCGCAGATAACTCTCGATCTGGAAGTCCGCGTCAAAGCCAAAGGTGATGGCAGAGCGGTCTTGCAGATTGCGGCCAAACTTGTTGTGCAGGCTTTCGTCAGACATGTAGGTGATGTGCGCTGCCATGCGGGCAACGGACAGGCCCTTCAGAGGACGTTTGCCTTCTTTGGCGTACTGACCGTGGCACCAGTCCGGATCTGCCATCACAGCCTGACGACCGACTTCATGGAAAGCGATGTTCTGACTGGAATGGCGTGGGCCAGTTGCAATTGGAACAGCTGCGAACACCTTTTCCGGATAAGCAGAAGCCCATTGTAGCACCTGCATGCCACCCATGGAGCCGCCGACCACTGCAAACAGGGTTTCAATGCCGAGTGCTTCAACCAGTTTTGCCTGAGAGCGCACCATGTCACCGATTGTGACGACGGGAAGGTCCAGCCCGTAGACTTCATCAGTTTCCGGATTGGTACATGCAGGGCCTGTGGTGCCGAGGCAGCCTCCGAGCACGTTCGCGCAAATGACGAAGTACTTGTCGGTGTCTACTGGTTGGCCCGGACCAACCATCATAGACCACCAGCCGGGCTTGCCTGTTACCGGATTTTCGGAGGCAACGTACTGGTCGCCGGTGAGAGCGTGGCAGACGAGGATGGCGTTGGTTTTGTCAGCGTTGAGCTCGCCATATGTTTCGTAGGCGATCTGCCAAGGCGCAAGTTCTGTGCCTTCATCCAGTCGAAGAGGATTTTCAGGTCCAAATCGCATGAGCTTGCTGGCAGGCATATCCATCTGCTCCGCTGCAACACTGGCTTGTGTTGAGGGCGAGGTAATCGGAGTTTTCTCCGGCTGTGCGCTTGGCAGTCTCAGTCATGTTTTCTTCCAAGGTACGTGAAAGCGAATTGGGTGTTCCTCTAAGGGATTGCAAGAGAGTTTTTGCTAGGTGTCTATTGGCAGTGTGTCAACGTTTTCTTTTGCTTTCATCCGCGTTGTTTCCTATGAATTTACATAGGTTCTGTTCAATAATTCGAGTGGGTTAGTGCAATGTCTGGGTCTTCATCAGTTACGGATACTAAAATGAGCTTGTCTCAAGTCCGCGATAAACTGGATGAAGTTGATGACAAACTCCATGCCCTGCTTATGGAACGGGCGGATCTGATTGAGCATATTGTTGCGGCAAAAGCTGAACAAGGTTCTATGCATGCTGTTTTTCGTCCGTCTCGTGAAGCAGACATTATGCGGCGGCTGGTTGAGAACCACCGGGGTGTTCTGCCAATTATGTCATTGGAACATATCTGGCGTGAGATAATCTCTTCGCTGACCAAAGCCCAGACAACTTATCGTGTTCATCTTGATGGAAGCGCAGATCGAGTCGCTATGAGTGAGCTGGCGCGGTTCTATTTTGGATATGCGGTTGAGCAGCGGCGCGAGATTGACCCTTCTGCTGTGCTTGCTGAGGTTGATTATTCACAGGTCGATCTTGGTGTGATCGCGCTGGATGAGCGTGCGGAAACGCCTTGGTGGCGTGGTCTGGGATTGCGTGAGGATGGTTCAAACGGTCCATCGATTATTGCACGGCTCCCATTTTTGGTGGTTCAGGATCGTCCGGCAGATTTGCCAGCTGTTGTTGTTGCTGCGCAGACCGCAGAGACGGAGAAACCGGATATCTGCGTTTACGATGTGCGCTGGACCGGGGCTATACCGGGCTCATTGATGCACAAAGGTATAGAAGTGTTGAGTTTTTATCGCAGTTTTGAGGGCGTAGATGCGCTATTAGCTGTTCCGGGGAATATATCCGAGCAAGAGCTGGCGACTTTCTTTGAAACTGCTGAGGCGACGCCGGATAAACTTAGATATGTCGGTGGATACCCCGCGCCGCTTGACCTAGATGATGAATTTGATAGTGAAGCAGACGCAGTCCGTTAAACTGCGTGTTTTTTGAATGAAGGAATGAGTTGATGGAAGAGCAGGTAGTACGCCCTGTCCCTCGTGCTGGTGTGTTGGCGATTGATCCGTATGTACCCGGTAAGGCGAAGGCAAACGGTGGGCATAAACTGCATAAGCTCTCCTCCAATGAATCTCCTTTAGGTGCGAGCCCGAAAGCATTGGAAGCGTATCGCACCATCTCCGAGCTCCAGTTTTATCCAGACGGAAGTGCCGGTGAGCTGCGCACTGCGATTGGTGAGGTCTATGGACTGAACCCAGATCACATCATTTGCGGCTGTGGTTCTGATGAAGTGCTGAGCTTGCTGGCCTATGCTTATCTGGGCGAAGGTGATGAAGCTATTTATACCACGCATGGCTTCCTTGTTTATAAGATTGCAATCCACGCTGCGGGTGCAACGCCTGTTATCGCGCCAGAAAAAGATCTGACCACTGATGTGGACGCTATTCTGGAGCGCGTGACTGAGAAGACCAAAATGGTCTTTGTGGCGAACCCGAACAACCCGACTGGCACTTACATTCCGTTTGACGAAGTGAAGCGCCTGCATGCCGGACTGCCAAAGGACTGCATTCTGGTTCTTGATGCAGCGTATGCTGAGTATGTTCGTCGTAACGATTACCAGTCCGGTATTGAGCTGGTTGCGAACTCCGAGAACGTGGTGATGACACGGACGTTCTCCAAGGCTTACGGTTTGCCAGCGCTGCGTGTTGGCTGGGCGTATGGTCCTGAGCACATTATTGATGCGCTGAACCGTATTCGTGGTCCTTTCAATATGAATGCTGCTGCGATTGCAGCTGGTGCAGCTGCTGTGCGGGACCAGGCTTTCATTGAGCAGGCGGTTAGCCACAATAACGAATGGTTGCCGTGGGTAGTTAACGAACTGACCAAACTAGGCCTTGACGTAACGCCAAGTGTCGGCAATTTCATTTTGATCCATTTCCCTGAAGAACAGGGCAAACGGGCTGTTGATGCTGATGCCTTCCTGCTGGAACGCGGGTGTGTGTTGCGGCAGGTGAAAGCCTATGGATTTGATAATGCGCTACGCATGTCAATCGGCAGTGAGGAAGCGAACAAGGATGTTGTTGCTGCTCTCACTGAATTTCTGAAGTAGTTCTAATAGAAGGTCTCCATGTCTGAACCCTTGTTTGGCCGGATCGCACTGATTGGTATCGGTCTGATCGGCTCCTCTCTTTCGCATGTCATGCGCCGCGAAAAGCTGGCGGGTGAAATTGTTGTATCCACGCGCTCAGAAGTTACTCTGAAGCGTGCGGAAGAGTTGAAGCTTGGGGACCGATATTATCTGGACGCAGCAGAAGCCGTAAAAGGGGCAGACCTTGTCATCGTTTGTGTGCCAGTTGGTGCATGTGGAGCTGTTGCGAAAACCATTGCGCCGCATCTGGCGGATGGTGCGATCGTGACGGATGTGGGTTCTGTTAAGGCCTCCGTTATTTCTGCTATGCAGCCGCATCTGCCGGATAATGTGCATTTTGTTCCGGGCCACCCGATTGCGGGTACCGAATATTCTGGTCCTGATGCGGGCTTTGCCTCTCTCTTTGAGAACCGCTGGTGCATTCTGACGCCTGTGCCGAACTCTGATCAGGGTGCTACAGAGCGCCTGACTGCGTTCTGGGAAGCGTGTGGCTCTCAGGTCGAGACCATGGATGCTGAGCATCACGATCTGGTGCTGGCTGTTGTGTCTCACCTTCCGCACATCATCGCTTACAACATTGTTGGAACGGCTGATGATCTGGAGACTGTGACTAAGTCTGAGGTGATCAAGTACTCCGCTTCTGGTTTCCGTGACTTCACCCGTCTGGCGTCTTCTGACCCGACCATGTGGCGTGATGTTTGCCTGAACAACAAAGAGGCCATTCTGGAGATGCTTTCCCGTTTCTCCGAGGACTTGTCTGCGTTGCAGCGTGCGATCCGCTGGAGTGATGGGGATGCGCTGTTCAAGCTGTTCACCCGCACCAAAGGCATTCGCCATCAGCTGGTTGAAGCAGGTCAGGAATCTGCGGCTCCGAACTTTGGCCGTGAGAATGAACAGGGTGAGCCAGCAGAGTAAGCTTTGCCAGATCTATGAGAATTCAACCCGGGTCAGAGTGCTTTTGATCCGGGTTTTCTTTTGGAGTTGTAACCAAGACCAATCAACTTCTCATCAGGCAGGCGGTGTTGGTTTACCGAGGTTTCAAGAGTGATTTTGAGGTGGTCACTGCGCTGAATACTCTGAGCGTGAATAGAGCGCTTTCAGGAGTTTTCATCTGATGAAACTGAATGGATTGGCAGCCGTTGTTGCTGCTGGTTTTGCTGTTGCAAGTTTTGCTGCGATGGCTTCGAAAGAGGATCAGGTTCCCGCTGGTCCCACTGCTGTTGCTGTTATGAAAGACGTGGATGGCAAGCAGGTTGGCCGGGTTGTTTTGAATGAAACACCGAGCGGCATTCTTCATATCACTGCTTCGTTTAATGAGCTTCCTCCTGGGGTGCATGGCTTTCATGTGCATGAGACCGGCCTTTGTGAGCCAACCTTCTCAGCCGCTGGTGGACACTTCGCGCCAGAAGGGAATGAGCATGGCGTCGGCGTTGCTGGTGGACCGCATGCGGGTGATTTGCCGAACTTGCATGTGCCGGAAAACGGGAAGCTGGTGGTGGAGTACTTTACGGAGAGGCTCGACCTTGCACCTGATGATCCGGACAGTCTGATTGGCGGACCGGGCAGGGCGCTGATTGTGCATGCGGACCCTGATGACTATCACAGTCAGCCAACGGGTGATGCAGGTGGACGGATTGCCTGTGGGGTGATTGTGCCTGTGACGCAAAATGCAGATGGCTTCCAGAGCTATCCTGAAGAGCCAGTAAGCGACACCAAGTAGTTTTAGCACCGCGTGGGTTTCCATGCGGTGTTGGTGCTGAAGGTTCCCGTTTTTCACGGGTGGAGCAAGGCGAACAGGCTCTGCCTGCGCTACTTGTTAGATATGTTTCTTCGGCATTGGCTGCTCGCCTCGCCCGGGCCTTTTCTCATGAACACGCGGGCTCCCTCTCGGACAGACACGACAGACACGTTTGCGCATCACAGATACGCTTCCATGCCTTTGACAGTTTCCTGTCACCACCGGACGCCCTCCGGAACGACCCCAAGCTCCCTACTACCACTGTGGTCTCAATAGGGTATGGCGCTTCACCGGACCTCCCGACACGATACGTTACCTCATACCGGTAGCCCAACCCCGCCCACGCCACGGAGCGGACGGTCCGCTCCTGCCCGAATGCGTGGGCACGAGAACAAGCTTACGGAGGTTTTTGCCAGGGGGAATAAGTTTTTTGAAGAGGGGCTGCAAAGGGCGTGTTCCGGGCGTTTTATGGGATCGTTAGCCGGGGTTTGATGACACATACAGGAGTATGTTACCGTTAAGGTAAGTTGCTCGTGTGTGTTGGGAGTGCTGCGGGCAATTGAGTTTGGTTGGGGAGGGCCATCTCAATGGAGTTTTTTGATCCGATTTCGTATGCGGTGCCGTTTTTTATTATTCTGATGATTGCCGAAGGCGTGGCTTTGAAGCTGCGCGGTATTGATGGGTATGACGTCAAAGACACGTTTTTCAGTCTGGCGATGGGGATTGGGAGCCTTGTCGTAAAGATCGTGTTTGGGGCGGCTGTTTCTTATGCGGCGCATAGCTGGGTTTACAGCCATCGCCTTATTGAAAACGTGCCGGTCAACTGGTGGACGATCCTGATCTGCTTTGTGCTTTATGATCTCGCCTACTACTGGCAGCATCGGTTTGGGCATGAGTATCGCTGGTTCTGGGCGAGCCACGTGAACCACCATTCTTCGCAGCGTTACAATCTCTCGACTGCTTTACGGCAGACATGGACGGGAACCATTGCGCTTACCTTCATCTTTGGCCTGCCGATTGCGCTGTTTGGGTTTCCGCCGGAAATGATCTTCTTCGTTGCAGCGTGGAACCTGCTTTATCAGTTCTGGATTCATACGGAACTGGTGGATCGGATGGGGCCGTTGGAATGGATCTTCAACACGCCGAGCCATCACCGCGTGCATCATGCGACGAACCCGCGGTATCTGGATTCCAATTATGCAGGCACGTTGATCATCTGGGACCGGATGTTTGGCACGTTCAGCCCGGAAGTCGCTGAAGATCCTCCGCGGTATGGGATTGGCAAGAACCTTGAAACCAACAACCTGCTGATTGTTGCATTCCATGAATGGATTGCGATGGTGAAGGATCTGAAGACCGCGCGCTCATTGAGAGATGTGTATGGCTATATGTTCCGCACGCCGGGCTGGACGCCGGATGGGTCTCGCATGACCACGAAGAAGGCGAAGGCGAACTGGAAGCGTAAGCAGGAGCGTTTGAAGGCGCAGGAGAGCGTGTCTCCGAGCGGAGAGGATGATCCGGCTGCCAAAGCTGTTGAGCCAGCTGAGTGAGCTGTTAAAGCGCAACAAAAAAAGGGAGAGCCGAGGCCCTCCCTTTGAAATTCTAAATGCGAGCTGATTAGCTTGCTTTTGCAGCACGCTCAGCGCGTTTGCGCTCATGCGGGCAGAGCAGCGCTTTACGCAGACGGATGGACTCTGGGGTAACTTCCACCAGTTCATCCTCTGAGATGTAAGAGAGCGCGCCTTCAAGGCTCAGCTTCATTGGGGTGGTCAGCTTAACCGCATCGTCCTTACCTGCAGAACGGATGTTGGTGAGCTGCTTGCCCTTCAGAACGTTCACTTCAAGGTCGTTGCCGCGGGTGTGCTCACCCACGATCATGCCCTGATACACCTTGGTGCCCGGATCGATCATCATTGGACCGCGATCTTCCAGGTTGAACAGCGCGTATGCAACTGCTTCGCCCTGACCGTTGGACAGCAGAACGCCGGTGTGGCGGCCCTGGATCTGACCTTTGTACGGTGCGTATTCGTGGAACACGCGGTTGAAGATTGCTGAACCACGGGTGTCAGACATCAGTTCTGCCTGATAACCGATGAGGCCACGGGTTGGTGCGTTGAACACGAGACGTGTACGACCACCGCCGGACGGACGCATTTCAAGCAGTTCTGCTTTGCGCTCGGTCAGCTTCTGAACAACAGCACCGGAGAACTCGTCATCAACGTCGATGATAACTTCTTCGATTGGCTCAAGGCGGTTGCCTGCTTCGTCTTCCTGATAAACAACGCGTGGACGACCAACGCAAAGCTCGAAGCCTTCACGACGCATGTTTTCGATCAGGATTGCGAGCAGAAGTTCGCCGCGGCCAGAAACGATGAATGCATCTGGTTCGTCGGTTTCTTCAACGCGCAGTGCAACGTTACCTTCAGCTTCCTTCAGCAGGCGCTCGCGGATAACGCGGGACTGAACCTTGGAGCCTTCGGTGCCTGCCAGAGGACCATCGTTCACACGGAACATCATGGACAGGGTTGGCGGATCGATTGGCTGTGCCTGAATTGGCTCAGTGACCTGCGGGTCAACAATGGTGTCAGCAACAGTTGCCTTTGTGAGGCCTGCTACGGAAACAATGTCACCTGCCTCACCTTCGTCAATTGCCTGACGCTCAAGGCCACGGAATGCGAGAACCTTGGAGATACGACCGGTTTCGATCAGCTTGCCATCACGGGACAGGGCTTTAACAGCCATGTTTGGCTTGGCAACGCCGGAAGCGATGCGGCCTGTGAGGATGCGACCGAGGAACGGATCGGATTCGATGGTGGTTGCCAGGAGGCGGAATTCACCTTCTTCAGCCTGTGGCTCGGACACTTTGTCGAGGATCATGTCGAACAGTGGAGCCATGGAGTCTTGAGGACCAGCTGGTTCAAGTGACATCCATTCCTGCTTTGCAGAACCGTAGACGACTGGGAAGTCGAGCTGCTCTTCGTTTGCATCCAGAGATGCGAAGAGGTCGAACACTTCGTCCAGAACTTCGTCAGCACGCTGCTCAGGCTTGTCGATCTTGTTGATCGCGACGATTGGTTTGAGGCCAAGCTTCAGCGCTTTACCAAGCACGAACTTGGTCTGCGGCATTGGGCCTTCAGCTGCGTCAACGAGCAGGACAACACCATCAACCATGTGAAGGATACGCTCAACTTCACCGCCGAAGTCGGCGTGGCCTGGGGTGTCAACGATGTTGATGCGGGTGTCTTTCCATACAAGCGAAGTGTTCTTCGCCAGAATGGTGATGCCGCGCTCACGCTCGATATCGTTGGAGTCCATCATGCGTTCTTCGGTGCGCTGGTTGTCGCGGAAGACGCCGGACTGCTTCAACAGGACGTCGATCAGGGTTGTCTTGCCGTGGTCAACGTGGGCGATGATCGCAATATTGCGAAGTTTCATGGAGCTCCGTCTGGCCATAGGAAGTCGCGGCGTGTGGGAGGATCATGAGGTGCCCGATCCACGCCATTCCTTCAATCTGGTTTTTCTCTAATGAAAGATGCGCTCTTCTATCCTATTTTTGTGTCATTTCAAACCATCTCGCCAAAAAACTGCTAAGTATTTAGTCGAGCACGCTTTTTTCTAGGTCAGATTGGCTGGTTTGATAGATTTTGCCGGAAAAAGAACGCAATTCAGCTTCCGATAAGCTGACAAGTTCTCACTGAGGCATCAAAAAATGAGGTTTATTGCGGCTTTCGGCGCAAAAGTGTGCCAGATCACTTACTCTTCATTGAGGAAGTTGTAATCGTCGATAGAAAGCAGGCCGGATTTTCTCACCAATCTTGAGCGCACATCGATCTCAGCAAGGTCATACGCGTGCATCCATTGGCACTCATCCGGGCAACGGCCTACGATATCGAAGCTCTTGCCTGCAGGAATATAGAATTCTTCGAAGGGCTCTAAATTGATAAACTGACCATTGATCCCTATAGACATGCCAGGTGTCAGGGCGACGAAAATCTCTTCTGCCTCCGCAAAGAGATTTCTCCAGATCCGTCCGGGCGTGTCAATTTGGTGGTGAAATGCGTATCCACGTTCGCGAAAGCTTGCTTGAAGCTCCTGTTTCTGTTGTTCAAGGTTAGACAGTTCAGGTAAAAGCAAGCAGTGCTCCTTTAATTTAGACCTTCGGCTAACTAATAAATTATGGGTCGGGACCATCAGTAGACAGTCGCTTGACTACAAAAAGGAATATGGCAATCTAATACCATTCAATATCGCAATATTGGGTATTGCAATCCCCAATATTTACACCAACTTATTCGTGGTGGGTGATTATAAGACAATAGAATACCCCCTGTGCGCGTAATCCCAAAAGTTGTTGGAAAACCAATGCAATTTGCAACCCAACAGTGGTTAGAAGAATGGTTTGCCCCTCTCGCCCCAAGCGAGGGCGTGAGTGCAACCAGACATGAATGTGTAGAAGTGATTCGCATGACAACCGCGACAAAGCCTCGCGCTGTTATGTATTCACCAAGCATTCGTATCGTTTTTCAGGGTCTGGTCAGAGGCCATTTGGGTAGCCAGAGTTTCCTTTATTCCCAGCAGAGCTATGCGGCACTTGTGTCTCCGATTCCACTTGAGATCGAGATCGTCGAAGCTTCGCCTGAGAAACCTCTCTACGCGGTCAATTTAGCGATTGATATCAACGTATTGGCAGAACTGATGCTGCTGATCGAGCAAGAGCCACTCGAGTTTGAGTATGGCGAAACGCTTGGTCGTCCAGCGCACCTTTCTGAAGAAGCGTTGTTTTCCGTATGTCGTCTGATGCAGACGCTAAATAGCGAAGAACAAACGAAAATTCTCGCTGATGGATATTATCGAGAGTTTCTGTATCATGTGCTCAAGTCCGAGTACGGTGCAAGCCTGCGCGTGCTTTTCCAGAACAGTGAGAAGTCCCAGGGTATTGCGCGAGTTCTTCAAGTTTTGCACGAGGATTTCTCAACAAATCTGAGCGTGGACCAAATGGCGAAGATGGCATGCATGAGCATTTCTGCTTTCCATGCCGGCTTTAAGGGCGCAACTGGCCTGTCTCCGCTGCAGTATGTGAAGTCGATCCGCCTGCATAAGGCACGCTCCATGATGCTGAGTCAGAACATGAGCGCCAGTCAGGCTGCTTACCGGGTTGGTTATGCAAGCCCGTCTCAGTTCAGCCGCGAGTTCAAGCGCTTCTTCGGCAGCTCTCCAACGCAGGAAGCAGCGAAGTTTCGCGTTGTGGGCTAAGGCCTAGCGTCACTGCTCTTTGATTTTGAACAGGTGTCCGGTGGATAATCGGGCACCTGTTTTTCATTGTGCGTTCTAAGCAATTTCCCTAGAGTTGCCGCTCAACACGTGATTTTCAAGAAAACTGGTGAAGCGCATTCGGGTTAGCAACGTGCCTTGCCTTGGGGTTTGGGAATGAAAAAGGCAACGGGTACACCCACAGAGCTGCAGCTCTCTGCAGGACGGACTGCGGTTTTCGGGGCATTGCTGGTTACAATCGGTCCGCTTTCCATGGCGCTGTATACGCCTGCCTTGCCGACGCTGGCCGAGGTGTTTGGAACAACGGAAGCCGTCGCCAAGCTTACGCTCACGGTTTACTTCGCTGGCTTTACGCTTGCTCAGCTGCTCTGCGGACCGCTCTCGGATGCGTTTGGACGTCGGCCTATCATTCTCGGGTTCTTCAGTTGTTATCTGCTGGGCAGTCTTCTTGCCTGGTTGGCTCCTAATATTGAGATGCTGTTGCTGGGGCGATTGATTCAGGGGATCGGCGCGTCCAGCGGGATTGCTGTGGCGCGGGCGATTGTTCGGGACCAGTTCTCCGGCGAGGCAGGGGCGCGGATTATGAACCTGCTGGCGGTGATGTTGGGCATCGGGCCAGCGATCTCGCCCACCATCGGCGCTTTGACGCTGAGTGCGTTTGGGTGGCAGGCAATCTTTGTTTTGATGGTGGCGTATGCCGGTTTCATCCTGTTGCTGACGCTGACTATTTTGCCGGAGACGAACGCCTATCGGGATGCCCGCCTTATTCGGCCGAAGCAGATCCTTGCGTCTTATTGGAGGCTGCTGCGCTCTTTTGAGTTTATGCAGCCCTCGCTGATCCTCGGGTTCACGATTGGGGTGATCTATACGCTCTCCACGGTGCTGCCGTTTGTTTTGATTGAGCGGATTGGCTTGACGCCCTTGCAGTTTGGCATGGGGATGGTTCTGCAGTCGGGCTCGTTCTTTATGGGTGGAGTGGTGACGCGGCTGCTGCTTCGGCGGTTCAGCACAGAAGTGCTGCTTGCGCCTGCTTTGATCTGTTGCGGTTTGGGTGGTCTGGCGTTGTTTGTTGTCACTCAGCTTGAGTTTTTGAGCTTCCTGAGCATCATGATCCGATTGGGGTGTTTGCTTTTGGGGCGTCCATGGCGATGCCCGCGCTTTCCATGCGGGGGATGGAACCGTTTCCTGAGATTGCCGGTGCTGCATCTGCTCTGATGGGTTTCATTCAGATGGCGGGTGGGTTCTTTGGCAGTCTTGTCACGGCTGTTGTGGTGCCTGATCCTGTGACGGCGCTTGGTGTTGTCATGCCGGGAATGGCCTTCATCGCGCTGTTCTTGCTGATTTTGCCGGTTAAGAAACGAGGCGTGGAAGAGCCTGTCAGTTCCTAACGGGCAGAATTTATGAGATGATTATGAACCAGCTGATCGCCGAATATTGCTCCGCCAACACTTTGCTCATTCCGGAATCGCTTCATGATATGGCTGATGCGCGTTTGATCATGTCAGGCGGGAAGGCCTCTGTTTTTCATAAGTTTATCCGCAAGGACATGCGCGATATCGAGTTCTTTACGAGCACACCTTGTCTAGCTTTCGTGATCTCAGGGCGGGAGAGTTTTTCTTCAGCTGAGCATGAAGAGTTTGTTCTGAATGACGGTGAGATGCTCTTTATGGGCCGCGATCTTCATATGATTTCAGACTTCACCAATGAAGATGGGCCTTTGGAAGCTGTTCTCTTTTTCTTTGATACTGCTGTTATTGCAGAGTTCTTGAGGCGCAAGCGCATCGCAGAAGGTGATAAGGCAGCAGCACATCAGCCGTTTAAAGTGGCGGCCAATGCTTCCATAAGCGAATATGTGGTGGGCCTGAAATCTATCTATAAGGATCTCAATAAGGCACCTTCGGATCTGGTGCGCATGAAGCTGCTTGAACTGCTGTATCTGGTGGATTTGCTGGGGCACGAGCAACGTTTGCTCAGTTTTTTGATCGGGGCAAGCGCTGCCGGGAAACGTCGCAACATCAAGCATCTGATGCGGAACGGGAGCGCCTACAATCTCTCAGTGAAAGACTTTGCCAGATTATCGGGACGTTCAGTTTCCAGCTTTAACCGGGACTTCAAGCGGCTTAACGGAGTGACGCCGAGCAAGTGGCTGCTGGATACTCGTTTAGAGAAGGCACGGGAGCTTGTTTTTGAGAGTAAGCTTAGCGTGACAGAGATCGCGATGCAGATTGCTTTGCCAACACTTCTCATTTTATCAAAGCCTTCAAAGGGCGATATGATGAGACGCCGAAGCAGGCGCGGCTTTCCTACCAAGATAGTTTTGCCGAATAATTCGTGAGCTGAAAACGGCATTTTTGGTGTTTTGGGCGTATAGGCGAATGAGATGAATGGATAATTTCTCCTTGTTTTTAAAGGAGAAAAACATGTCTATCACTGTTACATTGCAAATGAAGGTTAAAGAGGCACGCTATGCGGAGCTGCAGCAATTTCTGCAGGCCAACCTTCCCAATGTACGCGGGTTTGCCGGTGCTCTGAGCGTTGGTGTTTTTTATAATGCTGAGCAGCAGGATTTGATGCTCTTTGAAGAATGGCTGTCTAAAGAGCACCACCAGTCCTACATTCAGTTCATCTCGGAGAACGGCGTCATGAGCCAGTTGCTCTCCTTCATGCAGGATGCGCCAGTGATCACTTATTACGGGCGTGAAGTTCTGTAAAAAGCACTGAACTGAGTGGTGGGGTAACGATCACTCTTCGCTTTTGCTGGCTAACGATTGGTCTGAGGATGGTGAACTGTTCTCGGATCTCTCGATTTTTGCTGGAAACGTGCGCAGTGGGAGGCTATGAGGGACCAGAAAGTGGGAGGGACCCTTATGGCAGAGTTTGATCATCGAGTGCTGGAAAGCTCTCAGCGGCCGCTTGTCATGGGCATCTTGAACGTGACCCCGGATAGCTTTTCTGATGGTGGGCAGTTTGATGCGCCCGCTGCTGCGCTTGCGCATGCGATTGAGATGATCGCCGAAGGGGCGGATATCATCGATGTTGGCGGCGAAAGCACGCGGCCCGGTGCGACAGTGGTTGAAGAGCTGGATGAGCTGGAGCGGGTTCTGCCGGTGCTGGATCTCATCAAAGAGCTACCGGTTCTGATTTCCATCGATACCTATAAGGCCAAGGTTGCCGCCGCCGCCTGCAAGGCTGGCGCGCACATCGTCAATGATGTTTGGGGTTTGCAGAAAGACCCTGACATGGCTGGTGTTGTGGCTGATGCTGGTGTGCCTGTCATCATGATGCATAACCGCACCGAGGTTGATGAGCAGCTGGATATCATGGCTGACATCGAGCGCTTCTTTGAAAAGTCACTCAAGCTGGCCTCTGATGCTGGCATTCCGGAAGAGCATCAGATCCTCGATCCGGGCTTTGGCTTTGGCAAAACCCTTCAGCAGAACTATCAGATCCTGAACCGGCTTTCCGAGCTTCGTAAGTTTAACCGGCCAATCCTTGCGGGGGCATCTCGCAAACGTATGATTGGATATGTGTTGAATAATGAAGCGCCAGAGCGTATGGCTGGATCGCTTGCAGTCCACACGCTTTCGCTACAAAACGGAGCGCAAATTCTGCGAGTGCACGATGTGAAGCCGCATGCTGATGCTGTGCGGATCTTCCAAGCAATGAAAGAACTAGGCAGCAGCCAATAATGACACAAGAAAAGATTGTTGCAGCACTTGGTTTGGGCTCAAATCTTGGCGATACCAAAGCGAATATCGACGGTGCAGTGGCCGCATTGAATGCTGTCGAGGGAATATCTGTTTTAAAGAAGTCGTCCGACTATCGCACACCGCCGTGGGGGCCAGTGCCACAGGATGACTACCGCAACTGTTGCATTACGGTGGAGACGATTTTGTCTCCGCGCGACTTGCTGAATGCGGGGCTGGATGTCGAAAAGCAGCTTGGCCGTGTGCGTGATGTGCGCTGGGGGCCGCGGACGATCGATATCGACCTGCTCATCTATGATCACGCAAGCGTTGAGGAAGAGGGACTTCAGGTTCCGCATCCACGCATGGGCGAGCGTGCGTTCGTGCTTATTCCGCTGACTGAGATCTGGCCGGAAGCACCTTTGCTGGATGGACGTACTGCAGCTGAAGCGCTGGAAACCTGCGCTGATAAGGAAGGCATCTACAAGCTGTAGATGCCGTAAAGCAGTCCTTGGTTTCGTTGAAACACATGGACTGCTTTAGGCTTTAACTTTGAGTATCTTTATCCGAAAACCGGTTCCCACTTTTCGGCGATACGCAGTGATCTGCTTAAGCCGTCTTCATTCTGGCGACCAGATTATCCTTCAGCACAAACTGATGATAGAGCGCTGCGATAACGTGCAATGCGAATGAGGCGAGCAGAACAGGTGCTGCGAAGCCATGAAGTGCAGCTGGTGGGATTGTGATGTTCTCCGGCCATGCCTGCCAGTCACCAGCGATTGCCAGTTCCATCAGACCAGCAAACAGCGACATGCCCATGCCTGAGATGACGAGGGCCAACGGGGCTAGGTAGAGCAGCAGGTGAACCAGCTTTGACAGGCTGATCATCACAATACCCCAATCCGGATCTGGTTTTGGTCGTGTGTGTTTGATGAGCAGCACGATGCGATAGATCAGAAACAGCCCTGTGAGAGCTCCAAGGCCTGCATGAGCCATGAAGATGTTGAGTTTTTCAGGTGAGACAGCCGTTCCTTCAAGGACTTTGCCCAGAATGAAAACAGCAATGATGGTGGCGGCAAACAGCCAGTGCAGGATGATTGTCGGGCGACTATATTTTTGTGGCGAAGACATTAGAATTACCTTTGGCGATAGGAATGATCTGATTTTAGTTTACATGTAAATTAGATGTCAATAATATAATAGAAGCAATAATTTCAGGAATTCGATGACCGAGACGATTTCATACCTGCCGTCTATGGGTAGACTGCTGAACACCTTGTCTGAGGCGGCCTGTAGCCTGGCTGAAGACTATCTGCGTCCCCATGACCTTTCTCTGGCACAATGGGTGGTGCTTTCTGCGTTGTGGCGTCATGACGGGCTGAGCGTTTCGGAGCTTTCTGATTACTCTGGCAAGAAAACTGCTGCGCTTTCGCGTTTGCTTGATCGGATGGAAAGCAAAGGACTGGTGCGACGGTCAGCAGTTGAAGATGATAAGCGCTCAGTGAAAATCCACCTGACGGAAAAAGGGCAGGGGCTTTCTCACCTTATTGATATGTATAGGTATGTGAACGGGATTTTGCTGACTGACCTGACTGAGGAAGAGCAGAAGATGCTGCTTCCGATGCTGGAACGCATGCTGCAGAGCGTTCAGACAAAACATGGAAAGCCATGAGATCTGAAGCCTTAGCTATTCGGCTTGATCAAAACCGATCGTGTCTTCAAAAAGAAAATTCATAGAAATCGCATTTTTGCCCTTGAAGCTACAGCGACTAGAGGTCTTATCTTCTCTTGCAATGACAAAATTGCATGGAGCAGATCATGTCCAACGCGGAAGATCGAAGCCAAAATATCTCTCCAGAAGAGCCACAGGATCACGCTACAAAAAGCTGCTGCTCCAATAAGGCTGAGCAGCCTCAAAAGGCAGAGAGTTCCTGTTGTTCTGGTCAAGGCGATGCGCAAGAGAAAGAGAGCTCTTGCTGTTCTTCCAAGCCTGAAGCTTCTGCAGATGAGTGCTGTGGTTCGGCCCACGAGCACAAGCACACGCATGTTCACGCTCATACCGGATGTGGCTGTGCCAGCGAAAATGAAGTTGCTATCCCCGATGTAACCAACTGGAAAGGTGCGCGTTCGTTCCGCGTTGAAGGGCTGTGCTGTGCGGAGGAGATGGGTATTCTTCGCCGTGTGGTTGGCCCTGTTGTTGGTGATCCCGAGTATCTGGCGTTTGATGTGCTGAACGGGAAGATGATTGTTTCTCCCGTTGCTCGTGATGTCACAGACGAGCAGATTATGAAGGCGGTTGATAGCACGGGGATGAAAGCTGCTCTGTTCATTGAGCAGGAAGCGGCTGATGCGCGGGCTAAACAGCACCGGCGGTTGGGCACTTTTACCATTGCCAGCGGCTTGTTCTGGGCGGCTGCCATTATTGTTCAGGCAACTCTGTTCTTCTCAAGCACCAGCTCTACAGATGTGTTCAGCGTCTTTGACTCCGTTCCTTCCGGGCCGGTTGAAGTGCTGTACATGCTGGCCATTGTTGCTGGTCTGCGTTTGGTGGCTCCAAAGGGCTGGTATGCCCTGAAGACGTTGCGACCTGATATGAACCTGCTGATGCTGGTGGCCGTTGCTGGCGCGATTGGCATTAGTGAATGGTTTGAAGGGGCGACCGTTGCCTTCCTGTTTTCTCTCTCGCTTTATCTGGAAAGCTGGAGTGTTGGGCGCGCTCGCAAGGCTGTGGCCGCGCTTATGGATATTGCACCAACTGTCGTGCGCTTGCTCAAGCCCGATGGCGGCGAAGAGGAAGTTGCTGCCAACAGCGTGAAGCCGGGTGCAGTGTTCGTTGTACGTGGCGGTGATCGCATTCCGCTGGATGGCGTGGTGCGCAAAGGTGTCGGCAGTGTCGATCAAGCCCCGATTACGGGTGAAAGCGTTCCCGTGATGAAGGAGGCTGGTGATGACGTTTATGCTGGTACCATCAATGGCGAAGGCAGCTTTGAGGTAGAGGCGACCAAGGGCGCTGATGACACCATGCTGGCCCGTATCATCCGAATGGTGAGCGAAGCACAGGCGCGTCGAGCCGCTGCTGAGCAGTGGGTTGAGAAGTTCGCTCGTGTTTACACGCCAGCTGTGATGGTTCTGGCTGTGTTGCTGGCTGTTATCCCGCCGCTGCTGTTTGGGGCAGCCTGGATGGATTGGTTCTATCGAGCTCTGGTTCTGCTGGTTATCGCCTGCCCCTGTGCGCTGGTGATCTCCACGCCTGTCTCCATTGTTGCTGGTTTGACCTCTGCCGCTCGCAATGGCGTACTGATCAAAGGCGGTGTGTTCCTTGAACTGCCAGCTCGTTTGAAGGCATTGGCTTTTGATAAGACCGGCACTATCACCAACGGCCTGCCAACAGTGACGGATGTTTACCCGCTGTCCGGCCATAGCGTGGAAGAGCTTCTTGTGCGTGCAGCTTCTCTGGAAGCCCGCAGTTCTCACCCTCTGGCAGAAGCGATCCTGACACGTGCGAAGGAAGGTGGCGTTGCGTATCAGCCGCTGAGAATGTTGAGCTGTTGCCAGGGCGTGGCCTTTCCGGTCAGCGTAATGGCAAGAGCTATTGGCTTGGGTCTCGCCGGTTCCTGAATGAAAAAGACTTCGACATTGGCGAAGCAGATGCCAAGGCTCGTGAGCTGGAAGCTGAAGGCAAGACGGTGGTTGCGGTCGGCACCGATGCTCACGTCTGTGGTCTGATTGCGCTGGCCGATACCGTTCGCGACACCGCAGAGGAGTTGGTTTCTCAGCTGCATAAGGCTGGTGTTGAGAAGCTGGTGATGCTGACGGGTGATAACAAGGCAACGGCGGAGCGGGTTGCGGCTTCTGTTGGGATCGACGAGGTGCGCGCTGAGTTGCTGCCGGAAGATAAGGTAGCCGCTGTTGAGCAGCTCTCTCATGAATATGAGACTGTGGCGATGATCGGTGATGGTGTGAACGATGCACCTGCGATGGCCCGGGCGAGCTTCGGCGTGGCAATGGGCGCGATTGGCTCAGATGCCGCGATTGAGACGGCTGACATCGCGTTGATGAAAGATGACCTTTCCCGTCTGCCGTGGCTCATCCACCATTCAAAGCGGACGCTTCAGATCATCCATCAGAACATTGCTTTTGCGTTTATCGTGAAAGGCCTGCTGGTGATCCTGACCGCCCTGGGCTTCGCCAGCCTCTGGGCCGCGATCCTCGGGGACGTGGGGGCAACGCTGATCGTGGTGACCAACGCCCTGCGATTGCTGAAAGATCGCGCAGAATAGCAAAAGAAAAGCCGAGGTCAGTGCCTCGGCTTTTTCTTTATCTCATATCTTCGTTTGAAGATCGCTTGCTCATCCACCAGCTGCCGGATGCTTTACCGGCGATGAGCCAGTAGATGAAACCGGCGATGAAGCCTGCGGAGGCTGCTACGGATGAGCCGGGGCGGAGGCCTTCGGTTGGTGGCGTTGGGGTTCCAGGTGCGGAGTAAGCGATGATGCTGCCTGCTTCGTTTGAAGCGTAGAACAAGTCAGCGGGGAGAGCGCCGCCGATGCCCCAGAGTACGAGGCGATGAGGCCGCCTGCGGAAACGTGGTAGATGACGCCTCGCCACTTCATCAGTTCAGCAAAGCCGATGGCGAAACCGCTTGGGATGAGCGACAGAGCTCCAATCACGCTTGCGGAGATAATGGTGCTCCACGTGATCGCAATGAGCTGAATGATATCGGCCTCAGGTCCTCCATGCACGCTGAGTGTTCTGAAGAAGCCCCAGGACAAAAATAGACCGGCTGCGATGATTGCCAATGAGAAGCCTAAGGCGATACGGAGCAGCTGAAAAAAGAGCTTGGTTCCGTCGATCATTGTACAATCCTTTATGTCTGTATCTGATGCGGTGGTCTTCTGCTTTTCAAGAATACACCAATAGCTATTGAGCAAATGAGGATTTCAATTGCAAATGTCCAGTGCAGGACGAAGCTCCAGATGTAATTCTCGTAGATAGCCGGGATTTCTATAAGTTCGACTTGGAGTTTGGAGAACGGAGCAAGCCAGAAGATAGGTGCTGCGACACTATCTAAAATCATGTGTAGTAGGCCGCCGATGCTGATACCGAACAAAGCAACGCCTAAGCGGGATTTCTTCGACAACAGAATGGTTGCTAACGCAAGGAGCGCGAGCCAGGTTATCGGCCAATGAGAAAGGTAGTGCCTGTGATGGGTGCTCTGGCTGTCTACAAGATAGAAGTAGAGCATGTCAGCATCAGGAAGAATACCGCCGATTGAGGTCCAGAGGACGAGTTGCCGGGACCTCAGGTTCAGCTGTTTGGTGGCTGCTTTTCCAAGCAGGTAGCCAGCGGGCAAGTGAGCAATAAACATGATTGGAGCCAACAGGATATGAGAGTGGTCAGAACCATTCATCATGACTATGGCGAGAGTTAGCAGTGCTCACATGTTTGCTCTGTGCTTTGCAATCAACCGATCACTTTACCCATTCTCCCTCCTCGTCAGTAGCATGGCGACGCTGATGAAGTGGAAGTCGTAGAGGTGAGGGGCTTCGCGGACGCGGTGTTCGCCGCGGGCGTAGATGCTGTCGAGGAGCTCGGTGGTGTTTGGGAGGTGTGAAAGGGCTGCTCTCAGGGGAGCTTCGGTGAAGGCCCTATAGAAGTTCACCATTTGCCGAGCATAGGCAGAAGCATCATTGTCTTGCTTGTACTGCTCAACGAAGGGGACAGGTGTTTCGTAGCATTCTGCTTTGTCGATGGTGAACAGATGAGACAAAGACCCACTCTCAGGTTTTACGGGTGCTGTGAGCTGTTCCAGGCTGCGTATGTAAACGGGATGATAGTAGCGCTCATAGGTGTCTTGAGAGATTGAGCCGTCGGCGACGTGGTCGAGCAGAGACAGGTTGAATAGGTTTACGATCCCATCTGCGGTTGAGACATGTTCATTTCTGCCGACAGTTTGCAGCATGAGTTTGCCACCGGGGGCGAGTTCGTTTGCGCGGGCTTTGAGAAATGTTTCCAGATCATGGGCGGCTTGTTTCTCGCAGACTTCCCGATCCTGATCTGAGATAGAGCCTCTTTCATCTGAGAGACTTGGGCCGTTGGGCATAACGTAGTCGGGTAGGCGTTCCAGAGGGCGTTCTGAGAGAAATACCGTGGCATTGAATGATGTTGCCAGATGCACAGAGCCGGGAGGTAGCAACTGGTTGAACATGGAGCCGCCGACGATGCTGCCGAAGACAGATGGATCGGTGTACGGCGGTTGGGTTCGGTTTCCTATGGTGTGGAGCAGGGTAGAGTAATCGTTGCTGGGCAGATCGCTATGGATCGTCTGAACTGGATTGGTGCCATGTTGTCTGGTGGCCTCAGTGAGCTGAGCCATGATCTGTATGGAGTTGGCCCCCTCAGAACATCCGTAATCGACAAACCGGAGTGGTGATCTATTTGTTGGCATAGGCAGGTTGCCGACGGCTTCGTGAAGCCATGGGTACACGTAGGCAATGGTGGCTTGTTGGGGAGCAGAGTTCTTGTTGTAGAACCCTTTGGCCTTCATGCCAGTGGTTGTGGCGTTCTTTTGTGAGGGATGTGCTTTGTCTGTCATGGGGGTGATGTCCAGTTATCGCATCTGTCCTGACGGTCACGATATCTGAAGTCCGTGCACATGGAGTGAACGCAAAGAAAAAGGCCAGCGCTTGTCTCAAGCACCGGCCTTTTGAATAATTATTGCTGAGCCTTGGTTAGGCGTCGCCCTGGGTCTGCGCTTTTTCAAGAGCTTCACGCTCTGATTTGCGGAGACGCTCGGAAGCGGACTTTAGCTGACCACAGGCAGCGAAGATATCGCGGCCACGTGGGGTACGGATTGGAGAAGCGTAACCTGCGCGGTTCACAACATCTGCGAACTCTTCGATCTGCTCCCAATCGGAGCATTCATATGGAGAGCCCGGCCATGGGTTGAACGGCAGAAGGTTGATCTTTGCCGGAATGCCTTTGAGCAGCTGTACCAGTTTCTTCGCATCTTCCAGACTGTCATTAACGCCTTTCAGCATCACGTATTCGAAGGTGATGCGCTTTGCGTTGGACAAGCCCGGATAGTCACGGCATGCCTGAAGCAATGTTTCCAGATTGTACTTCTTGTTGATTGGAACAAGTACGTTACGGAGCTCGTCATTCACTGCGTGCAGGGAGATTGCCAGCATACAGCCGATTTCGTCACCGGTGCGTGCAATTTCTGGAGTTACGCCAGATGTTGACAGAGTGATGCGGCGCTTGGAAAGGGACAGGCCATCGCCGTCAGAGGCGATCAGTAGTGCTTTCTTGACGTTCTCGAAATTGTAAAGCGGCTCGCCCATGCCCATCATCACGATGTTGGTGATGCGGCGACGGTTGGATGTGGATGCGTCCAAGCCACCTTCCGGTGCATCTGCATCCGGGAAGTCGTTGAGACGATCCTTTGCGAGCATCAGCTGTGCGAGGATCTCTTCAGCGGTCAGGTTGCGAACCATTTTCTGCGTGCCGGTGTGGCAGAAGGTGCAGGTGAGGGTACAGCCAACCTGAGAGGAAATGCAGAGCGTTCCACGGTCTTCTTCCGGGATGTAGACGGTTTCTACCTCAACCGGTTTACCAGCGCCGCGGGACGGGAAGCGGAACAGCCATTTGCGGGTGCCGTCTACGGAGATCTGTTCGGTGACGATTTCCGGACGGGCGATGGTGAATGCGAAGTCCAGCTTGGTGCGCAGATCTTTGGAAACGTTGCTCATCTTGCTAAAGTCAGAGATGCCGCGAACGTAGAGCCAGTGCCACAGCTGGTTCACGCGCATGCGGATCTGACGTTCTGGGACACCTACTGCAGCAAGGGCATTGCCCAACTCTTCACGGCTGAGGCCGATAAGGGATGGCTTTTCTTCCTGCACAGGATCTGTTGCAGGAGTGGAATTTGCTGCGCTGGTCGCCGCCGGATCAGCGGATTTGTGCGCGATGTCTAACGATACCGCCATGGTCATTCACCAGTTGTTCTTAGATGCTCGGCTTTAAGCTTATGTTCTTTGCGTATTCAAGCCCGAAGAATGTGCCTCACTCTTCAGCAATACGGTTTAGCAGGAAAAAGCGGGAAATGAGTGCCCATTGCTCGCTGCTAAAAATGCGAAGAGGCGGTCGCCAGCAGCAACCGCCTACGTATTCGGCACGCTTATAGCCGAAATCGCGTAGTTTGAAAATCCCAGATCTCAAATTGCGTGGCGGCAAGCTGGCGCAGGCAAGAGATCTCTATGCTTTCAAACAATTCTGAGTGTCAGCGCCTTACTGGCAGGCGCTGGTAGCATCCCTTACAGCAGCAGTGATGCCGCTCAAGGAAAACTTGTAGGAAGTTTTGGTGCCGCGAGCGGACTCGCCAGAAATAGACATGGAACTGCCTGCTTTCATGGCGTCAACCAAACGCTTCTCTTCCGCTGCGTTCTGAACCCATGCGCCGTCACCTTTGGTGAACATGGTGAACTGCTGACCATCAACATTGGTCGTGACCAGAGAGCCTTCTTTAAATGGATAACCCACTATAAAGCTTGGCTCATTGGATACGCCTTCACTTGGACGGGTAGAAACGAAGAAGAAGACTTCACCGTGGTTTCTATCAGTCGGCAGTGATTGTGTTGGTGCGGAAATAGCATAACACACCTTGCCACCGCTCTGGGTGTTGAAGGTGTAGGTTGCCCAATCCTTGTTTTCTTTCAAGAGGGCAGGAGACTGCGCATTTGCAGTCGCGCCCGAGATACCAAGAGCCATTAAGGCAGTTATCAGGATACGTGCTTGCATCTTCTCCAAACCGCGTTGCGTACGACAAAATCTGAGATTCTGTGCGAAAACCCATAAAACTTAATGTTAGGGTTACTTTAAAGATGGTTACAAAAGGGTTGATACCCTGTTTTTACAGAGGCAAAAAATTATTTGCCTTTGAACCGCTCTATGAATGCTGGCAACAGAAATCTGGCGGGAGTGTGGCACGCACAGCCATAATATCAAGCGTAAAGCCACTAATGAATTTCCGTTTTAAGTGATGGAAGACAGTAGATATGCAAGTTGATTATTTGCTGTATTTAACGCGCTAGTAAATAAGAGCTAATTGCCTTTAAAAGCTCAGATTTTCCGATGTCTTTTCAAATTAATTGGCAGCATTTCGCCCAGTAAAAAATATGGGCGTCTTTCCACATAGTGTTCACAGATTGAGAGAAAATGCGAAGCAAAGGGCCGTTTAGAATTACGAATTTGTAATGCTAAGAGGCTGTGTCGGGCCAAGCGCGATCATTTAAAAATTTACGCAAGGCATTTGCCATGGTGAGAATTAAAGATTGCCATTTGAGGATGCATATCAGAAATGGCAACCTGATCTCGAATCACTCAAGAGTTGCTGTCGAAGCCCGGAACTTTTCGACCTGTTCGGAAGATAGGAGCGCCATGAACGTGTTCCAATAGCGGGTCTTTAGGTGCCCCTGCGGTTATAGAGCGTTCGGCGTATTTTCCGTGCGCCATGTAGCGATCATACAAAACCAGAGCGGCAGCGACGCCAACGTTCAAACAGAACTTGGTTGGGATTTTGACGATGTAGTCGCAGCGTTCCTGCATCTCTTTGGAGAGGGAGCCGCGCTCAGGGCCAAGGATGTAAGCTGCTTGCAGAGGATGACCGAAGCTTGGCAGCTCAATCGCATCGTCGGTGAGTTCGACACCAACGAGTTTACAGCCGCGTGGAAACTGCATTTCATCAACCGAGTTCCAGGCGAAGTATGGCAAGTGGTCCGGGCTTTTGGAGGTGTCGGCCTTCATGGCTGATCCAAGCCCTTTGATGTGCGCATCGACTGTAAAAAAGTAACTTGCTCCGAATGCATGACCTGTACGCATCAGCGTGCCAACATTCATGGATTTGGAAAGCCCTTCAGAGCCAATAGCAAAATAACCGCGCATGCCCAGTTGTTCTCGTTGTTGATGTTGTGCGCTTCATACCTCCAACTGCGGTGTTCCTGCAAGCCTGCGGGTGGCCTTGAGTGTTTTAAACGTAAAGTGACACCAATGGCGGTTTTGAGCTTTGGCGGAAGCGCGTGTAATTTTGCGGGTAAGAGAGAGGGCTGTATTTCATGAAAGCTGTTATCTGCGAAAAACTTGGTGGGCCGAGTGATCTGGTTGTCCGGGAACTGGAAGATCCGAGTGCTGGGCCGGGAGAGGTGTTGGTTCGCGTGAAGGCAGCGGCACTCAACTATTTTGATACGCTGATCATTCAGGGCAAATACCAGTTCAAGCCAGAGCTTCCGTTTTCTCCATCAGGTGAGATGGCCGGTATTGTTGAAGCTGTGGGGGAAGGTGTGACCCGCTTCAAGGTTGGGGATCGTGTGGCGTCCTATGCGAAATGGGGCGCAGCACGAGAGCTTTATGTTGCTCCTGAGGATGAAGTGGTTCTGGTGCCTGAAGCCGTTTCGCTCAAACATGCCGCTGGTCTTTTGATCACGTATGGTACGGCGATCCATGGGCTGCGAAGCAGAGCGCATTTGCAGCCGGGTGAAAGTGTTGCTGTGCTGGGTGCATCCGGTGGAGCCGGGCAGGCGGCTGTTGAGGTTGCCAAGTTGATGGGCGCGCGCGTGATTGCCTGTGCTTCTTCTGAAGATAAGCTGGCCCATGCAAAAGCTTGTGGTGCTGATGAGCTGGTTGATTACTCCCAAGGTGGGTTGAAGCAGAAGCTGAAGGATCTGACAGACGGCAAAGGGTTAGAGGTCGTTTATGATGTGATTGGCGGTGACTATGCAGATGATGCTTTGCGGGCCACTGGCTGGCGCGGACGCTATCTGGTTGTCGGGTTCGCGTCCGGCACTATTCAGAGGATCCCGGCTAATCTGGCGCTGCTGAAGGGTTGTGACATCCTCGGTGTGTTCTGGGGAGATGCGGTGGTTCGTGAACCTGAGGAGCATCACAAGGATTGTGAGCAGTTGTTCCAATGGGTGGCTGAGGGCAAATTGAAGCCGCATATCCACGCTGAGTATCCGTTTGAGGATATCGCTCTTGGACTGGAGGAGATCTCCAGCCGCAGAGCCAAGGGCAAAGTTCTGCTTATTCCGTAAGGCGTAGATACAGAAAAAGCGGGAGGGTGCTCCCGCTTCTTACTCACATCGTATTGCATGCTGGAAGATTAAGCTTCCAGCACAGCCATGACTGGGGCGTGGTCGGATGGTTTTTCCCAGCCGCGGGCATCACGCATGATCTGGACGTCTTTGGTGTGCTGCGCTGTTTCCGGTGTCATCCAGACGTGATCAAGGCGGCGGCCTTTGTCAGATGCAGACCAGTCTTTGGCACGGTAGCTCCACCAGGTGTAGATCTTCTGATCCATCGGCATGTGCTTGCGCATGGTGTCGACGTAGTTGCCAGCTTCACGCACGTCTTCAAGTCGCTGACATTCCAGCGGGGTATGGGACACCACTTTGATGAGCTGCTTGTGGGACCATACGTCGTTTTCATAAGGGGCGATGTTCAGGTCGCCAACAACGATGGACTGGCCGTCGAAGCCTTTGAACCAGCTTTCCATCTCGTCAAGGAACTTGAGCTTGTGGGCGAACTTGTCGTTGACATTTGGGTCCGGCACATCACCGCCTGCTGGGACGTAGAAGTTATGGATGCGGACTTTGCCGCCATTGAATGCAACATCAGCTGCGATGTGGCGGGTGTCGCCCATTTCGCAGAACTCTTTGCGTTCAACGTTTTCCAGCGGTACGCGTGAGAGCAGGGCAACACCGTGGTAACCCTTTTGGCCGTGCACCTCTACATGGCGGTAACCCAGTTTGTTGATCGCGGCTGTCGGGAAGCTGCCATCCGGGCATTTTGTTTCCTGCAGGCACAACACATCCGGGGCGTGGTCCAGTAACATTTTCTCGACGATCGGAAGACGGAGACGGACTGAGTTAATGTTCCACGTTACAATTTTGAGGCGCTTCGTCATGGGGGCGTTCTTACCTGCTTTGGAGAATCATGGCCTAAACCTAAGGGTTAGGCGCGGTTCTGGCCAGAAAAACTGATATGAACTGCGATTTTGTTCACGTTATATTCTTCAAGGCAAGACATAAATTGCTTTTAAAACCCGATGTTTTGTCAGGCCACGTTGTTAGCCCCTTGGTGGCACTCTTCTCCTAATTATGCTGGCTGTAAGTTTTGGCCAGCCTGCAGTTAGGATCAGGGTCAAATGAAATACGCAATGTTTGTAGGCTGTTGTCTTGCAGCGGGTATGGTGGCTCAATCTGTGAGTGCCAGCAGTTTGTCGACACGCTCAGGTTCCGTTGATTATCCGGGATTCCGGCAGGTTCAGTTCAGTGAGCGCAGCAACATCATCCCACCCATCAAACCTTTGGATCGGCCTGTTGAGCCGGGTGATAGCCTGAGGCCGGGGCAGGCGCAGCCGTATCTGCCAACGGATCGGGATGCTGATTATCCTTCCTTCAACCCACCTCCCGGTGCTTATCCTGCGGGTTCTGCGCGTCCGGGCTCATTGCCACCGCCAATACCGGGGCCATCCGGTCCGCTGCCTCCCGCTCCGCCGATAACTGGTTTGCCACCTGCTGGTGGTGCCCCCGCTGGGCCGGGATTTGGAGGGCCTTCTTATGGAGGTCCGGCTTATGGCCGTTGATTGTTCAGAGCAACAGGAAGGGGTCATCATGAAGATTATAGCCTGGGTGCTGGCTGGCCTCGTTCTTCTGGCCGTTATCATCTATTCCAACGCCGCTTTTGCGCAGAGTGGTCATGCTGGTTACACGACAACTGGTGTGAACATGAGGACAGGGCCGGGAACCAAATATCCTGTGATTACGACCATTCCGGCAGGTGGTGTGGTGTTCATCAACTACTGCACCAAGAATGGCTCATGGTGTGATCTGACCTTCCGTGGTGCTCCGGGGTGGGTTTCTGCTCGGTATATCCGTTATGGCGTAGAGGGACCGCATTACTCACGAACACTTCCATATGTTGCGCCTTATGTGGGACTGCCATTTATCTATCGGCGGTATCCGATCTACCCACGCTATCCGCATTGGCGTCCTTACCCACATCCGCGGCGTGAGATTCCGGCTTATCCGTTGCAGCCCTCACGGCCAATTACGGTGCCAGCTATCCCCCTGACGCCAGCGCAGCCGATCGCTCCGCCGGTTACACCGTCTATTCCGCTGACGCCGGCACAGCCAATCGCGCCGCCATCTGTACCGGCAACGCCATTATCGCCTGCTCAATGAGAAAAAGCTCACGAGGTGCCTCGTGAGCTTTTGTTTTTAGAGCTTATGCTGCCAGCTGGTTTCCACATAGGCGAAGGCATCACCATCTCTGCGGACGTGACCAAGGCCGGGGAAGTCGTGGTGGATGCCAATTACTGGAGTTCTGTCGGCTGAGACGCGATCCAGTATCGTCCGGCGTGTTTTTCGGGCCATGTCCTGATCGATGTCGAAGGCGATGGTCCAGTCCGGATTGGCGAACTGGAGGGCCGAGGAGTGGATTGTATCGCCCCAGATCAGTACTTCCTCATTGTTGGAGTGAATGCGGATGCCCATGTGGCCCGGTGTATGGCCGGGGAGAAGAACGGCATCCAGCCCTTTGATGAACTCACCGTCCTTGCTGATGAGTGTTTTGTTATTGTCGTAAGGCTTTGAGGCGTTCTGTGCGAGATCTACGAAATTCTGTAGGTCTTTGGGGAAGCGTGCGCGTGTGTTTTCGTCATTCCAGAACGTATGCTCAACCTCGTGAACAATGAACTCTGCGTTGGGGAAGAGTTTCTCTCCTGATTTGGAGACAAGACCGCCGATATGGTCGATGTGCAGGTGTGTCAGAACGACTGCGTCGACGTCAGCGGCGTTATACCCGGCGTTCTTCAGGTTTTGGTGGAAGCGGCCCAGAGTTGGGCCCATCAGGTCTGCGGTGCCGGTATCGACAACGACAAGATGTTCCCCCGTATTAATGAGATATCCGTTTACAGAGATAGACATGTCCCCTGTATTGGGGCTACGAAAGTTCTGCTTTAGAGTTTCTTCCGCTACCTTCTGGTCAAACCCCACGACCAATGACGGATCTAATCCCAAGTGTCCGTCAAGAATTGCCGTTACTTCAATGTCACCTACCGAGAAACGATAGATGCCAGGAACTTGTGCGCCAATTTTGGGTGCTGCTGCCAATGCGATGCTCGACATTGCAGGGGCAATTGCGCCTGCGCCTGCAACAGAGGCGGCTGCGGATAAAAAAGATCGGCGTGAAAGTGTCATGAAAGGCTCCTCATCTACAAGCGATGGGAGCAATATTGTTGGGTTGATGCTGGAAGTGCAGAGGGCCAAGCCTTATCTTGGATATAAGCAGTGCTTATGGGGCAGATCATGGATCTTCTGAATTTACTGGAGAGTTTTGTTCGCGTTATCGACAGTGGATCGCTGAGCGGCGGTGCGCGTCAACGCCACATCAGCCAGCCTGCCATGAGCCAGCAGTTGAACTTGCTGGAAGCGCAGGTGGGGCAGGAGCTGGTTTTCCGAACGAACAAGGGTGTGAAGCCAACAGTGGCGGGCAAGATCGTTTATGAGCATGCCCAGAAGATGCTGCGTCAGAGTGCTCTGATGTTTGAGGCTGTTCAGGAACAGGTGGCTGCTGAGAGTGGATCACTGGTTGTTTCTGTTTCGCAACCCATGGGTGGCGATATAATTACACCGCTCATTTTTGATCTGCGAAAGCAGTATCCGGATCTTACGGTCTCAATCAGGATGGAAGACCAGTTTATTGATGTGGTCGAGGATGGCATTGATCTGGCCATTCGCACTGGCGCAACAGGGGATACCTCCGGTGTTTCCCGAAAGATTGCGATTGTTGAGACCTGTTTGGCGGCAAGCCCGGATTATCTTGCCAGGCATGGTGTGCCGCAAACTCCAGAGGCTCTTTCTGCACTCAATTACATTCAGTATCGGAACGAAAAACTTATCGATTCACTCGACCTTTTCAGGCATGGCAAGCGGCATGAGGTGAGGGTGAATTCTGAGTTTGTCGCTGGGCATCCGCAGGTGATGGTGCAGGCGCTTTTGAACTCCGTTGGTTTCACACGTATGCCATTGTTTATGATGCAGGATTATGAGGAAACCGGCCAATTGCAGCGGTTGCTTCCAGATTATCAATGCGAGGAAAAGCCGGTCTATCTCGTTTATCCATCCCGCGAGGCGATGACGCGGAAGGCAGAGATTTTTATTGAAGCGATGATAGAGCGGTTCAAGGATGCGGCTGGCATCCGGTTGGTTGGGCAAAAGCCTGTTCAGCTTGCCCAACCTGCGTAACTACGTTTGGGATTAGACGGTTTCGTTGACCTGCTCATCCACGATGCGGACGATGTCTGACATGATTTCCGTCAGGTGGAAGTCTTTTGGTGTGTAAACAGCTGCAACACCTGCCTTTTTCAGCTCTTCCGCATCTTCGGAAGGAATGATGCCGCCCAAAATGATCGGGATGTCTTCCAGGCCGTTTTCCTTCATCTTGTCGAGCACATCATGAACCAGTGCCAGATGTGAACCGGACAGGATGGACAGGCCAATGACGTGGACGCCTTCTTCCAGAGCAGCGTTGACGATTTGTGCTGGTGTGAGGCGGATGCCTCATAGACAACTTCCATGCCGCAATCACGGGCGCGGACCGCGATTTGCTCAGCGCCGTTGGAGTGGCCGTCCAGACCCGGTTTGCCAACAAGGAACTTGAGGCGGCGGCCTAGCTTTTCTGAGAGAGCAGAGACTTTCTGCTGAACGTCTGCGAGGTTTTCGTTGTCATCAGGTGCTGCTTTGCCGACGCCGGTTGGTGCGCGGTACTCGCCGAAGACTTCGCGCAGGGCTGCACCCCATTCACCTGTGGTCGCTCCAGCTTTAGCCGCTTTGATGGAGGCTTCCATGATGTTGTCGTCGGATGAAGCAGCAGCGCGCAGCTCCTGAAGCGCGGCCTGAACCGCGTTGTCATCACGTTCTTTACGCCATGCCTGAATGCGCTGGATTGCTTCTTCTTCCACATGCTCAGGCACGGTGAGGATGCCGCCGTCTTCGTCTGAAGCAAGTGGCGAAGGTTCGGTTTCAGTCCATTTGTTGACGCCAACAACGATCTGGTCGCCAGACTCGATGCCTGCCAGACGTTTGGAGTTGGACTCCACAAGCTTCTGTTTCATGTAGCTGGATTCGACAGCTGCAACAGCTCCGCCCATCTCTGCGATGCGGGCAAGTTCTTCCCGGGCTTGTTCTTTGAGCAGTTCGACTTTGGCTTCAATTTCTTTGGAGCCATCGAAGATGTCTGCATATTCCAGCAGGTCGGTCTCGTAGGCCATGATCTGCTGCATGCGCAGGGACCATTGCTGGTCGAATGGGCGCGGCAGGCCGAGGGCTTCGTTCCATGCTGGAAGCTGGACAGCGCGGGCACGGGCATTCTTGGAAAGCACAACAGCGAGCATCTCCACGAGGATGCGGTAGACGTTGTTTTCCGGCTGCTGCTCTGTCAGGCCCAGTGAGTTGACCTGAACGCCATAGCGGAAGCGGCGGTAACGCTCTTCTTCAACGCCGTAGCGTTCGCGACAGATTTCGTCCCAAAGCTCTGTAAACGCACGCATTTTACACATCTCGGTGATGAAGCGCATGCCTGCGTTGACGAAGAAGGAGATGCGACCCACGAGTTTAGGGAAATCGCTTTCGGACACCACGCCAGAGGCACGGACATTATCCAGAATGGCGATTGCTGTGGCGAGGGCGAAGGAGAGTTCCTGTACTGGCGTCGCTCCAGCTTCCTGAAGATGGTAGGAACACACGTTCATCGGGTTCCATTTGGGCATATTTGTGTATGTCCATGAAATCACATCGGTTGTGAGACGCATGGACGGGGCAGGTGGGAAGACGTAAGTGCCGCGGGAGAGGTACTCTTTGATCAGATCATTTTGCGTGGTGCCTGCAAGCAAAGAACGGTCTGCGCCCTGCTCATCTGCGGCAGCGGCATAGAGCGCCAGCAGCCACGGTGCCGTCGCATTGATCGTCATGGAGGTGTTCATGCGCTCCAATGGGATCTCGTTGAAGAGCGTGCGCATGTCGCCTAGGTGCGAGACTGGCACGCCTACTTTACCAACTTCACCGCGTGAAAGCGGGTGGTCTGGGTCGTAACCTGTCTGTGTCGGCAGATCGAACGCGACAGAAAGGCCCGTCTGCCCTTTCGCCAGGTTCGTGCGGTAGAGCCGGTTGCTGTCTGCAGCGTTTGAGTGCCCTGCGTATGTGCGGAACATCCACGGACGGTCTTTAATTGCACCTTTAGGTGAACCGGTACTCATAGTCTATTGCCTCCCTGATCCTGTCAGCATTTTATAAGGGACAAGATCTCTATTCTGCCCACACCTTTGCATAGGTTTTAGTGGTTGGTGCAATGCAACATTAGAAGAAGTATTCTTCGCAAGTTAAGCAATAGTTGTATATATTTTGTGAGTTCTTTGTAATGATAATTCTCAAATAGCCGATATTGACAGGTTGTATTGTTTTGCGTTGCAGCAAATAGTGGATTGGAAGCGTTAGCAGAAGGACATGCTTTCACTCTCATGAGGGAAGGGCGCAACGCAAACTTGGAGGAGAATATCATGAGTTCCGTTGCACGGGTTGTCGAAGCTGGGTCAGAGGGAGGCTCTGAGTTCAAGGACCTTTATGAGATTGGTGAAATTCCACCGCTGGGACATGTTCCAAAGAACATGTGGGCGTGGGCCATTCGCCAGGATCGCCATGGTTCCCCTGATACAGCAATGGTCAAAGAAGTGGTGCCAACATGGGAGTTGGACAGCCATGAAGTACTCATTCTGGTGATGGCTGCTGGTGTGAACTACAACGGCGTTTGGGCTGCTCTTGGTGAGCCGATTTCTCCGTTGAACGTTCACAAAACGCCGTATCACATTGCGGGATCTGATGCTTCTGGCATCGTATGGGCCGTGGGTTCCAAGGTAACGCGCTGGAAAGTCGGCGATGAAGTTGTTGTTCACTGTAACCAGGACAACGGCGACGATGAGGAATGTAACGGTGGTGATCCTATGTTCTCCAGCTCCCAGCGGATCTGGGGTTATGAGACACCTGATGGATCATTCGCGCAGTTTGCACGCGTTCAGTCTCAGCAGTTGATGCATCGTCCGAAGCATCTGACCTGGGAAGAAAGTGCTTGTTACACGCTGACACTGGCGACTGCTTTCCGCATGCTGTTTGGCCATGCACCGCATGAGCTGAAGCCGGGCCAGAATGTACTGGTTTGGGGCGCTTCCGGCGGTCTTGGTGTGTTTGCGGTGCAGCTGATTGCAGCTGCAGGAGCAAATGCGATCGGGGTGATATCGGATGAGAGCAAGCGCGAGTATGTGATGTCGCTTGGCGCTAAGGCCGTGATCAACCGTAAGGACTTCAATTGCTGGGGCCAGTTGCCGAAGGTGAACTCGCCTGAGTTTGATGCCTGGACGAAGGAAGCCCGTAAGTTTGGTAAGGCCATCTGGGAGATTACCGGCAAGGGCAATGACGTCGATATGGTGTTTGAGCACCCAGGTGAGGCGACCTTCCCAGTATCCGCGCTAGTGGTTAAGCGTGGCGGCATGGTGGTGTTCTGTGCGGGGACGACCGGCTTTAACATCACTTTTGATGCGCGTTACGTATGGATGCGTCAGAAGCGTATTCAGGGTTCTCACTTTGCGCACCTGAAGCAGGCGAGTGAGGCGAACAAGTTCGTGATTGATCGCCGTATCGACCCCTGCATGAGTGAAGTATTCTCATGGGAGCAGATTCCGCAGGCTCATATGAAAATGTGGAAGAACCAGCACGCCCCAGGAAATATGTCGGTTTTGGTATGTTCCCCTAAGACCGGTTTGCGGTCTCTTGAGGATGTTATGGAAGCCACGCAAAGCTAAGCAGGCTTAGCAAAGGAAGTTGGTGTGCATGTGCTGCCAACTTCCTTTTTTCTTATAAGTTTCTCTCTTATATTTTTATTGAATGACCATTCAATATTAGCAATTCAAAGCAGAATTTCTCTGTATTTTTCTTTTTGTAATTTGTGCGATTAAACGGTTCTGTTCGGAGCCGTTTTTTTATTTGGATTTATCTGTGTAAATTACCGTGAAAATTTT
>NZ_BAZK01000018.1 GCF_001310815.1 Pseudovibrio denitrificans JCM 12308
ATTCTCCGCAGGATGCGAGAGTGTGGAACTCTCAGCTCTCTAGCAGATGCGGTTTTTGAGGCAATGACAGCCCAATTGCCTGAGGCTGCAAATGAAGGGGTAAAGCTGCTTGGAGCGCGGGCAGGGCAAACATCAGACGGTTCGGAACTATTAGGCTCTCTTCCTGCGTTAGCAGGCGTCATTCGATATGGGGAAGCACGGGTAACTGATAGCGAGCAAATAGAAGAGTTGTTCTCACGAATTGCGGTGCAAGCTTGCGTGTCGCTCCCTTATGTGGTGCGGGGGCTGGACCAAGATGCGGCTCTTAAACTTCGGGAAAAGTTTGAAGCTGCAAATGCCGCAATCGCGCTTCTTGAAGGAAAGAAGGAGTTGCGTGCGCAATGGCAGGATGCCTTGAGGTCTGTGATTGATGAAGCTCAATCTCACAGATTGCTTTCGGGGTTATCTGCCAGACTTCTGTATGAGGATGATGTTTTATCTTCTATTGAGGCAGCAGACTTGCTGTCGCGCATGATATCGCCTGGAACTTCTGTCCCTGATGCTGCGGCGTTTTTCACCGGTTTTCTAGAGGGAGCCGGCCAACAGCTGCTTTATGATGATGAGTTGCGTTATTGCGTCGACGAATGGTTACTCCGATTAGATGAAGAGGTTTTTGTCGAATACCTGCCGATTTTCAGAAGAGTATTTTCGCAGCTGGATCAGTCTGAACGCCATAGACTGCTAAATGTTGTCAGTGGGCAAGAAAACCTTTCAGGAATGTCTTACGTTTCAACTGCAAACGCAGAGACTGAATGGCCCAAGCATCTGAATATGCTGTTACAGTTGATGGGAGGGGATGTCCTTGAGCGAACGTAAACGCCGTTGGCAACTCGCATTGGGTGGAAACGATGACGGCTTGAATGAGCGGGATCAGAGGATGTCATCTGCGCTTACTGCACTTTATAATCCGCATGAGATGAGTGGTAGCAGTGGTGGTGGTAAGCGAAAGGGAGGGCTTGGCGGCTCAGCTCCCAAAATTGCCCGCTGGCTAGGAGATATCAGGGAGTTTTTCCCTACACCAGTCGTGCAGGTTATTCAGAGAGATGCTTATGATCGCCTCGGTTTGCAGCAAATGTTGCTTGAACCTGAGTTTCTTGCAGCAATGGAAGCTGACGTAAACTTAGTAGCTGATTTGGTTTCGATGCGTGGCATTATGCCGGACAAAGTCAAAGATACGGCGCGTGACGTTATTGCAAAGGTTGTTGCAGAGCTTATGGAGAGGCTGGAGCGGCGCACGGCTGAGGCTTTGCGTGGCGCAGTCGATAAGTCTAAGCGCACGTTCAGGCCGCGTTTCAATGATATTGACTGGCCTCGCACTATTGGTGCCAATCTACATACATATCAAGCGGACTATCAGACTATAATCCCTGAACGCATAATTGGCTTTATGCGCCGACAGCGCAGGCTTGTTGATCTGGATGAAGTGATCTTGTGCGTTGACCAGTCAGGTTCAATGGCTTCCTCTGTGGTGTATGCTTCGATCTTTGCTGCAGTGATGGCATCTCTTCCAGTGGTTTCGACAAAACTGGTCTGCTTTGATACTGCTATTCTTGATTTGACTGAGGATCTTTCTGATCCCGTTGAGGTGCTGTTTGGTGTCCAGCTTGGTGGGGGAACCGATATTAATCAGGCTGTTGCGTACTGTGAGGATAAGATTGAAAGGCCTGGGAAGTCGCATCTTGTGCTGATTACGGATCTTTATGAAGGGGGCAATGAGCGAGAGCTCATCGCACGTCTCAGCGCACTTGTAAGCTCAGGTGTCAACGTTATTGTGCTACTTGCCCTTTCGGATCAGGGACATCCTTCTTACGATGTAAATTTGGCGGGTATCGTTGCTTCATTAGGCGTGCCGGTTTTCGCTGCCACACCAGATCAGTTTCCTGATCTCATGAGCTGTGCGCTAAGACGTGAAGACATTATGCAATGGGCGGCAACACAGGATATTCAAGTGGTACGTGCGGAGGAGAGTTAAAGAGTTCTCTTCCGTTGCATCTAGTGGCGGAACTTGAAGTCGCTGCTGTGTTTTAGGCAGGGATACACCAATCTCTACAAGGACTTGGTGTTTAAAACAAAAAAAACACCTTGCGGTGTCTTGTCGTCTTGATCTTCATTTGAAGAGAGATGGTAGCGAGGGAGGGACTTGAACCCCCGACACGCGGATTATGATTCCGCTGCTCTAACCAACTGAGCTACCCCGCCATCCGGTGCGCTATGTTGCGGTGGTGACCGCCGCGCTGTGAGGGGGTGTATAAGGCCCCAGACGGGTGTCGTCAAGCGTTCTTAGCTAAGTTTTGTGGAAATATGCCTTCTTGTGAAAAACTCCATGAAACCTAGGGTTAATGCCAATTTCATTGAGGTTTAACTGCCGGTTGTGACTTGGAGTTGCGAAAATAATCGAAAATCTTTCCAACCCAATATTCCTCAAATGGATTTCTTAGGCTGCGATTGCTCTGAAGAGCGTGACTGAAGGCTGGCTGGTGTTGTTATGGGGACAATAAAAAACGCCCCGCAAGGTGTTGATACCAAGCGAGGCGTTTGTTTCATAATTGGCTTGCAGTTTAGCTTGCTGGGAAACCTGCTGCTTCCCAGCTCTTGCCGAGCAGGGCTTTTAGAGCAGCTTCTGCGCCTTCCTGTTTCTCGGCACGCTGAATCCAGCCGCCACCAAGGACGCGAGCTTCCTGTCCTTCTTTATCGAAGAAGACACAAGCCTGACCTGGAGCGACGCCCATTTCACCAGCGACGAGCTCTACCTGAATGTTCTCACCATTCTTACGCAGCACTGCTTCGGTTGGTGGGCGAGTGGAGCGCACTTTAGCGTAAACTGTGATGCCTTCTTCTGGCAGATCGTCCAGAGTACCCGGGCCAATCCAGTTGACTTCGCGCAGTAACAGATTGTGTGTTGCGAGGGCTTCTTTAGGACCAACAATCACTCGACGACCATCAGCATCCAGATGAACCACGTAGAGCGGGTCGCCTGTTGCGACGCCAATGCCGCGGCGCTGACCGATCGTGTAATGAATAATGCCGTTGTGCTTGCCCAGTACACGGCCATCCACGTGCACGATATCACCTGGTTCTGCTGCATGTGGCCGCAGTTTGGCGATGACATCGGTGTAACGGCCTTGTGGCACAAAGCAGATATCCTGACTGTCATGCTTATCGGCGATTGCCAGATCAAACTCTCGGGCCAGTTCACGTACTTCCGGTTTTGTCATGCCGCCAAGAGGGAAGCGAAGGAAGTCTAGCTGTTCCTGTGTGGTGGCAAACAGGAAGTAGCTCTGGTCACGGTCCAGATCGACAGGGCGGAACATGGCAAGCTGGTTGCCTTCTATACCTGTGCGAACATAGTGGCCAGTGACGAGCACATCCGCACCTAGATCCTTGGCTGTTTCCAGTAGGTCTTTGAACTTGACGGTCTGGTTACAGGTGACACAAGGAATTGGAGTTTCGCCGTTGATGTAACTGTCGGCGAAGCGTTCGATCACTTGCTCTTTAAAGCGGGACTCATAATCCAGAACGTAATGTGGGATGCCGAGCTTCTCTGCAACACGGCGGGCATCGTGGATGTCCTGTCCTGCGCAGCAAGCGCCCTTGCGTTGGATTGCTTCGCCATGATCGTAAAGCTGTAGTGTGACGCCAACGACATCATAGCCTTCGCGCTTCATCAGTCCGGCAACGACTGATGAATCTACGCCGCCTGACATGGCAACAACCACCCGTGTGTCTTCCGGGCGGCCGGGCAGGCCAAGACTGTTTAGCATTCCAAGTACCTCATCCTGTAGGCGCGTTTGAAAAGAGAGCCATATCTATAATGCAACGAGCAGAATTCAAGCTTGGGAGACATTGAAATCCGAAGTGCAGATTAGTTTCTTTTGCTTGCTTAGTGCTTGTTGCGCTTTGGCGATGGCTAAGCGCAAACTCTCATTTTTAAACGCTTCGTATGCGTACGCTTTGAGCGTGTTAGTTGGCGGGAATATACCTAAAACTCGACGGAAGGCCAATCTTTTTGATTAGGGCATTTTGCAGGCTGGGCATTTGTTGCCGGGAGGCGGCAAATAAGTCGGTGCTATTCGGTTGTCTGTGCAAGGTTGATTTGGTTTATCTTATTGTAATTAAGGATTAATTTAGATTTGTATAACTGGCCTGCTATTTGCATATCTGCGCGCAAGATATCTTTGTCATCGCTTTTGATGATACGTGCTGCGTAGTTTGAGGAATATATGTCGCAACCTGCCTTGCTGAGTTTGAATAGCCCAGTTCAGCTGCAAACACCTGTTGGACCCGCTCCCGGGCAAGGTGGTAATGCGCTGCTTGGCGAAGGTGTGCTTGGCCAAAACGCGGATCTCTTTTCTAACCTTCTGGCGAAGGCTTCTGAAGGCGATGGAGCTGCTGCAACGGCAGTGGATCTGTTTTCAGGTGCCTTGAACGCTGGTGGAGACCTACCCGTTCTCAATCCAGAACTTGTTCAGCAAGAAGCTGGAGAAGATGGCGTTGCTGGTTTGGCCGCAGATCTTTCGGTTTCTGCGACTGCACAGGTTTCGGCTGCTTCTGAAAACCTGAGCGTGATTGCTGGCATTCAAGGGACGAGCGCTGCGCAAACTATTGCTGTTGGAATTGTAGCACCTGTTGCAGATGGTACGAAGGCGCCGTTTGTGCCGCTGCCGCAGAACGTGACCGGCAAGCCTGCTGGAAATGGCGAGCAGGGTAGTGGTGCCAAGGCAGTAGGAAGTGCTACTGCACCAGCCGTTGGCGCTCGGTCAGCTTCTGAGGTTGTTGCTCCAGTCGCGAAGGGCGAGCAGACCGCTCCGCTTGCGAATGAGAATGTACAGGATATTGAGCTGGCAACAGCAACGCTTAAGGAGCGCGGTGGGCAGATCTTGCCGCTTGGCTCTGACGGGGATGTTGAAACTGCTCGTTCTACAACTGTTAAAGCTGGAGTGACTGGGCAGCAGGATGATGCAAGGTCTCATGGCGCTGCTGCTACTCCTCAAGAGACCGTTGCGAGTGACACCGTAAAGCCTGCTGAAGCGCGGGTCGCTCAAGCCGATGCAGCCATTAATCCTGTTGTGCTGCCGAAGACTGATGCAACGGCAAATGTTGACCCAGAGCTTGTGGCCCGTGCAGCAGATGCGGTGAGTGCTCGTCGTAGCAACGGTGAACAAGTGCAAACTGCAGCCGGTACCAATGCATCCTCGCAGTCTTCAGAGGCTGTCGATGGGAAAGTGCAACAGCAGCAGGAACTGGGCCGGGTTGAAGCACCAAAAGTGCTTGGACCTCATCCAAGTGTAAAGGCTGTTAGTGCTGTAACATCCGAGGCGACCGTTCAACCAGCTGCACAAGTAGCGGCTGATGCTGTGTCTGAACTGGCGAAAGCGACTGAGGTGAAGAGCATCAAGGTGCAGAATGAACCTGCGCAAGCTCAGCCAGTACTCACAAAAGACAACTCTCAGTCTGCAGTTACTACTGATGACGCTCTAGTCGAGAGTGATGTGCAGGATCAAGAACCAGTTCTTGTACGCCGTTTGGACCGGTCTGGACCGGGTTTTGTTGGAAGTCAGCAGCGTGCAGCGCAACCAGTATCTCAGGAGGGGGATGGTCAGATCATCTTCCCTAATGTGACAGCAAAAGTTGAGCCTGCTGTGAAAAGCGGTGAGCAGCTGGCTCAGGTGCAGCGAGCAGCGGGTGAACCAGCACAGCAGGGTGCTGAAAGCGGTGTCCGCGTTGCTGAACAGTCCAGCCGAACTGCTTCTGTCGCTACTGCGGCGGCTCCATTGACTGCTAATAACAAAGTCACTGGTGGTTCTACCCAGAATGCCTTCCCTTCAGAAGGGTCAGCGGAAACTACAACAGGTTTTGAGGTAGAAGAGCAAGCGGGTGTTCAAGGCAAGGCTGTTGAGCAGACTGCATCTACTAATAAGAAGAGTGGAAGCGCACCGGTTGTTGTTCAGGTGAAGGTGCAACAACCTTCTGAGCAAGGAACGGCTCCCACGACATTTGGTTGGGGACTTGCAGCGGGACCGTTGGATGGGTCTGAGGCTGAGCTGGATTGGGAAAGCTCTGAGGCGATCTCCAGCACAGCGTCCCGTTCTGAAAATGCTTTCCGCTCTATGGGCTCGCTGCCAACAGCTACCCTAAGAAATGTGGCTAACTCTGTTTGGCCGGAGATAGCTCGTCAGGTGAGTGGTGGTGTGAACCGGTTTGAGATCAGGCTTGATCCGAAAGAGCTGGGTTCTGTCGATGTATCTATTGAATTTAGCAAGGATGGACGTGTTCGTGCACACTTGATCGCTGAGCGCCCAGAAACGCTTGAGCTTTTGCAAAAAGATCAGCGTGGGTTGGAGAAAGCCCTTCAGGAAGCTGGCATTGATGCCGACAAGAGTTCGCTCCGCTTTTCTTTAGGACATCGGGACGGCGGCTCTCAGGATGCTCATCAGCAGGATGGACGTGATCCGCTCGTTGCTCAGCTGGACAGAGCTTCTGATGATGCTGACCTTCCAGACGACACCTATCTCGCTTCTAATAAAGTAAATAATAGTTCCCGCGCTGGTGGCGTGGATATTTCGGTTTGATGCCGTTTTGAGGAAATAGACGATGACTACTATTAACGCACTGACCCCCAATGCGGGTTCCTCTGGCTCAAACACTCAGAACGACATCAACGCCAACTTTAATCTGTTCATCTCTTTGCTCACCACGCAGATTCAAAATCAGGATCCGCTGGAGCCTCTCGATTCGTCTGAGTACACGAATCAATTGGTTCAATACACAATGGTTGAGCAACAGGCTGCAACAACAGAGAAATTAGATGAGCAGCTCACTCAGCTCAAAACGCAAAGTGCGAGTCAGTTCGTAAATTATATCGGCAAGGAAGTGACTGCCCAAAGCTCAACAGCTCAGCTCAAGGATGACAAGGCATCCTGGAATCTTGATGCTGTTTCTGCTGGTAAGGCGACTGTTACTATTAAGAACAGTGAGGGCGCTGAGGTCTATCAGAAAGAGATTGATCTGAAAGAAGGCGATAATACCTTTGAGTGGGATGGTGTCGCGACAAACGGCACAAAAGCTGAGGATGGCGCTTATTCCATTGATATTATTACGAAGGATGCCAATGGTGAACCCTTCGCTGTACAGACTGAAGTGAAAGGCACTGTGGATGCCGTGGACTTCAGCACAGGTGACATTATTTTGCATATGGGCGATCTGAAAATTCCGGTGGGTGAAGTCACTGGAGTCAAAGGAGTTCTCTAGTAGTTAATATCCACTAAGATTCCCGGTTATGAATCTTACCAAAAGATTGATGGGGGCTTAGCCAAATTTTAAGCGCCTTGTTCTAGTCTCATGCTCAGCTTGGTCATGGTTTGTGTGAGAGTAGAATGACCGAACATATTCGTTCACGAGTAAAATACGTCATCGGTCCCGATGGGAGCCCTTTGACGATAGCGGATCTTCCACCCACTTCTACGAAGCGGTGGGTTATCAGGAGAAAAGCTGAAGTGGTTGCGGCTGTGCGTGGAGGCTTGTTGTCTCTGGATGAAGCCTGTAACCGGTATACTTTGACTGTTGAAGAGTTTCTGTCATGGCAGAACTCGATCGATCGTCATGGATTAGCCGGGTTGCGCGCTACACGCGTTCAGGACTATCGCAGCAACTAGTAAGCTTCAGGCAAATAAAAGGCGTGATGCCCGAACAGGTTTGAGGTTCTGAAAAGGCCGGCTGTTATAGCCGGCCTTTTTGTATGTGGTAGCCACATTTTGTACATTTTTAAGCATTAACCATGATGTCTTAACTGCTTCGGCAAAATCTGCCGAACAGGCCGCCCAAGATTCATTCGAGTCTTCAAAAGGCTAGTCAAAGGCCTTTCCTGCGATATTCCACAATGCTTCTTTGTGGGTAGAGTTCCCGTTTACCGATTATTAGGGCTTTGTTAACCTTTTGTTAACTTTAAGGCGGGCAATTTTTACCTACCAGCAAATCAGGGGCAAATCACACCGTATTCCAAGGTGTTGAGAGTATTGCTGGTGCTTTTTGAATGAGCGATTAAAAAGTACGGGGCGGCAACTGTGAGTGGAATCCTTGACTTCTTGAAAGGACTTGGGCCCGCGCGTTTGGCAGCGATGGGCGCGATGGCTGCTCTGTTGATCGGCCTGTTCAGCTTTATCATTGTACGCGCGACTGCACCGCAGATGGTGCCGCTCTTTACAGACCTTACCCTTGAAGATGCAGCGGCTATTGTTAGCCAGGTTGAATCTCAGGGTGTGTCCTATGAGCTGGGTGTAAATGGTCGCAGCGTTCTTGTTCCTCAGGAAAATGTACATCGTCTTCGTATGACGCTTGCTGAAGCGGGCCTGCCATCTGGTGGTGGTGTTGGCTATGAGATCTTCGATAAGACCGATACGCTTGGCGCGACAAGCTTTGTGCAGAACCTGAACCGGACACGCGCTCTTGAAGGTGAGCTCTCCAGAACAATCAGAAGCATTGGCCGAATTGCATCCGCGCGCGTTCATCTGGTGATCCCTGAAAAACAACTGTTCCAACGAGACCGTGAACCGCCAACAGCTTCTATTGCTATTAAAGTGCAGGGGTCTCTGACCAATGGTCAGATCCGCGCTATTCAGCATCTGGTTGCGACTGCGGTTGAAGGGCTGGAACCTTCTTATGTTTCTATCGTTGATGAGCGCGGCACACTGCTTGCCAGCGGAACCGGCGATAAGGAAGGTCTTGCTGGCGGTTCTTCTCTGGACGAGCGACGTTTGACTATGGAGTCCCGCCTGCGGCAACAGGTTGAAGAGATCCTCAATAACGTCGTTGGAACAGGTCGCGCGCGGGTGCGGGTTGCTGCGGAAATCAACTATAACCGCAAAACTGAAACGCAGGAGCTGTTTGATCCTGATGGTCAGGTGCTGCGTTCTTCTCAAAGTAAAGAAGAAAATGCGTCCTCCACGAATGGGGAAGACACGGTTTCTGTTGGCAACCAGCTGCCAAATGCAGACGCTGCAGGAAGCTCTGCAGGCTCCAAAGACTCCTCCAATGTTTCCGAAGAGATCCTGAACTATGAGATCTCCAAGAGCACAGTAACGGAGATCTATGAGGCCGGTGGTCTGGAGCGCCTGTCTGTAGCGGTTCTGGTTGATGGCACGTATACCACCAGCGAAGATGGCACGCAGACTTATCAACCGCGCAGCAGAGAAGAGCTGGAGCAGATTGCTACTCTCGTGCGTACTGCAGTTGGCTTCAGCAAGCATCGTGGTGACACCGTTGAAGTGGTGAATATGCGGTTCGTTGAAGCACCTCTGTCTGACTTCGCCGATGGTGAAGGCGGGCTGTTTGACTTCACTCGCGCTGACATCATGAAGTTTGCGGAGCTGGGTGTTCTGTTTGTGATCACTGTCCTACTTCTGATCTTTGCAGTGTCTCCGCTGATGAAGCGTATCCTTGCCAAGGATGAAGAGCCTGAAGCAGCTCTTGAAGGCAGCGGTGTACAGATGTTGCCGGATGGTACGTTGGTTGCTGAAAGCCCTGCGCAGGTTGAAGGCATTGTGGGTGAGATGGAAGCGGTTCCAACTGAAATCCCAACGGCTGAGTGGATTGAAGATGCCAAGATGCAGGCAGCTCTCCACCAGAGCTCGATTAAGCAGATAAGTGAAATGATTGAAGATTCTCCAAGCGAAGCGGTCAACATCGTTCGTGGTTGGCTGAACGAGGCCGCATAAGATGAGTGAGGAGATTGGCGCACACGAGATCACAGAAACGGCTTTAGCTGTCACCTCTGAAGTGGCAGAACGAGAGCTTGGTGGAGCAGAACGGGCAGCCGTTCTGCTTTTGGCGCTTGGGCAGGAGTACGGCAAAGCGATCTGGGACGGACTTGACGAGATTGAAGTCCGTCAGGTTTCCAGCGCTATGGCGAGCCTTGGCCCTGTAACGCCAACCATGCTGGAAGAGCTGTTTGTTGACTTTCTGAAGCGTCTTTCAACTCGTGGAGCGCTGAACGGCAACGTGGACGTGACGGAACGATTGCTGAACTCGTTTCTGCCATCTGATCGTGTTGCGATCATCATGGAAGAGATCCGCGGTCCTGCTGGCCGGAACATGTGGGAGAAGCTCTCCAATGTTCCGGAAAACGTACTGGCCAACTATCTGAAGAATGAATATCCGCAGACGATTGCGGTGGTTCTTTCCAAAATCCAGAGTGACCATGCCGCCCGCGTTCTGGCGCTGCTCAATGAGGAGCTGGCGCTGGATGTGGTGAACCGCATGCTGCGCATGGAATCCATTCAGAAGGATATTCTGGAGAAAGTTGAACAGACACTGCGTATTGAGTTCATGTCGAACCTGTCTCAGACCAGCCGTCGTGATAGCCATGAGATGATGGCAGATATCTTCAACAACTTCGACAGACAGACGGAAGGTCGCTTCCTCGCGGCGCTTGAAGAAGACAGCCGCGAGTCTGCTGAGCGTATCCGCAATTTGATGTTCACCTTCGAAGACTTGCTCAAGCTGGACTCTGGAGCCTGTCAGACCTTGCTGCGCAATGTTGAGAAGGATCAGTTGGCGATGGCGTTGAAAGGCGCATCTGAGACCGCTGTGGCGTTCTTTACAGCCAATATGTCGGCTCGTGCTGCGAAGATGCTGCAAGAAGACATGGATAACATGGGACCTGTTCGCCTTCGTGAGGTGGATGAAGCGCAGAACGGTCTTGTGTTGAAAGCAAAAGATCTGGCTGCTGCTGGCGAAATCACCATCAACAAAAAGAAAGGGGAGGACGAGCTTGTCTACTAATCTTTCCTTTTTTCTGCAGTTTCAGGAGGCATGCTGATGGTTACAGTTATGCCTCAGGGCGCAGTTCGTCAGCGTTTTCTGTTTGATACCAAATCCATCGATGAGGTTGAGGCTGCTGCTGTTGTTGAAGATGCGCCTCCACCGGAGCCGACGATTACGGTTGCTGAACATCAGCAGATTTTGAAGGCGGCGGAAGAAGCAGCTTTTGCTCGTGGTGAGATGCAGGCCCGTCAAGCGATTGCTGAGCAGCAGAAGCTGAGCGCACAGGAAGAGCTCATTGTTCTGCGGGAGCGACTGGAAGTGGCGCTTGGTGATCTTGAGAACCAGCTTCGTGCACAAGAGCAGAACCTCGTGAGCATGTGCTTTTTGATTGCGCGCCGGCTTTGCAGTCATCTGATCGCGCGGGAGCCATTAGCTGAAGTCGTGGCGCTGCTGTCTGAATGTCTGGCACCGCTGCGCAAGATCCCTCAGATCCTGATTGAAGTGCCGACAGAAGATACGCACGCATTGGAAGAGATGGTTGAAGGTCTTGTGCTGAACAGCAGCTTTGAAGGCAAAGTGCATGTTGTGAAGTCTGAGAGCATGTCTCGTGGTGATTGCCGGATCGAATGGCCGGATGGTGGAATTATTCGTGATCGTCGCAAGACGGTTGAGCATATTGAACAAGTCATAAAATCTCACTTCGATGCCCGTGAGCGGGCCAGTCGAGCTGAGTGATTTTAGTTTTTGCCTATGATTGGAACGGTTTGAGGCCGGTGCCGGATCAGAAAGGTTGATTATGAGCAGTGATGAACAGGGCATGGTGCTGGACCAACACCAGAGTACCCAGCGCGCTGGAACGGATGAAGAAGGCGGGGCCGGTGTAAAGGCTGCCGAGGATCTGGAAGCTGTTTTTGACGTTCCGGTACAGCTGGCGGCTGTGCTTGGGCACACAAAGATGAAGGTGTCTGACCTTCTGCATCTGGATACCGGAATTGTTATGGAGCTTGACCGGAAGGTCGGCGAGGCCATAGACGTTTACGTGAATAACAGGCTTATTGCTCGCGGCGAAGTTGTGCTGGTGGAAGATAAGCTTGGTGTCACCATGACCGAAATTATCAAGGCGGATAAGTAAGGGGCATGGGGCGTAGTGGAAAGGAACTGACATGCGGCTCTTGATCGTTGGAACGCTTGGCGGCCAGCTGACGACCGCAACCAAGATCGCTATGGAGCGTGGGGCGTCTGTTACTCATGCGCCAGGCACTCCTGAGGCTATGAAAGTTTTACGCTCCGGTCAGGGCGCAGATCTTCTCATGGTGGATGTCAATGAAGACATTGGCCAGCTGGTGGAGCTGACGGAGCGCGAACGTATCCATGTGCCACTCGTAGCGTGCGGGTTGGGAACGGATGCGCGCGCCGCGGTTTCTGCTATTCGGGCTGGTGCGAAGGAATACATCCCGCTGCCACCGGATCCTGAGCTGATTGCTGCTGTTCTGGCTGCTGTTACCGAAGAGCGCGAAGATCTGATCTATCGCGACGCGGCTATGGCAAGTGTGATCAAGCTGGCTGAACAGGTCGCGCCTTCTGATGCGTCTGTGCTGATCACCGGTGAATCCGGTAGTGGTAAGGAAGTGATTTCCCGCTTTCTGCACAGCAAGTCCAACCGCGCTGATAAGCCATTCATCTCTATCAACTGTGCTGCCATTCCTGAGCATCTTCTGGAGTCCGAGCTATTCGGTCATGAGAAGGGCGCGTTTACCGGGGCTGTGGCGCGCCGTGTTGGTAAGTTTGAAGAGGCCAATGGCGGCACGTTGATGCTGGATGAGATTTCCGAGATGGATGTCCGTCTGCAAGCTAAGTTGCTGCGCGCTATTCAGGAGCGGGTGATTGACCGTGTTGGCGGTAGCCGTCCTGTGCCGGTTGATATCCGCATTATCGCGACGTCCAACCGTGATCTGGCTGAGGAAGTGCGCGCTGGCACGTTCCGAGAGGATTTGCTGTATCGCTTGAATGTGGTGAACCTGAAACTTCCTGCACTGCGGGAGCGTCCTGCAGACATTCTGGAGCTGGCGAGCCATTTCGTTGAGATCTACGCGAAGGCCAATGGCACCAACCTTTGCCAATCTCTCAGGAAGGGCGTCAGTTGCTGCTGGCGAACCAATGGAAAGGGAACGTGCGCGAGCTGGAAAACACCATGCACCGCGCTGTTCTGCTCTCCTCTGGTGCTGAGATTGATGCAGATGCGATCCGTATGCCGGATGGATCTCCGATTGCGATGGGCGCGGGCCAACAGACGGCTGCTCGTGCGGCGCATGCGGCGGAAGCAGCTTCGCGCAACATGGTTGGGCGTACAGTCGCTGATGTGGAGCGTGATCTCATTCTGGATACGCTGGATCACTGTCTGGGTAACCGTACCCATGCGGCCAAGATCCTCGGTATTTCGATCCGCACATTGCGTAACAAGCTGAACCTTTACACCAAAGAAGGTGTTGAGGTTCCAGGCCCGGGCGAAGCGCGCGCCGGCACTGCAGACGCGTAAGTAACGGGTAGGGCACGAGAATGTCTGAAGAGACAAACACACAAGCAGCTCAAGGGGGAGGCAACAGCACTCCTGCGGCTGCTGGCGTGCCCGGATTAGGTGCTGCTGGTAACACAACCTTTTTTCGAGACCTTTGGGTTGCCATAAAACAAGGCGACTTGGGTCTTGCAGCAGGTGTGATGGTCATCCTTGTGATGCTCATCGTTCCGATGCCTGCGATGCTTCTGGACATGTTCCTTGCGATCTCGATCATCTTTTCTGTGATGATCCTGATGGTGGGATTGTTCATTCAAAAGCCTCTGGAATTCTCTGCTTTCCCAACTGTTTTGCTGATTGCGACCATGTTGCGATTGGCGCTGAACATGGCGTCGACACGACTGATCCTGTCACACGGTCATGAGGGAGCGGATGCAGCTGGCAACGTGATTGCTGCGTTCGGCAGCTTTGTTATGGGCGGTAATTTCGTCATCGGGATTATCGTCTTTGCGATCCTCGTGATTGTGAACTTCATCGTTATTACAAAAGGTTCTGGACGTATTGCTGAGGTTTCCGCTCGCTTTACGCTGGATGCGATGCCCGGTAAGCAGATGGCGATTGATGCGGATCTGGGTGCAGGTCTGATCGATGAAGAAACAGCGCGCACCCGCCGTAAGGAACTGGAAGCAGAATCCACCTTCTTTGGCTCCATGGATGGTGCTTCCAAGTTTGTTCGTGGTGACGCGATTGCAGGCCTGATGATCACGTTCATCAACGTGATTGGCGGTATCGTTATTGGTGTGATGCAGCAGAACCTGACTTTTGCGCAAGCTGCTGAAAACTACACGCTGTTGACAATTGGTGATGGTCTGGTCTCCCAGATCCCGGCGCTTATCGTTTCCACCGCTGCGGGTATTCTGGTTTCCAAAGCTGGTGTTGAAGGCGCAGCGGATAAAGCGCTTGTCACGCAGTTTACAGGCTATCCAAAAGCGCTTGGCATGTCCGCGTTTGTGATGGTGGTTCTGTCGTTTCTGCCAGGGATGCCGATGATCCCGTTTCTGGCTCTTGCTGGTGCTGCTGGTTACATGGCACGGCAGGCAAGTAAGCGGCAGGCGATTGAGAAGGCGGAGGAAGTGGCTGCTCAGGTTGAAGCTGAAGCGCCGGAAGAACCTCAGGAAGCACCAATCTCTGACAGCCTGAAGATGGACGTGCTACGCATTGAGCTGGGCTATGCGCTGCTGCCAATCATCAATGGCCGTAACAAGCAGGAAACGGATCAGGTTACCGAGCAGATTAAGCTCTTCGCCGCCAGATTGCCTCTGACATGGGCGTGATTATGCCATCCGTGCGTATTCTGGATAACATCCAGCTGGGCGCGAATGACTACATGATCAAGGTGAAGGAAGTGGATGCCGGTGGCGGTTCGCTGTTCCCGAACCAGTTCATGGTTATGGACCCTGCCGGTGGGCAGGTGCGTTTGCCGGGAACGCATACCACTGAGCCAACCTTCGGCCTGCCTGCGACCTGGGTTGAGGCGCAGTATCGTGAAGAAGCGAACTTGCTGGGGTACACAGTGGTTGATCCGGCGACGGTGATTTCCACGCACCTGACGGAAACCATCAAGTCGCATATTTCCGAGTTGCTCACCTATGCTGATGTTCAGGTTCTGCTGAAGAAGCTGGATGAGGAGCAGTCGAAGTTGGTTGAGGACATCGTTCCAACCCAGATTTCCATCTCCGGTATTCAGCGTGTGCTTCAGGCGCTGCTGGAGGAGCGGATTTCTATTCGCGATCTTGGCACAATTCTGGAAGGTATCGCGGAAGCTATTGGCTCTACGCGTAACCCGAATGCGATTGCTGAGCATGTGCGCACGCGTCTGGCTCGTCAGATTTGTGCTGCCAATCAGGCGCCGGGTGGCTATCTGCCACTGATCAGCCTGAGCCCACAGTGGGAGTCAGCCTTCCTTGAGAGCATCATTGGGGACGGTGATGATCGTCAGCTGGCGATGGCACCGTCCAAACTGCAGGAGTTTGTCGGACTGGTGCGTGATGCTTATGATGCAGCGGCCAATCAGGGTGAAGTGCCTGTGTTGTTGTGTTCTGCACAGTCCCGTCCGTTCGTTCGCTCTATCGTTGAGCGCTTCAGAGCGCATACGTTTGTGATGAGCCAGAATGAGGTTCATCCGCGTGCCCGCCTGAAAACAGTGGCAACCATCTAGGATCTCAAGTGTTTCGTGAGATCGACACACTTGCGGGCTTCATATCTTCCCGTTACTCAAAGAGCGTTGTTTATTCCTAATTTGAGAGAGTGACATGGCGCATATTCAACTGGACCTTGATGGATACACAGACTTGCCGGAAGGCAAAATCGCTACTGTTGTGACGCATCTGGAGATGTTGGAGAAACCTGCGCTCAAACCGATTGATCGCCCTGATCTGTCGCTTCAACAGGCAGATAAGATGGACCCCGAGGCATATCGCAAGCTCTTCAGGCGTGTTGGTGAGCCGTGGCTATGGTTTGCTCGTCTCGTGATGAGTGATGAAGAGTTGGAAGCGACACTCAACAAGCCGACCAATGAGTTCTACTTTGCGATGAAAGATGGTGAGCCTGTTGGCATGGTGGAGCTGAACGTTGCCAAGGAAGATGAAGTCACTCTGAGCTACTTTGGTCTTGTGCCAGAGGCTGTTGGCGGCGGTGCTGGGCGTTGGTTGATGAATCATGCAATTACACAAGCTTTCTCCCGCCCAACAGTGAAGCGCTTCTGGTTGCATACTTGCACAGGGGATAGCCCACAGGCGCTGCAGTTTTATATTCGCAGTGGATTTAAGCCGTTCAAGCGCGCAATTGAAGTGGCTGATGATCCCCGCGTGCTTGGCGTTTTAGACCCGGTCAGTGCTCCTCACGTTCCGTTTTTGTCATAGGGCAGAACAGGTTGCTGCATCGCCGTTTTGAAGGCTGGCGATGCACTGGTATCAACTTGCGATGATTTGCTGGCACAACCTGAGTGTTGTGCCGCAGAACCTGCGTGGGCTTGGTACTGGAAAACTGCCCCAAAACGGGACAGTTAGTGAGGTTTCATTAGAGTTTTATCTAGGATGTGTTAGTTTCCTTTTACCATGTACCTTTGATTAATCGTGGAAGATGTGTGAGGGCTGCACTTTACATGATTGGTTGTACGTAGGTTGGGGTGCGGTTGAAACGGGGTGTGTTCAGCCGGTTATTCGGGAGCTGCCATGTCTGAGCTACATGACAACGTTGTACCTCATGAGAAGGTACGGTCACTGAGAGATAGCATTCGCAAAGTTCGTGTTGCGGAGATGGAACGGACTGACGTTGTTGTGAGCCTGCAAGAGAGCGAGAAGGCCCGCCTTGAACTGCTCAGCGAAGAGCTGATTGATGTGTTCAAGGAAGTTCCTGAAGATGATGATCAGTTTTCCTTCCAGATTGTTCCAGGTACTCAGCCTCGCCTCTGGATCGATATGACCAGCCACGTTCTTATGGGCCGTGACCGTCATTCCTATCGTTTTGTGAAGGAAACCCGTCTGGGCCGTATGGTTCTGCTGGAAACCGCTGATATCGACGATATGGCGGACTGCATTACTGAGTACATTGCAGAGCGGATCATCGAGAAAGAGCGGGCACTGGAAGCGGATTGGATGCTTAACCGCATTCGCCAGCAGGATGTGCCCAGTGGCAAAAAGCTGGATCAGCTGAAGCAGGACTCATCAGGCAAAGCAGTTGCAACCAAGCCAAACAAAGCGAGGGATATGTTTATCCTGTTCTGCGGGTTGCTGATGGGTGCGGTTATTGGCGCTGTTGGTCTTGTTGCGCTGGCTCTTTATGCCAACCCGTTTGCCGGGTAGCGCTTTTGTGAGAGGCACCTAAATCAGTTTTCGTATCTTTATCCGAAAGCCGTTTTCATTGTTCGGTGATACGCGACAGATGCCTCTCCTTTTCTAATTCTCTGATTGCTTTCAGGCGGCTTGTCTCAGGCCGGGAATAGACAGGTCGTGTTGTGCAATGTGATGCACACCTTCGTTCGCTGTTGTAAAGCCGCGTTCTTCCATGATGCAAGACCAGCCACTGCCGTCCTTTTCAATCGTGAAGAGGTTGTAGCGGGCAGGTGGCTTGTGGCTGCTGAGGCCATTGGAAGCCGATGGGACACAGATAACTGGCACAGGGCCTTCCGGTCCATTGATCTCCATGCGGGTGGCGCGGTGGGTGTGGCCGTGCAGGATCAGCTCAGCGCCGTGTTCTGCGATGATGTTACGGAAGCGGCTGGAGCCAACGAGGCGCTTGTACCATGAGGTTGCGTTGCGCACCGGCGGATGGTGCAGCATGACAACGCGGAAATCGCCTCGTTCCTTTGCATGGCGTAGCTGATCGGCTAGCTCACGCAGCTGATTGGCGCTGATGTGGCCGGTTGCCATGAACGGACCAGTCGCCTTGGCCGTTGAGAGGCCGATGATGGTGATGTTGTCGCGTCTGCGCACAAATGGGAAGTGTGGATCTGTTCCCAGTGGAGGTGTGAGCCCCAGATCCGGATCACTCTGCATGTAAGGACGCCAGGCCCCATACGCTTGCTTGAGCGCGCCTGGAACATAGGCGTCGTGATTGCCGGGTGTCAGGGAGAGATTTTCCGGAGAGCCTACGGTTGCGAGCCAGTCTTTGGCTCCAGCAACCTCTTTAGGCAGCGCGATATTGACCAGATCTCCGCAAAGGGCAATGTGATCTGGCTGCTGCGCATGAATATCGCGTATCAGCGCATCCAAATAGGAGTTGGTCATTGCGTGGGCGCGGTTGCGCCGCCAATTTATATAACCAAGAATGCGCTTTGAGACGAGCTGGACGGGCTGTACGTCCGGCAACGGGCCCAGATGTGGGTCAGATATGTGTACAAGCTTAAACATAGCCTGCGCATCATCGCTGCATTGCGCCTGAGGTCAAGGAATTTTCCTTAATTCGGAGAATTACCCTCAAGCGCCTTTAACAGATCTGCAACACTGAACTCGAATTTGCCTTAAAGGCAAGAAGATGGACGCAGAACAGCATTGTCGTGGGTGTTTGCAGTGTTTACTGCTGGTGCCCAATGGAAGCGTTTTGTACGACGGAAGCGTGCGAGAACTTTAGTAAGCATGACGTATTTCTCCTGCGATTTGGGAAACGCGGATTAGGTGTCTATTATAAGTAGGTGATGGGGCCGCCCTGATTAATTTTTGGGCGTATGCTTATTCTTTGATCTCTTTCTACGCCTATCCTGAGGGTTGTGTAGTGTTAGTTTTGCAAGGGTGGTATGCACTTTTTGCATGAATGATATTTCAGATTTTTATCTTGTAATATCAAGTATTTATAATGAATGTGAGGCTGTGCGTGGCGAGCTTTAAAACGCGAATAATCAATATACTCGTGCAATCTGCCGCACTTTTGAGTCGCGGTATGACGCTGGGAGCGCGCGTTGCGGCATTTGACGATGAAAACCGAGTCCTTCTCGTACGTCATCAGTACTTGCCGGGCTGGTATTTTCCCGGTGGCGGAGTTGATTCCGGCGAGACCATGGCGGAGGCTGCGCGCCGTGAGCTGGCGGAAGAAACCGGCTATGGTTGCGGGCCAGATGTGACGCTTGTTTCCATGCATCTCAACAAGGGCGGAACTGGCCGCGATCATGTGGGGCTCTTTAAAGTGAAGCTCACGGAGCAGGATCCAAACTGGAAAAGACCTTCCATGGAAATCTCTGATCTACAGCTGTTCGCGCTGGATGCACTGCCAGATGATATCAGCCCGGCGACGCAGCGTCGGCTGCAGGAAATGGCGGGTGAGGCTGAGCCTAATCCGTATTGGTAGTTGTTTTTCAAGGGCCTAGCTGAAGCTGGTCTACGACTAACGAATACGCATCTGCACTTAGTTTTGTGCTTTACGACAGAAAATTTGCGTGTTACGTAAGCAGGTGAAATTATATTTCGTGTGCTCTCGCATGCGATGAACCGAGAAACTGGGGTACAGGCCTTATGGCAATTTGCTGGGAACAGCGACGACGAATGAACGCGCGGGACATGCTCTCGCGTGGTGCTTCGTGCCGTCCTTTCCTCAGTGTGCTCCCAACATCGGTCTAACTGCCCGAGCCACACGGATCGACGGTCTTCCTCCTTCGATTTGTGGTGTGTAAAATGACAGTTTCAAAATGGCTGGTGCGGCAGGAAACCCCAGCAGACTTTCTCGAGATAGAGCAGATGCAAGCCGAGGCCTTTGGCCCTGCGCGGTTTGAGCGTACAGCGTTCAAAATCCGGGATGGGGTGCAGCAGGCTTCCCACTTGTGCTTTGTTGGCGAGCAGAACGGTGAGATTGCCGGGTCTGTGAAACTTACCCCGATTATGATTGGTACTCAGAAGAGTATGCTGCTTGGGCCGTTGACTGTGAAGGCTACCTTCAAAGGGCAGGGGCTTGGACGGTTGCTATTGAAGAGCGTTGCTGAGGAAGCCAAGGCGCAGGGCGTTCAGTCGATTCTGTTGGTGGGAGATCATCCCTACTACGGGCCGCATGGCTATGAGCAGGTGCCACATGGGCAGATCACTCTGCCGGGGCCTGTTGATCCAGATCGGTTGCTTGTTCTGATGTTGCAGGATGAAGCGATGCCAGTTGGTCATGTTTCTGGTGGGCACACGAAGCCAGCGCTGGTGGCAAGCAAGCAGACTGATGGGCAACTGCTGGATATGATGCAAGGCTCCCTTGCTATGGCGACTTAATCCGCGCCATAGCGACATTCATTTCCAAACACCATTTTTTCAAGAACATTTCGTTTTAGCGTCCTTCGCGGTACCAGGTGAAGGACAGCAGCCCCAGTAGCAATGCAAGGCCGAGGAAGCCGATCAGCAATGGGTAGCGGTCTATTCCGTTCAGGATGCTTGCATCTGTGCGTTTGATGCCGATCCAGCCGCTGCCGTGGTATTGCGTGGAGGCTCGCTGTGCAATGACGTTAGGCAGAGATAGAGATGCTCCATCATCGCCGCCAATACGCAGCGCTGTTCCGCCTGTTTGTGTGGTGATGCCGGAGAGTTTGTCAGGTGTGGAGATGACTTCCAGAAACTCTCGTGGATTCGGTGGGCCAACATTGATGAGTGCGGTGTGTGCACCATCGGTGGCGGAGTAGAGGCCGAGCTCTTCGGCTTTGACGGAAGCTATCCAGTGACCGGAGTTGTCTTTGGTCAGCTCCAGTTGCTCCGTTTTGCCTGAGGGCGTTGTGAGTGTTACTGGATCGACCAGATTGGCAAGGGTCTGGCGTTCTGTGATGAGTGTTGAGCCGCGCAGGGACATGCGCAGGGCTTCTTCTTCCAGATCGGGTTCTTTCATGAGCCAGTGTGCCAGTCTGCGCAGGAGCGGAACATGCGGGCCGCCGCCTTCGTAACCTCTGGCCCACAGCCAAACATGATCGGAGAGCAGGGCGGCTACGCGACCTTTGCCAACGCGGCTGAGGACGAGCAGAGGTTTATCGCCCAGCGCGGTCATGATTGGCTGGCCTTCCTGAACATTTGCCCCGACAAGGCGGAACCATTTGCTCCATTGTGGTGGCGTCTGGCCAGCTCCTGGCAAATCACGGGTGACCGGATGGCGCAGGCCGAGTTCAGATACATTGGCGTGGAACGGCTCTTCGAAGATTTCTCCGGTTGGAGCTGCCGGAAGCACGCGGCCCAGCGGGGTTCGGAAGATGCTGTTGACCTCAGCGTAGTCCGGCCCACCTGCGATAAGCACTGCACCGCCGTCATTCACATATCTTGCGATGTTATCGAAATAGAGCAAGGGCAGCACGCCGCGGCGCTCGTAGCGGTCGAAGATGATGAGGTCGAACTCGTCGATCTTGACGGAGAACAGCTCGCGGGTTGGGAATGCGATCAGGGACAACTGATTGATTGGTGTGCCGTCCTGCTTTTCCGGTGGGCGCAGGATCGTGAAGTGGACGAGATCAACGGAGGCATCTGATTTGAGCAGGTTGCGCCATGTGCGCTCACCGGCATGAGGAGAGCCGGAGACCAGCAGGACACGCAGGTTTTCGCGAACGCCATCTATAGTGACGAGGGCGCGGTTGTTGAGTGGGGTAAGCTCCCCTTCAAGGCTTCTACCTCAAACTCGTAGATGTTCTGGCCGCCATGTTCGATTTCAACGGCGATTTCAGCAGGGTAACCGGAGGAGATGAACTGTTTGGAGAGGATGTCGCCGTTGCGGCGGACGGTGATCTCTGCGCGATTGCCGTAGGGCTGTAGAGAGCCTTCTTCCACCAGTTCCAGCTGGACCACCTGGGTTGAACCAACCAGCCCAAAGCGCGGAGCCTTGGCGACTTTCAGTCGTCGGTCAAACTCGCCTTCACGACCTGTGATGAGGCATGGACTGGAGCAGAGAAACCGAGCTTCTCAGCAGTTGCCGGGATATCGTGGATCTGGCCGTCGGTGATGACGATAGCTCCGGCGATCCTTTCTGGCGGGACGTCGGCGAGCTCATTGGAGATGGCGGAGAATGCGCGTGTACCATCACCGGTTTCCATGGAGGTGTCATTAAGGGAGACCTGCCGCAGATCAATGCCGTCAAGAGCTTGTAGCTGAGAGACAATCTCCTCTCTTGCTGCTTCTGTCAGCTCGGTGCGGTTTTCCAGTTGCTGGCTTTTGCTGTTGTCAGAGACCACCACAACGGTGCTTGGCAGATACTCGCGATCTTCGCGCAGGACGGCGGGATTGAGCAGGGCCAGCACAAGCAGGGCGAGGGCAAGGGAGCGGATGAGAGCACCGCGCATGCCCACAAAGAGCAGGTAGGCACAGACCAGAGTTATGATCACTCCAAGCGCGATTATTGCCGGAAGGGGCAAAAGCGGATCGATGGAAAGAGACCATGTCATGTGTGTTGCTGTGCTCCGCGTTGAGTTTCTGGCTTGTTATTGGCCGATACGTTCCAGCAGGGCAGGGATGTGGACCTGATCTGCCTTGTAGTTGCCCGTCATGGTGTACATGAGGATGTTGATGCCGACGCGCGCTGCCATTTCGCGCTGGTTTCCGTCTGCCGGGATGGTTGGGTAAAGGTAATTGCCTTGCGTATCGATGGCCCAGGCGGCGGCGAAGTCATTGCCGCTGATCATGATGGGGGAGACACCATCGCCCGCCCGCACCGGACGGCTGCCATCTGATGTAGTGGCGCTGGCCTGCACCCACATGGGGCTTTGATTATAGCGGCCCGGGAAGTCATCCAGAATGTAGAAGGTCTTTGTCAGCACGTGATCCTGAGGGACAGGTTCCAGACTTGGGATATCCAACCCTCTGAGCAGTTGCTGCAGCTTGAGTTTGTTGGGTGAGTTGGAGCTGGTGCCATACGCATCGCGGGTATCAAACAGGATGGTGCCGCCGTTGCGCATGTAAGCGCCAATCCGGGACATGGCCTCGGGGCTTGGCATCTGCATGGCAGCATCAATGGGCCAATAGATGATTGGGAAGAAGGCCAGCTCATTTTCTTGTAGGTCCAGCCCTATCGGAGCTTCCGGTTCCAGTGCCGTGCGATCTGTGAGCAGGCGGGTGAGGCCGAACAGTCCGGCACGGCTGATCTCGTCTACCTCCGGTACGCCTGTCATCACATAGGCAAGGCGGGTGTCCAGTGAAGCATCCAGCGCGAAGAGTTCGCTCGTGTCCTGCGCCTGAACTTTATCTGCTCCAGTCAGGCTCAGACTGGAGGCGAGGAGCAGGAGGATGGCGGCGTGGGTGAACTGGTTGCGGCGCAGTTTGCCGGACAGCCAGAGCAGGGCTAGGGTATCCAGCAGGGCTAGCAGGATGGCGATGGAGAAGAACCAGCCGCGCAGGTCCAGAGGCTTTTCGGAGGGGTAATCGAGGATCGTGGCCATGGAGAGTGGCTTCAGGTCGAGCGGAACAAGGTTGTCTTCGTCTTCCATCAGGTTGAGTGCACGCGCTGCATCCTCAGTGCCGTACAGGCCCGGAGGCGTCGTGCGTCCTGGATGAGTGGTTGCGAAGTCGCGTTCCAGAATGGGTTGGTGATTGGCTGATGGAGGTGTGAGCTTGCCATACCCATCCAGCATCTTGAGCAGCGGCAGAGCGGCAGCTGAGGCTGTGCCTTCGGCTTCCTCATCTGGATTGTAAACAGCGGTTGAGGAGATGCTTGTGATGGCGCGCAGCATATCTACGAAGCCACCGGAAAGGGGCAGGTTAGACCACTTGGTGTCCGGGGTGACATGGAACAGCACAATAGTTCCGTTGCCGTGTTTCTTGGCGGTGACAAGTGGTGTGCCATCCTCCAGAGAGGCCCATGTTCTGTCTGGCAGGTCAGCTGTTGGTTCGGCGAGAACCTGACGATTGACTGTCACGTCCTTCGGCAGTGCAATTGCACGGAAGGGGCTGTTTTCAGAAAATGACTTGAGTGCTTGAGGTTCTTTCCAAGAGAGGGAGCCACCCAGTTTACGGTCACCTAGACGGAGCGCGACCGGGATCAGCGAGTCCTGCTTTTCTGGAAGCTGAGGACCTGCGAAGCGGATCAGAGTACCACCCTTGGAAACCCAGTTTGCGATGTCAGCTTCCGTGTTCTTGGGCAAGGTACCGACTTCAGCCAGAATGAGGACGGAGATGCCTTTGTCGAAATAGTCTGAGATGGCTGCCACGATATCCGTGCTTTTCGCGGGCGGCAGATCTGCAAATGGAGAGAGCGCGCGCTCCAGATAGTAAAGTGGAGACAGCAGAGGTTGGGAGCGATCTGCGAAGCCTCCTGCAAAGAGGCCGACTTTACGGCGGCGCCATTTTTCATCCACCAGCACTGTGCTGCCTGCGCTGGATTTTCCGAGAATAGCGAGCTTGGTGATGTCGTTGCGCAGCTCAGAGGGGAGTTCCAGCGCAATTTCGGCACTATTCTGTCCTGCCCCCAGCTCAACAGCCTGCTCTGCGATGGCGCGCTGTTTGCGGTCATAGGCGCGGACCGTCAGTGTTTCGGCCAAGGGCGCTGGGTGGCGTAGGACTGTGGTAGTCATCGCACCGGCTGTGTTCTGCAATTGCTTGAGTGCGTAAACCGGCGTTTCTGATCGGTAGATGAGAAAGGAGTTTTCGCTTACATCCGATGCTCTGGCAATGCTGGCCAGTCCTTTGGCGAAGCTGGTGGTGGAGGGTTCTTCTAGTGGAGAGGAGAACCACAGGATTGCACCGGGTGGGTTTTGTTCTGCCTGTTTCTGTAGTGCCGGGATCAACTCAGAGCGGGCTGCCTGCCATCCTTGCGGTGTCAGGGCGCGGAGCTGATCTGCTACTTCCTGCGCGCTTGAAAGGCGCATGGGCTGGGCTGGGCCGTCAGCGGTGGTGACCAGCATGACGGTTCTGTTGTTTTGAGCGGCACCATCCACCATCAGCTCGGCCATGCGGATCTGACGTTCCCAGTCTGCGGAGGCATCCCAGCCATTGTCTACGATGAGCCAGAGTGGCCCTGTTTTAGGTTGCGCGATATCCAGCGGTTTCCAGACAGGGCCAGCCATGGCGATGATGAGAACTGCGGCTAGCATCAAGCGGAGAAGGATCAGCCACCATGGTGTGTGCTGCGGCGTTTCCTCTTTGTTGCGAAGGGAAAGCAGCAATGCGTAAGGGCGGGGAACTTGACGTGTGCGGGTTGGGGCGGCGTGGTGCGCAGAAGCCACCACAAAACGGGCAAGGCTGCGAGAGCGGCCAGAACCCAGGGAGCGGCAAACCCGATTGGGAGAAGAGATCCCATGGTTACAGACCTCCTCTCATCTTGTGTTCCGGCGCATCAGCCAAGCGGGAATGCAGCAACATGAGTGGTTCGACCGCTGGGCGGTCTGTGTGGTGTAGCGTGTAACTCCAGCCGAACTTGCGGGAGAGTGCGCTGATCTGGTCTTTATGGGCCGCCAGACGGTGCAAGTACTCCTGCTGCCACGTTTGTGCTCGGCCTGCTTTGAGTTGCTCGCCGTTCTCCGGGTCTTCAAACTGGGTTGGGCCAGTGAAGGGAAAGGTTTCTTCAATGGGGTCCAGCAGCTGAACAAGGTGGCCTTTGGCGCCGGTACTGGCAACAGTTGCCATCCATTCTTCCAGCTTCTCCGGCGGATCCAGCAGATCAGAGAACAGCACGACCTCTGAGAAACGGCGAATGCCATCCGGGTTGGGCAGGGTTGCCTCCGGGTTCTCATGAACCAGTGTTTCCGCGATGGTTTGCATGGCGTTTCGACTGGCGAGAGGGCGGGTGAGGCCCGCAAGGCCAACGCGTTCGCCTGCTTCATTGAGCGCATAAGTGAGGGCGAGCATAAGAAGCAGGGCCCGGTCTCTTTTAGATGCGGATGCCTGTTTGCTTTGGAAGCGCATGGAGGCGGAGAGATCTGCCCAGACCCAGATGGTTTGGGCGGCTTCCCATTCGCGCTCGCGTACATAAAGATTGTCGTCGCGGGCGGAGCGGCGCCAGTCGACCTGCTGGGCGGCCTCGCCGGAGAGGAAAGGGCGGAACTGCCAGAACGTTTCGCCGGGGCCTGCACGGCGGCGGCCATGCCAACCGGCGGTGACGTTGGCTGCGATGCGTCTGGCTTCCACCAGCAGCTCTGGCAAGGTATCAGCAAGGGATTGCGCTTCGCCTGTTAAGCCGAAGATGTTTTCCTGTCTGTCTTGAGGATCGGTCCTCGAAGATAACATATGCGATCCTGTCGGCTTGTTGTTAGGCGATGCGTTCTTTGATGTTTTTCAACAGTTGCGGGATGGTTTTGCCATCGGCGCGTGCCGCGAAAGTGAGCGCCATGCGGTGCTGCAAGACTGGTTCGGCCAGCGCCATCACATCATCAATGCTTGGGGACAAGCGGCCATCGGCAAGAGCGCGGGCGCGGACTGTCAGCATTAGGGCCTGACTAGCGCGGGGGCCGGGGCCAGGCGATGTATTGGGCGAGGTCCTCAAAGCCATCAGCTTCGCCGGGGCGAGCGGCGCGGACCAGCTTCAGGATGGCGTCCATAACTGTTTCACCAACCGGTATGTGGCGCACGAGCTGCTGCATTTCTCTCAGCTCATCCAGCTGCAAGACCTGTTTGGATTTTGCTTCGGATGCACCTGTGGTTTCCAGCAGGATGCGGCGCTCTGCGTCCATGTCCGGATAATGAACATCAATCTGCATGAGGAAGCGGTCAAGCTGGGCTTCTGGTAGCGGGTAGGTGCCTTCCTGTTCAAGCGGGTTCTGAGTGGCCAGTACGTGGAAGGGAGCGGGCAGATCGTGATGATGGCCTGCGATTGTGACGTGGTATTCCTGCATGGATTGCAGAAGGGCGGACTGGGTTCGCGGGCTGGCGCGGTTGATCTCATCCGCCATCAACAGCTGGGCGAAGACCGGACCGGGAATGAAGCGGAAAGAGCGTTTGCCGTCCGGGGCTTCCTCCATCACCTCAGAGCCGAGAATATCGGAGGGCATTAGGTCTGGTGTGAACTGGATGCGGCTGGAATCGAGGCCCAGCACAGTGCCGAGTGTTTCCACCAGCTTGGTTTTTGCAAGGCCGGGCACACCAACCAGCAGGCCGTGACCGCCGGAAAGGATCGTCACCAGCGTGCGCTCAACAACGCTTTCCTGACCAAATATGGAACGGGCGATTTCCTCTTTTGCCTTTTGGATCTTTTCGCAGGCCGCTTCTGTGCGGGCGACTATATCCTCTGGTTTTGGGGGCATGCCTGTCATATTGGTGTTCATCGCTGCTCTCTTTTCGTCGCGCGTTACAACCCTGCCTAGCTCACCTTTGCATCATACTCGGTTTTAAAAATGGCGATCCCTAGCAAATTTATAGGCCTGTACATTTCATCGGTTCAATGACAGCGCAGGCAGACGTGCTGTGTGCGGCGGGTGGGCCAGTTTCAAAGTTTTCATATGATTGGGGTCAGAGCATCCCTGGGTTTACATTCTTGTTTGAAGCTACCCTAACGGTATTTTTGTGAACAGTTGGTGAGTCTTGAGGCGGAGAATACCTTTTTCCCTGAGATTTGAGAGTCCCGTAAGACTTGAGAGTTCTAGGAGGATTGCATGCCTGAAATGAGGTGATGGAAGGTACGCTGATTTTTGCGAGGAGGGGCTTATCGCAAAGGTATAACTTGGCGCGGGCTTGTGGTGAGGGTAGCGTTAGAGCTTCTGTGACACCATATTACCCCCATAATGGTGCAGATGTACTGGTAGAATGACCGTGGTGACTGAACTTAAAGAAAAGAGCATTCCGGAAATCAAGGAGATGCCGAAAGGTCTTCAGGCTTTGATTTCGCGTGCGGGAAAATCCAAGAGCTTACCGCCGATCCATTTGTGGAACCCGGATTTCTGCGGAGATCTGGATATGCAGATCAAGCGGGATGGCTCCTGGTACTACATGGGCACGCCTATTCAGCGTGAAGCTCTGGTGCATCTGTTCTCAACAGTGTTGAAGCAGGAAGAAGACGGAAAGTACTATCTGGTCACGCCGGTTGAGAAGATTGGTCTGACTGTCGAAGATGCACCATTTGTAGCCGTAGAGATGGATATTCACCAGCAGGACGGACAGCAGGTGATTACCATTCGGACCAACTGCGGTGATGTTGTTGAGGCTGGACCTGAGCATCCGCTGCGCTTTGTGCAGAGGCAGGAAGATGGCGGGCTAAAGCCTTACATTCTTGTTCGCGATCGGCTGGAAGCGTTGTTTGCACGTACGCTGGTGCATGAGCTTGCTCCGCATTTGCAGGAGCGGGAAAGCCCGGAGGGACGGGTTGTTGGCATCGAAAGCCATGGTGAGTTCTTTGTGGTGGACACCGTGCAGAACCTTGGATTTTAGAAAGACACATTAGGACGGCGCATAATCTTGTCTGAGTTTACAGCAGAAAATTTCAGATCCCGGGTTCTGGATCGGCTGGACGGCCAATCCTACGAGCCGGCTGGCGATCACCTTCTCAATCCGGAGATTGAGGACTATGGGGAGGATCTGGACAAGGTGCGCGATGCTGCGGTGCTGATCGGGATTGTTGATCGTGGTGCCGAGGCTTCCATTTTGCTAACCCAGCGCACCGCTCACTTGCGCTCTCATGCCGGACAGATTGCGTTTCCCGGTGGCAAGATAGATGCGGAAGATGATGGTCCTATTGGTGCAGCCTTGCGAGAGGCGCATGAAGAGGTTGGGCTAGATTCTGATCTGGTGGAGATCGTGGGTGATCTTGGGCACTATTACACCGGTTCCGGTTATCGTGTTGTGCCGGTTCTGGCCACTGTCAAACCGCCTTTGATCCTCTCACCCAATCCGGCGGAAGTGGATGAAGTGTTTGAAGTGCCTTTGTCTTTCCTGATGAATCCTGAGAACCATCAGAAAAAAAGCGGAGAATTCAGAGGCAAAACGCGTTACTATTACGCCATGCCATTTGAGCAGCGTTACATATGGGGTGTCACCGCTGGCATCCTGCGCGTGCTTTATAATAGGGTTTATGCCTGATGATACGAATGCTCCTGACACATGGGTTGTTGTTCTTTGTTCCATTCATTGCCTACGCCGTGTGGGTGATGGTTGTGCGCAAGGCAAAGAGTGACAAGCGGTTTCGCGATGGCCCGATGTTGTGGTTGAGCATCACAGGCATTGCTCTTGTTATCGCCAGTCTGGTGCTGCTTGCTGAAACAGGCCATGCACCGCTTGGGTCACAATACCGGCCCGGGCAAATCATTGATGGCGAGTTTGTTCCGGGTGGATACGAGACACCTCAGAAATGACCAAATTACAACAAAGAGGCTGGCTGGATAGCTCTGCTGTTCAGCGTGCTTTTGACGTTCTGGAACAGGACGGCGATGTGGCGCGCGCAGTTGGTGGAACCGTGCGCAACTCCCTGCTGGGTGAAGTGGTGGATGACGTGGATATCGCCTGCACTGCTTTGCCTGATGTGGTTCTGGCCAGAGCAGATGCTGCTGGTGTGAAGGCGATCCCGACAGGTGTTGATCATGGCACTGTGACGCTGGTGATTGAGAGCCAGCCGATTGAAGTGACGTGCCTGCGTGAAGACGTGGAGACCCATGGCCGCCACGCGACGGTTAAGTTCGGGCGTGATTGGGTGAAGGATGCGCAGCGGCGTGACTTTACCATGAACGCGCTTTACGTGGATCGGCATGGTGAACTGTTTGATCCGCTGGGCGGGTTGGATGACTGCCTCAACCGACATCTGCGGTTTATTGGAGATGCGCGAGCGCGTATTCGTGAGGACTATCTGCGTATTCTGCGGTTCTTCCGGTTCTTTGCCACGTATGGGCAAGGAGAAATCAATGCGGATGGCTATGCGGCCTGTGTTGAGCTGAAGGATGGGCTGTCACACCTTTCCAAAGAGCGGATTACTAAGGAAGTGCTGAGAACGCTTGGCGCGCCCCGAGTTCTGGATGCTCTGGAACTGATGGAGCAGGGCGGTATTTTGCAGCTCATTCTGGGTGAGGGTGCGGAGAGTGCGTGCCTAGCACGATTGCTTGAGCTGGAAGGATTGCCGGAAGCTGCGGATGAGCCAGTGCTGCGGCTTGGCGGCGTTGCGGGAGCAGCTGTTTCGCAGCATCTGCGGCTTTCCAATGCGCAGAAGAAGCGGATTGAAGTTGCTGCTGAGATTGCAAAGGCTTTGCGTGTCTCCGGTCATCAAATGCAAGAGCTGAAGGCACTGCTGGTTGCGCATGGAGCTGATGCGGTTGTTGATGGTGTTTTGACGGCGTGGATGAACGGTGATCTGCAGGATGAGGCCGTGCTGAGAGAGCTGTTGGCGTTTGCGCAGGACTGGGAAATCCCGAGCTTTCCGCTGACTGGCAAGATGATGATTGCTGGTGGTATTCCTGCCGGGCCAGAGATGGGTGCTGCCATGAAGCTGGCGCAGCAGATCTGGGCTTCTGCTGATTATCAGTGCTCAGCGGAGGAGCTGATGGCGAAGGTGAAAGCTGCCGTTGAAGATAAGGCGGACTGACCATGAGCGTGAAGCTGCGTGGTCATCATCTGCTCTGTGTGCTCACATTCATCGGGCATGGTTATTCGCCTGCGTTCTCCAAAAACTACAAGGCTGTGGTGAAGCGGTTGAATGCTGGGGAACCGGTTGAACTGGTGGACGGGCCGGATGAGATCTGCGCGACTTTGATCCGCGAGGAGACTGAGCCGCATTGCTTCAATTGCAGTGTGGTGGAACGGGACAAGGCGGCGGTGAAGCTGGCCTCCCAGATTCTAGGATCTGAGCTGCATGTGGGGGATGAGCTGGTGCTGAACTCGCGTTTGGTTGGGAAAATGCGGGAGGCATATGCTGAGGGGAATTTCAGAAAAGCCTGCGAAAACTGCGAGTGGGTTCAGTTCTGCGCTGAAATTGCCTCATCTGGCTATGAAAAAGTTCTGCTGCGCAATCCAAAACATCACTGAAGCGGTTTGCTTTTGTTTTGAAGGGCTTAAACGATCTCTGAGTTTCTCAGCAGTGCGTATTGCCCTTTGAAATTTGGATTCTACTTTTCGCGAATACGCTTTGGTCTTCAAATTTTAACAGAATGCCCCCATATGGGGTGCAACATGAGTTTACGGGCAGGTTTAGGGGTTACATGCTTGCATTGAATAAGTTTCCAAGGTTTCTCACCTTGCTGGTATTTTCGATCGGTCTGATCTTTGTGACTGCGGATTTTGCTGAGGCGAAGCGCGGGTTTAGTTTTGGTAGCCGTGGCTCTCGCAGCTACTCTGCGCCGAAAGCGACCAAGACTGCGCCGAAGACAGCTCCGGTTCAGCGGACCATGACACCAAACAATGGCACCAACACTGGTGCTCAGCAGTCGAATGCTGCAGCAGCTTCCAAGGCAGCTGCAGGCCAGCAGCGTCGTGGCTTCTTCGGTAGTGGTTTCCTGGGCTCCATGCTGGGTGGTCTGGCACTGGGTGGTTTGCTCGGCATGCTGTTCGGCACTGGCTTTGGCGGAATGGCCGGGTTCTTCGGTCTGATCGTTCAGGCGCTTCTGATCGGTGGCGGTATCATGTTGCTGATGCGTTTCCTGCGGAGCCGTCAACAGCCGCAAGCTGCCGGTGCTTATGGGCATCATCAGCAGCAGGCACAGCAGAGCCAGCCGTTTACCTTTAATGATGCAGGTGCGCAGGATGCGCCGCGTCGTTCAGGTTCCTCCGGCATTCCAAACACCGGTTTCGGTGGTGGTCAGGCGCCTCAGTTTGAAGAGCAGCCTGTGTTCTCAACTGAAGCTGATGATGAGATTGGCCTGACAGCGGATGACTTTGATGCGTTTGAAGCGCTGCTGACAACCGTCTGGACTGCATATGGTTCTGAGGACTACGGCAAGATCCGTGAGATCGCGACGCCTGAAATCATGGGCTACTTTGCAGAGGAGCTGGGCAAAGCGGCTTCTAACGGTCTGATCAACGAAGTGCGCGACATCAAGTTGCTGCAGGGTGATCTGACTGAAGCGTGGCGTGAAGGCGACAAGGACTATGCGTCTGTTGCAATGCGTTATGAGTCCATTGATGTGATGCGTGAGCGTGCGACCAATAAGGTTGTTGAAGGCAACGCTGATGTGCCGGAAGAGCGGACTGAGATCTGGACCTTTATTCGCGGTGCTGGCGAAAACTGGCAGCTCTCAGCGATCCAGCAGGCTGGCTAATCACAGCAGACATAATGCAATAGGAAAGGGGCCTCGCGGGCCCCTTTCTTTGTTTTGTGGTTCGATGGGTTGTGTGCTTATTAGACTGTGACAGAAAGCTTTACATCGATGTTGTTGCGTGTTGCGTTTGAGTAAGGGCAGACCTCATGGGCTGCTGCGACCAGCTCTTCCGCTTTGGCTTTGTCCATGCCCGGTACGGTGACTGCCAGTGCAATTTCCAGACCGAAGCCGCCTTCAGAGCGTGGGCCAATGCCGACTGTTGATTCAACATTCACGTCTGCTGGCAAAGTCACGCCGGACTGCTGAGACGCTACAAACTTCATAGCTCCGATGAAACAGGCAGCATAACCAGCAGCAAACAGCTGCTCAGGGTTGTTGCCTTCTCCACCTGCGCCGCCCAGCTCTTTTGGCGTTGCAAGTGTCAGTTCCAGAGCACCGTCCTTTGTTTTTGCAGTACCGTCACGGCCACCTGTGGCAACTGCGCTTATTTCATAAAGAACGTCTACTGGCATTTTGTATTCCTCGTTGTTGTTATGTATCGTGCACGATTAAATCCTGTGCGATATAGTTAAGAAGAAATGTAGGGTGCTGTCAATCAAAACGTGAATTAATCGTGTGCGATTTAGTTTGACGGCTTTTGTCTTGATGGGTAGAACGGGGAATGAGGATGTTACTCAGGACTGGAATACGGTGATGGCCGAGAAGAAATCAGAAGAATTTCAAGGCTTTGGATTAGATCAGCATTTGTGCTTTGCCATCTATAAAGCAAACCATGCGTTCAACCGCTTCTATAAGCCGGTGATGAAGAAGCTTGGTGTCACCTATCCGCAGTACATCACTTTGCTTGCTCTTTTGGAAAAAGATCATCAGCGTGTTTCTGAGCTGGGGGAGCGTTTGTTCCTTGAGTCGAACACGTTGACTCCCTTGCTGAAACGTCTGGAAGAGATGGGATACATTGCCCGCACACGCTCTAAGGAAGATGAGCGGCAGGTGATTGTGAGCCTGACCAAAGAGGGGCGGGGCCTGAGTGATGGCGTGATTGACGTGCAGCACTGCGCGTTTTCCAACCTGGATGTGCCCGTGGAGACAATCAGGCAGCTGGTTGGTCAGCTCAACGGCATTCAGGAGATGCTGACTGAGGCCAAAGACAAGGTTTCCAGCTAGGTCGGAGGTCCGTTGGGCAGCATATCCTTTTCAAAGGGATCGCGGCCATGCTGGTCAAATAGGCAGCACAGCTCCTGCACTTCTTCTTTTAGCAAGACAAACTGGGAAAAGCCGACGAGCTCTTCATCTATGTGAATTGGAGAGACGGTGACCAGAATGGTGGTGGTTCCGTATGGATTGGCCACGTAGCGCACCGGGTCTTTGCGGCCATCTCTAAACAGCTGCAACATGGCATCAAACCGCGGGTTGGTGATGGACCGGCGATGATTTTCCTTCACGTTGTGCCCGATGTGGCGCGGCTGGCGATCCAGATTTTCCGAAGCCCATTTGTTGTAGTAGAGCAGCTTGCCGTCTTTATCGATGATGGTGACGCCGATGCCTGCTTCTTCGAGCAGGCGATCCGCCCAGCCTGACAGCTTCCATGCTTCCAAGATGCGTTGATCGGTGACTTCTGGCAGTTCGTTATTATTGTCAGTCATGCCTGCTTACTCGCTGTTCGCTGGAACTCTAGCGAAGGCGAGTAAGCAATTGCTTTCAGAAATAGTCGGGTTTTCGCGGACTTAAGAGAATGCGGCTGCTGCTTTGAACTTGCGTTGGCGTGCCCAGAGAATGCCCAGGGAACCCGCTGTCATGATAACCCCAGCCAGAATGGTGATCGGATTGGGCACCGCCTGGGGCAGGTAGTCGGCTTTGTCTGCGATCAGCTCAAACAGCAGAGATGTGAATGGCAGAGCGGCGATGGTGGCGACGTAGTTCTGGCTGCCGACCAGATTGATGGCCTGCATGGACAGGAACATGGAGACACCGCGCAGGGTGATGCCAACGGCAATGGCTGCCAGCCACATGGTCGGGCTCCAGACCTGAGTGAGGTCAATGAGGGGCAAGTTGCTTATCCAGTCTGCTGTGCTCTGGGTGGCGGGTCCATCGGTGAAGAGGGAGAGGCCAGCAAGGCTGATGAGCATGATGAGGGCGCTGGCAACCAGCATAACGCCGCTGAGGGAGGCGCGCTCCTGAAGGTCATCGCCCTGATTTTGCGGGTGATACTCTGCGATAACCACTGAGGCGACCACAGCGAACTCCGAGAAGACCATCAGGTAGACGGCTGGGTTGGAGTAGGTGCCTTCAAGCGTGGAGATGAGCAGGACAACGCCCAGAATGATGATGATGTGGCCGGGAATTTCCAGAAAGGACGGCAAGCGGAAGAAAAGGACCGCGAAGACCAGTGCTGAAAACGGCACGGAGACGAGGCCGAAGAAGCCTGCGTTTGCGGCGCTGATGTAAAGCAGTGAGGCTGTGAAGCAGGCTGCGGAGAGGACGCGGGCAATGCCGTACGCCCATGTATAAGGGCTTTTGAGCGCGTCCATGGTGGCGCCCAGTTTGCGGCTGATGGCGATGAGGAACAGGCCGCCAAACATCAGCTGGATGATGGTGAAGATCCACGGGTCGAGGTTGTAAGCGAGCAGCAGGCCCTTGCTTATGACAATCAGAAACGCCCAGCTCACCATGGTGGCAAGGCAGACAATCAAACCTTTGGGGGTCAAACTCAGTACTCCTCTCCGACGAACTCGCCGGTGATTTTCAGGCCATCAATTCCGGTCTGGCCGTTTTCTTTATAAATGCGCCTTGGGTATGCCCCTGCATGATTGGCAATATGATCAGCAAGTTGTTCAGAATGGGTTACGAGCCAGATCTGGCTGCGCTCTGAGGCTTTGGCAATTACTTTAGCAAGTGGTTCCAGCAGATCCGGGTGGAGGCTGGCTTCCGGTTCGTTGAGGGCAATGAAGGATGGCAGGCGGTAGGACAGCATGGCGCCGAGCAGGGCGAGATACTGCAGTGTGCCGTCTGACAGTTCCTGAGATGGGAAGGGGCGGCGGATTTCTGGGGTTTGCAGTGCGAAGCGGCAATCCTGCCCGTTGGCTTCGATGATCAGTTTGCTGTCTGGGAAGGCGTCGTCGACTGCTTGTTGCAGGAAGAAGGTGTCCTTCTGGATTTCCTTTAGCGTCGCAAACACTGCTGCCAGATCGCTGCCGTCTGAGGAGAGTGTCGGCGTGGTGACATTGGGGCTAGGGCGGCGGAGCAGGCTGTCCCGGTCACTGCGGAATGTGTGGTAGAACCGCCAGTCGGTAATGGCGCGGCGTACCAGATCCAGCTCAGGAAACTGGCTGCCATCGCGGATGCTGGCGAGAGCGGTTTCAGAAGGCAGCAGCTCGTTGTCGTAGGTGACTTTGCCGCCCTTGCTGGACCTTAAGAACGCACTGGGGCCTTTGCGCTGCATCAGCACAACCGGCTTTTTGCCAGTCAGGAGCGTGAGTTCTTCGTCTCTGACCATGGTTTCAAAAGGCAGGGCTGGGTCAGAAATCGGGTTAGGCAGGCCCAGCTCGATCCGGTAGGACAGATCCCCCAGATCAGCGCGCAGGATGATGCGTTTCTTTTCGTGGGTCTTCAGGTCGCCCGCCCACATGACGCTGTCCACTCCACCTTCCTCTGAGACGGCGCGGGTAATGCGGCCCAGCGCTGCCTGCTGGAGCAGCTCCAGAGACTTGTAGAGGTTCGTTTTGCCAACGCCGTTGTTGCCGACAAACACGTTGACGGCGCCAACTCGCATGAAGAGCTTATGTACGGACCGGTAGTTCTCTATGCCGATCGCGGAAAGAGGGGGCATGGCCATGAGGTGAAACTTTTTTGATATATCTTCGGTAAGTATGGTTGAGAATAAGCAGGTTGGATTGAGATTGTAAATTGAACCCGAAAGTTCATGCACCGGAAATTCACGTTTTGTTCGCCTGTGGTTGAGGTAGCTCTTTACTTCAAGGGTGGGTTGTTCAAACTGCTTGGTGTCTTCGTTTGTTGCGTTCTTCTTTCAGGAAACCGCAAGGGTTTTCGGAACTGCGCTTTGGAGGAGAGTTTCGATGTCTGCTCAAGATTCTGACAGCATGCGGCAGGAATCCGATAGTTTTGGTGTGTTGGATGTTCCGGTTGGCAAGTACTGGGGCGCGCAGACCGCACGTTCCCTGATCAACTTTCCTATTGGCCGAGAGCATTTGCCGCCTGCGCTGATCCACGCGCTGGGTGCGGTGAAACTGGCGGCTGCCAAAGTGAACATGGAAGAGGGGCGCTTGCCTGAGGATCTGGGCAAGGCCATTTGTCAGGCTGCGACTGAGGTGATCTCCGGCAAGCTGGATGCGCATTTTCCGCTGGTGATCTGGCAGACGGGCTCTGGCACGCAATCGAACATGAACACCAATGAGGTGATTGCGAACCGGGCTATTGAGCTGCTCGGCGGGCAGATTGGCAGCAAGTCTCCTGTGCATCCCAATGACCATGTGAACATGGGGCAGTCCTCCAACGATACGTTCCCGACAGCGATGCATATTGCAGCTGCCTGTGAGATCAACAAGGTGCTGCTGCCTGCGCTGGTCCATCTGCATGACACGCTGGAAGCCAAGGTGGCGGCGTTTTCTGACATCGTGAAGATTGGCCGTACGCATACACAGGATGCGACGCCTCTGACACTGGGGCAGGAGTTCTCCGGTTATGTGGCGCAGCTGGAGTATTCCAAAGAGCGCATTGAGCAGAGCCTTGTGGGGCTTTATCGCCTTGCACAGGGCGGCACAGCTGTTGGGACGGGGCTTAACTCAACACCCGAGTTTGCCAGTGCGTTTGCCACCCATGTGAGTGAGGTGACGGGCCTGCCGTTTGTGACGGCGACGAACAAGTTTGAGGCGCTGGCGACCCATGATGCGGCGGTGTTTGCCCATGGTGCGCTGAATACGCTGGCGTGCTCTTTGATGAAGATTGCCAATGACATTCGCTTCCTGGCGTCCGGGCCTCGGTCCGGCCTGGGTGAGATCAGCCTGCCTGCCAATGAGCCGGGCTCTTCCATTATGCCGGGCAAGGTGAACCCGACCCAGTGTGAGGCCGTGACCATGGTCTGCGCGCAGGTGATGGGCAATCAAACAGCTGTGAGTGTGGCTGGTGCAACGGGGCACTTTGAGCTGAACGTGTTCAAGCCCGTGATTGCCAACAGTCTGCTGCAGTCCATCGAGTTGCTGGCGGATTGCATGGTGAGCTTTGCGGACCGCTGTGTGGTTGGCATTGAGCCGAACCTTGATCGTATTGAGGAGCTGATGGAGCGGTCGTTGATGCTGGTGACAGCACTGGCGCCGACGATCGGCTATGACAAGGCAACCGAGATTGCCAAGTCTGCGCACAAGAACGGTACGACCCTGAAAGAAGAAGCGCTTCGGTTGGGCTATGTGACTGCCGAAGAGTTTGACCGGGTGGTGCGGCCTGAGAAGATGGTCAGGCCGGGATAGGGCGCTCTGAGCCCATCATGATATCCAGCGTTTGTGCCAGGCAGGCCTTTGTGTCTGCCTGATCCAGCTGTTCTGCGCCAATTAGTGTGGCGTAGAGGATCTGGGCGTTGATTTTGGCGTGCTTGCGGGTTTGTGGAACCTGAGAGAACAGGCTCTCGACATACTCCAGACGGCGGCGGTCGATCTTGGTGGTGTAGGCGCGGGCGAGCTCATCAAACTGGGCCCAGTTTCGCAGGGCGTTTGAGACACCGTTGGCGCCGTATTCTTCCGAGACCTCACTTGCTGCAATCTCAATCAGATCATAGAGGCGCTGTTTCGGGTCCGGGCTGCCAGCATCCACCTGCGCGATGATCTGCTGGGTGGCGAGTTCTTCCCAATGATCCAGCATGGCGGTTTTGAGAGCGGCGACGTCTTTGAAGTGCCAATAGAATGAGCCTTTGCTGACCTTCAGCTTTCGTGCCAGCACTTCTGCCTTGAGGCCTTGCGGACCATCAGAGGCTAGAGAGCGGAAGCCGCCTTTGATCCAATCAAGCGCTGTGAGTTTGGTTTTCTCCGTCATATTTTCACCATACGCTACCGTATTGACAAGATCCAGCAATAATGTACCGTACGCTACCGTATGGAATCAGAAATGAGAGAACTCCAATGAATAAGTGGCTGTTGGCTTCCGGAATACTGTCTTTACTGCTGGTGTTAGTGCATGTGTTTCTGGGTGGGCCAGAGATCCATGATCCTGTACTGGGCAGTGATCTTCATCCTGTGGTGATTGCGGTGCTGTCGGTGGTCTGGCACGGGATCACGGTGGTGATGCTGGTCAATGGTGTGTTGCTGCTGGCTGCGGCCTTCAAGAGCGAGTTGGCAGCGGGTGTTGCCTGGGTGGTGATCGGGCAATATGGCGGGTTCACCTTGCTGTTTATCGCTTACGGCCTTTCTCAGCTGGGCAACCTGATGGACATGCCGCAATGGATCTCCTTTATCATTATCGCTGGCTGTGTGGCGATGGGTTTGCGCAAGGCGGGCCGCGCACCTGCTTTGCAAAGGGCTGCTGCCTGAGTGGTTGAGACCAGCGACGCCTAAAGCTTCTGCATGTTGACATTTTGCGGAAATCGCCTTTATTGTCGGCGCAGGTCGGCAGTTCCCAAGGCGTCGCTGCCCCGAAAGGGGAGCTAAACCTGCCATTCACTTCGAGAGTAATCGACATTCATGTCCGATGCCGCTTCGCAAGTCAGCGACCACGAAAAGTAAAATGCGGCTCGAGAGGATTTTTCAATGTCGAGAGTCCCGGTCCCTCTTCGTTCGCCTGATATCTCCACGTTTGCGCGCAGTGTTGCCCGCCAGATGAAGTCACGCGGTGATGCTCCTTCTCATGTGGAGCTGATGAACATGCTCGCCAAAGCGGCGGGCTTTCAAAACTTCCAACACTTAAGAGCATCGCATTCCGCTGGACGCCGCCTTGATACGGAGCCGGTTGTTGAGACGGTGGATCATCGGTTGGTTGAGCGTGGGCTGAACCAGTTTGACAAGGCGGGGCGGCTGGTCAGCTGGCCATCTCGTCGGCAGGTTCAGGTGCTTTGTCTTTGGCAGTTGTGGTCTCTTATTCCGGCTGGTGCATCGCTTCGGGAGAAGGAGATCAACACTGTGCTCAATGACGCCCATTGTTTTGCAGACCCCGCGTTGCTGAGGCGCGAGCTGTTTAGCCTTGGGCTGCTGCATCGTAATCGGGATGGTTCCGATTACAGGCGGCAAGAGCAGCAACCACCGCTGGAAGCGCGTGATCTGATTAAGCGTTTGAAGGGGAGACGTTTGGAAAGTGAAAGCGGCAGCTCTGCCCTGTCGTTCATCGTGCGACCGAGCATTTAGCTTGGCTTTCACTGCCATTTAGACAGGAGGCTTCCCGACTTTTGGGTCGGGGAGCCTCTTTCGTTTTCTGGCTTATGGCCACTTTACCACGGGTGGCATGGAGGACAGGATGGAGGAGACGTTTCCGCCTGTCTTGAGGCCGAAGATGGTGCCGCGGTCGTAGAGGAGGTTGAACTCCACGTAGCGGCCACGACGGACCAGCTGTTCTTCGCGCTGTTCCACTGTCCATGGGGTCAGGAAGTTTTTGCGCACCAGCTTTGGGTAGATGTCGAGGAAGGCGTTGCCGACAGATTTGGTGAAGGCAAGGTCTGCGTTCCAGTCGCCGGTGTTGTGGCGGTCGTAGAAGATGCCGCCGATGCCGCGCGCTTCTTTGCGGTGAGGCAGATAGAAGTACTCGTCGCACCACTTTTTGAAGTGATCGTAGTCTGCGCCCGGATGATCAACACACGCTGCCTTCATGGCCTCGTGGAACTCAACGGTGTCCGGGTCTTCCTGTGTGCGGCGTGCGCTGAGCACAGGGGTGAGGTCTGCTCCACCACCGAACCACTGCTTGGTGGTGACCACCATACGGGTGTTCATATGCACTGCCGGTACATTTGGGTTGTGCATGTGGGCGATCAGGGAGATGCCGGAGGCCCAGAACCGTGGGTCTTCGCTGGCACCTGGGATCTGGTCGCGGAACTCTGGAGAGAACTCGCCGTGCACAGTGGAAACGTGGACGCCAACCTTCTCGAACACACGGCCGTGCATCAAAGACATGACGCCGCCGCCGCCATGGCCGCCGCTGTGGTCTGTGCGCTCCCATGGGGTGCGTTCAAAACGTCCGGCTGGCTGGTCTGTGAGTGGGCCGTCCTGCTCACCAACTTCTTCTTCCAGCTGCTCAAACGCGGCGCAGATGTTATCGCGCAGCTGAGTGAACCACGCAGAGGCTTCTTTCTTCTTGTCTTCCAGATCTGCCGGAAGCGTGTTCTGTGTGTCGCTCATCGTCCCTCCTAGAGCGCTAAATCTTCTTTGTTGCTCTGTTTAATGGAGTGCAGCTGCGAAGTACAGGAGAGGTGGGGGCTGTTATTGCGGCTGAGTGAAGACGACGGGATACTTTTCCGGCTGCACATAGTTGCCGTCGCATTCCGGTTTGGCGCGAAACTCAAGAAGGTGCGGGTAGCCATCTGGTGTGAAGCGGTGGACCTCATAGGTTCCGCAATCGCCCAAACCACGTCCTTTCATGAAGCTGGTCAGATCGCCTGTCTTGATGTCCCAGACACCATTGAAGACCACATGCGGATCATCGCTGTCTTCGTTCTGAGGGCGCTTGAAGCTCAGCAGCTCGGCGTCCTGTGGTTTGTGGGAGTCCACACGCACATAAACATGGGCTTCATTGTACGGACTTATGGAGCAGGCGAACTCCAGCACTTCGATGTTTTTGCTGAACTGGAGGCGGTAGTTGCCCAAGGTGTCGTAAGCCTGCTTCCAATCGCAGGGATAGGCCTGATCCAGCAGCCCCAGATAGCGGTTTAGGATTTTGGGGTCGTTTTCTCTCACAGGTTCAATGGGTTCTGCCAGAGTGGGGTTTGCCAGCAAACTGATGGAGAGGAGGGTAGCAGCCAGTGCTGGGGACAGGGTTTTAGACATGGCGGCTTTCCTCTTTGATGGCGTGGTTTTGCCTGAGGATGCCGGTTTCGGATTACGCTTGCCTAAAAACTTTTGGTTTACTGCGGGCTACCAGTTCCAGACGTGCTTTAACGATCTGTTTGGTTGGCGTTACATGGCTGGGTAGATCAACGGGTAATCGGTGGGTTCGCGGAACTTGCCGTCGCAATTTCGCTTGGCACGATACTCTATGAGTTCCAGATAGCCATCTGATGTGAAGCGGTGGACTTCGAAAGAGCCGCAATCGGAGAGGCCACGATCTACGGTGAAGCTGGTAAGAGCGCCGCGGTTGAGGTCCCAGAAGCTGTTAAAGAGGATGTACTTGCTGGTGACCGGTTGCCCCTTGGGCCGCCGCAGTGCAATGAGCCGTGCAGGCTGCTTGCTGCCCTTGATCCGGCGGATGTAGAGGTTCGCCAGATTATGCAGGCCCACGGTGCAGGAGAACTCCAGCACCTGAATGCCATTGCCTAGATCGTAGAGGTTATACCGCTCCGTGTGTGTGCATCATGCCAATCGCAGGGGTATATCTGGTTAAGCAGGTGCAGGTGCCGGTCCAATTCTGCCTTGTCGTGCAGGTTGGGATAAAGTACCGGCTCTATCGGAGCGCCTGCCAAAGCGGGCAGGGGGATAACGAGAAAAAGTGCAACAGAGAATAGATGAGCAATTTTTCTCGAGACACTCTGAAACATTGCAAATTAAACCTAAACAGCGCAAAGCAACGCAATAAATAACGCACCTAGTCTAGGTTGTATTTTATTTAAAAACAATCTGTTTGACGAAGGGCTTCGCCCAGCACCATTCCGGTGGAAACCGCCATGTTGAGGGAGCGCATGCCGTTCTTCATGGGAATCAGCAGTCTGGAATCGGCAAGCTGATGGATTTCTTCAGGTACACCAGAGCTTTCGCGGCCCATCAGGATCAGGTCGTCTTTTTTGAAGGCGAACTGGGTGTACGGGCGGGTTCCCTTGGTTGTCATGAGGATAAGTCGGCGCTTTTCCGCCAATTGCCATTCACGAAAGCTCTCCCAATCCATATGGCGTTGGAGTTTTGCGCGCTCGATGTAATCCATGCCTGCCCGTTTAAGTGCATGATCTGACAGCGGGAAGCCTGCCGGTTCGATCAGGTGCACCGTTACATCCATGCAGGCGGCCAAGCGCAACAGGGTGCCGGTGTTCTGCGGAATGTCTGGCTGATAAAGGGCAATATCTGGCATGGCGCAGTGTGCTCGCTGTAAGATTTTCGTGAGGGGCTTATGGAAGCATCTCTTGGGCATCTAGAGGAACCCGGTGAAAATCTCCAGAAAAATCATAGAGTTTGTTGATAGGTGACGCGTTTCGCTGGGTGAAACCTAATCAAATTCAAGAGGTTCCATAGGAATTCGTGATATATGTTGCGAAAAAGATACAGTACACCCTAAAGTGTTTTTCCGGAATTTTTGGGGCTAGGCATGTCTCCGCCTTTGTGAGTATAAGCATCTCGCACCGGCCGAGAGCCCTCTTCTTACTTGACGAGACTCTCCGAGTTGCTGATCGCCCGATCAGCTATTTTTAACGTTGGAACCAGGGAGACATACATGAATACTGAATTTGTGCTCGTGAACGCTAATGTTCTCCCGGCAGTAGGCGCATGCGCTATGCATCCCACTAACTGCATTGCATTTGCCGTTTCCGCTTAAGCGGCGGCTTTCCAACACTTTACTAGCTCGTATTTTCTTAATGTAGCCCTCTTTACGGACGAATTGCGTCTGCGGCTGCATGCATATGTTGTCGGAGTATCTCCAATGATTACGTCATTTATCTGGGCGCAGGTCGCGTCCCGTGACGGTTCTGCATCTCAAATTCCGGTCGACGGTGGCCGGTATGTGCGTTCGGCTCGGTCTGAAAAAGTAACTTTTTCTCAAAGCCTTATGCACGCATTCTGGTTCTTGATGATTAGTGCTGGAATTGCATTTTTCACAATTGTTCCAACGCTTTACGCTGAGTTGGCTGCGGTTGAAATTGTGAAAGCAAACGGAACCTATGAAGCTGGCTCTCTGTTTAAGGGGCGCTTTGTTGACACTTTGGTTGGCGCTTTTGCTGTAGGTATCGGGATTGCCAGCGTTATCTGGAGCTTTTCCGGTTCTCCACGCGATAACCGTGATCCATACGAACGAGATGAGCGGCTGCAGTAAGCAGCCGTCATCCTCTTACCATGTTGACGTGGTAGCGCAGCTCGCAAACCAAATATCTTAATTGGGATTTGTCATGTTCTCGTATTTTGAGAAGCTTATTGATCCATTTAAAATGGAAGAGATAGAGACTCCTCCAAGTAAGTTTTGGGGCTTTATCTGGTATTATACTAAGCCAGTTTCTTTATTGCTTATGATTATTGCTTTCTTTGCAGCGGGTATTGCTGTTTTGGAAGTGGTTATATTTACATTCATGGGTGATCTTGTTAACTGGCTGGGAACTGAAGATCCAGAGACGTTCTTTGCTGATAACTGGGGCCATCTCATCTGGATGGGTGCGGTTCTACTTATTATTTCGCCCCTTACTTCAGCAGTGTGGGAGATGTTCTTTCATCAGGGTCTTGTCGGCAACTATCCGATGTTGATCCGTTGGAAAGGGCATCGTCAGTTACTTCGTCAGAGCTTAAGCTTCTTCCATAATGACTTTGCGGGTCGTATCGCTAACAAGTTGATGCAGACTTCTTTGGCTGTCAGGGAAGTTATTACGCGTATAGTCGATATCTTTGTCTATGTGATTGTTTACTTCCTGGCTGCTCTTGCTGTGCTTGCAAGTGCGGACTGGCGTCTTGCGCTGCCAATGCTGGGTTGGTTGGCTTCCTACTTCCTGGTCATGTACATCTTCGTGCCGAAGCTGAAGCGGATCTCCAAGAAGCAGGCAGACGCGCGCTCTGTGATGACTGGCCATGTTGTTGATGCATATACGAATATCTCGACCGTAAAGTTGTTCTCGCATGCTTCTCGCGAAGAAGATTATGCCAAGGGCTCCATGAGCACGTTCATGAACACGGTGCATCGCCAGATGCGGAACGTGACCTTGCTGAACATCTGTCTGACCGTGATCAACAACCTGCTGCTGCTGACGCTTGGGGGTGTTTCCATCTGGCTCTGGAAGGGCGCATTGGTGACGACCGGCGATATCGCGATTGCTATTGGTCTGGCATTGCGCCTGCAAGGTATGTCTCAGTGGATCCTCTGGGAAGTTGCTGGTCTGTTTGAGAATATCGGTACGGTTCAGGATGGCCTGGGCATGCTGTCTAGACATACGGAAGTCACGGACAAGGACGATGCGAAGGAGCTTGTGGTTTCTGATGCGGAAATCCGCTTTGAAGATGTGAAGTTCCATTATGGCAAGGGCAGTGGTGTTCTTGAGAACCTGTCGCTGAACATCAAGCCGGGCGAGAAGATCGGTATTGTTGGTCGTTCGGGTGCTGGTAAATCTACGTTGATGAACTTGCTGCTGCGCTTCCATGATCTGGAAGGTGGCCGGATTACCGTTGATGGTCAGGATATCTGCGCGGTGACTCAGGAAAGTCTGCGTCAGCATATTGGGGTGGTGTCTCAGGATACATCTTTGCTGCATCGGACTATTCTGGAAAACATCACTTACGGCAAAGACGGTGCGACGTTCGAAGAGGCGCAGGAAGCGGCTCGCCGGGCGCATGCGCTGGAGTTTATCGAGGGGCTGAAAGACCCAGAAGGGCGGACTGGCTTTGATACTCTGGTGGGTGAGCGCGGTGTGAAGCTTTCTGGTGGTCAGCGTCAGCGTGTGGCGATTGCGCGTGTGCTGCTGAAGGATGCTCCGATCCTTGTTTTGGACGAAGCGACCTCTGCTTTGGACTCAGAAGTGGAAGCTGCAATCCAGGAAAGCCTGTTTGAATTGATGGAAGGTAAGACGGTTATTGCAATTGCCCACCGACTTTCCACAATTGCGGCAATGGATCGCCTGATTGTCATGGATCAAGGCAAGATTGTCGAAATGGGTACCCATGAGGAACTTTTGAAATCCGAAGGTATCTACGAGAACCTCTGGAACCACCAATCTGGCGGTTTCCTTGCACAAGTTGCCGCTGAATAGGGATTCTTGACAGGGAATCAAGCGGTTTAAACCAAAAGTGGTTCGGGGCGAAATTGCGTCTTCTGGTCCCCGAACCACTCGACTTTTGACTCATATTCACGTGCCAAAAACTCAATTGTCCCTGTTTTTTGTCTCTTATGCCCAAATTGTCTGCGACAATAAGTCCCCAATTTTTTAACGAGTCTAGACAAGTGCGACCATTGGTGGCAGATAGCATCCGTCAATATAAGTGCGTATTTTGCGCATTTTCACCTACAGCTCTTTGTAGTGAGTAGATAGTGGTTGGTTTTACTAGCCGTGGGTACTGTCCTCTCAAGAGAGTTTTTAGGTGATCTCTTTCAATTTTGTTTCGAGAGGACGCGACCTTGGAACACACGGAAACGGCTGAACCGACACGCCGCGATTTTCTCTACATCGCGACCGGTGCCGTGGGCGCGGTCGGTGCGGGAGCTCTGGCTTGGCCCTTTATCCATCAGATGAACCCGGATGCATCTGCACTCGCTTTGGCTTCTATTGAAGTTGATGTTTCTGCGGTTGAAGTCGGGCAATCCATCACCGTAACTTGGCGTGGCAAGCCGGTCTTTATCCGTCAACGTACGGAGCAGGAGATCGCTGAAGCTGCAGCCGTTCCGCTTTCTGATCTGCCAGACCAGTTCGCACGTAACTCTAACCTAGAAGACGGTGCGGATGCGTCAGATGCAAACCGCGCAGCCGATGGCAAAGAAGCCTGGCTCGTCATGGTTGGTGTATGTACGCACCTTGGCTGTGTGCCACTTGGCCAGAAAAACGGCGACAACAAAGGTGAGTTCGGTGGTTGGTTCTGCCCATGCCATGGCTCTCACTACGACACCGCTGGTCGTATCCGTAAAGGCCCGGCTCCAGAGAATATGCTCGTGCCGCCTTACAAATTCACCACGGACGACACTGTCGTAATCGGCTGACGTGACCCCTTCAGGAGGCAGCTATGGCTGGTCATTCTACTTATGAACCGCAAAACGCTGGCGCCAAATGGCTTGAGCGTCGTTTGCCGGTTCTCTCCCTTGTTCATGGGAGCTTTGTCGCTTTTCCTACCCCGAAGAACCTGAACTACTGGTGGACCTTCGGCGGTATCGCATTCTTCATGCTGGTTGTGCAGCTGATCACCGGTATCGTTCTGGTGATGCACTACACTCCGCATGAAACTCTTGCGTTCCTCTCTGTTGAACACATCATGCGCGATGTGAACTACGGATGGCTTATCCGCTATCTGCACATGAACGGCGCATCCATGTTCTTCATTGCAGTTTACATCCACATCTTCCGTGGTCTGTACTACGGTTCCTACAAGGAACCACGTGAGATCGCCTGGATCCTTGGTGTTCTGCTGTTCCTGCTGATGATGGCGACTGCGTTCATGGGCTACGTGCTTCCATGGGGTCAGATGTCACTGTGGGGCGCGACGGTTATTACTAACCTGTTCTCCGCGATCCCGATTGTTGGCGACAGCATCACTACATGGCTCTGGGGTGGCTTCTCCGTTGGTAACCCAACTCTGAACCGCTTCTTCTCACTGCACTATCTGCTGCCATTTGTGATTGTTGGTATTGTGATCCTGCACATCTGGGCGTTCCACGTTGCTGGTAACAACAACCCAGTTGGTGTTGATCCAAAATCCGAGAAGGACACGATCCCATTCCATCCGTACTACACGATGAAGGATCTGTTCGCGATTGTTGTCTTCATGATCTTCTTCTCCTGGTTCGCATTCTACCTGCCGAACTATATGGGTCACCCAGACAACTACATCGAAGCAAACCCAATGGTAACGCCTGCACACATCGTGCCTGAATGGTACTTCCTGCCGTTCTACGCGATCCTGCGTGCGATCACTTTCGATATCGGCCCAATTCCTTCGAAGCTGGGTGGTGTTATCGCAATGTTTGGCGCAATCGCAGTGCTCTTCGTACTGCCATGGCTCGACACTTCCAAGGTTCGCTCTGCGCGTTTCCGTCCAGTTTACAAGTTCTTCTTCTGGCTGTTCGGTTTCACCTGTGTGATGCTTGGTTGGCTCGGTGCAATGCCTGCAGAACAGCCATACGTGGCTCTGGCTCAGGTCTTCACTGCACTGTACTTCGCTCACTTCCTGATCGTTCTGCCAGTTCTTGGACTGATCGAAACGCCTCGGAAAGTTCCTGACTCAATCAACGATGCAGTGCTGGGTAAAACCGGCGAAGCGGCTTAAGGGCAGGGGAATTTAAAGATGAAAAATCTAATGTTCAAAAGCGCTCGCGCACTTGCTGTTGTTGCAGGTCTTGTAGTGGCAGGCCCAGCTCTGGCAGCTGGTGATGCTCCGCACGTTGAGAAGCAGCCTTGGTCTTTTGCTGGTCCTTTTGGTCAGTTTGACAAAGCGCAGCTGCAGCGTGGTTTTCAGGTGTACCAGGAAGTTTGTTCTTCCTGTCACGGTCTGAGCCTCGTTGCATTCCGTAACCTCGCTGAGGAAGGCGGACCTGGCTTCTCCGTTGATGAAGTTAAGGCTCTTGCAGCTGAGTACTCCATCGTAGATGGTCCGGATGATGAAGGTGAAATGTTCGAGCGCGAAGGCAAGCCGTTCGACAAGTTCCCTTCTCCGTTCCCGAACGAGCAGGCAGCACGTGCTTCTAACAACGGTGCTTACCCACCAGACCTGTCTCTGATGGCTAAAGCCCGCGCAGTGACCCGTGGTTTCCCATGGTTCGTTCTGGATATTGCTACGCAGTATCAGGAAAACGGCCCGGACTACCTCTACGGCCTGCTGACTGGTTACCACGAAGCTCCTGAGGGCGTTGAAGTTCCAGAAGGTCAGTACTACAACACCGGCTTCATCGCTGGTAAGACGCTTGCAATGGCGCCACCACTCTCTGACGAGCTGGTTGAGTACTCCGATGGTTCTCCAATGACTACTGATCAGTACGCTCGTGACGTTTCTGCATTCTTGATGTGGGCAGCTGAGCCTCATCTGGAAGCACGTAAGCGTATCGGCTTCGGCGTCATGGCATTCCTGATCCTGTTTGCATCTTTGCTGTACTTCACAAAGCGCAAGATCTGGAGCAATGTAGACCACTAAGGTCACATCGATACTTTCAAAAAGGGCTATCCTATTCGGGTAGCCCTTTTTTTTGGGGTTGGCGTCTGGATTTGATGTAGTGCCAACTTCACGAGACTGAATCAGGTAAAGTGCACTGAAACTGGCGATAAGCGGAGAGAGCGATATGCAGGCGGTTCTGGGTATTATCGGAGGTTCTGGCCTCTACAATATTCCTGGTTTTGAAAATGCCCGATGGGAGCGGATTGAAAGCCCATGGGGCGAGCCAAGCGATGATGTCTGTATTGGCGAGATTGATGGCCTGAAGGTTGTCTTCCTGCCGCGTCACGGTCGTGGCCACGTGCATTCTCCGAGCGAGATCAACTATCGCGCCAACATCGACGTGCTCAAGCGTGCTGGTGTGACGGATCTGATTTCCGTCAGTGCTTGCGGTTCTTTGAAAGAAGAGTATGCGCCGGGGACGTTCGTGCTGGTTGACCAGTTTATTGACCGGACGTTTGCCCGTGAGAAGAGTTTCTTTGGCACTGGCTGTGTGGCGCACGTCTCTGTAGCGGACCCAGTTTCACCGTTACTGGTGGATGTGGTGGAAGGTGCCTGTCAAGAAGAGGGCCTTACGTATAGCCGCGGTGGGACTTATCTGGCTATGGAAGGGCCGCAGTTTTCTTCTAAAGCTGAGAGCCATCTGTATCGTTCTTGGGGCTGTGACGTGATTGGCATGACGAACATGCCAGAAGCAAAGCTAGCCCGAGAAGCAGAAATCAGCTACTCAACGGTGGCAATGGTGACCGATTACGACAGCTGGCATGCTGATCATGGCAATGTCGATATCAATGCGATCATCAAGGTTCTGCATGAGAACGTGGAAAGCGCTCAGAAGCTTGTGCTGGCGGTGGCCCGCAAACTGCCGAGAGAACATCAGCAATGCCCGATTGGCTCCAACACTGCGCTCGATTTTGCGATTATGACTGCTGAGGACAAACGAGATCCTGAGCTGCTTGCAAAGCTTGATGCTGTCGCTGGACGTGTGCTGAAAAAATAACTGATTACCTGAGTGATCCTGAAGGCCCTGAGCGGAGGGCCTTTGACTGAAACAATGCAATTCAAAACGTGGAAATGACCATGACTGACACACTGAACACAATCTCAGAGGAGCTGATCGCGTCTATTCGCACGATCCCGGACTATCCGAAGGAAGGTATCCTGTTCCGCGATATCACGACGCTTCTGAGCGATCCTCGTGCGTTCCGCCGTGCGGTTGATGCACTGGTGCAGCCGTGGGCTGGCTCGAAGATTGAGCAGGTTGCTGGTATTGAAGCGCGTGGCTTCATTCTGGGTGGTGCTGTGGCTCACCAGTTGTCTGCTGGTTTCCTGCCTGTGCGCAAAAAAGGTAAGCTGCCGTTCAAGACCATCGAGCAAGAGTATGAGCTTGAGTATGGCACAGACACCATTGAGATCCACTGTGATGCTGTGAAGCCGGGTGAGAAGGTAATTCTGGTAGACGACCTGATTGCGACTGGTGGTACTGCGGAAGCGGCTGTGAAGCTGCTGAGAAGTGCTGGTGCTGACATTGTGGCGGCTTGCTTCATTGTCGATTTGCCAGAACTGCAAGGACGTGCAAAACTGGAAGCTCTGGACGTTCCTGTCAGGACATTGGTGGAGTTTCCCGGTCATTGAATGACGCCTTTGTAGAGCAAGGCCCGCAGTTTTCTGAGGCCTTCAACCAAGATTTTGAATTGCTTTTGAAATGGCGCAGGGATGTGCGCCATTTCAAGCAAGACATGATTGATCGCGAAACCGTTGAAGAGCTTTTGCGATTAACTGATCTTTCCCCAAGCGTCGGCAACAGTCAGCCGTGGCGCTTTATCGAGGTAAGCCAGCCCTCAAACCGAGAGGCGGTTTATCTCAATTTCCAACAGGCAAATGCAGAGGCCTGACGGGCTACAAGGGAGAGCGTGCGGAGAGCTATGCCAAGCTCAAGCTGCAGGGTTTGACCGACGCTCCGCTGCAATTTGCCGTTTTTTGTGATCTTGAACCAACACAGGGAGCTGGGCTGGGACGGCAGACCATGCCGGAGACGCTGGCCTATTCTTGTGTTAGCGCAATTAACTGCCTTTGGCTTACTGCTAGAGCGAAAGGCATTGGCGTTGGTTGGGTGTCTATTCTCAATCCAGATGGTGTCGGAAAGCTGTTTGGCGTTCCTGACAGCTGGAAGTTCGTAGCCTATCTGTGCATTGGCTACCCGGTTGAGAATAACCTGACGCCCGAACTTCAACGCACCGGCTGGCAGGCACGTACTGCCACTGAATTGCGAATGTTAAAAGATATTGATCTAGTTAGGCCAGAAGCCAAACAGGAGTCTTCTTCGTGTCAATCCAAGTAAGAGCAATTGAGCCAGAAGATCGAGAGCAGGTTGTTGAGCTGCTCGTGAACCGGTGGACCAGTCCTGAGCAGTTGCTTGATGGCGAGATGGTGGATGCATCCAAGCTGCCAGGATACCTTGCTCTGGATGAAGGTCGTTTGGTTGGCATGATTACGCTGATCAAACGTGAACAGGAATGGGAGATCCTTACTCTCGATTCGTTGCAGCGCTGGGGTGGTATCGGAACGCTTTTGCTGGACGCCTCTGTTGATGCCGCTCGCAAAGAGGGTATTGGCCGCATTATGGTGCGCACTTCCAACGACAATCTGGATGCATTTCGGTTTTATCAGAGACGCAGCTTCCGTTTAGAGAAAGTCGTTCAGGGCGTCATCGATGAAGAACGTAAGTTAAAACCCGAAATACCAGTCACAGGTCTGCACGGGATACCGTTGCGTGATGAGGTGATTTTTGGTCGGGATATAACCGGGAATCGATCTTAGCTTTACTTTCAAACGGTCTTTGACTAACTTTGTGAAAGTTTAAATAAAATTGTAACTGAGGGTTGTGTTGTGATCGTCCGCATAATCGAATTGGTGCGACGCTATAGAACGATACGGCTCTCCTTACTGGCCACTGTCCTGGATTGCTCTGTCGATGAGATCCTGTATGCGGTAGATGGGCTGGAAAACAATGCTATCATGCGCGTGCGGGGCAACTCGCTGGTTTCCAATGAGGCCATCGCGGAGAGCGACATCAGCGTGCGCATGCATTCCCGCTTTGCAGAGAAGAACGCCGTTGGCAAGTTGGCGGCCAGCCTGATCAAGGATGGTGATCGTCTTCTGATTGAAGCGGGGAGCACACTTTCCCTTTTTGCCAATCATCTGAAAGAGAAGAAAGACCTGTCCGTTGCGACCACCAGTCCGCTGATTGCTGAGAGCCTTGTGCGACACAGCCGGGCGTGCAGCGTGGAACTGATTGGGGGCAAGCTGGCTGCTCATACGACCGCGCTTCATGGTGAGGAGACCATGGCGCGCATTCGTGATCTGGAGGTTGATTGGACCATTCTGAGCCCCACCAGCATGTGCATTCACAAAGGGGCCTGCTATTTCCATAAAGTCGATGCTGAAACGAGCTTATTGATGCAGCGTAGTGCGAAGAAAACTATGATGCTCAGTGATAGTTCTAAGTTAGGCGTCCCCAGCCGCTACACTGCGCAAACAATGCAAGGTGTAGATGTCTTTATTACTGATAATAATGGAGAATTAGGTTTTGCTGAAATAGAGCATCATCTTAAAAAAGCTCGCGTTTTTCATGCGATTTCAGAAGATGCTGACAGCGAAGATTTCATTCTCTTGAATAGTTGATAAATTTTAATCTTTTTCGATAAAAATGAACGATGTTTACTACCGGAATAGTATCTTGGATCTAGGCCTACTTAGATGATTAATGACTTAATGGTGGACGTTCTGGCCAATCTGGTGAAACGCCACAGACGTATTTCTTTGACTGCTGCTGCAGATATTTTGGGAATGGACTTTGAAGAGCTCACAAGTCTGGCAAAGGTTTTGTCAGAGCGTGAGGAGTTTGAGCTCTTTGACAATTCAATATGTTTTCTTATGCCGCGAGATCAGGATGCTTATCGGGTAAGGCTACGCAGCCATTACATCGAGAAGTATGCCATTGGACGTCTTGCTGCCTCTTTCATTCAGGAAGGCGACCATGTGGTCGTTGAATCCGGAAGTACCATGACCATCCTTGCGCAGCACCTTGCGCAAGTAGAGCAGATTAAAGTTTCGACCAATTCCTATGCGGTTGCCTCCATGATTATTGGAGCGGAGACAGCTGCGGATATTCATGTGATTGGTGGGCACCTTTACACAGACGGGCAGGGGGCGTTGGGTCCGATCGCTCTGGATACGGTTGCTGGACTGAACGCAGACTGGGGGATCATTTGTCCTGTTGGTTTGTCTGCGGAAGGCGACCTCATGTACTACGTGGAGGAAGAAGCCAAATTTGCGCGGGCTGTGATGGCCTCCTGCAAGCGGACGATGGTTCTGTGTAACTCCAGTAAGATTGGCGTGCCGAGCCGCTTTGTAGCCAACTCCTGCGCTCAGGCGGATATGCTGATTGTCGACAGCGGTGTTGAGCCAAGCATTCTGGATAGCCTCGTTGCTCAGGGCGTGAAGGACGTGCACGTGGCTGATGTGGAAGCGGAAGCTTCCAGTGAAATTGTATTGCTTGATATCTGATTTTATTTCTTTGTTTCTAAACTAAAAAAGGCGCTCGATTGAGCGCCTTTTGTGTTTCTTGCGATGTTGGATCGCCGATCAGGTGTTGAACTTGAACAGCAGTACGTCGCCGTCCTGAACAATGTATTCCTTGCCTTCGTCGCGCGCCTTACCAGCTTCTTTTGCTGGGGTTTCACCACCAAGCTCAACGTAATCGTTGTAAGCGATGGTCTGCGCGCGGATGAAGCCGCGTTCAAAGTCGGTGTGGATCACACCAGCTGCCTGAGGTGCTTTCGTACCAGCAACAATGGTCCATGCGCGGGTTTCTTTTGGACCTGCTGTGAAGTAGGTGATCAGCTCCAGAAGGCCGTAACCAGCGCGGATCAGACGGTCGAGGCCAGGCTCTTCCAGACCCATGTCTGCCATGTACTCACGCTGTTCTTCATCTTCCAGCTGAGCGATCTCAGCTTCGATGGCTGCGGAGATCACAACAGAGGCTGCACCTTGCTCTTCAGCCATGGCCTGAACCTTCGCAGAGAGGCTATTGCCTTTGTCTGCAGATTCTTCTTCCACGTTACACACGTAGAGGACTGGCTTGGAAGTCAGCAAATTAAGCATTTTCAGCTGCTTGATTTCTTCTGGATCAGTCAGGCCGAGTGCGCGTACTGGTTTGCCGTCCTGAAGGATCGCGAGAGCCTGTTCCATGATTGGCAGGGCTGCTTTTGCGTCTTTGTCGCCTGACTTCGCTTTTTTCTCGAGCGGCGCGATGCGCTTTTCGAGGCTTTCCATGTCGGAAACCATCAGTTCGGTTTCGACAGTTTCAGCGTCAGCGATCGGGTCGATCTTGCCATCCACGTGCGTGATGTCATCGTTTTCGAAGCAGCGCAGAACGTGTGCGATCGCGTCTACTTCGCGGATGTTTGCGAGGAACTGGTTGCCCAGACCTTCACCCTTGGATGCACCGCGCACCAGACCTGCAATGTCCACAAAGGTCAGGCGGGTCGGGATGATTTCCTTGGACTGCGCAATTGCAGCGATCTTGGACTGACGTGGATCCGGAACAGCAACGTCACCGGTGTTCGGCTCAATGGTGCAGAACGGATAGTTCGCTGCCTGAGCTGCTGCTGTCTTGGTCAGAGCGTTGAAGAGGGTAGACTTACCAACGTTAGGCAAGCCGACGATGCCGCACTGAAAACCCATTTACTCTTGTCCTTTCGATCCAAATAGCTGCTCAAGCGCTGAGGCGAGCGGCCCTTTTTTGTTAGCTTCTTTGTCCTGATAGCCGGTTGCTTTAGGCGCTGGCTTTTTTTCTGGCTCAGGCTTGGCGGTGTCCTGCTTTTTCTTTGCAGCCGCGTCGCGTGAGCTTTCCTTTTTATAAGGTTTGCCAGAGCCTTCCGGGCGGGTTGCCAGTGTCACCTTGTTGGCGAACTGGTTGTCCTGGTGCTGAGCAAGGAGCGGGGCGTTGTCTGCGACAGCCTCTAAAAGAGGTTCCAGCCACTCCTGATCCGCTTTTGCAAAGTCACCCAATACCCACTGATGCACACGGTCCTTATGGCCCGGGTGGCCGATGCCGAGGCGGACACGGCGATAGGCATCTGTGATGTGTGCTGTGATGGAGCGCAGACCATTGTGGCCGCCATGACCACCGCCGTTTTTCAGGCGGAACTTGGCAGGAGGCAGGTCCAGCTCGTCATAGAGCACGACAACATCTTGTGGGGTGAGCTTGTAGAAACGGAGTGCTTCGCCTACGGAACGACCACTTTCGTTCATGTAGGTTGTTGCTTCATAAGCAAGACTTTTTCGCCTGCCAATGTGCCTTCAGAAACATGTGCCTGAAAGCGAGCCCGCCATGGGCTGAATGAGCTATGGCGGCGATGAATTTCATCTGCCGCCATGAACCCGATATTGTGACGATTATTCTCGTATTTAGGGCCTGGATTACCGAGGCCGACAAACAGCTTCATAGGTATGGTTCCAAGCCTTGAATTCAGAGAATTACTCTTCGCCTTCACCTTCTTCAGAAGCTTCGTCAGCTTCTTTCAGACCTGCAGGAGCTGCAATGGTGGAGATGGTGAAGTCACGGTCTGTGATGGTTGGCGCGCAACCAGCTGGCAGCTTAACAGCAGAGATGTGCTGGGAAGAGCCGAGGTCTGCTTCAGCCAGATCAACTTCGATAGCTTCTGGGATAGCAGTTGCTGGAACAGTCATTTCAACAGTGTGACGAACAACGTTCAGAACACCACCGCGCTTCAGACCTGGGGAAGTTTCTTCGTTCAGGAACTTCACTGGGATTTCAACTGTCAGAGTAGCGTCTGCAGAAACGCGCAGGAAGTCAACGTGCATCAGAGTGTCTTTAACCGGATGCAGCTGGAAGTCTTTTGCGATTACAGAAGTTTTTTCGCCGTTCAGGTCGATTGTACCGACGTGAGACAGGAAACCGCCCTTATGAAGGGTCATGGTTGCTTCTTTAAGAGGCAGGTTGATGGATACTGCTTCTTTTTTGTCGCCGTAGATTACTGCTGGTACAAGACCTTCACGACGAGCTGCACGAGCGGCCCCCTTGCCGGCCCGTTCACGCACCTGTGCTTTCAGCTCATAGCTGTTTGCCATGGTGGAATCTCCTAGTTTGATAATAAAAGTAAGGCCGCGGGAGCGACAGAATTCTGCGCTCAACTACGGCCAACTTTGTACGCCTCCTCCAAGGGTGTCGACGTACGCGGCTCGTATAGCTGAACTTCCTTTAAAGAGCAAGAGCAACCGTAGAGCCTACAATAAGAAAAACCGGGGCGTACCCCGGTTTCTCAAAGCCTGTGATTAAAGCGAATTATGAATCGAACAAGCTGGAAACAGAACGTTCCTGCGATGTGCGGTTGATCGCCTCGCCCATCAGAGGGGCGATAGAAATGGTGCGGATGTTCGGAGCAGCCTGAACAGCAGCGGTTGGCTCGATGGAATCGGTGATCACCAGTTCCTTAAGCTTGGATGCGGAAACGCGTGCAACTGCGCCACCGGACAGCACGCCGTGCGTGATGTAAGCGGTTACAGATTTTGCACCAGCGTTGAGCAGAGCATCCGCTGCGTTGCAGAGAGTTCCACCAGAGTCCACGATGTCGTCCACGAGGATACAGTCGTAGCCATTTACATCACCGATGATGTTCATGACTTCGGATTCTCCAGGCTTGTCGCGACGCTTATCAACGATGGACAGAGGAGCTTCGATGCGCTTTGCAAGTGCACGTGCGCGAACCACGCCGCCAACATCCGGAGAAACAACCATAACGTTGGTTGTGTCGTAGCGCTCTTTGATGTCACGGGTCATCACAGGCGCGCCATAGAGGTTGTCGGTCGGAATATCGAAGAAGCCCTGAATCTGGCCTGCATGCAGGTCGAGTGTGAGCACTCGGTCAGCACCGGCGTTGGTGATCAGATTGGCAACAAGTTTCGCAGAGACTGGCGTACGAGGCGCCGGCTTACGGTCCTGACGGGCGTAGCAAAGTATGGAACCACTGCGGTAATACGACGTGCTGAGGAACGACGAAGCGCATCAATAATGATGAGCAGTTCCATCAGGTGGTCATTAGCCGGATAGCTTGTTGGCTGAATGACGAAGACGTCTTCACCGCGTACGTTCTCCTGGATTTCAACGTAGATTTCTTGGTCTGCAAAGCGGCGAACCTGGCACTTCGCCAATGGTACATCAAGATACTTTGAAATTTGCTCAGCCAGCGCGCGATTGGAGTTACCCGCGACGATTTTCATAACCCGCAAGTCCTTCTTGGGCTTTGATCTCACAACCCGCTTTCGCCGGTAGTGAGGTGGAAATTTGCGTCCCTTGGTGGAACCCGATTTCTTCTGGTAAGGCACCCTGAAGGGTCGCCTTGGGGCGCCTTTTAGCAACCTCGTCTTAAGCCGACAATAGCCAGAACGCACAGCAGCTCAGCTTTTTTGCAAAAGCTGAGCTGCATAATTGTGTATCTATTTGATTTTATTAGGTCACTTGCTGTGTAACCATGCTTCTAAAGAAGCAATAGTTCTTGAGGCAATTCTCTGCAGCGCATCGCTGGAAACATCGTTCCATGGGTCGCCAGAGTTGCCGCCTGTCTGCTCCTGGCCGTCAATTCTGTGAACGCGATTGCCGTTTGCATCAATAATATCAAATACATAGAAGACGGTGGTGGTGTACTGGTCACCCGCTGCGGTCAAGAATCCTTTGACTCGGTAGGTAGCTGGTGCGCCAACGCGTCTGACGAGGTTGAGATTCGCTGCTGCTGCGCGATTCCCCAGTTCCTCGGAGAGATCGTCGGCAATGTTGCCAGGCAGTCCGGTCAGCTGTTCGAAGGCGAACGTTGCTTTGGCGGGAGATACAGCCGGAGGAGCAGACTTGGTTTCAATCATGTCCCCGATGCTGGACGGGGGAATAGGGTTTGCCGCACAGCCTGCAAGAATTGCCATAGCGGCAATGATTAATACCCGAGGTGAAAGTACGAGCTTCAGCATGTCAGTCCTTAAAGTCCACTCAAAGAATCAGCGAGGGGTGCCCCAGTAGATTCGTAAAGAATAATTATGGCAGTCTTTACCCTGCCTTCACAGGGAGGTCGAGAGAAAGCTGTGATAAGCTTTCTGGCCCATCTTCGTGTGTGATGTAAGTTTGGCCCAAAGTCATGGCAGTTTCGCTATCGGAATCCATGATGATCATGTGCATAAACAACACCATGTTTTCCTGAATTTCATGTGCATTTTCTTTGAAAGCCATATACGGCGGCTCCATCCAGCTTGGTGTGAAGCGGGCACCAAGGGAATATCCGCAGGCATTGAGGCGATGTGGCATCAGGCCGCGATCATCCAGAATATGAGCGTGCGCGGCAAACAGATCGCCAAAGGTGTTGCCAACCTGCATGGCCTGTTCAACGGCAATCATCGCGTCTTTTGCAGCTTGATGAAGCTCCAAATGGCGCGGGGTCGGTTCCCCCAGAATAACGGTGCGGATGGCGGCTGCGTGGTAATGACGGTAAACACCGGCCCACTCCAGTGTGAGCTGATCATTTTCTGAGAGCGTTCTGCGGCCAGACTTGTAACGGCAGAGTAAGGCGTCCGGGCCGGAGCCGATGACAAACTCGTTGGCGGGATAGTCTCCGCCGCCTTCGAAGATAGTGCTTTGCATCTTTGCGAGGATGCGGCCTTCATCTGCTCCCGGCTTGATCTCTTCCATGGCAGCGAGGAAGGCCTGATCAGCGAGTTTGCCAGCGGTTCTGACGTATTCCAACTCGGTTGGTGATTTGACCAGACGCAGTTCCTTGATGATGTCGGAGGCGTCGTCCACGTCTGCGAAGGAATGGAGAGACTCGTCGAGCAGGCGGCCATTGGCGGCAGTGAGACCGTGGGTGTCGTATTCCACGCCGATGCGGGTGCCGAGCAGGTCGAGATCGAACAGGAGCTCCTTCACCTGCCCAACAGGAGATTTGCCAGCCACATCCATCCAGAGGCGGATGTCTTTGAGGTTGGAGGTGTTGCGGGCCTGTCTGAGGTCTGCTGAGCGGGTGAGTAGGATTGGTTCTTCGCCTGGGCGATAAATCAGGCATTGGAAGAAGCAGTAGCCGAAGGTGTCGAAGCCTGTCAGCCAATACATGCTTTCCTGCGCGAAGATCAGCAGGCAGTCCAGATTGCGCTCTTTGAGTTTTGCGTCCAGAGCAGCACGGCGCTCAGCAAATTCTTCCGGTGAAAAGTGCAGGGCCATGGTTTTCTCCCAATCCATAGTTTGCAACGCAATCTGAAACAGAACTTACTCTTGCTCGCCCGCCAGCACAATCAGGCGGTTAACATGATAGTTGATATTTGGCGCCCGTAATCCGGTTCTTTGTTATGGGTGGTTCTTCGGTAGGAGAAGAACCTATCTGCATCTGCATAGGTGCAGAGTTTCAGGTCGATGACTTCTTTCAGGCCCAGTTGGTCGAGCTGTGCTTTGATGAAGGCAGGTAGGTCGAACATACTGTGCAGTGGCTTTTCGGAAGGTACAAAGAAGCGTTGATTGTCCTTGGATTGCTCAAGGAAGCGCAGGGCAAACTCCGGGCCGACTTCGTAGGCTTGCTGGGAGATCATCGGGCCCATCACAGCCGTGATGTTGGCTGGATCTGCGCCAAGCTGCTGCATGGCTTTAACGGTGTTGGGCAGGATGCCGTCTACTGCGCCTTTCCAGCCGGAATGGGCTGCACCGATGACGCCTTTGTCCGGATCAACAAACAGGATCGGGCCGCAGTCCGCTGTCAGAATGCCGATGGCGACACCGGGTGTGTTGGTGACAAGGGCGTCGGCGCGTTTATCGTCTTCTTCAGCGAAGGGGCCGGATACACTCAGGACCTTGGTGGAGTGGATCTGGTAGGGCGTGACCAGATGCTCTGGCGTGGTGCCGAGCTTTTCGGCAACGCGGCGGCGGTTTTCCAGCACGTCCTCGCGGTTGTCGCTGGAGCCGAGGCCGACGTTGAGGCCTTTATAGATGCCGGAGGAGACGCCGCCTTCGCGGGTGAAGAAGCCATGTGAGATGCGTTGCATTGCTTCAAGCTCTGGCACTTTAATCATTGGCTTCTCCGGCGTTTGACTGGTTTAATTCTGGAAAGGAATTGGTTGTTCTGAAGTGTTGGAGATGCAGAGGACTTTGAACAGGGTGCCCATCTGATCATCGGCGGCAAGACGCTCTACATCCTTGCGGATCTGGTCCTGATCCAGCGTGGATTTGCCTGCACCAAGCTGGCCTGCGCGTTCCAGCAGACCGAGGCCGAGCAGGAACTGGCCTTGACCGATTGGGCCGTGCGCAGTGGCGCCTTCTGCTGCAGCTGCGTTTGCCAGTGCCTGAAAGTTGACGTGTGCGGTCAGATCTGCTTCGCCGCAGTGTTCCAAAGTGGAGACGTACTCGTGCTTCTTGAGAGCCTGGAAGGTGTCACCGGTGGCAGTCTTGGCGTAACCGTAGTCGATCAGCAGTGCTGCGCCGCCATTTGCTTTGAGGCGGTGGCCGATCTGGGAAGCAATGGCGTTGGAAGCTGGTGACAGTTCCAGTGTGTCGCCGATCTTTGCCTGCAGGTTCGCTTTTGCGACGTCTGCTGGTGACAGAGTGCCTGAGCCAATGCCGAACGTGAGGTTGCCATCTTCATCCAGACCAACGCAACGCTCGCGCCAGCCGGTGTCTGTCAACTGGTACTGGTGGATTGGTAATGCGTCGAACAGCTCGTTGGCGACGAGCAGCGTCGGGCCTTCCGGGATGGTGTCTAGCGTGTCGTGCCATTTGATGGAATAAGCCTTCAGCAGCTTGCGCTGTGCTTTGCGTAAAGATGGGCTGGTTTCGACCAGATGGATCTGAATGTTGGCGAGCATCTGAGGGCGCAGTGAGATCACGCGCAGGATGTCCTTCATCAGTGTGCCACGGCCCGGGCCCATTTCTACTAGATGCACTGGTCCTTTTAGGTCCTGCGAAAGCCATTGGTGCAGAAGCCACGCGCCGATGAGCTCGCCGAACAGCTGAGAGATCTCTGGCGCTGTGGTGAAGTCGCCTTTTGCGCCGAAGGGCTGCTGGCGCATGTAATAGCCGTGCTCAGGATCAGACAGGCACAGCGCCATATACTCGGCAACGGTCATTGGACCATGATCCGCAATGCGCTTTTTGATTTTTTCCTGAAGAGGCGTGGATGCGGAACCGGTCATTTTGCTTCTTTGTTTTCCGTATTTCTTTTAAGTGCCCAAACCACGATGACGATACCGATCAGAACCATTGGCAGGCTTAGCAGCATACCCATGGTGAAGAAGCCGGATAGATAGCCAATGTGTGCATCCGGAACGCGGTAGAACTCTACAAAGGTGCGTGCCAGACCGTAGCCAATTGCGAAGCTGCCTGCGAGCACGCCGGGCTTTTGCAGCAGTTTGAAGCGGTGAGACAGCAGGCGGAGCACGAGGAACAACAGAGCTCCTTCCAGTGCTGCTTCGTAAAGCTGGCTTGGGTGTCTTGGTTCTGGTCCGCCATTGGGGAACACGACAGCCCACGGCACATCCGTGACACGGCCCCAAAGCTCGGAGTTGATGAAGTTGGCGATGCGTCCGAAGAAGAGACCGATCGGCGCGGCAATGGCAGCCAGGTCAAACATGGTCCAGCCGGACAGGCCGCGGGCTCTGGAGTAGATGAACAGCACGACAATCATGCCCAGCAGACCGCCATGGAAGGCCATACCGCCTTGCCAGACTGCAAGGATCTCGGTCGGGTTCGCCAGATAGTAGGGCAGATTGTAGAACAGCACGTAGCCCAAACGACCACCCAGCACGATGCCGAGTGTTGCCCACATGACGAAGTCGTCGATATCGGTTCCTGTTGGATGAGCTGTCTTGCTCCACAGATTGGTGTTGCGCACGGTCACGACCATATAGCGCCATGCGAGAAGAATTCCGGCGATATATGCCAGCGCATACCAACGGATGGCCAGTGGTCCGAACTCAATCAGAACCGGATCAATCATCGGGAACGGTATGGCTAGGAGCGGCATATGAGATCCTTTTGTTTTTGGAGCGTACCTGTCGTCAGAACTCTTAGGGCTGTTCGCATTTATGTTGAAACGCCTGACCTGCTTTCGCTCATATTCTGCGTATCTTTATCCGAAAAACGGTCCCCACTTTTTGGAGATACGCTGTAGATTTGAGCGGTATGTGGTCATTTGATTGCAACGGATCAAGCAACAGACACCCCGAATGAGCGAGCATTCCGACAACTAGAGGATTTGGTCAAGTGGTTTGTGGGAGGTGTTCAACACAAGCTTTCGGCATTTTACTGACAGGTTCTTTAGGGTTCTGGGCGCAAAACAGCTCTCAACGCTTGAAAGTGGCGGGCCAGACCAATACTTGTTTGAGAGAGATAAATTTTAAGAGGACGCCATGAGCCAGTCTCCTAATCGCATGTTCGACGAGTTTGCTAAGCTGATGACCGATGCAGCTGGTGTTGCACAGGGTGCCAAGCGGGAAGTCGAAACCGCATTCCGAGCACAGATCGAGCGTTTCATGTCGGATATGGATCTGGTGTCCCGCGATGAGTTTGACACAGTCAAAGACATGGCGATCAAGGCACTGGATGACGTAGAAAAGCTGGAAGAGCGCCTTGCAGCTCTGGAAAAGCGCCTTGCGGATCAGGACGAAAAAGCTGCCCCTGAAGACAAGGCATAATGCCCGCTGAAAATTACATGTGAATATGCTGTGGGCGGCTTTGAGTCGTCCACAATTTTCGCAATGAACTGTCTGTTCCCCCTATAGGGGAATGTCCAAGTCTATCGGTATATTGGCAAAAAAAGGGATTCGATGTGTTGCATCAATAGTTCCCGTGAAACCTTCTTGGTGGAACTTCCTTTGTAGCGCATGCTTCTATCTAAAGAGCACGTAAGTGTCTGGTCCATGATCACTCAACCCGCGTCCGTCCGGAGTGGGTAGATAAACCATTCCTCAAACGGAAAGAGGACCGGAAATGAGCCTTATTGAGTTCGGCACGGAACGCCCCCTGAATCCGGTTGATACGATCGAAAACCTTGCAACCGGTAACGACTGGTCCTTTGAACGACTTGGTGATGATGAAATTTCCATTTCGGTTACAGGGACTTGGTGCGACTATCACGTAACCTTCTCGTGGATGGAAGAGTTGGAAGCGCTGCATATGGCAAGCGCATTCGACCTGAAAGTCCCAGCTCCCCGCAAAGATGAGATTGTCCGCCTGCTTGCGTTGATCAACGAGCAGCAATGGATGGGCCACTTTGATATCTGGGGCCGCGAAGGTGTTGTTATTTTCCGTCAGTCTTTGCTTTTGGCTGGTGGTGCAGAAGCCAATTCTTCTCAGATTGAAGTCCTTTTTTCCAATTCTCTGGATTCATGCGAACGGTACTATCAGGCATTCCAGTTTGTCGTCTGGGCAGGCAAGACCGCTCAGGAAGCGATGGAAACAGTGATGTTTGAAACTGCCGGTGATGCATGAAATTAACGAATGAACGTCCGCTTGTTCTGATTGGAGCAGGTAAAATGGGTGGTGCCATGCTGTCCGGCTGGATGAAGCAGGGTATGGCACCAGAACATGTGGTTGTTGTTGACCCGAACCCACCTGCCGAGACGATTGAAACCATTCAGGCACATGATCTGGTCTGGCACAAAAGCGTGCCTGACGGTGTTGTTGGCGGTGTGCTTCTGCTCGCTATCAAGCCACAAATGATGGAAGACGTGCTGCCGACGCTTAAAGGTCTGGCAGATGCGCAGAGCGTGGTGCTTTCGGTGGCTGCCGGTACGACCATCAAGCGGTTTAAAGACAACTTTGGTGCCGGACAGCCGGTGGTTCGCGTTATTCCAAATACACCTTCGCAGGTGGGCCGTGGTGTGACGGCTGGTTATGCCTCTGATGAAGTTCAGGACACGCAGAAGGCACTGATGAGTTCTCTGCTGGAATCCATCGGCGTGTTTTACTGGGTGGAAGCTGAAGAGCAGATTGATCTGGCAACGGCTGTGAGTGGTTCTGGTCCTGCCTACGTGTTCCATCTGGTTGAAGCGATGAGCGCAGCAGGACAGCGTTTGGGCCTGACTGCGGAACTTGCGGAAGCGCTCGCAAGAGGGACAGTATCTGGTTCTGGTGAGCTGCTACACCAATCCTCTGAGGATGCGGATGTTTTGCGTAAGAACGTAACCTCGCCGGGCGGCACAACAGCTGCAGCGCTTTCTGTGCTGATGGGGGATGATGCCCTGACCAACCTGATGAGCGATGCGGTTGCGAAGGCAGCGCACCGTGCAACAGAACTTGCTGATTAAGGCAGCTTTGGCGGTGCTGGAAGATCGCTTCCGGCAGGTTTCAAAATTACTCGATATTGACGTAAAGCCTCGGTTACTAGACTGAGGCTTTTTCTTTGTACGTGGGGTGTTCCTGTGTGTATGATTAAGTGTTGATGCGTAGTTGGAGCACGTTGCGTTCATTTACATTCACGCCCCGCACTCTAACTTCTTTAATGAAGCGGGTTCTCTGCGGTTGGTCCTGGCCAATCTAACGGAATGCGCTTCAGAGTGTTGGCCATACAGGAGCGTGCCATGCCTACTGAGAAGACCCATCAGAAAGTCGTCGCGAGTTTCATTGAGCTGCTGGAGACGCACCGGATTGAAGAAATCACCTATGCGGCGATCGCGGACAATGCGGGTGTCAAGATTGAAGTGGTGCGTGCGTGCTGTAATGGCAAACTGGACCTGCTTGCTGCCTTTATGCGGGAGATCGATCAGAAGGTTTTGAAAGAGCGGGACCCTGATCTCATGGATGAGACCCCTCGGGACCGCCTGTTTGATGTGCTGATGTGTCGTCTGGACCTCATGGAGCCACACAGAGAAGCCATCCGAAATCTACGCAGAACAGTTGTTAAGGATCCCGCTCTGGCTATGCACATGCATAAGCTGGTGACACGCTCCATGAAGTGGATGCTGGTGGCTGCCGGTATTGAAGAGTTTGGCTTGCGCAATGTGGGTATGTCGAATGCGTTGGCGCTGGGCTTTGAGCGGTTGGTGCGGGTGTGGCTGGAAGATGATGCGCCCGGACATCCTAAAGTTATGGTCGCCGTTGATGATATGTTGGCAAATGGCGAAAAGTGGATGGGCCGTGCTTGCCGGGTCGAGAAAGTGGCGGCACCCTTTATTGAAGGGCTGGGCCGTTTGTGTCAGAGGCCGCTGCGCCCAAAAGGCCAGAGCACACCTCCATCAGCTACTGCAAATGGTGGGGCTGAAGCCAGCCCCTGATGCGGTTGGCGTCTAATTTAAGTTATTGAGAAGAATATGGACCAAAAAGAAACTACTAAAACCATCGGCATTGATGATTTTTTGAATGTGGATGTGCGTGTTGGCACCGTTATTGAAGCAGTTGATTTTCCAGAGGCACGTAAGCCTGCGTACAAGCTGAAGATTGATTTTGGTGATGACATTGGCGTCAAAAAGACGTCTGCGCAGATCACTGCGCATTACACACCTGAGACACTGATTGGTCGTCAGGTGGTTGCTGTCGTGAATTTCCCACCACGCCAGATCGGGCCTTTCATGTCTGAGGTTCTGACCCTTGGGTTGGCTGATGAGAATGGCGATATTGTTCTGCTGCATCCTGACAGCAAGGTGCCAAATGGCGGGCGGATGCACTGACCCTTATGTGGTTGTTCGGGCAGGGAGATGAAAACTTATCCCCCTGCTGGATTTCTCCCGTAATCTAAACCCATGCCTACGTAACGGGCTGCTGGCGGAGCGACCGTCAGTGTGTCGTAGGCTGGGCGGGGCTATCGGAAGAAGTAACGCAACTTTCGGTGGTCCGGTGAACCGAACTTCAAACGTGGCCGCATGGTTTGAAGGGAAGGGCCCAGGAATATAGGGTATCACGCGGTGACGGGTGTTGATGCACCGGCAGGGGAACCTGCTTTTGCTGATGTGTCTGTCAGAGACGGAGGAACTGTTTGGGCAGGGAAACCTGACTGAATAAGCCACTGTCTTTCCGGGAAACCGGCTATCGTGCCTTATAGGCAAAAGAGGCGACGTTGTTCATCCCAAGAAAGCCCGGGCAAGGCGAGTAGCCAATGCCGAAGAATTAGTTTCAATAAGTAGCGCAGGTATTGCCTGCCGCCTTGCTCTCCCCGATTAACTCGGGAACTCCAGCTTCACCACTGCATGGGATGCCATGCAGTGCTATTGGCATGTCTGCTTGCTTATTGTTGGTTAGATCGGGATGCGAATGCGCACGCGCAGGCCGCCCAGAGGGGACTGGCGAAGGAAGATTTCACCGCCGTGGCTTCTGACGATATCCCGCGCAATGGCAAGGCCCAGACCTGAGCCACCGCTGTCCTGATTGCGGGCCGTATCCAGTCTATGGAACGGACGGAAGACGTTTTCACGCTCTTCCCGCGGGATGCCAGGTCCATCATCATCGACTGTAATGATCAGCCAATCCGGGGTTCGGTTGCCCTTGATGCGCAGCGTCTTGCCGTATCGGGCTGCGTTGGAGATGACGTTCAGCAGACAGCGCCGGAACGCACGGCCTTTGACGATAACGAGTGGATCGCCGTCGAAGGATGAAGATACATCCGCCCCAACAACTTCAGCCTCAACCTCCAGATCTTCCAGCATGAGCGAGATGTCGACTGGGGCAGGGGGCTCGTCGCCGTAGCCCTTGGAGAAGGACAGATAGTCCTCCAGCATCCGATTCATCTCATCCACGTCTTTGCGCAGTGCATCAGCTTCAGGCGATTGAGGCAGCAGTGCGAGCTGCAAGCGGAAGCGGGTGAGAATGGTGCGCAGATCATGGCTCACACCAGCGAGCATGGTGGTGCGCTGATCCACATGGCGCTCAATCCTGCGGCGCATATCGATGAACGCAAGCGCTGCCCGGCGGACTTCTCGTGCACCATGCGGACGGAAGTTGGAGACCTGCCGGCCTTTACCAAACTCCTCCGCCGCATCGGCCAGTTGCTCGATGGGCCGGATCTGATTTCGGAGGAACAGCACAGCAATGATGATCAGCACAAGGGACGTGGCCACCATCCACACGATGAAGATGTGCGAGTTGGAGGCATAGGTCTGGCTGCGCCGCGCAATGATGCGAAGGGTCTTGTCTTCCAGCTGAATGCGGATCTCAACGTATTTGGCTGCACCGACAGTATCGATCCAGAAAGGCTTACCGATGCGCGCTGCAATTTCCCGGGTCATGTAGCGGTCCACCAAATCAAAGAGAGGCTTTGGTTTTGGTGGTGGAAGTGGCTCTTTAGGGAGCACTGTCACAGACAAGCCCAGTGCTGAAGCACTGATTTGCTTTAGTGTCGCGTAATTGTCGTCGTGATTATAGGTCTCCGCCATATCGACGACAGCTGCAATCTGTCGGACCACTGCTTCAGACAAGCGCTTGGTCACGAGGTCGTAGTGGCGCTCCATGAAAACGAAAGCGAGGACCGATTGCAGGATCAGGAAAGGGATGACGATGATCAGAAGGGCGCGGACATACAGGCCTTTGGGAAGGCGGTAGTGCAGCCAGCTTGTCACCGCGAAGTAGGGCGTTAATAGCGTTCTGACCCATTGTGGGAGTTTGAACCGGTCTGATAAGCCATAGTCCTCTCACTGTTTGCGTGTCTGCTGGCTGTTACTATGACAGCTAGTTGGTAATAAGCCGATAACCTATCCCACGCACAGTTTGCAGGTACAAGGGATTGCCGGGATCTTCCTCAATCTTTCTTCTTAAGCGGTTTACCTGAACATCAATTGTGCGTTCACCGAGGGAGGCATCTGCTCCCACCAGATCAGTTCGTGCTACAGTTTGTCCTGGCTTCTCTGCAAAGGTGTTGAGGATCTGTTTTTCGCGGTCAGTCAGGCGGACGTGTTCGTCATTACGCTTCAGTTCACCGCGTTCGGCGTTGTATTGGAACGGACCGAAAGAGAGGACTTCCAGCTTCATTTTTGGTTTGGGGCCACCCCGACGGAGGATGGCGGAAATTCTTAGGAGGAGTTCGCGTGGTTCGAAGGGTTTGGAGACGTAATCATCGACGCCAGCTTCCAGACCTTCGATGCGATCTTCGATCTCAGAGCGGGCAGTGAGCATGAGGATCGGGACAGCTTTGGAGCGGCGCAGGTCTTTGGCGAGCTCAATACCGCTTTCGCCCGGCATCATGACGTCGAGAATGAGGAGGTCGAACTCCAGACCAGATAATCTGCGGCGTGCTTCTTCTGCGTCTTTGGCGACGGTGACGCGGAAGCCGTTTTCCCCGAGGAATCTGTTGAGGAGGTCACGGATACGACTGTCGTCATCAATCAGGAGAATGTGAGGTGCATCATCTTCCAGAAGAGCAGAGCGGGCCACGGTAATTCCTCAATCTGTTTGTTTGCCAATGAGACGGGCAACTTCGCTGCGATCGTTCTCATCGATCATAAGATATAAAAACTGTCGGACAATCTCATCACTGCCGTCGGGCATCAGGGAGATCGCCTTATTAATACGCTGCGACTGAAGTTTGGACAGCTGGGCACAAAATTCCGTACCCTTTTCAGTGGTATAAAGCAGGCGCTGGCGGCGGTCCAACGCTCCGGGTTCCTGACAAATGAAGTCTTCATCCACCAACTGTTTCAAAACGCGTCCCAGACTTTGCTTTGTAATCTTCAAAATATCGAGCAAGTCGGAGACTCTGATTCCCGGGTTTCTGTGCACAAAATGGAGAACACGGTGATGGGCACGGCCAAAACCCAGTTCATCAAGAAGCACATCCGGATCACCCGTAAAGTCGCGATAAGCGAAGAAAAACAGTTCAATAAGGTCAAACCGTGGTGAATCGCTGTCTTTTTTGTTCATTTCCTGTCCCGGATAACTGCCTATTTTTTAATCTTATAAAAAATACGTCAGCTATGTTGACTTATTTCAGAATGATAGTTACAAGTTACTCATCGCTGAAGAAAGGAAAGAACTCAACATGCGCTGTGTGCGCAATAGTTGAAAAATTAATTTCTTCATCGGTTTTACATCGTGGATAGATATTGAACATCTGCAGTTGTAATGCGGCTGGTCGTTATACCTATCCTTTAAGAACTCATTGATTTAGCTAGAACACACCTTGACTGGCAAGGCCTTGCTTTGCCTGCACCGTGAATTGTTCGCCATATGGAGAAGAGAAATGGCGGGTATACCCTTTGATCAGCTGGAAGGCTCAATCTGGTTGGATGGAAAAATCATTCCTTGGTCAGAGGCCCAAGTGCATGTGCTTACACATGGCTTGCACTACGGAAGCAGTGTGTTCGAAGGTCAGCGTGCGTATGGCGGCGAGATCTTCAAGCTGGAAGAGCACACCAAACGTCTGCATGCATCTGCTGAAGTTCTGGGTTTCACCATTCCGTGGACTGAAGAGCAAATCAACGATGCCTGTAAGCAGATGCTGGTTGAGAACAACCTGACCGACGCTATCTGCGCCCAGTTGCATGGCGTGGTAGCGAGATGATGGGTATTTCAGCGCAGGCGAACACCATCCATCTGGCGATTGCTGCCTGGGAATGGCCAAGCTACTTCTCTCCTGAAGAGCGTTTGAAAGGCATCCGTCTGGACATGGCGGAGTATCGTCGCCCTGATCCTAAGACCGCGCCGTTCAAGTCCAAGGCTGCTGGCCTTTACATGATCTGCACTATTTCCAAGCATGCGGCGGAAGCAAAGGGGTATTCCGATGCTTTGATGCTGGACTGGCAGGGCCGTGTTGCTGAAGCGACTGGTGCAAACGTCTTCTTCATCAAAGACGGTGCGATCCATACGCCAATCGCGGATTGCTTCCTGGATGGCATCACACGCCGTACCGTAATCGATCTGGCGCGTGCTCGCGGTATCGAAGTGATCGAGCGCCGCATCATGCCTGAAGAGATGGAAGGCTTTGAACAGTGTTTCCTGACTGGTTCTGCTGCTGAGGTTACACCGGTTTCTGAAATCGGCCCTTACAGCTTCGTTCCGGGTGACATCACCAAGCTGATGATCGAGGATTACATGGCTGCCGTTCAACCAGCTAAAGAAGAGCTGCTTGTCGCAAGCTAAGCTCTGAAGCTCAGAAATTTTAAAGCCCGCGGCTCGGTTGGAGCGGCGGGCTTTTTCGTTTTACTTGGTTGCGAGCTGAGGTTGCTCGTGTTGTGGTCTGAAGAGTTTCCCGTTCTCCGTTATCAGAACGCAGATCAGTCCAAGGATTGAGAAGAGGGCCACGCCATAGACGAGTGGTAGCTCGGTCCCATCGTAGAGTTTGCCAATGCCTGCGCCGAGCAACGCTCCGATCAGGGTGGTGATGAAGCCAATCATGGCAGAGCCAGCGCCTGCAACGCGTCCCAGTGGTTCCATGGCCATCGTGTTGAAGTTCGGGCCGATGAAGCCGAAGAAGAACATGGCCAGCGACTGAATAGCGATGAACGACACGATGGTCAGTGTACCGCTGTAAGCAATTGCTGCAGTCAACAGAGAGGTGGCTGTAAAGCCCAGCAGAGCCATGTGAGACATTTTCCGCAAGCCATAGTTCTCCACCATTTGAGAGTTGAGGTAGGAGGAAAGGGCCATAGCGATGGAAATTGCAGCGAAGACAATCGGGAACAAATCAGCGAGAGCAAAGCGTTCCATGAAGACTTGTTGCGCTGAGTTGATGAACGCAAACAGGCAGGCAAAGACGAAGGTCATTGCCATCATGTAGCCAACGGTAACGCGGGTGGTCAGGGCGAGACGATAAGCGCTCAGGATTGATCGGGCTTTCAGCGGACGTTGATTTACAGGATCAAGGCTCTCTGGCAGGCGCATAAGGCACCACACCAGAAGGAGGACACCGAACATGGTCAGAGCTGCAAATACACCCTGCCATGGTGCAAACCACAGCACGACCTGACCTAGGAATGGGGCTATGACAGGTGCAATCTGAAAGGCGACCATGACGAGGGACATCACCTTGCCCATCTGACGGCCACTGTACCAGTCTCTGATCATGGAGATAGAGGCAACCCTTGGGGCTGCCGCGCCAACACCCTGGAGCGCACGGGCAGCGAGCATGTGCTCGTAGCTCATGGCAAAGGTCGAGTACACTCCGCCTATGATGTAAAGGCTAAGGCCGATCAAAAGCGTGGTTCTTCGACCAATCGTATCCGAGAGCGGACCGAAAAAGAGGGAAGCACAAGCAAGACCAATCATGTAGGCCGTGATCACCAATTGGCGATCATTGTCAGCGACAGACAATGCTTCGCTCATGGCTGGGAGAGCCGGAAGCATCATAGACGTCGCAACCGCGTTCAGCGCCATAAGCGCTGCAACAAGGCTGACAATTTCCCATAAGGAAAGCCCAGGATGAGGTACTCGCTCATGCTGCAGATCAGAAACTGCAGACATCAGAGACCTGTTTGTTGGGTGCAAAAAGGTAAGAGGCCACGATTGCGACCTAATAAACTTAAATTAGCTTCTATTTGAACTGGCAAACATGGCTATGTCAAGGCAGGTGCCAGTCCATTGTTGCGTGATGCATGTTTGTGAGATGCTGAAGTTATTTGGCTTATTCTTCATTCCAGCGGGCGGCATCTGCATCATCTGCTGCTTTGGCTTCAACCCAGGTTCCTTCAGAAGCATCTTTAAGATGTTCCTTCTTCCAGAAGGGAGCCTGCGTTTTCAGGAAGTCCATCAGGAAGTCGGCGGCTTCAAATGCTGCACGGCGGTGTGGGCTGGTTGCAATGACCAACACGATGTTCTCACCCGGAGGATTTTGCCAAAGCGGTGAATGATGGTGAGGCCGGTGATTGGCCAGCGCTCCACGGCTTGCTGCGCAAACTTGGAGATCTGAGCCTCAGCCATCCCCGGGTAGTGCTCTAGCTCGAGGGCTTCGAGTGTGCCGCCTTCATCACGGCAAAGGCCTGTAAATGTGACGATTGCGCCAACATCCTTGCGGCCTTTGGTGAGGATTTCGGTCTCTGTCAGAACATCGAAATCCTCAGCCTGAACGCGGACTGTATACTCTGTGGTGCTGTTTGCCATGGTATTCGCAGACTTTCGGAATTGCTGGAAGAAGAAGGCGAAGTGTTCCTCAACCGCCTGTCATTGGCGGGAAGAATGCAACCTCTTCCGTTCCAGTCAGAACGTGGTCTTCCTCTACGTGTTCCTGGTCAACGGCAATACGAATGGTTTCTGGCTGCTCAAACGCGAAGGCATAGCCTTCATCGCGAGCTGCAAGCCAACTCATCAACTCACCAGTTGTTTCGACGTTTTCCGGAAGCTCAATGGTTTCCTCGGAGGTTCCAGTACGTTCACGCAGCCAAGCGAAGTAACGAATTTTCATGAGATTGAGCCCCGGTCTTTTATAGCTTCCTTTGAGTGGAAGCCTCGTCTTTTACAGGAATTAGTCTTCAATCAGATGGCCAATTCCAGCGCGGAAGTAGTCATAGCCCGTATATAGGGTCAAAATCGCTGCGACCCAAAGTAGCACGATGCCGGTTGAAGTGGTGTACGGGAAGATGACGTCCCCTGCCTGGCCTGCCAACAGAAAGCCAAGTGCAATGAGCTGGACCGTGGTTTTCCATTTAGCCAGTTTGGTCACGGGCACTGAAACACGAAGCTCAGCAAGGAACTCACGCAAGCCGGAAACAAGGATTTCTCGACAGAGAATAATGATCGCTGCAAAGATGGACCAGTTTCCGATTGTCTGATCCCACGCCAACATAAGGAGGCAAACTGAAACAAGAAGTTTGTCAGCAATCGGATCGAGCATGCGTCCCAGGGCGGATTGTTGCTGCCAAATTCTGGCGAGGTATCCGTCAAAGAAATCCGTGATGGCAGCTACGAAGAAGATACCTAATGCAATCCAACGTGCAGTGTGGGTCGGGAAATAGAAACACACAGCCAGAGCTGGCACAGCAGCAATGCGGCCGTAAGTAAGAATATTTGGAAGCGAAAATATAAGCTTACGGGACATATGGACCTTCAAGTTTACGCGGCTAACAAGCGCTCATACTCAGGGTGTGCACATCCAAGCGGGTCCTGTCAATTGTGGCCCGCGTATTTGTGCAGGACTTTGGGGGAGTATGTGGGATTATGTAAACATCCCGTCACCCATTTCCTTAATGATCTGCTTTGCCTTGCGCGAAGAGAACTCTTTTGCTTCATCTTCAGATGCATGCGTGTCTGCGCGGATGAAGACATGCTCTTTAGTCTCTTCACCAAATTGCTTGGTGATGCGACCTGCGGTTTGCCACTGACCACCACGGCGGGATGGCTCAGAGTAAATCAGATAACCCTCGAACTCTTCTGCTTTTGCAGATGGAGCCGAGTTTTCGTCTTTGTTGCCGCCAAACAGACGTGAGAAAAAGCCCATGGTAGTTCTCCCAGACTAAACGTGGTTTCAGTGGTCTACAGGTTCGCACAGGATGTCAGCGAGCGCATCCTTGTTTTCAGTTGCTCGCCAAGTTTGCGCATGGACCAATGTTTTCTGCAGAGCGAGATGTAGGATTCCTCACCGCCGATGACAACCTGATCGCCTTCTTCAACAATGTTGCCGCTCTCATCCATACGTGCCACCATGGTTGCCTTAGAGCCGCACCAGCAGATGGTTCTGACTTCGCGAAGGATGTCGGCGATTGCAAGAAGCGCGGCACTGCCTGGGAACATCTTGCCCTGGAAATCGGTTCTAAGGCCATATGCCATCACAGGAATGCGGAGGTGATCAGCCACACGGGCGAGCTGCCAGACTTGATCTTCTGTTAAGAACTGCGCTTCGTCGATAAAGACGGCGTTGATTTGCTGCTCTTTGAGCTGCTCTTCGATGCAGGCGAACAGATCGAGTTCGGTGTCGTAGATCAGAGCGTCTGATTTGAGGCCAATACGCGACGAGATTTCTCCGACTTTGGTGCGGTTGTCGAGCGCTGCTGTGAACAGCAGGCTGCGCATGCCACGTTCCTGATAGTTGTAGGAGGCCTGCAGCAGCAGAGTGGACTTACCAGCATTCATTGCGGAGAAATTGAAATATAGTTTTGCCATTGGCCCTTCGCGGCGCAGAGCGCCTCATCGCGTTCAATCTGATTAGGTCTTCATACATGGATTCGCGAGTGAGGCCAGAACCATGGGAGGTTACTCACAAGGTTCAGTGGCAAACTTTCAGCGGGAGGCGTATCCAGCTACCAAACTAGGTAATTCTCTCATGCAGGCGATGGAATGATCTGGCAGGACAGGAGAGCTGTTGTCGTGATGAAGAGGATTAAACCAGACGGATGTGGCGCCGATATTGTTTGCACCTGCGATGTCGTGTTCCAGAGAATCTCCGACATGAATGAGTTTGTCGGGCTCATACCTGCCATTGAGAGCATGGCATCAAAGAGGCGGGGATCTGGTTTTCTGTAGGGATATTCTTCTGCCATCACCACGAAGTCGAAGAGGTGGGCGATCCCTGCGCTTTTGGGGCAAGAGTTACCGTTGGTGATCAACGCTGTTTTGTAGTTTCGCTTTAGTGTCGCGAGTGTTTCTTTGACATGGGGATAGAAGTAGGGATCACCAAATCGGACTCTTTTGAAGATCTCCAATGCCTGCTCGGATAATTCCTTAGCATTGCTCAGTGGATTAAGGGCTTGTTCAAATGAGGCTCTTCGTATTTCTAACAATCGGATATTGTTGGGATCTGCGTCTTCTACAAAAGCCTTGTGTATTCTCTTCAAGCGCCTGGGCGTGATGGGCTTTTCTGAATAATGACTGAGAAAACTTGCAGTGGTGATCAGGGCTTCATCGAGAATGCGTTGAAAGTCAAAGAGGGTTTGGTCTGCGTCGAACGATATGAGCAATTCTCGTGGCATTCCAATTTTCCCTCCGGATTAGTTCCTAGAAAGTTATTATAGCCTTACTTTAAGGTAATATGTGAAGTGTTGCGAAGATTGGAAAATGGTCTGAGCCGACGTCTTCGCCAATCATAAGGTCTTTGATGATTATTTTTTCAGAAGAGGTGATGTGATCGACTTTAGATCCCAACACCTTTCCAAGGAATGGATTGATAAAATATCGCGTGGTCTGCGGAACGAAGCTTGTGAATGTTGTTTTCAGCTTCAGATCAGCCAGCAACTTCTGGAAGGTATCTGACCAGACCGGAGTGTTCCAGTCCCCTAAAACCATAATGGGTGTATCTGTCCGATGTTCTTGGATGTGCTTGGACACATAATCCACATAGGTCGTGCGACCATTCAGTCGACGTTTGCTGCGCGGGCTTGCTGGGTGGATTGCGTAAAGCTGAATTTTCCGGCCATTGACATTGACATCTGCGCTCAAGAACTCACGGGGAATGTAACCGTTGAACCCCAGCCCCGGTACAAGGTTGCGCTTTGAGTTCTCTAATGGGAACTTACTGAAGACTGTGAGGTCGGTGTCTTTCTTTTCAGGTGGTAGGATCGCGTACTGATAGTTTTCTCTCAGGAATGCTTGGAGACGCGGTGTTGCACTTGCGGTTTCCTGGAACACGATCAGATCGGGTTGGCGTTTTTCGATGAGTTCCTGAAGAGCTTCTTTTCCGAACTGCATATGCAGGAGGTTGAGGCTCATGACGTCGAAGCTCTTACTGTCCGGATGGTTTTTCAGAATAGCAGTGGGTTGTCTGACAAGGCGAATACTGGTGACCATCCAGAAACTGGAGATAATCAAGCCCAGAAGGCACAGCAGATGAAGCCAATGCAGTCTTCTGGCCATGACAAGCCAGATCAGGAGACCGATAAAACCTGCTGCGATGAGCTGTGGGATGAAGAAAGCAGCTGCTTCGCTGAGAAGATTGCCCGGTGCAACCAATGAGAACAGAAGCAGGAAGGTGACAGCAAGCGTTCCGGCACGGACCAGATGAAGCAGTATTGGGGTATTTTGCTTCTTCTTTAAAAATACCCTGTCTGATCGCACTGACTTCACCTTTGGCTGTTAAATTTTATCGAGAATAGCGCAGAGTCGTTTTCTATTTGTAAAAACAACGCGTTATCCCGTGATTATTCGTGAAAGTGATTGTAAATCAGCTTGGCTATGCTTTCGGAGATACCAGAGACAGCTCTCAGATCGTCGATGCCTGCCTTTGAGACGGCTTTTGCCGTACCGAAATGACGGAGCAAAACGCGCTTTCTTGCCGGGCCGATGCCAGCGATTTCATCCAGTGGGTTGGCAACAACAGCTTTTTTGCGACGGGCTCTGTGAGAGCCGATGGCAAAGCGGTGGGCTTCATCTCGCATACGTTGGACGAAATACAGAACCGGGTCGCGCTCTGGCAGCATGAAACTTTGCTCTCCAGTTACGAAGAACTTTTCGCGGCCTGCATCGCGGTCCGGGCCTTTGGCGATGCCGACGAGTGGGATGTCGGTGATGCCCATTTCTTCCAGCGTTTCACGCACAGCGCTCAGCTGCCCTTTACCACCATCGATCAGAACCAGATCTGGCCACGCAGGGATGTCGGCGTTTGAAGGGGCGATGTCCTGCTCATCACTTTTGGCTTCTTGGCTCGCTTTGGATTGTGCTTTGAAGCGTGCTGCTTGTTCGTAACCTTCCGGATTTTCTTTCTGGAGGCGTGCAAAGCGGCGGGAGAGGACTTCTCGCATCATGCCGTAGTCATCGCCGGGGATTAGGTCTTCCGACTTGATGTTGAATTTTCTGTACTGGCCTTTTGCAAAGCCATCAGAACCAGCAACGATCATTCCGCCGACCGCGTTGGTTCCCGAAATGTGGGAGTTATCGAAGACGTCGATGCGGCGCGGGGTGCGATCCAATCCAAAGGCTTCGGCAACGCCTTTCAGGAGTTTCAACTGGCTTGAGGTTTCAGCAAGTCTGCGGCCTAGTGCGCCTTTTGCATTGGTGAGCGCATGTTCCACCAGTTCGCGTTTTTCTCCGCGTTTTGGTGTTGCGACTTCAACCTTGCGGTTTGCGCGGGCTGTCAGGGCTTCTGCCAGCAGATCCTGTTCTTCGAGATCATGGGAGAGCAGGACCATACGTGGTGGTGGTTTGTCCTCGTAGAACTGGGAGAGGAAGCTCTCCAGAATTTCAGAGGGCTCGTAGCTTTTGTCCGCCTTTGGGAAATAGGCGCGGTTACCCCAGTTCTGTCCTGTACGGAAGAAGAAGACCTGAACGCATGTTTGTCCGCCTTCCTGGTAGGTAGCGAATACGTCAGCTTCCTCGATACCTTGAGGGTTGATGCCCTGGTGGCTCTGAACGTGGGAGAGTGCTGCAATACGGTCGCGATAAACTGCGGCTTGTTCAAAGTCGAGGTTCTCGGAGGCCTTCTCCATGGCCTGAGCGAGTTCCTGCTTGATGAGCTGGCTTTTGCCGGAAAGGAACGATTTAGCTTCAGCTACAAGGCCTTTGTAGTCTTCGATAGAGATCTCGCCGGTGCATGGAGCTGCACAGCGTTTGATTTGATAGAGCAGGCAAGGGCGTGAGCGATTGGAGTAATAGCTGTCAGAACAGTTGCGGATCAAGAACGCCTTCTGCATGGCGTTGATGGTGTCGTTTACTGCACCTGCGGAAGCGAATGGGCCGAAGTAGTCACCCTTCCTGATGCGGGCGCCGCGATGTTTGATCAGGGCAGGCGCCTCGTGATCAGCGCTGATCAGGATGTACGGGAAGGATTTATCGTCGCGCAGAAGCACGTTGAAGCGAGGTCGCAATCGCTTGATCAGGTTTGCTTCCAACAGCAGGGCTTCAGGCTCTGTGCGGGTTTCGACAAACTCCATGGCGGCAGTCGCATGATCATCCGCATGATGCGGTTGGATTGTCCTTGCAACCGCGTATAGCTGGTCACACGCTTTTTGAGAGAGCGGGCCTTACCGACGTAGAGGACTTCGCCATCCTCATCAAACATACGGTAGACGCCAGGACCAAGTGGCAGGCGTTTGACGAAGTCAGCGATGACTTCAACACCCTTTACGCCAGGCTTGCGCGGGGAGGCATTGCTTTCGAACTGGATTTCTGGAGTGCTCTCAGGCACATCGACATTGTCTTCTGCTTGGGCAGGCATGTCGGATGTGTCTTTGGCCATGGTCCGTTCGCTCTCGGTATGTTCAGAAGTAAAATATGGAAACGCACCTTACCCGATTCAACGGCAGGTGCGTTCTCTCAAAAGCGTTTTAGGTGTGACTCTTAGATGAAATCCAGAGCAAATACGCCATAGATGTAAGCGACGTAAGCAACGCTTAGGAAAATGCCCCATGCTTTGCCAAGGCAGAGGCGCTTGGCTGCGAAAATATAGAGCAGTACGGCACAGGCCAGCATGACCCAGATATCATAGACGAGGATCTGTTCTGGGATCGGGATCGGAATAACGGTGACCGTGATACCCATAATAGCGAGTAGGTTGAAAACGTTGGAACCGATGACGTTGCCGAGTGCGACCGCAGAGTGCTGACGGATTGCAGCCATTACGGTTGTAGCGAGTTCTGGCAGGGAAGTGCCAAGAGCAACGACTGTCAGGCCGATCACTGCATCAGAAACACCCCAGGAAGAAGCGACATCGGTTGCGCCTGAGATGGTCAGTTGGGCGCCGAGTGGCAAGCCGATGAGGCCGAGGATCAGGAAAAGAGCTGCAATGCCTTTGTTTTCCGGAACGGAATCAACGTCGAGATCGTCTTCTTCATCATCGTCGGAGGCTGTTGTGCAGCAGGAGCCGTTTTCTTTCTTGTGCTTCTTTGTTGCGCGTACAGAATCGCCGAGGAAGATTGCGAGCAAGATGAGAAGGCCGATGCCTGCATAGTGGGTAAGGGTACCCATAAAGCAGAGAGCTGCAAAGATTACAGAGACCACCAGCATGAACAGGGCATTTCTCTGAGCGCCGTTCTCATCGCACGGTGTTGTTGCGATGAGGGCTGGGACGCCGAGCACGAGCAGCACGTTGGCGATGTTGGAACCAACCACGTTGCCGATTGCAACGCCACTTACGCCATCGAAGGCAGCTTTCAGGGAGATGAAGAGTTCTGGTGCAGAGGTACCAAAGGCGACGATGGTCAAGCCGATGATGAGTGTTGGAATTCCCAATGCCTGAGCAATTGACACAGCGCCGCGTACAAGCAGGTCACCGGCAAAGATCAAGAGTGCGAGACCTCCGAGGAGGGCAGCATATGAGAAAAGCATAGGCTGAAATTCCAATTATATATGGTTTTTTGTTTACACCGAAGGGGGCAGACAAGAGTCTGACCGGGTATATAGACAGGTTTGCGGCGTTCTTGAAGTGTCTCAGATCACTTTTGATACTTGATCTCTGCAAAAATTTCAGTCGGCAGAAATGATCACAGCTTGTGTATAGTAAAAAGGCCACTCAAATAGTATATATTACCTAGCGTAAACAATAGGTTGTCAAAGTCGCCATATTCTTTCTGTAGTTTGCCTTGAATTAACCAGAATTCGCGTCAGATCCAGCCACAAAGTCAAATCATACCTTTCTCCATCCCGGGGCGGTCTCATTTGATCGCCTTCCCCCAGCGGATGCGCTTCATGCGCTCCGCCTATATTTGTTGGAGAATGATACATGCTGCGTATTGCGTCTTGTACCGCTATTGCTTTCGGTCTGATGGCCGGCACTTCCCTTGCTGCTGACCTCCCTCAGCCAGTGCAGCCAAGTCAGCCAGAAATTTCTTATGAAACACCAGCGACCTTTTCTGCGTATGACTGGTCCGGCGCTTACATTGGTGCCAACGCTGGCTGGGGTTTCCTCAGCGCTGATGGCAAAAGCGGTGCATCCGGTGCTCTGGATGACGACCAGAACGGTGTAACTGCAGGCGTTCACGCTGGTTACAACTTCATGGTTGCTCCTAGCGTTGTGCTGGGTGGTGAAGCTGACATTCAGTACAATGACCTTGAAGAGAAAAGCGCTGGCGTAGAGCTGCAGTCTGACTGGAATGCGACTGTTCGCGCTCGTGCTGGTTACGCTCTCGACCGTACCCTCGTATACGGTACAGGTGGTGCTGCATTCAAAGACCTGACTGCAAAATCTTCTGCAGGCAAGGATGAGAAAACTGCGATTGGTTACGTTGTAGGTGCTGGTGTTGAACACGCAGTAACCGACACTCTGACTGCTCGCCTCGAATACCTCTACCAGGATTTCGGTGACCAGAAGTTTGACTTCGGTGGTACTACTGAAAAAACCAAGATCGATGAAAATCTGGTACGCGCAGGCGTATCCATGAAGTTCTAATTGAACGGATTTTCTGCATTAAAGGCGCATGCTTCTCGCATGCGCCTTTTTTGTTTTAGCTTCCTTCAAGCATCTCTGGTGCCAGTGTTTCATTGTAGGCAGGCACCTGCTCGACAAAGGCGTCATGCCAGCATATGAGCTCCGGATTTTCGCGGCGCCAGTCGCCGTTGGCCCGTAAGTCCAGATAACCCAATGAACATGCCAGAGCGATTTGAGCGCAGTCCGGGATGCCATTGGTTTGTGCAGGTGTTGGAAGCGGTTGGTCGTTGAACGCTTTGAGTGTGCGGTTGACCTTCCCTTGTTGGCGCTCGATCCAGACTGTGTTCCAGTGTTCTTCCGGATGATTTCTGGTTTCGATCTGCGCCTGAATGGCTGCATCCGTGATGCCGTCCGCCATTGCCTGCTTTGTCAGCGCTGAAATGCGTGCTTCACCTGTTGGGATGATCTTACCGCCGCCTGCAAGCGCGTCCAGCAGCTCCAGCGCAACGCGGCTGTCGTAAACGCTCTCGCCGTTCTCAAGCAGGAGTGTCGGGACTTTTGCAAGCGGGTTCTGCTCGTACAAAGATCCTTCAGAGGCTCGGGTGTCAGCCCAATCGACTTTGATCTGATCTTCAAGACCAAGGACAGCCGCAGCAATGCGAGCCTTCCTCCCATAAGGAGAGGTTGGTGATGTGCGAAGGATGATCATTGCAGCTCTTATGCTCCTGGCTCTAGGCTTGGTTTTGTCGTAGGCTGGAACGCTGGATGCGAAGTCATCAAGCCATGCGACGAGCTTTGGATAGGACTTGCGCCATTCGCCTGCAAAGCGCAGGTCAAGATATCCGAGCGCGCAAGCCAGGGCGATCTGTGCAGCATCCGGTGAGTTGTGCTGAACCTGAGGGAGTAGATTGTTTTCAAAGGCTGTGAGCGCGCGATCTACTTTGGCCTGCTGGTAGTCTACCCAATCCTGATGCTTCTTCTCTTCAGGGCGCATACGGCCTTCATAGACGATCTGGATTGCTGCATCACAGATGCCATCCGCGAGTGCTTGCTTGGTCAGAATGTCAAAGCGTTCAGCACCGGCAGGGATCAGCTTTTCACCGCCTGCCATGTAGTCCAGATACTCGGTGATCACGCGGCTGTCATAGAGCACATTGCCGTCTTCAAGAATGAGGCAAGGGATTTTGCCGAGTGGGTTTTGCTGGCGCAGCGTATCGTTTGGATCCAGTGTCTTAGCGACTTCCACGTTCACTTTATCTGCGAAGCCTAACACATACAGCGCGAGCTTGATTTTGCGACCAAAAGGAGAAGCGCTGGAGGAACGAAGAGTTTGCATGGCAGCCACCTGTAAAACACTAAATCATGTTGTTACGCGCATCCTTGTCCGAAAACCGGAATTACTTTTCGGGGAGACGCTCTAGGAGAATTGAGTGGTCTGCACGATATCCGTGTTTCTTCCAACAATGCAAGTGACTTCACTGCTAAAGTGCCCGTGCCTCTCGTGGGCTTGCGAGTTCTTCTGCAAAACGTTCAACGGCTTGCCAATCCGTGAACTCGATGGAGAGGGATGGGTCTGTTGGACCATTGGTCATCTTCATGATGAGCTGGATCATCAGACGATCCCACGGTTTATAATCAGGGTAGTTGAGCGCACCTGCAAAGACAGCAGCCTGCTTTGGCTGGAACTTTGATTTTTCGAGGAATTTCCTGAGATATGCGTTGGTTTCTGGTGTGCTCTTCTCGGCTTTTCGAGCTGTCAAATTGACTGAGAAGAAGGCTGCATTAGCCGAGTTCAGTTTGCTTAGATTTTGCTGTACGAACTGGCGTACTGGCTTGAGATGAAAGCCGTATCGGATAGGCGCACCGATCAGAATGCTGGTATCTTGCAGATCAGAGGGGAGTGGTTCCATCCCCGTTGCAAGGGGGAAGAAGACAACCTTTTCTCCTTTGAGTTCAAGAATCTCTGAGATCTTGCCAATTATTTTTCTGGTTTGGCCATCATGGCTTGCGTAGGCGAGATAGTGTTTCATCAACTGCATACCCGTAGGACTGAGCTGGATAGATTATAGATCTCCAGCTTCCTTCATCCTACGAGGCATGATGTAGCAAGGCTGCTAGCGCGGAATGATTTCCTGCTCTGGGCGAACGGTTCGGCACTCGCCGTCATAGACCCGGAATTTGTCGAGGCCATCGATACACGCTTTGACCCCCCACGAAATGCCAAGGAAGCCATCGTATTGTACGAGTGCGTAATAAATTCGGTAGCGGGCGTCGTCTGTCAGGGTGGCGATGCCGTTGCAATAGCGTCTGCCTACAGGACTGGGTCTTCTGATCGTGAACTCGGACTCGCGAATATCTTCAATCAGCTTGATCTGCAATCCACCATAGTAGCTGGGCACTGCACGTGCGATTTGGCGGGCGACAGCGCGTTGGGCCTTGCCAGAGTCACAGGCTGGAAGGTAGTCGCCGGACCATCCGAAATAGACCTTCTCATCTGGATCGATGAAGTCTTCCTTGTCTATCTGAGGGATGTTGGAGTCATAAGTTCCCGGAGGGGCAAGATCAGCGGCAAATGTCGTCCCGGTGGCAACACTCAATACAGTTGCAGTCAATAGTGTGAGGATTGATCTCGCGCGCATTAACACTCTCCACGGAAAGGCTGGCTGGTCTTGAACAGCAGAAGGCTGCTTGCAGGAAGCGTGAATGCACCAGCCTCTTTACGAGGCGCGACGAGATACAAAAAAGCGCATGAGCTTTTATCCTGCGCTTTAAGCAATCAGTGATTTGCGGATTCTGGTCAATCAAAGGTTCTGAGGGGTTACTCAGCAATGACCTGCTTCACAGACCATTCTGCACCTTTGCCCTGAGAAAGGGTCTGACAGAGCCATGGCAGGGCTGTGTTCATGTCTCTTGTGAGTGTCCAAGGTGGATTGATGACCAGCATGCCACTGGACTTCATTGGCCTGTCATCGCTGATCTGGCCTGCGGAGAGTTCCAGTTTCACAGCGTTGCGGATGCCAGCTTCTTCAAGTGTTGCAATGAGTTGGTTGACGACGCGTTGGTTTTTGACCGGGTACCAGATCGCGAATGTGCCGGTTTGCCAGCGCTTCCAGCCGCGGATGACGCCCTCTGCGAGGCGCTTGAACTCGTCTTCCACTTCGAAAGCCGGATCGATTAGTACAAGGCCACGTCTTTCTTTTGGGGGGAGGAAGCTACCCAATGCCAGCCAGGCATCCAGTGCAATCACCTTGACCTTTTTGTCCCCGCCGTAATTGTTCTTCAGCTCTTCAAAATCTTCTGGATGAAGTTCTGTCAGTGTGAGGCGGTCCTGCTTTCTGGCGAGCATACAGGCAATTTCCGGGGAGCCCGGATAAAACTGTACGCCGCCACCGGGGTTGAGATTCTCAACGGTTTCCAGCCACGGGGCGGACTTCTTTTACCTGATCAGATGCGGCATCAATGTTTTCCAGCACCTTGCCAACGCCTTGCTGCCATTCACCGGTTTTCTGCGCTTTTTCTGAGGTCAGGTCATACAGGCCGATACCGGCATGTGTATCGAGCACCCGGTAGGCTCCATCTTTTTTCTGGAGGTACTTCAGGATGTTGGCAAGAACAACGTGTTTGAGGACATCGCCGATGTTGCCTGCATGATAAATGTGCCGGTAGTTCATAGTGGCGCCTGTTGGCCTTTGTTTCGCGCAGCCGGAGGGAATGTGTTGCCGTTGGCCGCGCTTGTGACTGAGTTTGTTGTCGGCCTTATAGTCTGATGGCGGGGGAGGAGACAAGGCGCAAAGAGGCAGGTTGCGGACAAAACTAAAGGCAGCGAAATGCTGCCTTTAGAAAATCAACAGAGCTGCTTCAGGAGGCTTAGTCCTGACCCATGCTGTCAAAATCGTTGTTCATCTCTGGCTGAGATTGAGAGTCTTCAGATGAAGCTGCTGGACCATCTTCCAGGCGCAGTTCAACTGCCTTTGGACCTTTGCCCCGGCGATCAGGTTCTGTCTCAAAGGAAATCCGCTGGCCGCTATCGAGCGTGGTCAGGCCGGAGCGTTCAACGGCTGAGATATGGACGAACACATCGTTTTCGCCTTCATCTGGAGTGATAAAGCCAAAGCCCTTATCCAGTTTGAAGAACTTAACGGTGCCTGATTGGCGTGGGCCACGTTCTACTGGAGGATAGCTGCGTCGACCGCCGCCACCGCCGTTTGGACCATCACGGAAGCCACCGCCTCCGCCGCCGCCACCACGATTGCCATATCCGCCGCGGTCACCATCTCCGTGTCCGCTTGCACGATAACCGTTATTCCGGTCTCCGCCGTACCCTCCCGAGTTGCGGTTCCCATAGGGGCCTCTGCGTTCATTTTCCATCATCGGAGGCGCGTAGGCATCGCGCTCGGTATCTCCTGGAAAATAAGCTGGTGCCCCAAACTCCGGGCCGAAATTCTGCGAATCCCCAAATTCGCGCTTGCCGCCTCGCTTGCTGCGTGGACGACGACCCGAATTCCCATTATGCATTACAATATCGCCTTTCCTGCGGATTTAAACCTGCCAGTATCCGCATGTACTCGCTTTCTCAAAGCCAAATGCCCGTCCGAAAACAAACAAATAATAAAATCAAATGTCCTAGTGGGGCTTTGGTTAAGAGCTCCTACCTGCCTTACACCGCAAATGCTCCCTAATTTGCTTGGCCGGGTAATAATATTGGCCAGATCAACATAGGCAGTCTTCACGAATGCGCGGCATATAATAGGGTTCAGTTTGGTAATAGGGCAAGCTTTTCCTAGGGAAGGTGGAGGTAAAACCCTATGAAATTGGGGGTGTGACCAGAAATTAGAGGATAAAACGGCATAGTTTACCTCTAAAAGATCGAATATTTTTGCGATGACAAATGAAATTTGCATGTTTGACTGTGATCGCAATTATAAATGGTATTTATTTGGACTTGCTTTGGAGGTTGTATTTGAAAATCGTAATATTAGCTGAGTTCAAATGCAGCGGAGAGTAGCCCGCCAAATATGATTACTGTATGGTGCGTGGAATTCGGAATTTGGAGATTGAGCACTTATGAGTGATGCCAGCAATAAAGCAGATCTGTCAGGAATTCAGATTACTGTTGTCCCGGTCACTGCCTTCCAGCAGAACTGTAGCATCGTCTGGAACAAAAGCACGCAAAAAGCGGTTGTTGTTGATCCGGGTGGGGATGTTGATCACATCCTTGCTGCGTTGAAAGAGCTTGGCGTTACTGTTGAACATATCCTCATCACTCACGGGCATATCGACCATATCGGTGGGGCTGCTGAGCTGGCGGAAGCTTTGGGTGTGAAAGTGATTGGCCCGCATGAGGCTGACCGTCCGCTAATTGACCGCGTTGAGGATCAGGCAAAGCAGTTCGGTCTGGATGCCGTGCGTAAAGTTGAACCAGATCAGTGGCTTGTGGAGGGTGATGTGGTGACTGCTGGTGGTGCGGAGTTTCAGGTTCTGCATTGCCCAGGCCATGCTCCGGGGCACGTCGTCTTCTATAATACAGATCTGAAGCTGGCGATTTCCGGTGATGTTCTGTTTGCCGGTTCAATCGGGCGTACCGATCTGCCGGGTGGTGATCATGATACGCTGATTGCATCTATCAAAGAGAAGCTCTTGCCGCTGGGCGATGACATTACGTTCCTGCCGGGACATGGTCCTGCGTCTTCGCTTGGCCACGAGCGACTGAACAACCCGTACCTGAAGTAAACCTCAGATACTGTGGCGGAAAGGGGAGTTTCAGCTCCCCTTTTTTATTGCAGGATGGCTCTGAGTTCATCAATGCGCTCATTGATCAGCCAGCCGTAATAGTTCTCGCGGGGCAGGTGAGCTGGTCTGATGCGGCGCTTGTTTCTGTAAGAAATTGCGCGTTCCCAAGGGTTTCCGAGGTTATAGAGCGTGGATGTGATTCCAGGGTTCTCAGAGATGTCGACGTTCGCGACTTGCTTGTAGGCGTTGATCGCATCTCTCAGGACTGCGGCGGTGTAGTGGATGGATTTGTTGGGGTCCATCACTGTTTTATAAAGACCTGATGCATCTTTGGAACTGAGCCTCGGGAGGCCGCTGATGCTGTTGACCATGTCGTTCATCTTCAAGGCCGTCAGTGGGGTTATCTGACCTAAGCCGAAGCTTTGACCGGCAAACATAGGGCGGAAGAAAGCGCGGTGGAATGGCTCTCTGGGATAGCGGATGCCGCCGACGCGTCTGCCCATGAACTTGGAGTTCCAGATGAGTTCATAGCATCTCCAGCGACTGTTGCTGGTTTCTTCACGGTGACAGTTATTAAACTGCGGGCGTTCTACAAAGCTCCAAACCTTCTCGCCATCATATTGAAATGAAATGGGAATTCGGGCGTATTGCAGGGCTTTCATGTAATAGCCCTGCGCGCTGTCGAGGCTGTCGTAGTTGTAGGTATGCTCGCCGACGATGGCACCGAGGATATGAACGGGATCAATATTATAGAGTGTGGCGACTTTTTTGATGTTCCGGATCAGGCGGTTTTCTCTTCTGAGCACAGTGAGAATACGCTGGAACTTCTTCTCGTAGGTTCGATTGAACGCTTTGGTGCGGGTTGCGGATGCAGTTGGGATTGTTGGCTGGATCTTCAACCGGTTGCCAGCAGGCACAACAAGCGGCACGTTGGCCTTTGCCGGGCTCAGCAACAGGTCAGCACTGGGTAAGGTCAGGCATAATGCTAAAAGAACAGCACTGGTATTACGCGGTAACTTCATAGCAATCGAACTCTGGACTATTCATTATTTTAGGTTCTGATTGCTTATGTGTATAGTAATTGTCCTAAAATTTTATTCAGTCAATGTATTTGTGGCGCTATTAAAAGTATATTGTTGATTATTACATTTGTGCCCTTTCAAATGTTGTTTGAATTCATTGGCGACTGAGATTTTTACCTGAGTTACACCGCTTTTAATGAAACCTAGTTCTGCAGCAGCTGCTTTGGAAAGGTCTATCAGGCGGTTTTGTGCATAAGGGCCACGATCATTGATGCGCACGGTCAGTGATTTGCCGTTGGTGAGGTTTGTGACCAGCACTCGGGTGCCCATTGGAAGCGTGAGGTGGGCCGCCGTGAGTTTGGACGGGTCCATCATTTCCCCGCTGGCCGTTTGAGAGGTGAGGGCATACCAGGATGCCTCACCGCATTGGGAGGAAGTTTTTATCTCAACCTGATGGGGGCGCAAAATGAAAGCAACAAACACGATCACGATGGCGGTGATGAGAAGGAGGAGGGCGTAGATGCGGCTGCCGCGATGGGCTAAGCCTTTATTGTTCCAGGACATTCCGAAGCCTATTGGCTATTTAGCTTCCCTATTTATACAGGGTTTCCCTTGTTTTAGGGACCGGAGAGATTTTCTGTGTTGGTGAGTTGGTTTATGTAGGTTGAAGATAATCAACGCGTTTGTAGTGGTGCAAGCCGCTTTCGCAGATCCTGAATAGGGGAATAACGTGCAGCAAAACCCATTGCCAAGCAGACTTATCCTCGCGGACGTCGCTCGCGGTCTCGCACTTCTGGCAATGGCGATTTACCATTTTTCCTGGGATCTCTCTTGGTTCAATGTTGTTGGCTGGGATGTCTCCGGTGCGCCGGGTTGGCGCCTGTTCGCTCAATTGATTGCCGGTAGTTTTCTCTTCCTTGTTGGCTTCAGTCTTGTGTTGGCACATAGAAATGGCATCCGATGGGAGAGTTTCTGGCGGCGGGAGATTAAGGTTGCTGTTGCTGCGCTGGCGGTTTCTGTCGCAACCTACTTTATCTTTCAGGATCAATGGGTTCGCTTTGGCATTCTGCATTCCATTGTGGTTTCCAGCTTGCTCGCTCTGCCGTTTTTGCGGGTTCACTCCATAATTGCGTTGCTATGTGGGGCAGGGGTGATTTTGCTCTACCACTGGCTGGGGGATTACGTGCTGCCTTATCGCCAGTTTTTCTGGCTGGGGCTCAACTCATTACCCGAAGTTTCCGTTGATTATGTGCCGCTTATTCCCTGGTTTGGCCCTGTGCTGTTGGGCGTAGGCTGCGGGGATATCTTTGCCCGCTACGACCTTTTGCGGTTTTTGCGCGGTTCTGCGTCGCCGAGCGTTATTTCGCGTTGCTTTGCGTGGTTCGGTCGTCATTCGCTCGCGACCTACCTTCTTCATCAACCGATCCTGTTTGGTGTCGTTTGGGTTGGTGTGAATGTCGGTCTGTTCGGTGATGTGCAGGTGCGAAGCTTTCAACAGTCATGTACCGCAGTGTGTAGCCAGACCGTTGATGCGGAGCAATGTGCGCGAGCTTGCGAGTGTACATCTGCTGAGCTGATGGAGCGTGGTGTTTGGGAAGATCTGCTGGTTCGGCCGAATGATCCTGATGTGCGTGAGATTGCGCAGCAGGTGTTTCAAGTGTGCTTGCGGCCCTAGAGCTATCGAGGCTTGTGCAGGGAAATTTGCGTTACTTTGGTGTTTTTCTCGTTGAGTGGCTCTATGGCTACCTTCAGTTTTCAGGGATGTGCTGAAAGCTAAGATATTCCCTCTGGTGTCAGAGTTTATCCTCCTTCCTCAAAAAAGATATGCCCGCGCAATGTGTGATGGGGCTAGCCGTGAATCAGTTGGGCCTCGAGCTTCAGCATATTTGTGGTGTTAAGCCTCAAATATGCTGCTGCGTCGTTATTGCATTGAAAAAATATGCTTTTTTTGCCCGCTGAAATCTAAGGGGTTTGGCATTGCAGGCCGACCCGCAGTGTTGCGACACATTTTCTGATATTACCCAAACGTAAGCTTTAGAATTGAATGAGTTTTTCCATTTGGGCGCGAGTTTTCATTTTGATGCGAAAGTCATATTTTGCTTATTTGTGTAGCTCACATAAAGTTAGGTTTAGAAGAAAAATACTCAAAACTACATATGGATGGTATTGACCACGATAAATGTGCGGATAATATATCACTTGGTAAATATACGCAGTTATTATGAAGTGATGTTGGGATTTTCGTGCTGGTGGAGGAAGTATAGTCGTAATCTATGCTCAAATAATGTTTTAAACATAATGCCACCTCTTAGGGGTTGGCTCTTCTTTCACGACATATCTTCGCATCCCTTCAAACGTGGGTCCGGCCCTGGGGAGTTGCACGAGACCCATTAGCATTGGGGGAAGAGTATGCGGGTTTTAAAGAATGCAGGCCGCGGCCTCGCAGCAGGCTGCTTTGTGCTGGCCGGATCAGGCTCAGCTTTAGCGGGCGCGTGGGATACGCTTGGTATCGGCTCGTCTGAGTTGCTTTTTGCACCTGAGAAGTTTGTGGTCGAAGGTTCTGTGACCTACGTTGATCGCAATGTAGACTACGACAACACTGCGGCCAGTTTTGTTATTCCAGGCGTGCCGCCAACTGTAGTCAACCCAGGTGGACCAGCAACTTCACGCGCTACTCCAAATATTTGGAATTATCAGGGTGCATTAAAATTCGGTATTACGGACAATGCGGACTGCATGGCGCGCATAAATAATCCTCTATCAATTGAGGAGGAAATGGATCCTGATTGGCGTGGCCGTTTTTCTGGTTATGAGACACAAGCTCGGACGCTCGCATTTGATGCAACCTGCGCCTACAGATTTCAAGTGGGTGAGGGACGATACTTCCGTGCAATTGCAGGGGTGAAAGCTCAGGATCTGAGCTATTATTCAAAGGGAGCTCATCCACTAGCTGGAACTGCTGAGGTGGATCTGAAAGCTGATGGATTGGATTACGGTTGGCGCGTTGGTGTGGCATATGAAGTGCCTGCATACGCATTACGCGCCAGTCTGATTTATGACTCTCAAATCGAAACAGATCTCAGTGGCGATACAATCGTAGGAGGCTCGAAGGCTTTTGACAGCACTGCATCCTTAACTTTACCTCAGTCGGTCGAACTAAATGTGCAATCTGGTATTGCTCCAGGTTGGTTGGTGAGTGCTGGTGTGAAGTGGGTTGATTGGTCCGTAATTGATGTCTTGTCTGTAGATAGCTTTCACCCTGTGAATGGAGCTGCGGTGGGTGAGACAGTTCATCGGAAACTCAACTTTAAGGATGGGTGGACTGTTAAAGCAGGGATCGGTCATGCCCTTAATGAGAAGGTGAGCTTGGGAAGTTCACTGCAGTGGGATCGTGGTGTCGGTGGTAGTTACTCTGATACCTACACTTTTGGTTTTGGTGGATCTTATGCTGCCAATAAAAACGTGAAGTTTACTGTTGGGACTGCAGCTATCTACAAAACTGCAGGATCGGGTGATGCAACTAACTTTGCATCAGGTACGGTCAACGAGTATGACTACGATGCGTCCTGGGCTTATGCAGTGAATACTAAGATACGTTTGTCATTCTGATACATTTACGAGAACTCAAATGCGAAGCCGGAGGCGCTGTCTCCGGCTTTTGTCGTTTTGGGTGTTCATACTGCGATTTGCGGGGAATCCCTCACTGTGTGTGATTTGTGCAAGCAACACCCCGATTTGTGCTGTTTGTGCAACAGTTTTGTGGAGAAATGAGCATGTTGATTTGTTGGAAAAGCTAGCTCAAAACTCTTAAGTAATTTACGTATAGGTAAGTTTGACTATAGTCTAATACATGGCGTCATCTGGTGATTAACTTCGTTGCTCCGAAGTTAAGTAAATATATCATCATTATTTACCTTAGGTTATATTTAAGTCTTGAAATGCCTGCCCAAACGAAATGGCGTAGTATTTATACTATGGGAGGGGTGATTATTTCTCTCAATGCGTTATGCATGCAGTCAGAACTATATCAGTTTGCTCTGCAAATTGGTGGGATTGCACTGGCGCGAGACACGTAGAGACTCGTTAAGTGCGGATTGCATGTGTATCGCATTGGGGTGAAACGCGCTGCAATTTCCGTATCTTAAGCAAGTGCTCCCAACTGAATGAACCTGAAATCAGTGTTTTAAACATTGTATATGGGGAAACATAAGGGGGAGAGGGCATGCGTGTTCTCAAAACATTGGCTCAGACCACCGTTCTGGGCTGCGCGGTATCCATGGTTCCTGTTGCTGCATTCGCTGGCGGCTGGTCCACTGAAGGTATTGCTGACTACGATCTTCTGTTTGCTGACGGTAAGTTTGTTTTTGAAACTCAGGCGACCTATGCTGATCGTAACGTTGACTTCAAGAATGCAAAGACCAATCAGACTGGTCAGTCAGAAGTCACATCTAATTCATCTGCTGACGATATTGCGCCGAACATCGCAGTGTTTTCTGGTGCTGTAAAAGTTGGACTGCTGGACAATCTAGATTTGTACGCGCGTCTCAACCAGCCTTATCTAATCCGCGAGCAACCTGGCTTTGACTGGAATGGTCGTTATGCTATTGGCGAAACCAATGCTGACGCATTGGGCTTCGATGCAATGTTGAGCTACAAGCACGAAGTGAGCAACGGTAACTTCGTTCGTGTGTTCGGTGGTTTGCGTTCTGTGACAGTTAACTATGAGCAGCTGTCGAAAACCTTGGCACCAGTTATCGATCCTAGTAGTGGCCTTCCTGTTGGCACTATCGATCTGGATACAGATATCAATGTGGATTCAGAGCGCCAATATGGCTATCGCATCGGTGCTGCATTTGAGAAACCTGAAATTGCCTTGCGTGCAATGATTGCGTATGAATCTGCAATTGATATAGAGCTTGACGGCGATCTCACTATTCAGAATATTGGAAGTTTCGGTTCACATGCAGAAGCGACTCTTCCTCAATCAATCGAGGCTAAGGTCCAGACCGGCATCGCTCCTAAATGGTTGGCGACAGTTGGAGTTAAATGGACTGATTGGAGTGTCCTTAACGAGCTCGCTGTAGATGTTGCTTCTCCAGGTGGTCCAGTGCCAACAAAAGTAGTCCGCGATCTTGGTTACTCTGATGGCTGGATTGTCGAAGCTGGTATCGGTCATAAGTTGACAGACAAGCTTAGCCTTGGAAGCAGTGTTACTTGGGACAAGGGCATCGGTGGCCCTTACTCTGATACCTATTCCCTCAGCCTTGGTGGTAGCTACGATCTGGCAGATAATGTTAAGTTCTCACTTGGCGGGCGAGCAATCTTCAAGACTTCAGGTGAAGGTAGCTATGACATCTCTAAGACTGCGGCTATTAACTCTGAAGTCAACACCGACTACGAATACGACTCCTCCTGGAACTTCGCTGTTTCTTCCAAGATCCGCGTCGCGTTCTAAGTTGTTGTATCTTTGAGAATTATAGGGCCGGGGATGGTGATCTCTGGCCCTTTTTTATTTGGGGGATGAGGCGATGAGGTGGCATTCGTAGCGGTTGTTGTTGCTGAAGCGGATTTCGACTGAAGGATGTTTGAACTTGTTGTTGATCCGGAAGATCACCGCTTGTGCGCCGAGGCTGGCCAGGTGTTTGGGCAGCTTGTTGCTGAAGAACTTGTAGTGGGCCTTGATGGGATGTGGGGTCATTTTTACGATTTCGCCTGCGACGGCGATCTCGGCGAAGGCGTAGGTTGAGCTGGTGTCGATTTCATAGTCGACGAAAACAGCTGTTCCGCGAAACTCGTCATAGATGGACTGGCAGTGGTCAGTCATGTTTGAGGAGGCCAGTCCGGTGCTGACGGCGGTGCCGAAGTGGGCGATGGGCAGCATGAGTTCTTCTGTGATCAGCCGGGCATTTGCGTTGCCGGCTGATCCCAAAAGAACTGCAGTGCCAAAGCACACCATCACTGCGAATGTGCTGAGCGGTGTGTGTTGGCGGGCGGTTGCTGTGTAAGGCATTCGCCTTATTGTCTCAGCTTGAAGGCTTCGGTGCTGAGGAAGCACTTGTCTGTTGGCTGATCTCCAGCGGCGATGATGTGGACCACTTCGTCATCAAAATCATCTTCCATTGTGAAGATCACACGTAGGAACCTTTCTGCTTCAACACATCCGGCATTTTATCTGAGGTGAATGAGTAGGTCTCCGGGATGCCGAGAGGGGTGAGCCTGACTTCGGTGTCTTCCACCAGCGCAACCGCGCGGTTTTGTGTTGGGCTGATCTGGTACTCGACAAAGATTTCCTTGCCCATGCCCACTTCATACTTTTTCTCGCAGGCTTCTGTCACAGCCTGGTCGGATGAACCGTCTTCTTTTAAGCCGATGATGTAGTTGAGTGGGACGAGGACCTCACCGCTTACGTTTTTGGAAGGCGCTGCTTGGGTGGCGGACGCGAGGAGGAGGGCGGCAGAAAATGTGGTTATGGCACCAGGTCCGAAAAGTGTTTTTTTCATTCTTATTGTCCTGCTCGGTGAGTGAGAGAGAGCGGTTGTGTTTATCTGTGCGGGCCAGAACACGCTCTGGCTGTTGAAGCGCAGTCTGCGGCAACCTCAGGCACCACTCAATCCAATGCATTCAGTCTGGTTAAGAGAGGGCAACGGGTTCTTTCAAAACTGTCCTTACAAATTAAGAGGATGATTACGCGAGAGTGATGGAACGAAGGAAGAACATACTTTCTTTTCCAAATGACTCGCGGCATAGTGTGCCCATGACTAAGCGCCCCACAAAAACTTCCAGTTCATCCTCACTCCCAGAAGCTGAAGGGTCTTCCTCCGGCTTTGGTGAGGCTCCGCAGCCAGCTCTTTCCGGCAGTCCGTTGTCCGGCTCTGTTTCTGACTGGGCTGATCAGCTTGCTGAAGAAGATCTTTCTGGTCTGAAGGCAAAGAAAGAAGCCGAGCAGCCAGCTGAAGAGAAGCCTGCGCCAAAGAAGAAAACGGCAGCTAAGAAACCTGCGGCTAAGAAATCGGCTGCGAAGGATAAGAAGGCTCCTGCGAAATCTGCGCGGGGTACGTCTATGGGGGCGACCAGTGATCCGCGTGAGCGGGCCAAGGGTGGTTTGAACCCGATTGCCGGTTTGGACATCTCGTTGGAAGACGCTGAGAAGCTGCTTGATACTCACGTCAAGGAGACAAAGAAAAAGCGGAAGAAGGCCAAGGAAGAGACGATTACCGGTGCGACTGCGACTGTTCAGGCGCTGGCACGGTTGATTGAGCAGGGACGTTCTGATGAAACGGGGGAAGATGCGTGGGTACCGCATCGACCAGAGCGTCCGCAGAAGTCTGAGGGCGGCGTTGCCTTTTCTCTGGAATCTGAGTTTGAGCCGAAAGGCGACCAGCCGAAAGCGATTGCGGATCTGAAAGCTGGTTTGGCGGATGGTGATAAAACACAGGTGCTGCTGGGTGTAACGGGGTCGGGTAAGACCTTCACCATGGCGCAGCTGATTTCGCAGACCCAGCGCCCGGCATTGATCCTTGCGCCGAACAAGACACTGGCCGCACAGCTTTATGGGGAGTTCAAAGCGTTCTTCCCGAACAATGCGGTTGAGTATTTCGTTTCCTACTACGACTACTATCAGCCGGAAGCCTATGTAGCTCGGACGGATACCTTCATCGAGAAGGAAAGCTCCATCAACGAACAGATTGACCGGATGCGCCACTCGGCGACCCGTGCCCTGTTGGAGCGTGATGATGTTATCATTGTGGCGTCGGTCTCCTGTATCTACGGTATTGGTTCGGTAGAGACCTATACGGCGATGACCTTCAAGCTGGAAGTTGGAGAGAAGATTGAGCAACGGCAGTTGCTCGCGGATCTGGTGGCCTTGCACTACAAGCGCAATGATGCGGCTTTCCAGCGTGGAACGTTCCGCGTACGGGGGGATACGATTGAAGTGTTCCCGGCGCACTATGAGGACCGGGCGTGGCGTATTTCCCTTTGGGGCGATGAGATTGAAAGCATCACCGAGTTTGATCCGCTGACGGGTAAGAAGTCCGGTGAGCTGCAGCTGGTGAAGATCTACGCGAACTCACACTATGTGACGCCGAAGCCGACGCTTAATCAGGCGATCAAGTCCATCAAGAAAGAGCTGAAACATCGTCTTGATGAGCTCAATGATCATGGCCGTCTGCTGGAAGCGCAGCGGCTGGATCAGCGATGTACGTTTGATCTGGAGATGATGGAAGCGACGGGTGCCTGTGCGGGTATTGAGAATTACTCTCGCTATCTGACGGGCCGTGCGCCGGGTGAGCCGCCGCCAACACTGTTTGAATATCTGCCTGACAATGCGCTTGTGTTTATTGATGAAAGCCACGTGACCGTGCCGCAGATTGGCGCCATGTACCGGGGTGACTTTAGGCGTAAAGCAACGCTTGCGGAGTATGGGTTCCGTCTGCCGTCCTGCATGGACAACCGTCCGCTCCGGTTTGAAGAGTGGGACGCCATGCGTCCGCAGACGGTCGCAGTTTCCGCGACACCGGGCGGCTGGGAGATGGATGAGAGCGGAGGGGTGTTTGCTGAGCAGGTTATCCGCCCGACCGGCCTGACTGATCCTGATATCGAGATCCGGCCTGCCAAGACGCAGGTGGATGATCTGCTGGGTGAGGTGCGTGAGAAGGCGGCAAATGGCTTCCGTACGCTGGTGACCACGTTGACCAAGCGCATGGCGGAGGATCTGACCGAGTATCTTCACGAAAACGGTGTGCGTGTGCGTTATATGCACTCGGATATTGATACGCTGGAACGTATTGAGATCATTCGTGATCTTCGTCTCGGTGCGTTTGATGTGCTGATCGGGATTAACCTGTTGCGTGAGGGCCTTGATATTCCGGAATGTGCTCTGGTGGCCATTCTGGATGCGGATAAGGAAGGCTTCCTGCGCTCTGAAACTTCGCTGGTGCAGACCATTGGTCGTGCGGCGCGTAACGTGGATGGTAAGGTTATTCTGTACGCAGACAACATGACAGGTTCTATGGAGCGGGCGATTGCGGAAACCAACCGTCGTCGTGCCAAGCAGGAAGCGTATAACGAAGAGCATGGCATCACGCCGGAGAGCGTGAAGCGCTCCATCGGCGATATTCTGGAAAGCGTTTACGAGCAGGATCACGTTTCGGTGGATGCTGGCTTTGCTGAGGAAGGGGCCACCATTGGTCACAACCTCAAGGCCCACATTGAAGACCTTGAGAAGCAGATGCGTGAAGCGGCGGCTGATCTTGAGTTTGAGACAGCAGCGCGGCTGCGTGATGAGGTCAAACGTCTGCAGGAGACTGAGCTTGCGGTGGCGGATGATCCGATGGCGCGGCAGTCTTCCGTAGAGCAGCAGACTGGCGGTTTTGGCGGTAAGAAGAAATATGGCGCTTCCGGCAACTTGCCCAAGGCAGAGGCGGAGAAAGCCGATGCTGGCAGCAAGGTGCACAAACCGCGGCTAGGTGAGATGGGACCGGGAACGGATCTGCCGACACCTGCTGGTGCCACGGGTGAGAGGAAGAAACGCCGGACAACATCAGGCCGCAGCTCTGGTGGACGTCCGGGTACGCGGACATTCAGGAAGAAGAACTAACCGAGTCCAACAGCTGTAGCTTGTTGCTTCGCGTCTCTTTCTACGGAGATGCGCAGCATTGACAGGCGTCACTGTTTGCACCACATGTGAGGCAAATGTTCTGTTTGCATATCCGTTAGCGCCACCGGGCACTTTACGGCGATATCCTGAAACTGGTTAGGTCTATGATTAAGCACATTGTCTGGGACTGGAACGGTACCCTGCTGGATGATTTTGAGATCACAGCACAATACGGCATCGATACTTTTGCAAAGGCTGGTTTGACCGGTGTAACGTTCGATGATGTGCGGCAGCATCATACGCGTCCTTTTGCCGATTATCTCAAGGCTGTGATGGGGCGCGATGCAACAGACGTTGAGCTCTCTGAATTTTATAGCGGGTTTGGTGCAGTCTATGAGCCGGTGATGTACGATTTGCCCCTGGCTCCTGACGCGTTGCACGCGCTTGAAGCTATCAGCGGCGCAGGCAAAAGCCAGTCCATTCTCTCCATGGCACCGCATGAGGAGCTGGTTTCTCTGGTTCGTCACAACGGCATCTACGAGCACTTCACCCGGGTTGATGGCGCACAGGATCTGAGCAAGCACTTCAAGATTGATGCCCTTCGCGCGCATATCGACAAGCTCGGCGTGGATCCTTCCAGCGTCTGTGTGATTGGCGACAGCATTGATGACTTTGACGCAGCAAAGGGCCTCGGCGCTTCTGCTGTTCTCGTCTCCACTGGCATGTACGCCCACAACCGCCTCATCGCCACCGGCGCCCCAGTGGCAACAAACCTGACAGGCGCTGTTGCCGAAGCGTTGAAGTAAAGGTTTCAGAGACCTTCGATCAACTCGCGGCCTGCCGGAAATTGAAGGGATGATCCTTCAAAATCAGTTCCGACAGGCTCGGCTTTCCCACCCAGATGCTGGGCGAGGAACTGCTCGACTATCGCATGATAGGCACGACGGTTGTGCATCTTCTGAATGCCGTGCCCTTCGTCCGGAAAAAGAGCGTACGTCACAGGGATATCCTGATCTTGCATCGCAGAAACGATTTGCTCTGACTCAGATGCCTTAACGCGAACGTCTTGGCCGCCCTGTACGATGAGTAGTGGTTTCTCAATGTGACTGACGTGTGTCAGAGGAGAGCGCTCTTTCAGGAAGGCGCGACCTTCTTCAGTTGTGTAATCGCCAAGTCGGTTCTTGTAGACGGTCTTCCATGTTTTCCAGTAGTCGGGGATGGTGTTGAGGAAACTCATAAGATTGGATATGCCGACCAAATCAACGGCGCAGGCAAACTTTTTGGGTGTCTGAGTAAGACCGGTCAAAGCTGCAAAGCCACCATAGCTGCCGCCCATGATGCAGATGCGGTTTGGATCGGCGATACCTTTCTCAATCGCCCAATCGACTGCATCCAGCAAATCGGTTTGCATTTTGCCGCCCCATTCCTTGGTGGAGGCGTTTACAAACGTCTTTCCAAATCCGGTAGATCCTCTGAAATTGACAGAGAGCACCGCATAGCCTCGATTTGCCAGCCACTGGTGGGTCGGGTCTAGTCTCCAAATGTCTCTCATGTACGGGCCACCATGTACGAGCAGCACCATTGGGCAGGGTTTTTCTGCATTGACTGGTTGTGACAGATAACAGACTAGGTCCAAGTCATCTCTTGTCTTTATGACCACGGATGACATGTTTGCTAATGGTAAGTTGCTCAGCTTTGGCTGTGCCGAAAACAGAGGTATAGCCTCTCTGGTTGCTCTGTTGAAGTTGAAGTACTCAACTGGCTTATTGTCCTGCATATGAGCGAAAACGAGTTTCTGAGTGTCATTTGACATGCTGGTGATGTCGATATCGCCAGAAAACGTCTCCTCCAAATAAGAAAGAGTTTGTTCGAGGTCTGGATCTATAGGGAGCCAATCTGCACGGGCATAAGTAGCAGTAGCGGCAAGTGGGTAGTTTGTAAGGGGGTGGAGCAACAAGTTGCTGACATCTGCTTGCGGATGTTGTGCCAACAGAGTGGTGGTTCGTGTTTGCACATCTTCTGCCATAGCCACTGCTTTGTCTTGTCCGCGACTATCGATCCAGAACAAGGTTTGCCCGTCTTTGCTGAACTCAATCGGTCTGGTTGTCAGGCTGTCTTCGAAGGGGATGAGCGAATAGCGTTGCCATTCCTTGCCATCTGATCGATGAAGGTATTCTATCTCACCTTTTTCCGTATAACGGCGGGCGAGGCGGACGTTAAAATCGCTGTCGGTGAAGAAGCCTGCAAACTGGTCATTCTTCTCAATAAGTTGACTGTTTCCGGTGGTGAGAGAGACTCTGTAGAGGTCGAAGCGTTTTGTTGTCCGTTGATTGTGAGCGATCAGGACTTCATCAGTGTGTTTGGTTGGTGGTTCTTGAAGAAATGCTTTGACGCCAGTTTCCGGGCTCAAGGCCACCGGATCTGTGCCATCAACTGGGACACTTAGAATATGGAAGTTTTCATCTCCAACCTGATCTCGAGAAATCAGAATGCGGCTGCTGTCGGGTGACCAACGGAGTGTGAGACCGATATGGCGATCGCTAAAGGATGTGAGTGGTCTGGCTGACTTCGGATCTTCACTGCTCATAAGCCAAAGATTGAGAACGCCATTGATGGGTGCTTTAAAGGCGATCCACTGCCCACAAGGACTAATTCGGACTAAAAGTCGTTCGAAGGGATCGAAAAGTGTCCGGCGGGGTATGAGGCAAACTTCTTCCATCAGTTCCATTGGACACAATCCTCTTTGAGATGTAGCGGTCTGCAGGCTCAGACAGATAGAAGAGCCCATATTATGGGAAGTTGGTGATCTTCTTGCTGCTTATCAATCTCTGTTTTTGTTGCTGAAAACCTACCAATTCCTGGTTGCTTAGATTCTTGAACAAGAGTTTGGTTATGATCGAGTATTCAGAGACAACTCAAACCGTGCATTTTGAGATTTAGCTGCGTTAGATCAATGCAGTCTACCCGTTAGGGACGCATTCTTGATAATAATTCCGAATTGCAGTTGGACGTGTCTCGATGAAAAGAATTCTCTCAACCTTGGCCCTGAGTGTGTTGATGGCGGGTGGTGCGCTTGCTGAGGAGGGTAAGACGTATTCCGTTAATCAGGTGACTGATGCCAGTGCGAATACGCCTTCTCATATGTTCCGGTTTGAGCCGGATCTGCTTGAAGTTCCGCTGGGCGCCACTGTTAAGTTTGATAATTTTGACGGCAACCACACTGTTATTTCGATCAAGAAGATGACACCGGAAGGTGGGCCGAAGTTCAAGTTCAGCAAGATGTCTCCTGACCGGAATGTGACCTTTGATACGCCGGGCATTTATGGCGTGACCTGCGGCATTCATGGTCGCTTTGGTATGGCGATGATTATCAAGGTGGGTGAAGACAATGCTGAGGATCTGAAGAGTGCACGCACTGTGGTGCCGGGTGGCCGCATGGGCACCAAGATCTCTCAGATACTGGATCGGCTGGAAGACAAGTAAGTCCAGATATAACAAAGGCAGCCGAAGGGCTGCCTTTTTTGATGGTGATGTCGGTTAGGCTATTCGGCCTGTGCCACACTGCGCCTGGATTTGATGTAGTGCGGTCCGACTTCCACCAGCAGGATGCCGCTGAAGATCAGAGCGCAGCCGACCATGCCGATTGGGGCGATGCGTTCTCCCAGAATGACAGCAGCTGCCAGTGCTGCGAACAGAGCTTCTGATGAGAGCATGATTGCGGCGTCGGATGGGGTTGTCCATTGCTGGCCGAACGCCTGGAATGTGAAGGCAACACCGCCTGACAAAGCGCCTGCGAAGAAGATCTCAAACCATGCGTTCTGCAATGACTGCAGGGAATAGCTCTCGAAGAAAAGAGAGAGGAACACGCAGATCACGCCGATAGATGCGAACTGGATGACGGCGATGGTGATCGGGCGGCCTGATGTGCTTGCGAGGCGTCCTACAAAGATCACCTGCAGTGCCCAGAAGACGGCGCAGACCAGCATGAGCAGGTCGCCGGCATTTAGAGCTGTCAGACCTCCGCCGAGCAGGTAGATGCCAAGCAACGTGAACAAGCTGGCAGGCCAGACGAGGAAGTGGGGACGTCCTTTAAAGAACAGTGTCACGAGGATCGGCGTCAGCACAACATAGATGGCTGTCAGAAATCCGGCGTTGGTGACGCTGGTGATGACGATGCCGTATTGTTGCAGAACCGTGCCCAGAGTGAAGGCAACACAAATCGTCAAAAGTGCCGGCATATGTGCTTGGTCAGCTTTTTAGTGTTGTGAATGCGGCGTTCTCGCAGAGCAAATGGCAGGATTACCAGAGTCGCGAGAAGAAAGCGCAGGCCAGTGAACTGCAATGGGCCAAGATTTTCCATTGCGGTTGACTGCGCGACAAAGGCCATGCCCCAGATGAGGCCGGCCATTAGAAGAAGAATGTTTGCAGATGCCCTAGTCATGCCGCAGCTGTACTGCAAGCGAATAGGCGCCGCAAGCGGTCTGTCAACGCTTCCGTTGAAATTCTCTCAAGACGATTTTGAGCTTCTGATCACTGCCAGATACGTTGCGTTTGCTTACGCTCGTGCTGCGTGTGCTGGCAATTGTCTTTCAGGCACGGCTCTTTGTCATCCGGTTGAGATCAACCAAATGAAAGATACTTTAAAAGACGAAGAGGACCATAAACATGATGCCGACAAAGGCGGCAATGATGGTGGCCGCTACAGGCCATGGTGACTGGGCATGGTCGACGTGTTCTTTACGATGGTAGTCAACTGGCGAGGTTCTCATTGTGTCCCCCTGCGGCCCGGGTCAGTTGTGTTCCTGAGTAGGGGCCGATAGACGCGGATAACATCGAATACAGAAAGTATATATTACTGGAAATTGGTGTGTTCGAGATACCACAGGTTGAGCTTAAGCAGATCACTCAATTGCAAAACTGCTATGGCCCATATTTTCTCATAGATTTAGAGCTTCGAGACCAGCCTCAAGATAATCAGGCAAGAGTGGTAACCCGAGCAGGTAGGTTGAGACCGGAGAAGTAGATCGTTCACGTGCTTCGGCGAAGGCCAGATCGAGGTCTCCCTGATCATAATCTCCCCGTCCGATCCAGGCGATTGCAACCAGCTCAGTTGCTTCATCGACGTTCAGATCGTCGATGATTTCTCTCAGCTCAGACTCAGAAAAGTCATCGTGTTCTTCTTCTGCAAGCCCGTCATGGTGGTGAACGTTTTCCAGTTTTTCCGTGTCGAAGGACAGATCGCCTTCGTGCCCGTCTTCGTAAGTGTCTGGCAGGCTTTCGGAAACAGCGCGCGCTTTTTGTACGATCATGCGAACAGTATCTGCAGATAGTGCTAGTTCTACGGCCATCTTGCGTCCCCGCTTATTGCTGTAGGAGAACGTTACTCCTGTTCGGAATTATTCTGCAAGTGGAACTTATGGAACACCTGCCTGCATTCCAATCGGGCTCACGGGCAGTATGGCGCTGCCAGCTGTAATAGGCGATTTAAGCGGCGGAAAAGAAAAGGGATTTGGTTAAATGGCCGTTAGTGAACTGCTCAAACTTTTCGTATGTAGTTCTACTGAGCGGAATACTGGATATCGTTATGGTTAAAAAAAACAGTATATACCGCTACGGCAGGACTTGTTTGTGCGCTGCACCTACGAGTAGCATTTGATTCAAGGGCGAAATTACAATCAAATCTCCCAGAAATTATAGGTGCTGGCGGACCTGAGTGCATGGTGCTGGCAGGGTTGTTTATTGCCCTGTCGGCACATCCTAAACCCGTCATTTTCATACAGTTTAGCCAGACTTAGCTTTTGAATGCGTAGATCTTTGAGAGCACGAAGTTGAATGTCATGGAGACGAACGTGGCGAGGATCACGGCCAGATAGGTGGAGAAGCCATCGATCAGGGTGATGAGCGCGCCATAGGTGCTGTAGTTGATGACCGCACCCACGCTGTTGACCAGAACGAATCTGAAATACTCACCCAGCGGGCTGCCTTCTGAGCGGAAAGTGAAGACGCGATTCCAGAACCAGTTGTTGGTCATGGCAACCCAGATGGACAGGATTCGCGCGATGAGGGGATCGAGGCTAACTACCTGCCAGAAGAAGGCGAGGGCGGCGAGGTCCACCACAAGACCGGAGCCCCAACCATTCCAAAGCGAATGAACTGATTTTCTAGGAGTTTTCGCAGCAGGATGTTCACGGGAGTTGGGCTCTCTGTTCTGGTTTCACCAGCTAAATTTTTTGGTGTTGCAATGTATGGGCTGCTTATCGCTGTTCTGCCAGAAATACAAGAGACGCTGCGTCACAGAACCTGCGATTATATCTGGGGAGTAATATTTGAAAAAATCTGCAGTCTTTGGCGAAATTTGAGCCGAAAAACTAGCCTGTTTGCGCTTGCCAAGCCATGGTCTGCGCCTTAGGGTCTGCGCGCACTTATTTTGCGAAGAACGCACCCGCTTCTATTGGAGGGCATTATGGGCTTTATCGCTGACTCGCTGTCTCGTGTGAAACCATCTGCAACGATTGCAGTGACCACGAAGGCACGCGAACTGAAAGCCGCTGGCCGCGACGTTATCGGCCTTGGTGCTGGCGAGCCGGATTTTGACACGCCAGAAAACATTAAAGCTGCTGCGATTGCAGCCATTAATGGCGGCAAAACAAAATACACAGCGGTTGATGGCACTCCTGAGCTGAAACAGGCAATCAGCGCGAAGTTTCTGCGCGACAATGGCCTGAAATATGAGCCAAACCAGATTACTGTCGGTACCGGTGGTAAGCAGGTGCTCTACAATGCGTTGATCGCAACCATCAATCCGGGCGATGAAGTTCTTATCCCAACCCCATATTGGGTGTCTTACCCGGACATGGTGCTGCTCGCTGGTGGTGAGCCAGTGGTTGTTGAAGCGGATCAGAAGACTTTCAAGATCACTCCGGAAGCTCTGGAAGCGGCGATTACGCCTAAAACCAAATGGCTGATCTTCAACTCACCATCCAACCCGTCCGGCGCTGGCTACACCCGTGATGAGCTGAAAGCTCTGACCGACGTGCTGCTGAAGCATCCGCATGTTTGGATCATGTCTGACGACATGTATGAGCATCTGGTCTATGACGACTTTGAGTTCACCACTCCTGCACAGATCGAGCCTAAGCTTTATGAGCGCACTCTGACCGTGAACGGCGTTTCCAAAGCGTACTCCATGACCGGTTGGCGTATTGGTTATGCTGGTGGCCCTGTTGATCTGATCAAAGCAATGGCGAAGGTCCAGTCTCAGTCCACCTCCAACCCGTGCTCCATCTCTCAGGCAGCTGCGGTTGAAGCGCTGAATGGTACGCAGGACTTTATTCCGGTCAACAACAAGGTCTTCCAGGATCGTCGTGATCTGGTTGTTTCCATGTTGAACCAGGCGTCTGGCCTTGAGTGTCCAGTTCCAGAGGGTGCGTTCTACGTGTTCCCATCCTGTGCTGGCACCATCGGCAAGACGGCGCCATCCGGTAAGGTCCTTGAGACTGATCTGGACTTTGCAAGCGAGCTTCTGGAAACAGAAGGTGTTGCTGTTGTGCCGGGTTCTGCGTTTGGTCTGGGTCCAAACTTCCGCGTTTCCTACGCGACTTCCACTGAAGCTCTGACCGAGGCATGCACTCGTATTCAGCGTTTCTGCGGAAACCTGAAGTAAGCAATTTTCTGAAATGGGTGTCTGGGAGATCTCAGGCATTCGGTTTCAAGCGACAGATACAAAAAAGGCGCTGCATCACGCAGCGCCTTTTTTGTTTTAGGTGTTTCGCGAGACTGGAGGCTTAGTCCGGGAGGAGGGCGTCCAGAATGTAGCTGTTGTTGACGAATGTACCGCGGCTTTCTTCAACCAGTGTCTGTGCATCGGCAAAGGAGAAGCGAACGCCAGCATGATGGATGCGTTTTCGAGCTTCTCTGAGCGCAGGTCTGCGAACATCGTCATGCCATTGGCAGTTTCTGTGCCTGGCTTGAACTCCATACCCATTGCATAGATATGATTTTCACGCAGGTAGCGGTAGCCGGCATAGAAGCGGGCATTTTCGCTGGCATAGTAAGATGCAGTTGCACCGCCCATGACTGAGCCCATGTCGTCGATCATCTGCACACCGATCAAACCGTCGACGGACAGATTTTCAAAGTGAACCTGTGCTTCTGCACCAACGTAGCCGAGGGATCCGGCACCACCGTTGATCTGTGCTGCAGAGCCTACAAGACCGAAGTAGTTGTAGTCTTGCGTGCGGAAGCCCATGCGGCCAGTGCCGGCATAGAAGCCATAGTCTCTGGTTCCGCCTGCGGTCGCATCAAACTGGGATGCAAAGCCCGGGCCTTGCCCGAACGCAGCTGTTCCTGACAACAGGCCCAGCATCTTGCCTTCGAGAGCCCCGAAAGCAGTGGTGATGCGGGCATTGATGGGATTTGCCTGCGCGATCGCTGGAAGAGTTGCAATGGCTATTGCACCGGTTACGCCAAACAATAGTGTCTTAAAATTGGAGCGCATTGCTGATTCTCCGTACTCAATTTTCTGAGTGGAGCATTCCGTTTTTTATTTAAAACATTGTTCTAAAGTGTCCCATTTTGGGTCAAATCGTTAGGCTTAATATCTATGGTTAATAATTGGTTTACGGCTCGCTGAAATCTGTTTGTGATATATGATTTATCGATTTTTCTGAGCTAAGCCGTTCTGGATGCGCGGCTTTTCGTAGGCGCGGGCAAATCCTTTAAGGAAAACTTAGGGTTAACTGGCGTGGAGGAGGGGCAGGTGAGAAGGGGCTGTCCAGAGTTTATGGTGAAAATCCTAATCACGAATTCTAACGCTAATCACTAGGTAAAAATAACAGCTGAACTAAGCGGAGTGTTCACTCTGATCGTAGCAAGGCTTTGACAGGCCATACTGTTTGGTCTCCCATTGTGCAAAGGTCGTAGTGCCTGAGCATTGGAGAACAATAATGAGAAAATGCCTTGCTTTAGCTGCTGTCGCCGCTCTTGGTTTCAGCACTTCCGCCTATTCTGCTGACACTCCTGCAACTCCTCCTGAAGAACCAAAGAAAGATCGTCCCGGTGTGGAAGTCGGGTCTTTGACCTGTGATCTGGTGGCTGGCACCAACTTCATTGTTGGCTCCTCCCATGAGCTGTCCTGTGTGTTCAAGTCACCCAGTGGCAAACGCATCGAGGGCTATACCGGTACCATCAACAGTTATGGTCTGGATATCGGTCCTGTGACCTCTGGTACGCTGGTTTGGGGTGTTGTGGCACCTAAGGCCAATCTGAAGCCGGGTTCTCTTGCCGGGAACTATGGCGGTGTTTCAGCTGGTGTGACACTGGGTGCTGGTGTGCAAGCCAACGTTCTGCTGGGCGGCCTGAACCGCTCCATCGCACTGCAGCCTTTGAGCCTACAGGGACAGACCGGCGCGAACATTACAGCTGGTGTAACAGGGTTGCGGCTGACCAAGCAGTGATCCTTTAAATCTTAGGGGGATGGTGAAACCTAACCCTTTGATCCTTATAAATTGCACCGGTTCATATTGTGCGGCGGACTGTCACGTTTCAGTCCGTCGTTGTTTTGGCGCTTGCATATCACAGCGTTTCCGAGTGACGATACTTATCCAGAGTCTTATAATTCTCTGGAAGGCGCGTGTGATTTTGCGCCGCCATGGCGCAGACGCCCGTGCCTGCTTCCCAAACCCAAACAGGGAGTATGGATCATGGGAGAAAAGCATGTCGGAGTTGCCGGAGGCAGGGTTAGCAGCCCTCGTTCGGTTGCCATTATTGGACCTTTCGCAAGTGGCAAGACCACACTGCTGGAAGCTCTTCTAGCGCGAACGGGGGCTATTGGGCGACAGGGAAGTGTTGACGCGAAAAGCTCACTGGGTGACAGCAGTGACGAAGCGCGTGATCACGCAATGAGCGTTGAGGCGAACATTGCCACCTGCACCTACAAGGGCGATCACTTCACATTTATCGACTGCCCTGGATCCGTAGAGTTTCTTCATGAAGGCAACAGTGTCTTAAACGGTGTTGATATTGCCGTTGTTGTTGCTGAACCAGATGAAAAGAAGACAGCGGCTCTTCAGCTCATCCTGAAATCACTTGAACAGCGGAATATCCCGCACGTTCTCTTCCTGAACAAAATTGACAAGGCAACCGGCAGTGTGCGGGCGATGCTTCAGGCATTGCAGCCAGCTTCCAGTTTGCCGATGGTTCTGCGCCAGATCCCGATTTGGGAGAACGGCGTGGCGACAGGCTTTATTGACCTGGCGCTGGAACGAGCCTTTGTTTACCAGGATGGCAAGCCAAGCAAGACTATTGAAATTCCTGATGATGAGCGCGGTCGTGAGGTGGAAGCGCGCTATGCCATGATGGAAATGCTGGCTGACCACGATGATGTTCTGATGGAGCAGCTCCTTGAGGATGAGTCTCCTGAGAATGAAATCATTTTCGACGATCTTGTGCAGGAAATGCAGCGCGGTGAGATCTGCCCTGTGTTCATTGGCAGCGCGATCAAAGGCAATGGCATCCGTCGTTTGCTAAAGGCTCTGCGCCATGATGCACCGGATGTGGTTGATACCCGCAAGCGCCTTGGCCTTGGTGAGGATGAGGCGGTTCTTCAGGTACTGAAGACCTATCACACCTCTCATGGCGGCAAGCTCTCTGTTGCCCGTCTGTTTGGTGGTTCGCTGAAAGAAGGCGCGCTTCTCTATGATAGCCATGGCGAAGAGTATCGTCCTTCTGGTCTCTTCCAGATGTTTGGTTTGCAGCCGAAGAAGATCACGGAAGCTGCGGCTGGTGATCTGGTGGCACTTGGCAAGTTGGATGACATTGAAACAGGCATGACCCTTGCTGTGGGTGCACAGCCTAAGGAAACTCTCTTTGTTCCGGGCAGCCCTGACCCTGTGCTTTCCAAAGGCATCAAGGCTACTGAACGTAAGGATGAGGTGCGCCTCTCTACTGCTCTTTCCAAGCTGGTGGATGAAGATCCATCCCTGAGCGTGACACAGGTGCAGAGCACTGGTGAGACCGTTCTGGAAGGGCAGGGTGAAATGCACCTGCGTGTGGCTCTTGAGAAACTGACTGGCCGTTATGGCCTTTCCGTGAAGAGCTTTGAACCTCGCATTCCATACAAGGAAACCATTCGCGGTAAAACTGAGCTGCGTGGGCGCCATAAGAAACAGAGTGGCGGTCATGGTCAGTTTGGTGATGTGGTGCTGGCCATTCAGCCAATGCCTCGCGGTGAGGGCCACAGCTTCAATGACACGATCACCGGTGGTGTGGTGCCAAAGCAGTACATTCCATCTGTTGGCGAAGGCGTGAAAGAAGCGCTTGAGAAAGGGCCTCTGGGCTTCCCGGTCGTGGATGTGGCTGTGACGCTGAAGGATGGTTCCTACCACTCCGTGGACAGCTCTGATCAGGCGTTCCGTATGGCTGGTATTCTGGCCATGAGAGATGGCCTGAAGGAATGTAAGCCTGTGCTGCTTGAGCCAATCGACAAGGTTGTTGTGGCTTGTCCGTCAGAGACGACGGCGCGCATTAACGCGATTGTCTCTGGTCGTCGCGGTCAGATCCTCGGGTTTGACGCTCGTGATGACTGGGATGGCTGGGATGAAGTGGAAGCTATGATCCCAGAAAGTGAGCTCAGCGATCTTATTGTGGAGCTTCGCTCTGCAACAGCCGGTGTGGCCACATTCTCCCGCAACTTTGACCATCTGGCCGAGCTTTCCGGCAAGGCCGCGGACAAAGTCATCGAGAGTGCGACAGCACCTGCCTAACACTCCAGAGCTTGTGCGCGTATTCTTATCCGAAAACCGGAACCACTTTTCGGGAATACGCTCCAGCGTGAGACAGAAAAAGAACCCGGGGCCGTGCTCCGGGTTTTTCTATTGGAGATCAGGCGCTCTCGGTCATCAGCTCTTTAAGCTCGGAGATGAACTGGGCCATCTCAGCATGCCCACCTTTTGGCGCCTCCGGCCATTCGGTTACCTTTGTCCCCCAATACTCTCTGGGAGTGCCTTTGTAGCGTGGCATGAGCCAGACATGGAGATGGGCAACTGCATCCCCAAACACCCACGTATAGACGTGCTCGATCTCTTCATGCGCATAGAGAGTGCCAGTGATCTGCCCGATCAGAGAACCAAGCTTACCTGCTTGCTCAGGGTTGAGCTCTGACCAATTTTGAACGTGCGTTCGCGGTTCAATGATCAAGGCTCCAATGAGATTGGAACCATCCTCAGTCCGATCCGGAGCATGAGCAACAACGAAGTCGTCATATCCATCAATATCGATCGTCAAGTCGGATGTGAGGGTTTTGTGTTTGGTACAGACAAAGCAATCGGTCATGGTGCAGTTATTCTCGAATAATCAATTTTGGCGGTGGTGCTCAAACCGTCACCTCCGCTAATATGAGTCAGAGTAAGGTATTTTGTGTCGCTTTTGGTTTCCATTCCATATTTGAGGATGCCATGCTTGTTGCCCAAATTTCAGATGTTCACGCGAATCCCAACAATGACAACCTCCAACGATTAAACGCTGTTATTGCATGGTTGGAAGTAATTCAGCCAGACGTTTTGATTGTATCGGGTGACCTGGTAGATGACCGATGGGCTGATGGTTACGGCCTGATAATGGATGCGTTGGCTCCCCTATCTGGGCGGCGCTTTGTTTTACCGGGAAATGCAGATGATCGCCATTTGATGCGGGAGTGTCTTCCTAAGGAAGACTATTGGCATCATCCTTATGAAATGCACTTTGCTGAGAGCGTTGGCGGCGTAACTTTTGTAGGTGTCGATACCTGTCTCGATGGGAAAACAGAAGGATCAATTCCGGAGCATTTGAGTTGGCTAGAGCAAACACTCGACCGATGTGAGCCGCGAACAGCCTTTCTATTTACGCATCAGCACTTGTTCCCGAGTGGTATTGAGCCAGCAGATAAGTTTATCTGTCAGGGAGCAGATCAGTTCGAGAGCATGTTAAAATCTTGCTCTAATCCGCCAATTGCTATTAGTAGCGGGCATGTACATCGCAGCATGTCCAGTATGATCGCAGGTGCTCCAGCTTACATATGTGGCTCTGTTTGCTTTGCTAACCCCTTGCTTTTGGATGTGTCGTGGCAGCTACCGTCTGAGCAGCTTCCAGCGCTTATGTTGCATGACTTCAGGGGCGGCAGGCTGGTTAGCAGTCATGTCAGTGTTGACGGCTTAAACGCGCTTTCCTCTCAATCTAGGCATCTTGTCTCGGCATAAAACTATTTGGTTATCGGCGGCAGGGAAGCTGTGCGGGCTTTTAGGCGGGCTAGGGAGGACCAGTCTTCGTCGGCGTATCCGGCTTTGATGGCGGTGCGGAGTTGGTCTGTGATGATGTCTGCCATGGGGAGGTCGATCCCGAGGGCCTGAGCTTCCTGTTGGGCCAGGCTGACGTCTTTCAGGCCCAGAGTAGTTTTGAAGCCGGGTTTGGGGCTTTGCTCGCGGGCGATTAGGGGAGCGTATACTTTGAAGGCGGGGGCGCTGAAGAGGGTTTCGGTTACCAGCGTGAGGAAGACTTCCGGATCAATGCCTGCTTTGCGTGTGAAGGTGAAACTCTCAGCGAGGACTTCCACGGCTGCGGCCAGCATGAAGTTCATGCCGAGCTTGGTCACGGCTGCTTGTCGGGGTGTTGGTCCCATCCAGAACTGACGGGTTGATATAGCTTCCAGAACAGAGCGGGCTTTCTCTACAGCGTCCTGCGGGCCCGCAGTGACAGCGATGAGTTCTCCTGCTGCGGCTTTGTCTGGTCGCCCCAAAACGGGGACGCATAGAAATCTGATGCCGGCTTGTTCATGGGCATTTGTGAGCTTGTCGACCATGGGTGGACTGATGGTACTGTGGGAGATGGA
>NZ_BAZK01000019.1 GCF_001310815.1 Pseudovibrio denitrificans JCM 12308
GCTACGACCAGGGCGGCGGCTTTGGTGGTGGTGGCAACCAGGGCGGCGGCTTCGGCGGAAGCGGCGGCGGTGGTGGACAGGCTCCATCCGGCGGCTTCGGCGGTGGAATGGACGACGAAATCCCGTTCTAAGCCTAGCGCATTATTCATTAAGGCCCGGTGTGAGTGTGAGCTCATTGCCGGGCTTTTTTGTTTACGGCAGATTTTGTTGAGTGCGTAGATTCTCTCAGCTTGGGAGCTGGTAGAGTTAGGCTTGCAGGGTAGGAGGTTGCTAGAGCAGGATGCTTTGTGTGCGTCTATATAGACGTAGCCACTTGCTTGCAGATCTTATCATAATGTGAGGAAGAGAAATGGTACGCCCAAGGGGAATCGAACCCCTGTTTCCGCCGTGAAAGGGCGGCGTCCTAACCGCTAGACGATGGGCGCACTCTACAGCGTTTTCGCCGTGCGGCGCGCTGTGTGAGGAGGCTTATAGGTTTTCACTAGGATAATGTCTAGTGCTTAAAATTTTATAATTCAAACAATCCACAAATATGAGGATCGCATATACTTTTCTTAATTATGCTTTGATTTCAGCGCCTCAATGCTGATTGAGGCGCTGTATCAGATCCTCTGGGATTACCAGCTTCCGGTGTTGCCCATGGAGAGCCATGGTTCGGCTGGCTCAAGATTTCCGCCTTTTTGCAGCAGTTCGATGGAAATGCCGTCTGGAGAAACGATGAATGCCATGCGGCCATCACGTGGTGGGCGGTTGATGGTGATGCCAGCTGCCTGCAGTTTTTCGCAGGTCTCATAGATGTTATCGACTTCATAGGCGAGGTGGCCGAAGTTGCGACCGCCGGTGTATTCTTCCGGATCCCAGTTATAAGTCAGTTCCAGCGCAGGAGCAGAAGAGGCGTTGAAGGTTTCTTTATCTTCAGGTGCTGCAAGGAACACCAAGGTGAAGCGGCCCGCCTCACTTTCGTGGCGGCGTACTTCTTCCAGTCCGAAAATGGTGCAGTAGAAGTTGAGTGACTCATCCAGATCTTTAACCCGGACCATGGTGTGCAGATAACGCATGTCGAACTCTTTCTTATATGGGGTGGCTCTCAGAACAGGAGCCAGCGGAGGTTGAAGTTGAGCGAAGCTAGCGTGAAAAATGATAAAGGGAAAGGGTGCCTAGTATTTCTGATTTGGGAATATACAAGGTACGTTTTGCAATAGTGTGTATCCGATGATGTGGTGGGCTTTTGAAAGTAACACGGGGTTTCATGGGATAAAATCTTCAGTAGTGTTAGCTATACCCCCTCCAAACTTCAGGTAAATGGTGTTGATAGGACAACACTAACCAAATCAATGGGGGATCATTTAGCTCTTTGTTAATTTTTTACCTTCTTGGCGTCGGGCGTGATGATATTCTTTTCGTGGAATCAAGTGGCGTTCGGTTCTGAATGGACGCTACATTTCAGATGCGGCAAATTTCGGGGCATTCATCATGGTGGTAAAAACGGCGCCTCAGGTAGGCTCTGTCGAGGACCTGGTTGACGATACAGCCTTAGATGTTCTTCAGGTAGCAGGAACAATCAAGTGGTTTGATATTGGGAAAGGCTATGGTTTTGTAGAGCCGGAAGACGATCTGCCTGACGTCTTGCTGCATGTTACATGCTTGCGCAGAGACGGGTATCAGACTGCTTATGAGGGGGCTCGCGTTGTTTGCGAGGTCTTGAATCGTCCACGTGGTTTGCAGGCGATGCGCATTCTTTCCATGGATGAAAGCTATGCGGTTCATCCGTCACAGCTGCCGCCATCCCGCACTCATGTTCAGGTCACGCCAGAGGGTAGCTTTGTTGAGGCTGAGGTGAAGTGGTTTAACCGTGTCAAAGGCTTTGGCTTCCTGACACGCGGTGAAGGCACGGAAGATATCTTTATTCATATGGAAACTCTGCGCCGCTTTGGTATTACTGAGCTGCGCCCAGGCCAGAAGGTTCAGGTGCGCTTTGGTGATGGTCCAAAAGGCAAGATGGCTGCGGAGGTTCGCCCTGTTGGAAATGGCACGCACATTCCAGCATCGCACTAAAGAGATCTGTCTGGTCAGATCACAATATTGAGATTTGCCGATTTCAAGCCCTTGGTGACTTGCCAAGGGTTTTTCTTTGCCTCAAAGCTTAAAGAAAAGAGGTTCAGAGCGAGCGGTATGACGGTTCTTCGATTAGCTTTTCTAGTATTATTAATGGGTGTGACAACGGCGTTTTCAGCAGGCATGCGAACTGAAACGGTTGAGGTTCGTAGCGATAACGGGACGCACGAGTTTCAGGTTGAAGTGGCCGAGACGGCTGATGACAGAGCGCAGGGACTGATGGGGCGGACTGATCTGAAGCCAGATCAGGGAATGTTGTTTATCTTTCCGCAATCGGGTCTTCAGTATTTCTGGATGAAGAATACGCCAACTTCACTCGACATCATCTTTATTGGCTCTGATTACAAGATTAAGAGCATTGCGGCGAATACGGTGCCATTCTCTGAGGAGATAATCCCTTCCGGATTACCAGCAAAATATGTGCTGGAAATTCTGGCGGGCCGAGCAGCTGAGCTTGGGATCAAACCTGGAGATCAGGTTATTCGTATTCCATAAGAATGTTTGAGTTCGCTGAAACAAAAAAGATGCCGACTGAGAGTTTCAGTCGGCATTTTTGTTAGAGGCTGTTTTTGAACTGGAGTTTCTTTTCCCAGTCCAGCGCGTGCTTTACGATTGTCGGCAGATCATCGAACTGTGGTTTCCAGTCCAGATTGCTCATAATCCGGGAGTTGTCGGCCACCACTTTTGGGGAGTCGCCGGCACGGCGTGGTTCTTTTTTGACCTCAAAGTTTACGTCGGATACGGCTTTCACAGCATCAATCACTTGCAGTACGGAATAGCCGTCGCCGTAACCAGCGTTCATGACGATGCTGTCGCCGCCATCGCGCAGTCGTTTTAGAGCGAGGTAGTGCGCACTTGCGAGGTCGGACACGTGGATGTAGTCGCGCACGCCGGTGCCGTCGGGAGTGTCGAAATCATCACCAAAAATGCCGAGATGAGTGCGCTTGCCAAGTGCCGCTTCGCAGGCAACCTTGATCAAATGAGTGGCGTTTTTGGTTGATTGACCCGTGCGACCTTCAGGGTCTGCGCCTGCCACGTTGAAGTAGCGTAATGCGGTGTATTTGAAGTCATGTGCGGCGGCGGTGTCACGCAGCATGAGCTCTGTCATAAGTTTGGAAGTGCCGTAAGGGCTTAAGGGGGTTAGGGGTGCATCTTCAGAAACCGGAATAACTTCCGGATCCCCATAAACAGCAGCCGTAGAAGAGAAGATGAAGTGCTTGATGCCATTCTTCACGCACGCTTCAATCAGTGTGCGTGAAGCTGCCGTGTTATTATTATAGTATTTCAATGGGTTAGAGACGGACTCTGGTACAATAATTGAGCCGGCGAAGTGAATAACTGCCGTGATATCATGATTGCGGAAAATCGTCTGGAGCAGATCAAGATCTGTGATCTCACCTTCGTAAAGTTTAGCGCTCTGCGGTATCGCCCAGTCAAAGCCAGTGGACAGGTTGTCGATGACAACGAAGTCCTCTTTGGCATCGTGAAGGCACCACGTCATATGGCTTCCAATATATCCGCAGCCGCCTGTTACAAGTATGGTCATTGTCTGCTCCAAGACTCTCAAAATAAGTGTGTTTCATAGAGCGCTTCCTGTCGGATCTCTATGCAAAAGAATTAGCCTTGATTATTCGCCCTCAAGAATCTGATGGTCACGTGCGGCCTGTACTTCCAGGAAGACGCGTCCGATCACAGGGTGCGCGCGTTTGATTGTATCTTCCAGCGAGAAAATGACTTCCTCAACGGCGCCCGCTGTGAGTGCGTCTTCAAAATCCAGAGATGCTGCAAGGAGGACGTCATTCGGGCCGAGGTGCAGGGTGCGGATTTCGTTGACGCCTTTAATGGCTGATGGTGCGTTCAGGATCTCACGCACCGATGCTACAAGCTCGTCAGAAGCACTTTCGCCGATGAGGAGGCCTTTGGTTTCAAGGGCGAGCACGAAGGCTGTGCCTGCCAGAATAAGGCCGATGACGACTGATGCTGCACCGTCCAGCCAAATGATACCAAAAGTTTGAGCGCCCCAGATGCCGCCAAGGGCAACAAGAAGGCCCAACATTGCGGCGGTGTCTTCAAACAGAACGGTGAAGACCGTTGGGTCTTTGCTGTCGCGCACCGCCGTCATGAACGGGCGCTTGCCTTTGGTTTTTTGGAATTCTTTGAATGCGACCATCCAGGCCCAGCCTTCGAAGATGATAGCAAGGCCCAGAACGACATAAGCGACAAATGCGGATTCAAGTGGGTGCGGATGGATGATCTTCTGGATGCCTTCGTAAAGCGAGATGCCTGCGCCAACCGCGAAGATCATGATAGCGACGACGAAAGCCCAGAAGTAGATTTCGGAGCCGTAGCCAAATGGGTGTTTCTCGTCAGCAGGCTTTTCTGCGCGCTTCATGCCAAGCAGCAAGAGGCCCTGATTGCCCGTGTCGACGAGGGAATGGATGCCTTCGGACAGCATTGCGGCTGAGCCGGTGTAAGCTGCGGCGCCAAACTTGGTGATTGAAATGAGTGTGTTGCCAGCGAGGGCGGCGAAAATGACCTTCTTGGAGCCGTGGGCAGCCATTCGAATCCTCCATAAAATACAAGGGTGACTTTACGAAGGGGATTTTGGACTTCAAGTCCTATCTCATTTTCGGGAAGGGTGCGCCCACAAGTGCTGCGGGCGCAGAGCTGTTTTAAGAGTGCATCTCGATCAGCGAGAAGATGCCGTCTGCTACGAACTGAACGGACAGGGCCGCAAGGATCACGCCGAAGAGACGGGTGATGATCAGCTGAACAGTTGAGCCGAGCAGTTTGTCGATGCGTGCTGCCAGCAGGAATACGAAGAAGCTGAGTGCGAGCACGGAAAGGAGGACTGCGATCAGGCTCATTTGGCCTGTGAAGCCCGGTGCCTGGCCTGCGAGCAGGATGATGGCAGAGATGGTTGCCGGGCCAGCAATGAGCGGAATAGCCAGCGGGAACACAGCTGTCTGAGACAGGTCTTCCTGCTCAACCACTTTTTCGGCGCTTTCAGCTTTACGCTTCTGGCGATGTTCGAACACCATCTCAGTTGCAATGATGAAGAGCAGAAGGCCGCCCGCAACCTTAAAGGCCGCTTGAGAGATGCCGAGAACTTCCAGAAGCTGGCGTCCGGCAAAGAAGAATGCCAGGAGCGTGACGCCAGAGATGATTACGGCTTTGATCGCAATCTGACGGCGCTCAACACTGCTTGCCCCAGCGGTTACGGCCAGAAAAATCGGTGCCAGACCAATAGGGTCAATGGTGACAAACAGCATGGCAAATGCATTGATCAGAAACTCAATGAGCATTGCGCTTTACCTTGTATGTGGGGTGGGCCCGACTTCGGGCGTTTTTACCCGCAATTCTGCGGTTCTTGAGAGGGCGCTAACAGACAATGTTGTATTTGGCAAGAGTTTGATAGGTTTTTGCACCACCTGAACTGAGCTTAGTATTTTTATGAGGAAGAGCGAGGCTTTTGAGCAACGAAACTGCGTAGAAAGGCCTAGTGACCTGCCACGGATCAGGCCGTGGGGTAAGGTAGTTGTTATTAGGTGTCTTTTCAGGGCTTGTGGCGTTTGGTTCTGCGGTTTGAATCGGCTATAAAGGTGCGGAATTCTGACTTAAATTGATGAGAATAATCCTTGGCAGATCAGGACTTAAGTACACCACCAGGTGGCCTACCCAGCGACATTCGGCCCGTCTCTATCACAGATGAAATGAAGCGCAGCTATCTCGATTATGCGATGAGCGTGATCGTAAGCCGTGCGCTTCCCGATGTTCGTGATGGTTTGAAGCCGGTTCACCGCCGTATTCTGTATTCCATGCATGAAAACGGATATGAGTGGAACAAGCCCTACCGTAAATCCGCCCGCGTCGTTGGTGACGTTATGGGTAAGTATCACCCTCACGGTGATAGTGCGATTTATGATGCTCTTGTTCGTATGGCGCAGGATTTCTCCATGCGTCTGCCGCTCATTAACGGGCAGGGTAACTTTGGCTCGATTGACGGTGACCGCGCTGCGGCGATGCGTTACACCGAATGTCGCCTTGAAAAAGTTGCTCACACTCAGCTTTCCGATATCGACAAAGATACGGTCAATTTCCATGAGAACTACGATGGTTCCGAGCAGGAGCCTGAAGTTCTACCGGCTCGCTATCCGAACCTTCTGGTCAATGGTGCTGGCGGTATTGCGGTTGGTATGGCGACCAATATTCCTCCGCACAACATGGGTGAGGTGATTGACGGCACGATCGCAATGATCGAGCGCCCTGAAATCACTCTGCCTGAGCTGATGGAAATTATTCCGGGCCCTGACTTCCCGACTGGCGGCATTATTCTTGGCCGTGCGGGCATCAAAGCGGCTTACGAGAATGGTCGCGGCTCCGTCATTATGCGCAGTAAGGTGGACACGGAAGAGATCCGTGCCGGCCGTATGGCGATCATCGTCTCCGAGATCCCTTATCAGGTCAACAAGTCTGCAATGATCGAAAAGATCGCGGAACTTGTGCGTGAGAAGCGTATCGAAGGTATCTCCGATATTCGCGATGAGTCTGATCGTCAGGGCATGCGCGTTGTTATTGAGCTGAAGAAGGATGCGGTTCCTGATGTCATCGTGAACCAACTCTATCGCTACTCTCAGCTGCAACAGAGCTTCGGCTGTAACATGGTGGCGCTGAATGGTGGTCGTCCTGAGCAGCTTGCTCTGAAAGACATGCTCAAGGCCTTCATCGCGTTCCGTGAAGAGGTTGTTGGACGCCGTACACGCTTCCTGCTGGCAAAAGCACGAGATCGTGCGCATGTGTTGGTTGGTCTGGCTGTTGCGACTGCGAACATCGATGATGTTATTCATCTGATCCGCACTGCGCCGGATCCTGCGACTGCGCGTCGTCAGCTGATGGAGCGCAACTGGCCTGCAAAAGACATTGAGCCTCTGATTCAGCTGATCGATGATCCGCGTTATGCAATTCAGGAAGATGGCACATTCAAGCTATCTGAAGATCAGGCACGCGCTATTCTGGATCTTCGCCTGCAACGTCTGACCGCTCTGGGTCGTGACGAAATCGGTGATGAGCTGGATAAGCTTGCTGCGGAAATCAAAGACTATCTGGATATTCTGAAGAGCCGTGAGCGCATCCTTGAGATCGTTCGCACTGAGCTTGAAGAAGTTCGTGATGAGTTTGCGACACCGCGCCGAACTGAGATCACTGATGGTGGTGGCGATCTGGATGATGAAGATCTCATCCAGCGTGAAGATATGGTCGTGACCGTCTCTCACTCCGGCTACATCAAACGTGTTCCTCTGGATACTTACCGTGCGCAGCGTCGTGGTGGTAAGGGTCGTTCCGGCATGCAGACGAAGGACGAGGATTTCGTAACCCGTCTGTTCGTTGCCAACACCCATACGCCGGTTCTGTTCTTCTCTTCCCGCGGTATTGCCTACAAGATGAAAGTCTGGCGTTTGCCGCTGGCTGGTCCCCAGGCACGTGGTAATGCGCTGGTTAATATGCTTCCTTTGGAGCAAGGCGAACGCATCACATCTATTCTGCCGCTTCCTGAAAATGAGGAAACATGGGCAGAGCTGGATGTGTTGTTTGCGACCAAGCGTGGCACCATTCGTCGGAACAAGCTCTCTGATTTTGCGCAGATCAATAAGAACGGCAAAATCGCAATGAAGCTGGAAGAGGGCGATGGCATTGTGAACGTGATGACGTCAACCGAAGACGATGATGTTCTTCTGACGACTTCTGCGGGCATGTGTATTCGCTTCCCAACGACAGACGTGCGTGTGTTCTCCGGGCGTAACTCCGTTGGTGTTCGCGGTATCAACCTTGCTGAGGGTGATCACGTTATCTCCATGACCATCCTACGCCACTTCGACTGTGATTCAGAGGAGCGTACTGCTTACCTGAAGCTTTCACGTGCGATGAGTGGTGAAGAGGGTGCTGAGAGCGTTTCCTTTGAAGATGCTGGTATGACCAAAGAGCGTTTTGAGGCAATGGACGAGAATGCAGAAGTCATTCTTACTGTTTCTGAAAATGGTTACGGCAAGCGCACCAGCTCTTACGAGTACCGCACCACTGGTCGTGGCGGTAAGGGTATTGCTGCGATGACTGTGAATGATCGAAACGGTCGTCTGGTTGCCTCTTTCCGCAGTGAAGAGAGTGATGAGATCATGCTGGTGACCAACGGTGGTCAGCTGATCCGTTGTCCTGTTCACGGTATCCGAGTTGCTGGTCGTTCCACACAGGGCGTGATCGTCTTCAACACGTCTGCGGATGAAAAAGTTGTTGCAGTGGAGCGTATTAGCGAAGCTGACGATGATGAAAACGTAGAAGCGGAAGGCGCAAGTGAAGGCGGAGCCGAAAACGGCGAAGCTGGAGCAGTCCCTCCAGCACCAGAGGGCGACGGCGGCGAGACGCCAAGCGCTGAATGATTTGAGAAAGGGAGCTTCGGCTCCCTTTTTTATTGGGTGCCTGAGATGTGAGAAGTGATGTATCGGTTTCAAGTTTTACAAGAAATGCCTATGGTCTTGATTGGGTTTTGAACTTGGAATTTGAAATGACATACGAAGTATTGCGGGAACCACCCAGACTGGAAGATTACATGCGATTGCGCCGCGTTTCTGGTTTAAGCGGCTTTTCTGAAGAGGGTGCACGTAAGGGATTAGCAGCGACACTATTTGGTGTTTCGATTCTTCATGAGGGCCAAACAGTTGGCATGGGCAGACTGATTGGGGACGGTGGCTGCTTTCTTCAGGTGGTTGATATTGCTGTAGATCCTGAACACCAGGGAAAAGGTTTGGGAAAGCAAATTATGGCTGCGCTTAATCAGTTCATTGATGAGATTAAAGAGCGTCCGATATATGTGAGCCTCATAGCCGACGTGCCTGCCAATAAGCTATATGAGCAATTTGGCTTTAAGGAAACAGCTCCAGGTTCCATTGGTATGGCGCGCTCTTTGCGTTCCTGAGCACTTTGGAAGTGCTTTCTTGAAGGCTGAACTCTCACGAGGTGAGGGAGCTTGTAGCTTCTTCGACGTATTGCTGGGCTAAGCTGATCAGAAACAGCTTGAAACACCTAGTAAAAATAGGTTCAATCGCGCAAACGCCCGAGAGGTAAGCGTCATCTTCGATGCTTATGGGGGAGGCATCTAGTGACGCGAGATATTATATGAAGCGCATTGCACTTTATCCGGGGTCTTTTGATCCTATGACGCACGGCCATCTGGACATTCTGGAGCAGTCTTTGGTTCTGGCTGATGAGGTGGTCGTTGCCATCGGTATTCAGGCCTCCAAGGCGCCGTTGTTTTCTTTTGAGGAACGGGTGGAGTTGATCCGTCTTGCTTGTGAAGAACAGTTCGGCAAGGAAAATGCAGCGCGCATTCGCACTGTGTCCTTCACCGGGCTTGTTGTTGATGCCGCTCGAGAGCATGGTTCCAACATTCTGGTGCGCGGGCTTCGTGACTCGACAGATCTCAACTACGAAATGCAAATGGCTGGCATGAACGGTGCCATGGCGCCGGACATCAAGACTGTCTTTTTTCCAAGTTCGCCGGTGATGCGCCCAATTACGGCTACACTGGTGCGCCAGATTGCGAAGATGGGGGGAGATTACAGTTCGTTTGTCCCCAAGTGTGTTGAGGACGCGCTGAAAAAGCGCTTTGAGATTGCTTAAAAACAACGCAACAGGAAAGACTGCCTATTTGATAGGGTTAGACTTTTTTAGCGCGTCGCGTTTATGTGCAATTACGCATCACCGCTAATTAGTGTTTTGTACGCGCATCTTGCTCTTCAGGTCGATTGGGGCTTAGGGCAGTGCGCTTTGGTTAAGACAAGGACAGAAATCTTGCTACGTATCCTGACAGCATGTGCGATGGTTCTGGGCGCATTTATGATGCCTTTTACTGCCAGCGCCAAAGATCTTGAAAACACGATTTATCTGGACCTGAAAGATGGCCGCGTTGAAATCGCGCTGCGTCCTGATCTTGCTCCTGAGCACGTCAAACGCATCAAGCAGCTGACCCGTGAAGGTTTTTATGACGGCATCGTCTTTCACCGTGTGATTGATGGCTTCATGGCGCAGACTGGTGATCCAACCGGCACCGGCATGGGTGGTTCTGAACTGCCAGACCTGAAAGCTGAGTTCTCCAAGGCTCCTTTCAAGCGCGGCACTCTTGGCATGGCTCGCTCCCGCAGCCCGCACAGCGCGAACTCCCAGTTCTTCATTATGTTCAATGAAGGTTCCTGGCTGAACGGTCAGTACACCGTATTTGGTGAAGTGGTTTCCGGAATGGACGCTGTAGACAAGATCAAACGCGGCGAACCTGTTCGTAACCCTGATAAGATCATCAAAATGCAGGTTGCGGCAGACGCCAAGTAAAGGCTATGTCTGCACTCAGACTTATTCTAAGATAAAGGACAGTCCCGTGGCTGATATCAAAGATCCAGAAAACACACTGCTGCTGGAAACCACTCAGGGTAACGTTGTTATTGAACTGCGTCCTGACCTGGCACCTAACCACGTTGCTCGCATTAAAGAGCTGGTACGTGAAGGTTTTTACAACGGCATCGTGTTCCACCGTGTGATTGACGGCTTTATGGCTCAGACCGGCTGCCCACAGGGTACAGGCACCGGCGGTTCTGGCAAGAAGCTGAAAGCTGAGTTCAACGATGCGAAACACGTTCGCGGCACTTGCTCCATGGCGCGTTCCATGGACCCGAACTCCGGTGACAGCCAGTTCTTCATCTGCTTTGGCGAAGCAAACTGGCTCGACGGCCAGTACACCGTTTGGGGTCAGGTTGTTGAAGGCATGGACAACATCGACAAGATCAAGCGCGGTGAGCCAGTTGTAGACCCAGACAAGATCGTTTCTTTGAAGGTTGCAGCAGACGCTTAATTTTGAGCGCATTGCGATTTTTTGAAAAGGCTCGGCAATTTGCCGGGCCTTTTCTTTGCCTGCATGCAAATGGACGCGGCAAGTCTAAACAGGTTGACCTTAATCGCACTAAAGGGTATCCCCCAGTGGCTTCAAGCGTTTGGCTGTGGGATAGGTGACAGTAAGGCCTGCAGGTGACCGGCGTTTGAGCGTAATTCCAATAAGACAGCGGATAAAAGGCGACCACATTTTGTGCGGCGCTGAGATGCTGTTTTGTAAAGCTGGATACCCTATGCTGGTTGATGATTTTGATTTTGATCTGCCGCCGGAAAACATTGCGCTTCGTCCGGCAGTGCCGCGTGACAGTTCACGCTTGTTGGTGGTGCGCCCTGATGGGGAGCAACTGCTAACGGATGATCAGGTGCTGTCTCTACCTGATTTGCTGGAGCCAGGTGATGCACTGGTCTTCAATGATACAAAAGTAATTCCTGCACAGCTCCTCGGCTTTCGCACGCGTGATGGCGTGACAGCAAAAGTTGGTGTGACGCTACACCAGCGTGCAAGCGCGAAAGAGTGGCGCGCCTTTGTACGTCCTGCCAAGAAACTCAAGGTTGGCGATACTGTTCGCTTTGCTTTTGATGAAGAAAGCAAGGATGCGGCTGAGCTTTCTGCAGTTGTGACCGAGAAGTCCGAAGCAGGAGATATCCTGTTTGAGTTTGATCGTTCTGCAGGTGATCTGGACACTGCGATTGCGCAGGTCGGTCACATCCCGCTGCCGCCGTATATCGCAGCCAAGCGTGCGGAAGATGATCAGGACCGTAAGGATTATCAGACCATCTACGCCAAGCATGAAGGCGCTGTTGCAGCGCCAACCGCTGGCCTGCACTTTACAGATCGCCTGTTTGCAGCTTTGGAAGAGCGCGGCATAGAAAAGCACTTTGTGACGCTTCATGTTGGTGCAGGTACGTTTTTGCCAGTGAAAGCTGACAAGACCGAAGATCACAAGATGCACTTTGAGTATGGTGAAATCAGCGAAGAGACTGCCGCTGCGCTCAACGCTGTGCGGGCACGTGGGAACAAGATTGTTTCTGTTGGTACAACCTCACTGCGCATTCTGGAAAGCGCGGTAACGGAAGAGGGGATCATCAACCCGATCTCCCAAAGCACCGACATCTTTATTACGCCGGGCTACCAGTTCAAAGCCATCGATGCGTTGATGACCAACTTCCACCTGCCGCGCTCTACGCTGTTCATGCTGGTAAGTGCGCTGAGTGGTATGGAAGAAATGCGTGCCGCGTATGAACATGCCATCAGTTCTGGCTACCGTTTTTACAGTTATGGAGACAGCTCGCTGCTGTTCAAGAAGGCTTCAAAATGACCGAAACGACTATCGATACACAGCAGGACGCCAAGCCGTTTTCCTTCAAGCTGCTAAAGACCGATGGCATGGCCCGCCGCGGTGAAATCACAACCCCACACGGCAAGGTGCGCACACCAGCTTTATGCCAGTTGGCACGCAAGCGACGGTAAAAGCCATGTACCGCAACAGGTGCGTGATCTGGGCGCTGATGTTGTTCTGGGCAACACCTACCACTTGATGCTGCGCCCAACCGCAGAGCGTATCGCCAAGCTGGGCGGCCTGCACAAGTTCATGGGCTGGGATCATACGATCCTGACCGACTCTGGCGGCTTCCAGGTGATGTCCTTGTCTGGCCTGCGCAAGATGACAGAAGAAGGCGTGACCTTCTCCTCGCATCACGACGGCTCCAAGCACTTCATGAGCCCGGAACGTTCCGTTGAAATTCAGGGTCTTCTGGGTTCCGATATTCAGATGCAGCTGGATGAGTGTATCGCGCTTCCTGCTGAGCGTGACGAAGTTGAGCGCGCTATGCAGCTGTCTCTGCGTTGGGCTGAACGTTCCCGTGCTCAGTTTGAGAAGATGGGTGGCCCACAAAAAGGGCAGGGCCTTTATGGCATCGTTCAAGGTGGTGATGTACCTGACCTACGCATTAAATCCGCGCAAGCTCTCGGTGAACTTCCGATGGAAGGATACTCCGTAGGTGGTCTAGCCGTTGGTGAGCCTCAGGCAGTGATGCTGAAGATGCTGGAAATCACCACACCAGCGATGCCTAAGGACAAGCCGCGCTACCTTATGGGCGTTGGTACGCCTGAAGATATTCTGGAAAGTGTTGCCCGCGGCATCGACCAGTTTGACTGCGTCATGCCAACCCGCGCTGGTCGTCATGGTCTGGCTTATACTCGCTTTGGTAAGGTGAACCTGAAGAACGCCCGCCACTCAGAAGATCCACGTCCATTGGATGAGCTTTCCAACTGTGAAGCAACCTCCAAATACTCTCGCGCTTACCTGCATCATCTGGTGCGCGTTAACGAAGGTCTGGCAGCGATGCTCCTGACCTGGAACAACCTTGCGTACTACCAGTACCTCATGCAGGGCATTCGCGACGCTATCGATGAAGGCCGCTTTGAGGAGTTCCGCCAGAAGACCAAGGAAGACTGGGCTCGTGGTGATATTGAACCTTATGTTTGGTCATAGGACTGTATCTCATTAAACAACAAGAAGGCTTGGATGTGACTGCATCCAAGTCTTTTTTATAGGCGCCACAATTTTACGTGCTCTGGTGTCTTTTCTCGTTCCAGCAGGCCATGGAGGTCGGCCACGAACACTTTTTCAGCGCTTAAGTAACGTTCCATGACATGCCATGGTTCTTCGTTTTCGAAGAAGGAGTGATGTGGAACTGCGAGGATAACAGCATCGCAATCTCCGGGAGGAGAGTCTTCGTAAAGTTCAATGCCGAAGTTGTCTTTGGTGTGCTGCGGGTCTGCCAGTGGATCGACGGCGAAGATATGTGCGCCGAAACGCTCTAGTTCCCGGATCAAGTCAATCACTTTGGAGTTTCGGGTATCCGGCACATCGGCTTTGTAGGTTATGCCTAAGACCGCGATCCGAGGTGGCATAGGGCGGGCGAGCTTGACGCAGCCCTGAATGACTTCCGTTGCAATAAAACGGCTCATGCTCTCATTCGTGCCCCGTCCGGCAAGGATCACTTGCGGAGAGAAGCCAAGCTGATGTGCTTTATCGGTCAGGTAATAAGGGTCGACACCGATGCAGTGGCCTCCGACCAGGCCGGGGTGAAATGGTAGGAAGTTCCACTTTGTTGACGCACCTTCTAGAACATCCCGCGTATCAATATCCATGGCATGGAACAGCATGGAGAGTTCGTTCATGAGTGCGATATTGAGATCGCGCTGGGTATTTTCGATGACCTTTGCAGCTTCCGCCACCTTGATGGATGAGGCTTTATAGATGCCAGCTTTGACGATCTTGCCGTAAAGCTCTGCCAGTGTTTCCAAGGCTTCGTCGGAACTTGCTGAAACGATTTTGAGGAGGTTGGAGAGCGTGTGTTTCTTGTCACCGGGATTGATCCGTTCGGGCGAGTAACCAATCTGGAAATCTCTAGGGAACCTCAGGCCAGATTCTCGTTGGAGAAGTGGTACGGCGATTTCTTCTGTAGCACCCGGATAGACGGTTGATTCAAAGACAACAATGTCGTTGGGTTTCATGAACGCGCCAACAATCTTAGAAGCCTTTTTGATTGGTCCAAGGTCGGGGCGTTTGGAGATGTTGATAGGGGTGGGAACTGCCACAATGTGGATCCGCGCCTGCCTGATGTCAGGCGCAGAGTAAGTCAGTGTCAGATTTTTGGAAGAAAGTGCCGTCTTGGTGACGGATGAGGTTCGATCTTTCCCTTCAAGGAGTTCCTGAACCCGGTGACGATCAATGTCGTAACCAATTGTTTTGATACCAGCGTGGGCCAGTGCACAAGCAACGGGCAGACCTACGTAGCCAAGCCCGACAACTGAGACGATTTCTTCCATAAAATGGCACCTTGGGACGTCCTAGACATTGTAGTAATCCCGATACCATTTGACGAAGTTTGCAACCCCTGCCTTTACGGAGGTTTGCGGTTTGAAGCCTGTGGCCTCAATCAGATCTGTTACATCTGCGAAGGTTGCGGCGACGTCTCCTGCCTGAAACGGAAGAAATTCCTTCTTCGCTTCCATGCCCAGTGCTTCTTCGATCGCTGCAAGGTAATCCATCAGCTGAACAGGATCGCTGTTGCCGATGTTAAAGACCTGATATGGCGCACTGGATGTTGCTGGATCAGCGTTTTTGCCATCCCAGTCATCTGAGTGCTGAGGTGGAAGATTTGCAATGCGAACGATGCCCTCGACTATGTCATCCACATAAGTGAAGTCGCGGATCATGTTTCCGTGGTTGAACAGCGGAACAGGCTCACCTTCAAGGATTGCCTTGGTGAACTTGAAGAGGGCCATGTCTGGGCGCCCCCAAGGACCATAAACGGTGAAGAACCGGAGGCCAGTGCAGGGGATGTCAAAGAGGTGCGCATAGGAATGCGCCATCGCTTCATTGGCTTTTTTGGTAGCTGCGTAGAAGGAAACCGGATGGTTTCCACCGCGATGTGTCGACAGCGGCATAGTTTCGTCAAGACCATAAACGGAGCTGGTGGACGCATAGACCAGATGCTTTACAGAGTGGGCGCGAGCGCCTTCCAGAATGGACAGGAAGCCTGTAACGTTCGCGTCTACATATGACTGAGGACTTTCTAGGGAATAGCGCACACCTGCTTGAGCGGCGAGGTGAATGACTTTTGACGGTGCGTGCTGCTTGAAGATGCGCATAACAGCTTCTGCATCTTCAAGTCTGATCCGCTCTTCAGTGAAATGGTTTGAGGATGTGAGGCGTTTCAGTCGCTCTTCCTTGAGTGTCACATCATAGTAGTCGGTGACGCAATCAAGGCCGATGACATGATAACCATCTTGCAACAGACGGAGGGCCACAGCATTACCGATAAAGCCGGCAGTGCCTGTTACAAGTACTTTTTCCATTTCACGTTTCCCGATACTCAGCTGGTTTTTACAAGTAGTTTGTCCAGCATTGGACGCAGCTGAGCGGCAAGCTCCGAATCGTCCAATGCGTAAGCGACATTTGCGGACAAGAACCCTGAGCGAGAACCACAGTCGTAAGTTTCTCCACGGAATTCAACGCCGTGGAAGTCCTGCTGACCCATGAGAGTGAGCATTGCATCAGTGAGCTGAATCTCTCCACCAGCACCAGTGCTTTGGTTTTCCAGCAGGCCGAAGATCTCCGGCTGAAGGATATACCGGCCGTTGATGTAAAGGTTAGAAGGAGCCGTGCCTGGCTCTGGCTTCTCGACCATACCTGTAATGGCGAATGTTTCATCCGCGCGAGGAGCGTCGCGTTCAACAATGCCGTATTTATGCGTCTGATCCCATGGCACTTCCTCAACAGAGATGATGTTGCCGCCGTGACTTTCATAGGCTTCGACCATCTGAGAGAGACAGCCTTTTGGCGCTTTCATCAGCATGTCTGGCAGCAAAATTGCGAATGGTTCGTGGCCGATGATGTCGCGAGCACACCAGATTGCGTGACCAAGGCCCAGCGGTTCCTGCTGGCGGGTGAAGCTTGTTGTACCTGCAGAAGGACGGATTTTTTCAAGCAGCTCTAGCGCGTGTTCTTTGTTTCGGCGGCGTAGCGTCTCTTCCAGCTCATAAGCAATGTCGAAGTGATCTTCGATCACCTGCTTGTTGCGGCCAGTTACAAATACGATGTGCTCGATCCCGGCAGCCCGTGCTTCATCAACCACGTATTGGATGATGGGACGATCCAAAATAGTGAGCATCTCTTTTGGAACGGCTTTTGTTGCAGGCAGGAAGCGGGTGCCCAGACCAGCAACCGGGAGAACAGCTTTTCGTATTGCACGTGTCATATATTTGAATTCCTTAGGTCAAGGAGATCGAAACAGTCATTTTGAAAGCACTTATCGGCAGCGTATTAGGCTCGTCAATGGTATCAAATGAATTTGTCCTAGGACATAATGCTTCGATTGCCCGAAATTTGAATTACTCATTCTTCAGAGATGTTCATTCGCAGTCAATTATCGCGAAATTGTGAAGCTCTCTTGTTTCTCCAGAACATGCTGCTTTAAAAGTTACTTCCAGATGAACAGAAAGCTATCAGGGGTATAGTTGTGATTGAAGGTTTTAAGCTTGCGGCGTTAGAAGCCGGGCAACGAATTCTGGGGATTTATGAGGAAGGCTTTCAGTCTGAGACAAAAGGTGATGGGTCTCCTGTCACGATTGCTGACCAACAAGCGGAAGAAATAATCCTCAATCACCTCTCAACATTTTGTCCGGATGTGCCCGTGATTGCGGAAGAGGCTATGGCTGCGGGTATCATGCCGGAAATCGGATCCTGCTTTATTCTTGTTGATCCATTGGATGGAACGCGTGAGTTCATCAGCCGCAATGGTGAGTTCACAGTCAACATTGCTCTTATTGAAGATGGTACCCCAACAAAAGGCGTCATTTATGCTCCTGTGACGGGAGAGCTGTTCTGGGGCGAAGTCGGGCAAGGCGCTTATTGTGCTGTGGCTAGTGGGCTTGAGCTTGGCGAGGCGACGCAGATGAACTGTTCTGCGTTTTCTGAAGAGTTGCGTGTGCTTGCCAGCCGGTCTCATCGCAGCGAACGCACCAATGCCTTGTTAGAAAAGCTGGACAACTCTTCTATCGTCGCGGCTGGGTCTTCTTTGAAATTCTGTCGTTTGGCTGAAGGAAAAGCTGACTTTTATCCGCGTATGGAGCCAACGATGGAATGGGATACGGCTGCAGGTCAGGCGATTCTTTGTGCTGCTGGTGGCTCTGTTGTTGTGGAAGGTGGAGGACCACTTGAATATGGCAAGCTGAAAACGCCTCAGGACAAGCCCTTCGCAAATCCGTGCTTTTTAGCGGTCGCGGACGAAAAAATTATTTCCCATTATGGCTTAAGGTCGGGTTGGTAAGCTTCGGCTCAGCAATGCTCAACCGTTAAACTCTGGCTCAAGACTTAACGACACGTCCTTTGGAGACCGTGATGGGCATTGATAGCCAGTCGCATCTGCGACGACTAGAAAACGAGAGCATTCATATTATTCGCGAGGTGGCAGCAGAGTTTGATAACCCTGTGATGCTTTACTCCATTGGTAAAGACAGCGCAGTGATGCTGCACCTTGCTCTTAAGGCCTTCTATCCTTCCAAGCCTCCGTTCCCGCTTCTGCACGTGGATACCACGTGGAAGTTCAAGGAGATGATTTCCTTTCGTGACCACACGGTTGAGAAGTACGGGTTGGATCTCATCGTTCATACGAACGAAGAGGGCGTTAAAAACAACATCAACCCGTTTGATCACGGCAGCTCCAACTACACGCACATCATGAAGACGGAAGCGCTTAAAGAAGCGCTGACGAAATACAAGTTTGATGCAGCTTTTGGCGGCGCACGACGCGATGAAGAGAAATCTCGCGCAAAAGAACGCGTTTTTTCGTTCCGTTCTGCGAGCCACGGTTGGGATCCGAAAAACCAGCGCCCAGAACTATGGTCTCTTTACAATGGCCGTATTGCCAAGGGTGAATCCATTCGTGCGTTCCCGCTTTCCAACTGGACCGAGCTGGATATCTGGCAGTACATCCTTGCTGAAGGCATCGATATCGTCCCGCTTTATTTCTCTGCGAAACGTCCCGTTGTGGAGCGCGATGGGACGCTGTTGATGTTAGACGACGACCGTTTCCGGTTGGAGCCGGGTGAGAAGGTTGAGCATCGTGATGTTCGTTTTAGAACCCTTGGCTGTTATCCTCTAACCGGTGCAGTTGAATCCACTGCAGATACTCTTGAAGACATTGTGAGTGAAATGCTGATTGCGCGGACTTCCGAGCGCAGTGGCCGCCTGATTGATCACGACAGCTCTGGTTCCATGGAGAAGAAGAAGCGTGAGGGGTATTTCTAATGAATAAGATCACGCCAGTGGCAGAAGCTTTTGATCTGTCTAACTACATCAACTCCCAGGAATCCAAGAGCTTCCTGCGTTTTCTGACCTGCGGAAGCGTGGATGATGGTAAGTCCACTTTGATCGGGCGTTTGCTTTATGACACGAAGCTGATTTTTGAAGATCAGTTGGCTGCGCTTGAAAAAGACAGCCGGAAACACGGCACTGTTTCAGATGATATCGATCTGGCTTTGCTGGTGGATGGTCTGGAAGCTGAACGTGAGCAGGGCATCACGATTGATGTGGCCTATCGCTTCTTCTCTACCGAGAAGCGCAAGTTCATCGTTGCTGATACGCCGGGTCACGAGCAGTACACCCGTAACATGGCGACAGGCGCTTCCACAGCGGATCTGGCTATCTTGCTGGTTGATGCACGTAATGGTCTGCTGACACAGACACGTCGTCATGCGTTTATCGCGTCGCTGCTTGGTGTGCGTCACGTGGTGTTGGCCGTCAATAAGATCGATCTGGTTGATTATGACCAGACACGTTTTGATGAAATCAAGGCTGACTTTGAGAGCTTCTCATCCGGTTTTGATTTTGACAGCTGCGAAGTTATTCCGCTTTCAGCACGCTTTGGTGACAATGTTACCACCAGCAGTGACAAACTGAGCTGGTTTACTGGCCCAACTCTGCTTGAACATCTTGAGAATGTTGAACTGGGCCATGAGCACAGTGAGGCTGCGTTCCGTTTCCCTGTTCAGTGGGTGAACCGTCCAAATCTGGACTTCCGCGGCTATAGCGGTACGGTTCGTGGTGGTTCTGTCAATGTTGGCGATGAAGTTGTTGTTGCTCAGTCTGGCAAAACCAGCCGTGTTGAGAAGATTGTCACCATGGATGGGGATCAGGTGCGTGCTGACGATGGGCAGTCGGTTACGTTGACCCTGACTGATGAGATCGACATTTCCCGTGGTGATGTTTTGGCTCCTGTACATTCTCGTCCTGATGTGAGCGACCAGTTTGCTGCGCATCTGATCTGGATGTCTGAAAATGCTATGCTTCCTGGGCGACCATATCTTCTGAAATGCGGTACCAAGACTGTTGGTGCGAGCGTGACCGAGATTAAGCACAAGGTCGATGTGAACACGTTTGATCATCATGCGGCCAAAGAACTCTCACTCAACGAGATCGCGTTCTGTAATCTGGCGCTGTCTGAGGTGATTGCTTTTGATCCTTATGAAGCAAACCGTGACACCGGCAGTTTCATCCTGATTGATCGTATGACCAATGAGACGGTTGCTGCTGGTTTGATCTGGTTTGGTCTGCGCCGTGCAACAAACGTCCATCGTCAGGCTTTGGATGTGAACAAGAAGGCACGTGGTGGTCTGAAAGGGCAAAAGCCTGCGGTTCTCTGGTTCACAGGTCTGTCTGGTTCTGGCAAATCAACCATTGCAAATGCGGTTGAGCAGAAACTGCTGAGCTTGGGTCGCCATACCTATTTGCTCGATGGTGACAATATTCGCCATGGCCTCAACAAGGATCTTGGGTTCACTGACGCTGACCGGGTGGAGAACATCCGCCGGGTTGCGGAGACGTCCAAACTGTTTGTCGACGCAGGTCTGATCACGCTGGTCTCGTTTATTTCGCCATTCAAGGCAGAGCGCCAGCTTGCACGTGATCTTTTGGAGAATGATGAGTTCTACGAGATCTTCGTTGATACCTCGCTTGAGGATTGCGAAGCGCGTGATCCAAAAGGCCTTTATGCGAAAGCGCGTAAAGGAGAGATCACTAACTTCACCGGTATCGACAGTGCTTATGAAGCACCGGAAGCGCCGGAATTACATCTGAAGACGCAAGGCCGGACCGTTGAGTCTCTTGCTGATGAGATTGTAGATCGCTTGCTTGCTGATGGCTTTATTGGATCGGACAACACCTGGGTCATCTAAACTGAAAAAGTAACTTCTATTCAAAGCCGGGGGCGAAAGTTCCCGGCTTTTTTGTGTTCGCTCACATTGGAACCGAGATAAGTCTGGGCATTTTCTGAGATGTTTTTTTACCAAACAAACACCCCGCAATTTTTTGAGGAAGCGAGTTCCGCTAGGTTTCGGCCTAACTCAACTGATCTCATTTTAAGGCTATGGGAGGATCAGATGCCGAAAGCGCTTAAAAAATATAAGAATGTCAAAGAGTTCCTTAGCGGTGTGCCTGCCTTCAAAAAGGAAATGGAAAAGAAGCATAAACTGCCAGCCAAGGACATTGATAAGTATGGCAAGCTGACAAGCGACAAGGCGGGCATCGAGAAGAAGTACATGTCGCTTGTTGAAGAAGATCCTAAGCTGAAGAAAATCTCCAGTGACATTGATAGAGCAGAAAAAGCCGTCAAAAGCCTGTCGAAGGCACAGGATGAATACATCAAAGCGCATAATACAGTTGAGCAAATCAACAAAGGTATGAAAACCTTGGAAAATTCTGTCAGGGGAGACACAAAACAGCTTTTGGGGAATGATAAGTACCAGCAGCTTCGTCAACACTTGGATGCTGCGAACAAGAGTTATGCCGCCGCGGAAAAGAAGATTGCTCAAAGAGCGGCTCTTCAAAAGCAATTTGAGCAGCTTTTGGATGTCTACGACAAAGAGAAAGACAAGATCGCAAAGAGTTATGGGGTCACTCTCACGACCGACGCAAAAAGCCTGATCGTGCTTATGGGAAAGAGTGCGGAATACTCGATGATCATCGGATAAGCCAGTTGATGCATAGCAGAAAGTGAGAGTGCTTTTTCTGGCAATCCTTCATGTTGAAGCGGAGCTGGCCTGAGGCTTCGCTTCCAGAATTATGATGTTCTACATGTGATAGAGCTCTCCATGATCACAGTTACACGACATTTTAAAAGCGTTAGTTATTTCCAGAAGTGGGGAGCACGGGTTGTCGGAGATTGGGATCTGAGTAAGGAGGCTCTTGCTCAGTATAAGGCCATCCTTGCCGATCCGGATGCTTTGAGGCCATGGCAGTCCTCTGAAAGTGAGGACTATGAACTCGGTGATCTGATGGAACTGAGAGAGATCGAAGCGGCAGAGGTTGATCAAGAACTTGCTGCTGCTGAAGACGTGTGTCGACACCTCTCAAAGAAACTGATGCGGCTGGAGAGGAACAACAACGGTGCTGAAACCGCCAGATATCAAGCTTTGCAGAGTGAATATGAAGTAACTGCCAGACAATGCGAGTTGTTGGAGGGAAAACTGCAGGCCTTGAAAGTCCAAAGGCAGGAGATCAGCCAAAGCAGGCAGCCCCTAAGGAAACAAAAGAGACGAACTTTAGAGCCGTTGCAGGTCAGCGTTACGAGAACAGATGAGTGCCTCGTTATACGAGTTGGTGGGAGTGTATGCTCCGTCATTCCTTGCAATGAGAATGTGCGCAGGAAAAAGAGCTACAAAAATCCGGATCCGGTCCCAAAGCAGGAGAGGTCGCTGAGAGCGCTCGCCTTGAAGCAAAAGCTACTCAATCAACGCAGATGAAGGGAAGGGTGATAACTTGCAGGTCTGTAAAGTGAGCTTTGCGCTTCCGAAGGTGACGCCCCCTAAAACCCTCTTCAGACGCACAACAGGGTGTTCACGCTCTTGTAATTTGGTGCCAAAGCGCCTAATCAACTTTTGGATTATATTCACGCCTTTAAGGAGATCTCTTCGTGTCTCAACCGAACTCAGAAGTTTCCGTCGGGAACGCTGTCTTTTCAAATGATAAACCGTTCTCTCTGATCGCTGGCCCGTGCCAGATGGAGAGCCGGGCGCATGCCTTGGAAATGGCGCATGCAGTCAAGGAAATTGCAGAAGAGTTGAACATTGGTTTGGTTTTCAAGGCGAGCTATGACAAAGCAAACCGGACAAGCCTTTCTGCCAGTCGTGGCATGGGCATGAAGGGTGGTCTTGAGGTCTTTGCGGAAATCAAAGAGACCTATGGTCTGCCAGTTATCACTGATGTGCACGAACCAAGCCATTGTGCGCCAGTTGGTGAGGTTTGCGATGTGTTGCAGATTCCAGCTTATCTGTGTCGCCAAACTGACCTTCTTGTTGCTGCTGCGAAAACCGGCAGAGCACTGAATGTGAAGAAGGGGCAGTTTCTCGCGCCTTGGGACATGAAAAACGTCATGACCAAGGTCGTTGAGAGCGGCAACTCCAACGTGATGTTGTGCGAGCGTGGCGCAACATTTGGTTACAACACTCTTGTTTCAGATATGCGCGCGCTGCCAATCATGGCTGAGATGGGCGCACCTGTTGTGTTTGATGCAACGCATTCTGTACAGCAGCCAGGTGGCCTTGGTGGATCTTCTGGTGGTCAGCGTGAGTTTGTTGCGACGCTTGCCCGTGCAGCTATTGCGGTGGGCATTGCAGGGCTGTTTGTGGAGACACATGACGATCCTGACAACACAACGTCATCTGATGGCCCGAATATGATCCCACTGAACCGACTCAAAGACCTGCTGAAGTGGCTGCAGGAGTTTGACCGGATCGCGAAAAACGGAAGTTTTACGCTTTAGATATTTCACGGCACCTAAGGTAAGTGACAAAATACTGCGTTTTTACGTAGAGGTGCGACAAAATACATTCGTTTATTCCCAAGGATTTACAGAGGAGTACGGTCTCTTCTCTTCCTTGGGGGCAGCGCCTCAGGTAAAAGCTCTTAGAGCCAAAATTCCACACTCTACAAGTACATTGGAGTACTCTTAGATGACTGCTATCATCGACATTATCGGTCGCGAAATTCTTGACAGCCGCGGCAACCCAACTGTTGAAGTTGATGTGCTTTTGGAAGACGGCTCCTTCGGTCGGGCTGCTGTTCCGTCCGGCGCCTCCACTGGCGCGTTTGAAGCTGTTGAACGCCGCGATGGCGGTGAGCGTTACCTCGGCAAAGGTGTTGAGGACGCTGTTGAAGCTGTAAACGGTGAGATCTTTGATGCAATCGGCGGCATGGACGCTGAAGATCAGATCAAAATTGACCGTGCAATGATTGAACTTGACGGCACCGACAACAAAGGCCGTCTTGGTGCAAACGCTATCCTGGGCGTTTCCCTTGCTGTTGCTAAAGCTGCTGCAGAAGCTGCTGCAATGCCGCTTTACCGCTACGTTGGCGGTTTCGGTGCACGCACTCTGCCAGTTCCGATGATGAACATCATCAATGGTGGTGAGCACGCTGACAACCCAATCGACTTCCAAGAATTCATGATCATGCCAGTGGGCGCAAGCTCCCTGCGTGAATCTGTTCGTATGGGCGCGGAAATCTTCCACACCCTGAAGAAGGGCCTTTCCGCTGCTGGCCACAACACCAACGTTGGTGATGAAGGTGGTTTTGCGCCTGGTATCGGTTCTACTGATGAGGCTATCGGTTTCGTTCTGAACGCGATCGAAAAAGCTGGTTACACCCCTGGTGACGACGTGATGCTTGCATTTGATGCGGCTTCCACTGAGTTCTACAAGGACGGCAAGTACAACCTCAAGGGCGAAGGCAAGATCCTTGGTTCCGACGAGATGGTTCGCTACCTTGAAGATCTGGTTTCCAAGTACCCAGTGTTCTCCATCGAAGACGGTATGGCTGAAGAAGACTGGGATGGCTGGAAGTCCCTGACCCAGGCAATCGGCAATAAGTGTCAGTTGGTAGGTGACGACCTGTTCGTGACCAACTCTGAGCGTCTTGCTCGCGGCATCAAAAACGACACTGCAAACTCCATCCTCGTTAAAGTGAACCAGATCGGTTCCCTGACCGAGACCATGGAAGCTGTCGATATGGCACACCGTGCAAACTACACCTCTGTTATGTCTCACCGTTCCGGTGAAACTGAAGACAACACCATTGCTGACCTGGCAGTTGCATTCAACTGTGGCCAGATCAAAACTGGTTCCCTGTCTCGTTCTGACCGTATGGCTAAGTACAACCAGCTTATCCGTATCGAAGAAGAGCTGGGTGTTCAGGGCGTGTTTGCTGGTCGTTCTATCCTGCGCGGATAAGACCTTTCAGCATCTGCTTGAAATTAAGAAAGCCGGTCCATTTGGACCGGCTTTTTTGCTTCCTACATCCTGCTGAAAATGCCGTATAGAAAGCTTCCAATTTTGAATATGAGCCAGCCTGCAAATAAATAACCCCACATGTAAGGAACGGCCAGAATCCCCCATGCGGCCAACAGACCGAGATCATATAAAGATCCCCCGAAGTCCATTCCATAAATGATGCAGGGACTTACGCCTTGAGAGGAAAATGAACACTCAGTTGTTGAACTGATTATGAAAAGCGCAGTTATACTTAAAAACCAGACGCCGATAGGTATGAGTAGTAGCGTAATGAAGGTTCTAAGGCTCATGCTTGCAAGATTACACTTGCAAGCAAAACAGAGCTATTATTGAAATTCACCAGTTGAACAGGTGATTTTGTCGTCGCAGTTTTCGAAATATGTTCTTGAAGACTGAAGAGCGGAGATTTTCAGCTCGTGCTTACTCGCCAGTTTTCGTTTCTTCCGCGTGGCGGATGGCTGCAGCCAGTGTTTCCGGGTTTTCAGCTCCTGCGACAGCGAAGCGGCCGTCGATGACGAAAAACGGGACACCAGTGACGCCGATTTCGTGTGCGCGGAATACGTCAGCTTCCACTTCCTTGACATCCTGATCAGTGTCCAGAAGATCTGAAACAAGTTTGCTGTTGAGGCCAGCCCGTTCTGCTGCGTCGACAAGAACTTGTTTATCTGTCAGGTCAGCGCCTTCGGTGAAGTAGAGTTTGAACAGCTCTTCGACCATCGCATCCTGCATGCCTTCAGAACGCGCCCAACGGATCAGGCGATGACTGTCGATAGTGTTTGGTGATTTTTTGATGGCTTCGAACTGGAAGTCGATATCTTCTGCCGCACCAGCATCGCGTACGTGGGAGTAGGCTTGTTCTGCTCGCTCAGGTCCGCCAAACTTGTCTTCCAGATACTTTTTGCGATCCTTGCCTTCTTTCGGGAGGGTCGCATCCAGCTGATAGGGGTGCCATTGAACTTTGACGGTGCTTTCCGGCAACATCATGAGGGCTTTTTCCAGTCGGCGTTTGCCGATGAAGCACCATGGGCACATGACATCGGAGATCACATCAATGACAATCGGGGCATTAGTAGACATCTGAATTCTCAGTTATGGGTGTATTCGCATTTGCTCTGTAGCCTATCAGGAAAATCCGATAGATGCTCTGGAAAACTCTCACAGTTTCGTGAGGTCGCAGAAGGGTTTATCCGTTGCCCAAGCCTGTGGTGCGCACCATCACCAGAACGCGGTTGGAGAGTTGCTCCATCCCTTTTTTACTGCGTAGAACGGCAACGGGGCCACGGCCTTCGATGTTGGCGACAAAATCCTCATCACGGCAGACGGCCATGGCGATGGAGAGAACGGTGCCGCTCCAATACATCTGATGCTGGGCGAAGGCCTGTGGGTTGCTGCCTGTGAAACGTTCTATGAGTTCCAGCAGGTTGAGCTCGTAGATGGATTCGCCGCGGCGTTTGGTGGATTCTTCAAGAAGTGTCAGATAGCTGCGGTAGGTCTGTTCTGACAGGTAATCCTCATCATCCTGCCGGGCGAGCCATTGGCTGGAGACCGTGAGGATCGCATCAGTGAGGCGCTGGCGGCGACCTCCGCGCAATGCGCTGATGATGTGGCCTGTGAGAGCCTTATCTGTCACGTCGCCCAGAAGAACATCTGTTGCGCCTGCAGAATAGAGCAGGTGAGCGGATTCCTCATCCACACTGTGGGCGAGGATCGGCAGGTTGAAGTAGCGCGGATCTGCGCGAAGCCGTTCGATCTCCTCACAGGCCTGCCATGCTGGCATATCGATCAGCACGGCCTCAAACCGGCGCGCGGTGAGGTAGTCCTCTGTCATGTCAGAGGTGAAGCCACCAACGATTTCGACGGGCATATCCAGAAGAGCTTGTGTGCGGCCAAAGTGCTTACCGAAACCTGCTACGAGTAAGCCTGCAGATTTCAGCGGACCGAACTCTGTTTTGTATTCTGGGAGAGGTCCAAACAGGCCGCGGCGCAAGCGGGCTTCTTCTGCTCTGTTCGCAAGACGCCTCAGGCCGGCAATACGTGGCAGAAGCACATCTGGCGGAATAGCGTCGCTGACAGTTGCGCTAGGTTTGAGCTCCAGCGGGACTGGGGCGTTGCCATTGGTGATGACGAGCAATGGGACTTCAACGCCCGGGCCTTTTCGGAAACGCTTAATGGTTTGAGTGAGTTCATCCAGCTCTGGCGGGTTTTGCTCTTGCCATGGCAGGAGGATGCAGATTGGGAGAACGCTTGCACCTTCCAGCTCTTCCATAAGCTGCTGGCTTGTTCTGATTGCAACGAGGCGATCAGACAGAACAGTCAAAGGCTCCAACATATCAAAGACATGATTGTGCACTGGAGCTATCAGCAGGATTTTACCCCAGCTGGAATCGTGCGTCTCAGTCTCTAATGGTTGGCTATGCTCGGCCATTCATCCTCTCAGGCAACCGCTTCCACCGGTTTTGGCTGGGAGCGTCTGGTCAATTTCTGTCTGTCTACGCGGCCATCTTTCGTCATTGGCAGTGCGCGCAGCGACAGAATTCTGTGTGGCATCATTGTCAGGCTCACGCGTGATGCGTCGAGGTAGGCGTAAAAGGCTTCTACATCAACGAGAAGACCTTCTGACGGTACCACCGCGACCATTAGGCGTGCACCCATTAATTCATCTTCTACCAGAAAAGCAGCCGCTTCTTTTACCCCCGAGAATTCACTGTATATCTCGTCGAGACGTTCCAGCTCGAGTAATCCGGGGGCTCTTTGACCAGGTGTGCCGAAGCCGTGAATGGCTCCTGTAACTTCATGTACGCCAACAGGGATTTCGGTAATCAGGCCGTGCTCGCCCTGTTCGTTGCTGAAGAAAGTGAGGTGCGAGTCGTTGGATGGCCAGTCTGCATCCGGGACCATCGCGCCCTTGAGTTTGAGGTGATATCCGGTTTCCGCCTTCGCGGATTCCTGTGAGAATTCCTCATTAATTTCAATTGGATCAATATTAATTAGGCATGGTCCATGGGTGGATGTGCTTGGGGCAAACTGATTGCCTGGGATTAATGGCACAGGTTGATCCGAGGTTCCGCGCAGATGTGCCACCATTGCATATTCATCGAGCACATGGAGATCTGTGACGACACCTTTTGCCTGGTATTTTGCAGGCTTTGGTGAGGTGATGGACCATGTGGCAACGGTGTTTGTGCTCCAGCCTTCCAACGCTCCATCGATGTGGGATGCAAGCGGTCCAGGGGTCAAAATATAATTTGCCTCGATGGAGCGTGCATGATCCGTCAATGTGGATAAAGCGTGTGGATGATGGAGATGGAGTGTTCCTTCACTCAGCAGCCAAGGAACCAAACCGGCACCAATCCCTGTAATTCCGCAGAGAATGTATGGCAGCAGAATGCGAGCACCGGGCTCCAGTCTTGTCTCCAGAAACGGCATCAGGCCTGTGGAGACCCAGTGGTTATGACTGCGCGGGATCGGACTGATTTCAGCGCCTGAGTGAACCCATGTGAGCGTTGCCACGTGATTGGCTGGTGCACCTTCGCGCTCAATGACTGGTTCGGCGAAGGAATCTCCGTTTTCGGCCAGCATCGGTGCCATATCAATGAGGCCATCAGGAATGTCACTGCCGAGGCCAAAAACGAAACGCAGTGAGAAAAAGTCGGCTGCCGCATCCCTTGCTTCTTCGCCAAGCATGCGTGTTTCAACGCGATCTGCGGTGATCAGCGCTTTGGCGTCTACCGTGCTGAGTGCGCGTAGGATCTCAGAATGGCGCCAGTGCAGCGGGAAGGGGGATACGATCAGGCCAGCGCGTAATGCGCCGAGAATACAAAGGACGTTATCAACTGTGTTTGGTGATTGCAGGCCCAGAATATGGTCCGGCTCCATGCCAACAGCAGCGAAGAAACCAGCGATCCGGCTGATTTCCTGCTCTGCCTCCGCGTAGGTCAGATGGCGCGGTTTGCCGCCTGTCCATTTTTCTCTGTCGGGTGCATCTACCAGTGCCAAGCGGTTTGGATGTTTTTGCGCCGCACGTCTGAACAGCATATCAAGGGTGATGTTGCCCCAAACTCCTGTTGTGCTGTGGTTTGCAATGGCATCGGTATTTGACAGTATCATTTAAGGTAAGTCCGCTAGGCGACTGAGAAATTCGAGATTCGGCAAGTTGGTTAATAGACACTTTTGTTGAGTAGGCTGCCTTCATCAAGAACGCAGCCTAATTTTTATGTGTTTATCTACTCTTTAGGTGCATCCCACCAGTTGTCGTACTGCATGCCGTATAGCGGTGTCTTCTCCGGATGCTCCACCGTTGTCCAGCGCGCTACCCATTCAGCCGGGGCGTGATAGAGCGGGATTGCATAGAAGCCGGAGATCAGAACACGGTCAAACGCGCGCACTGTGGCAACGAACTCTTCGCGGCTGCGGGCTGCAACCATGGCATCTATCAAAGCATCAATGGCAGGTTCTTTTGCGCCAACGATGTTTCTGGAGCTTTTGGTGTCAGCTGCCTGAGACGACCAACGGGCGTACTGCTCGCCGCCCGGAGATAGTGAAGCGAACCATGTGTTGAAGAGGGCGTCGAACTCAAAGGAGGCACGGCGTTCTTCAAACTGCGCTGCATCCACCATGCGCACAGCAAGATCGATGCCCAGAAGCTTCGCAGTTCGTTGCACGGCCAGAGCGACTTTCTCTTCATCCTGCACACGCACGAGGATCTCGAATGCAAATGGTTCGCCGGTTTCAGCGTTCACCAGTTTGCCCTGATCCAGTTTGTAACCAGCTTGTTTGAACAGGTTCAAAGCATCCCGCAGCACCTTGCGGTCGCGTCCGGAGCCATCAGCTTCTGATGGACGCCATGTGCCAGCAAGGACATCATCAGTTACTACATTCGGGAATGGCTCGAGCAGTTTCTTTTCCATGTCACTCGCAGGGCGACCGATGGAGGAAAGCTCTGAGTTGTCCCAGTAACCGTCCGTACGCTGGTACAGACCGTTGAACAGGGTTCTGTTGATCCACTTGAAGTCGAGCAGCATTCCGAGAGCCTGACGCACACGCTTATCTGCAAATTGCGCGCGGCGGGTGTTGAACGCGATCCCAGTCATGGCTGGAGGCGTGCCACGCTCAAACACATCTTTGACCACTTTGCCTTCTTCAAACGCCGGGAAGTTGCCCGCGCTCTCCCAGAGGCTTGGGTTGGCGTAGATCAGGGCTTCAGTGTCACCTTTGCGGAAGGCTTCCTGCAGGGCGTTGTAATCGCGGAAGTAGTCGACAGTGACTTCGTTGAAGTTATCGAAACCGATTTTCTGCGGCAGATCTTTGGCCCAGTAATCGTCACGGCGCGTGTAGGTGGTACGACGGCCCGGATTGATCTCTGAGAAAATATAGGGACCAGTGCCGACTGGTGGTGTCAGCGTGGTGTTGCCAAAGGTCTTGGGATCGGTTGTCCGGCTGTTGAAGATTGGCGCCAGTGCGATGAGGAGTGGCAGTTCACGGTCGCTGCCGTCTTTAAAGTGCAGCTTTACGGAGCGCTCCCCGGTTTTTTCGAAGTTGACGACTTTTCCGTACCAGCGTGCATATGGCGGGCGGCCATGATCTCGGATGGTTTCCAGAGAAAAGATAATGTCTTCAACGGTTAAAGGATCTCCGTTGGAGAATTTCGCATTTGGATTTAAGCGAAACTCGATCCAGTTGCGTTCTTCCGGCATACGCACGGCTTCTGCAAGGTGTGCATACAATGTGAATGCTTCATCGTTGCTGCGCAGAAGCAGGCTTTCCAGAATGTAGTTGCCCATCTGGCGCTCTTTCATGCCGCGCGCAGAGGTCCATGCCCCTTTGAGGGCAAAGGAATTCAGACTATCAAAAGTACCTTGAACGCCGAGAGAGAGACGACCGCCTTTGGGTGCTTCAGGATTGGCATAGGGCAGGTGGGTGTAATCTACTGGCAGAGCAGGTTTGCCATGCATTGCAATACCATGGCTCCATGGCACCGTATCCTGTGCAAGGGCGGTTGAGTAAGCTAATGTTGCCACACCGGAAAGGACAACAAGACCCTTCGCAAATTTATTTATTCCATTCACATAGGATCGGAAATGAGACATTCGAATTTCTCCTAGGGCGTCCGCAGAAACTAGCAATAATACGATTCTGAGGAAAATTCAGCCTACGAGGCTTTGGAAAAGGACAGTAACCACCCCAATCTATAGGTGGAAAAATGGCTTCGAGGTGTTTAAAGAAGTACATAAGTAGCATTTAACAGGTGCGTTGCCTTTTTTTCAGCTCTGTTCTGAGTATGCTTGGCGCCGAACAAGCAGTCAAAACACTGTTGAACCTAGAAATTGGTTGCTGCGTAATTGCCGGAGGCATCTTTTTGCACCGGATCAAACTTTGAGGAAATTTGGGATGGCCGTTAATTTCAAGGGCGTTCTGACTGGTGGGATTATTGCAGCAATGGCCGCAGTTGGCTTTGCTGGCACCAGTGTTGCACAGAATGCACAAGCAGAAGATGCTTGGGTGAAAGTGTGTAATACTGATCCAAAATCCAAGAAGGAATTCTGCCTTATTACACAAGAACTGCGCACGGACACTGGCCAGTTCCTTGCACAGGCTGTTGTGCGTGAAGTGACCGGCGAAAGCCGCAAACTGCTGCACCTTGCTGTTCCTCCTGGAATGCTGATCCAGCCGGGTCTGCGTGTTCAGGTAGATGGTGGCAAACAGTCTGAAGCGAAATATACAATTTGTTTTCCAAACGCTTGTATTGCCGAAATGGTCATTGATGACACCTTTATCGGTAGCCTGAAAAAGGGTGGCAAGCTGATCATCACCACACTGAACCAGCAGGGTAAGGCTCGTCCATTCGACCTGACCTTGAAAGGGTTCACCCGTATTTATGATGGTGAAGCGATCAAGCCTGAAGAACTCCAGGCAAAGCAGGAGCGCCTGCAGTCTGAACTTCAGAAGCGCGCAGAAGCCGCTCGTCAGAAGCTGATTGAGCAGCAGCGTCAGGCAAACCAGTAATTTGGTTACCGCGCTTTAGGCATCAAAAAACCCGAAGGAGATTTCCTTCGGGTTTTTTATTGATCTCTTGATCGTGATGAATTGCTGTTTCCATGAGCGGTGTTCAGCAATAAGCCTTAATGGATCTCTACATCCTTGACGATGTAGTCGCCATCGGTTGTTTCATCAAAAAATTCTTCGACCTGCGGATGTCGCACAGGTTCGCCACTATCGTCTTTTTCCAGATTCTGTTCCGAGACGTAGGCGATGTATTCACTTTCAGCGTTTTCAGCAAGAAGGTGATAAAAAGGCTGGTCCTTGCTTGGACGTGCTTCTTCGGGAATTGACTCCCACCATTCTTCAGTGTTGTCGAATGTTGGGTCCACGTCGAAGACTATGCCACGGAACGGGTACAGGCGGTGACGAACGACCTGTCCAATTCTGAATTTCGCGGTTCTAATTGTCTCCATAATCCACCAAGCTTTCGAAGATACTGTATCTTGTCAGGGCGCCTTAAAGGTCATGTTGCGCGCTTATTGTCAAGTTATATAGCGCAGCAAAGAGGCGAGAGGCAGCACAAACCGATCAAAATGTGACGTTTGGGGATGAATAGCTCCTCACATTTCATTGATATGCACATCCGGAGGTTGAAGAGTGGTGCTGACCACTCTTCAGGATTGATTATGTGTAGGCTTCTGCCAAATCCGGGTCTTTTGAGATCACCAGATCCGCGAGGTCACAAATCACTTTTGCCTGTTTCCAGGTGGCGTCGTCCTGCATCTTTCCATCCAGCATGACAGCACCTGTCCCGTCTGGCATTGCCTCAAGAATTCTGCGGGCGAATTTTACTTCTTCCGGTTCAGGGGAGAAGACGGATTTCGCAATGCCGATCTGGCTTGGATGCAAGGTCCATGTACCCAGGCAGCCCATAAGGAAGGAGTTGCGGAACTGTGCTTCACAGGCGGCTGGGTCGCTGAAGTCTCCAAAAGGACCGTAGAATGGTTTGATGCCTGCGGCGAGACATGCGTCGACCATTTTGGCAACGGTGTAGTGCCAGAGATCCTGCTGATAGCGAGTGCGTGGTGCGTCGCCATCTGCGTCGGCCAGAACCTGATAATCCGGATGTCCGCCACCAACGCGGGTTGTTTTCATACCGCGGGAGGCAGCAAGATCCGCCGGGCCAAGGCTCATCCCGTGCATGCGAGGCTGGCTGTGGCGATGGCTTCCACGTTGTTGACGCCTTCTGCCGTCTCCAGAATGGCGTGGATCTGGATTGGTTTGGTGACGCCAGCCTTGGCTTCCAGTTGTGCGAGTAGTTGATCCAGATAATGGATGTCCCATGGGCCGTTGACTTTCGGCAGCATGATCACGTCCAGCTTGTTGCCGCAACGGGTGACGATTTCGGTGATGTCGTCCAGAACCCACGGACTTTCCAGCGAGTTGATGCGTGTCCAGAGTTTGGTCGAGCCATAGTCGTTTTCGTTGGCCATCTGGATGAAGCCTTCACGGGCATTCAGCTTTTCATCGGCTGGAATGGCATCTTCCAGATTGCCGAGAATTACGTCCACCTGAGAAATTATCTGCGGGATCTTTGCGCGCATCTTTTCGATGTGCGGAGGCACGAAGTGGATCATGCGTTCCAGCGCGACAGGTGGCTCAGCAAACGGTGTTGGAGCACCAATGGCCAGAGGTTTATAAAAGGAACGATAGGTTTTCATCTGGCTAGCTCCCTCCCAAGCCGAAATGGAAATTCAGGGAGAGAGTATACAGATAATTGTGCGGTGCAAAATCAGCTCTTTGGGCTAAGTCCTGAAGACATTTACATTTAGGTAGAGTGGTTTGCGCAGCTTATGCGATTACTCGTCATCTCACACTTAGCGTTGAAATGGCCTGATTAAATCCACTTCTTCATGATCCACATCCACTGGGATGGTTCTTCGCGGATCCATTCTTCGAACTGGTCATGCATTGCCTGCGTTGTGGTGATGGCGTCCTGAACACGATCCTTGGTGCGGGCAACCGGGATCTCTTTGGCGAGAATCTCGAAGCGGGCGCCTTTTTTGCGGCGGGCAACCACAGCGATGAGACGCTTGTTCATGGTACGGGCCAGCGCAGCAGGGATGTGCGTTGCAGCCGAGGGCTGTTTGAAGAAGTCGATCTTCACACCGCGGCGATCCCTAACATCGGCAACAAAGGCAACCGAACCCTTTTTGCGCAGGATTGAAATGATTTTTGCGCCGGTGTCGTGGCCTTTGCAGTACAGGCCGAGTTTATAAAGAAAGTTACGTCGCTCGATCAGGTAGGATTCGGAGTAGGGGTTCTTGAGTTTCTGGTAGACACCTGCGAGGGGCAAGCCCAGTTCTTCAGCCTTGTCTGAAACCACTTCCCAGTTGCCGGAGTGCATGGTGACCAAAACGGCGCCTTCGCCCACGGACGGCGCAAAGACCTCTGGATTTGCATAGGTAACGCGGCTCTTATCCTTGTGGATTTTTGAGAGCAAAACAGTCTCAGCGGAGACTCGACCCAGATTTTCCCACATATCCCGGATAATTTTGTCTGCTTCGTTGAGCGTCATTTCCGGGTAGGCAGCCATTATGTGTGCTTTGGCGCGAGCATGCCTATGGGTCATTGGCGCGACGATGCGCCAGACATTTCCCATGAATGCGGAGGACCAATCCAGTGGCAGAGAGCGCAGAATTCCGCCGATAAATCTAAGCGCCAGCCATTCAGCTCGGTAGCTGAGCTTCTCACGACGTGTAAGGGGGCGACGGGATTTTTTAGCTTTCATATTGGCCTTTGGGCGGATGGAGCTTTCCAGTTCCGTTTACTCGCATACTATAGTGTCGTAGTTGCCGGTATGCCAACCTCTGTAGAATGGCTATATACGCTCAACTCGGTCATGGTGATTAGCCAATCAGTCTTTCAAAAGCAACTCATTCTCCAGTCGGAAGCGGAGAACACCAAAGAATTGCATGGGGAAATGGTTTAGATGCTCAATGTTGTGAATTTGGCAATGCCATTTTTCCTTCTCATCTTCTTAGGGTTCGTTTCTGGCCGTGGTGCGAAGCTTTCGCGCGATGGTCTGGCGTGGATGAACTTTTTTGTGGTTTATCTGGCGCTACCTGCCTTGTTTTTTCAGCTGCTTTCCGAAACTCCGCTGGAAGAGTTGGCCACCTTTGATTTTGTAGCTGCGACCACATTTTCAACCTTTGCCATGTTCGCTGTAGCTTACTCTTTTGCGCGGTTTATTCTGCGGGGAAGCATAGGTGAGGCGACAGTTCAGGCGCTGGTTGGGTCTTATTCCAACATTGGTTACATGGGACCCGGTGTGACGCTGGCCGTGCTGGGAGCAGGGGCTGCTGTACCAACGGCTTTGATCCTGTGTTTTGATACGATCCTGCTGTTCATTCTGGTGCCGATGATGATGTCCATTGGTGGGTCTCAGAACATCAAAGTGGGCCCGCTGGCCTTTGAGATTTTCAAGAAGATTGTCACTCATCCGTTCATTCTGGCGGTGTTTGCTGGCATTCTGGCAGCAGCGATTGAGTTCAAGCCGCCGGTTGCGATTGATCAGACGATATCGTTCCTGCGTCAGGCAGCTGCGCCCTGTGCTTTGTTTGCCATGGGTGTGACCATCGCTTTGCAGCCAAGCCGCAGGACAGCAAAGGAACTGCCGATCCTGCTGCTTATCAAGCTGGTCGTGCATCCGGTTCTTGTGTTTGTTCTACTGGAATGGATTGGTGGCTTTGACAGTCTTTGGATTTCAACTGCTGTTTTGATGGCAGCGCTGCCGCCAGCAGCTAATGTTTATGTGCTGGCGCAGCATTATTCTGCTTATGTGGAGCGGGCGTCGACTGCTGTTCTTTATGGAACGTTGGCTTCAGTTATCACGTTGCCAACGCTCATCTATCTCATTCAGTCCGGAATACTCGTGCCTTAATTGTTCTGCGCGCGCATCAGTGTTGGCAGGCTCCAGGAAGGAGCGATGCCTTCGCGCATGAGCAGGCGGCGGACGAGTGGGATTCTGGAGGCTGTATAAAGCCCCATGGAACGTAGCATTTGCACGGGCAGGGCATCTGTCAGCAAGGACCTGTTGAGCAGATCTACTGCTGTTGTGCGGCTGATGACATCTGCTTTGCGGCTGCGATCGTACTTTTGCAGCAGTTCTACTGCTCCCATATCAGCCTTTGTGTGCTTGGCGTTTGAAAGTAATTCTGTAGCAACGGCCACATCGCGCAGAGACAGGTTGAGACCTTGTGCGCCGATTGGCGGGAAGGCGTGGGCAGCTTCCCCCATCAGCAAAGAGCGGTTGCCACTCATGTGAACGGCGGTCAGGCCGGATAGTGGATAGACCTGACGCGGGCTTGCCAGCTTCAAAGAGCCGAGGACGAACTTGCTGAGCTTTTCCAGCTCTGCCTCTAGCGCTTCGTCTTTGTAGTTGTTCAGCTCTTCAGCGCGTTCTGGTGTCTCCACGTAGACAAGTGAGGAAGACTTGCCTGGAAGCGGTACAATGGTGAATGGGCCGGTGTTGCGGTGGAACTCGGTTGAGATGTTGTAATGCGGCAGGTCGTGTTTGAGGTTGAGAACGAGCGCCGCTTGTGGGTACTTCCAGTTCTTCGTCTCAATGCCTGCAGCGCGGCGGACCACTGAGTTTCTGCCATCGGCGCCAATCACCACCTGACACGTCAGATCCTGTGTGTTGTTCAGCTCGATGGTTGCCTTGTGATCGTTGCTGCTCACGTTCTTGATTGTGTCTTCCACGAGCTCGATGAGCTCGTTTGCATTGACCAGATCAAACAGAACGCGGTTCAGATCCTTGTTGAGAATGTTGTAGCCAAATGCAGGCAGATCCAGCTCAGAGGCTGCAAATGTTGTTTCCGGTGCGCGAATAAGACGATCTGTGCCATCAATCAGGCGCATTTTTTCCAGCGGGGTGAAGGATGCGCGCAGGTCTTTCCAGATGCCGATGTTATCCAAAAACTGACGGGAAGCGTCCATGAGAGCTGTGGTGCGGGCATCATTCAGATTGACTGGCGGGCCAATGAGAACAGTTTCAAGGCCGTTGCTGGCCAGTGCCAGTGCGGCAATCATGCCTGCGGGGCCTGTGCCTATAACAGCGCAATCATAGCTCTTTTCCTGCGAAGGCGTGTTGTTTTTGCTTTGGCCTTTGGTGCTGTCAGATGCAAGATTGGCTGCCATTTTTTCATTCCGCATTTTGTTTGCGTTCTATCCTTGAGTATCTAGGGGATAAAACCTATCGGTTTCAAGGTAGCGCAGGCGTATAGTCCCCTAATGAAAAGAGCGTAACTATCCTAGCGCCAGCTTCACCATGTCGCAGGGCCTAGTTTAGATTTGAACTAAATCAATGTCGCATTGGGACTATTACTGGTCTATTAGAGAAGCTGCATACATTGCGCTGGTTCTGAAACCAATGGGTTTTGGATGTCCTGAATGATTTCGAGGTCGGTTATGTCGCTTACCAGTCCGAAGACAGATTTTCAGTTGTCCTATCGGCTCCCTTACATTGTGCTGGGTGGAGCTGTGGTGCTGGGCTGGGTTTATCTGGCGGCTATGGTGGTCGATATGATCAGCCGCATGGACATGGGCGAAATGGGGCCGGGCATGGAACTGTTCAATCAGTTCAACATGTTCAAGGGCCTGCCGGAGCATGTGCGCGTGCAGCTTGCCTCGCTGTGTCTGCCATTGGCGCAGGAAGCATTTGGTATGCCGGGCCTCATCAACATGGGCCTCTATGACTATTTTCTGCTGTTTGTGATGTGGTTCATGATGGTGCTTGCCATGATGTTGCCCACAGCCATGCCAATGCTGCAGACCTACCATGAAGCGCGGGGCGGCAAGGCGATCTATGTGGTTGCAGGTGGTTATCTGGCCGTCTGGACTGCGTTTTCCATTGTCGCAACTGTGGCGCAGGGGTTGCTTCATGAGCTGGGCGTAATGAGCCCAATGATGATGCCTGTGTTTTCCAGCCTGACCATCACGACTGTGATTGCAGCGGCAATTTATCAGTTTACGCCTGCCAAGCAGGCCTGTCTGGACCGGTGCCGGACGCCAAATGTTGCTTTGGCCGTACACTCCGGCGAGCAAAAGCAGAACGCCTTCCAGTTTGGAATCGAACAAGGTTTGTACTGTCTGGGGTGCTGTTGGGCACTAATGGTGCTCATGTTTGCAGTGGGAATCATGAATATTATCTGGATCGCGCTGCTTGGTCTCATAATGACACTTGAAAAAAAGAGCAAAACACCGTTTACAAGCTATGGAATAGGTATCGCGCTTCTGCTATGGGGCGGTGCAAACATCTATTTCGCTCGGGCGGACTTACCTCTTTTTGAAGCTTTGGGTGATAGATTGTTCTAAGTGGTACCTGCACTTAAAGAATAACAAAGGACCCCAAGTTGACCGGTCAGACCAACTCCCGGCTGTTCCTCATTCACCTTCTTACCGCATTGGGTGCGCCCATTGCGTTGCTTGCGCTTGTCGCAGGAGCGAACGGCAACCTGCCTATGATGTTTTTCTGGCTCTGGGTCGCACTTGTTGTCGACGGGCTGGATGGTCCTTTAGCACGTAAATATGACATTCAGAATCGCCTGCCGCGCTGGAGTGGTGTTATTCTGGATCTGGTTATCGATTACGCGACCTACGTTTTTCTACCAGCTTTTGCGCTTTATCAGAGTGGGCTTCTCTCAGAATTCTGGGGGCTTCTGTCGGGTGCGATCATTGTGTTTACCGGCGCGATCTACTTCGCTGACGGCAACATGAAGACTGAAAGCGGTGGTTTCCTGGGCTTCCCGGGTGTCTGGAACATGGTGATTGTTGTGCTTGTTGCGCTGCAGTCTCCGCCATGGATCATCATTGGCATGGTGGTTCTGTGTTCTGTGCTGACCTTCGCACCGGTTGAGTTTGTTCATCCTGTACGTACCGTGAAATGGCGCCCGCTGACCCTGAGCATTCTCATGGTCTGGAGCGCAGCACTGGCTATGGCGCTTTATCAGGATTTCGTAATCGAGACCTGGCTGTTTGCGCTGATTACAGCAACGAGCCTTTACCTCTTCTGCGTTGGTGCTTTGCACCAGGTGTTTCGCAAGATGTGATTCTCGACCCTTATGAGTTTTGAAAGCCCGGCCATTTGGTCGGGCTTATTTGTTTTGCTGATCAGGTTTTCCTCTGTGGAATAGAGTTTCACCAAAGACGCTTGCAACTTAACGGCAATCTGTCCAAACTCCGCATCCAGCCGTTTATAAGGGGAATTCCATATGGTCTATGCTGTTCGCGTTGAAAAAACTGGTGATCCATCCGTTCTGACACACGTGGATGTGGACCTGCCAGAGCCGGGGATTGGCGAAGTCAGGATCCGCCATACGGCCATTGGGCTCAACTTTATCGATACATATTTCCGTTCCGGCCTATATCCGGCTCCCAACGGTTTGCCGTTTGTACCCGGCAACGAAGGAGCTGGCATTGTTGTCGCGCTTGGGGAAGGCGTGACGGATTTTGCGCTGGGAGATCGTGTTGCCTATGCCGGTCCGCTGGGGGCTTACGCGGAAGAGCGGAACATTCCTGCCAGTGTGCTTGTGAAAATCCCGGAAGGCGTGAGCGATGAGCAGGCGGCTGCGCTGATGCTGAAAGGCATGACTGCGCGCTATCTGCTGCGCGAAACCTTCAAGGTGGATGCAGACACAACGCTGCTTTACCACGCGGCGGCTGGCGGTGTTGGTCTTATCGTTGGCCAGTGGGCGTCAGCGCTTGGTGCGACTGTCATCGGTACTGTGAGCTCTGAAGAGAAGGCGCGATTGGCATCTGATAACGGCTATGAGTACGTGATCAACTACAAGACCGAGGACTGGGTTTCCCGCGTGCGGCAGATCACCGATGGGCGCGGCTGTGATGTGGTTTATGACAGCGTGGGCAAGGATACATTTCCGGCCTCACTGGATTGTTTACGGCCTCGTGGGCTGTGGTGTTCGTTTGGCCAGTCTTCTGGTCCGCTGCCTGAGTTCAATATGGCGATCCTCTCGCAAAAAGGCTCGCTGTTCGCAACGCGTCCGACGCTGTTCAACTACATTGCTGAGCGGTGGGAACTGGAAGAAACGGCGGGAGATTTGTTTGCTGCTGTGGCGGATGGCACCATCAATATTCAGATCAACCAGCGCTATAGCCTGAAGGATATTGCGCAGGCTCACTCTGATCTGGAAGGGCGCAAGACCACTGGTGCCACTGTGATCATCCCTTGATGGCTGGGGGATCAGAACGTTGATGGATCGATCGCGGTATCTTTACGGCCCAGCGCTGCGCTATTTTGCGGCAGCAGCAGAAGAAAGCTCTATCCGGGCGGCGGCACGTAAACTTAATGTGGCCTCATCTGCGTGAATCGGCAAATCCTGACGCTGGAAAAACAGCTCGGGATGGAGCTGTTTGAACGGGTAGGGCGTACGATCCGTCTTTCTTCAGCTGGTGAAATCCTGCTTGCCCATATCCGGCGTACACTTTCCGATTTGGAAGCAACTGGTGCCGAACTGGATGCGCTGAAAGGACTGCGCCGTGGTGTGGTTTCTATTGCAACGGTTGAAAGTGTTACGGAAGCTTTGTTGCCTGAGGTGATTGCCAAGTTTCACAAGGATTACAGCGGCATTCACGTGGACGTGCAGGTAATGGGGGCTGAGCGGGTTGCTGAGGCCGTTGAGAAGGCTGAGGTGGATGTCGGGTTCACGTTTGAACCGCCTGATACAGATGCGCTCAAAATCACCTACAAAAAAGCGCTTGAGATTGGGGCGATTGTCGCTCCTTCGCATCCTTTGGCGAGTGAAGAGCAGTTGAGCCTGGCACGGTGTTTTGAGTATCCGGTTGCCATGCCGGCTCCGGGCATTTCCATTCGTGCGCGTTTGGATGTGGCGCTGTCTCACAGCTCCGCTGATGGGCAAAGCAGTGTGGAGGCGAACTCGCTGCGGTTTATGAAGCATCTGGTGCGGTCAGGCGAGATGGTGGCGTTTCAGACTGTGGTGGGGCTTGAAGAGGAGCTGGCCAATGAACGCTTGTTGTTCAAGCCACTTGCCGATGAGCAGCTGACACGCGGGCATTTCTGTATCATTACCTCGTCTTTACGCGGTCTTGCTCTAGCTCCGGCGATCTTTCTGGAGCAGGCTGTTGCAAGATTGGAAAAGATGCTTCCATCATCTGATGCCTAAATGGCATCAATAAGCGCTCTTTTTTGTTCTTTTGTTATCACGGGAATGGGTGCACTCTGTAGTTTCACTTAGAATCTGACATCTATTGCAGATGCCATTTGATAGACGAGGAAACTATGGGGCGATTGACCACCCACGTTCTGGACAGTGCTCAGGGGAAACCCGCGGCGGGGCTGCGGGTTGAGCTTGTTCGTGTCGATGGGGACAGCTTTTCCAAACTTGGAGAATTTTCCACCAACAGTGACGGGCGTGTTGATGGGCCTTTGTTGGAAGGTGATAGCCTGACTGCAGGAACATATGAGCTGCAGTTCCATGCGGGTGATTACCTGCGCGGGGAAGGTATTGCGCTTCCTGAACCTGCTTTCCTTGATGTTGTTCCGATCCGCTTTGGTATAGCGGATGTCAGCAGCCATTATCACGTGCCGCTGCTGCTTTCTCCGTTTGGTTACACCACCTACAGAGGGAGCTGAGTGATGCGCACGGCAATCCGCTTCCTCCGAAAAGGTCAGGTTGTTGAGTTGGATCGTTTTGAGCCGACGACCACTCTTCTTGAATATCTGCGCCTGAGCGAACACGCGACCGGCACCAAAGAAGGCTGCGGTGAAGGGGATTGCGGGGCCTGCACCATCGCGCTTGGACGTTTGCGCGATGGCAAGCTGGTGTATGAGCCTGTGAACAGCTGCATTTTACTGCTTGGGCAGATTGATGGCTGTGAGCTTGTGACCGTGGAAGATCTGGAAGGGCCTGATGGATTACACCCTGTCCAACAGGCGCTGGTTGATCTTCATGGTTCGCAGTGTGGGTTCTGTACGCCGGGGTTCGTGATGAACCTGTTTACGCTCTACCACACCAACACACCGGGTCTGACCCGTCAGGATGTGAACACCTGGATTGCTGGTAATCTATGCCGATGCACAGGATACCGCCCTATCGTGGATGCTGCGCTTGAGGCGTGTCGCAATGGCCTGAACGATGCGTTTGCGGATCGTGCTGCAGAGACAGAAAGCAAATTGGCTGCGCTTCAGGACGGGCAGGATGTGCGTGTTGGTGATGGGGAGCACTTCTTCTTTGCCCCAAGCAGCTTTCAGAGCCTTTTGGAGACCTACGGAGAGCACCCTGATGCGACGCTAGTTTCCGGTTCTACAGATGTGGGGCTGTGGGTCACCAAGCATCTGCGAGATTTGCCGAAGGTGATTTATCTGGGCCGTGTGAACGGTCTGAGTACTTGTTATGAGGATGAGCAAGGCATTCGGCTTGGTGCTGGAGCCTCCTATGCGGTTGCCGAGCAGTTTCTGACGGCGATTGATCCTGACCTAGAAGTGGTGATCAGCCGGATTGGATCAAAGCAGGTGCGGGCCTCTGGTACAGTTGGGGGCAATATCGCGAACGGCTCGCCGATTGGTGACATGCCGCCAATGTTGATTGCTCTTGGCGCTGAGATTGAACTGCAGAGCAATCGTGGCCGGCGGGCGTTGCCTCTGGAAAGCTTTTTTATCGACTACGGCAAGCAGGATATTGCCGAGAATGAAGTGCTGACATCCATCAGCGTGCCCCGGATTGGTGAAGGGCAGCAGTTCAGAGCCTATAAGATCTCCAAGAGGTTCGATCAGGATATTTCTGCGGTCATGGCTGCGTTTTGTCTGACGGTGACAGATGGTGTTATTGAAGCCGCACGGATGGCTTTTGGCGGTATGGCAGGTATTCCCAAGCGTGCCAGTGGCGCAGAAGCTGCGCTGCGTGGAGCTTCACTGGCGGATCCAAACTCCTGGCAGGATGCCTTGAATGCCATTGAGAGTGATTTTATCCCAATGAGCGATATGCGGGCGTCCAGTTCGTACCGGCGTGATGTGGCGCGTGGTTTGCTGGAAAAGGCTCTCTTGGAGATTTCAGAGGCATCTTCCCATCAAACACGGGTCCATGGGCAGCGTGAACTTGCTGCGGGAGGTGCTCATGTCAACTGATCTTCTGGTGAAAACAAAGAGCCGAGCTTCTCAATCGCAGGCGGTTGGAAAGTCATACAAACACGACAGTGCGCTGAAGCATGTGGCGGGTAAGGCGACCTATATCGATGATATGATCGAGCCTCGCGGTACGCTTCATGTGGCGCCGGGATATGCGCCGGGTGCAACGTGTGGCCGGATTACGAAGATCGACCTGAGTGCCGTGCGGGCTGCTCCGGGTGTTGTTGCTGTTTTGGAAGCAGCAGATATTCCCGGTGTGAATGACTGCTCGCCAGCCATGGGTGATGATCCGGTGCTGGTGGCAGATAAGATCGTGTTCCATGGGCAGCTGGTGTTCCTCGTTGTGGCTGAGACGCGCCTTCGGGCCCGTAAGGCAGTGAAACTGGCCGAGATTGAGGTTGAGGCGGAAGCGCCGCTGGTGAGTGTTGCTGATGCGCTGAAAGCAAATCAGACCGTCCTGCCGGACTATGAATTCCGCCGTGGAACGCCTGAACAGACGATGGAACGCTCTGCGCAGCAGGTGAAGAGCAGCTTTGCGCTTGGCGGGCAGGAGCATTTTTATCTGGAAGGTCAGGTTGCTTTTGCCTTTCCCGGTGAAGACGGGGACATGACGGTTTACTCGTCTACCCAGCATCCAACTGAGGTGCAGCACACTGTTGCTAAGGTGCTTAGTCTGGATGAAGCTGCGGTGACCATTGAAGTGCGCCGCATGGGCGGTGCGTTTGGTGGTAAGGAGTCTCAGGCCAACCAATGGGCTGCTCTTGCGGCTTTGGCGGCCAATGCAACAGGGCGTCCATGTAAGTGCCGACTGGATCGTGATGACGATATGATCCTGACGGGCAAGCGTCACGATTTTCTGGTGGATGTGGCTGCTGGATGTGATGCCTCTGGCAAGATAGAAGCGGTTGAGATTTCTTTGAATTCCCGCTGCGGACACTCTGCGGACTTGTCGCTTGGCATCAATGACCGCGCCATGTTCCATGCGGATAACAGCTACTTCTATCCTGAAGTTCGGATTGGCTCTAAGAGGCTGAAAACAAATACGGTTTCTAATACAGCGTTCCGTGGTTTCGGTGGGCCTCAGGGGATGTTTGCGGCTGAACGGTTGATGGATGCGATTGCGATTAAGATGGGGCAGGACCCGCTTGATGTGCGCAAGGCGAATTTCTACCGGGAAGGACAGAACACCACGCCTTATGGGCAATCCGTCGATGAGCATGATGTACTGGCCAAACTGGTGGATCAGCTGGAGGAAAGCTCAGAATATCGTGCCCGCCGCAAAGCGGTAGATGCGTTCAACGCTAAGAGTACGATCCTGAAAAAAGGGATCGCGCTGACGCCGGTGAAATTCGGTATTTCGTTTACGCTGACCCATCTCAATCAGGCTGGGGCGCTTGTGCATCTTTATCGGGATGGCTCTGTGCATCTGAACCATGGTGGCACCGAAATGGGGCAGGGTCTTTATCAGAAGGTTGCTCAGATTGCGGCCACTGAGATGGGTGTAAGTCTTGAAAAAGTGAAGATCACAGCCACCAACACATCCAAGGTGGCCAATACTTCACCAACGGCAGCCTCATCAGGTACGGATCTGAACGGTATGGCCGCAGCGATTGCGTGCCGGGAGATTGTTGGGCGGCTGAAAACCTTTGTAGCACAGCACTTTGAGGTGTCAGAGGAAGATGTTGAGCTGGTTGATGATCAGATGCTGATCAACGGCAAGCCTAAGCTTTCCATTAAGCAACTGGCGCAGCTGGCTTATGAACATCGTATCCATTTGTCCTCCTCCGGTTTTTACAAAACACCGAAGATCATCTGGGACCGTGAGCGGGTGAAGGGGCGTCCGTTCCTGTACTTTGCCTATGGTGCCTCTTGCTCTGAAGTGGTGATTGATACGCTGACCGGTGAAATGAAAGTTGAGCGTGTTGATGTGCTGCATGATGTTGGCAAGTCGCTCAACCCGGCACTGGATATCGGCCAGATTGAAGGCGGGTTTGTGCAGGGCATGGGTTGGCTGACCACGGAAGAGCTGTGGTTTGATGACGCCGGACGTCTGCGGACCCATGCGCCGTCCACCTACAAAATTCCTACGGCTTCTGATGTGCCGGAGGAGTTCAACGTTTCTCTTTACGAGAGTGAGGGAAATCCGGAGCCGACGATTTATCGATCCAAGGCTGTTGGTGAGCCCCCCTTGATGCTGCCAATCTCGGTTTTCTGCGCAATCAATGATGCCATTGCAAGCCTGAACAAGGGCGTTCTGCCTAAACTGGACGCACCTGCAACGCCTGAAGCGATCTTGAAAGCTGTCAAAGCGATCAAGGCCGGAGAGGAGGGCTAAATGCTGGTCTGGGGTGAAGTTCTGTCTGCTCTGGATGCTGCTGGTCAATGTGTACTGGTGAGCATCATCAAAGTTGCCGGATCATCTCCCCGTGAAGCTGGTGCACGCATGGTTGTGCGTCCGGATATGTCGTTCAAAGGGACCATTGGTGGTGGTCGTCTTGAATATGACGTTTTGCATGAAGCAGTTTCATTGATGAAGAATGGCGGCCCGGCCTTCCAGACACGCCCCTTCGCTCTTGGTCCCGACCTTGGGCAGTGCTGCGGCGGGCGGGTTGAAATCGCATTTGAGCAATTTGATCTCAATTATCGTGGTCGTGCACAAGATTTTTCCACACAAGAAGGGGTGGGAATTTTTTCAACGACTGCAAATACTTGCAGTTCTGGACCCCTTGAAAGGCACGTATTACCCCCTGCAATGGAGGACCCGAATTCCGCTGAAATTGTTTTAAATCAAGGCAAATTGACGGAGAGGTTCGGGGAGGATAGACCACATCTGTATCTGTTTGGAGCTGGCCATGTGGGTAAGGCTTTGGTGCTTGCGATGGCACCTTTGGGCTTCAAGATCACCTGGATCGATGAACGGCGCGAAATTTTTCCCAAATATGTGCCTTCCAATATTCGCTGCATTCATCTAAATGAGCCTCAAGTCATCGTAAAGAACCTTGAGCCGGGAAACTATGTCATCGTAATGACCCATGATCACAAGCGTGATCATGCTATAGTAGATGCCGCTGTTCGTAGAACCGATCTGGCATTTATTGGATTGATAGGCAGTGCAACTAAGCGCGCGCGAACACTTAAACGGTTCAAAGACTCCGGAATATCGGAGGCGCACAGCAAACAGCTTGTTTGTCCGGTCGGAATTACTGAGATTAAAAGCAAAAAGCCGTCTGATATTGCAATTTCCATTGCCGCTCAACTCCTAGTGGTAAAGGAAGAACAAGCCAGCAATGCTCAGGGAGGTTATCGTTTTGCTTCTTAGGTTCAAGGAGAACGTCTTGATCTGATTTTTATGTTGGGGGAACGGGTAACACGATGGAAAATGAGCAGAGGTCCGGCCCGGTGACAGGGGGCGAGGATCTCATAGAAGCCAAGGGTATTACTAAGCGATTTGGTGATATTCTAGCGAACGACAATGTCGATCTCGTCATCAAGCAAGGTGAAATCCATGCGTTGCTTGGCGAAAACGGAGCGGGCAAGTCCACGCTCGTGAAAATACTCTACGGCGCCCTTGAACCGGGTGCGGGAGAGATCCTCTGGAAGGGGAAACGCGTTTCAATCTCAAATCCTGCTGCTGCCCGTAAACTGGGTGTTGGTATGGTGTTCCAGCACTTCTCGCTGTTTGAAGCGCTGAGTGTGGTTGAGAATATCGCACTGGCCTTGCCTAAAGGCGAAAAAATCGAGGCTCTTTCCAAGCGTATCACTGAGGTTTCCCAAAAGTATGGCCTGCCTCTTGATCCTGCAGCACTGGTTGCAGATCTGCCGGTTGGCATCCGTCAGCGTATTGAAATTGTACGTTGCCTTTTGCAGAACCCCAGCCTCATTATCATGGATGAGCCGACATCCGTTCTGACACCGCAAGAAGCGGATCAGCTTTTCATCACACTCCAGCGTCTAGCCTCTGAAGGTTGTGCGATCCTTTACATCTCTCACCGTTTGGAAGAGGTGAAGAAGATCTGTCATAACGCGACGATCATGCGTCATGGCCGTGTAGTGGGTGGATGTGATCCTGCTGTTGAGACACCAGCCAGCCTTGCTCGCATGATGGTGGGTGGTGACGTGCATGATATCACTGCAGGTGCTACCGAAGCTCAGCCGGGTGATGTGATGCTTAAGTTGCGCAACCTGTCTATTCCATCGGACGGTGCATTCGGCATTGAGCTGAAGAACGTCAACATGGATCTGCGCGGCGGTGAGATTGTTGCCATTGCTGGTATTGCGGCAAACGGCCAGAGTGAGCTGTTTGATGCGATCTCCGGCGAGACGCAGGTGAAAGACGCTTATGCCGTTGAGATCTGCGGTGTGCCGGTTGGCAAGCGCAAGATCAACGACCGCCGCCTGCTGGGCTCCGCTTTCGTTCCTGAAGAGCGTTTGGGACATGGCGCGGTGCCGGGCTTTGTTCTTTCCGACAACATTCTGCTGACCCGCTACAAGTCTGATCCTGAGCTCATCAAGCATGGCATGCTCAATCAGAAGCTTGCAGGGGAAATGGAAAAGCGCATCACCGTTTCTTACGATGTGCGCATGTCCCATGACAATCCTGAGGCGCGGTCGCTCTCTGGCGGTAACCTGCAGAAGTTTGTGGTTGGCCGTGAGCTGGACCGGGTGCCGAAAGTGCTGGTGATCAACCAGCCGACCTGGGGTGTTGATGCAGGTGCAGCAGCGCTGATCCGTCAGGCGATCATTGATCTGGCGCGTGGTGGTTCTGCTGTTCTGGTGATCTCTCAGGATCTGGATGAGATCTATGAGGTTGCGGATCGTATTGCTGTTATTTCCCGTGGTGAACTTTCTCCGGCAGAGCTTCTGCTGAGATGACACGTGAGAAGATCGGTCTTCTAATGGCCGGTATGGGTGAAGGAAAACCTTCTTCTTCCCCGGAAAAAGCGGGAGAAACCCATGCGCATTGAGCTTGAAAAACGCGCTGAACACTCTCAGCTGATGACCGTTGTTTCGCCGCTGATTGCGATTGGTCTTACACTTGTGTGTGGCTCCATCCTGTTCATCAGCATGGGCTACAATCCGGTTGAAGCGCTTTACGCGTATTTCATTGAGCCGCTGACAACCAGCTGGTCCATTGAAGAGCTGCTGGTAAAAGCAGGGCCGCTGGTTCTGATCGCGGTTGGCTTGTCCGTCTGCTTCCTTTCCAACTCCTGGAACATTGGTGCAGAAGGTCAGTTCACCATGGGTGCGCTGGCTGGGTCCATCATTCCGGTGCTGTTTTATGACTTCACCAGTCCGCTGGCGCTGCCGCTGATGGTGCTGATGGGCATTCTGGGCGGTATGGCCTGGGCGTCTATTCCGGCATTCCTGAAGGTTCGCTTTGGCACCAATGAGATCCTCACCAGCCTGATGCTGGTTTACATCGCCCAGTACATTCTCGACTTCCTTGTGCGTGGTCCATGGCGTGATCCTGAGGGCTTCAACTTCCCGGAAAGCCGTATCTTCGATGCTGCACATGTGCTGCCGAAGATCGGTGAGGGACGTTTGCACATCGGTATGATCTTTGCCGTTGTTGCCGTTCTCGTTGTCTGGTGGATGCTTTCCCGCACACTGAAGGGCTTTGAGATCAAGGTGATGGGTGAAACCCCACGTGCCGGTCGTTTTGCTGGTTTCTCCGGCAATGGTGTTGTGTGGTTCGGGTTCCTTGTTTCCGGCGGTCTGGCTGGACTTGCAGGTATGGCGGAAGTTTCCGGATCCATTGAGCAGCTGACGCCTGTTATCTCTCCGGGCTACGGCTTTACGGCGATTATCGTAGCGTTTCTTGGACGTCTGAATCCGATCGGCATTCTGTTTGCTGGTTTGCTGCTGGGGCTTTCCTATATCGGCGGCGAGTCTGCGCAGGTGAGCTTGGGCCTGACCGATAAGGTGACCCGTGTGTTTCAGGGCATGTTGCTGTTCTTCGTGCTCGCGTGTGACACGCTCATTCTTTACAAGTTCAAGATTGTTTCCAACGCGAAGGGCGTGAAGGAGGCAGCCAATGTCTGATCTTTCCATGATTGAAGCTGTTCTTCTGACAATCATCACTGCCTCCACACCGCTGCTGCTTGCTGCAATCGGTGAGTTGGTGGTGGAACGCTCTGGCGTGCTGAACCTTGGCGTTGAAGGCATGATGATCGTTGGCGCTGTGATGGGCTTTGCAGCCACGCAGGCGACCGGCTCTCCTTACATTGGTATCCTCGCTGCGATGATCTCTGGCGTTGCCATGAGCGTTCTGTTCGGCTTCCTGACGCTGAACCTGATGACCAATCAGGTGGCGACGGGCCTTGCTCTGACCATTCTGGGCCTCGGGCTTTCGGGTATGATCGGGGAAGCGTTTATTGGTCAGCCAGGCATCAGCTTGAAGCCGATTGCTATTCCGGGTCTATCTGCCATCCCGTTCATCGGGCCGCTGCTGTTTAATCAGGATATTCTGGTTTACGCCTCTTATGCTCTGGTGATTGCGGTTTACTTTGTGCTGTTCAAGTCCCGTACGGGTCTGATCATCCGTGCCGTTGGCGACAACCATGGCTCTGCTCACTCCCTCGGTTACTCTGTGATCAAGGTGCGGTATTTGGCGGTAATGTTTGGCGGTGCGTGTTCCGGTCTGGCTGGGGCTTACCTATCGCTGATCTATACACCGCAGTGGGTTGAGGGCATGACTGCTGGTCGTGGCTGGATCGCGCTGGCTCTGGTGGTGTTTGCAAGCTGGCGTCCGGCGCGGGTGCTGGTGGGGGCTTACCTGTTTGGTGCGGTTTCCATTTTGCAGTTCCACGCGCAGGCAGCTGGCATCGGGTTGCCGACACAGTTCATGTCTGCCCTGCCGTATCTGGCGACCATCATCGTGCTGATCATGATTTCGCGTAACAAGACACTTGCCAAGGTGAATACACCTGCATGTCTTGGAAAGCCTTTTGTGCCTGATCGCTAAGAAAAACCTGATTTGACCAATGTGCTCATAGTAGACATTGGTCAAATTGCCAATATTTCGACCTTCGTATACATGAGGGCGAGAGAACGAAGATAACAGAGACCTTGATCTCTGAGTGCAAATAACACGGCTCACCGTTGCACAGATCGCGGAAACCTGCCCGCACTCGAATAAAAGATCGCATCTACATGCGAGATACAACAAAGCAGGAAACAACTTGATAGCGCACAGATGCGCAGAACGACCTTCTGGTTTGTTCCTATCGTGTTTGCTTGGCGCCGTCGTTCACATAGTTCTCTGGTGCATTTCACCGCGCTTATTAGGGTGTTGCGTGGCTGGAATGCAGGTTAACCTATAAAGGGGAGCGCACAATGCGCAGTATCTTCAAACTGGCAGCGACAGCTGCAGTTGCACTTGGTCTTTCCGCTGGGGCTTCAAATGCTGCTGATCCACTGAAAGTGGGCTTCATTTACGTTGGTCCTGTTTCTGATCACGGCTGGTCTTACCAGCACGATCAGGGTCGTCAGGCAATTGAAAAGCACTTTGGCGACAAAGTTGAAACCACCTACATCGAGAGCGTGCCAGAAGGTGCGGATGCTGAGCGCGCGATTGAGCGTCTGGCTCGCTCCGGTCACGAGCTGATCTTCACCACTTCTTTCGGTTACATGAACCCAACCCTGAAGGTTGCGCGTAAGTTCCCAAAAGTGAAGTTTGAGCACGCAACTGGCTACAAGCAGGCGAAGAACGTTTCTTCTTACGGCGCTCGCTTCTATGAAGGCCGTTATGTTCTGGGTCAGATCGCTGCAAAGATCTCCAAGTCCGGCACTGCTGGTTACATCGGTTCCTTCCCGATCCCTGAAGTTGTGCGCGGCATCAACTCCTTCATGCTGGGTGCGCAGTCTGTTAATCCAGACTTCAAGATCAAAACCATCTGGGTGAACTCCTGGTACGATCCGGGCCGTGAAGCAGATGCTGCGAAAGCACTGATTGACCAGGGCGTTGACATCATGGTTCAGCACACTGACTCCCCAGCGCCTCTGCAGGTTGCTGAAGAGCGTGGCATCATGGGCTTTGGTCAGGCTTCCGACATGATCAAGTTTGCGCCTAAGGCTCAGGCAACTGCGATCATTGACGACTGGTCCGCTTACTACATCTCCCGCGTTCAGGCGGTTATGGATGGTAACTGGAAAGGCCAGGACACCTGGGGTGGTCTGGATGCAGACATGGTTCACATGGCTCCGTTCACCAACATCCCACAGGATGTTGCAGATGAAGCAGCTAAAACTCTTGCAGCTATCAAGTCTGGTGAGCTGAAGCCATTTACTGGTCCAATCACCAAGCAGGATGGTTCTGAGTTCCTGAAAGCTGGCGAAACCGCTGATGATGGTGCACTGCTGTCCATGAACTTCTACGTGAAGGGCATCGACGACCAGCTGCCTAAATAAGCCCAGCGCTTAATTTTTCGGAGAGCGCCGCACTATTTTCATGGCGCTCTCCTACGATTTTCGCAGTGGGGGTAAGCTCCCACTGCCTACGCATTTCAATTGAACTTAAAAGAACAAGACAATGACAGCCACGTTCCTTAGTGAATGGCTCAATCTGCTTTTCCGCTGGTTTCACTTGATAGTGGGCGTAGCCTGGATTGGGACATCGTTTTACTTCATCGCTCTCGACCTTTCCTTGCGCAAACGGGAAGGGCAGGCACAGGGCATCTTTGGCAGCGCATGGGAAGTCCATGGCGGCGGGTTCTACCATGTTGAGAAATACATGGTTGCGCCAAAAGAACTGCCCAAAGACCTGATCTGGTACAAATGGGATGCCTATCTGACCTGGGTGTCAGGTTTTGCTCTTCTAACGGTTCAATACTACTTCAACGCAACGGTTTACCTCATTGATCCGGAAGTCATGAAACTTCTGCCATCTGAGGCTGTTGCAATCTCCATTGCGTCTCTGGCATTTGGCTGGGTGGTGTATGATCGCCTGTGCCGGTCTCCCATTGGAAAGAACACACCACTGCTGGCCGCGTGCCTGCTGGTGATCATTCTGGGTGCGACCTACGGTTATTCTCAGGTCTTTTCTGGCCGTGGGGTTCTCATTCATGTTGGTGCGTTGATCGGCACGTTTATGGCCTTCAACGTGTTCATGGTGATCATTCCGAACCAGAAGAAGATTACTGCAGACTTGCTTGCAGGGCGTGAGCCTGATGCAGCGCTTGGCCTGATTGGCAAGCAGCGCTCGGTTCACAATAACTATCTGACCTTGCCTGTTCTTTTGATGATGGTTTCCAACCACTATCCATTGCTGACAGGACACAGTCAGCCGGTGCTAGTGGTGGCGCTGATCCTGGTGATGGGCGGTATGGTACGCCACTTCATCAACCGTCATGATGCTCATGACAACTTCGCCAATTTCTGGTGGGCACTGCCTGCTGCTGCTGTCAGTCTGATTGCTGCGGTGATTGTGACAACACCGGCCAAGCTGGGTGGTGATGTTGCCGTCTCAGATACGCAGGCACTGCAAATTGCGCAGGCTCATTGTGCAAGCTGTCATAGCGCATCGCCGACCAACGAGGCCTTTACCGAAGCGCCAAAGAACATTGAACTGGATAGCGTTGCTGATTTGCGCCGCTATGACACCTTGATCATGGCGCAAGCGGTTCGCTCTAACGCCATGCCTTTGGGCAATGAGACTGGGATGACCAAGCACGAGCGTGAGCTGCTTGGTGCCTGGCTGCAAGCGCACTGAGGTGGTGGGATGACGACATATTCTCTGGAGGAGGTGAACCAGTTCACGCTGGACACCTTTACCGAGGTGTTTGGTAATGTGGCTGAGCATTCTCCCTGGGTGGCTGTGGTTGCGCACCGGGAGGCGCCATATGGGTCTCGTGAGGCTCTGATTGAAGCGTTTGCCAGTTCTCTGCAAGAGGCTGAGGAAGATGCTCAGCTGGCTCTGATCCGCGCACATCCGGATTTGGCGGGCAAAGCTGCCCGGGCTGGAGAAATGGCTGAGGCCTCCGTGAACGAACAGGCCGGGGCCGGTCTGGATCAGCTGACAGACGCTGAGTATGAGCAGTTCACCCAGCTTAACGATGCTTACAAATCCAGTTATGGCTTTCCCTTCATTTTTGCTGTGAAAGGTGCGACCAAGCACCAGATTCTAGCAGCTTTTGAGCAGCGCCTGCAAAACTCTGCAGCAGATGAGTTTGTGGAGGCTCTACATCAGATCTGCCGTATTTTCCGGTTCCGCCTGGAGGATCTGGTTTCAGATGAGCAGAGCGCCGTTAGCTCCTGATCCGATCTGACTTGCCTTTCCTACAGTTACGTAATGGGCAGTAATCCACCGGAACATGAGGGTGCGCAAAATAAGAGGCTTGCAACCATCATCGTTATCCTTTGGATTAGCGAGACTATGAAATTCAAGGGGAGCGTTCATGAAGGCCGCAATAGAAAGCCGGTTTGCGGAGCAGGTTGAGTTCCTGCGCGAATTGGTCAAGGTGCCAAGCGATAACCCGCCGGGGGATACGGAGCGCCACGCAATGCGGACTGCTGAGCTGCTTGAAGGCCTTGGCTTTACCGTTGAAAAACACCCTGTCCCAGAACCATTTGTGCGCCAGAACGGCATGGTGTCTGTCACCAACCTGATTGTGCGCGAAAAATTTGGCAGCGGTCTTGGCCCTGTGATTGCGCTGAACGCCCATGGCGATGTGGTGCCTCCGGGTGAAGGCTGGTCAAAAGAGCCTTATGGTGCTGAGATTGAGGATGATGCGCTTTATGGGCGCGGGGCGGCTGTTTCCAAGGGAGATTTTGCCACTTACGCTTTTGCGCTTCTGGCACTGCGTGAGTATGCCGACGAGCTGGAAGGTTCCGTTGAGTTGCATCTGACCTATGATGAGGAAGCTGGTGGGTTTGTTGGCCCGAAATGGCTGCTGGAGCAAGAGCTGACCCAGCCGGACTATGCCATCTCCGCAGGCTTTTCCTATGCCGCCACGACCGCGCATAACGGCTGTTTGCATATGGAAGTGATCTTCCGCGGTCGTCAGGCCCATGCGGCTATGCCCGAAACTGGCGCTGATGCGTTGCAGGCTGCCACACCGGTTCTTGCTGCGATCTATGCTGAGCGGGAACGACTGACGTCCATTCAAAGCGAGCAGGACGGCATTGGGTCACCTCAGATCACCGTTGGTCTCATTTCCGGTGGTATCAACACCAATGTGGTGCCGGATCGGGTTTCTCTGCGCGTAGATCGACGGTTGATCCCGGAAGAAAACGGCGAACAAGTGGAAGAGCAGCTGATTGAGCTTATCGAGTCTGTTGTGCCGGAGGACTGCGGGGTTGAAGTGGAATGTCGGCGTATCATGATTGCCGAACCGCTTCGCGAGCTGCCGGGTGCCAAGAAGCTGATTGAAGCGCTGAAATGGCCTGCCAAAGAGGTTCTAGGCATTGAGCTGAAAGCCACGGGTGCACCGCTTTATACGGACGCTCGCCACTATGCAGAGGCTGGCATACCAACTGTGCTTTATGGTGCCGGGCCGCGCACGATTGTGGAGGCAAACGCCCATGGGGCTGATGAGCATCTGCAATTATCGGATCTGAAGGCCGCTACGATTATTGTGGCGGATGCCTTGAAGACACTTCTTCGATAGATGAGAAAAGCCCGGATGATCCGGGCTTTTTTGTTAGCTGACGCGGCCAGATAGGGCCGTGAAAATCCCAGCTCCCAGAAGGCCTGTGCCGCCGACCTTGTTCAGGCGCTTCAATGTGCTTGGGCCGTTGACTACTTTGCGCAAACCACCGGCCATGGAGACCCAGAACAGGGTGTTGATGCCGCCGAGGGTGACGAAGGTCAGACCCAGAATGAAGAACTGGGTCAGTACTGGCTGGGTTTGATCCACGAACTGAGGCAGGAACGCTACGAAGAATAGCATTCCTTTGGGGTTGAAGGTGGTGACCAGCAGCGTATCGCGGAAGATGCGCTTGGCCGGGACCACGGGCATTTCAACCTGAGCTGCCACGCCGGAGTTGGTGCGCCACATCTTGATGCCGATGTAGATGAGATAAGCCGCTCCAATGTACTTCATGATCTGAAAGAGCATAGCAGAGGTTGCCAGAACCGCGCCAAGGCCAGCCAATGCAGCGGTGATGGCAAACATATCGCCCAGCATCACACCGGTGACGGAGGCAACAGCTGCGCGCTTGCCCTGACTGAGGCTGTAACTGATGACCATCAATACGGTTGGGCCAGGAATGATCAGCAGCAGCATGCTAGCGGCGGCAAACGCAAGCCAAGTTTCAAATGCCATAAGGAAACTCCGAGAAGTCCAGAGCAGGACTGAAAGAGGTGTATTGATTATGAGCTTACCCACGGAGCGCGCGTTTGGGTAGTGGGGCTGTTTTGAGAAAATCTGGAGTGAGTTTGAGCTAACAGCACTTGCTCTTTTACGGGAACTTGCCGGACAGAGCGATGAACAGGCCGGCACTTAGCAAACCGGTGCCACCAATTCTGTTGAGCCGTCTTGCGCTTTTTCCGCCCATGAGCATAGTCCTGCAACTGCCGGCCATGGAGGTCCAGAACATGGTGTTGATGCCGCCCAGAACGACGAAGGTCACACCCAGCAGCACAAACTGAGGGATGACTGGGACAGTGTCATCCACGAACTGGGGGAGAAAAGCGACGAAGAACAGCATGTCTTTGGGATTGAAGGCTGAGACGAGGAAGGTGTCTCTGAAGATATGAAAGCGGGAGGTTGCGGTGATTTCGAGCTGGCCTTTGACGACGGACTTCCTGCGCCACATGCTGATGCCCAGATAGATGAGATAGGTGGCGCCTGCATATTGGAGCAGGTCATAAAGCAGGGCTGAGGTGGAAATGACGGCCCCCAGACCAGCCAGAGCGACAGAGATAAGAAGGATGCTTCCCAAGCTCACCCCGAGGCTGAGGCGATGACGGCTCGCAGGCCCTGACTGATGCCATAGCTGGAGACCATAAGGACGGTTGGACCGGGAATGATAAGCAGGATGATACAGGCGATCACGTAAGTCAGCCAAACCTCGACGGCCATGACGTTTCTCCTGAAACACTGTTGAGACCGGGAGAAATAGGCGCGAAATGTGACCAAATTTCTGTTCAGCACATGACGAAATACAACATTGGAAACAATAGTTTACGCCTCACATATTGTTTCAGTTTCTGCCCATGTTTGATGAGATTTTGAGTGGTTGCTTGCTGTTGCGCGAAGAACGCTCTTAGCTGCCAGAATATGGTTTGTGCCAGACCTTCAGCTTGCCGGATGTTTCAAATCCAGCCGCACGGGCGTTCAACAGTGCGTCCCCCCGGGCGTAGCCGGTCACCGGCTTCTCCGGCTTCCACCTATGCAGCAGTGTAGCTATTTGCCTGAAGGTGTGGGGTGAAAGGTCTTCTGCAAAGAAGTTTGACAGGCCAACCGAGGTGCCAGCATGGTTGCCGATGAAGCCTTTGGTGATTTTTGATCCTTCCAAATAGCCCCAGAATTCGAAATCAGGATTGTCCAGCAGTTTTGGTGGGAACATCGCACGATCCGTCTGGTTCCCGGCGTTCTTCCAGCTGGCCTCCCAACTCTCCAATTGCTCTGGAGTGGAGATTAACTGCCAGTCTGAGATGTCTGCCAGAACAGGTGCTTCCAGATATAACCAGCTGGCATCAAAGAGTGTGCTGAACCCGAGTGTTTCCAGTGGAAGATCCGCAAAACTGTCCTTGATGAAGATGGGAAAGGATGTGTTTGCAGTGAGTTCGTTGATGGTTTGAAGTGATGCCGCTGGCTTCAACGTCACGATGCTTGAATAGAACGGTAAGGGCTGTTCGGAGGTGTAAAACAGCCCCGAAGACCACTCAAACGAAACCCCATGTGCCTCAAACATATGCCTGTAAAGATCCGCATTGTTATCAACAGCCTCTTGCTGCTGTATCGTCTGGTCCGTCTTCGTTTGCACGTGCTGTCGCTCACCTAGCTGATTGGAACGTGCATCATAGGTGAAAGTGTGTGGTGATCAATATCCCGCCGCCGCATAGGGGCCTTTGCCTTCTCGGTAGACGAGGAGGGTTCGGGTGTAGGAGAGGGCTTCCTGGGCGGTTTGGTCGTGGGCGACGGTTTTTACGGTCAAAATGCCCTGATCTGGTCTGGAGCGGCTTTCGCGCGTCGCCAGGACTTCGCTTGTGACTTTGAAGCGGTCTTCTGCGTAAAAGTGGCGAGAAAGTTTTGTATCGGTCCAGCCTAGATTGGCAACCACGCGGCCAAAGGTGGAGGTGGTGGCAGCAGTGACGAGGGAGAGCACGTGGAGTTCTGAGGCGGGCAAGCGGTCTCTGCCGTAGATGTCCCGGGCGAACTCTCTGTCGTTGTATAAAGGGTGCCACTGCATGGTCTGGACGGCATGGCGGAGCATGGAGGAGGGATGCAGGGTGATTTCCGGGCTGTGTTCGAAGATCTGACCCTTGGCAAAGCCTTCAAAGAAGATGCCAGTTGCTTCCTGCAGGGAGCCATCCTCGCGCTGATGATAGGCCAGAAACCACGGATTGCTGCAGGTGTTGGGCTGATTGCCCCAGACCGGATGCTGGCCTTTTTTGAAGATACTGACCGTGTACGTCAGGTTGGCGACCTCGACGCCATTCTGATTGGTGCAAGAGGCTTTTACAGTGACATTGCCCGTTTTGCCGCTGGTGTTGTCGGTCTTTATGATCTGACTGGTGCAGTAGAGAGTGTCGCCGCCGAAGATGGGGGCGGTCATGGAGATATTCTCGAATGCCGTGATGCGTTCCTTGCGGGCGAAGGTCTTCCAACTCATGCCGAAGATCTTTTGCAAGGTGAGCGTGGAGACGACCAGCGGCTTTTTAAACTCGGTCTGGGCGGCGTAGTGCTCGTCATAATGCAGCATTGCGGAGTTGAGGGTGTCAAACGCTTCCTCTGCATTTTCCTGCTGAGAAACCGTCATACCGGGGCGATGATGAAACACCTGGTCTTCAGCAAATTCTTCGAAGTTCAGGCCATAGATCTCCAGAAACCGTGTTTCGGAGATTTGTGCGTAGGCTGAGTACATGGCGGGCTCCTTTCAGCCTAGTAGATGGTCAGTTTCCTGGCCTCTTCGCGCAGCTCATCGCGAAACTGAGGGGCGGCGAGCTCGATGAGAGCGTGGGCGCGCTCAGAGGTGGACATGCCGAACAAGTTGGTGCAGCCGTATTCTGTGACAACGAAGCTGACGTCGTTGCGCGGGGTGGTGACGATGTTTTGCAGGCGCGGGACGATCTTGGAAACCGTGCCGTTTTTCGCCGTTGCATGGGCTGCGAGCACGGCGATCCCTTCTTTGGAGCGGAAGGCGCCGCGCACAAAGTCCAGCTGCCCGCCACTGCCGGAAATCTGGCGCCAGTTGACGGATTCTGAGGCGACTTGCCCGAAGAGATCGATCTCGACGAAGGAGTTGACGGAGACCATGCGGTCGTTCTGCGCGATGATGTGTGGGTTGTTGACGTAGTGAGCCGGATGGCAGGCCATAGTGGGGTTGTTGTCCATGAAATCGTAGTAGTCGCGGTTGGAAAACAGGGCGACGTTGAACACGGAGTGGCCCACATCCAGCTGCTTGTAGCGGTTGGAGACGTTACCGGCCTGTATCAGCTCTATCATGGTGTCACCGAGCACCTCGGTGTGCACGCCCAGATCATTCTTGTGTTTCAGACGTTTGCCAACCTCATTGGGCACGGCGCCGATGCCCAACTGCACACAGGCATGGTCCGGCACCAGGTCTGCTACGAAATCGGCGATTTTGCTGTCTTCCGGGCTCTCGGCCTTTTCAGGAACAATGGTGAGTTCACTGGTGTGCTCGATGATGGTGGAGACCTGCGAGACGTGGATGACGCCCGGCCCGAAGGTGCGGGGCATGTTGGGATTGACTTCCACAATGAGCTTTTCAGCGGCAAAGGCGAGCGGAATGGACATGCTGCCATCCACCCCAAAGCTGAAGTAGCCGTGCTCGTCCATGGGGGAGACCTGAAAGAGGTGCACATCCGGCTTGCCACGGCGGGCCAGCACGCCTCTGGCATAGAGGCTGAAGTGTTCCGGCAGATAATGCGGGATGATCAGGTCTGGATGACTCTCGCTCATTTCCTGTGCCCGGTCGGCCAGCTGGCGCACGCTGCCGCCCAGAAACGGGCAGAGCAGGCGGATGCGTTTGAGGACCTCCACGTTGATGTACTGATCGACCACTTCTTTACCTGAGCGCAGCAGGTAGACATCCGGCGTGCCAGTGAAATAGTCAGCGGCGGCAGCTTCACAGAAGGCGCGGGTGAGGCGTGGAGGGGTGCCGCAATAGCAGCCAAAGGTGATCAGGCTTGTGTCTCGTGCCAGCGTTTTGATGGCCTCATCGGGGCTCATTAGTTTTTGATGATACAGCTGATCATAGTTGGCGGCTGGCATGAGGCTCTTTCCGGGATTTGCTAGATTTGGACCAGCTTGATCCTATCTATTCTCAGGAAATTAATTGTTACTGAGCTACGTTCTGCCTTAGCGGCATCAATGGATTAAGTTGGAGTTCCGGTGTGAAGAGCCTGTTATTCTTACCTGCAGACAAAGCCCATCTTTTCTCAAAGGCAATAGCATCGGGAGCAGGGTGCGTGGTGCTGGATTTGGAGGATGGGGTTGCTGAAACGCAGAAGCCCGCTGCACGAGATCTTCTGCGTGGTTTGCAGGATCAGATACGGGAGCAGGAGGGGTGTGAGATCGGCATCCGCATCTCCTCACTGGGTACACCGGATGGCTTACAGGATATGCTGCGCCTTCAGGAGCTGACCCATCTGCCGGACTGGGTGTTCCTGCCTAAATGTGAAAGCCCTCGGGATCTGGAGCAGCTGGACCACTTGCTGCAGGCGCATCCCAGTAAGGAAATGACGCGGATCTGTGCGCTGCTGGAAACGCCTGCCGGGCTTTCCAATGCGGAGGCGATTGCATCTACATGCACCGCTGCACGCCTTGGCTTTTGGCTATGCGGACTATACGGCGGAGACGGGCGGTACCATGGGGTGGAACAGCCTTGTTTGGCCACGTGGACAGCTGCTGAATGCGGCGGTTCAGAACCATCTTTGGGCGATTGACGGAGTGTTTCTGGATTTCAACGATCCTGAAGGGCTTGAGGATGAGGCACAGAATGCGCGTGACATGGGCTACAATGGAAAGTTTGCCATTCATCCCTCTCAGGTCAGTGTGATCAACACCTGCTTTGAGCCAAGCGATGAAGAGGTTCAGTGGGCGCTTAATGTGCTTGAGCAGCAGAAAAACTTTGCGGGTCAGGGTGCCTTTGTGGTCGATGGCAAAATGGTGGATGCGCCAGTCATCTTACGCGCCCGCCGTGTGCTGGGATTGACGGATAGTGATGCTCATCCATGAGGTTTTAAGAGGTTACGTGCAGTGCTGCACTCTCTGTTCTTTCAAGCAAATGTCTATCTCCGCGCCGTCATGTGTTTGCTTGTCTTGCTAAATGTTTATTTATGTATAGTTGTAGTATAATATAATAAATTGGCGCATAATTATGAGTAATTCCATAATCTACCTTATGCATATTTGGCGATAATTCACGATGGAAGGGGTTATTTTAAGTATAAGTTGGTTTATGGGTTTGATTTTGCTTTCGGTCGGTGGTCTAGGTGAGGGGTGTTTTCCGAAGAGTGGACTGGCAACTGAGAGAGACTCAGGTGTTCTGCATATCCTCGTATTTTCTTTTACGTAGAAAGACTAAGATACTGAATTCATTTCACTTTACGGAAATGTATGTCCTTGAATACATGATTTTTAGGGATGTGATTTGGGTTTGAAAGAACAAGCTTTTTTAACTTTGAATGACCCTGCTGAAACGCTGTTAACCGCAGAAGTATCCTTGAAATATCATCTCTTTTATACTTACCAGAAGGTTTGTTAGGCTTGCTGTAAATGCAGGTATTTTGTGCTCGCATTTGGAAAATTTAGCTGTCCCTGTATGCTTTTGGGCCGCTCTGGCCCGAACAGGTTTAGGAGCCCGTCATGTCTATGATGAGAGCAGCGGTTGTGCGTGAATTTGGTGCGCCGCTGGACGTGTGTGAAGTTGAAAAACCTACAGTAACTGACGACACAGTTGTGGTGAAGATTGAAGCCACAGGCGTGTGCCATACAGACCTTCATGCTGCTGAAGGTGATTGGCCGGTCAAGCCGACGCCAGCCTTTATTCCGGGCCATGAAGGCGTTGGGATTGTGGTTGAGAAAGGCCGCAATGTGACCTCGGTGAAGGAGGGGGATCGTGTCGGAATTCCCTGGCTCCACACGGCTTGTCGGTGCTGCAGGCACTGCGTAGATGGCTGGGAAACCCTTTGCGAAAACCAGCAGAATTCAGGTTACAGCGTCAATGGCAGCTTTGCAGAATATGCTGTGGCGGATCCGAATTTTGTGGCTCATTTGCCAAAAGAGCTTGAGTTTGCGCCAGCGGCTCCAATCCTGTGTGCAGGTGTGACAGTCTATAAGGGCTTGAAGGAAACCGAGACAAAACCGGGGCAAACCGTCGTGATTTCCGGTATTGGCGGTCTGGGCCATCTGGCTGTTCAGTACGCTAAAGCCATGGGTTTGCATGTGATTGCGGTTGACATTGCGGAAGACAAACTGGAGCTTGCAAAGTCTTTGGGCGCTGACATGACGCTTAATGCCTTCAAGTGTGATCCGGTGGCAGAAGTGCAAGCCGGCGGCGGTGCTGAGGGCGTGTTGGTGACAGCGGTGGCTGGCAAGAGCTTCCAGCAAGGCGTTGGCATGCTGGCCCGTGGTGGCACGATGAGCCTTGTGGGGCTGCCACCAGAAGATTTCCCGCTGAACATTTTTGATATGGTGCTGAACCGCAAAACACTGCGTGGTTCCATTGTGGGTACGCGAAATGATCTGCGCGAGTCTTTGGAGTTTGCTGGCGATGGCCAGGTCGCAGCGCATTACACCACAGAGCCGCTGGACAACATCAACGACATCTTCGATCGCATGCGTAATGGCAAGATTGATGGTCGTATCGTGATGGATATGTAAAAGCCTGATTTGAGTATTGTGATGCCGCAGACACATGCGTGTCTGCGGCATTGGCTTGTCTGTAGTTGGTTTGATGGAACGCGTTTGAAGCCAGTTCCGAGCTTGCCAGCACCACAAACCGTGCCATGGGGCGTCTATATCACTAATACGCATAAGGTAGATTATGGAACTAAATGATAAAAGGTCAGATTCTGATTAGTGGACTGACTTTATATGGTTTTCGACGGCAGCTGCGATGCGCTGTGATGCGTGGCCGTCGCCAAACGGGTTTTTGCGGTCGATCTTTGTCCGCTCACATTTCAGAATATGTGCAGCTTCGTCTGCGATTGTTTGCTCGCATGTGCCGACCAGTTTTGCAAGTCCGCTGGTCAGAGCTTCCGGTCGTTCGGTTGTCTTGCGCAGGATCAGCAGCGGCGTTCCGAACTCAGGCGCTTCTTCCTGTATGCCGCCGCTGTCTGTCAGGATCAGATCTGCATCCCGTTCCAACGCCACGAGCGCTTCATAGGACAGCGGCTTGACCAGATGAACGCGCCTGACGTTTTTCAGCACATCCTCAACAACGTCTCTGACCACTGGATTCGGATGCACCGGTAGAACCACCTGCAGATCATCATGGGTGTCGATCATGTGTTTTATGGCCTGGCAAATGCGGCGCATGGGATCGCCCCAATTTTCACGTCGGTGTGTGGTGACCAGTGCCAATCGCTTTTCAGGCCCCAGTACGTTCTTTAGCTCATGGAGCTCTCGTGCTGGTTTGATCTTCTGAGCCAGATGGCGCACGGCATCGACCACGGTGTTTCCGGTGGTGAGGATTTTGTCTTCGCTCAGGCCTTCGCGCAGCAAGTTGTCTTTGGCGATGGATGTTGGCGCGAACAGTCTGTGACAGAGTTGATCCGCCAGCCGCCGGTTCGCTTCTTCGGGAAACGGGTCCGTCAGCTCGCCGCTGCGCAGACCGGCTTCCACATGCCCAACTGGCACGGCGCTGTAAAAGCTGGCAAGCGCACCAACGAAGCCTGTTGTGGTGTCGCCATGGACCAAAGCGTATTTGGGATGATGCACGGCCATATAGGCGTTGATGCCTTTGAGCAGTTCACCGGCTTGGTCGGCCAGTTTGTGGCTGGTGCTGGACACATCGAGCCAGTTGATTTGGGTGATGTCAAAGGACTTTAGCGCTTCGGATGCGATTTCGCGGTGCTGGCCTGTCATGAGAACATGGGCATGAAGATTTGGGCAGTTTGCGATGGCAGAGATAACCGGCGCCATCTTGATAGCTTCCGGGCGCGTGCCGATGACGCACAGGACTTTCGCCGCGCCCGATCCGATGATCTCTGGTTCCTTCATCCTATGTGCTTCTGTCCTTTATTGCGGCGTTGACGTGTTTGCTGTTTCCAGCTCTATGCCATTGCAAACCTTGGTGTTTTGCTTCAAAAACGTCTCAATGTCCCGGCTGTGCTTGTTATCGAACTTGAGCACGTGACTGGATAATGAGAACAATGCCACCGGGTTGCCCGGAGCAAAGCGAACGTTTTTCAGGCGGCTTTTCATGGTGCCAACGGTGGTTGGGATTGTCTTGAAATCAGCGGTGCGCGGGTCAATCTCAAAGATCTCAACCACTGGAATAACTGTATGTTTTTGCTTACGAAACGCTGTGCTGACCGCATTGTGCAGGCTGCGGCTGGAATAAGGTTCCATAAGCTTGGCCCCTAGCCCATCCTGCAAAAGCAAGATGTCCATGGAGGACTTGCTCATCAGCTTATCCCAGTGACCGGCCAGTTTCTTCGGTTTGCTGTTCAAATCAGTGTATCCAGATATGGCCACCGGGCCTGGCAAGATGCTTTTCAGGATTGCCCGGGTCTGGGTGGTGTACCTGGTGACGAGCTTTCTGAGGTTGCTATCCAACAGCAGTTCGCCGTCGATTTCATCTGAGATATACCAGCCCGCGAAAATCTTATTGGGCTCGGATGAGACATAGAGGATCTGCGCCTTCAGTGCTTTGGCGAGCTGCTGGTTTCCTGAAGGCGTTGATGCAGATAGCGCTGCCGTTCTGTTTCAGCTTTTCGATGAAGGACGGATCGTAACGCAGGCCGAACCAAATCTTGGCACCGGATTCATCTGCACCGCGGATCGCTGCTTCCACCCACATGGGAAGTTTGACTGGCTGGCTGACATCCGTGCCCCACAAGGTCCACTGCAAGACCACTTCATTTATGCCAAGTCTTTGATGTGAAAGGAGTTCACTGCGCCATAATCTGGGGTTAGGAAAATATTCATCGCCCCACGGTTGAATGAAGCTCATGCGGATAGGAATACATTCCGGCGCACCCGAATCTTGTCGTGCAAGGGTTTTATGTGGTGCTATGAATGTGAGGAAAGAGAGGCAGAACAGCCCAAAAATCAAGTACTTAAAAGTTTGCTTGTAGGCCGAGAAGAACCCGGCTGGTTTGGCTGTCATCGGTGTTCAGTACTTCATGTCCTACTCGCCCGAACACTTCCAGCTGAAGCAGGTCACCGTAGGTTTCGGTGTACCACCCTCTCCACTTCAAAGATGCTCCCAGCCCTGCTTCTATGGCGACAGCGCTGGTTTGGGAGTTCCAGTTTCCGCTGCCTATGGAATACGCAAAGGGCGACAAAATCAGGTTAGGATCGAGCCTAAAAGTGTAACCAAGTCGGCCATCTCCATAGAACAGGATGGTTTTTTCGTTTTCGAAGAAACGACCACCTTCCACGTAAAGACTGACGTAAGGCTCTTTGTCGATGGGCTCACCGGAGTACATATCGTAAAGGGGCAGGAAGTCGTTTCCGGTGGTAAAGGACCAAAGCACCCTCCCCAGCCAATTGTCTTCGGTAATGCTGCCGCCCTTGAAGAAACGTTCCAGACCGATTTTGAGGTTCTGGGTCATAAAGGGCTTGAAGCGCAGGCCGACGATGGTTTGGTAGGTGTCCGGATTAGGGCGGAAGCTGTAGCGCTCGTTGAGCCATTGGGCGCGGGCGATAATCTCGAAGACGCGTCCGTTCTGGTAGCCGATCACCGGTGGTCGCCACGCCACCTCCAGGGAGCCAAATGGGCTACTGGAGGGAATGCCGAGGATGGCGCCTGCGAAGTCCTCTTCGTCTTGCCGTGATGGGCTGGCACCGTCGAAGAACAGGAAGCTGATCGGGATTTCAAGGATGCGGAGCTGGCGCTGGAAACGCTCCAGTTTGCCCTGCTCGTAGATGTCGAGATGCTGCTGGTTCAGGGCATGGATTCGCTTGCGAAACATTTCAGCAGCCTTCTTGTTCTCAAAGGCTGCCAGATAGGTGTATGCGAGGTCTTCCTCCAGATTGGCCTGATCCGGTTTTTCATGCAGCGAGTGCTCAAAGCGCGTGATGGCGAGGTCGTAATCGCCCTGTGCCCGCGCCAGATAGCCACCGAGGGCCAGAGTGGCCGGGTTGGTTTTATCTGAGGACGGCAGCTGCTCATATTCGGCCTCAGCTTCCTGCAATTGATCCAGCTGGAACAGAACCTGAACTACAGAGAAGCGATTGTCAGGTGTTGAGGATATGGCACGTGCTCTGCGGAAGTCGTCCAGAGCGCTTTCCAGCGCCTCGTAGGATTGATCGCCTTTGTGGAGGGTGAGCTGTGCTCTGGCGGCGTAATAGCCTGCCATTTGCTCCTGTGAGAGCTTTGCGGGGTCGAGATCGGCCAGAAGCTTTTCTGCTTGCGCATAATCCATCTGGCGCAGGTTGATGAAGAGCAGCGCCATGCCAGCGGTCTGGTCGTCGTGTTCTTCAAAGCTCTCCTCAAACCATTCCTCAGCTTCTTCGATCTCGCCCAGTTGCTGATAGAGGAAGCCCAACTGATTGGCTGTGGCTAGGCTTGGGCTCAGCTCATAGGCTTGCTGAAGCTCCTGACGGGCCTTGTCCCTATCTCCCAGACGCAAATAGAGGCTTGCCAGTGTCAGGTGTTTATCTGCGCTTGCGGGCTGGGCCAGTGCTTCTTCCTGAGCACAGGCCAGCGCTTCCAGGTTGCGGCCCAATGAGCGATAGGCTTCGCACTTGATGGCCATGATGCGTCGATGTTCTTGGTCTGGTCGAGCTTCTGGACCAGCATCAGCGCGCGTCTGGGGTGATTGAGCTGTAAGGCCAGATAAGCTGCTTCCAGCCGTGTTTCGACTGCCGGGTTTAGCCTCAGAGACTGGCGGTACATCCTTTGCGCCTCTTCCGGCTGGTCTTCTGTTTTCAGGAGCCGTGCCAGCGAGAGGAAAGACGCGGCGTACATCTCTTTGCTCTCAATAGTCAGGTTCGCCGTGTTGGTGTAGGCGAAAACGTAGTTGAGCCACATGTTGGCCGTGACGTCCTTGGCGGTACTTTCCTTCAGCATCAGGTAGGCTGGCAGGACGAGCGTAGGATCGGGCTGAAGCTTCCAGTCCGCGATCAGATAGTCCAGCGTGCTTGTCCAGTCCTCATTTGTGGCCGAAACGGCGGCCAGATCAAACAGAAGTCGTGCATAGGCTTTTTTGTCGTTCTCATTAAAGGCACCGGCAGCACGGGCTCGTTTGGCGCGGGCCAGAGCATCCTGAAGCACTGCGGAGGCGATGCGGTGTTTATTGGAGAGAAGGGCGACCTGCCCGCGCTTTGCCGTGATGCGCCAGTTGGGCATCAAGGCTTCAGCTTCCTTCAATACTTCGTTGGCGAGGTCCAGATCCCCTGCTCTTCGCGCCAGATCAGAGAGTGTTTGCAGCAGCTCCACCCATGCTTCCGGTGATTTTTGCCGGTCTGTGAACTGGGTGATGGCGCGCAGTTCCACAAGGGCGTTGATGGCCTGCGTTTCCCAGCCGTTGGCGAGCGCGACCTTACTGAGCTGGAGGCCGTACTCCGGACTGCGGGTGAGCTTGATCAGCAACCGACCTGCGGTGACGGCTCTGGCGTCATCTCCGGCGCGGATGGCGATGTCTGCGAGCGCCAGATAGTAGTTGGCGGCTTCTTCCGGTCCTGAGGCCTTGGTGTCCAGAATTCTGCCATCTGCGGTCAGCAGTGCCATTTCCGCTTCAGCGCTGGAGCCTTTCTTCACCAAAGCATAGGCGAGCTGCACCCGTGTCGATAATCCTAGAAGGTCAATGCGACCGGGAAGGAGGAAGGCTAGCAGTTCATCAAGGTGGCCGGAGTTAAGTGCGGCGGCTGACAGGGCTCTTGCGAAGGTGCGTTGTTCCAATGCGGAAGACTGGCGCCCTGTGAAGAGACCATTCATTTCACCCCGAAGCAGCAAGCGGTAGGCGTCTTCGTCCTTGCCTTGCTCTAAAAGCAGGAAAGCTTCATTGAGGATTGCTGTGCGCTGGGTTCTGGGCGCATTATCCAGTTTGGAGAGTTCATCCCACTCGCTGCGGGCTTCTTCCAGCTGATTGAAGTTGCGCAAGAGGTCGGCGCGGATCAGGCGCTGTCGCGGTGTGGCGGCGCCCAGCTCCCGCAGGATGTTGAGGGCGTGGAGCGCTTCCTTTGTTTTGCCGAGCTTGATGGCAGCTTCTGCGGCGCCGGCCAATGCTTCCTCCCGATCACTCGGCAGCAGCTTGCCGGTTTCGATGGCGAGGCGGAAGTCATCAAAGGCCTCGGCATACTCGCCCGTGAGCATTTGCAGGTGGCCGAGGGAGAGATAGCCGCGACTGAAAGCGGGTGCGAGGGTTTGCAGGGTTTCCAGTTGGTCGATGGCTGCCAGTGGGCGGTTGAGGCCAATCAGGAGCTGAACCTTTTGCCAACGGGCGACCAGATGATCAGGATCCTGTTTGAGCAGCTCATCCAATTCGCGCAGGGCATCTTCTGTTCTGCCTTCTGCCAGTAATCGGTAGGCCAGATCCAGCAAGGGGTATGAGCGGTAATCGCGCCATTTGCTTTGCAAAAGTGACTGGCTGTCCTGCCTGTCCTTCAGCAAACTGATGTAATAGGCATCCTTTTGAGCGTTGGTGTATGGCGTGTTGCCAGAAATGGTGCTCGGTTCAGGCTGAGGAGCCGGGTTCTGGGACTGGGTTGGAATGGACAGGCCCAGAGCAAACATAACCACCCACAGCAGATAGAATGCCGAGTTCCGGTTTGCCTCCTTTCGTGCGTTGTGGGATGAGCGGAAGCGGGTCATGTGGGCGCTTCCTGTTTCACCGGGATGTTATGAAGCTGTCATCATCCGGATAGTCGTGGGCTGTTTTGTCCCATCCGATCACCTCGCCTGTGCCCAGATGGCGGATCCATGTTTTGATGGCGCGCATCATGGCGATGTAATTGATGATGATGGAAACGAAATAGCGCAGGGTGACAGGCGCCAAAGCGCGCAGGCCGTAGTGGTAGCCGGTCCAGATATGACGTTGAAGGAGACGGTGGGCCAGCAGAAGCACGTTGAACCAGATCACGTACCAGAACGGGCTGTTTTCCGGCAGTAACGGAGGCAAGTGGTAGGCGTCTGGTGCGAGGTGCTCATAAGCGCGCAGGCACCAGTAGAAGATGAGTGAGATATAGCCGATGATGATGGCGTGGCTGAAGAACACCATCTTCCTGTCGCGCCAATAAAAGTACTTATCGGCGAGCCCTCCTTTCCACCCCAGCTGCGCCCAACCCTGAAACGCGATGCCGATGGTCCAGCGGGTTTTCTGGCGCACGCTCTGCCAGAAGCCGGAGGGAAACAGCTCCTGGGTGACTGCGAAGTCCGTGTGATCGCTCTTTTGGGATGGATGGACCCAGAGCAGGCGGTGGGTGAGCCCCTTCCCTGTAAGCCTCATAGCCAGATCATAGTCTTCTGTGAGTGAGCCGGTGTTGAAGACTTCCGGGATGCCGCTGTCATCTGTTCCGGATATGGACTTGGCGGTCTCAATTGTCTTCTTGGAATAACAGGTGCCAACGCCTGCGCCGGGGACGGTTCCGGTCAGAAACCCTCTGACGAGCACTTCCTTGGAGTGGAACTCGGCGAACTCGTCCATATAGTGGCCTGCTGTCAGGTCTCGTCGGCGGCGTGGCAGGGACAGAACGGGCAGCTGGACTACATCGGCCAGCTCCAGACTGGCGTTGAAGATGTGCAGGGCGTTTGGATTGAGGATGTCTTCGGCATCCTGCATGACTATGCCTGCAAAGGAGATGTTCTGCTCCTGTTCGAATTTTTCTATCTCCGCGATGATGGTATTGACGCAATCGGCCTTGCAGGTTGGGCCGGGGTTGTTGGTGACCACGACCCGCAGGTTCTCATGCTCTGCTGCGAGCCGGTTTGCGGCCTTCTGAGTAGCCTCGTCATTGGGATAGACGCCGATGAAGATCCAGTAGGACGGGTAATCCAGCTTGCGCATGATGCCGGTGACAGCGGGATAGAGGATAGCTGCTTCATCCCACGCGGGCAGCATGATGGCGAGCGGCCTTGGTGGCACATGGCCGGTTTCGTCAAACAGGCGCTCTTCAGTGCGCCCTACGAGCGGGCCGCGATACCAGGCGACGAAGAAGTAGTAGAGTGTGTCAACAAACAGGTCATCCGCGCCCGACACCGCAAAGACATAGGAGGCGACGAGGAAGAGGCCCTGGGTAACAAGAAACAACAAGACAAAAGCATCTGTTACCAGCATTCTCCGGTAGACCTCTTTCGCAGTAACTGATCAAAGTTACCCTAGGAGATTCGGGAGAATGCCCTCAGTCATGGGATGTTCTCAGAGGATTGGGCGGAGGCAGTTATGACGTGGGAGGGAGTGCTGAGGCCCCCTCCTTTCTCCGTTTGTTTCGCCTCGTTAATTAACGCAGATTCAGGCCAAAGTTTTGCTCTGCTGCATCTCATCGATGTCGCTTTCAGAAAAACCAAGCTCCTGTAAAACCTGTGAAGTATGGTCTCCGGTTCTTCCTGCTGGTTCAGGCGTTTGCGGAACAGTGCGGCTGAAGCGCGGTGCGGGTGCTGCCTGTGTGACGCCGCCCAGACGGATGCGATTGGCGCGTTCGGTGTTGAGAGCGGCTGCGTTGGCCTCTTCAATGGAAAGTACCGGAGCAACGCAGGCATCTGTTCCGGCAAAGACGCCGGTCCAGTGATCCAGCGTGTTGGCTTTGATGGCCGCGCCGATCTGTTCTTCCAGTTTCGGCCATTCCTTCATGTTCATCTGGATCTTGGAGAGCTCTGGCGGCAGGTCCAACCCTTTCAGCAGTAATGCGAAGAACTGAGGTTCCAGAGAGCCCACTGACAGGTAGCGGCCATCGGAGGTTTCATAGCAGCGGTAGAACGGGGCGCCACCGTCCAGCAGGTTGGTCTGGCGCTTGTCCTGCCACAGGCCACGGCCCATCAAGGAGTAAATCAGGCCCATCATGCTGGTACGCCATCGACCATGGCCGCGTCGATCACTTGGCCCTTGCCGCTTCTGGAACGCTCAAACAAGGCTGAGAGCACACCCAGCAGGAGGAACATGGAGCCACCGCCATAGTCTGCGGCCATATTGAGAGGCGGTACCGGTGGGCGGCCTTCTTCGCCAATGGCGTGGAGCATGCCTGTCATGGCGAGGTAGTTGAGATCGTGGCCTGCAGCATGGGCCAGTGGGCCGTCCTGCCCCCAACCGGTCATGCGGCCATAAATCAGGCCGGGATTTCTTGCGAGGCATTCGTCCGGCCCCAGACCAAGGCGTTCCATCACACCTGGGCGGAAGCTTCGATCAGGATGTCGGCTTTTTCAATCAGGGAGAAGAATACATTGACGGCGCCTTCGCTCTTCATGTTGAGTGCGATGGATTTCTTACCGCGGCGGTTCACATCCTTGTCGATGCGCTCGCCGGTGCGCCTGTCTATGACGATGACATCAGCCCCAAGATCGGCAAGCAACTGTCCAGCCATGGGCGCTGGGCCGAGGCCTGCCATCTCCACCACCTGAAGTCCTGAAAGTGGTCCTGCTTTTGCTGCTGTCACGTATGCCTCCCCAGTCAGCCAAGTTCTGCGTGCATGAGTGCCCTTGGTGAGCGCTCATTGCCGGAGCTGATTGCTCCCAGTGCAGATTTGAGTATTCAGTCTACCTGACTTCTGCGCTGGGCGGATAACTCCGGCTCGCTTTCTTAGATCAACCTTAAAGTGGCTGAGGGTGGCTCCACAACTCTCCATTTGGTGAATAGCCTATCCATTAGGTTAAGAGAGATTGTGGGGGCTGGGAGTTTGAGGAGGTGCTGTCCGATGAGGCTTGATGATGAAATGCGTTCATCTGGCGGGCAGCATAGCAACTTAAAGTAACGCATGAATCTCTTAAGCCACGCAAATGAACGCACATAAGAACGCAAAACTACGCGGTTTAGAAAGATCTATATATTACAGCATGATACAACTATGTATTCAACATAGTTGTGAGGAGAAGGCTATCTGCCTGTTCCAGTGCCTCTACCACGGTAAAATGGTTTTTGCCCGGGTCCTCATAGGCCGTGACCTGCGTTTCAAAACCGCCCCACATGGCACAGTGAGCCGCATTCTGACGGCGGAACTCGGCAAGCTCTTCTGCCCCAACCCAGCCGGTAAAGCGCAGGTTATCAAGAGGTTCGTGCAGCACTGGACTTTCCGTCAGCGCCTCCGCCTCGTCGATATGCAACGTCTCGTTCATCGCCGTCCTGCGGATCGGCCGCAGATCGTAGACACCACTGATGCCAAGGATGTGCTTGATCCTGCCAGTGATACTATCTGGTATCATCGCGTTTTTACAGCCGAGCCTTGCTACCAAGTGACCACCAGCGGAGTGACCGGTCAGATGAATCGGTCCTTTAACTTGTTCAGCTGTAACTTCAAGAGCACGCTGCATCTGTTTGGTAATATTAGTTATTTTCGTATCTGGCAAAGGTCATAGGATGGCACCGCAACGGTGTAACCCATCTCCGTTGCCCCCTTTGCCAGATGGCTGAATGCGGACTTGTCGAAGGCCTTCCAGTACCCGCCATGGACAATCATGACGAGCCCTTTGGATGCCTCGGGAGCTTTGGGGAAGAAGAGGTCAAGCTTTTCTCTCTCCCCGCTTCCATAGGCGATATCCAGCTGGTTGTTTGATGTTTCGCGAAACGCTTTGGAGCGCTCAACCCATTGATCGAACAGCACTTGCGCGTTCGGCACTATGCCGGAGTTATGGTAAGCCGCGTCCCAATCCCGCATCACGTTATCCCGCTTTTGGCAGCACTGCTGTTGCTTCAATTTCCACCTTGGCCTGATCTTCCACCAGATCAGCCACCTGGATCATGGTCATGGACGGGAAATGACGTCCAAATACAGAGCGATAGGCCTCACCCACTTCGCGCAGACGTGCGGTATAGTCCTTCTTGTCGACCACATACCATGTCAGGCGCACCACATGCTCTGGCTTTGCCCCTGCTACGGCTAGGATTTCGCGAATGTTCTCAAGCGTTTGCTTGATCTGATCGACGAGGTCATCGCTCTCGAACACTTGCTGTGCGTTCCAGCCGATTTGTCCGCCCAGAAAGATCGGAGTGCCTTCCGCCATGATGCCATTGGCGTAGCCGGAGGCTGGCTTCCAACCTTCTGGCTGGAGATGTTTGAACAGTGCTTGTTGTGTTGTCATGAAGGTCCCTCTTCCTTCAGGAAAAATTCCAATTGTTTTCTAATGGTTTGCGGCCAACTTACAGGCTTTTTGTCCTCGCCTTTGACGTAGACAATGACTGAGCGGCTGGTAAGACGAAGCTCGTCCTCGCATGTCACCGTGAACTCCAGGTGGACGCTGGAACGGCCCAGCTTAGTCACCTGAAGTGCGAATAAGAGTGTGTCGCCAAGCTTGCTTGGCTTTTTGAACTCTGTTTCGATTTTTGCGGTGGGGACTGCATCCCCTTGATTTATATGAATGTCTACGAACGACGCCCCGAGCGATTGCTCGAACCACTCCTCGGTGACCTGATTGATCATCTCGTAGTAGCGGGGATAGAAGACAATTCCAGCCGGATCGCAGTGCTGGAATGCCACTTTTATCGTGCGTTCAAAGACCAAGGTATCTGTCCTTCATTTCCTCAGTGAGCGTGTCCGGACGTCCCGCCCAGACGGACTCGCCTTTTTCCAGAATGACGGCCTGATCCGCCAATGGCAGGAGTTCCTTCAAGGTCTTATCGACGATAAGGATGGACAGTCCTTCCTTCTTCAACTTGGCAATAGCCTGCCAGATTTCCCCGCGGACCACCGGCGCCAGACCTTCTGTTGCTTCATCAAGGATCAGCAATTTCGGGTTTGTCATCAGGGCTCTGGAGATAGCGAGCATTTGCTGTTCACCACCGGAAAGCGTGTTGGCGCTCTGGTTTTTCCTCTCCTTGAGACGCGGAAACAGGTCGTAAACGCGGTCCAGCGTCCACTCTCCTTTACGCGCAGCGGCAGTGAGGTTTTCCAGAACGGACAGGTTCGGAAAGCAGCGGCGCCCTTCTGGCACCAGTCCCAGCCCCAATCGTGCTGCCTTGTGGCTGGACATGCGGTTCAGGCTTTGGCCGCGGAACTCGATGGTGCCCTTGGTTGGTGTAACCATCTGGCAAATCGAGCTGATTGTGGTTGATTTGCCCATGCCGTTGCGGCCAAGCATCGCCACCATCTCACCTTCGTTGACGGTAAGGTTGACGCCGAACAGCGCTTGCGCTGCGCCATAGTGGGCTTCTAAGCCTTTGACTTCTAACAGCATCAGGCTTCCTCCCCGAGATAGGCTTCTCTGACCAACGCACTGGCACGGATCTCGTCGACGGAGCCTGACAGGATGGCCGCACCGCCTACCAGCACCGTGATGCGGTCAGCCAGACGGAAGACAGCATCCATATCGTGCTCAATGAGCAGGATCGGAATTTCTGGGCGAATTTCCTCAAGGAATTCAGTGAGCTGAACTGATCCTGTCGGGCCGAGACCTGCCATCGGCTCGTCAAGCAGCAGCGCCTTTGGTTTCATGGCCAGAGCACAAGCCACTTCCACCTGACGGCGCTCGCCGTGAGACAGTTCAGAGACCGCGATATCCTCACGTCCGCCAAGACCGACCTTTTTCAGCCAGTTTCCGGCGGTTTCACGCAGCTCCTGATCGGATTTGGTCTGCTTCCAGAACCGGAAGCTGGAGCCCTGACTGGCCTGTACAGAGAGCATCACATTGCGACGTGCACTCACTTCCATAGCCAGTGAAGAAACCTGAAAGCTGCGCCCTAACCCCTTGCGGGAGCGGCTGGCGACTGTCTCTGTAGTGACGTCTTCTCCATCCAGATAGATGCTGCCAGCGTCTGGTGTGATCCAGCCTGCAATCTGTCCGATGAGTGTTGACTTACCTGCACCATTTGGACCGATAAGAGCATGAATCTCATTGGGTTTCAGATCCAGACTGACGTTTTTCGTGGCCTGAAGCGCGCCAAAGTTTTTGTGCAGGCCTTTGACTTCAAGAACCGGTTTAGTCATGGCGAGCCCTCCCTGAGATCAAGCCCATCACACCGCCTCGGGCGAAGAGAACGACACCAAGCAAGGCGAAGCTAGCAGCAGCTGCCAATGTTCTGTCCATTCGCCGATGTAGGTTTCCAGCAGCACGAACAGTGCAGCGCCGATCACAGGGCCGTAGAGACGCCCTACACCGCCTAGGATGACAAACACCATGATCTCGCCGGAACGGTGCCAGGAGAGCATTGAAGGGCCTACAAAGCCGTTCAGCTCGGCAAATAGTGCGCCAGCAAGGCCGGTGATCATCGCCGAGATGACAAAACCGGTGAGTTTGATCGGGAATGGATCGATGCCAGACGTCGCCAGTCGGGTCTCGTTCATACGCGCTGTGCCGAGAGCTGCGCCGAAGCGGGAGCCTGATAAGCGAGCGGAGACAAAGATGGAGCCAAGTAGCAGAATGAAGCAGATAAGGAAGAACGTCAGCGCGCTTTCTGCATCCACCATTGGCAGTTCGTTGCGCAGGTAAATGGAAAGGCCGTCTTCACCGCCGTAAGTTGGCCAGGAGATGGCGAAATAGTAGATCATCTGGGCAAATGCCAGAGTGATCATGATGAAGTAGACGCCTTCCGTACGCAGAGAAATTGCGCCAATTGCAAGTGCAGCAAGGCCGCAGAGCACCATAGCGACAATCCAGATAATGAGCATCTGATTGGTGCCGGAAATGGCAAATGGCATGGCCATGAAGAGTGTTTCTTCAAAGCTGTGAAAGGCTGCAATGCCAGTGGTGTAGCCGCCAATACCAAAGAAAGCTGCGTGACCGAAGCTGACCATACCACCCTGCCCGATGGCAAAGTTGAGGCCTACGCCAGCGATCGCGAAGATGGTGATCAGGCTCGCCAGATTAACGTAGTAGTCTTCGCCAATGGACGACGCCCACAGAGGCAGCGCCAACAGGATTGCCATGACGGCGATGTTGACTAAGGTCTCGCGGTTGAACTTAGGCATGGTGACAGATTGCGGAGCTGTATCAGTTTGCTGCATTGAAGAGCCCCTTTGGTTTTACTGCCAGAATGCCAGCCATCATCAGGTAGATGAGCATGGAAGACAGAGCTGCTCCAACGCTGTTCGCGCTGGCGTTTTCCATGAAGAACTTCAGAATAACCGGCAGGAAGATGCGGCCAAGAGTATCGACCAGACCAATCAGGATAGAGCCGATCAAGCGCCTTTGATGGAGCCAATGCCGCCGATGACAATCACCACGAAAGCCAGAATGAGTACAGGCTCGCCCATGCCAACCTGAACGGAGCGCAGTGCGCCAACGAGTGTTCCGGACAGGCCTGCGATTGCAGCGCCCAGAGCGAAGACGATGGTGTAAAGCGTTTTGATATCAACACCGAGGGCTGCGATCATCTCGCGGTCGCTTTCACCCGCGCGGATCCGCATGCCAAGGCGTGTTTTGGAAATGAGCATGTAAAGGAGCACAGCAACGGCCAGTGCTGCCAGAATGATAAACAGGCGGTAGACTGGATAGGCTTCCACGCCCGGCAAGGCTACGGTTCCGCTCAGTGCCTCAGGGATGTTGAGGTAAAGCGGCATGGAGCCGAACACCATACGGGTGCCTTCGGAGAAAATGAGAATGAGCGCGAAGGTTGCCAGCACCTGATCCAGGTGATCGCGGTCGTAAAGCCTGCGGATGACAAGCATTTCGATGAGAGCGCCCGCTGCTGCTGCTCCAAGGACACCACCGCCCAGACCCAGCCAGAAAGAGCCGGTCTGCTGAGTGATCCAAGCGCAACAAAAGGCACCGATCATATAAAGCGAGCCATGAGCAAGGTTGATCAGGCCCATCACGCCGAACACCAGCGTGAGGCCAGCTGCCATCAGAAACAAAGTGAGACCGAATTGCAGCCCGTTCAATATCTGCTCAAAAATCAAAGCTGCCATCATTTATGATATTCCCGAGGCTTCTTTTTCATTATCAGATCAGTATGAGGGGATCAGCGGAGAAGAATTGGGATTCCCCGCTGATTAATAATGTTAGTTCAATAAGTTGACTTACTTCATGCGGCACTTGGATGCGTAAGCATCCTGATGGCCTTTGATTGCGACACCAACGATTTTGTTGGTGATCTGGCCGTCTTCTTTAATCACCTCACGGACGTAAATGTCCTGAATTGGGTGGTTGTTGTTGCCGAACTTAAAGTCACCGCGTACGGAAGCAAAATCTGCCTCTTTCAATGCTGCGCGGAACTCGTCCTTGTCGCTCACATCAGCTTTCGCCATTGCGGAGAGGATCAGGTTTGCAGCGTCGTAGCCCTGTGATGCGTAAAGTGATGGCAAGCGGCCATAAGCTTCCTTGAAGCCTTTGACGAACTTCGCGTTTACTTCGCTCTCGATATCCTTACCCCACTGAGAGGAGTTCGCTACGCCAAGGGCTGCATCGCCGATCGCAGGCAGAATGTCCTGCGAGAAGGAGAAGGCCGGCCCCATGACAGGCACATCAACGCCGGATTGGGCATACTGCTTCATGAACGCAATGCCCATGCCGCCAGGCAGGAAGAAGAACACGCTGTCAGCACCGGATGCGCGGATTTGTGCGATTTCTGCAGCGTAATCGTCCTGACCGAGCTTAGTGAAGAGCTCACCTGCCAGCTCACCCTTGTACATACGCTTGAAGCCCTTCAGAGCGTCCGTACCAGCTGGGTAGTTTGGTGCCAGAATGAAGGTCTTTTTGTAGCCTGCTTTGTTGGCGTGCGACCCCATTGCCTCGTGGAGGTTGTCGTTCTGCCAAGCCACGTTGAAATAGTTTTCGTGGCATGCTTTACCCGCCAGTGCAGATGGGCCTGCATTCGGGCTGACGTAAAGTGTGCCTTTGCGGGTGGCTGACGGAACAACGGCCATGGCAAGGTTGGACCAGATAATGCCGGTCAGAATATCAACCTTGTCTTTTTGAATGAACTTATCTGCCAGTTTTTTGGCAACGTCCGGCTTGCGGGCGTCATCTTCTACCAGCAGCTTAACATCGGAAGCGCCTGCCTGTTTGAGAGCGAGCTCAAAACCATCGCGGACGTCGATACCGAGTGTGGAGCCACCGCCTGACAAGGTGGTGATCATGCCGATTTTGACTTCGGCTTGCGCCACGCCAGCTGTACAACACAGAAGGGCGGCTACTCCGGCTGAAACGAGTTTTTTCATATAAGTTCCCCTGATTTATCCTCGACCGGTTGTTCCTTCAGGCGGAATCTTTGAATTTTCCCAGTCGCGGTTTTTGGTAGCGAATCTACCAGTTTAAGTGAACGAGGGTATTTATAAGGCGCTATAGTAGATTTTACATAGTCCTGAAGACGTTTGATGACCTCTGCATCTTGTGGGTGGTCCTCCACCAACACCACATGTGCTTCGACAATCTGTCCCCGGTCCTCATCAGGCACGCCTATAACTGCACACTCGGACACTTCCGGGCTGCTTAGCAAAGCAGCCTCGACCTCAGGTCCGGCAACGTTGTAACCGGACGTGATGATCATGTCGTCTGCGCGGGCTGCGAAGTGGAAGTAGCCTTTTTCATCCTGATAAAAGGCATCTCCTGTCAAATTCCAGCCGTCACGCACATACTTCTGCTGTCGGTCATCCTGCATGTACCGGCAGCCTGTTGGTCCTCTCACAGCCAGTTTGCCAACTGTGCCGCGTGGAACCTCCTTCATCTCTTCATCCACCACCTTTGCGGAGTAGCCTTTAATCACGCGGCCTGTGGTGGCCGGTTTGGCGTCTTCCAAGTGATTGGAAATAAAGATGTGCAACATTTCCGTTGCGCCAATTCCGTCCAGCATTGGTATGCCGGTTTTAGATTTCCACTGCTCGAAAACAGGTGCTGGCAGTGTTTCACCTGCTGAAACTGCGATGCGCAGCGAGGACAGGTCTGCACCCTCTTCCATCGCGGCCATCATGCGCGATAAGCCGTTGGAGCCGTGAAGGAAATGGTCGCCTTGTAGGTCTCAATGATTTCAATGAGCTGCTTCGGGCCAGCCGTTTCCAGCAAGGTTGCAGTTGCACCAAAGCGCAGTGGGAAGATCGCCAGACCACCGAGGCCGAACGTAAAGGCCAGTGGTGGACTGCCAACGAAGACGTCTGTTGGCTGTACGTCCAGTACTTCCTTAGCGTAGGCATCTGCGATGATCAGCAGATCGCGGTGGAAGTGCATGGTTGCTTTGGGCTGGCCGGTGGTGCCGGATGTAAAGCCCAGGAGGCAGACATCGTCCCTGCCCGTTTTAACGGCATCAAACTGCACTGGTTTTGACAGGGCGACTTTGTCCAGCTCTCCAGCGAAGTTGGCCGTGCCATCAAAGCTGACGATCTTGGTCAGATGGTCGTTCTGCTCCAGGCAAAGTTCCATCTCTTCCATAAGACGCAGATCGCACATAGCGAGTTTGATTTCGGCCTTGTCAACGATCTGGCTCAGCTCGCCTGCACGCAGCATGGGCATGGTGTTAACCACCACTGCGCCTGCTTTTGTGGCAGCAAGCCAACAGGCGACCATGGCCGGATTGTTGGCTGAGCGGATCAGAACGCGGTTACCCGGTTCGATACCGTAATCTTCCTGCAGGGCGCGGGCGATGCGGTTCGTCCAGTCCGCAAGCTCCTTATAAGTGCGTTTCCTGCCATTGCCGATGAGAGCAATGTTGTCACCAAATCCGCGCTCGACCATTTTATCGGTCAGCTCTACTGCAGCGTTGATGTAGTCTGGGTACTCAAACCCCTCCAGCTGAAAAACTGGCTGCTGATCAACTGGTGGCAGCCTGTCCCTTGTGAAGGTGTCCTTGTGTGCGCTTGGTCCCAGCATTTCTCCCCTCCTGAGAAAGCAATTGCCTTGCTACTATTATTTTTTGAACATCGGATGCGCCTTCGTAAATGCGAAGGGCTCTGATTTCGCGATAAAGTTTTTCGATAGTATTGCCTGAACGGACGCCCTCGCCGCCGTGGATTTGTACTGCCTTATCAATAATTTGTTGGGCCTGATCGGTCGCAAACTGCTTTGCCATAGCCGCTTCGCGGGAAACCCGTGCAGCGCCCATGTCTTTCGTCCAGGCTGCGCGGTAGATCAGGAGTGCGGATGCATCAATATCGATGGCCATTTCTGCCAGATGACCCTGCACCATCTGCATGTCTGCCAGAACGCCACCACCAAGTTTGCGGGTTGTGGCGCGGGCAACGGCTTCTTCCAATGCACGGCGGGCAAAGCCTAAAGCGGCAGCGCCAACAGTGCAGCGGAAGACATCCAGAACCGACATTGAAATCTTGAAGCCCTCTCCAGCTCCTCCAATGCGGTTCGCAGCAGGAACACGCAGTTGCTTAAAGCCCAACCGCGCCAGCGGATGCGGTGCCATTACATCGAGCCGTTCTTCAATGGTCAGGCCCGGTGTATCTGCAGGCACGATGAAGGCACTGATACCTTTGGCGCCCGGTGCTTCGCCCGTCCTTGCGAAGACAACGTAAAGGCCAGCAATGCCACCGTTGGAAATCCAGGTCTTTTCACCGTTCAGCACATAGTCATCACCATCGCGGATGGCTGATAGCTCTATGTTTGCAACGTCAGAGCCAGAATCTGGTTCTGTCAGTGCAAATGCAGAAAGTGTCTGACCTGCTCTGGTCTTGTTGAGCCACCGCTGCTGCTCCGGGGTGCCAAACAGACTGATAGCACCTGTTCCAAGGCCCTGCATGGCAAAGGCGAAGTCTCCCAGTCCGTCATGACGGGCCAGAGTTTCGCGCATGATGCAGAGGCTGCGGACATCCAGTGGTTTGGGATCTGCTGGATCAACGGCAGTAAGCTTTAGGAAGCCAGCGGTACCAAGATCATTTACGAGCTTGATACAGGCAGCATCCGTGTCAGAGTGGTCTGCGGGAAGGTTCTCGCAGCACCAGGTTTCAATAGATTCGGCCAGCTCTCGGTGTTTTTCTTCAAAAAACGGCCATGTGAGGAAAGTGGTGTCAGCCATTTACGCTCCCTCAAAACCGGTTTTCTTTTGCTACGAAAGCTTTGTAGGCGGTTTCAAAATCTTTGGTCTGCATGCAGATGGCCTGTGCCTGCGCTTCAGCCTCGATGGCCTGATCCAGACCCATGTTCCATTCCTGATTGAGCTGTGTCTTGGTGATGCCATGGGCGAAGTTTGGACCAGCGGTGATACGCTGTGCCATGCGAATGGCATCGGCCTCCAAGGCTTCAGAGGTGGACATGGAGTTGAAGTAACCCCAAGTGTAGCCCTCTTCTGCGCTCATGGAACGACCTGTATAGAGCAGCTCGGCTGCACGGCCCTGCCCGATGATGCGTGGAAGAATGGCGCATGCGCCCATATCACAGCCTGCAAGGCCGACGCGGGTGAATAGGAAGGCGGTTTTTGCGTCAGGTGTACCAATGCGCAGATCGGATGCCATTGCCATGATCGCGCCTGCGCCCACGCTGATGCCGTCTACTGCTGAAATGATTGGCTTGGTGCAATTGATCATTGCTTTGACCAGATCACCGGTCATGCGGGTGAATTTCAGCAGATCCTTCATGTCCATGGAGACAAGAGGGCCGATGATATCATGGACATCGCCACCCGAGCAGTAATTGCCCTCATTGGACGCGATTACTACTGCGTTGACGTCATCGGCATAAACCAGATCGCGGAATGTATCGCGCAGCTCGGCATAACTCTCAAAAGTCAGCGGGTTTTTGCGGTCCGGTCGGTCAAGCTGAATGACTGCGACGTCGCCTTCCATGCGCCAGAGGAAATGCTTTGGCTGCAGATCCGCCATTTTGTAGGTTGTTAGCATTATCGGGCCTCCCCCTCCCAATCGCTGGCGAATACCTTCAGGGTCTCGGCAAGTGTTTCGGCTTCTTCCGGAGAAAAGTGCGAGAGAAGCTCGTTGATCCATTCACGATGACTGGCGGCCATTTGCTCGAAATTTTCTCTGCCAGCTTTGGTGAGCAGAACAACAGAGGTTCTGCGGTCGCCGTCTCTCAATGTGCGCTGAACTAACCCGTCCGTGGTCAGGCGATCAATGAGGCCGGTGACGTTGCCGTTGGATACCATCAGGTACTTTGAAAGCTGGGACATGAGCATGCCCTCTGGCTCCCGGTACAGTGCTGCCATCACATCAAAGCGTGGCAGAGTTACGTTATATGTGGTGCGCAGCCGTTCCCGCAGTTCGCTTTCAATTGCGCGAGAGGCACGAAGTAGCCTCAGCCAGAGGCGAACACGGGATTTGTCATCGGTTGCGTTGTTTGCTTTGAGCATTTCCTGAGAGGCTGTCATTGGGTCTCGCCTCCTGATACCGAAATGGATTGTCCGGTGACTGAACGGGCTCCATCGCTGATGAGCCAAGCAACCGTTGCAGCGACTTCATCTGGCTGGATGAAACGCTGCTGCGGGTTGTCCTTATAGAGCGCAGCGCGGGCCTGCTCTTCGTTCATTCCGGTTTTCTGCATGATGTTTTCAATTGAGCGTTGCAACATTGGGGTCTCTGTGAATCCAGGACACACAGCATTGACCGTAATAGGCTTGCTGGCAAGTTCAAGAGCGAGTGATCTGACCATGCCAACGACCCCATGCTTGGCGGCGGCGTAGTGAGAGACATAGGAGTAACCACGCAGACCTGCTGTCGAAGCGATTGCGATCAAGCGCCCGTATTCCTGCCCTTTCAGATGCTCCAGACCCTTCTGGAAGGTCAAAAAAGTACCAGTCAGGTTGATGTCGAGCATGCGTTGGAAGCTGCCCCGGTCAATCTTGCCAAATGGAGCAGATTCAGCTGCGCCCGCATTGGCAATTACGATATTGACCAGTCCGTTTACCTCGACAGCCTTTTCGAACATTTGAGCAACGGACACCTCATCTGTGATGTCTGCTGTCACTGCTTTAATGCGGCTGTTGGCGCTTGCGACCAGATCAAGCGGCTCGCGTCTGCGTCCTGCAACGGTGACCTTTACTCCGGCCTCCGCGAGGTGGCGGGCAATTTCGGCCCCAACTCCGGTACCGCCACCTGTTATGACTGCATGCTTTTCCAAACTGCTCTTCCTTACACGCGAACTTTCATCGTCTCGGCGCGTTCTGCCAGACGATACAACTGATCACGACCGGCATGATATGGTTCTGGCCAGTAAACGCCTTTATCACCCAACTCAGCCGCTGCGTGCAGGGTCCAGTATGGATCTGACAGGTGTGGACGTGCCAGACAGACAAGATCTGCGCGCCCTGCCATCAGGATCGAATTCACATGGTCTGGCTCGTAGATGTTGCCTACGGCCATGGTCTTCATGCCAGCATCATTGCGGATGCGGTCTGAGAACGGCACCTGGAACATGCGGCCATACACTGGCTGTGCGCGCGTGCTGGTCTGGCCCGCGGATACGTCACAGATATCAACGTCGGCTGCGTCGAGCATGCGAGCGATTTCAACGGCTTCTTCCGGAGTAAGGCCTTCGTCCTCTACCCAGTCTGTTGCAGAGATACGCACAGACATTGGTTTGTCCTGTGGCCATGTTTCACGCACGGCTTTGATGACTTCCAGTGGGTATCTCATACGGTTTTCGAGAGAACCGCCAAACTCATCCTCTCGCTTATTGGTGAGCGGTGAGATGAAGGATGACAGCAGATATCCGTGGGCACAGTGGACTTCGATCATATCGAAACCAGAGGCATCTGCCATTTTGGCTGCGTTCACGAACTCATCTTTCACGCGGTCCATATCTGCGCGATCCATCTGCTTTGGTGTCTGGTTGCGTTCGGACCAAGCAATTGGAGAAGCTGCGAGCAGAGGCCAGTTGCCGTCTTTCAAAGGTGCATCCATCTCTTCCCAGCCGAGCTGAGTGGACCCCTTTGGTCCCGCATGGCCGAGCTGGCAGCAGATTTTTGCGTGGCTGTGTTCATGGACAAAACTTGTGATGCGTTTCCACGCCTTCTCATGTTCCGGTGCATAAAGGCCCGGACATCCCGGTGTAATGCGGCCATCAGCGCTCACACAGGTCATTTCTACGACCACCATACCAGCACCGCCTTTGGCGCGTTCGCCGTAGTGAGCCAGATGCCAATCAGAAACAGTTCCGTTTTCCGCTTTATACTGCGCCATTGGAGAAACAACCACGCGGTTGTTCAGGTCCATCTCGCGCAGTTTGAACGGTGCAAACATTGGTGGGCGTGGTGCATTGTCAGTGTCAGACACACCAGCCTGATTTTGGAACCAGCCTTCAGCTGTGCCCAACCACTCCGCGTCACGCTCGCGTAAGTTCTCGTGGGAGATGCGCTGAGAGCGGGTCAGAAGTGAGTAGTTGAACTGGACCGGGTCCAGATGCAGATAGCGTTCAACGTTCTCAAACCATTCGAGGGAGTTACGCGCTGCGGACTGAAGCTTCAGCACTTCCAGACGACGCTCATCCTCGTATTTCTGGAAAGCATCCTGAACGGACTTTTCACTGTGCAGGTAGTCTGCCAGTGCGATTGCACTTTCCATGGCAAGCTTTGAGCCAGAACCGATGGAGAAGTGCGCGGTTGCAGCAGCGTCGCCCATCAGAACGAGGTTCTCGTGAGACCACTTTTCGCAAAGAACACGTGGGAAGTTGATCCATGCGGAACCGCGGATGTGGTTCGCGTTGGTCATCAACTCATTACCGCCGAGATGCTTTTCGAAGATCTTTTCGCAGGTTCGGCAGGATTCTGCCTGGCTCATGTCTGCGAAGCCGAATGCTTCGTAAGTCTCTTCGGTACACTCTACGATGAAGGTCGCGGTATCATCGTCAAACTGATAGGCATGTGCCAGATCCAGCCGTGCTCTGTTTCTTCAAAGATAAAGGTGAAGGCATCGTCGAACTTCTGGTGCGTGCCGAGCCAGACGAACTTACATTTGCGGGTGTCGATGTCTGGTTTGAAGTGTTCTGCAAACTCGGTGCGGCTGGTGGAGTTCAGACCATCAGCTGCAACAACGAGATCGTAGTCGCCCATGAACTCTTTGGCGCTGGTGTAGTTCCGTTCAAACTCCATGTTCACGCCAAGTTCGCGCGCCCGGTCCTGAAGGAGCAGAAGTAGCTGCTTGCGGCCAATGCCGCAGAAGCCGTGACCGCTGGAGACATGGCAGGTGTCTCTGTAGTGAACTGCGATATCATCCCAGTAGGCAAAGTGAGCGCGAATGGCTTCCGCGCTTTTTTCGTCGTTGACCTTGAAGTTGTCCAGCGTCTCATCTGAAAGAACAACACCCCATCCAAAGGTGTCGTCAAACTTATTCCGCTCAATGACTGTCACCTCATGCTGAGGATCACGAAGTTTCATGCTGATTGCGAAATAAAGACCTGCCGGGCCGCCTCCAAGACATGCGACTTTCATTGCTCTCTCCCCCCTCAGGCTGCAAGCGCCTAATTTCAACTTGGGACAAGCGTGACAGGTTTTTTGGATTATTTCAAACATAAAATATCTAAGCATAAAATATATGTGATGCTACAGAAAATATCTGTAACCTATTGTATTTTATAAATTTATGTCTGATTTAGAGTGAGCCGACTAAACCGACTTGAAAAATATATTTATCACGCACGCGTCGCTGATATATCTATATCAGCACAAAAAGCGGAGCCGTGGCAAGTAATGATTCTGTGTAGGTATCATAAAAAATGCGACGGCTTTAAACCGTCGCATGTGCTGGAAATTCGACTGCCCGGCCATCAAAAGCGGGAGACACGTTCTCAGGCAACTGTGATTTCAATCGCTGATAATCCAGATCACAGTGCAAGTTGGTGAGGATGCTGTTTGTCGGTTTCATCCGCTCAATCCACTCCAGCGCATCATTAACGCAGAAGTGGCTTTGGTGCGGTTTCTCACGCAGTGCATCGATGATCCACGTGTCCAGCCCCTTCAATGCATGAAAGCTGCTTTCCGGTATGTCGTTGACATCCGGTGTGTAGGCCAGATCCTGAAAGCGAAAGCCAAGGGCATCAATATCACCATGATGAACGAGAAATGGCAGAGCAGTGATCGGTCCCCCTGCTCCGTCAATGGTAACCGGTGTTCCGTCGGTCAGCCGGTTCTCACTCAAGATTGGCGGATAGCCGGAGCCCGGTGGCGTCACGAAGCAATAGTCAAAGGCAGAACGGACGCGCTTTGACGTGAACTCATCCATGTAGACAGGTACTTTGGCGCGCTGCATGAGCGCAAAAAAGCGCAGATCGTCGATGCCGTGCAAGTGGTCTGCATGAGCATGGGTGTACAGCACAGCATCAACATGTGCGACGCCAGCAGCCAGCATTTGCTCACGCAGGTCGGGGCCGGTATCAACAACGATGGTGGTGGTACCGTTCTCGGAGAACCTCTGGACCAGCAGAGCGCATCTACGGCGACGGTTTTTGGGCTCGTTGGGATCGCAAACGCCCCAATCTCCGCCAATCCGTGGCACGCCGGTCGATGAGCCGCAGCCCAGAATGGTGACCTTAAAATTACTGGTCATTGGTCCTCTCAAAGAATAGTGGCAATACGATCCGCGTCAGTCTAGCCAATCATGCTGGCCGTGGCACCTTGGAAAACAGGCGCAGGAAGTTTTGTGTTGTAGCGTCTGCCATCTCTTCTTCTGAAACGCCAAGAGCTTCCGCCAGTACCTTGTTGGTATGCGCCACATAAGCTGGTTCATTGCGTTTGCCGCGCCATGGTTGTGGTGCAAGATAAGGCGCATCTGTTTCAACAAGAAGGCGATCCATCGGCAGTTCTGCTGCGATCTCACGCAGTTCCGTAGAACGCTTGAATGTGAGAATGCCGGAGAAGGATACGTAAAGGCCAAGCTCAAGGCCCTTCATTGCCAGTTCTTTGCCGGAAGAGAAGCAGTGAAGAAGTGCTGGAAACGCACCGATCTTCATCTCGTCTTCCAAAATACGCATCATATCGTCGTCAGCATCGCGGCTATGGATTACCAGCGGCAGCTGCGTTTCGCGCGCGGCTTTGATATGCGTGCGCAGGACCTTTTCCTGATCTTCTGGAGATGCGTTGTCGTAAAAGTAGTCCAGACCAGCTTCACCGATTGCGACCACTTTGGGGTGCTTTGAAAGTTCGATCAGCTCTTCTGCGGTCACGTCGGTCTCTTCTCCAGCCTGATGCGGGTGAGTTCCAACGGAGCAATAAACGCTGTCGTAAGCTTCTGCGATCTCTTTGATCTGCTCAAACTTGCGGACGCGGGTGCAGATGGTGACCATCAGCTTGACGCCTGCTTCGTGGGCGCGCTCGATGATCTGGTCGCGTTCTTCTGCGAAATCCGGAAAATCCAGATGACAATGACTATCAACTAACATGGTCACAGCAAGAGCGCCTCCAGCGCGATTCTGTCAATTGGCCTTACCGACCTCTTGTGATATCCCTCGCGGAAAATGCCAGTGCACTTCCCTCATAAAAAAGGGAGGCTCATGCGCCTCCCCCTTCAAGCCAGATAGATTGGCGTTTTATTCTGCAGTTTCCGGCTCAACATAGCGTGGGAACACGCCCTGTGGCTTCGGCAGTTCACGACCGCCTTGCAGGCGGCCAGCTTCACCCAGCTCCGCAAAAGACCGCTCATCGTCAGAAAGCACCAGCAGATCCAGCAGTTTGCCTGCAGAAGTCGGCATGACTGGCTGCGCCAGAATACCAACCTGACGGATGATCTCTGCGGTGGTGTAAAGCACTGTGCCCATGCGTTCCGGATCGGTCTTCTTCAGCGCCCATGGCTCCTGAGAGGCGAAGTAACGGTTTGCTTCGCCAACAGTTGACCAAATACACGCCAGAGCGTGATGGATTTCCTGCTTTGCCATGAAGCCACGGCACTTTTCAAGCATCTCATCAGCCTGCAGCAAGATAGCCTTGTCGTCCGCGGAGAACTCGCCAGGAACCGGGAGTTTGCCTTCACAGTTCTTGAAGATCATGGAGAGCGAACGCTGCGCCAGATTGCCAATATCGTTGGCAAGGTCAGCATTGATGCGGTTCACCATTGCTTCGTGATTGTAGTTGCCATCCTGACCGAATGGAACTTCGCGCAGGAAGAAATAACGGATCTGATCCAGACCGTAGGTTTCCACCAGATCACGCGGTGCGATCACGTTGCCCAGAGACTTGGACATCTTCTCACCGGAGTTGAAGAGGAAACCGTGTGCAAACACGCGCTCAGGCAATGGAACACCAGCAGACATCAGGAATGCTGGCCAGTACACCGCGTGGAAACGGATGATATCCTTACCGATGATATGAGCGTTTGCAGGCCAGAACTTAGCCATATCGCCGTCCATATCCGGATAGCCAAGCGCGGTGATGTAGTTGGTCAGTGCATCGACCCAAACATACATAACGTGCTTTTCATCGCCTGGAACCGGGATGCCCCAGTCGAAGGTGGTCCGGGAGATGGAGAGGTCTTTCAGGCCGCCTTTTACGAAGCTCATCACTTCGTTGCGGCGTGCGTTTGGTCCGATAAAGTCAGGGTTCTTCTCGTAAAGCTCAATCAGCTTGTCTTCGTAAGCTGAGAGACGGAAGAAATAGCTTTCCTCTTCCACCCATTCAACAGGTGTGCCTTGAGGGCCGTAGCGAACACCGTCTTCACGAACTTCGGTCTCGCCTTCCTGATAGTAGGCTTCATCGCGAACGGAGTACCAACCGGCGTAGCTGTCTTTGTAGATGTCGCCAGCGTCAGCCATTTTTTGCCAGATTGCCTGACAGGACTTGTAGTGACGCTCTTCGTTGGTCTGAATGAAATCGTCGTTGGAGCAGCCAAGCATCTCAACCATTTCGCGGAAGAGCTTGGAGTTCTTGTCAGCAAGATCTGATGGTGACATGCCTTCCTTGACGGCGGTCTGAAGCATCTTCTGGCCGTGTACGTCAGTACCAGTCAGGAAGTGTACTTCACGGCCATCCAGTCTCTGGAAACGGGCCAGCACGTCAGTTGCAATTGCCTCATAGGCGTGGCCGATATGCGGCTCACCATTTGGGTAGGAAATTGCCGTTGTAATATAGAAAGGCGATTTTTCTGTCATATCCTAAGGTGATCTCTTGATCCGGGATCTAAATCTGGAAAGTTCTTTGAGTGTTAGCTCAAAGATAACAGTCGTACGTCAGCCAGAGCTTGCTTTCCGCAGGTCAACGAGGAAAGTCAACACAACTTGCTTCCGATCGAGGTTTAAAGCATCTGCCGTTGAAGCAGCGCGGCCAACCTTTTCCCACAAGTCAGCCCACCTGACAAGCGCATCCGGCTTTGTGCTTGCATCTTTACGCAGTTGATTGCTCAAGAATGTGCGCGCAAGCTCCAAAAATGTGTTCCAGGCATCCTCTGCACCGCGTGCCGCGATCTTATCTGCAAAGCCATGCGCACGGATCATGTCCAGATTTGTGATGGTCTCAACCAATCCGGTGAACTCCTGCGCAATATCCAGTGCGCCGCCGTTTGCAGCCAATGCTGCCTGACGAAGGCTCCCATCAGCCAACGTGTGAAGGGCTTCTGTGTTCCCTGAAGGGTTACATCCCATTTCTGTAAGGGCATGCTCAATCATCGTCTCTTCCAATTTGCGCATGGTGAGTTTGCGGCATCTGGAACGGATTGTTGGCAGCAACCGACCTGGATTGTGGGAGAGCAGAATGAACAAGGACTGTTTTGGTGGTTCTTCGAGAATTTTGAGCAGCGCGTTGGCTGCGGACTGGTTCATATCATCGGCAGAATCAACAATACAGATGCGCCAGTTCCCACCAGCTGCCGTAGAGCCAAAGAAACCTGTCGTCCTACGCACTTCGTCGACTGGAAGATCTCGCTTGAACCGTTTGCCTTTCAAATCCCATGGACGGCGCAAGTGCAGAAGGTCTGCATGGGAGCCTGCGGCAACCATTTGTGCGCTATGGCTTTCCGGTGGAACGTAAAGGCTGTTGGCTGCCATTACAGGCGTTGAAAAGCGATCAGGATGTTCAAGGATGAAGCGCGCGAAGCGAAATGCGAGCGTGGCTTTGCCAATGCCTTTGGGGCCTCCGAGAATCCAGGCATGATGAAACCGCTGCGATCTATAGGCATCAAGCAGTTCAGTTTCAGCTAGCTCATGGCCGTAAAGACGTGTTTGCTCGCGTGGGAGCGGTAGGCCGTCGACTTCGTCAAATTCAGGGACTTCTTCGATTATGGAAGCTTTTGCCATCCTCACCCTTCCCTGTTTGCGTCAGGTTCGCCTGCTTCCTGCTGGATCTGCTCAGCGAAGCGGTCCTGTACCGCCTGCCAGATGTCATCGGTTACTTTATCCTGAGGCTGGTCTCCGTCAATCACCACGATGCGATCTGGCTCATTGCGGGCCATGTCCAGAAACAACTCCTGTCGGCGGCGGTGCGTTTCCAGTGTATCTGTTTCAAACCGATCCGGGCCGTCAAACTCAACGGGTGCTGTGCGCTTTGAGACGCGGGCCAAGCCAACTTCTGGTGTTACGTTGATGAGCAACGTCATATCCGGATTGTGACCTGCGATAGCAACTTGCTGCAGAGCTTCCACAGTTGGTGTGGGTACACCGGATTCGCCCTGATAAACGCGGGATGAATCTGCAAAGCGGTCACACAGAACCCATTTGCCATCCTCAAGCGCAGGTTTGATGAGCGTATCTATGTGGTCCGCGCGGGCTGCTGCGAAAAGAACGGCTTCGGCAGTGACGCCGTAGTCTTTTGCTGCGCCAGACAGGAGAACTTCACGAACCAGTTCAGCGCCTTGTGAGCCGCCGGGTTCGCGTGTGGTGATAGCTTCAACTCCTTTGGCCGCGAGTTTGTCGCGTAAGCGCTGGATTTGAGTCGACTTACCGGCGCCTTCACCGCCTTCAAAACTGATAAAAATACCCGACAACGTCGAACAGGCCTCCAAGACCTTCGGAATTCAATAGTGCTGAAACCCGGTGCTAAAACAACTGGTAGAAGAACTCTCCAAGGGCATCCCAAGCGCGGCCCTGAAGGTCTCCAATGGCTACATCTTCTCCTGTAACCAGTGTTGCCCGATAAATCACGTCATTTTTGGAAAGAACTTGCAGTTCTCCCACTTCCATTCCTTTTTCGACAGGTGCTGGAATGGGGCCATTATAGACGACACGGAGCTTATACTTGTCTTTCTCATTCGGGTTGATGAGTGTTGCGACAGCATCATTTGTCTTTAAAGATACAGTCGTTTTCTTGCCACCGTAGACTTGTGCATCGCTAACAAGTTCGCCTTTGCGATAGAACTGCTGCAGCGTCAGGCCGGAAAACGTGGGCAACAGCAGCGTTTTCATGTCCTGAACACGATCCTGAAGCGTCGGAGAGGCTGCAATCGCTGCAACGTAGCGGTGCCCGTTGCTGTCCAGTGTTCCGAGCGCTGCGAAGCCTTCTCGCTCAGAGAACCCAGCACCAAATCCATCAAGGCCTTCGATATCACGCATGAGCGGGTTTTTGTTGCGCTGGGTGATTTTGTTCCAGGTGAAGCGGTCCATGGCAAAGACGGAATGCAGCTCCGGCTCATGTTCCAGAACGTAGGCGGCGAGAATAGTCAGATCTTCGAGAGTGGTCTTGTGGTTCTCATCGGGAAAGCCAGTTGGATTGGTGAAGTTTGAGTTCTCCATACCAATGGACTTGGCCAGCTTGTTCATTTCCCGGGCGAAGTTTTCTTCGCTGCCAGCAAGCCCTTCAGCCAAAATGATTGCGGCATCGTTTGCGCTGTGTACGATCAGGCCATACATCAGATCATTGACAGACACCGATGAGTTCAGTCGCGCAAACATTGTTGTGACGCGTGCTGGTGCACCGCCAGTGCGCCATGCATGTTCACTGACTTTGAACATGGTTTGTGGTGTGATGTCACCTGCATGGATGGCCTGCTGCACGGTGACGGCAGTCATCAGTTTTGTCAGGTTGGCTGGAGCATCAGAACCTGAGAGTTTTTGGAGAAGACGAGTGACTTGTTTGTGAAGTCGTAGAGCGTTGCGGCTTTGGCTTTGATTTCGACAGCCTGAGCTGTTGGGGCTGCGAGTATGCTGCAAAAAGCCAATACAGCGATGGCTGACGCTCTCCAGTTTTTAGGAGATGTCCAGTACCTGCAGTTGTCTTGAGATTTATGCTGTTTGCACTTCTTCCACCCAACTTGCACGCCTGCGTCTCCCTGATTGATTTTGGTGGGGCTATGCTACGCCCCATCCCTTAAAACAAACACTAACGCAGGTGTGCTGACTGGGTAAAGCCGTTTAGAACTAAATGACTTAGTGATTTTGACCAGTACGAGATAGCAGTAGCTCTTTCAGGCCTGAACCACCAGAAACAGACTTGAATGCATCATGCGCACTGTTGAGCCTGTGCTCAGAAGCATAAGATGAAATTGCATTGCCAGTCTGGAAGGTTGGCGCACTGCTGGTCGGTGTTTTGTAGACCCCAGAGCTTGGTGGTGGCAGCAGAGATGTTCCAAAGGAAGTCGAAACGGGCTGTGCTGCAATGGCTGGTTTTGGAGCGTTAGGATTTGCGCTGGAGGATAATGCGCTGTTGATCCGGTTTTTGAAACTGCTGATGGATGCAACCTGTGTTGTGCTCAGGTTACGCTCGTAAACCACTGCTGGATCAAGCTGGTTGGCATTGAACGCCAGAACGTTCTGTGCTGCCAAAATAGGTGTGTCGTATGGCCTGCTTTTCGGCATTGGTGCCGGGCCAGAGATACGGTTCACAGGATTTGCAAAGGCGAACATGGTGCGCGGTGCAGAGCTGCCGCCATTCCAGTTGCCACCGTTGCCGGAATAGGAAGCCAGAAGCTTTTTCTCATCCCGTCCATGGAGTGGTGCACGACCAACGTATTCCACGCGAACCTTTGCAACGCCGCTGGATTTGGTGCCGAGCATGCCAGCAACGCGTTCTGACAAGTCGATGATGCGATTGTCATGGAACGGGCCACGGTCATTCACACGCACAACCATAGACTTGCCGTTTTGCAGGTTTGTCACCTTGGCGTAGCTTGGTAGCGGCATGGTTGGGTGAGCGGCGGTCAGCGCGTTCCGATCAAAGATTTCGCCGTTAGCGGTTTTGCGGCCATGGAAGGTTGGGCCGTACCATGATGCCTTGCCGGTTTTTTTGTAGTTGTCGTCTCTTTTGGGATAGTACCACTTGCCGGCCACTTTATATGGTTTACCGACAACAGCGCGCCCGCCTCCCTTGGGAACCGGCTTCGAGCCTTTCACCACACGAGGACTCGCAGCTACGCCGTATTTCTTTTCACTGAACTTCACTTTATCCGTGCCGCCACCACAGGCTGCAATGCCTGCGCACAGGGCAACCACAGATATGCTGGTCGCTATGCGTTTGATCGTTTCGGGAGCAGGTGCTTTCACCGAATAGCCCCAATTCAGTAAAGAAGTCATACCGTTGTTACTCACTACATGTTCGGCACTGACGGATTTCAGATTGGTTGAGCAGAAATACCCGAGCTCACTACAAACTGAACCAATATTAAAAAGATAGCCGATAAACCTTAACTGAATCCGATCAAAATGTCTCCACAAGAAAGAGAGATTTTCCCCTAAGCTAACTTCCTTAGGGGAAATGGCGGTTTTGATAGGACTGATTGATTTCACTGTGAAAAAAATAAATTCATGCTGTGGAACAAGTTTTACGCCCGCTTGACTTTGAGGGCCGCATGAACGAAATAGAGCCCACACCACACAGCGCCGGAGAGGTGGCAGAGTGGTTGAATGCACCGGTCTTGAAAACCGGCGGGCGTGGAAGCGTCTCGTGGGTTCGAATCCCACCCTCTCCGCCATCTATCTTATTGATAGATAAGGCAAAAAGAACCCACCTTCGCGGTGGGTTTTTTGCTTTCTGGGCTAATGCAAAAATGGCCTGGACTTCTGAAAAAAATAGAGAGAGTGTTCCCGGTCATCTGGGGGAGGCGTTTCAGGATATGGTGCTTAGTCCTTCAGAATACCTTTGAGAAAATTGCAAGATGGACAGTCGGAAACGGCGTAGCCACACTGGCACTTTCATCACGGGGATTTTCTATGAAACGTTTAGTTTTGGCTGCCGGCCTCTCCTGCTCGCTCGCTGTGCCTGCTTCGGCACAAGCGCCTAAAGATATGATCAAAGAGATTTTTCTGATCGACACGATGGATAATTTCTGTGAGCTCGGCATCGTGCATGAGCGGACACTGGATTACATCAGGGAAAACAAACTCAAAGCTACGCCCAACTACATCATCCTTGTCCAGCAAAGTATCAGCCTGGCGGGTGAGGTTCAGCATACGCTGGAAGATGCTCATGAGGATGCAAGTGGTGTCGTCTGCATTCAGATCCGTGAGCGTGCTAGAGAGCTCAAGCTGCTAAGTAAGTAAGTCAAAGGTGCAGATTTAGGACGACTGGGTGCAAAAATGAAAAGAGCTGCAATCAATTGATCGCAGCCCTTCGTTTTGATTGATTAAATTAGCGATCAGCCCTGTGAGGATAGCGCTGCAGCCATGAGACGGTAGGTGATCTGAGCGGCGGTAAAGTCCCATGCGGCATTCCCATCTGGGGCCAGCTCAACAACATCAAGACCGACGCACTTGCGGCCTTTAAGGGCATGTTCCACCAGATGGATGGCCTGATAGTAGCCAAGGCCTCCTGGAACCGGTGTGCCTGTGGCTGGCATCTGGGATGGATCGAGGCCGTCAACATCAAAGGAAATATAGATGTTCTCCGGAAAGTCTTCCGGCAAATCAACAGCATGCAAGCCTCTGGTCACCAGCTCTTCCGCGTCGACAAAGAACACCTTGTTCTCTGAGCGACTATCCATTTCCTGCTGGCAGAGTGCACGTACGCCGAACTGTGCGAGGGAGTTCCCCCCTTCCACCAGAAGGTTCATGACAGAGGCGTGGGAGTGCTTTTCACCCTGATACGCAATGCGCAGATCTGCGTGCGCATCCACCTGTACTATCCCCACTGGCTTACCAAGTGCGCGAGCGACACCGGATACGGCGCCGTAGGATAGAGAGTGTTCGCCGCCGAGGGTAACCGGGATCTTGCCAGCTTTGACTGCAGCTTCAGTACGCTGTGCCAGACGTTCCATCACCTCTGGCAGAGGGCCATCGCACGCTACTGGCTCTTGTGTGGAGATGCCGGAAGCGCATGGCTCAACGCCATTGCTGCCGCGCTCAAGTTCGTTACTTGCTTCGATGATGCTTCTGGCCCTTTTACGGTGCCAGAGCCATAAGAAACGGTACGCTCCAGAGGCATTGGAATGATGGTGAAGAGCGCGTCTTCTGCCTTGCGTTCTGCTTCAGTTAGCTCACTGTCGAGAAAAACAGACATTTTGTACCTTTAGGAAAGACGGTTCAGGAAATCATTGTAGGAGAACTCGCGGATAATCTTGAGTTCGTCGCTCTCAGAGTTCCATAGGGCGATTGTTGGTAGAGGAACACCGTTGAAGGTGTTGGTCTTCACCATCGAGTAATGTGCCTGGTCAAGAAATGCGAAACGATCGCCAATCTGGAGAGGCTCTGCCCGGGTGTAATCTCCTATAACATCGCCCGCGAGGCAAGATGGACCGCCGAGACGGTATTTATGCCCCTCTTTCGCTTCACCCAGCATGGCTGGGCGATATGGTGCCTCGATGACGTCCGGCATATGACAGGTTGCGGAAATGTCCACGATCGCCAGATCCACGCCGTTTTTTGGCAGGTCCAAAACTTCGCCAATCAGAATACCTGCATCCAGTGCAACAGCTTCACCTGGCTCCAGATAGACTTCCAGGCCCGTTTCTGCGCGCACATCTTTGATGAAGGCGATAAGGGCTTCGCGGTCGTAATCTTCGCGGGTGATATGATGACCACCGCCGAAGTTGATCCACTTCAGCTGGTCGAAATACGGTGCAAGCTTATCCTTAACTGCGTTCCATGTACGCTGGAGAGGTTCGAACTCCTGCTCACAGAGTGTGTGCATATGGATGCCATTAACGCCTGTCAGAACTTCTGCACTCAGCTGGGAAACCGGAAAACCGAGCCGTGAGCATGGGGCGCAGGGATCGTACTTTTCTACTTCGCCTTCGGAATGCTCCGGGTTGATACGCAGGCCTACATCCACATTGTGTTTCGCGGCCCGTACATTTGGAAGAAAGCGATCCTTTTGGGCCGCTGAGTTGAAGATCATGTGATCGGTGTAGCCGATGATCTCATCAATCTCACTGGCCTTATAGCCGCGCAGAACGTAGCAACTTCACCACCATACTTTTCGCGGCCCAGACGCGCCTCATAAAGGCCAGAAGCACAGGTTCCTTCCAGATACTCACGTACCACTGGGGCCAATGCGAACATCGAGAAGGCTTTTAGGGCAGCGAGAACATGCGCACCGGAACGGTCAGCAACGTCTTTAAGCATAGAGAGGTTGCGGCGGACCGCAACCTCATCAACAACGAAACAGGGACTTGGTACTCGGGAGAGATCAAAAGATTTGAACGCTCCTGCGTCACCAGCCTGTGTCTGCATCAACTCTGCCATCAGCTTAGAACTGAACCGGACCGTCGAGTTCTTTAACCTGCCATGGCAGGCCGTGCTCGTTCAGCATGTCCATGAAGTTGTCTGGGTCCAGCTGTTCCATGTTCCACACGCCCGGCTCTTTCCAGTTCCCTTTCAGGATCTGTGCTGCGCCGATCATTGCAGGTACGCCAGTGGTGTAAGAAACCGCCTGAGAGCCTACTTCTGCGTAGCACTCTTCGTGGTCACAAATGTTGTAGATGTAGTAGGTTTTCTCGCCAGAACCGTCTTTTGCCTGACCGGTTGCGATATCACCAATACAGGTTTTACCTTTGGTCAGCTCCCCCAGACCGCTTGGATCTGGCAGAACGGATTTGAGGAACTGCAGCGGAATGATTTCGTGGCCTTCGTGCATGACTGGCTCGATTGAGGTCATGCCGATGCCTTCAAGCACGCGTACGTGGTTGATGTATGCATCGCCGAAGGTCATCCAGAAACGTGCACGTTCAATTTCGGTGAAGTGGGTTTTCAGGCTTTCCAGTTCCTCATGGTACATGAGGTACATGTTTTTCTCGCCAACACCAGGGAAGTCGAATGCCACTTTGTGGGTCATGGCTGGAGACGTTACCCAGTCGCCTTTTTCCCAGTGACGTGCGTCTGCGGTTACTTCACGGATGTTGATTTCCGGGTTGAAGTTGGTTGCAAATGCTTTGCCGTTGTCACCACCGTTACAGTCGAGGATGTCGATCTGACGGATGTTTTCGAGCTTGTGCTTCTTCAGCCAAGTTGCGAACACGGAGGTTACGCCCGGATCGAAGCCAGAGCCGAGGATTGCGGTCAAGCCAGCTTCTTTGAAGCGCTCCTGATAAGCCCACTGCCAGTGATACTCGAATTTTGCTTCGTCTTCTGGCTCGTAGTTGGCGGTGTCCAGATAGTTGATGCCAGCTTCCAGACATGCGTCCATCAGCTTAAGATCCTGATATGGCAGCGCCAGGTTCACCAGTAGCTCAGCGCCACTTTCTTTGATGAGAGCAACAACTGCTGCGACGTCCATTGCATCAACTTCAGCGGTCTTGATCTCTACGCCGGTCTTCTCTTTTACGCTTTTTGCGATGTCGTCACACTTGAACTTGCGACGGGATGCCAGCGTGATTTCGGAGAAGATGTCCGAGTTCATTGCCATTTTGTGTACGGCTGCGGAGGAAACACCACCAGCGCCGATTACCAGAGTTTTACCCATGTCTATTCCCCGGTCCTTGGATTATTCGTAATAGGTGTAGCCGTTGATGCTGTCACGGTAGGCAGCAACCAACGTACGTCGGTCAGCATTCTTGAGTGTGCCGGCGGAGACCGCCTCATCAATGAGTTTACGGAAAGCATCTACGCAGTCGCGCGGATCATACTCTACATAAGAGAGAACCTGCGAGATTGTATCGCCTTCAACTTCCTGAAGCAGATCAAATCCGCCATCTGCTCTCAGGTCAATGGTTGCGACATTGGTGTCGCCGAACAGGTTGTGTAGATCACCTAATGTTTCCTGATAGGCACCAACAAAGAAGACGCCAAGATAATATGGCTTACCTTCTTCTAGCGTATGCACCGGCAGAGATGGTGAGATACCATCTGCCAGGATGAACTTGTCTACTTTGCCGTCACTGTCGCAGGTAATGTCTGAGAGCACTGCGCGGCGATCAGGAACTTCGTTCAGGCGCTGCAACGGAACAATCGGATGCAGCTGATCAATTGCCCAGACATCTGGCAGAGATTGGAAGAGAGAGAAGTTGCAGTGATAGATATCAGCGACTTTTTCAAGCTGCTCATCAATCTCCGGCGCTGTACCCGCTGGTGGTGCAAGTTCTTTGATCTTGGACATCAGATGCAGATAGATGCGTTCAGCACGACCCATCTGGCGTAAGTTGATATAGCCACGGCGGAATAACGCGCGAAGCTCATTGCGATAGAAAGTGGCGTCGTTCAAGCACTCCTGAAGACGCTCTGCGTTGAGGTAACCTTCAACGGCTGCAAGGTCTGCGACCAAATGGTGGTCGTCTTCTTCAGGCTTTGGTGCGGTTGGCGCATCGAACAATGTCGCCTCAAGAACATTGAAGAGCAGCATTGAGGATGTTGCAACAACAGCGCGACCACTTTCTGTAATTAGAGTAGGATGCGTGAGTTCAGCTTCGTCCATTGCGTAGGCAACAGTTTCCACCACGTTGGCACAGTACTCTTCAACGGAGTAGTTGGTGGAGTTCTCGATTGCCTTCTTTTCGCCGGTATAATCAACACCGAGGCCGCCGCCCAGATCAAGATGGGTCAGTTCAGCCCCTTCCCTTGTCAGCTCAACGAAGTAGCGACAGGCTTCACCAACGGCACGGCGGACGTCATTGACGTCAGGTACTTGTGAGCCGAGATGGGAATGCTGAAGTTTCAGGCAGTGCAGAAGCTTTGCTTCGCGCAGCTTATCGATCACGGAGACGAGCTGGTCGGTGTTCATCCCGAAGGTGGAACGATCACCGGAACTTTCTTCCCATTTACCACCAATCTGATTGGTCAGCTTAACACGCACGCCGAGAAGCGGCTCTTCGCCCAGTTCTTCCACCACATCGATAACGGTTTCAAGCTCTTTCGGGCTTTCCAGAACGATGATGGTGTTGAAGCCGAGCTTGCGCGACAGAATTGCAAGACGGATAAACTCTTCGTCTTTTACCCCGTTGCAAACAATCAAGGCATCTTTTGGCAAGCGGTGCGCGAGTGCAATGACCAATTCAGGTTTTGAGCCAGCTTCCAAGCCGTAGGAGTAAGGGCGACCAAACTCAACGATACGATCAACAACCTGCGCCTGCTGGTTCACCTTAATTGGGAAAACACCGCGATATTTACCCTTGTAGCCAACGCGCTTGATCGCGTCCGCCATGGAGTTATTGATGTGTGCAATTTCGTTTTGCAGAAACGAGCTGACGCGCAGCAAAAGTGGAGAATGGATACCACGTTGTTCAAGGTCGTGAACGATCTCCGGAAGACTCACCTTCGGAGCGTCCGGCATCAAAGGATTACTTAGTGCAATATCGCCGTTCGGCAGCACAGAGAGAAGATCTTTACCCCAGCGCCCCATGCCGTAAATGGCATGAGCAGTACCTTGATTATTTGGCAACCATTTATCCCCTTCCAGAATTGATTTTGCCCCATTTACTCATGGTGTATCCATCTGACAAGCCCAATCTTAGTGTTCTAAACATCAGAGCGGGCAGAACAGGTGCACAAATCATTTTTTGCGGAAATTAAACCTACAACCTGAGATTTTGCTGATAGCGAAAATCGAGTAGTTTTCAAAAAGGTGTAAGCCAGTTGAAGACATCAGTAGGATGTCCCCCTGATTTTTTGCGGATATCTTTCTTGGTTATTTATTTGCGAGCAATCGGGGGATAGATTAATTGCACTAACCGGATTACTTCTCCATGAGACTTTGTTTTTAGCGACTGCAGAGCAACCATGACTTGGCAAGAGCGACTTCAAAAACTTCGCAAGCAGAATGACCTTACAGTTAAAGATTTGGCAAGGCGTGCAAACGTTGGTTATGACAATCTTTACAAGATCGAAAAAGGTCTCATCGAGAATCCGCGTGGGGACACGCTTGGAAAGCTGGCACAAGCGCTTGGCGTAAATGAGCAGTTTCTTCGTTTTGGTCTTCATGGAGTTGGAGACGCAAAGTATCTTGATGATGCGCAGATTTTGGCTGAGTTGGAAGAAAATACGAGCCAGACTGACCTTGATCTGATTGATAGTGCCTGGAAGCAAGCGCTTGAGATTGAAACTCAAGTGTACGGTCCCGGCAGTAAAGCTCCTACAAATTTTGTATCGATGATGTTTGCGCGTATCTACCAAGAGATGTTGAAGCGTAATGAGCACTAACTAATGCAGGTTTGTCTGTTAAAGGAGTTCAGCTTAACTCTGATAGATCGGATTGCGTGAGCATTCTGAAAATCGATGCAGTGGAAATAGCTTAGCCTCCCTGACCTAAAGTTCCTCAAATCTTATTTTGTCCTCCGTTCGTGATTTCAGTTAAACCTTGTAGGGGGTTTCCACCTATTGGGTAGAATGAGAAGCAAACTCTTTTTGCGAGTTATCCGAGATATTTTCTTTGGAATATGTTTTGTGTATTCATCAGTTCGTTAACTTATCCAATGCCGTTGATGTAATCCTACACGTCTGTATTTTATAAATAATTTCGGATGATGCTTGTTTAAGAACCTATTCATCAACTATGTGCGTGATGCATGTTATTTAAAGCTTGAGTTTATTTACCTTTCCACCATCTTAAATCTAAGATATGGATTTATTATCCAATTCAACTTTGATTTGTATGCCCTGTCCCATTTTGCAGGGAATAGCTTTGGGGATTGGAAACCTGTTTGGACGGCTTGTCTTGATTGGTACTTTTTGATTTTGCTTTTAGTTCTCTAGTTGAAAGAGCTCTTATGCCCATCGACTTAAATCGCGCTGATCATTCTAATGAAGTGGAAAATAAGCACTCAACTGCGCGGCAAGATGTTTTTGATGAACTTCTGAAATCAGCAACTGCACATGGTTCCGAAACCGGATCTGATGTCGATTTTCTGAACATGTTCGGTTCAGACATCTCACTTTGTGAACCCGAGCTGGGTTCTATTGTGAAGCATAGAGATACAGAAGAAGTTGGATTTGTATGCGGTGAGACGACGATGCTGTCCGGGCTTCGTGCGTTCAAGTTTAGGCCCTTTGATAGTGCCCCAACTGAAAGCGTAACGTGTGACCCGGATGAGCTAATAGTGGTCGGGGATCCTAAACTTCGGGTTGGCTATCCAGTTCATTGTAAAAACTGATAGAGGCTGTGATCAGCTAACTCAGACGTAACAAACAAAAAAACGCTCCATTTCTGGAGCGTTTTGTTTTTTTAAGCTTGCTTAACGGTTAATTGTTGGAAGCATCGCTAAGTGTAAACTCAACAGGTTTGAGCACATACTCACTCGGGATTTCGGCAAGCTTAACAATCTTACCTCCATTCTCAGCTGAGAATTTTTCTGCGCCTGCTTTGGTTCCAAATGGGATTGCCTCTGGGGCTCCCATTCCGCCTATTTGTGAACTCTCAATCACAAAGAAAGCGGCATCTGCATCTATCCAGTTGTTGTTACCTGGCTGCTCCCAGCTTTCGGCTTTGTCCATGTCATTCACATAGATAGCTACATAGTCTTTGGATTCTTCCGGAAGACGCGTGAATGCGACAGCGTCACGTATTTGAGAGAACCATAACGGGAATGGATTACCGGCAAGGTGGATCTGTGCCTTTGGTCCTTCGTGGTCCAATATGGTCATCTGGCAGTAGTGACCTGCAGCTTCAGCACTCAGCTCCATAGCAGCTGGTTTAGCGATTTGCTGCTCTTCCTGACAAGCTGCCAGAAGCAACGTGACTCCAACGACTGCAAACAGTTTCTTCATCATGGGGAGACCCTCTTAAGCAGTAGGATAGCACCAGACATGGCAACGCCAGCGAACACGAAGATGGAGCAAGTGCCGCTGCTGGTGGGAATGGAAGACTTTCTGCAACGCCCGCCATACCACCAACCATAGCGTTTGCATTCAACGCAGAGAGGTTGAAGAGACGGAAAGCATCTGCTGGATTTGCCAGTAGTGCAAACGGGAAGACGGTAGATGCAAAGAACCCTTCGCTATCTGCAACGAGTGCACCGAGCAAAGCCAGATCATAGAGAACGATCAGAACAAGCCAGATACCAATCGCCATTGCGGCTGCAGTTGTGACCTGACGCACCAATGCACTGACAATGTAACCAAGTGCGAGGAATGCAAAGCCGAGGATCGCAGAGGTACCGATCAATCGTGCGAAATCGATGAAACCGCTTGTATCTCCACCACCTGTTGCTGCCAGCATACCTGCTGTTGCTCCATAACCTAATGTCAGAGCCAGCAATAGGACGCAGATGTGACCGACTGCCTTACCAATGAGGAACTCACTTCGCGTCATTGGAGAGGAGAAGATCAAGAGCAATGTACCGCGTTCGATCTCGCCGGCAACTGCATCAAAAGCCAGCAATAGTGCGATCAAGGGAACCAGATAGACTGATAAGCTGGAGAGTGATGCCACGGTGATGGTCATGCGGCTCACGTCGAGTGTACCAGCTGGTGCAGAACCAAGTAGTGCGAGCGCCATGGAAAATGCTGCCAGAATAACAACGGACAGCAGGATCCAGCGGTTACGCAGACCGATACGGAACTCTTGGCCAGCTACTGTTAGGATACGCTGAAACATGACTCAAGCCTCCCCTGCACTATCTTCGGCATTCGCCTTTTCGGAGAAGTGCTTATAGACGTCGTCCAGTGTTGGCAGATGCACATCGATATCCTCGATCATGGCACCCAAGCTGGTAACAGCCGCAATTCTCGCGATCTTGTCTTCATGTGCGCACATGATCTCTACACTGCGGCAGTTAACTGGAGTGCCACCAAGACGGTTTGCCAGCTGCTCAGCTGGTTCGTCCTTGGCTTTCACCTTCAGGCGAATTGGCAGACGGGCTGCTGTGCGCAGGTGTTCCAGAGTGTCATTGGCAACAAGTTTGCCTTTAGACATGATCAAGATGCGATCTGTGCGAGCTTCCATTTCTGTCAGTGCATGAGATGACAGAAGTACGGTTGCGCCGTTTCCAGAAATCTCTGTTACGAGATCGTAGAAGTTCTGGCGTGAAATCGGGTCCAGACCACTGGTTGGCTCATCGAGCAACACCAGTTTGGGTGTGCCGATTAAGGCTTGTGCGAGGCCAAGACGCTGCCGCATACCTTTTGAGTAGGTGCCAACCCGGCGTGTACCAGCTTCTGCAAGACCAACGCGTTCGAGCAGTCCGACTGCTTTCTTCGGGTCTTCGCCTTTTAGCTTGGCGTAGTATTTGAGAACTTCAACACCTGTCAAAGTCCTTTGGAAGGCAACAGATTCTGGCAGAAACGCGGTGGAAGAGCGCGCTTTATCACTACCAGGCTCTGCGCCCAAAACTTCAATCCGTCCAGCAGATGGTGTCAGGAAGCCAAGTGACATTTTGAAGAATGTCGTCTTACCTGCACCGTTATGACCGAGCAGCGCTACCCTCTCTGCGCCTCCCAGTTCAAAGGAAAGATCTTTAACAGCATCCCGTCCATCGAAGGTCTTGCGGACGTTTTCAGCTCGAAGAACTGTATTATTCATCTTCTTGCTCCTACCTTCGGCATTGCTATTTCCGGAGCGTGCATCAGAGGTTTGGTATCTACGATGCCACCTGGCAAAAGTGCCGGAAACTGCGATTGGGTCCAGCTGAGGAGCTGGACTGCAGGACTTCCGGTGAGCAGCTTTGCGGCAGGCTGTGTCCAGAGAATTTGATCGACCATGTCGTTTGGCCGGTAGGCGGTGTCAGCTACTCCATCTCCATTCATGTCAAAGGCTGAATGATCACTCCAGAAGTTTCCGCGGCCTTCGTATGTCCATTCCAGGTGGCGTGTGCCCACGTACTTCACCTGTGTCTTGTTTCCAATGAAGGCATTGTTGGAAAATTTGTTTTTTGCAGAACCTGCAGTGAAGTGAACCCCGATGTCACAGCGCTCAAACTTGTTACCGTCAACAATGTTTTTGTTGGCGTTGTACATGAATAAACACTTCTCAGGAGAAGCTTTCACATAGTTTCCGGTAATCACGGCATTGTTGGCGTAGTTCAACATCAAACCATGGTCACGGTCATTTTTAGAGATGTTGCCCGTAATCGTGAGTTTGTCTGAGAACATCAGCGCATAACCGATGTGATTGCCGACTGACACGTTGTTGGAGATAGTGCCCTTATTGCCGTACATGTAATGCACCGCAAAGCGGGTTTTTTCGAAATAGTTGTTTTTGAAAGTATCGTTCGGGCTGGTGTTTACGAAAACGCCGTCCCGACCATATTTGATGGTGTTGTATTCCACCAAAAGTCTTGGTGAGTTCCAGACATAGATGCCATTTCCGCGCTCGTTAGGGCGCAGATCGCGACGACCTTCAATCAGGTTGTCGGCAATGTAAGCATCATCCGCTCCGTGCGCATCGACACCAACCAGATTGTTGAGGAACTTGTTACCTGTAATTCGGGCACGATCTGCTTTTTTTGTCAGCTTCACGCCTGAATCGATTGTTTGGTTGGAAAGACCTGAACCGGTGATGACCAGTCCATCGACGACCACATCTGGTGCTTCGACAGTTATTACTGAGCCTTTGCCATTGCCTTTAAGCTCTGCGCCTGGCTCTCCTTTAAGCACCAAAGACCGATCGATGACGACCGGTCCCTGATGAACTCCAGCAGATAAGCGCAAAACGTCTCCGTCCTGCGCCTCTCTCAAGGCGCGGGCTAAGGCATCAGGCTGTGCCGGTACAATGATTTCAGCGGCGTGAGCAGAAACGCTCACGCCAACCAAAGCCGTCGCACCTAGCAGCAATTGCCAGAGGGACCTTGTCATGCCCGCAACTCCCTTATGCGTCGCGTGGCTCAACGAACATACGACCGCGCATTTCCATGTGCAGTGCATGACAGAACCACTGGCAATAGAACCAGTGAACACCTGGACGCTCTGCGATAAAGGTTACGGAAGCAGTTGCCTGAGGCCCAATTTCCATTGCTACATTGTAGTTAGAAATACAGAAGCCGTGTGTCAGGTCATCGATGTCATCAATGTTGGTGACATAAACGGTAACTTCGTCGCCCTGCTTAACTGTGAACTTCTCAAGAGAGAAAGTTGGCGCAGCAGAGTGCATGTACACACGAACTTTGTTGCCGTCGCGGATGACGTGTTCTGCTTCTTCCAGATCCACACCGTCAGCTTTAGCCTGTGCGACAGCATCAGCGAACATTGGGTCGTCACGCTGCCAGACAGATGCAGGGTTCACAACGGAGTTGTGTACGATGATGACGTCGTGCGGTTCTGCAAAGGTAGGACCATCGTGAACGATCTTCATTTCGTCGCCAGAAATATCGATCAGCTGTTCGTTTTCTGGTTTCAGAGGACCAACGTTCAGGAAGCGGTCTTTAGAGAACTTGTTCAGAGATACAAGCCACTTACCGTCTGCTTCTGATGTTTCACCCATAGAGGTGTGGTTGTGACCTGGCTGGTATGCCACATCGATCTTGGAGTGAATTGGATCGACGTCTTCGCCTGCATACTGACGGATCGCTTTGTCGATGTCCCACTTAACCATCTGGCTGTCGAGGAACAGAGTGGTGTAAGCGAAGCCGCGGTTATCGAATGCAGTGTGGAGTGGGCCAAGACCCAGCTCTGGTTCAGCAACAACTGCGGAGCGTGGATCTGCACCGTCGAATACTGCGTCCAGTTTGGTCACGTCGATAACAGAAACTGTTGGAGACAGCTTACCGTTGATCATCAGGTGTTTTTTGTCTGGGCAGGTGTTACAGCCGTGTGGGCTGTTTGGTACAGGGATGTACGCGGTGTACTTTGAGCCTTTACGGCCATCAAGAACTGGAACACCGTTCAGCATCTGGTAGTCGCCGTTTTTGACGCCTTCTTCGATGCGTTTGATGTTGAACACCACGCAGTGGTCCATTTCAGAGGCTGTCATTTCTGCCAGGTTTGTACCCATTTCTGAGTTGTAGCTGGTAGAGAAAGCGTATTTACCCTGATAATCAGCGTCACAGTTGTCCAGGTTACCGGTTACGATGACCTGCCATGCAACTTCCATGGTATCACCATCGAGTGCGGTGAAGATGCAGCTGTACTTATCTGGCTCATCCAGGATTGTGCCGTCGTTTACGAGTGGAGCTTCATGCTCACCGTTTGCGAAGACGTAGCCAGTACGTGGGTACTTCTGAGGACGCAGACCGTGAATGTCATGTGCATTTGGAATTTCAGTGATCTTGTCACATTTCATAACGTCACAGCGTACACGTGCAACACGGGTGTTCGCTTTGTCGTTCATGAACAAGTAACGACCGTCATATGTACCTTCGGTGAAGGACATATGTGGGTGGTGAAGGTCACCGTTGTCGTAGTGTTCCATGCCATGCGCAGCCAAGAACTCTTTGGTTTCTGGCAGCATGTTTTCCTGCAGAATCTTCTTAGATTCGTTGGTCTGACCCCAACCGGTTGCAGAACAACGGTTGAATACAGGAATACGCATCAGTTCGCGCATGGATGGCAGACCCATAATGCGCAGTTCGCCAGTCTGACCTGATGACCAGAAGCCATAGTATTCGTCCAGCTCGCCTGGACCTACATGGTACTTGAGGCCACCTTCAGCAGCGCGAGCTGGTGCAAAACCACCAGCGCCTGCTGCAGCAACGGCACCCAAACCAGCTACTGCAGCGGTCTTTGCGGTACCACCAAGCAGTGCGCGGCGTGAAAGGCCTGTTTCTTTTTTATCAGTCATGAAAGTCTCCCTTGATACTTTCGAGTTGATTTGGCTTAAGCCGGTTGTTTGACGGAAGTGCCCTTTTCCGTCTTTGAAATACCCGTCTGCGCTTCGAATTTCTTGCGTCGTGCAAGCTTCTTGATGCAGACCGGACATTTATCGTCGCTCTGATACAGAACCTGACAATGCAGGCAGTTCAGGCATTCGTTTGGATTGATGTGACCCTCAGGATGGATAGCTCCGACCATGCATTCTTTTTCACAGCGAGCGCATGGGTTGCCGCATTCCTTGTAACGCTTGAGCCAATCGAACATGCGCAGGCGTGCCGGAATGGCGAGAGCTGCTCCCAAAGGACAGAGGTAACGGCAGTAGAACCGCTCGATGAAGAGACCAGCTGCCAAGAGTGCTACTGCAAAGAGCACATATGGCCACCCGCGCTGGAACTTCAGAATAATGGCGGTTTTGAATGGTTCGACTTCAGCATAATGCTCAGCCACTGCCAGTGAGTAGAGTGAGAGACCAAACAGTCCCAAGAAGATCATGTACTTCAGAGCCCACAGGCGTTCATGGAGCCCCCATGGCAAGGTTACCTGCGGTACTTTGAAGAACTTTGCAATTCGGTTTGACAGTTCCTGCAGGGCGCCAAATGGGCAGAGCCAGCCACAATATGCGCCGCGACCCCAGAAGATGAGAGCTGCTGCAACTGCAAACCAAAGCAGGAAGACCAATGGATCCATCAGGAATGCGCTCCAGCTGAACTCTGTGGTCAGCGCTGAGAAGAGCGCAAGAACGTTCACAACAGAGAGCTGCGCATTTTCCATCCAGCCGAGCCAGACCAGAACAAAGGTCAGGAAGCCAATGCGGAACCAGAAGGTGAATTTTTCAGACTTGGCGACCTGCATCTGGAAGAAGAAGACGCCTGTCAGGATCGTCAGAGCGACACCGAGGACCGCAATATCCACCTGACGGTCATTCCAGATGCGTTGCCACAGTTCAACGCGCTGTTCTTCAGCAGGAGCTGCAGCTGCGCCCTCGCCTGTACCTTCTGCTGCTACTGGCGCAACTTCTACCTTCTTCAGGTATTGCTGCGGTAACTGATAGCCCAGATCAAAGGTCAGGAAAGTCTTTTCAATCGCGCCAATTTCGCGATGAACCAAAAGCTGTAGACGGAACGGCTTGCTTGGATCAAAACCTGAATCTGCTGGAATTGTGAAGATGTCCAGTTCTTTGAATGTTGGAGCATCACCAGCATCAATAACATTCAAACGCTTATGTTGACGATCTTTGAAGCGGACAGAAATATCGTTCTGGATCAACTGAATTCGGTCGAAGATACCACCACGAACATACCCAGTGCCTTTGAAGGAATACCGACCACGACCAAGCACCACTATGGCGTGGTCACCTTCCTTCATGCGTTTTTTGAGGTTGGCGTACTCTGCGTCTCCCAGGATGGTGCGACCAATAACCGGGACGTCAGCAAGGCCCATATACATATCAACATAAGAGTCGGTATCAGGACCTTTTGCAGGGCGTTTGATGGCCTTCGGATTGCCTTGCTCAACAAAGGCAGCATTAATCTGCCCCACATCAAGCGTGAGGCGGCGAAGTGAGCCATCACCCGTTAGTGTCATCCAATCTGAGGCTGTAGTCTTGTCCGGATCAATGACGAACTTTGGACCGGTGTCTGCCTCAGCACCTTTAAGACCGCCGATTCCAAGGGTGCGTGCTACTTTCAAGCTCGCTCTCACAACAGAATCGTCAATCACCATGATGGTGACGGTTGCGCCAGAAATAATGTCGAGTTCGTGAGCAGAACCACCCTGCTCTGCTTCTTTCTTTATATCGAGGCCAGCGTAGTTCTCTGTGACTTGCTTGATCTCGCTATCAGGGATGCCGATAAGAACGATTGGTTCTGCGTGTTTAACCAGCTGCACGCTTGTGAGCATGCCATTTGGATCAATGCCAACCAATGTGTCGATTGGCTTACCGGAGTACCCGGTCGTGGAGACCAGATCGGTGGTCAGAAAGACCCAGCCCAACACTTCCTCGCCGGCCATTGCAGGTAGAACCGCGATGTCCTCACGCAGTTCCCCATATCTGTCGGCTTTCGGGAAGAATTTGGTGACCTCAACTTTCTTAGAGAAATTAAGGACACGATTTGAAGAGTCCGACGCAGCTATCGCGTAGTTCGACGCACTGAGAAAGAACGTAAAAATAAGAAGGAAGACAGTGCGCAACCTGAGAGCTCGCATTTCCGAGACACCTTATCTCGCATGAAAAATATACATTAAGTAGGTGCGCTTATTCGGGACGGAGTTCTTTGCGAAAAATCAAAAAGCGTTTTGCCCTCATCGATGAAAACCGTCATCTCCACAGTATTTAGATATTTCACAACTTTTGATTGATTTTGCAGATATGTGTCGCACGATTTGGTGTGACACATCCGCTTAATCTATTGTTTTTATTTAGTGTTATTCGAAATTTTAAAGTGCGATGGTATGGGCTGAGATCACAATAAATGCAGTGAATATACGTAGGTAATCAGGTGTTTGGTTGTATTTCTGCGTAGAAATCGGGACAATTTGACCTAGGGAGAAAGTCGCGATGAGGAATGCTTTGAAGCTGATCTGCTCTCAATCTTCTGATTGGTGTGTTCAGGGCGATTCCTTGAATTGAACGAGTTCTCATTTTTTGTAATGGCTACATCATTCATATTTAAGGATCTCATTGATGGTGCATCGAAAGCCAACCCTCTTTAAGTTCGAGGTGATGGCTCTCAAGCTCTCGAAAAGCAATTTTGCTGCACTGTGTGGAAAATC
>NZ_BAZK01000020.1 GCF_001310815.1 Pseudovibrio denitrificans JCM 12308
CAGGGTTGTGGGCTCTGAGGGGAGGCATGGGATGTGAGGGCATTGTGGTTTGAGGTGGGGCTGACTTTGCGGTGGTACTGATGAGCAGAGCGGTTGCCTCAGGTGTCATCCCGGCCAAGGAGCCGGGATCTATAACCACTTACGTATGCTCAAAGTGCAATGAGAGTGACAAGTCCTCCCAATGAGGTTCATCTCTTCGATGGCTTGAATTTTCCATTCCCGTCGCCAGCGTTTTACCTGCTTTTCTTTGCGGATAGCCTCGTGCGGTTCTTCGTAGAGCTCATAGTAAACAAGCTTGGAAACGCCATACTTTGCCGTAAAGCCGGAGTTCATCTTGGTCTTATGCTGATGCACACGCTCAGGCAGGTTATTGGTTACGCCCGTGTAGAGTGTCCCATGCTTTCGGCTCGCCAGAATGTACATGTAGTAAGGCATGCACTGAGTATGCAGTTGGCATTCCTTTGTCGCTACTGCGCAAACTTACCCGTTAATGCAGGGGGTATGGATCCCGGCTCGGGGGCCGGGATGACACCGAGGGCGACCGCTTTGCGTATTGGTGGAGAGGTGGGATGGGTCCCGGGTCTTCGCCCGGGATGACACCGTGGGGGGGCCGTTTTGGGTTTTGGCGTGAGCGCTGTGGTTGGGGAGCTTTCGGGTGTTTGTGGTGAGGGCTTTATTGACTGGCGAGTATGGCGTTGGTGGAGACGTGGGATGGGTCCCGGGTCTTCGCTGCGCTTTGCCCGGGATGACGTCGTGGGGGCGGCGCGTTCAAAACGCTGAGGGAAGTCTTTCACCCAACCGTTGCAGAAATGCATGAGTGGGGGAGGTTTTGGGTTTGGGCGTTGACAGGTTGTGGAGTTGTGTTTCACACTCATATGTGAGGTCCAAAACCTCTAAAGTCAGCGGTACCCGCTCCCGTAGTCTAGCGGTTTTTTTGTGCCTATTTTATAGTGCGCGAACCCTTTGCTATGAGCGGGAGGGCGGTGAATACAACACCTCCTTCGGGAGGGAATAAGCCCGCCTGTCTGACTCAGGTTTTTGGCCTCCCGCTCGCCAAGGGGTCTCCAAAAAGCTCTTAGGTGCTGCGGTTCTTCAACACCCTAGTCAGTAAGGGGATTGGAATGGACGATACCGCATGCGCGCATAGCGCCACAAACACTATCGACAATGAACTAGATGAAGTACTCATTGCTGTCTCTGACCTTGAGAATCTGGCTTATTTTCAGCAGCTTGTGCTGAGTGAGCGGATGAACCAGAGCAGCGAGCGGGATGCTTTGTTCACTTTGCATTATGCCTTGCGAGACCGCCTGGAAGCGCTGAGAAAGACCTGTGGGGTTTTACAGCGGGTCGTCGACCCACAACCAATCAGTACAACATTGACGCTTCTTGATTAACGGGTTGGGCGCGGGGCACTGAGCCCCCTGCCCTGTTCGGCTGCGTTGGTGCGCCTTGCTCTGGGTTATCTCCCCTGAGGCGTGCCGTTTCACTGTGCCGGTGCTTTCGCGGTGCGCTTGCTGCGCCGTGGGCGGTGCCTCGCAATCCTTGTTCAGCCGCCCCGTGCATGTGGTCTGCCAGCGACCGGCGGTCTGCCTGCGCGTGCACCCTGCTGGTCTGCGGTGAGTAACGCACTCCGCAGGCCAGTGTTATGCGCTGAAGAGGCAAAAGAGAACGAAGAGGCCGGCCATGATGGAGGCCAGTGCGATGTAGTAGGGCCGTGCGCAGGCGCTGGCGTAGTTGGTGTAGTAATCCTCCAACTGCTGGCGCGTTGGGTTTTTGGGGTGCTTGTCTGGTTCGGGGAGTGGAAAAATCAACATTCTGGCTTCTTTTCATTTAGGAGAACTGCGTGGAGCAACCGCCTCTTCGAGGCCTGGCGTCGCTCCATTCTTTCTTTCTGCGTACTCTTGTCCAAGAACCGGCTTCCACTTCTCGGGAGTACGCACTATCTTTCCTCGTGTTCTTCCCGCCGGATAGCGGCCAAATTTCAAAAGCAGTTTTCAAAAATGAAGGTTCGATTGCTGGATAATCTCAATGCATTCCTCGTGCTTGCGGCTTGTGGCACGCTGAGTGAAGCGGCGCAAAGGCTGTCGTGCAGTCCGGCCACGCTCAGCCGCCGTATGCAGCAGTTGGAAGAGGATGTGGGGCTGAAGCTGTTTGACCGAGTACAGGCCGGGTATGTGCTGACCGAGGACGGGCACGATGTTCTGGAGCAGCTGGAGCCGTTTCAGTGTGCCTATGCCGGGTTTGAGCAGTGGTTGAGCGCGAAATCCCGCAGGCCGCAGGTTCGGGTTTCTGCCGGCAGCTGGACGATGAAGTTTCTCAGCATGCATATTGGTGCGCTGTGCAAGCCGGAGGATGGGTTCGAGGTGGTGTTCATTACCAGCGAGGACCGGCTGAACATCAAAAAACGCGAGATTGATATTGGGCTGCGCAGTTCTCCTCCAGCGGAGATTGGGCTGGCGAGCAAGCGTCTGCCGCCCGTGGAGTTCGCGCCTTATGTGGCGGTTGGGGCGGTTGGGGCTGATGAGGCGGTGATGGAGCGCTGGCTCGGCATCGCGCCGGAGTTCGCGACCACAAATTCCTCCCGCTGGCTGCTGGAGCACCATGCAGTGAGATGGTGATGCAGGTGAGCTCTCAACACACCCTGCTGGACATGCTGTGCGCAGGCGCGGGCGTTTCCATTCTGCCGTGCTTCCTAGGAGATACCGCGCCTCAGCTGCGGCGATGCGGGCCGGTGATTGAGGAGCTGACCAAGTTCCAATGGGTGACCATGCATGATGACCGGAGACATCTGCCCGAGGTGCGGATGATGACGGACCGGATCGTACAGGTGATCGAGCAGCATCGTGGGCAGTGATGGAGGAGAGTACAATGTCAGCCTGCAGCCTGTTATGTCAGCCCGCAGGTTGTCTTTGCAGTTGGCCGATTGCTTAGAGGATAGCCTGAGAGATATGACGGGAGATCGCAATCATGTCGACTTCTCCCTTAAATTCAAACTTCACCATACCAACTGCAGAGAAATACAGCTCAAGCTCTGCGTCCAAGTCCAGCGTCCCAGCTGTTTCAATGGAGTAGGCCACAATGCTCTTGTAAGGAAGCGACGTGAAGTCCTTTTTGCTTCCCGTAATCCCCTGGACATTTACTGAAATCACACGTCTATTGGTAAAGACAACGCCGTCTCTCATTGACTTAAATGACGCGATTATCTGCTCCCCATCAACAAGCAGGTCAACCACTCTCTCTGCATAATCATCAGCCTGCTTTAGTTTGAAAAAGCCTTTATTTTTGAAATCAATCATCTTCTGTTCCAGTTTGAAAGTGCACTCAGGAGTCCCTCAATCATTGATTGAGCACAATGCGACCCTTAATCGCAACCTCTAGTTGATTAACTGGAAAATGACAAATATTTTCAGAGCATTGCCAGATGCTGATAAGTATTCTTGCTTACTGAAGCCAAAACACTCTTATTTTTTGAAAAGAAAATAAAAACTGCGCTGGAGAAAAAGTGATCGACGAGTTCACCAAGACCATCATGAGAAAAACGCGCTATCAACAGTACGTTTCGAGATAACCTATTGAAGGATGAGAAGCTGAATGCAGTGAAAGACAAGTTCGGCTTTTCTAGCAAGGATTACAAGCTTGCTTTCAGCAAGATCAGGAAAGCTGTTTCAGTAGAACTGATCCTAAGCAGCGAAAGCCGTTTCTCACGTTAGGGAAGACGGTATGCGTTCCGTGAAACAGTATTAGCGTATGCCAGAAAAATAAGCATAAACCGTATCTCTGCGAGGCGTTGATTAATTTTGCTTTTCGGGGAAGTAATGGCGGAGAGACAGGGATTCGAACCCTGGAGACGGTTACCCGCCTACACGCGTTCCAGGCGTGCGCCTTCGACCACTCGGCCACCTCTCCGCAATCTGCTCACCGGGTGTGCCCGGCGGCGTGAGAGGGGGTATATGCAAAACTCTTGGGGGGCGCAAGAGGTCTTTTCGATTTTTTTGTGATGTTTCCCCACTCTGTGGAACCAGAATGAAAACAAAGGCATTTTTCTGAGGCCATGCGGGCATCCACTCACAATCTATTACGCAGTTTTGACTGGATTTTAAGAGCGGCCCCTATCCCTGTTCTGATAGGTTGCACCTTAGATTGCATGCGGTACTGTGGATACACGCAGGCTCCAATGGGATTTGGAGTGCGCGGTGTTCATTTGCAGTTGCGTATCATGCTCTAGTTTTTTGCCAGAGTGGCTCTTTGAGACCTGGTCCTAATTGGATCTGGGGGAGCGTGCTCTGAACGCTGACAGGAAAAGGAAGCAAACACGTGGTTGGATTTTTACTGCGTTTTATTGGTGTATGGTTTGTGGCCATTGCGCTGGTCTCATTTGTCGTGGATGCCACCAAGAGCATCGCGACCTCCAACTGGACCTCTACACCGCTGGGGCTGATCTGGTTTGATCTGTCACCTGAAACGCTCAATGCATCACAGGCGGCCATCCAACGGTACGTGAGCCCTATCCTCTGGGATCCGATCATTCAAAGCATTTTGTTGATGCCGCCGTGGGTTATATTCGGACCAATCGGCCTAATTATGCTATGGTATGGCGACAAGCGGCGTCGCATCAGCACAACCCTGCTGTGATGCAGAGTCTTTACAGGTAAGTGAATATGTCGTTTCTCAGAATGCTCTCAAACAAGTTTAAAATGCCAGATGCAAGCAATGTGCTGCCTGGCCGGGACACTCCTATCATGACGCCAGGCAAACACTTCGTGAATGGCCATGACCTGGACGGGCCTTATCCTGACGGGATGAAAGAAATTTATGTGGGCATGGGCTGTTACTGGGGTGCGGAACGCGCCTTCTGGGAACTGCCGGGTGTGTATGTAACAGCCGTTGGCTTTGCAGGTGGCACTACCAAGAATCCGACCTACCATGAAACGTGCACTGGTCAGACCGGTCACACTGAAATTGTAAAAGTGGTCTACAATCCAGAAGAGATTTCACTGGAACAACTTCTGAAGGTGTTTTGGGAACGTCACGACCCAACGCAAGGAATGCGGCAGGGCAATGATGTTGGAACACAGTATAGATCTGCGCTTTATTTGACGAGCGATGCAGATATTGAGACGGCTAAAGAAACAGCAAAGACCTATCAGCGGGCCCTCAAGGAAATCGGCAAAGACACGCCGATAACCACGGAAATCGGTAGGCTCGACGTGTTCTATTATGCTGAGGAATATCACCAACAGTATTTGGCAAAGAATCCAGATGGATACTGTGGCCTTGGGGGCACAGGTGCGACCTGCCCATTGCCGTTTTCGTCGCAATCCCCTCAGCAATAGGTGATCAAAAATAATTTATGGATAATTGCAACCTGCTAATAATCAGGGACCGAATTGGCGGTTTTTATTGATTTTGCAGGTTGCACCAATGCGAAATACTTATTATTTTCAATTTTATTAAACTTGCATTTGTTAAATTGCAGTTTTAGGATTAACTCTAATGACGCTAAGTCAGAATCGTCAGGACAGTATTTTAGAGATTTAATTTATGATGAGAACAAATCATATTGCAGACCAACTTTCCGCAGTAAGTACAGCACTGGAAGATGCGAGTGTTGATGCTTACGGAGATCTTTCAACAAGCGCTGTTGCGGCTCTTCTTATTATGAGACGCTCCCCAGCCATCTCCATCGGTACGGTCGCTAAAGAAGTTCGTTTGAGCCATTCCGCTACCGTTCGCCTGATCGACCGCCTTGAAAAGGATTGGTTGGTCCGACGTCTGCGCCGCAGAGGTCGTGAAGTGATGGTAGAACTGACCGTTCGCGGTAAACGTAAAGCCGTAGAAGTGGCTGAAGCCCGTCGCAAAGCAGCTCACGCGCTGCTCGGTGACATTGATGAGAGCCAATTGGACAACCTCTCTTCCGTTCTCAAGTTCATCCTAAACGACGTGGAAAGCTCTGCTTGCACTCGCTTCTGCTATGATGACCCGATGGAAGATGAAAAGGTTGAAGAGAACGAACCAGCCTAAGACAACTATTTCACGTACTTAGCGATTTATATTTTTCATTTTATTTTCAACGCGACAACACCGAAGCGTATGCTTTGGTGTTGTTTGCTTTTTTGCCCCTCACCGACGCTCCATTAAGCTTCTCTTAAGCATAAATCTAATACAAATTACAACTAAGATTTGAATGGAATGATTTACGCAATTCATTCTGGAGAGCGTTTTCGTTTTTGAGGTGATTACTGGGCGATTTCGCTCTTTCCTGCGTGTTTCTCTTTTCATTCAGTCAAGCAGTCTCCAAGCCGATTACTCTTGGCCTGCTGCTTGCGGTTGTGCGTGTTCATTTGTGATTCCAGAGACTTACAAAGTCAGAGCGCGTGATAATAATTGGGTAGATGTATTTGGGTGCGCTTTGCACCAATACTATTAAGGGAAGACCTGAAATGAGTGCTGCAGTCGGATTTGAAGAAGAGGTAGGCCAATCTGACATGGGTTCAACCAGTTGGCCAATTGCTCTGGGCTGGGTTCTTGCTCTCCTGAGCTTTGGGATGAGCTGGGCTGGTGACACTGGCACCATGAGCATTCTTTCAGGAGTTGCTTTCCTGCTTGCTGCTGTGCCAACCGCGCTGTGGCTGAAAGATAAGACCTCCGGCACTTCAGAACTTGCTTCGGGCGTTTGCCTTGCTGTTCTGGCTGGCCTTGCGAGTTCGGCTGCTGCGGTTGGCGGGTATGCAGAAGGCTGGCAAGTGGACTTCAATATCCTGTTCTTCGCACCGCTCGTCGTTCTGGGCTCCTCCCGCAGTGGTGGCGCACTTGGCAGTTTCCTCGCAGTTTCTGCGATTTATCTGCTCGGCAGTCTGTTTGTGATGCCAGAGTTTCTGGTGAGTGAGCAGAGCACTTTTTCCGGCAACATGATCATTCTGGTTCTGCTTGCTGGCGTGACAATGGCATTTCTTGGCACGCAGGGTGAAGCACCTGCTGAAAGCACAGCCGTGAGTGAAGCTGCTGCGACCGTCAGCACATCAGCTGCCGAAATCGCAGAAAATGAGCAGAAGATTGCTGAGCAGTCCGAGCGTATCGCTTTCTTTGAGAAGCATGTTTCCGATCTGCGCGATGCGGTTGACGGGCAGCTGAAGAGCCTTTCTCAGAACACACACAGCATTGTTTCCGCTTCCAAAGGCCTGGAGAACGCAACGCATAAATGCTCCAGCCATACAACTGAGGTGGTGACTTCCTCAGATGCGGCTTCCGGCAATGTACAGACAGTTTCTGCTGCGTCTGAAGAGCTGTCTTCCTCCATTTCCGAGATCGCGCGCCAGATTGCGCAGGCCAATGAGATGGTGGAAGCTGCAACACGTGGTGCACAGGAAACCAATGACACCATTGGCAGCCTTGCAGAAGCTGCAAGCCGCATTGGTGAAGTTGTGACACTCATTCAGGCAATTGCAGAGCAGACCAACCTGCTGGCACTGAACGCAACCATTGAAGCGGCACGTGCCGGTGAAGCCGGTAAAGGCTTTGCGGTTGTGGCGGCTGAAGTTAAAGAGCTGGCAAACCAGACCTCCAAAGCGACAGAGGAGATTGCCTCGCAGGTTTCCGCTATTCAGGGCAGAACCCGTGAAGCGGTGGAAGCGATTGGTTCCATCTCCCACACCATGGATGAGGTTAACTCTCACACTGGTGCGATTGCAGAAGCGATCACTCAGCAGGGTGATGCGACCAACGAGATTTCAGCCAATATTCTGGCAGCCTCTGATGGCACCATGCTGTTTCTCAAGGCATTGCGAGCCTCAGCGAAGCCATGAATGAAGCAACCGGTTCTGTTTTCGAAGTGACAGAGAAAGCAAGCAAGGTAGATGGTGATCTTAATGAAGTTCACGATACGCTGGAGCGCTTCTTCCACGACGTTGCTTAATCAGCACCTTACATTTTAAGTTTAACGGGTCACCAATGGTGGCCCGTTTTGCGTTCTGGGTGCTTATCTTGTTTCAGCAATTTTGCCTCTTCCGGCTTCATCTTGCGGAATTTGAGAGAAAATCGATCACAATTTACGCAAAACTACTCAACAAACGGACTTGGAGACAATTTTATGATTGCCTTGGTCTGGCGGGCTGGTATTGAGCATTCTTAATAAGGATAACCCAAATAAGAATGGACAGGCATGGCGCAGTTTGCGTTTGGAACGGTACTTCTTGTCGACAGGCTAAGTCATGAGCCTGCGCGTCTCTTCCAAGCCCCTCAACGCGTGTTAACCTGCCAAACTCTTTCCGAGGTCCCCCAGTTTCTTCAGCAGTTGGAGCAAGAACGCAAAGCAGGCCATCATCTGGCGGGCTTCTTCTCCTATGAGTTTGGCTTTGCCTTTGAAGAGAAGCTGAAGCAGCGTTTTTCCGGCTCTGGCAGCATGCCACTTGCCTGGTTTGGTGTTTATGATGCGCCGGAGCTTTTGTCTCGTGCGCAAGAAGCGCAGTGGCTGAAGGAAGCGGCTGGTAACGAGGCCTCCCCCTCCATTCACATCAACCAGTTTGACATGAGCAAGAGCGATTATGATGCCGCTTTTGCAAAAACACAGCAGCATCTGGCGCAGGGTGATATCTACCAGATCAACCTGACCATGCGCGCGATGCTGGAACAGACTGGCAGTGCGGCGGCGCTCTTTGATAACTTGCTGTTTCAACAGCCTGTTGGATATGCGGCGCTTCTGCATCTGGGAGATCAGAAAGTTCTTTCCATTTCTCCAGAGTTGTTTTTGGAGCGCAAAGGCAAGCAGCTGACTACGCGGCCTATGAAAGGGACTGCCCAGCGCGGGCGGACAACAGATGAGGACGCACGCGTTCAGGAATGGCTTCAAAGCGATGTGAAATCGCGCGCCGAGAACACGATGATCCTTGATCTGATGCGCAATGACCTATCCCGCATTACAAAAGCAGGCAGTGTTTGTGTTCCCTCGCACTGCGAGGTTGAGCAATACCGCAGCCTGTTCCAGATGACATCGACCACGACTGGCGAGCTGGTGGATGGGGCTGAACTGCCTGAAATCATTGAGGAGCTGTTTCCATGTGGCTCCATCACCGGAGCACCAAAGCTGTGGGCCATGGAGATCATTGACGATCTGGAGAAGAGCCCGCGTGGGATCTATACGGGCTCCATTGGCATGATTGAGCCAAATGGCGATTTCACCTTCAACGTGGCGATCCGCACCCTTGTGATTGACGAGGATGGTGCCGCGGAAATGGGAACGGGCTCCGGTGTGGTGTTCGATTCTGGTGCCTCTCCTGAGTATGATGAATGCTTGTTGAAGCTGAACTTCCTGAAGGCCTCTGACGAACGGTTCACCCTGTTTGAAACTATGGGCTGGACGTCTGAGGATGGCTATACACTGCTGGAACGGCATATGCAGCGGATGGCAGATAGCGCATCTTACTTCGGCTTCAACTGGAATCCGGAGCAAGCTTTGCGCGTGCTTGCGGACAATGCTGCAGGTTTTGAGCGCTCTATGCGAGTGCGGCTTGATCTGGCGGAAGATGGTGAGCTGTCGGTGACTGCGCAGGAGATGCCAGCTGCAAGCGGTGAAGATTGGCGTGTTTGCATTGCAGAAGAACGCGTGCATTCGCAGGACCGCTTCCTGTTTCACAAGACCAGCCGTCGTGGGTTTTATGATCAGACACGCGCTGATTATGCCGCCCAATATGGGTGCTCAGAGATCATCTTCCTCAATGAAGCCGGATATCTGACGGAAGGCAGTTTCACCAATCTGTTTATCCGCAGGGATGGCAAGTTGCTGACACCAGCCCTGAAGCACGGCTTGCTTCCTGGTGTGTTCCGCGCTGGTTTGCTGGAGCATGGATATGCAGAAGAGGCTAATCTGACACTTTCAGATTTGCAGGAGGCAGATGCGGTTTACATCGGCAACTCTTTGCGCGGATTGATGAAGGCCAGCCTTGTTTCCCTTGATGCTGACGTAAGTTAGGTCACTTTTTTGTAATGTCCGCCAGCGGGCATTCTCCTTTTATCTTCAAGCTCCTCAACGCAACTGGCCAATGCTATAGCGGAATCTGGCCCTAAGGCTCCTCTCCACCTCACGCTAGGTTTGTTTGCATATCAGAATGTGCAGATCACAGCCGAGCCTGTGACGTGATGGGGAGGATTCGTGCGATGAAGATGACTACCGAAGAGGCCTTTGTAAAAGTGCTGCAAATGCATGGGATTGATAACGCCTTTGGCATTATCGGTTCAGCCATGATGCCGGTTTCGGATCTCTTTCCCGCCGCAGGTATCAAGTTCTGGGATTGTGCCCATGAATGTAACGCGGGCATGAGTGCGGACGGGTACTCCCGCGCCACCGGCAAGATGAGCATGGCGATTGCTCAGAACGGTCCGGGCATCACCAACTTCGTGACGCCTATCAAAACAGCTTACTGGAACCATACGCCTTTGCTGCTTGTTACCCCGCAGGCAGCCAACAAGACCATCGGACAAGGTGGCTTTCAGGAGATTGAGCAGATGGCTCTCTTCGAGGATATGGTTTGCTATCAGGAAGAGGTTCGTGATCCTTCTCGTATTGCGGAAGTGCTGAATCGCGTGATTGAGAAGGCCTGGCGCGGATGTGCTCCGGCCCAGATCAACGTGCCACGTGATTTCTGGACACAGGTGATCGATATCGAGCTGCCGCAGATCGTGCGTATGGAAAAGCCGCGCGGTGGTGTGCAATCCATCAAGAAGGCTGCAGAGCTGCTTTCGGATGCCAAGTTCCCGGTGATCCTGAATGGTGCGGGCGTGGTGTTGAGCGGTGCTATTCAGGCCTCTGCCTCTCTGGCGGAGAAGTTGAGCGCACCGGTGTGTTGTGGCTATCAGCATAATGATGCGTTCCCCGGCAATCATCCCCTCTCTGTTGGTCCGCTTGGGTACAATGGCTCAAAAGCGGCAATGGAGATGATTTCCAAGGCGGATGTGGTGCTGGCCCTTGGCACACGCCTCAATCCATTCTCCACTCTGCCCTGCTATGACATGGATTACTGGCCGAAGGAGGCCAAGGTCATTCAGGTGGACATCAATTCTGACCGGATCGGCCTGACCAAGAAAGTCACCGTCGGTATTCAGGGTGATGCTCGTGCTGTGGCGGAGCAGATTATGGAAGAGCTGGCTGATCATGCTGGCAATGATGGCCGTGAGGAGCGTGAGGCTCTCGTGCATCATGCTAAGTCTGCGTGGTTACAAGAGTTGTCCTCCATGGATCACGAGGATGACGATCCGGGCACCACTTGGAATGAGCGCGCTCGCACGCGTGAGCCTGAAAAGATGTCTCCTCGCATGGCATGGCGCGCTATTCAGGCCGCACTGCCGAAGGAAGCGATCATCTCTTCTGACATCGGCAACAACTGTGCGATTGGTAATGCCTATCCGAGCTTTGACGAAGGGCGTAAGTACCTTGCTCCGGGTCTGTTCGGCCCATGCGGATATGGCCTTCCGGCTATTCTGGGTGCGAAGATTGGTTGCCTGATACGCCGGTGGTCGGCTTTGCTGGTGATGGTGCGTTTGGTATCTCCATGAACGAGATGACCGCGTGTGGCCGTGATGACTGGCCGCCGATTACCATGGTGATCTTCCGCAACTATCAGTGGGGTGCGGAGAAGCGCAACACCACGCTGTGGTACGACGATAACTTCGTTGGCACCGAGCTTAATCTGGAAGTGCAGTACGCCAAGATTGCGGAGGCCTGCGGCCTCAAGGGCATTCAGGTGTTCAGCATGGATGAGCTGAGCAAGACACTGGATGATGCCATTGAAGGCCAGATGGAGCGCAATGAAACCACGTTCATTGAGGTGATCCTCAATCAGGAACTTGGAGAGCCTTTCCGCAGAGACGCCATGAAAGCACCGGTTGCTGTCGCAGGCATCAATGCGGAAGATATGCGCGAGCAAGAACTCGCGTAAGTCCCCCAGCAGTGCCCTTCTCGCCTCCTCTGAGAAGGGCATCAATCTTAAAGCCCGCGCAGTGTAAAGCTGCCCGGGCTTTTCTTTTTACGTATCAGTTGAACAACAACACTTTGCCGCACAAACATCCGGTTAGAAGAGCACCTCAGGTTTGATCCGAGATGCTCTCATGTTTTATGCGTCTTCCAGTTCTTTCAGGCCGCGCATACGTAGGCTTTTAGGGTCGTACATTGGCTTGAAGGATGCTTCAGCATCGCAAAGAGTGCCTTCCACGTCGATTTGGTAGGTGGAAGCGAGCATGTCTTTGATTGTTTCACCCTTACACGGCACGTAGCCGAGGCCGACTGCACCACCGAGCGTGTGACCGTAGTTTCCGGAGGTGAGATAGCCGACGATTTCTCCATCCCGCAGCACAGGCTCGTTGTGATGCAGGAGTGGCTCTGCATCTTTCAGCTTGAACTGCAGCATGCGGGAGGACAGGCCTTCTTCTTTCTTCCGCAGGACAGCATCTCTGCCAATGAAGGATGGCTTCTTAGTGCTGACTGCGAAACCAAGGCCAGCTTCCAAAACGTGGTCTTCTTCGGTTATATCATGACCGAAATGTCGGAAACCTTTTTCGATGCGCAGGGAATCCATTGCATGGAGACCGCAGAGTTTTAGGTCTAAATCGGCGCCTGCTTCCATCAGAGTTTCATAGGCATGCGCCGCCATGTCGGTTGAGACATAAAGCTCCCAGCCCAACTCACCCACATAGGACACACGGTGCGCACGCGCGAGGCCCATGCCGAGTTCGATCTCCTGCATGGTGCCGAAGGGGTGGTTTTCGTTGGACCAGTCGTGGTTAGAAAACTTGGAGAGCAACTCTCTGGAGTTAGGCCCCATCACCACCAGTGTTGCTTCGCCCGTAGTTATGTCGGTGATCACCACATTGGCGCCCGCTTTGTGCTTGTTGAGCCAGCTGAGTTCGCAGATCACTGTCGCTGCTGGGGTTACGAGCAAATAAGCGGTTTCGGAGAGGCGGGTGACGGTGAGGTCCGCTTCAATGCCACCGCGTTCATTGAGGAACTGCGTGTAAACAATCTTGCCGACTGGTACCGACATATCGCCACCGCACATATGATTGAGCAGACTTTCCGCATCCGGACCTTCAACACGGATTTTGCCGAAGGAGGACATGTCATAGAGGCCGACATTGTTGCGGATGGCGAGGTGTTCTCGTTTAGAGTTCTCGAACCAGTTCTGGCGTTTCCAAGAGTACGCGTAGGTTGGCTCCTGCCCTTGGTCTGCAAACCAGTTGGCTCGTTCCCATCCAGCCGTCTCACCAAATGCTGCACCTGCTTGTTTTAGATGCTCATGCAAGGGTGAGCGGCGGACACCGCGGGCGGTTACCTTTTGGCGGAATGGGAAGTGGTCTGCATAGAGCAGTCCAAGCGTTTCCTTGGAGCGCTCATAGAGGAAGGTCTTGTTGCCCATAAACGGTTGCATACGGCGGATATCAACATCGGAGAGGTCAAATGGCGGATAGCCGTGCTCCATCCAATGCGCCAGTGCCATGCCTGCTCCCCCAGCGGACTGTATACCGATGGAGTTGAAGCCCGCACAGACAAAGAAGTTCTTGAGCTCAGGTGCTTCCCCCAGATGATAGGCATCATCAGGCGTGAAGCTTTCCGGGCCATTGAAGAAGGTATGGATCCCCGTTACGGCCAGTTCAGGGAAGCGGTTGATGGCTTGCTCCAGGATTGGCTCGAAGTGCTCGATATCTTCAGGCAACTGATCGAAGCAGAAGTCCTCTGAAATGCCCTGCATGCCCCAAGGCTTGGCGATTGGTTCAAAGGCGCCCAGAAGGATTTTGCCAGCATCTTCTTTATAATAGGCGCACTCGTCCGGTACGCGCAGGGTTGGGAGTTGAGGCAGGCCAGCAATGTTGTCAGTGACCATGTAGAAGTGCTCACAGGCGTGGAGCGGCACGTTTACGCCGGCCATTCGGCCCAATTCGTGTGCCCACATGCCAGCGCAGTTGACCACATAGTCAGCGGCGATATGGCCTTGCTCATCACTTCCATCACGCTGCCATGAGACACCAGCGACGGCGCCATTGCGCTTTTCAATGCTGGTGACTTTGACACCTTCAAAGACTTGCGCACCCCGTTGGCGCGCGCCTTTGGCAAGAGCAAGGGCGATGTTGCCCGGGTCTCCCTGCCCGTCCTTTGGCAGATAGACAGCCGCAGTAACATCCTCAGCATTTACATAGGGATAGCGATCCAGCAGTTCTGATGTGGAGATTTCTTCGACTTCCACCCCAAAGGCGCGGGCCATGGCGGCGGAGCGCAGGATCTCGCTGCGGCGCTCTTCGGTCAGAGCCACCGTGATTGAGCCGTTGCGGCGGAAGCCAGTCGCAATTTCTGTTTCGGCTTCCAGGTCGCCGTAAAGCTCCTGCGAGTATTTCGCCAGGCGCGTCATGTTTTTGGATGCGCGCAGCTGCGCGATCAAGCCCGCAGCGTGCCACGTGGTGCCACAGGTAAGCTGTTTGCGCTCCAACAGCACGATGTCTTTCCAGCCAAGCTTGGCCAGATGATATGCAACAGAACACCCGGCGATACCGCCACCGATGATAACCGCACGAGCATTTTGTGGAATAGGCTTCGTCATTGATTGCCTCCCCTCAACCAACTAGGAAAACAAAAGAAGAGCACAAATGTGCTCTTCTCAAAACAATACTTTCTTCGATTTATTCGGCCATGAGCGTTTTTCTCATTGCATCCACGATCTCATCGACATGACTTCGCTCTGCAATGAACGCTGGGGCCAGAATGGCTGTGTCCCCCGTCCATTTGGCGTGGCACCCGTTCCAGAACAGCTTTTTCTGCATCTCGTTGCCGCGGATGCCGGGCTTGCCGGGAAGTGGGTGAACCTCCACACCGCCCATGAGGCCGTACCCTCGAATATCTTTCACGATCGGAATATCCTGTAGGGACCAGATCGCGTCGAGGAAGTAATCGCTCAGCTCTGCTGCACGTTCAAACAGGCCTTCGTCCTCGTAAATCTTCAGCGTTGCCAGACCTGCTGCACAGGCTGCCGGATGAGCTGAGTACGTGTAGCCGTGGAAGAACTCGATGGCATTTTCCGGAGCAGCTTCGGTGATGGTCTCATAGACCTGATCGGACGCTGCGACAGCCCCCATTGGAATCGCGCCGTTGGTGAGTGCTTTTGCCAGGGTGATAATGTCTGGCATGACGTTGAACGCATCAACTGCAAATGGTTTGCCAAGGCGACCAAAGCCGGTGATCACTTCATCAAACACCAGCAGAATGCCATGCTCATCACAGATCTGACGGACGCGCTCCAGATATCCCTTTGGCGGGACAAGCGTTCCGGTAGAACCCGCGACAGGTTCAATAAACACAGCTGCGATTGTTGAGCCGCCGTAAGTTTCACAGAAACGCTGCAGGTCATTTGCCAGTTCGGCACCTGTTTCCGGCTGGCCTTTTGTGAAGGCGTTTTCTTCGTTCCAAGTGTGACGCATCATGACAATGTTTGGCATGACGACCGGGAAGGTTTCGCGGTTTTTCACCATACCGGACAATGAGACGCCACCCATGTTTACACCATGGTAGGCCCGCTCTCGGGAGACAAAGCGGGTGCGTTGCGCTTCACCATTGGCACGGTGATAGGCCATGACCATTTTGAGCGCTGTATCGATGGCCTCTGAGCCAGAGTTAACGAAGAACACATGGTTGAATGGCTCTGGCATGATCTGGGTAAGTTTAGCCGCAAACTCAAAGGATGTTGGTTGCCCCAGCTGGAATGGCGCTGTGTATCCGTTCTGCATCATTTGAGCATGGACGGCATCCGCAATGGACTTGCGGGCATGGCCTGCCGGGACGTTGAACAGACCGGAAGATCCATCAACCAGACGATCACCCTGCTGATTCCAAAGGTACATTCCCTCTGAACGAGTGATGAGGCGTGGAGCATTCTTGAAATCCCGGTTTGAGGAAAACGGCATCCAGTGTTGCTCAAGAGAATTAGTTTTGACTTGTTCAATCGGCTCTGCAAGGACACTCATCTCGATCTTTCTCCTAGAACACTGAGTTATTCACCAACAGTTCCCCAGAGGTACTGTGAGAAATATCTTGTCGTCGAAATATTAGGTCAGATAGGTCCAGTTGTTCTTGACCATAGAGCCAGATGAACTCATGCTGATACTTCGCTCGTGATTTGGAGGGAGGGGCCAGCCATGAGATACAGCTTGTTTTCCGTTGACCGGGATGACAGCACAACGCTGCAAAGTCAGATTCGCGAGATGCTCGTCTCTGCTATTCTTTCCGGCCAACTTGCTGAAAACACACCAGTTCCTTCAACACGTGCTTTGGCGAAACGGCTGAGTGTTTCGCGCAATACGGTGATGTTGGCGTATCAGGCACTGGCTGCAGATGGCTATCTGATTACCCGAGAGAGGTCGGGATTTTACGTCTCACCAGAGGTTATTGAGAATCTCGGACAGCTGCCAGATCCGGTCAGACCCAAGGAGCAGGTGCCTGGTGATCGGGTGGATTGGTCTTCAAAATTGCGGCTTACGCCCTCTACTCAGTTCAACATTCTGAAGACTGAGAACTGGCACAGCTACCCCTATCCGTTCATCTATGGGCAGGTGGATCCGACGCTGTTTCCAATCAGCGCCTGGCGGGATTGTGTACGCCAGACCATGAGCATCAAATGGCTGGATGCCTGGACTGATGATCGCTTTACAGCTGATGACCCCATGCTGATTGAGCAGATTCAGCGGCGTATTCTGATCCGCCGTGGAGTTATTGCCGAATCTGACGAGATTCTGGTGACGATGGGGCTCAGAACGCGTTGTTTCTCATCGCCCACCTGTTTGTAAGGCCGGACACGCCTGTTGCGTTGGAAGACCCAGGTTATCCTGATGTGCGCAACATCATGCAGCTGCGAAGCTCGGACATTCGGGCGATTCCCGTTGATGAGGAAGGCATTCGCGCGGACATGTTGGGGGATGCAAAGCTAGTCTATGTGACGCCCAGCCATCAGTTCCCTACCAACACCACGATGACTATGAAGCGGCGTAGGGAAGTGTTGGAATGGGCAGCGCAATCTGATGCGCTGATCATTGAAGATGATTATGAGTATGAGACCAACTACCGGGGGCAGCCGACTGCTGCACTTCGGTCTGTCGATGCATCAGGGCGTGTGCTTTACGTGGGCAGCCTTTCCAAGTCGATCATGCCGGGGTTGCGGATTGGGTTTATTGTGGCACCAAAGCCTGTGATCAAAGAAATCCGCGCAATGCGCCGGTTGATGCTACGCCACCCACCCGGCAACAACCAGCGCAGCGTTGCTCTGTTTCTGGCGCAAGGTTCGCAGGATGCGCTGATCAGCAAGCTGCATCACGCGTACTCCAACCGCTGGAATGCGCTGAGTGAAGCTATGGAGACGCACTTCCCCGGCTGGGCTCAGGTCTCTGCATTTGGGGGATCTTCTTTCTGGGTGAGTGGGCCGCCTGAACTGGATGCAACTGCGCTTGCGCAAGAAGCGTTGAAGAAAGGTGTTCTGATTGAACCGGGCAATGTGTTCTTTGCGGATCCAAGCCAGGGTAAAAACTATTTCCGCCTCGGCTTTTCTTCAATTCATGCTGACAAAATACCCAAGGGAATAGAAATACTCTCAGAGACAGCAGATAAATTGCTGCATCGCAGCACAAATAAACGAGAGAACCCTCTCATCAGCGCATAAACACTGATCTCTTCGTTTATTTATACAATTCTAAAATAGAAGAACGCGAGACACAGGACCATCTTCCGCAGAGATTAGGGAATTAATATTGCGATAGCGGGCATTTATATCTGCATCTCTCTTTGGAAATACTCTCTGGTTCTATCGGGATTCACAAACTGGCACTACCGAGTGATACGGTTTCATAGTGTCCTGAATCCTGAACATAATTCAAATTAACAAGTTTCCAGCGACAAGGGACGGTAAAAAATAAAGAAGGAATAAGCACTTAGCAACGCACTGGAGGGGGAATTGATATGGCATTGAAGAAGCTTGCAGGTAAACTGGCACTTGCAGCAGGCCTGGTGGCGAGCCTTGGAATGAGCACGGCTCATGCGCTTGATAAAATCACCGTCGCCTACTTTCTGGAATGGCCTACCGCGAACCAGGCAGCACAGATCGACAAGACCTATGATGAAGCTCTTGGTCTGGAAGTTGAATGGCGTGCCTTCGGTAATGGAAACGAGATGGTGCAGGCCATGGTTTCCGGCGATGTGCAGATTGCTTACAGTAACGGCTTTGTTCCCTTCGTTGTTGGTGTTTCCTCTGGTGCTCCGATTAAACTTGTAGGTGTGGCAGTCACTTACGCTGAAAATGACCTCTGCATTGTGCGCAATGATTCCGGCATTACCAAAGCAAATGCGAAGGAGCTAGAAGGGAAGAAAGTTGCGACACCGATCGGCAACGTAACCCACTACAAGCTCATTCGTACGCTGGATCACCTCGGCGTAGACATCAACAAAGTGAACCTTGTGCAGATGAACCCTGCCGATGCGGCGGTTGCTGTTGTGCGCGGTGATGTTGTGATGGGCTGTGCTTTTGGCGGTGCGTTGGACCGTATGAAAACCGTTGGTACACCGTTGATGACTGGTGCTGAACAGGAAGCCGTTGGCATCAACACGTTTGATGTGGTGAATGTAACCAACGACTTTGCAGCAGAGCATCCAGATCTGGTGAAGAAGTTCATGGAAGTTACCAATCAGGCCAACACCACCTACAACAGTAATCCGGATGCGGTTTACGACAAGATCGCCCTTGCTGCAGGTATGGATCTTGAACCCGCCAAGAAGATGATCGCGAACTTCGGCTTTCCAACCAGCGAAGAGCAGCTTCAGGAAAACTGGCTTGGTGGTGGTATTCAAGCAGCGGCTAAAGGCGTGGCTGATGTGATGGTTTCAGCTGGCGGTCTGGATGAAGCGCTGGACGACTACTCCCAGTTCGTCGACGCAAGCTACCTCAAATAAAAACAATTAGAAAATGGCGGGCTTTGTCCCGCCATTCTTCCAAGAACAAGACCGGGCGAACCAGGCATTTTCCAAAGAACCGGGAGAAGCGCTTTGAGTGGAATAGTTGCCGACAATATCTCTATGGTTTTCACCCTTCCCAATGGTGATCAAGTCCATGCTCTCAACAACGTCAATCTGAATGTAAAGGATGGTGAGATCATCTCCGTTCTTGGTCCATCCGGATGCGGTAAAACAACTCTTCTCAACATCATTGCAGGCTTTCTTCGTCCGACCTCCGGCAAAATCGTCCGCGAGAATGTGGATGTGACCGGCCCCGGCCCGGACCGCGGAATGGTGTTTCAGCAAGGCGCGTTGTTTGAATGGATGACCGTTGAGAAGAATATTGCATTTGGCCCAAAGATGGCTGGGCGTCCCGCTGCTGAAACCAAGCGCAAAGTGGATGAGCTGCTGCAGATTGTAGGCCTGCAAGACTTTGGCAAAAAGCCGGTTTATCAGCTTTCCGGCGGCATGCAGCAACGTGTGGCTCTGGCTCGCTGCCTTGCCAACGATCCGGAAGTGATCCTGATGGATGAACCACTTGGCGCACTGGATGCTCTGACCCGCGAAAAGATGCAGAGCCTTGTGCTGAAGCTTTGGAAAGAGACGCGCAAAACCATTATTCTTATCACGCATTCCGTTGAGGAAGCACTCTTCCTTGGGGAACGCCTGATTGTGATGGCACCACGTCCTGGCCGAATCCTGCGTGAATACGAGCTTCCGTTTGCAGATCTCGGATTGGTGGAGAGTCCTCGTCAGATCAAAGCTTCACCGGAGTTTGTGAAAACGCGCGAAGAAATCCTGTCTCTCATCTGGGGCATGGAAGAAGAGATTATGGGCAATGACCAAGAGCTGGAACCAGCATAGGAGGCCAATATGAGCAAGCATCACACGCCGCCCTCCGGCCTATCTGTTTGGCTTGGGCTTAAAGACAATGTTTTCACGCAGCAAAAGACCGTTCGTTTTGGCGACGCCAGCGCCGTCAACTCTGGCCGGTTCTACTCCATCCTGACCGTTGTTGTGCTGCTGGCCGCATGGGGCATCGCAAGCGCCTTGGGCATGCTAGAGAGTTTCTATTGGCCATCGGTGGACGCGACGATCACACGAATGAGCAAGCTGCTTTCCGCTGGTTTCAGAAACGTGGCGTTCTGGGATCATATTGGTATCTCGGTGTTCCGTGTTCTTGCTGGCGTTTTGCTGGGAGCCTCGTGGGCATCCCTCTAGGTCTGGCCATGGGGCTTTCTTCCGTTGCTCGCGGCTTGTTTGATCCCATCGTGGAGTTTATGCGCCCGATCCCTCCGCTGGCATTGATCCCGCTGATCATTCTGTGGTTTGGCATTGATGAGACAGCAAGATCTTCCTGCTGTTCCTTGCATCCCTGTTCATCATGACGATTGCAGCACGCTCTGGCGTGAACAGCGTCAAGATCACCAAGGTGCACGCAGCTTACTCATTGGGTGCCTCGCGTACACAGATCCTGTTTCATGTAATCCTGCCCAATGCACTGCCAGAGATCTTCACTGGTCTGCGTACGGCGATGGGCGTTTGCTGGGGCACTGTTGTGGCGGCGGAGCTGGTGGCAGCTGATAAGGGTGTCGGCTCCATGATCATGATTGCAAAGAACTTTTTGCAGACAGATACGGTGGTTATCGGCATCTTTGTGATCGGGCTTATCGGATACACGATTGAGCTGGGCATGCGGTATCTGGAACGCTGGCTTATTCCGTGGCAAGGCAAAGGTTAAAAGCCAACAAAGGGCCACTCATTTAAAAGAGGGGAGAGCTGAAAGGCTCTTCCCTTTTTTCGTTAAGGCCTACGCAATCACGTTGCCTATGCACAATTACCGGTTGATTTTAGCTGCTAAAGCTCCCATTTTTTGAGAGTAGGATTGAGGGCATTAGAGGTGTATTTCTGCCTGATCTCATCCTTGCATAAAAAGCAAACCTTGCTTCGGTCAAGCGTATGCCGTCCGGCCTCTGCTCCTTGGTTGAGTAAGCACCCAAAAGGTAATTGGCGCCTTTTCATTTTCCCCGGCTGCCGACCTTTTGCGGCACCTAATATTTGAGGGAATTGCCATGAAGAGTGTCGTTATTGCAGGCGCAACTGGTTATCTGGGCTCCTATCTCGTTTCCTACTACAGAAAACAGGGTTGGCACGTTCGTGCTCTTGTCCGCGATGAGCAGTCTGCTCGTGCAAAGGGCCTTGACGCCAGTGAGTTTTTTGAGGGAGAAGCGACTAAACCCGCCAGCCTGCATGGATTGATGGATAATGCTGATCTGGTCATTTCTGCTCTCGGTATCACGCGCCAGAAAGACGGCCTGAGTTACAACGACGTTGATTATCAGGCCAATAAGAACCTGTTAGATCTGGCGGTTGAGAACAGTGTCCCTCAGTTTGCTTACATTCATGTTCTGAACGCGACCAAGTTACTGGATGTTCAGCTGGTGCGTGCAAAGCAGCATTTTGTGGAGGCTCTTCAGGCTGCCCCAATCAAAAGCACCGTGATTTCACCCAGTGGTTACTTCTCTGATCTGGAGGAGTTTTTTGGAATGGCAAAGTCCGGGCGGGTCTACATGTTTGGTTCGGGTGATTATCGGATCAACCCTATCCACGGTGCTGATCTGGCTGCAGCTTGCTTCGACATTATCAAGGACGGCCAGGCTTATGCTGAAGTAGGCGGGCCGGTGAAGTATACCCACAACGAGCTGGCTGAGATTGCCTTTAAGAGCCTGCAGAAGAAAGCCAAGATCACGCATCTGCCCAACTGGATTAGCGTTGCTTTGCAGCGGCTTCTGGAGACTTTCACCTCAGCGAAGACGTACGGCCCAATCCAGTTTTTCCTGAGCGCGATGCGGATGGATATGATCGGCAAATGCTATGGCAAAATCCGGCTGGAAGATCACTTCGCTCAGTTGGTGCAAAAAGAGAAGCAGAAGACTAGCTGAAGATCGGCTCATCCGAGCTACGCGTAGCCATGTGATAACGACTGCCAGGATGTACTAGCCGCACGTAAGTGATGCCCTGCCCTGAAATCCAAGTACGGCGCTCGATGGTGAACACGGGCTCGCAGTCTTCCAGCTGGAGCAGTCGTTGCTCTTCAGCTGTGGCTTTGTCCGCACGGAAGACATGTTCAATGCTTGGATGAGGGACACGCTGCAGTAGCCACTCGTTGGGGCCAATATCTGCAAAGCTTTCCTCAGTAGCTTCTGGCAATGCAGAGAGGTTGATCCAGCGGACATCCAACTGCTGAGGGATGCCATCCCCATAATGCAGGCTTTTCAGGAAGAGAGCCTTTTCATTCTGGTTCAGTCCAAGCTGGATGCGGGCGTCTTCTGGTGGCAAAGCTTCCAGACGCTCCAAAAGCAGATACTTGTAGGCTTGACCTTTGTTCTCGATCTCCTGCCGGATGACCGGAATGGTGATGGTTGCAGGGTGAGACTTGGGCTGGACAACACGGGTTCCGGCCTTGCGGCGGCGTTCAACCAGCCTGCATCAGCAAGCTCCCGCATGGCGCGGTTGACGGTTGCACGGGTACAGCCAAACTCCTCTGAGAGCGCTTGTTCGCTTGGCAGCAGATCACCCGGCTGCCATTGCTGGCTGGTGATCCTCTCCTGCAAAATGCCTCTGATTTCCTTATAGGATCGCAAGCGCTCTTCCTGTCGTTTTCAAGAAAATGAATTTGGGCGTTGTTAGGCTGCTTCCAGCAAAACTGCAAGCTGTTCTCTGTATTTAGCGGTGATAGCTGCGCGGTGGATGTGCTGCCCATCCTTCACCATGTGTCGTCCGGCGGACCAGACATCAGTTACGACACGATCATCACCTGCAAAAATCCAATAATCCAGATATTGGTCTGGCCTCAGGCCGGTGAACTCCACCCGTGCTGTATCAATCGCGACGACATCTGCGAGGCTGCCTTCTTTGAGCTCACCAGTGCTGCGACCCAAAGCCTGAGCTCCACCTTTGGCTGCGGCCTGATACATGGCGGTGCCAACAGATCCTTCGCCGTTCAACATGACATTTCGGGACTGATCACGCAGGCGCTGGCTGTATTCCAGCACGCGCAGTTCCTCAGAAAGTGAGATGCGCAGGTTGCTGTCAGAACCAACACCATAGACACCACCTGCTTCGATGAAGGTCGGCCCGTTGAATATGCCATCGCCAAGGTTTGCTTCGGTGATTGGGCACAGGCCCGCTACGGCACCAGCTTTTGCCATAGCCACAGTTTCTTCTGTGGTCATATGGGTGGCGTGTACGAAACACCAGTTGTTGCGGACATCAACGTTGTTCAGCAGCCATTCGATTGGGCGTGCCCCAAGCCATTCTTGAACAGCTTCGACTTCCTTCATCTGCTCTGAGATGTGGATGTGCACTGGCTTGCCAGCAAAGACGGATGCAATCTCACGCAACTGATCGGGATTGGTCGCGCGCAGAGAATGCGGCGCGATGCCGAACTGGCAATCTGCCGGCAGAGATATCGTTAGGGATTTCGACGCTTCTTCAATGAGTTGCAGGTGGCGTTCCAGATCATTGCCGAACCGTAGTTGTCCGCCGCTTAAAGGCTGCTCGCCAGCACCACCGTAGGAGTAAAGAACCGGCAAATGAGTGAGGCCGATGCCTGTTTGATTGGCAGCGGCAAATATGCGGAGGCTCATTTCTGCGAGGTTGTCGTAAGGCGTTCCATCTGGCTGGTGATGAAGGTAGTGGAACTCGCCAACACTGGCGTACCCAGCCTCTAACATCTCCATGTAAACCAGCGCGGCGATTGCCTCGACCTGTTCCGGGCGCAATTGCCCCAGAAACCGATACATCAGCTCGCGCCATGTCCAGAAACTATCCTTCCCCTTCTGGCGAACTTCGGTCATGCCTGCCATTGCCCGTTGGAAGGCGTGCGAGTGCAGATTGGCAGGGGCCGGACAGATCATCCTGTTTTTGCCAGAAACCTCTTCACCTTCAGGCGTCACGCCGGTCTCAACGGTTTTTATGGTGCCGTCAGCGTTCAGGTGCAAACGCACATTCTCGGTAAGACCAGTGGGGAGTAAAGCCTGCCCTGCGAAGATGGTTTTCATTGCTCACTCAATAGTTTGATGTGAAACGTCGATCAATTCAGATCATTTTTGCAGTAATAAGCATATACATAAATGCACCTCACACAACCATCCTCTTTTTCTAAGATATCACCAGACAAAGGTTAAAATGGCTGAATTTAGCTATTTATTTAATTGATACTGCTGGGTTAGGCTAAAAATTACTCACACTGCATATTTTTTATGTATAGACATTAAGCGATTTCCATGTAGATTTTTACTGAAGTGAATTCACGTGGAATCTCGGGAGGTCCATGACAAGCGGGAGAACCGTACTCACCAACCTGACGGCTGCAACTCTGTCTGCACAGGCAGATGGCTATGGCCTGATCCACGATGCCGCCATTGCGATTGAGGCAGATTCCATCAGCTGGATTGGCCCTGCAAAGGAGCTGCCGGAGGAATGGAAAGACGCACCTCAGGTAGATCTGAACGGACGCCTTGCCACTCCTTCTCTCATCGATTGCCACACGCATATCGTCTACGGCGGTTCCCGCGCTCGCGAGTTTGAGATGCGGTTGAATGGTGCGACGTACGAAGAGATCGCCCGTGCGGGTGGGGGCATCCGTTCTACGGTATCTGCAACACGTGCCGCCAATGAAGAAGAGCTCTTGGCAAGTGCATTGCCACGCGTTGATGCGTTGCTGGCAGAAGGTGTAACGCTTCTGGAGATCAAATCGGGATACGGATTGGATCTTGATACAGAGCTGAAAATGCTGCGTGTTGCGCGAAAGATTGGCGAACTTCGTCCTGTCAAAGTGCTGACCACTTTCCTCGGCGCACATGCGTTGCCGCCAGAGTATGAAGGACGCAGTGACGATTACATCAGCTTTGTCTGCGATGAGGTACTTCCGGCTGTCAAAGCAGAAAATCTGGCTGATGCGGTTGATGCATTTTGTGAAGGCATTGCCTTTTCTCCTGAGCAAGTGAGCCGTGTGTTTGATCGTGCGCAGGAGCTCGGCCTTCCGGTCAAGATCCACTCCGAGCAGCTTTCCAACCTTGGCGGTACTGCAATGGCTGCCAGCCACAAAGCACTTTCCGCCGACCATCTGGAGTATCTGGATGCTGCTGGCATTCAGGCTATGAAGGATGCGGGCACCGTTGCCGTTCTGTTACCGGGTGCGTTCTACTTTCTGCGCGAAACTCAGTATCCTCCCCTTCAGGAGTTGCGGGATGCTGGCGTTCCAATTGCGTTGGCGACAGATGCTAACCCGGGATCTTCTCCCCTTACCTCGCTCCTGCTTTGCATGAATATGGCTTGCACCTTGTTCCGCATGACACCGCAGGAAGCTTTGGCTGGCATCACACGCAATGCGGCGCAGGCATTGGGGCAATCTGAGTTTTGCGGAACGCTAGAAGCTGGCAAGCAGGCCAACATTGCGATCTGGGATGTGAAAGAGCCAGCCGAACTGGCCTATCGCATCGGGTTCAACCCACTGAATCGCCTGTATTTCCTCGGCGAAGACATCACAAAAACACAAGCAAATTAAGCACTGAGGCATTCATGACGACTTCCCCCTCCACTTCTTCCAGACCTAAGCTGGTTTTAAAGCCGGGAGAACTTACTCTCACTCAACTTCGCCAGATCTACCGTGAAGAGACGAATGTCGAGCTGGACCGCTCCTGCAAAGACGGTGTTGAGCGAGCCGCTGCAATTGTTCATAGCGCGGCACAGGGTGATACGCCGGTGTATGGGGTAAACACGGGTTTTGGTAAGCTTGCCTCGGTTAAAATTCCGGCTGAAGATACTGCTACCCTGCAGAGAAACCTCATTCTTTCCCACTGTTGCGGTGTTGGTGAGGTTCTGCCGCAAAACATCGTGCGTTTGGTGATTGTGCTTAAACTTGCCTCATTGGGGCGTGGCGCATCTGGTGTTCGTTGGGAGCTGATTGAGTGCCTTGAGCAGATGCTGGAGCATAACGTTGTGCCTGTTGTTCCGGGTCAGGGCAGTGTTGGTGCTTCCGGTGATCTGGCACCTCTTTCTCACGTGGCTGCGGTGATGCTGGGCGAAGGCGAAGCGTTCTTTGGTGGCGTGCGCGTTTCTGGCAAAGAAGCGATGCAGCTGGCTGGTATTCCGACAATTCAGCTGGCAGCGAAAGAAGGCCTTGCGCTGATCAATGGAACGCAGGTGTCGACCGCTCTGGCTTTGGCCGGTTTGTTCCAGGCCCATCGCCTTGCAAAGACTGCGTTGATTACCGGCGCGATGTCCGTAGACGCGCTGATGGGTTCTGGTGCTCCATTCCGTCCTGAAATCCACGAGCTACGTGGCCACAAAGGACAGATTTCTGCTGCAGCTACCATTCGCGAGCTGATGTCTGGTTCTGCAATTCGCGAAAGCCATCGTGAGGATGATGAGCGTGTGCAGGATCCATACTGCCTGCGCTGTCAGCCACAGGTGATGGGCGCGGTGTTAGGGCTGCTCGCTCAAGTGGGATATACGTTGGAGATTGAAGCGAACGCGGTGACTGATAACCCGCTGGTGTTCAAAGACGGTTCTGTCGTTTCTGGCGGTAATTTCCATGCTGAACCTGTAGCGTTTGCTGCGGACCAGACCGCGCTTGCTATTGCAGAAATTGGGGCAATTGCACAGCGCCGGATTGCGACGCTGGTTGACCCTGCACTTAACTACGGGCTGCCGCCCTTCCTGACACCTAATCCGGGTCTCAACTCTGGTTTCATGATTGCGGATGTGACGTCTGCTGCACTTTACAGCGAAAACAAGCAACGGGCTGCGCCATGTTCCGTAGATTCCACGCCGACCAGTGCCAATCAGGAAGACCATGTTTCCATGGCAACCCATGCTGCACGGCGTTTGATCGACATGAACTCCAACCTTTCCAAAATCATCGGTATTGAGTTGCTGATGGCGGCGCAGGGCATTGAGTTCCGGATTCCACTCAAAACCAGCCCGATCCTGCAGGATGTTGTGGCTGCGGTTCGCGAAGATATCGAAGAGCTGGAAGACGATCGCTACATGGCGCCGGATCTTGAGAAAGCTGCAAAGCTTGTTGCTTCTGGCCGGATTTTTGAAGCTGCCAGCAAAGCTCAGTTCTTTAAGCTAGAGGAGGCCTGATTGACCTACTCCTTCTCACCACTGATCAAAAAAGGTGACAGCCCGATAGTGCTGGCTCAGCCGCATGGTGGTACTGATGTGCCGCTGTCGATCTGGGACAGGTTCAACTCTGTCGGGCAAGCACTGGCTGATACGGATTGGCACATCAACCGCCTGTATGATGGTTTGCTTGAGAATGCCAGTGTGATCCAGACGCCTGTGCATCGCTATGTGATTGATGCTAATCGCGACCCTGCGGGTGTTTCGCTCTATCCCGGCCAGAACACCACTACACTCTGCCCTCTGACAGACTTTGATGGTCGTCCGATCTATCGTGATGGGCAGGAACCATCAGAAGATGAAGTTGAAGAGCGCCGTGCTACATTTCACGCGCCTTATCATGAGGCGATTGTGGACGAGCTGGAGCGCGTAAGGCAGAAGTTTGGTGTGGCCGTTCTTTATGACTGCCATTCCATCCGCTCCAACATTCCGTTTCTGTTTGAAGGTGAGTTACCTGTATTCAACATTGGCACCAATATTGGGCAGACCTGCGCTCCGATGATTGAGCAGATCACCATTGATGCCTGCCGTGCAGATGCCAGCGTAGAAACGGTGGTGAATGCTCGCTTCAAAGGTGGCTGGACCACTCGCCACTACGGCAAGCCTGAGACTGGCATCCACGCCATTCAGATGGAGACTGCGCAGCGGGCTTACATGTTTGAGCAGAGCCCATGGGCTTACGCTCCAGAGCACGCTCACAAAACACGTGCCACCCTCAAATCTATTCTTTCTCAGTTAGAAGCGCAGGCCCTTGCAGGGGCATTTTCAAGCGCCAGCACAAGTCGCTAACGGAGCCGACCATGACCGATACGCTCACTCAAGATCCTCGCAAGAACACCCGCGATATCTTTCCACCAACCGGACCAGAGCTGAACGCAAAGAGCTGGCTGACAGAAGCGCCTATGCGCATGCTCATGAACAACCTGCATCCTGATGTGGCTGAGAACCCGCATGAACTGGTGGTTTATGGTGGCATTGGCCGCGCTGCACGGACATGGAAAGACTTTGACACCATTGTCGATACGCTGAAGAATCTGGAAGCTGATGAGACCTTGCTGGTTCAATCCGGCAAGCCTGTTGGCGTGTTCCGCACGCATGAGAATGCACCGCGTGTTCTGATCGCCAACTCCAACCTCGTCCCACACTGGGCGAACTGGGATCACTTCAACGAGCTGGATAAAAAAGGTCTGGCAATGTACGGCCAGATGACTGCTGGCTCGTGGATCTATATTGGCTCTCAGGGCATTGTTCAGGGTACTTATGAGACCTTCGTGGAGGCTGGTCGTCAGCACTACGGCGGTGATCTGAAAGGCAAGTGGATCCTGACTGGCGGCCTTGGCGGTATGGGTGGTGCTCAGCCACTTGCTGCTGTGATGGCTGGTGCTTGCTGTCTGGCCGTTGAGTGTAACGAAGACAGCATCGATTTCCGCCTACGCACTAAATACGTCGATGAAAAAGCCAAGACGCTTGATGAAGCGCTGGAGATGATTGAGCGCTGGACGGCAGCTGGTGAAGCCAAATCCGTTGGCTTGCTCGGCAATGCCGCTGACATCTTCGCTGAGCTTGTTGAGCGTGGCGTTCGTCCGGATATCGTGACTGACCAGACTTCCGCTCATGATCCAATCAATGGCTATCTGCCACAGGGCTGGACCATGGCAGAGTGGAAGGAAAAGCGCGAGAGCGATCCTAAAGCCGTTGAGAAAGCTGCACGGGCTTCTATGAAAGTGCATGTGAAGGCGATGCTGGACTTCCATGAGCGCGGTATTCCAACAGTTGATTATGGCAACAACATCCGCCAGATGGCGTTTGAGGAAGGCCTGGAGAATGCCTTCGACTTCCCGGGTTTTGTGCCTGCTTACATTCGTCCGCTGTTCTGTAAAGGTGTTGGTCCATTCCGTTGGGCAGCACTTTCAGGTGATCCTGAGGACATCTATAAAACAGACCAGAAGGTGAAGGAACTCATCCCAGATGATCCGCACCTGCACAACTGGCTGGATATGGCGCGCGAGCGTATTTCCTTCCAAGGTCTGCCTGCGCGTATTTGCTGGGTTGGTCTGGGTCAGCGTCACCGTCTCGGCCTTGCCTTCAACGAAATGGTTCGCAACGGCGAGCTGAAGGCACCGGTGGTGATTGGTCGTGACCATCTGGATTCTGGATCCGTGGCTTCTCCAAACCGTGAAACTGAGTCTATGATGGATGGCTCTGATGCTGTTTCTGACTGGCCTCTGCTCAACGCTCTGCTGAACACAGCATCTGGCGCAACCTGGGTGTCATTGCACCACGGTGGTGGCGTTGGAATGGGCTTTTCCCAGCATTCCGGCATGGTGATTTGCTGCGACGGAACTTCGGGCGCAGACGAACGGATTGGCCGTGTTCTTTGGAATGACCCTGCGACAGGTGTTATGCGCCATGCGGACGCAGGCTACCAATTGGCAATTGATTGCGCCAAGGAGAATGGTTTGAACTTACCTTCTCTAGGTAAGTAACTGATTCAGTACGACAAACTCGCCCTAGGTAAGTTTTAGTTTCCGTTTCCGGGCAAACTGGTTCAGCCGCGTATTTTTGGCATTCCAGACTTTACACAAAAACCGATGAGGGACCGTGCTTTGCGGCCCCTTGTTATTCTAATTTTTGAGGGGAAAAATTATGAAAAGACGTGATTTTCTTAAGGGTGCAGGTGTTGCAGCAACTGGCGTCGCCGCTGCTTCTGCTCTGGCAGCTCCGGCTGTAGCTTCCGACAAGATCAAGTGGAAGATGGTCACCTCGTGGCCTAAGAACCTTCCGGGTCCTGGCGTTGCAGCGCAGATGCTTGCAGACCGTATCACCATGCTTTCCGGTGGTCGCATTGAGGTTAAGCTCTATGCCGCTGGAGAACTGGTTCCAGGCCGTGGTGTGTTTGATGCAGTATCGGAGGGGACTGCAGAACTTTACCACTCAGTGCCTGCTTACTGGGGCTCCAAGTCCAAAGGCTTCTTGCTGTTTGGTTCTCAGCCATTCGGTTTGACCGCAGATGAGCAGTACGGCTGGATGGCACATGGTGGTGGTCAGGCGCTGTATGACGAAATGTATGCGCGCTTTAACCTGAAGCCGTTCCTGTGTGGCAACTCTGGTCCTCAGGCTGCTGGCTGGTTCCGTACCGAGATCAACTCCGCTGAAGACCTGAAAGGTCTGCGTTTCCGTACAACTGGTCTTGCTTCTGAAATGTGCACCAAGATGGGTATGGCAGTTCAGGCTATGGGTGGACGTGACATGTTCCAGGCCCTGCAGACTGGCACACTGGATGCTGGTGAGTTCATCGGCCCTTGGACAGACTCTGCTCTGGCTTCTATCAGGTTGCCAAGAACTACTACTTCCCGGGCGTAGGCGAGCCAAGCTCCGCAGAAGAATGTGCCGTCAACTCCGAGGCTTACAATGCGCTGCCAGATGACCTGAAGCAGGTTGTCGCGTTCGCATGCTCGTCGCTCTACAACGATGTTTGGACCGAATACACCACCAATCACGCTAAGGCTTTGAAGAAGCTGGTTGCTGAAAAAGGTGTGATGGTAAAGAACTTGCCAGAAGACGTTCTGCTGGCGATGGGCAATGCTGCTGGTGAAGTCATCGGCGAACTGCGTGGAAATGACGACGAGCTGGTGAAGCGCATCACAGAGAGCTTCCTCACCTACCGTGAATCCATGAAGGAATACAAACCTCTGGCAGATAACGGCCAGATGAATATGCGCCTTCTGGACATCAATTACGGTTAAGCAGCTGTCACCCGGCAAGCATCCTGTTTGCTGACATTTTCTGCACGACACAAAGTCGGGGCTTCTGGCCCCGGCTGTTCTCCTGCTTTCTTCAGTTCAGCCGCGTCTCATCCGCCGATAATCGGTTCCCATAGCTTTGAGATACGCTCTGGAAAGCCAAGAAAATACTCTGGCCTGATCGGATTTTACCGATGACCTCTGTTGTTTCGAAACTCGACGCAATCAACCGCTTGGTTGGCCACACCATCCGCTGGTTTGCGTTGCTCATGCTGCTGTTGCAGTTTGGGATCGTTCTGCTGCGCTATCTGTTTGGCGTCAGCTACATCTTCCTCGGCGAAGGCGTGCTTTACATGCATGCATCTGTTTTCATGCTTGGCGCTGGCTATACGCTTTTGGCTGACAAGCATGTACGCGTCGATATCTTTTACGGGCAGGCGTCTCCCAAGGCCAAAGCCATCATCAATCTGATCGGAGCACTGTTCTTTTTGCTACCCACTGTTGGTCTGTTACTCTGGATCAGCTGGCCCTTTGTTTACAACAGCTGGAAGATCCTTGAAGGACCGATTTCGGTTGGCGGTATTCCCGCAAGCTTCCTGCTTAAGAGCCTTGTTCCTGCATTTTGTGGCCTCCTGATTATTCAGGGCATCTCCGGCATTCTAAGGGATGGGCTGTTTTTATGCGGCGTTGATGTTGAGGAGCCAAAGCTGTGACTGAGTTTCTCGACATATTCATGTTCGCGGGCCTGTGCTTTGCGATCCTGCTGGGCTATCCGGTGGCCTTCACCATCGCTGGTGTGGCCGTGCTCTTTGCTATTCTTGGAGCGATGACCGGTGCGTTTGATACCGGGCTGCTGGGTGCACTTTCACAGCGCATTTTCGGTACGATGACTAACAACGTACTGATTGCAATCCCGCTCTTTGTGTTCATGGGGCTGGTGCTTGAACGCAGTCGCATTGCAGAAGATTTGCTGGAAGAGATGGGCAAGCTGTTCGGCTCGCTCCGCGGTGGTCTGGGGATCTCTGTTGTGCTTGTGGGAGGACTGCTGGCAGCCTCAACCGGTATTGTGGGCGCAACGGTGGTGACCATGGCGTTGATCGCTCTGCCGACCATGCTGCGTAATGGATATGATCCTAAGCTGGCGGCAGGTACTGTGTGTACCGCTGGCACACTCGGGCAGATCATTCCCCCATCCACTCTGCTGATCATCCTTTCTGAAGTGATGTCCAACGCCTATCAGCAGGCTCAATTTGCGGAAGGCAAATTCACCGTAGAGACCATCAGCGTAGGCCAAACCTTTGCGGCTGCGCTGGTTCCAGGTCTGATGCTGGTGGGTGTCTATATTGTTTATCTGCTGATCCGCGCCTATTTGCAGCCGAGCTCTGCACCTGCCATGGACAAGCGTGTTCTAGGGGAGACATCGGCGCGTCGGATTGCTTCCGTTCTGATCCCACCAGTCGCGCTGATTATTGCGGTTCTGGGTTCCATTCTGGGTGGTGTTGCAACACCGACAGAAGCGGCTGCGGTTGGTGCAGTCGGTGCTTTGCTGTTGGCGGGTTTCCGACTGAGTAATGGCAAATCCAACGTGTTGCTTGGTGCGAGTGTTGTGGCTCTGCTGGCGGTGATCGCGCTGGCTGGGATGACCACTATCCGCTTGCAACGCAGCGAGTTGACTGTCACTGATTATGGCCTTGCTGGTGTTGCGATTGTGTTGCTGATCATTGGCATCAGCGGTCTGCTTCAAAGTGTGATGCGTATGTGGCGATCTCAGCTGCTTGCGCCGGTGATGACCAACACACTCTCCATCTCAGCGATGATCTTTGCGACGATCATTGGGGCAAGTGTGTTCTCTCTGATTTTCCGAGGTCTTGGTGGTGACGCTCGCATTGAGGAGCTGATCTCTGCAATGCCAGGCGGTGAGATGGGTGCCCTGCTGTTTGTGATGGCGCTGATTTTTGCCCTCGGCTTCTTCATGGATTTCGTAGAGATCTCCGTAATCCTACTGCCGATCGTTGGCCCTACCCTGCTGATGATGGGTTTTGATCCTATCTGGCTTTCTGTGATGATCGCTATCAACCTGCAGACCAGCTTCCTGACACCACCATTCGGGTTCTCGCTGTTTTATCTGCGTGGTGCGGCCCCGCCCGAGATCACAACAGGTATGATCTACAAGGGGGTGCTGCCTTATATCCTGCTGCAGATTGTCGGGATGGGGCTGGTCTGGTTCTTCCCTCAGATCGCAACCTGGTTGCCGTCAGTTCTGTTCTGACGAGAAGGGGCAACGGAGTTTGAGAAAGGCTGGATGTCACATCCAGCCTTTTTCTATACGCGCTTCTGCATGAAGCTTTCTGGTGGGATCCACGTTTCAGGCATGTGCTTGTTGGCCCACCGACACATTTCCTGAAGCACAGGCAAGATATCCTTGCCGCGATCTGACAGCAGATATTGGTAGCGTTTGGGATTCGATTGGTAGAGCTCTTTGGTGACCATGCCAGCCGCTTCCAGCTGATTCAGGCGAACGGTCAGAACGCTTGTCGTGATCTTTTCCGGTGAACTCAGGAACTCTGAGAAGATCTTTTTTCCGTTGAACATATCCCGCAGGATCAAAAGGCTCCAGCGGTCTCCGACGATATCTAGCGTATTCGCGATGGGGCAGCCGGAACGGTTTTCGGTTGACATACCGCCATTCTCTCCTATTGTGAATAGTAACTTGCAATTTACAAGTCACTAAAACATCTCTCAACTCAGACTAAGGATAGTATCATGGAAAGCGCATTTACAGGGTCTTGCCTTTGCGGGAATGTACAGCTGAAATCAAGAATGAAGCCGCAGATGGCCGCGCATTGCCACTGTGATGACTGTCGTAAGTCATCGGGGACAGGGCATTGCACCCATGCGGCCCTGCCTAAAGAAGCGGTGGAAGTGACTGGAGAGCTCACATTTTTCGACAAACCTGCCGACAGCGGGAATGTGGTCACACGAGGCTTTTGCCCAACCTGTGGCAGTGCGATGTACTCTCTGAACTCATCTATGACAGATCTGATCTTCGTGCGTGCATCAGCTGTTGATCAGCCGGAGGTTATTGAGCCTCAGGTGAATGTGTATGCCAGCCGGGCACCATCTTGGGATGAGGTTGATCCAAAGCTTCCAGCTTTCCCGGAAATGCCTCCGCAAGGGTCCCGAGAAGTTATCGAAGAAGGCGTTCACGAGTAACGCTTCTTTCCTGTGAAGCAGAGACGCGTACACCCCCAACGTAGCGCAGTCTGTTTTTCTGACACAAATAGAAACGGGGAGAGCAAAGCTCCCCCCGTCACAGGCAATTCAGAGATTAAGGAAGAAAACTCTCTTACATTGCCAATGAGATAAAGATACCCGCGATTGCTGCGCTCATGAGGTTTGAGCAGGTTGCAGCCAGCAGTGTGCGAGGACCATACTTCGCGATGAAGTTCATGCGGTTTGGAGCCAGAACACCCAGACCACCGATGAGAATACCCATGGAAGAGATGTTCGCGAAGCCGCAGAGTGCGAAGGAAACGATTGCTTTGGTCTTTTCCTGAATGACCGGCAGACCCATTTCCACTGCGGTGGCATCTACGAGGTAGTTCTTCAGGTCGAGGTAAGCGACGAACTCGTTCACAACCAGCTTTTTACCGATCAGGGAACCTGCAACACCAATGTCAGCCATTGGAACACCCAGAAGGTAAGCGATTGGAGCGAAGATCCAGCCGAGGATCATTTCCAGAGACAGATCGAAGCCAGCGAAATCACCAACACCACCGAGGATCAGGTTCACCAGAGTGATCAGACCGATCATTGCAACCAGGTTTGCACCGATCGCGCCAGCAAGCTGGAGACCGTTCATTGCGCCCTGACCAGCAGCAGCAAGCACGTTCTCTGGCTTTTCGTCGCCAAAGCTCATGTCTTTTTCAACGGTGTAGTTGGTTTCTTCAGTTTCTGGCAGGATCAGTTTTGCGAAGAGAAGACCACCTGGAGCAGCATGAAGGATGCTGCGAGGAGGAACTCGATCTTAACGCCCATCAGCGCATAACCGCCGAGAACAGTACCTGCAACAGAAGCCATACCACCACACATGATGGCGAAGAACTCACTGTCGGACATCTTTGGCATGTAAGGCTTCACAACGAGTGGAGCTTCAGTCTGGCCCACGAACACGTTGGAAACTGCAGACATGGATTCTGCCTGGGAGGTACCCAGCAGTTTCGCCATGCCACCACCGATGACGCGAATAACAATCTGCATAACACCGAGGTGGTACAGAACAGCAATCAGTGCAGAGAAGAAGATAACGAGGCAAAGCACGTTGAAGGCAAATACGAAGCCAACGGTGTCGGAAAGTGAACCGTTGGTGAGGTTGCCGAAGAGGAAGTTAACACCGGAACGACCACTGTCGATCACACCGGCAATGCCCGTTGACATTGCGTGAAGAATGGCACGGCCAGCTGGAACGTAAAGAACGAAAGCGCCGATACCGATCTGGAGAGCCAGCGCACCACCTACGGTGCGGAGGTTGATCGCCTTGCGATTGGTTGAAACCAATACAGCAATAACGATCAGTGTAGCGATGCCAAGAAAACCTGTTGCGAACATTATGAGCTCCTCCCAGAGGCTCTGAGGTAAGTTGTTGATTATGGTTGGGGAGAATTTTGAGGTGCCGAAAGGCGACTAACCGTACCCACCTTCACGTGGACAGTTGAGATGGCCACCCGCATCCAACAAACGCTTTCCTATTGAAAAACAATGTAAAACGCCTGCGGTTGTAGAACCTTCCAATACCTCAAAGGGAATTACCGCTGCTGACAGAGTACGTACGGTGGGAGTTCGTGCGTAAGAGCCGTCGGTCTCCATGGAAGCGAGGCATACGACAGGCGCAGCACACTCACCTTGCGTAGGTGCGAATGTGGACTGACCCAATTGCATAATTTGCCTCACCTTTTAACTAATTCCCTTCGGTGAGGGCAAACTAGTTGCCTGAGAGGCAATTATTAAGTTTTTTAAATATATCAATCGTTTCGAACTTCGAAACAAACTATAAAATATTACGTAGAAAACCACGCTAGATAAGGACTATTTCGTAGATTATAGTTCTTGCAGAACATATAGAATAAAAATAGTAGAACTTTAAGAGCTACAACCTGGACAAAAATAAAAACAACAAAACAAGTTCATGCACGATCTCATTACATCCGGGCGCATTACTTTGCGTATGCTGCGTTACTTTCATCAAGTTGCAGTAAGTGGGCACTTTGGCCGCGCAGCGGAAGAGCTGCATATTTCTAAGTCACCGATGTCCATACAAATCAAAGAGTTGGAAGTTGCCCTTGGACTATCACTCTTTCAACGAGACTCCCGAAATGTTTCTCTCACAGCAGCAGGGCGCGTGCTGAAGCGTGAGTGTGAACAGATTTTCAAGGTGCTGGATTACGCCATAACCAACACGCAGCGGCAGGGTCGTGCCGAAAACTCAACCCTGAGCATTGGCATGGTGAGCAGTGCCTTCCTGGATGGATTTGCGAACTTACTTTCAGATTTCAAGGGCAAGCATCCAGATTGTTCCCTAAATTTTACAGAGCTGGCCCCTAATCAGCAGAAGGAAGCCCTCGACGGAGGCACCATCGATCTGGGCATTTGTCGCTATGGCGATACGCTCAATGAGCCAGCTTTGAACTCCAAAGTATTGGTGCGAGAAAATCTTATTTTGGCAGTTCCCAACACCCACCCATTGAAGGACCGTAGGGTGGTCGCACTGGAAGAGCTAAAAGATGAGGAAATGGCGGTATTGGATCGCAGTATGTCCAACTCAACGCCATTTTTGATCGCCCGCTGCAAAGATCAGGGGTTCTATCCTAAGGCTGCTTTTGAGGTGCAGGAGCCAAGCACGCTATTGGCACTGGTCGCTTCGGGACAGGCGATTGCGCTGGTCAGTGACTGCTTCCGCAGCCAGAAATCCAAGAACGTCCGGTTTATTCGCCTGAAGGAAGACATTCCTGCAGACCTTTGTGCCATCTACAAAAAGAACTATGAAACCGAAATTCTGCGCAAGTTTCTTCAGTTTATTGAGTTCGACTACAAACCGCAGATTGACGAAAACTGAGGGACCAAGACTGCCCCTCAGTTCAGCTGTTAAGCTGTTTCAGGCTCAACGATGCTCACTTCCATTCGCTTGCCCGTGTCTGCGTTAAACAGGTGAACGCCTGAAATGCCCAGTTCCACATAGACTTCGTCACCAGTCTGACGCTGTATTTCCGGGTTCTCCCGAACCACCATTTGCTCACTGGTTTCCAGCTCAACATGCACATAGGTGGTGTCGCCTAGATACTCCTCAAGCAGGACTTCGGCTTTCAGATAGCCCTCCCCTGCTTTGTCATGCAAAGCGCAGTGAGATGGGCGGATGCCGAGCATGACATTCGATGGAATGACCGAGGCCTTGTTGGAAACAGGAAGCTGTGTGCTGTCCTTCAGTTGAGCGCTGTTTTCAGTTAGTTTCTCCAGTTGTAGGAAGTTCATGGTGGGTGAACCAATAAAGCTGGCGACGAACAGGTTGGCTGGTCGTTCATACAGATCTCGCGGCGTTCCCACTTGCTGGATCTCACCATCATTCATCACCACAATCCGATCTGCCAGTGTCATAGCCTCCACCTGATCGTGGGTTACGTAGACCATTGTGGCGGATAAGCGTTGGTGAAGGCGGGCAATTTCCAAACGCACCTGACCGCGTAAAGCAGCATCCAGATTGGAAAGAGGCTCATCAAAGAGAAAAACCTTCGGGTCTCGGACAATTGCACGACCGATCGCAACACGTTGGCGCTGACCGCCTGAGAGCTGAGATGGCTTTCTGTCCATCAATGCGTCCAGTTCCAATGCTCTTGCACTTTCAGCCACTCGCTCCTTGATCTCAGCCTTCGAGTAACCGGCCTGTTTGAGCACCAGCTCCATGTTTCCACGCACACTGAGATGCGGATAGAGAGCGTAGGTTTGGAATACCATCGCGATTTCACGCTTTGAAGGTGGCAGGTGAGCGATGGACTTGTCGTCAATTGCGATGTCGCCTGCGCTTTCATCTTCCAACCCTGCCATGATGCGCAGAAGCGTGGATTTTCCGCAGCCGGATGGGCCGAGCAATACGAGGAACTCGCCGGACTTGATATTTAGATCAATTCCATCCAGCACGTTTTCGGCGCCAAAGGACTTGTAGAGAGATGAGATTTTTAGATTAGCCATATTACAAGTCCAGTTTCTGTGCTTTACCAGTTCGCACTGCTTGATCTGCTGCCAGAACAACAGCCAGTGAGTTCACTGCTGCATTCATGTGGTCTTCCAGATCCAGATCTTCGCGGATAGCTTTGAGTACAAAGGCTTGCTCCCTGTCGCATAGCGCCTGATGCCCCGGTTCGCCTTCCATACTGAGCACATCATCCTGTCGCGTGAACTCGCCATTGGCGTTTGTGTCGCCGTAATGGACACGAATGGTGGAGGTTTTGGTATGCATATCGATATCGTCAGAGCGCGCTTCGCCTTCCATGACGATGGAGACGCTTCCGTTCTTTGACACGACATCTTTCACAAAGAACGCGGTTTCTGACATCATCGGACCCCACCCTGCTTCGTACCAGCCGACGGAGCCATCCTCGAACAGCACCTGAAGGTGGCCGTAGTTGTACATGTCGTCCGGCAGTTCATCACTTAACCTCACGCCCATGCCTCGCACCTCAACAGGCTTGGCATCGGTGATCTGGCACATGACGTCGATGTAGTGAACGCCGCAGTCCACGATGGGCGATGTGGTTTGCATCAGTTGCTTATGCGTTTGCCAGGTGGCTCCACTGGACTGTTGGTTCAGGTTCATGCGGAACACATAAGGTCCACCTAACTTCCGAGATTGCTCAATGAGTGTTGTCCAGGATGGATGGTGACGCAGGATATACCCGACGACGAGCTTGCGCCCCAGCTTGCGGGCTGTTTCAACAACGCTTTGGGCATCTTCAACTGTGGTTGCTAATGGCTTTTCGACAAAGATGTCTGCGCCTGCTTCCATTGCCATGACGGCATACTCTGCGTGGCTGTCAGAGTAGGTGCAGATGGAGACGAGGTCTGGCTTGGTTTCGACCAATGCCTGCGCGAAGTCATGTTGGATTGTGTGGTGAGCCAGCTCTTCTGGTAACTCGACAGGAGAGCGGTTGATCAGGCCAACGATCTCAAACCCCGGATTGGCTTCATACGCCAGAGCGTGAGACTTGCCCATGTTTCCAAGGCCTACCACGAGCACGCGAATAGGTTTGTCACTCATTTGACTGCTCCTGAGGTTAGGCCCCGAATGAGCTGGCGCGAGAAGATCGTGTAAAGAACAAGCACCGGATGATCGCCAATGCCATAGCCGCCAGAATTGCATTCCAGTTGTTGGTGAACTGCCCCACAAACACCTGCGCACCGAGTGTGAGTGTTTTGGTATGCTCAGCCGGCGCCAGAATGAGTGGGAACCACAGGTCGTTCCAGACCGGGATCATGGAGAACACCGCTACCGTCGCCATTGCGGGTCTCACGAGTGGCAAAACAAGCCGGAAGAAGATGGAGTATTCCGAAAGGCCATCAATACGACCTGCGGATTTGAGATCTGATGAGACCGTGGACATGAACTCTGAGAGGATGAAGATCGCCAGCGGCAGGCCTTGGGCGGTGTAGACCAGAATGAGCGCCCAATGGGTGTTCACCAGATCCGTCGTGACCATGAGGCGGAGAATACCGACTGTACCCAGCCGGATTGGGATCATGATGCCCAGAGCCATGTAGAGCCCCAGCAAGCGATTGCCGCGGAACTTGTACTCACTGAGCGCAAAAGCAGCCATGGCCCCAAACAGCAGGATGAAGAACAGGCTGGCACCGGTCACGAACAATGAGTTCCAGAAATACAGTGGGAAGTTACCTTGCTGCAGCACTGTTGTGTAGCCGACCAGATCCAGAGTTTCAGAAGTTGGGAACTCCAGCGGTTGACGGAAGATAGCTTTTTTGGTTTTGAGCGAGTTGATCAGAATGAGGAGTACCGGGAACAGCGCGATCACTGCAAAGGCAAGCAGGATTATGTGCGCACCCAGCTCTGCCATTCGGTTTCGTCTTGCACGAGAAATAGCCATTTGCGCCTCACATCTCGTAGCGTGTCAGCTTGCGCTGAATGAAGAAGAGGTAGATGGCAACACCCGTCAGGATGATGAAGAACATCACCGTTGCGATGGCAGCCCCCATGTTGGGATCACCTGGCTGGAGTTGTTGCCCGTAGAACGTTCGGTAGAGGATCGTACCCAGCAGATCGGTCGAGAAGTTTGGTCCTGCCAGTGGACCTTGCGTGGTGTAGATCAGGTCGAACGCATTGAAGTTGCCCACGAATGTGAGGATCGAGATGATGCCGATGGTTGGCAGAATAAGGACCAGTTTGATTTTGAAGAACTGAGAAATGCCGGTCACGCCATCACATTCAGCGGCTTCAATCACCTCATCTGGAATAGAAAGCAGTGCGGCATAGATCAGCATCATAGGAATGCCAATGAACTGCCAGACGGAAATGAGAGAGAGTGTGGTGAGCGCGGTCTCTTCCTTGCCGAGGAACGGCAGATACCAGCTGCCAAGCCCGACTGACTTCATCAATCCTTTCGACACCCCCCAGAGCGGAGACAGCATCAGCTTCCAGACGAAACCGACCACCACGAAGGACAGGAGCGTTGGCATGAAGATGGCTGTGCGGTAAAGCTTTTTGCCCGGCAGGTGGACCATGGAGAGCAAAGCTGCGATCAGAATGCCGATCGGGTTCTGCACCAGCATATGGATCATGAAGAAATAGCAATTGTTCCAAAGCGAGTTCAGGAATGGTTCGACCCAATATGGATCGAAGAACAGCTTGATGTAGTTCTCAAAACCAACAAATGAGACCACCTGCGTGGTTGTGTCTCTTTGGAAGAACGAAAAGCGCAGCGTTTCAGCCAGCGGCAGGATCATGATCATCGTATAGACGATGACTGCCGGTGCCAGAAAGACGAGTACGTGCCAGCGAAACGGCTTCTTTTTCCGCTCACTGACCATAAGGTCTTGTTCCACTTCTATCATCTCTCATTGCGAGGCAGATGCGCAGGCGAGCTGCACATCTGCTGTTTTGTGTTCAGGTAGGAGAGATGCCTTAGTCCATCTGAGGCTCATACCAGGAGCTCAGCCCCTTCTGCAGCTGGTTGGCTGCATCCTGAGGTGACTGCTTGCCATTGATGACGTTTGCAGAAACCACCCACATTTCGTTCCAGAGGTTTGGCGTACCGCGAGAAACGATCTGTGCAGCTGAGCGGTTGGTGGACTGACAGTCCTTACGCCATGAGATGAACTCATCAGCGAGAGGATCAGACAGGGAGATCTCATGCTTGGACAAGGAGAAGAAGCCCGGAACAGCGTTGGAATAGAGTTCCGCAAACTCTTTGGTGCCCATCCACTCCAAGAACTTCATCGCAGCTTCGGCATTTGGAGATGCTGCATTCAAGCCGATGCCGATATCGGTGTGGTCTGAGATGTAGCAGCTGTCACCTTCTGCTGGCAGAGGTGGACGGAATGCACCCAGCTTGAAGTCTGCATCGCGGTTAAAGCCTGCGATTTCCCATGAACCTGATGGATAGATTGCGGCACGGCCCAGCGTGAAGAGTGTCTGACTGTCCGGATAAGATTGAGCTTCATAACCATCACCAAGGTAAGGTCCCCAGCTGGCCAGAACCTCAAATGGCTTCACCCAGCCTTCATCTGTCAGTTTGCCTGTACCGGCGACGATGGCTTTGCGGCCCTCTTCACCCTTCCAGTACATAGGACCGATGTTCTGGTAACCCATGGCAGCGGATTCCCACTGATCCAGTGTGCCCATGGCCATTGGAATGTAGTTGCCGTCTTCCTTGATTTTGTCGAGCACTGCCATGAACTCAGCCTGAGTTTTTGGTGGCTCGACACCGATCTCAGCGAAGGCATCCTTGTTGTAGATGAAGCCGTGGATCACGGCAGCCATTGGCACGCAGAAAGTTGCGCTGCCATCATCTGTGCTCCAGGCACCTTTGGCTGAATCCGGGAAGTTGTCGAGCGTTGCCATGCCCTGAAGGTTCTTCAGGTAGCCTTTGCTGTAAAGATCCAGCGAACCATCGAACGGACGACAAGTGATCAGGTCACCAGCAGTGCCACCTTCCAGCTTTGCATTTAGTGCCGCGTTGTACTGTACCGGAGCAGTTGGTGTGAACTTGATTTTGATATCGGGATGCGCCTTCATAAACGCAGGCAGAATGGTTTCCTGCCAGATGCTCAAATCATCATTGCGCCAGCTTTCAATTGTCAGCTCTGAAGCCGCAAATGCGAAGGACGCGGAGCCCAGCAGCAAAGACGCAGCAATGCCCGATGACAAATAGTGTTTCATAAATTCCTCCCATAACAAATGATCGAATACCGCCTTGAAAAACTGCCGGTATCGCAATTCGCCTGCCCCCCAGCGGGCGAATATTCTTTTAGGCATCAGGTGATTGAAATAGCTCACCTGATGCAAAAGCTATTCGGGTTGATGCAACCCAAGAACCTGAAGAGATTCTCCCAAATCTCCCTGAGTTTCTGCCAATACATTGGTGGCTTGTTGTTTGGTTGCACCAAGCACCAACAGCACAGCCAGCTTAATCTGATTACCGCTTTCATGCAGGGATGCTGCAGCTTTTTCCTGCGAACAGCCGGTGAGTGAGACCACCATGTCTTTTGCACGTTGATCCAGCTTGTCGTTGGTCAGCTGCATATCGACCATGTAGCCGCGATATACCTTGTTCAGCCGCACCATCAGGGCAGTGGAGAACAGGTTGAGAGCTGCCTTCTGGCTGGTCCCTGCTGATAGTCGCGTAGAGCCTGCCAGCACTTCCGCGCCGGTTCTTAAAAGAACTTCGTGCTCCGCGTCTGCCAGCAATGGGCTCTGCGGATTGTTGGCTAATGATATGGTCAGTGCGCCTGAGGCACGAGCTGTCTGGATTGCAGCACGGGTGAATGGCGTCGTGCCACTGGCAGCCAGACCCAATACAACGTCCTGAACGCCAACCTTATGTTCTATGACAAAGTTTCGGCCCGCTTCTACACTGTCTTCTGCCCCTTCCTGAGGACGCAGAAGACCTGCTTCGCCGCCTGCCAAACCGTAGATCAAACGCTCTTCTGGCCAGCCGAATGTGGGAATGAGTTCAATGCCATCCAGAACGCCAAGGCGGCCTGAAGTTCCTGCACCAACATAGACAAGCCGACCCTCGCCTGCCTTTAGTCGCTGAGCAGTCGCATCAACGGCGGTCTCCAGTTCGCCCAGCGCGGCCCAGACTGCATTGAGGGCCTGCATCTGGCCGCCCAGCAATGCTTTGAGAACCTCATCGGTCCCCCATGTTTCCAAGCCTGCGTAACGTGAAGATCTTTGCTCGGTTTCTCGCCATTCTCGTGGATTGGAATGTTCTGGAAACCCGACTTTTCTGGACATGCTGGACACGAGACTCTCCCTGATACCAATAGCATACCAACAACTCGCGATATGGCAATGATATATTAGAGAGAGCTCTTAATTTGGGTAATTCTAATAAATTTCCAGCATTTACCTGAGACAGTTGCAGACCACAGGTATTATTTTGGCTCTAGATTTTTTGTCGTTAATCCCAGCGAGCTTCTTCTTCCCGGCGTACGAACACAACCTGCCGACCATCTGGCAGCAGCTGGCTGATTTGATCGGGCCCGCCATGTTCATCAAACTCAACTAATCCAATGCCACTTGCATTCAGCAGGCGACGACCGTGTTGCGTGCCGACTGGCTTACGCGGGATCACTTTCATCCCTCGCCGTCTCGTGAGCCAGTTTAGCGGTGAGCGGGGCGCATAGAGCCAACGGTTCAGATGATCGAGTTTGTCCAGCAGCTTTGCGGGGAACTCGTTCTTGATGCCACTGCTGCAGATTTGCCAGATGTCCGGCCCTCTGGAATGGCCGCGCAGTTCTACGTCATACACAAACGAGTAATGCACATCTCCGGAGAGGATCGTGAAACGGTCTGGCGTTTTCCGGTGACGGAACACATTCAAAATGCCATCTGCCGTTCCCGGATGAGCCATCCAGTATTCAGCGTCCACCATAAGCGGCTTGCCCATGAAGGTGAGGAGCTTCTGAAGGGTCTCAATCAACTTAACGCCGAAAATTGGCGCAGCGGATACAAGCAGGACAGCATCCTTGCCGCGAAGGGATCGCTGAAGATCAGTGACAGCTTCCCAATCCAACAAGCCAGAGGGTAGATACCCCGCACGTTCTGATCTCCATCTGCGTGTGCGGGTGTCCAGCACCAATAGTGGCGGGTCCAGCTCCCAGTGATAGTCCCAGTTCTCAAAGCCAAAGAGGTTGTCCAGAAACTCATCGTAGGCGTTTGTGCCGGGTGTCTTGAAGACCTCAGTCATCTCATTCAGTAGTCCACCCGCGAAGGCTTCCGGTTTGTTACCCCAGCCCTGATTGAGCATGTAGGCGCACAGGGCATTACCGATGATGCGGCGGGAGAACGGGTGACCGTAGGCGGTTTCTTCCCAATCACGATTGAGGTTCCAGTCGTCCGTGACATCGTGATCGTCAAAGATCATCGCAACTGGCAAATGCGCAAAGAGCCTGCGGACCTGACTGAGGCCTGAGACAAAGTCCTTCAAGATTTCCTGCTCAGTCTCATAAAGCTCTGTTTCTTCAGGTGTTAGACCCTCAGGTTTATCTGTCTCAACAAGTTCCCATGCAGCAGGTGACCAGACAAGCAGATACATCGCCAAAAATTCAGCAAGTGTAATCAGGTGGTTGTGAGCATGGTCAGCCGTAAAAATCGGCTTCTCTACCCCACCAAACAAAACAACCCAGAGCTTCCGGTTCTTCTCCAGATTGGGCAGAAACTTTTCACGCCGATAGTAGGTATCACCATGGCTATACAGGTCTGATGCAGTGTCGGGGATCTTGCTTTCCAAGCCACTCAACTGCTCCTCTGTAATGCCGAGCTTTTCGATGAGCGAATGGATTGCTCGCAACATCGGGCCAGCTACATCATCAGAGTAGATCTGGTCACCGCTCATCACCAGTGCAGCAGGCCATTTTTCCTGATCGATCTTGGTCTCGCCATTCGATGCAATATGCTTGGCCAGAAACTGGTCCGCAGCAACCAAGCCATCACCGGATTCGTGATGAGGCTTACGGCAAGAGCCGTGCAGAAGCGAAGACACTTTGGAGCTGAGAAGGAAGCCGGGAAGCGATTGACCTTCATAACAGAGATCAGGTGCCCAAGCCGTGTGATCTTGCCAGCCCGCTGCTTCATCATCTGCCATACGCAAAGATAGGCGATAGTTGACCCAGACATCCTGTGGCAGTGGCTGATGAAGCGGAAGGTCGATCAACAGGTAATGAAGGTGTGTGCCTGCTGAAATCAGGTTCACCTCTGCCTGCTTTTTGGAAAGCTCATAGGTTTGCGGATCACCGCCTTGGGGCAGTAGCTCCAGCTTTACATCTGCCGGTGCGCGGACAGCGAGCCAGAAGGTTAAACGGTTGGTTTCTAATCGCCGCAGAATAGGGCCGGCAAGAACAGACGGGAGAGAAGAGGTTTCAGGCATTCGTTGATATTATTAGTTGCGATATCCAGAAGTGAAATTCTTAGATGAGAGATAGGTGCGCAAACCGCAAAATCCAATAAGGGCCAACAACTCCCCTCTCACCAAAACTAAATTACAGAAGATTTCTGAACCTCACCTGAACCGAACCTGCCTTGACAGGCTCTTCTAATAGGTCTAGCAAAAACACGTATGCAGGGGAGTCTCACCTAGGAGACTGAGAGGCTGACAGAGCGCAAGCTCGGCGACGCGACCCTTTGAACCTGACCCAGTTGACACTGGCGTAGGAAGCACGGGTCGCGCGGCCTGTTATCAGGGGTATTGTATCCACCGCGATCCACTCAGCAGGAGATCTTCCTGCCGTTTCCCAGCCAAAACTCATCTGGTGTCTTTCGAGTTATGAACTTGAGGAGCACCATTATGACTAGCCCAAAGCCATCCATCACTACAGGCTGTCTGCCTGCATCACGCAAGATCTACGTGAGTGGCAATCTGCATGAAGACGTACGCGTCCCGATGCGTGAAATCAGTGTCCATCCAACTGCAGGCGAACCACCGTTGCCAGTCTATGACAGCTCCGGCCCCTACACTGACCCAGCGGTCACAACCAATATTTCCGAAGGTCTGCCAGCGTTGCGGCGTAAGTGGATTGAGGCTCGCGGAGATGTGGAAGTTTATGAAGGCCGGGAGATCAAACCTGAAGACAACGGCTTTGTGCAGGGTGAGCGATTGGTTGCTGAGTTTCCAGTGAAGCCGCAGCCTCTGCGTGGCAAGGACGGCACGGCTGTGACACAGCTGGCTTATGCCCGCGCTGGCATCATTACGCCGGAGATGGAGTTTGTTGCTATCCGCGAGAACCAGATGCGGGAAGCAGCAACTGAAGAGCGATCTGGCAATGACTGGGGCGCGAGCATTCCCGATTACGTAACGCCGGAGTTTGTTCGGGATGAGGTTGCGGCAGGTCGTGCGATTATCCCCTCCAACATCAACCACCCCGAGAGCGAGCCGATGATCATTGGCCGGAACTTTCTGGTCAAGATCAACGCAAATATGGGCACGTCCGCTGTTACCTCTTCCATGGAGGAAGAAGTAGACAAGATGGTTTGGGCGATCCGTTGGGGTGCGGATACGGTTATGGACCTCTCAACAGGTCGTAACATTCACAACACTCGCGAGTGGATCATCCGCAACAGCCCGGTGCCGATTGGGACGGTTCCGCTTTATCAGGCACTTGAGAAAGTAAATGGCATTGCTGAGGATCTCACTTGGGAGATTTTTCGCGACACGCTGATTGAGCAGGCTGAGCAAGGGGTTGATTACTTCACCATCCATGCTGGTGTGCGTCTACATATGGTGCCAATGACCGTTAATCGCGTGACGGGCATTGTTTCTCGTGGCGGCTCCATCATGGCCAAGTGGTGTCTGCATCATCATAAAGAGAGCTTCCTTTATGAGCACTTCGCTGAGATCTGCGATATCTGCCGCCAGTATGATGTGGCTTTCTCCCTTGGCGATGGCCTGCGTCCGGGTTCCATTGCAGATGCTAATGACGAAGCACAGTTTGCAGAATTGGAAACACTTGGCGAGCTGACCAAGGTCGCATGGGCCAAGGATTGTCAGGTGATGATCGAGGGGCCGGGCCATGTGGCCATGCATAAGATCAAGGAGAACATGGATAAGCAGCTGGAATGCTGTCATGAAGCGCCGTTCTACACGCTTGGCCCTCTCACTACAGACATCGCCCCCGGTTATGACCACATCACCTCTGGCATTGGTGCTGCGATGATCGGTTGGTTTGGCTGTGCCATGCTTTGTTACGTGACGCCGAAGGAGCATCTGGGCCTACCGGATAGGGATGACGTGAAGACTGGCGTAATCACCTACAAGATTGCAGCTCATGCTGCTGATCTTGCCAAGGGATTGCCAGGTGCTCAGCGGCGGGATGATGCACTTTCACGAGCACGTTTTGAGTTCCGTTGGGAGGATCAGTTCAACCTATCCCTCGACCCGGAAACAGCGCGCAACTTCCATGATGAAACATTACCGAAAGACGCGCACAAGGTGGCGCATTTCTGTTCCATGTGCGGGCCAAAGTTCTGCTCTATGCGGATTTCTCATGACATTCGGGCGGAGGCGCAGAAGGAAGGCATGGAAGCGATGGCGGCCAAGTTCCGTGAAGGTGGAGAGCTTTACCTTCCATTGGCGGAGGCGGAGCAGTGATTACGATTGCAGGAGCTGGCCTTGCGGGGCTGGCTTCCGCCTATGAACTGGCAAAGCGTGGTGCATCTGTCACTATCTTCGAGAGGGCAGAAAAGCCAGGAGAAAACAGCGTTGCCCGGTTCGCGGGCGGCATGCTGGCTCCATACTGTGAGCGGGAAAGTGCGGAAGAGAATGTCATCACGCTTGGATGCACTGCGGCAGATTGGTGGGCTCAGGTCACGCCAGTCACGCGGCATGGAACACTTGTGGTGGCACCGCCACGAGATCATGCAGAACTGACACGGTTTGCACGGCGGACGTCTCATTTTGATGAAGTTGATGGTCAGGTAATCACTCAGCTTGAACCCGCTTTGGAAGGACGGTTTGAGCGAGGGCTTTTCTTCAAAGAAGAGGCGCATCTTGATCCTAGGCAGGCACTTGCTGATCTGACGAAAGCGGTTGAGGAGCTTGGCGTGGAGATCCGCTATGGCACTGACGCGCCTTCGCGGGTTGATCTCAACTGCACGGCAATGGCGGCTGGTCTGCCTGACTTGCGGGCTGTGCGTGGTGAGATGGCTGTTTTGCATTGCCCGGATGTTAAGCTGTCTCGTGTCATCCGTCTCCTGCATCCGCGTATGCCGCTTTATCTGGTGCCGCGTGCCGATGGGCTGTTCATGATTGGGGGCACGATGGTGGAGAGCAGCTCAGACCGACCTCCCACACTCAGATCACTCACAGAGATGATGAGTGCGGCCTTCGCTATTCATCCGGCCTTTGCGGAGGCGAGTGTGGTGGAGATTGGTGCAGGCTTGCGACCTGCTTTTCCTGACAACCTTCCTCGTCTTGTTGAGCGCGATGGCGTGCTTCATCTCAACGGGCTTTATCGCCATGGCTTTTTGCTGGCTCCGGCAATGGCGCAGCAAGCAGCAGAGCAGCTTTTATCGGAGACTTGCAAATGAAGATTATCGTGAATGCAGAACCGCGCGAGGTTGCTGGCAAAACTTTGGCTGATGCTCTTACCGAGTTGGAATTTACCAGCAGCAATCGCAGCAGCCCTGAACGGCAATTTTGTGCCGCGTGAGGACTATTCAGAAACACCACTTTCAGACGGTGACAAGCTGGAAGTTCTGGCTCCAATGCAGGGAGGTTGAGATGCAGGTTTACGGTTCAGAAATCAGCTCCCGCTTACTTCTTGGCACTGCGCAATACCCTTCACCTGCCGTGTTGAAGAAGGCGATTGAGGCCAGTCAGGCAGAGATCATCACAGTCTCCTTGCGGCGAGAAACTGCGGTTGGGTCTGGTGCAGGGTTCTGGGAGTTGCTGAAGGATTGCGGTTGCAAAATCCTACCGAACACCGCCGGATGTCATAGCGTGCAAGAGGCTGTCACGACTGCACAGATGGCACGGGAGTTGTTTGGCACTGACTGGATCAAGCTGGAGGTCATCGGCAACACAGATAGTTTGCAACCGGATGTATTTGGGCTTGTCGAAGCTGCAAGAATCCTGAGCACAGACGGTTTCAAAGTGTTCCCGTACACCACGGATGATCTGGTGGTTGGAGAGAAACTGCTGGAAGCTGGTTGCGAGCTGCTGATGCCGTGGGGCGCACCGATTGGATCTGGTCAGGGACTGCGGAACCCAGATGCGTTGCGGGCGATGCGAGCGCACTTTCCGGATACTCCATTGATCGTCGACGCCGGGATTGGTCGCCCTTCTGATGCGACACGTGCGATGGAGTTGGGTATGGATGCCGTTCTGCTTAACACCGCTGTCGCAAAAGCGGGGGATCCAGCTTTGATGGCTAAAGCGATGGCACAAGCGGTTGAAGCAGGTCGCTTGGTTATACCGCCGATCCAATGGAACCGCGGGATATGGCGGTTCCTTCAACCCCAATCCTTGGCATGGCGGAGTTGATCTGATGGAACGGTTTTACCTGATTACTGGGGATGTGGACTGGATCGAAAAACTCGTGCCTCATGGCGTGAAGCTTGTGCAACTGAGGATCAAAGATCAACCAGAAACTGAGGTCCGTCGACAAGTCATCAAGGCCCGAGATTTCTGCAAAGCTCATAGTGCCCAGTTGATCATTAATGACTACTGGGAGCTGGCATTGGAACTGAGCTGTGACTTCATTCACCTCGGCCAAGAGGACATGGATACCGCAGACTTTACCGCTCTTCGAAAAGCGGGCATTCGCTTTGGTCTTTCTACCCATGATGAGGCCGAACTTGATCGAGCCCTCTCTCATAATCCTGAATATGTGGCACTGGGGCCAGTCTATCCAACCAAGCTGAAGAAAATGAAGTGGGCGCCTCAGGGATTGGATCGCATCCGTCGTTGGAAGCAGATGGTTGGAGAAACACCTCTCGTAGCTATCGGAGGACTAACACCGGAGCGGCTTGCTGGCGTGTTCGAAGCTGGAGCAGATAGTGCTGCCGTGGTGACTGATATTCTGCAAGCCCCAGATCCGGTTGCCAGAACACAGGAGTGGGCGGAGGCCTGTAGGCTATGACCCGCTATGATCGTCAGATGATTTTGCCGGAGGTCGGTACAGAAGGCCAAGGCCGGCTACGCGCTTCGCATGTGCTGGTGGTTGGAGCTGGAGGGTTGGGGTGTCCAGTTCTGCAGTATCTTGCTGGTGCCGGAGTTGGCATCATCACGATTGTTGATCCCGATGTTGTTGAAGAGAGCAACCTTCATCGCCAACCTTTGTATTCCCTTGCTAATGTCGGTGAGAGCAAAGCGTATGCGGCTGCGGCTCGTTTGCATGGCTATAATCCAGAGGTAGAACTGCGCGCACGCAACATTGCGCTGGAGCCGGGGAACGTCGCTGAGTTGGTTGGTCAGGCAGATATCATTGTCGATGCTGCTGATACCTTCGCAGCGTCTTACATTCTCTCTGACGAATGTTACCGGCAAGGCAAACCGCTCATCTCAGCATCTGCATTGAGAACCACCGGGTACCTTGGTGGATTTTGTGGCGGTGTGCCTTCGCTAAGGGCGGTCTTTCCTGCTCCGCCTTCCAACGCTGTAAACTGCTCATGTGCAGGTGTGCTTGGCCCAGCAGTTGGAAGCATCGGTACCATGCAGGCGCAGATGGTTCTGGCGGTGTTGCTTGGCTTCTCTCCGAACCCAATGGGTCGCCTCATTACAATCGATCTTAAGAGCTTTGGGTTCGGTGGGTTCTCTTTCTTCAACGCGAAGGAACCAGAGTGGCATGCTCCGTTTATCTCAACAGAAGGCTTAAGCTCTGATGATCTGGTGATTGAGCTGAGAGACAACATAGAAGCACCCGAGCCCGTTTGTCCAAGTGCCCAGCGTGTTCTACCAGAAGAACTCACCAACTACGACTTCAACGGCACCCAGCGCATTGTGCTTTGTTGCCGGACTGGTTTACGGGCATGGCGAGGGGCTCAAGCACTTTCAGAGCGAGGGTTTAAGAACATCGCTCTAATTGCTGATAGCAGGAGCTAACTTTGTGCCTGCTGCTTTTCGAGATTGCACGTATCAGCGCCACGCTCGATCAAGTCAGGCACAAACAGCTTCTGGAGATTTTTAGGATCCTCACCGCCAATTAAGTCCAGCATGAACTGGCCCAGCGTTTCGCTTGGCTTCGATATCGGGAGATAACAAGTTGTAATTGGCGGTGAGAAATACTGCGACACATTCAGGTCGTCCGTTGCAATCACGACCGCATCGCGGCCATGTTCCATACCACGCACCTGAAACCCAGAAAGAACGCCCATTGCCGTCGCTTCATTGGCACAAATATAGGCAGTTGGAGGCTCTTCAAACATAGACATCTCAAAGAGTTGCTCACGGCCAAATGCTGGTGTCAGACGGCCATAAGCAATCAGAGATGGATCGAAACTCAATCCTGCACGAGACAAGGATGCAGTGTAGGCTTCCACCCGGTTTTGCGTGTAGTTCAGCTCTTCTCTGGCGTTGATCATTGCAATCCGACGATGGCCTTTAGAGAGCAGGCGATCCACGCAGATCGTGACAATGCGGCGATTGTCCGTATCCACATAGGCATGGGGTGCACTGGCATCACTGGTACCATACGTGACAAACGGGAACTCCTTCTCCTGCATGAAGCTGATGCGGGGGTCGTTTACGCGTGTTCCGGAGATGATAATGCCATCAGCCTTCTTATTCTGGACGATACGCTTGATGACTTCGAAGCTCTCATCAAAACTGGCTACCTGATACTGCACCACGCGATAGGGCGTGTGGGCGATTGCTCGGGAGATGCCGCTGATTAATTGCGTATATCCCACCCCAGCCCATTCATCGTCATCCGGTGATGCAATGACGGTCACCATGGCAATCTGATAGGTCTTGCCAGTGCGCAGTTGAACACCGCTTATATTCAGCTCATAACCCAGCTCTTTTGCAGCTTGCAGAACCTTGTCACGGGTACGCGGGCGCACCTGGGGAGAAGCATTGAGCGCTTTTGAAACAGTGGCTGTTGAGAGCCCTGTTTCTTTCGCAATTGTTTTGATCGTTGGTCTTTGCGCCATTGGATACTCAAGCTGGGGTCAGTTGTGCCTTTGACAGCACATCCTGAAAACGAAGATAGACAGCGGATGTCCAAGCGAATGCTTTGTCGCGTAGACCGTCTCCAGTCAAGGCATCAAAGTTTTCTGCCATTCCTGAAGCCTCGCAAGTTCTCATAAACCGCTTTGCCAGTTCATGCGCCAGTCGGATCTCACCTTGCTGACATAAACCATCGAAGATCAGCAGTGTGGTAGGCGCCCATATGGGGCCACGCCAATATCCATCTGCTTCATAGTAAGTGCTCTGTGGGTGTTCTGTAGCAGGTCCCCATTCAGTGAGGAAGCCTAGGGAATTGAACCTTTCGAGCAGTTTCTCTGCAATCTCTCTTGGCAGATCACTGCCGAGCAACAGCGGCATAAACTGGGCAAGGCTGGTATCCGGAAGGATCAACTCTGGTTGCGCTGATTTGCGGAACTCAAAGGTTTTGCCGTTCCAGAGCTGTTTGATCATCAGATCCCTGAGGTCCGTGCTTATCTGATCAAATTTGCTAGCAACCTCTGGTGCTTCGGCCTTTCTGTGCAGCTGCGCAATGCACTTTGCAGTCAGGCAGAGGAATGTGGGGAGGTCTGGCCCAATCACAGGTCCGCCGTGATCGAAGAAGCTGGCATTATCCCAGCCGCTGTCGTTGCCGTGAAAATAGCTCGGAAGCTCCTGCGGGTTTGCGCGTGTGTGCGTGAGCCAGTAACTGAGCTGACGCTCCATTTTCTCGCGCAGATAGACGAGTTGATCAGATGTAAAACTTCCCCGATATGTTTCAAGTATGTGGGAGATGGCCCAGCCATGGACGGGGGGCTTTGTGAATGCGAACGAAGCTCCAACATCATGCACAAAGTCTGGCAGTAAACCGCTGTTGTCTTGCCACTCATAAATGGCTGCAAACTGACTAAACGCTAGTTCAGGATCAATGCCAGCAAGACCTATGGCAGAAAAGGCGTTGTCCCAGCTCCAGATGTTGATCATGTGGTTCTTGGACATGTACGTGGCTGGATGTGTCAGGGTACCCTCCGCCGGGACTGTGTTTGCCCATAGAAGGTACGTGGCTAACTTCTCCGCTTCACTCTGATGTTGCTTTCCATGCCATTCGGCGAAGGCTTGCTGAGACGCTGCCTGGACATCCTCAAACGAAGTCTTCGCAATATCCGGGCAAAGGCGTCGATGAAGGATTATACCGCCTTCAAACCGTTCTCCTGAGAAGGTCAAGGCAACGTTGTCTGCGTGGTCTCGTCGCCAGTTGCCTTCAACGGTGGCGTTGCCCTTAGAGGCGAAGGGCGTAAGGCGCAAGTTTTCTCCCGCGGCCACAATACATTGCTCACCACTTGGATGTTGGAAAGCGTAGTCGTACCGGGAGTCTTCAAGAGCAAATCGAACCGAGCTCTCTGCCCTTTTAGATGGAGTACTTCTCCATTCCCGATACAGAAGCTGATGTCTCCTCTTTTTTGCTCATCAGCGAACAGTTCAACATCCAACCTGTGTGGAGATAGAGAGAACTGAGGAGTTAGTTCTGAACCATCCTCGCTTAAGAACTCCAACTTGCACAAACGACCGAGGCTGGGTCGCTCATCTCCGCCCGCCACGTAGCGCAGGTAGCATTGATGTTCACCACACTGCCCACGTACCATGGAAAGCGTTGTGAAGCGTTGGTAGTGGGAGAAGGGTACCCGGTCAAAGTCAAATAGCGTCATGCATTACCCTTTCACCGAGGAACCAATTGAACCGTCCATGATGTAGCGCTGTGCAAAGAAGAACAGGATCAACGGCGGAATGCAGAGGACAACCGTAATTGCCGCAATCGAGGTGATGTCTGTTTCGTGCAGGCCCTTGAACATGGAAAGGCCCAGCGTCAGCGTGTATTTGGACTGATCGTTTAGATAGATCAGCGGACCCAGATAGTCGTTCCATGCGTTCATGAAATGGAAGGTACCAACAAGCACGAGCGCTGGCATCATCAATGGCAGGTGGATGCGCCAGTAGATCTGCCAAGAGTTTGCGCCATCCATGCGCGCGGCTTCATCAATTTCGATGGGCACAGTCATAATGTATTGGCGCAACAGGAACACGAAGAATGCATCTGCAAAGTAAGCTGGCACAATCAATGGTTTGAGCGTGTTGATCCAGCCAAGCATGTTGAACTCCATGTAGAGCGGGATCATTTTCACATCCCACGGGATCATCATGGTTGAGAGCAACAGGACGAAGATGGCATCGCGGCCCTTGAACTGAAAACGTGCAAAGCCGAAAGCAACCAGTGAGCAAGAAAACAGCTGTCCGATGGTCGAGAGAACCACCACAATCACTGAGTTTTTGAGATAAACATCAAAAGGTTGTTTGAACCATGCAGTGACAAAGTTCTCCCACATAACCTCATTTGGCCAGAAGACAGGCGGGAACTGGTAGAGTTCTCCGATGTTTTTTACTGCGGTGATGAAGGTCCAATAAAATGGGATGATGAACATCGCCGAGAGGAACAACAGCGCGCTATACGTGAGGGCTCTAGTCATCATTGGCCTCCGTCTTTTTCATCTCGCCTTCGTAATAGACCCATGCAGAAGATGACTTCAGAACCATCATGGACAGTGCGAGGATGATCAGGAACATGACCCAGGAGTTGGCAGCAGCAAATCCCATTTCGAAGTATTTGAATGCGTTGTCGTAAATGTACATGGCGAAGAAGTAGGTGCTCTCCAAAGGACCGCCGCCGGTCAGCAGCAATGCGATTGTCAGTTGCTGGAAAGCTGAGATGATCGATGTGATCACTGTAAAGAGCAGCATGGGTGAAAGCATAGGGATGGTAATGTAAACCAGCCTCGCCCACGCAGGCACGCCGGAAATCTTGGCAGCTTCGTACAGCTCTTTCGGGATGGATTGCAGGCCCGTCAGCAAGATGAGCATGGTTCCGCCAAGCCCCCAGAGAGAAGCGATCACGATTGCCAGCAAAGACCAGTTTGGGTCACCCAGCCAGTTTGGTCCTTCAATGCCCGCAAGGCCGAGCAGGAAATTCAGGATTCCGTACTCGTGGCTGTAGATCCACGCCCAGATGGTGACGAGCGCGACACCGGAGATCACTGAAGGCAGATAGAAAATTGTTCTGAAAAAGCCTGTCCCGATGACTTTCTGATTAAGCAGAACGGCAAGGAGCAAGCCGAGGATCACGTTGAATGGCACAAAGAACAGGCCAAACTTCACCGTGATCCAGAGACTGTCCCAGAACAGTGGATCTTCAGTCAGCATGACCTGGTAGTTTTGCAACCCAACGAACGTCCGCTCCCCCACCACAGGCCAGTCATAAAAGCTCATAATGAATGAGAAGATGAGCGGCCCAAGGGTGAAGAACAGGAAACCCAGAATCCAGGGAGAGATGAATAGATATGGCGTTAGCTTTTCGATGAAGCGATGCCGCTCCTCAGCAACTTCATCCTGCACGACCAGTGTAGTCATCTCTCCCTCCCCCAACATTCTTATTTCAGGTGACGCTTGGAACGCGCAACCGCACTATCCAAATGCTTCTTAGCGTTGCCTTTTTCGATCATTGTCGCTTCAATCGCGCGCTCAAGATTGGTTTGGATCTTGCCCCAGTTCTTATGCTTGAGGAACGCGTTGGACTCGCGATCTGAAAGCGCTAGCATTTCGAAGAATGGCTGGAAAATTGGGTCAGATGTGAGTTCCATCTCTTCAGCAACACTCGTGCGGATCGGCAGATCGTTCTCACGCAGCTTCACGGCCTCTGGAGAGGCAAAGAACTTCACGAACTTCCAAGCGAGTTCCGGGTTCTTGGTCGCTTTCGCGATAGACATGGCAGATGCACCGATGGACGAATGAACTGGCTTGTCTCCGAATGCGGGCAGCATTGCTACGCCGTAGTTGATGCCTGCTTTATCAATGCCGCCTTTGGACCACATCGCACTCTGGAACATTGCTAGCTTGCTGCCTTTGAACAGCGCGGAACCGGAGGTGTTGTCGCCAATACCGAGAACCGTAGCTTCCTCGTTCTTCGCCATCTCTGCAAACATGGTCAGTACTTCAACAGCCTCAGGACTGTTCATATATCCGTCCACGGTGCTACCATCTTCGGCGATAAACCTTGTGCCGTTGGACCAGAAGAATTGCTCGTAATCGTATGGATCTGGCTTGGCTTCCACGGCAAAGCCGTAGGTTTTGCTGGCTTTATCGCGGAACTTGGCGGCTTTTGCGCGAAGATCCGCCCAAGTCCAGCCTGCTACCGGCTCAGCAACACCGGCTGCAGCAAACATATCCTTGTTGTAGTAGACCACATGAGTGGTGAAGCCTGCCGGAATACCATAGGCCTTGCCTTCCACACGGGTGATGTTGATCAGGCCTGCCGGGATGTCTTCAAGGTCCATCTCCTCAGCATCGCGCGCCATCAGCTCATCCAGAGGCATCAGTGACGAGTGGTATTTGGGGTAATTCCACATATACATGACATCAGGCGGATTTCCGGCACCGAATGCGGCGATCAGCTTTTTGTCATAGCCGTCACCATAGGATTCCACCTGCACTTTTACACCGGGGTTGTCCGCTTCGAACCGCTTGGAGATTTCCTGTAGAATGCCAAGGTTCTCGCTGCTGTTCCACGTTGCAAACCGGAGCACCTCTTCTGCAGATACAGCACTGGCTCCTCCCAAAGCCATCGAGGCAACTGCCGTCACCATCGCCAGTTGTTTCAGATGCTTTTTCATTCCTCTCCTCCTTCTATGCAATGCAAAGTGCTGCGGTTTCCTGACGTTCAATCAATGAACGTGTTTCCCCATCCAACTGACGCGGATAGGCCTCCCCCTCAGGATTGAAAAGATGGCAGTGCTCTGCTGGAAATTTGAGATGGACTCTGTCGCCCATGTTGACCGGATGCGTTCCCCTTGTGACAACCGTAAGCCCCTGCCCGGTATCCAACCGAACGTGAACCTGGCTTTCTGTTCCCAATCGCTCAACCAGTTCCACATTGCCGCTCATATGGGCTTCTGCTTCCTCAACCAGCTCCACATTTTCCGGACGAATGCCGAATGTGTGGAGCTGGCCGGGAATGTGTTGCACGGGAGCACTTAGCTGAAACGGAATAGATCCAGACATGCTTTCAGAGGTAAGCGCAATGCTCATCTCATTGATCGCACTGGCGTTTACTTTCATCATGTTCATCTTGGGCGAACCGATGAAACCGGCAACAAACAGGTTTTGTGGGGCATAAAACAGCTCAAGCGGAGTGCCAAACTGTGCGACAACGCCTTTGCTCAGAACAACGACACGGCTGGAGAGCGTCATGGCCTCGACTTGGTCATGCGTGACGTAGATCATCGTCGCACCCAGTCGACGGTGCAGGTTGGCTAGCTCCACGCGCATGCTGACACGCAGGCCAGCATCGAGATTGGAGAGTGGCTCATCCAGCAAGAACAGCTTGGGATCACGTACGATTGCACGCCCAATAGCAACACGCTGACGCTGGCCGCCCGAGAGCTGCTTGGGACGGCGCTTCAGTAAGTCTGAGATTTGCAAGATGCGAGCTGCGGTTTGAACGCGTTCTTCAATCTCCGCTTTGGGTACGCCGTTTAAAGACAGGCCAAAAGAGAGATTTTTGTAGACGTTCATATGCGGATAGAGCGCATAGTTTTGAAAAACCATCGCAATATCCCGCTTGGCAGGTGGCAGCTGCGTGATGTTTCGCTCTCCCAACCACACTGATCCGCCGGACACGTCCTCCAGACCTGCGATGGACCGCAGCAGTGTGGTCTTTCCGCAGCCAGATGGACCGAGGAAACTCACGAACTCGCCATCACGGATGTCCAGATCAATCCCGGTCAACACCTGCGTTGTGCCGAAGCTCTTATAAAGCTGTTTGATATTCACCCCTGCCATGGATCTCCCCCCGAAGCTGAGCAAGGCCACTCAAAATATAAACGTTTAATTTTATATGTAAAGCTACTTATGTTTTGATCGCCTTACTCACCCATCTGGTTCATCCGACCAGATCACCACGCCAAACGGCGGGATCTGCTCTCCTCCCACAAACGTCTTAACTGAGCTTCCAAGCTCGATCTTTCTGACTTTACTGGTGAAATTGAACGCAAACTTAAGATGCCCACGCTGTGTGATGCGTAAGCCCTCCTGCGCCCCGGCGTGAGGCTCCACACCAGCCCATTTCACCAGATACTCAGCGAGCTTCTTCTGAAACTCACCATCAAAATGCGCGGCGGCATAGATGCACTTCGCGTTACCAACTAAAGCCGGTTGGCCGTCACGATAGTCAGACTGGAAGTTAGCCAGAACAGTCTCTGAACTCTTCAGGCTTTCACGCCAGTTGGTGACTTCACCCAAATAGTCCTCAAAGAAGATCTGATCCTGATTGTAAGGTGGAAGGGACTCCACACGCACCACATCCAGATCAATGAGAGTTTTGAAGCTGCCCGGCGGCAGTGGTTCAGCCACGTGCATATGTTTTGTTTTACTGCCCGTTCTTGGTCCCAGAAAAACTTTGGCTTCAGCCTCCTTCAGGCGTGACGCAAACTCGGGATCATCAATGATCACGTCAGGCAGGATGATCAGTTTATATCCTGTAAGGTCAGAGTGTGGGCCAATGATATCAATATCAACGCCGAACTGAGAAAACGTTGCGTACCAGTCCATTGCCACTTTCGCGCTGGAGTAATCAGCTCCCTGAGGCAAAGTATGAGAAGCCCAACGAGACGGATAATCCAGCACGAGGGCCACCTGTGCCTTTTGTCTGGCTCCTGTTTCAGGTAGTGATGCGCATTCTTTCGCAACCTGAGCCACTTCCCAAAACGCTTGATCAGGTTCATTGTTGGTCAACAGCAGGCCTGTATGGAACTGCTCCTGCGCGAACTTAGATTGGCGCCAACGGAAGTAACAGACAACATCAATGCCATGAGCATAGGCCAGCCATGTCCAGAGGCGGATCATGCCATCCTGCGGCGATTGATTGTGTCTTGCCCAGTTCACCGGCCCCGGCTGCTGCTCCATCACCCAAGCTTTTCCTTTGCCCACATGGCGATAAAGATCATGATTGAAAGCCGGTTGATCTGGTAGCCCTACCTTAAAAGGCGTGCTTTTTCAGTGTCATCCTTAGGAGCGTTGACCAGGGCACCCATGGGATAACTGTCCCAGGAGGCAAAGTCGATGTCATTGCCAACAGCGTAGTGATCGTAATCCGTGTTATGACCCATGAAGTTATGGGTAATAGGCGCATTGCCGACATGCTTTCGCAGCACATCCACCTGAGTGCGATTGAACAGCACCACCTGATCAGACGAGAAGCGATAGAAGTCCAGTAGATGGCTTGGGCTCGGCTCTTCAACGAGATTATTGGGTAACTCCACCTGCTCAAATGAGGTGTAATGCATACCCCAGAAGCACGTTCCCCACGCTTCGTTCAGGGCGTCGATCGAGCCATACTGCTGCTGGAGCCAGTGACTGAAAGCCTGTTTTGCTGCGGGTGAGTAGCTGTAGATCGTGTCGTGGTCGCCGTACTCGTTATCAATCTGCCAGGCTTTGACGTGTTGGTTCTTGCCATATCTCTTTGCAAAGGCTTCTGCAATTTTTGCTGCGTACTCAAGATAGATTGGGCTGGAGAAGCAGTAGTGGCGCCGCGCACCAAACTTGCGTGTCACTCCGTTTTCGTCAACCGGCAGAATTTCAGGATGCTTATCAATCAACCATCTGGGAGGCGCTGCTGTTGGTGTGCACATAACAACCTGCAAACCCGCTTCGCCGAGGATGTTGACGCTTTATCCAACCACGCCCAGTCAAACACGCCCTCTTCCCGCTCGACAAGAGCCCATGAGAACTCCGCAACGCGCACCCATGTGAGTCCCAACTCAACCATCCTACGCGCATCATCCGCCCATAGCTCCTCTGGCCATTGCTCCGGATAATAGCAAGTCCCCAACTCCAACATCCAACACGCCCCAACTCATTCACCTGGCACTCGCTGAATGACCTTGCGAGAATCACTCAACACCTGAGATATATCAGAGAGTCAGATAAAATATAAACGTTTAATTTTTGAATTGGGGAAAGTGTAGACACGGAGAGCAGGAAACAACGAACTAAATTCACATTATATGTAGGCACACATTGTTTCCCGTCCTTCGGGCGCTACAAAATGAAATCTTTGGCGCCTTTTCTTTTCTTGCGCGCCCTTGAATGAAGCCTCACATGGACTAGCCGACCTCACGTCTGTCAGGAGCACTTATGAAGCCGATTGCTCGCATGGAAACTCAATATTTCGCATGCACGTAAAACTGGAGTGCTGGGTGTAAGAATCACACTAGTGTGAAACACGGCTTTTCTTATGATTACTGAGTCTCACGGCAAACCAGTCCATTAATATCAATATTTTCAATATGTTATTTGTCTCTATCTTCATGTGCAGGTGATGTGCCAGTGTTTTTGGTTTCGTGGCATGGTTGTTGTCCACTGCATGGAAAAGAGGGTTGAGACGTTCTGTCGCAAGTTTGCTGGAATGGGGAGTTTTCTGCGATTTTGGGAGGTGTGATGTTTCAGAAAGGGGCTCTAAGTTTTCTTGCTTAACATTAGTCAAGGAGCGTGACGGCTGATCAATTCACTGTGACATGGTCTCACCAGCATTGGAGTTTGAGAATGTTACAAAAAAAGAGACGTGGGTCAGGTTACGCGTTAGCGGCCGGCTTTGCGATGCTGCTCGGTAGTGCAGCTGCGCCCGCCTTTGCAGAAGGTCCGACACTGAGCGAAGAAGCTTTTGAGCGCTCTAAGCAGCTCTATTTTGAGCAGTGCGCAGGTTGTCACGGCGTTCTCCGTAAGGGTGCAACAGGTAAAAACCTGGAGCCTCATTGGAAGAAAACGGGCAAAGACGGCACCGTGACTGAAGGTGGTACCCTTCAGCTGGGTCAGGAACGCCTTGAGAAGATCATTGCCTGGGGCACCGAAGGGGGCATGAACAACTTCTCGGAAATTCTGACCGAGCAAGAAATCAAGGACATGGCGACCTACATTATGTTGGAACCGCCAAAGCCGCCTGAAATGTCGCTCACCCAGATGAAGCAGACCCGCAAGGTTTATGTAGAGGAAAAAGACTACCCTACAAAGCCTATGCACGGCCGCAACTGGGAAAACTTCTTCGTCGTCATCGAGCGTGACGCTGGTAAAGTGGCTGTCATCGACGGCGACACCAAAGAAGTTCTGGTCCACATTCCAACCGGTTATGCGGTGCACGTGATCAAAGCATCTGAGCACCATAAACTGGAAGAACCAGAGCAGCCAGGTCGCTTCTGGTACACCATGGGCCGTGACGGTAAGATGACCAAGATCGACCTCTGGCAGACCCCAGACAAGATGCTTGTTTCTGAAGTTACTGTTGCGTACGACGCTCGCGACGTTGCGATTTCCGGTGACGGCAAATACGTAATTGGTGGTGCTTACTGGCCTCCACACTTCGCTATTGTTGACGCTGTAACCATGGAACCTCTGAAAGTGGTTTCCACCCGCGGTTACAACACTGACGGTGACTATGTAGAAGAAAGCCGCGTTGCTGCTATCTACACCACACCTAATGAGCCAACATGGCTGGTTGCAGTTAAAGAACTTGGCCAGATGTGGCAGGTTGATTACACCGATATCGATAACCTTCGTATCGAAAAAATCGACTCCGCTAAGTTCCTGCACGATGGCTTCTTCGATCCAACAGGTCGTTACTTCCAGATCGCTGCAAACGCATCGAACAAAATGGTTGTAGTGGACACCAAAGATCGCAAGCTTGAAGCTATGATCGACGTTGCTGCTCTTCCACACCCAGGTCCAGGTGCTAACTGGAACGATCCTAAGTGTGGTCCTGTTGCAGGTACAACCCACCTCGGCGTAGGTACTGTATCTGTATGGGGTAACGATCCAGCAGGCCGTCCAGATGAAGCTTGGAAGAAGTGTTACGAAGTTGAAACAGATGGCCCAGGCCTCTTCATCCGTACACACCCTAACTCCAAGTACGTATGGGCTGACCAGACCAAACACCCAGATCCTGAAATTCAGCAGGCTGTTCAGGTGATCTCGAAAGAAACCGGTGAGATTGTGAAAACAATCACCATCACCGAAACAGAAGCAATGCCGCTGTTCACTTCGAGTTCAACGCAGATGGTACTGAAGTTTGGGTATCCAACTGGAACATGGGCGACTCTCTGGAGCCAAACGGTGAAATCGTTGTCTTCGATGCTGAAACACTCGAAGAGAAAACCCGGATTAAGGGCCTTTACGCTCCAACCGGTAAGTTCAACGTTTACATCCGTTCGAACCACGTAACTTAATAAGATCTAATGATCTTTTGGAGGGGCGGGCGCCACGCCCGCCCTTCTTTTTTATCAGCGGTATCGAGACTGAACGGCTGCGTACCAGCCGGAGATGACGGATTTGCTCCCCGTATCTTGAAAGCCGACCGCATACGACCCGGCAAGGATGGGTCGACAGAAAATCCAAAATGGAGCCTGGAAATGACCCAGTCCAACGATACGGAAAAGAAAAAGCCGATCTGGCGCAGGTATTTCCTATGGGGAATGCCGGTAGGTGGCCTTCTGGCGGCCTTTGTCGTCGGCATTATCTTCTGGGGTGGTTTCAACACCGCCATGGAAGCGACAAACACAAAAGAATTTTGCGTCTCGTGCCATGAGATGAATGACTTTGTCTATCAGGAATACCAGGCACGATCCACGACGTAAACCGGTCCGGCGTCGGTGCAGTTTGTTCAGACTGTCACGTGCCGAAAGACTGGACCCACAAGATCATCCGCAAGATCAAAGCCTCCAAAGAAGTTTGGGGCAAGCTCGTGGGAACGATCAACACGCGTGAGAAGTTCGAGAACAAACGTCTGCATCTTGCCAAGAACGAATGGGAGCGGATGAAAGCGACGGATTCCCGTGAATGCCGTAACTGTCATGATTTTGAATCCATGATGCCGGAATTCCAGAAGCCGCGCGCGCGTCAGCAGCACCTGAATGCAATGAAGACAGGCCAGACCTGTATCGATTGCCACAAGGGTATTGCGCACTCCAACGTTCGTGATCGTGCATCTGACGAATATCTCGAAATGATCGAGGCACCGAACCACAACTTCGTTCGCGAGATTCCTAAAGATACATGGAAAGCCTCGCTCGGATCGAAGCGAAGGAAGCTGCTGAAGCAGAATCTGCAAGTGCTGCGAAGAAAGCACAGCAGGAAGCTATGCAGGCGCAGATCGCAGCTGCAGTCGACGCGGCTGTTGCTGAAGAACGCGCAAAAGCTTCCGGTGAAGCAAGTGCGGCTGATGCTGGCGATACAGTTGGTGCAAACATCGACTGGAGCGGCGTGAACAGCGTGGATATGACCCTGTTCTATCCTGGTCAGGCTTCCTTCGAGTTCGTTCAGAACGGTAAGCAGCACGGTGGTGCTCGTCCGCTGACAAAGGGTGGTGACCAGTGCACAACCTGTCACGCGAAAGAGCTGGAAAACATCGGTAACAAGATCGTCAAGGGCACTGAAAACACTGAACCTACGCCAATCCCTGGCAAGCGCGGTGTGATCAATGCGACGATGCAGGCTGCTCATGATGGCGAGAACGTCTACTTCCGTCTGCAATGGCCAGATGCACCTCATGCACCTGCACCATTCGTTGACGGCGGCAAGATGGATCCGGAGAACCAGATCAAGGTTGCCATGATGATCACCGGTACTGGCATCAAGATGGGTGAACAGGTTGGTTGCTGGGCAACATGCCACGCAGACAACACCTACATGCCATTTGATCCGGGCCCAGAAGCAATCGCTGCTTCCGGTGATGTTGCTGAACTGCTGAAGGCGAAAGAATCCATCCAGAAGTACCTGAGCGAAACCCGTACGAAGATCGAAATCAAAGGTCGCCGCGGTAAAGCACAGGGTGGTTGGAACAAGCTGAAGTCTGCTGAAGAAATTGACCAGCTGCTGGCTGACGGTACCTTCATGGATCTGATGCGCGTCTATGCTGACGGTTCTGCGACCAATGGTTACCTGCTTGAGCGTCGTGTTCAGAACGACGGTGACATCGCAGCGTCTGCCAAGCTCTCCGCTGGCATGTGGACTGTGGTCTTCTCCCGTCCGCTGACAAGCGACAAGCCTGGCGATGTGCCACTGGAAGCAGGCAAGACCTATACAGTTGGCTTTGCGATCCACGATGACTTTTCATCCGCACGTTTCCACCACGTGACGCTGAACACCAGTTTGGCATTGGATGACGAAACTGCCCAAATCAATGTGGTAGGACGCTAAAACACACAAAGGGTGGCCGAGCAATTGGCCACCTTTTTTCTTGGAGGCGCGGGCCTCCGCCAGGATTTCGTTTTTACGTATCTTTGTCCGAAAGCCGTCTTCCGCTTTTCAGAGATATTCTAAGCTGCAAAGCTTGCTCTAAGTTTTTCCAAGTGTATCCTTGTCGATAATACCTAGATTATTTTGGATATGCATTTGAGAGGGGCGCCTCATGTACTCAAGACTTCTTCAAGGTTCCGCTGTCGCAATGGGTTTGCTGATGATGACACCAGCGATGGCCGAGGACGACAAAGCTGCTGAGCTCTGCGCGAAAGCAGAAGCGCGCTATGTCGATATGTTCGGGCATCCTTCTGCTGAAGCTGAGGGCGTGACTGTCGTGACCATGTACAAGTATCGCTTTTGCCCTGAAAAGCTGACAGTGCCTGTTGGAACGACTGTGCGCTGGGTGAACGTGGACAAGCGCACCAGCCATACTGTTCATTTGAACGAAGCAGGTGAGAAAGAGTCTGACCGGCTGTTTCCGGAAGAAAACTTCGAGTTCACATTCCTAAGTGCCGGCTCTCAGCAATATCTGTGTGGCCCACACTGGGAAACGCAGAAGATGATCGGCATGGTGACCGTCACTCCCTAGTGTAGACTGCACTCCAAATTTCTGAGTTAATTCAATGATCAGGCTCCTTGTTTCTCTTGGGTCGGCTGTTCTTACAGCATCTGCTTGCCTTGCTGACCCTGCTGCTCTTTATCAAAAGCATTGTGTTGAATGCCACGGAGAGAACCGTTTGGGCCTGATCGGTCCGGCTCTGCTTCCTGAAACTCTGGGCAGTCTGCGTGGCACAGCGCTTCAGGATACGATCAGGAGCGGGCGGGAAGCGACTGAGATGCCGTCTTTCCGCGATGTGTTGAATGACCAGCAGATCGACGAGCTCAGCGCCTATTTGAAAACTCCACAGGACGGCGACCTGTTTGGGGGATGGAGCAGATTTCAGCGAGCCTGATTAAAAACGACGACTATGAACCGGTCAAAAAAGCGCTCTGGTCGGCAGATCCGCTGAATGTGACGCTGGTGGTTGAGACTTCAGATCACTCTGTCAGCGTTCTGGATGGAGACAGTTTTGAGGTTATGACACGCTTCAAGACGCCGTTTGGTACGCGCGGACAGCCCAAGTTCTCACCGGATGGGCGTTACGTCTACATCATGTCCCGTGACGGCTGGATTCAGAAGTTTGATCTTTACGCGCTGCAGGAGGTCGGCCGTGTTCGTGCAGGCCTGAACAGCCGGAACATCATGCTGAGCCATGACGGCAAGTGGATTGCTGTGGCCAACTACCTGCCCAATACGTTTGCAATCCTCTCCGCAGATGATCTGAGCCCACAAAAGGTGGAGCACGTGAAAGGCAAGGATGGTTCGCCGAGCCGTGTCTCGGCTGTTTACCTCGCTGCCAAGCGCAAGAGCTTTGTGTTGGCCCTGAAAGACACGCCCTCCATCTGGGAAGTGTTTTACGGTCCCAATCCACCCCACTATGGCTTTGCACATGACTGGCGCGTGGAAGGACCAGCCCCCAACAAGGATCCGTTTCCGCTCCGCACCATCACAGTCAAAAGCCTCGTTGAAGATTTCTATCTCGACCCGACTGATGAATATGTGATGGGGCTTCGCCGAGCGGTACAGGCGGACAGGTGGTTGATCTGGTGATCGGCCACAAGATCGCAGATCTGGATCTGACAGGCATGCCGCATCTGGGTTCTGGTTCCACATGGAAGATGGGCGAGCGCACAGTCATGGCAACCCCTCATCTGAGAGAGCCTCTCGTTTCTATCGTTGATATGAAAACATGGGAGACCCTCAAGCAAATCGAGATGCTCGGGTCAGGCTTCTTTACCCGCACACATGAGAACTCCCCTTATCTCTGGTGGATGTTTTCTTTGGCCCACACAAAGACGCCATTCAGATCATCGACAAACAGACCCTTGAGATCGTAAAGACCTTGCGCCCTCAAAAAGGCGCCCGCGCTGCCCATGTTGAGTTCACACAGGATGGCAAGCACGCGCTGGTTTCCATCTGGGAAGAGGATGGTGCTGTTGTCATCTATGACGCCAAGACACTGGAAGAAGTCGACCGCCTGCCAATGAAAAAACCACGTGGGAAATACAATGTCGGCAACCGGATTGAGAAGTAGGGGGAAGCGGGGAAGTTATAGGTTGTGGCTGATGACCTTTAGCTGGCATTGACCCTGATATGGTATTCGAGCCTTCTTAGCTTGTTCTTAACCGCAGGTCGATTTCACATCTGAAACCTTTGTGGGGCTCCTCGTTAGCCGTGCTATGGAAACAATGAGTCTCCATGCGGACAAAGCTGCCGTTCACTACGACGCAGAAAACTTCGATCAGTAACGGCTAACGCCTTGGACCTACATCGGACATTCGGGTATTTCTATCTAGGGTTGTTGCTATGTTCAAGACGATTTTCGAGTACCCGAGCTCGCAGTACTTCGTTGTGTTATGTGATCACTCGTGCAGGACGCAATGCAATCACTAGATAGCTCAACGAAATGAGTTCGGACTGAAAATCTCTCAATTAGGTTCAATCCACGCCTCGTGAAAAGGTGCTCTCACTTACTTATAACAAGCTGTTTTATTGGAGGAAATAAGCCTTGTTGCTCGAACCTCCTTGAACTGAGATTGCTCAACACTTTCTCATACCATTTGGTATAATGAAGTTACATGGAGTAAACCGCGTAAGAAATCCTTGAGAACTTGGTCGGGGCTTACAACTTCTCAAGCTCACAAGTTGATGCTGTTTCGGGCGCCGCATGAGATGTTGTCTCATGATGACAGCTTCTTATCCGAAACGTTAACCGACTTCAGCAGCTGCTTGTTTGACGCGTGCAGCCGAGTAACCTAGTTCTTTGGTCACAGGTTCTCCGCTTTCAGCTCATTAAACTCTTCAGCTACTTGCTGGTAGTTGCCGCGTAGAGCGCTGCAAAGCTTAACGAGGTATACTTAAGACACTTGGCTGTTCAACAACTCGCTTCTTGACAAAGATGAAGAACCTTACCTAGCGTTGTGCCATAGACGTTGCAAACTAGGAGGCTGCGGTGCCGCTCCAAGTAATCCCTGCTCGAGAAGCGATAGAGGTAAGGAAAAGTAACCCTGCTGCTGGTTGGCCCAACAGAGGGAGTGCGAACAGGTTTGAACCTATCGCAAGACCCCGTATCGAGGCTAGTTTCAAGTTGGAACCACGATCCAGGATTTTCACAGTAGGGTCTTGTTTCGCGCGGAACGTGGAGCGCAATTTAGAACAGGAAGGTTTTCGCCTGCCTGCCAAAGAGCTTTTGAAACAGCCAGAGTTTGCAGGTGTTCAAGTTAGGGTTTTGAACAGTTACGGCACACCTTCAATATTTAATGAGTTTTCATGGGCTTTGGACCCATTGAATCCTTATGATTACGGCAAGAATATCTGCAAAGTTGGAGAAGGTAGATACGTAGATTTGCACATCGCAAGCGGCACCCGACCGTGTGCAAGAAGTACAGTTGAGGCGAGGAGGCGAGCTGTCACTGAAATGTACCGCACGGTAACAACGTCTCACACCGTAATTATCACGCTCGGACTGTCAGAAGTTTGGTACGACACAGTGTCAAGCAATTACTTGAATGTCACGCCACTCCCTGTCTTACTGCGTACGGAGCCAGAAAGGTTTCAATTGCATGTCTTAAGCCACAACGAGTTACTCTCTTATCTTGTACGCACTATCGAACTCCTAAACCTTCATTGCGAAGCGACACCCAACATCTTAATCTCGGTGTCTCCTGTGCCGCTAGGTCAAACACACAGGCAATTAGACGTCGCTGTGGCCAACACTTACTCCAAAAGTGTGCTGCGGGCGGTTGCAGAAGAGGCAGTTTGCTCTTTTGACAACGTGTTTTATTTTCCAAGTTTTGAAGCTGTCACTTTAACTGATCGTAAATTGGCTTGGCATGACGACCAAATTCACGTGACCGATAGGTTGGTTGAGGAGCAAGTTTCTCGCATGATTGACACCTTCATGCGGAGAGAAACGGACAATTTAACGCGAAACCAACTGCTTGAAATACTAATTGGCAAGCCCAAAATTAAAGAGCTTAATCGACTTTTTGATGCACACGGTTCCGTTATCAAATCTGACCTTGAATTACTGAAAGAATATACACGTGGACTCGTCCGCCACAAACAGTACAGCAGCGCATTGGAATTTTTTGAACTCATTCCAGAAGATGCAGACTCAATAGTAATTCACATTCGCACACTAAGAATGCTTCAACAGTATAAACAAGCCTTCGATTTGGTGCGTAAGCACTTCCCAGCGGGCTCACGAAATATCCATTTGTGGCAAGAACTAGTTGCCCTTTACGTCGATCAAGGAGAGATATCTGAGGCATATGCTCATATTGAAAAGTGGGTGCGCGTATTTCCAGCAAGAAGTGACATAGTTTACAGGCGCTCCGCGAGGCTTTTTGCACCGCAATACCCCGAACATGCACGCGAGCTTTACCTGAAAGCTATAGAATTCAATCCTGAGGATTCAATTGCGCCAGCCGAACTGAAAAAGCTGGACAAGTCAAAGCGACCTAATTTTTCGGGTACCGCTTACGGCGCCACTCGTCAGCAGCAAGCGCCAAACCTGCCGCCCAATCCAGCGGCTGGCAGATCAGCCTTTCGAACTCTAACAGGCTTTTTTACCCGCGTAGCACCTCGGTTAATATTTCCTCGTGGAAATGGTCGATAACTAGGAAATCAGCTGCCTCAGCAAGTTTGATACTGTGTGCCAGTATATCGCGTGCTATGGCTTGCACGATGTTCTCAAACGTAAAACCGCCATAGAGCGCAAAACGCCGCAAGCTGTTATCGAGGCTTGCGCTGCACTTTCTATGCTAGCTTCACCTTTGTCGACCAGAGGCCCATTTGTATTTTTTGATCTTTCAGTCATACCAACACCTCGTATTTCAAGTGTGGATTTGCATAAGCCAAACAGCGGTCAAAGGGCAGCCTGCACCATAAAAGCTAATTCTTGACGAGGTAAATACATTTTCCGGCCCTGCATTTGCGTTCCTGCTACCCCACTTTGACAATCTCAGCTGCCAGAAACGTTTGCTTTCTTTTTGCACTCTTCGCTCGTAATGTTCATTCAGCAGCATGCTGCACTTGCGAGCTAACTCGCAATTAATCGATACTCAATCGAGTATTCTCCGAAAAAATCCCTACAAAATAAAACCGAGATCTCTTCAGGACAAGCAGCTGCAATCAATGATTGAATTGGTCGAATGTCCGCATTTGGCCCTTAGTTGCCCTTTGAGTTTAAACACTGCAGCGAGCAAGAAAGCGCACGGAAAAACTTATCCCCCTTGCTGGAAAGTGCGCTCATACTCAATGCATGCCCACGTGACGGGCTGCTGGCGGGCCGTCCGTCGGTGTGTCGTGGGCTGGGTGGGGCTTTTGTGAGGGGTAACGCATCTTGCAGAGGTCCGGTGGCACCGATTTTCAGGCGTGACTGCATGGCCTGAGAGGAAGGGCCCAAGCCTGAAGGGCATCACGCAGTGGCATTTGCTGGTCAGAGCAGCACATGTCAGGGGTAGAGGACCTGTTTGGATACGGAAACTTATCTAAGCAAAGCCACTATCCTTCCGGGAAACCGGCTATCATGTCTTTCAGGATAAGAGGCGATGTTGGCCATACCAAAATGCCCGGGCAAGGCGCGTAGCCAATGCCGAAGACTCATATCTAACAAGTAGCGCAGGTGTTGCCTGCCGCCTTGCTCCTCCCGATCTTCGGGAGATTTAAGTTCCAACACTGCATGGGAGGCCATGTGGTGCTTTTGGTGCATCTAAATTTCTTGCCGTAAAAATCGCAGAGCTCTGGGGCGTGTGACGCGACGAAACCTTCATCCCCCGTAAATGCAGAGTGCACTTAATAATAGTCAAGGACATGCTAGTTTGGATTGGTGAAGCTGATGGCAACGCTAACGCGTAGATCACTGAATGTGCATAAAGCACATCACCAAAAGCCAAAAGAGCGCCTCATGTCGACTACAATGGAACAAGTCAGATCCTGGCAGGGCCCTGCGCTTTTCAGTTACGGGTTCAGACCATTTTTCCTCGCCAGTGCCATTTGGGCAGTTGTGATTATGCTGCTCTGGATTCCACTGATATCGGGGCATATTGAACTCCCGGTCGCGTTTGGTCCGGTCTCATGGCATGCCCATGAGTTCCTGTTTGGCTATCTGAACGCCGTGGTGGCCGGGTTCTTGCTAACCGCAATTCCCAACTGGACCGGGCGGATGCCGATTGTCGGCAAGCCGTTGATTTTACTCTTTAGCTTATGGGTGATTGGCCGTGTGGCGATCCTGTTTGGGGCCTATCTGCCAGCTGGCTTGATCGTCGTGCTGGATATCTCCATGCCCTTGATGCTCGCAGCAGCTTGCTTGCGCGAGATTATGGCAGGTAAGAACTGGCGCAATCTGATCGTGCTTGCTTTGATGGCCCTGCTCATCATCGCAAACCTACTGTTCCACTGGGAAGCCTGGAGCGGTGGGTACGCTGCAAACGGCTATGGTATGCGCCTTGGCATTTCCACCATGGTGCTGATGGTAGGTCTGATCGGCGGACGTATCATCCCGTCCTTCACCCGCAACTGGCTCGTGAAGCAAGGCAGTAAGAATCTCCCTGTTGGCCCTATGCAGAAGTTCGACAAGCTCTCCCTACTGTTCCTCTTGGCAGGGCTTCTGATCTGGACAGCACTGGAAGATCATTGGCTTGCAGGTGTGGCGCTTGTGATTGCAGGCAGCCTCCACTTTGCCCGTCTGGCTCGCTGGAAAGGGCAGTATACCTTCAAAGAGCCTCTGGTTCTGGTGCTTCATGTGGCGTATCTGTTCGTCCCCACAGGCCTGTTGCTTCTGGGCTTTGCAATCCTCCTCCCAGACCTGCTTGATGTCACCGGCTCCCAACACCTGCTCATGGCCGGTGTCATGGGCATGATGACCCTCGCGTCATGACCCGCGCCACCCTCGGACATACCGGTCAGGATCTTAAAGCAAGCAAAGGCACCACCTTCCTCTACTGCGCCATGACCCTCTCCATCCTCCTCCGCTTCACCGCAGGACAGATGCCAGAGATGTCTGCAAGGCTCTACGACATCTCCGCCCTGGCATGGATACTGGCTTTTGTGGTGTACGTGGTGACGTTCGGGCCGTTGTTGGTAAGGAGGCGATGAACCATGAGACTACCATGTTTTTCTGAAAACTGATGCGCTTGAACATATTCTTATCAATGACTAACAACTACTATCCATTTCGACATCGGTCACATCTTCAAGCAATCGGCAAAACTCTGCTTTGTGCTCATCCCAAGTCGGGAGTTCATGAATTAGTGTTGAAACACTTAGCTTGCCACCTAATGAAACTCGTTTAACTTCTTCCATCCAAGCTTTTCCATCAAGGGGATGAATTAAGTTAGCACCATCCAAAATAAGCTCCCTAAAAATTCCTATGTCAGATGCAACAATTGGACAGTTTAATGCTAAAGCTTCAACAAGAGGAAACCCGAAACCTTCTGCAAAAGTAGGGTAGAGAAGCGCCTTTGATCTTCTAATGATGTTGGCAACCTCATTATCAGCCAATCCAGAGTGCTCATGAATGTATGGCCGAATAACATCACAGTTATCTAAAAAAGCTGCGACACTGTCATACATCCACCCACGCTTTCCAATAAAATTTAGATGCGGCATCGGTTCAAAACCAGAGTCTGCCAGTTCTCTCCAAATCTGCAGCAAAAGCAAATGATTTTTTCTTGGCTCAATTGTGCCCAAAACTGTGAACTCCACACGTTCAGCTGAAGGCGCATCTATAGTTTCATTGTTTAAATCAACATCTTTCCCTGTCTCCAACCGGCGTATTCCAGGATAAATAACCTTTACCTGAGGAAAGGATCGCATAATCCCCTTCGCATCCAAAAATGCTTTTAGAGATTGAAACGTTGAACGAGAGTTTACAACATACTGCGTAGAGTATTTAGTAGTCTCGTCAAAAAAGCTTCGCAAAGATTCTAACTGATCTCGTCTAGTGTATTCCGGTATTTCTAGCGGCATCAGATCGTGCAAATAACACACCACTGTAAGTTTAGAGTTATCCGAAAGCCTCTTCAAAACATTACAACTGCGAAGTAAACCTTGATGAGAAACGTTAATGTAGCAAATATTTTTAAAATCAACTACTTCTTCGCGCCGAGTTAACTGGTGACTCCAGAAAAGAGTATTTTGCAGAGCAGCTTCGAAAATAGCGCAAACACGATTACGCGCCCTCTTCACAAGAGGATCAGGTTTCCTCTTACGCTTCGAAGGGCTTTTTGTGAAGGGAGCAATACCAAGACGATTCACCTGGCGAAGAGTCGCATCAGGAATATTCTCTTGCTTAAACCAAAATGCCTCCAGAGCCTTCAGAAAATCTATAACAATTACTCGTTCACGTCCTCCCAAGACCCGGTATTGACCATTTATGGCAATTATTGGCGAGGACACCTTCGAAAAATTATCAAAAACCGCAACCGCTAACTTCACATCAATTCGATCGATCCCAGTAGGAAAAGGCATACATCGCCGTGCAATGAGGCGTGTAACATCATATAAAAATATAGATTCTTGGGGCATACCCTGCTGCATTTACAGATCCAAACGATGCCATGCCACTAATCATTCCAGAGCATCTATCTTTCTTGAATATTAGAGATGAATTGTAATTTCACGTGTGAACTCTCGTAATAAATCCATCCCATCCCAAATCGAGGAAAAATTCAATGCTTCGCCAACGGGAACAATTCTGCTGATCCCAGTCGGCTTGCATTCAGTGATAAATTGCAACCACTCACTTTTTGTGATTCCCTCAGATACGACTGTTTGCGTTTTGCTCTCTAGTAAAGGCGCTATTTCTTTAAGAGACGAAACAGAAGCTTGGAAGAACAAACCAGCTCCACAGTGGTGCTCCAGTTGCGGTAATGCATCCTTAGCAAAATCCACAACACTTAGAAGATTATTGGCATTTACTCGACTGGATGCAATTTCGCCTCGAATTGACATTTCATCCACTGCAACAAGCTTATTAACGTAATCAACTGCTAGCAAATCATCAGAAAAATGCAATGCAGCAGCGCTAAGCTTAGACCAGAAAACCTCAGAAGCCTGCCTACAATTTTCGAACTTGCCTCTCCAAATCACCAATCGCGGTGACGAGCAAGCTTGCTGACCAAACCAGTAAGAATCATTTGCGAAATGTCGAACAAGCTCATCGTCAATTCCAAATTCTACGAGGTCGTCAGCATTAAATACAGCAAGAGACCACCGATCGGGAAAGCAAACATCACTCGTATGTGGCTTAGCTGGAAGTTTACGGATCGAGCTGACTGTTGTGTCCCCCCCCCACAGTACGCGTAGATCAGCCAACTTAGACAAGTCACCTGTAATGCTATCACTTCGCTCATAACGTAACACAATTAACCGCTGAGCAACTTCTTTATGGCTTTCATCCTTTAGCAAGTTAGAAATCAACTCAACGATAGTCTCTAACTGCTCGCTTCTTCGCGAGGAAAGACGCACAATGTTGATGTTCCCACACAAAAGAGATAAAAGAACAGAGTATAGAAAAATAGTATCAACATTTGCTGGTGCGATGTGAAGAGCTACACCGCGACCTACTAAGCAACGGTCTCGCAGATCTTGAAAAAGGTTTTCTTTAAGGGATAAAATGTTTCGTCGTCGCATCCAGTGCCCAAACGCAATAAGCTCGGGAAATTGGCGCAAATGAGTGTTCCTCAAGATTGCTCTCGAAAGTGCATTGATAAAACTTAATGCTGCATCTGAAAATATCGGAAGTGTAGTTTGAGCACAAACATCTTCTACACTGCATACCCTAGGTGTTAAAAACTCAACCTTTTCATCGATTAATTTGGCAAGTTGGCTACTCAAGGTCTATTCTCCTGAAATGTATCACTACATCCTCTTGCTTCAGATTTAGGCAATCTCCCTGATACTGAGAAATACCGACCTTTTTTACCGCAAGGACAGTCATCTTCACCAAGAAGCACACCAAGATCCTCAGTCAACAATGAATGCCCTGGATAGCTAAGGGGAAGGCAGGATACAACTTGAACAAGCCCTTGTTCATTGGCTGGCATCTCGCTCCAATCTAATGGGTTCCTAATTATCACATCCGAAAAAATTGGAGCGTGAAGATGACCATGTTCGCATTCAACGAAAATGGAGCCAACTTGCTCGACCATCCCGTAAAAATTGTGAACTTTATTGATGCCAGTGGCGGCCTTTAATCTCGATTTAAATGTCTCATTATCAACAGCTTCCTCAACCAGTTTTTTCCAACCTCCAGAATGTATGAGTATCCCGTTTGGGATATTGATACGTCGCCCCGTTTTTTCGAGAGCTTGTATCAAGTACTTCCAGACCATGAAAGTGAAACCAAATAATAAAACTGGACCACCGGAGTATTTCTCAAGAAACGAAACTAGTTTCTCCCAATCAATACCCATATCATCATCATTTAAAATATAAGTGTGAGAACGGCCAAAATTTGACATACCCAGAATGCCAGCTCCCCTAGCAGAAAAACTCTGCCTATTCTTAACGACATTTGGATGATCGATAATCAACATAGGTAAACGATCTTTACCCAAGAAATGTTGCATAATTTTAACAACAGTTTTCGTTTGGTAAACTGAAGTGTCTTTATCGAGAACTATTCTGGACACTTGCTGACCTGTGGTACCAGAAGACGTCAAAACTTTAAGTTGCTCGCTCTCTCTCACTGACGACAACAAATTAGTTTTAAAGAGTCGCACTGGCAAGAAAGGAACATCAGCGATGTTATCGGCAATGCGGCTTGAGTCATTCCTAACCTTCAAGATGTTTCCATATGCCTCACAACATTCTTCATGCTTCAATGTAAGCGCATTAATGATTGGCAATATTTTTTGATCTTTTTCCTGCTGAGAAAGGCCATAAACAGGCTCCAGGTACAACTCATCGATCAATGCCTGAATACTCATACTGATGCCTCACCTTGCATCATCATCATTAACTCTGCGTACTTAACCTTGCCACTCTCAGCGCGAGGAAACTTTGCCACTTTGCGAACTATTACTGAACGTGGAGGTATGGAGAAAGATCTAACAGCAGCATCTCGCACAGCTGCAAGGTCTACACACTCGCCATTCATAACGATTAGCAGTTCATCATCCCTCCCCAAACACACACAATCATGGCCGAGGTCTTTCATGTGATCTTCCACACTTTGAAGGCTCACACGATTGCCTTGAACTTTGACAAACCGACTCTTTCTACCGACAATGTAAAAGAAGCCTTCTTTGTCGAACTTTGCCACATCGCCTGTCTTCAACTCATTTCCATATTCATCACCCAACAAGAGGTCGGAACGCTTTTCTGCATATCCAAGCATTATTGAAGGACTTTTTACGACAAGTTCGCCTTCCTGACCTGGAATTAAGATCTCTTGTCCTTGCTCATCCAAAAGTGCCAAGGAAACGCCTGGAATAGGAACACCGATAGAGTTTGGCTTTTCGCATACATTTTCAGGCGGAAGCCAACTTATCCTCGGCGCAGCTTCTGTTTGTCCATACATAATAATCAGCTGCCAATCCCTTTCTCCCGCTATGCTTGCAAAATGTGAAACCAGCTCTTCTCGCATTTTACCGCCAGCTTGTGTTAGCGTTTTCAAACTGCTAGGAGCACGCCGCTCAAACCTTAACTGTTTTAATAGCTCAAAATGAAACGGCACGCCTGACAACGACGTTGCTCCGTCTAAACGCTCCCAAAACTGCTTCTCCATAATCGAAAACTTCGTTAATTGCATATGTGCGCCAACAACGTAATGACTATGAAGAATCGATAGACCAAAACTGTAATAAAAAGGTAGATGACACAAAGGTTGCTCATGTCGATCTAATTGTAAATACTCAGCAATTGCTCGTGCATTACACTCTAAACGCTTAGCATCAAATCGAACAAGTTTGGGAGAGCCAGTACTACCTGAAGTAGAAAGAAGTACTGAAAGATCATCAGCAAGCCGTCCATTTAGACTATTTTGGCAAGACTTACTTAACGCACCCGTTTCATTTGAAATAGATAAACAAAAATCGGGCAGATATAGCTCATTAATGCGAGCTAAATTTTCAGAAGAAAGAACCGAAGGCAGAAGGATAATTGCATGACCGCAAGCTGCGAGTGAGAGATATGCACGCAGACAATCGATGCTGTTGTCCATTAAAAGCGCAATAAGGCGTTTCTCCACGCCCAGCTCTTTCTTCCATTCCTCAATTGCCACGAGCACATCACGATAGAAAAGAGTTTTACCTGTATCGTCTGTAGCAAGGGGACGCTCCGCAAACTCTCGTGCACAGGAAAGATAAAAGTTCACCCGCATTCACCTTATTAATAAGTAAGCTAAAACTTAATCACCAAGTAGCCTCATAAGTAATGAATATGCCGCTTAGAAATATTAAAGAAAAGTCTAAATGAGTAAGAAGCGCGCGCGCCCTACACTCATAACTCGCTCAAGTTACCATGCATCCATCGACACCAATCACCTGATTAGACACATACTGAGAGAGATCGCTTGCTAAAAACAGTGCAACATTGGCTACATCATTTGGAGTACCAGCACGTCCCATCATGATCTGATCTATAACGCTCTTTCGACGCTCTGATTTGATATTTTCAGTTAGATCAGTTTCGATAAAACCAGGAGCCAGGACATTCACACGAACACCTTTGGGTGCAAGCTCTTTCGCCATAGCATGCGACATTCCAATCACTGCAGATTTGCTAGCCGCATATGCACTATGCCCCCCAACACCAACAGTTCCAATGATCGAAGACAAATTGATAATTGAACCATATGATTGTTTCATCATAATCCTGGCTGCAATACGCGAGCAATAGAAACTACCTTCGAAGTTTACAGCCATGTTATCTCTAATCAAACTGTCGCTAGACATTGCAATCATTGCATCTCGCATAATGCCCGCATTATTGACTAGCACATCCAAGCGTCCACTTTTCTTTGCAACAGACCAGACAGCTTTTTGTACTGCATTGGAATCCGTCACATCAAAATACAATGGCTGGACATCAGCAGAAAAATCAGCCGAGATTTGCTTAGCTAGTTCATCAATACTTCCTTCGGAGCGACTATTCATGTAAACGCTTGCACCTTCAAGAGCAAATCTTTTTACAATCGCCAGTCCAATTCCTCGGCTAGCGCCGGTAACAAGTGCGACTTTACCAGCTAGCAAATTAGAACTTAACATCGTACTTGGCCAAAATTTCTTTTGCCTTCAATACACTACTCATATCAATGATATCATCAGTATCAAGCATAATATCAAATGTCTCTTCTAGTGCCGCAACTAAGGACATGTGTGCCACAGAGTCCCATTCTTTAATGGAATTGTACTGCAACTCGTTAGTTACTTGAGACTTATCAATAACTAACGCCTCGGAAAATGCGCCAGTCAACAGTTCGTTATTATTCATTACATATCAACCTTTTTTATGGAAGACAGGCTACCTATTTAAAGATATCCCAAGTCAGCGGTGTACCCCGTTTCACATCATGTTGTAAGCTTAATCCAACCACTTTTGTACGGAACTTCACCGGCAAGCCAAGACCAGGCCTAATAGCTTTTACATCTTCGTTTTTCAGAACTTGCCCTGCTTTTAAGTCTCTCACTACATACAGTGAGCGCCGATGGTTTTTTGCGGTTGCCTCGCTAGACGAAGTACCAAAACGGGCTTTACCAATCGACAAATGAGCATCTCTTGTGTGCTCAACTAGATCTTTCAGCTCATGTGGCTCCAAAGAAAAAGCGGCATCAACTCCTCCATCTGCGCGGCAAGTTGTGAAGTGCTTTTCAATTACAGTAGCACCTAAGGCGACAGCAGCTATAGGTATATGCGTTCCCATAGTATGATCTGACAACCCTACTTGGCATTCGAAATTCCGACGCAAAGTTGGAATACTCAACAAATTTGCATCTTCAGGCTGAGCTGGATACGCACTAGTACATTTAAGCAATACTAGTTCACGACACCCAGCTTCACGTGCAGTCTGAACAGCTTCATCAATTTCAGATAAAGTTGCCATGCCAGTTGACATAATTACAGGTTTGCCAGTCTTTGCAGCTCGTGCAACTAAATCCAAGTCCGTGAGCTCTAACGATGCAATCTTATAGGCAGGAGCACCAAGTGTTTCGAGAAAATCAACTGCGCTAGTATCAAAAGGTGAGCTAAAGCAAGTAATCCCCTTACTTTTGGCATGCTCAAAAATCTGAGCATGCCACTCCCAAGGAGTGTATGCTTCCTGATAAAGTTCGTACAAAGATCGATTATGCCACAATCCGCCATCATCAATATGAAACTCACCATCGCTAACATCAATTGTCATCGTATCAGCGGTATAAGTTTGCAACTTTATGGCATCAGCACCAGCTTCAGCGGCGATATCAACTAGCTTTATCGCTCTATCGATACTCTGGTTATGGTTACCCGACATTTCTGCGATGACATAAGGCTTTTCATCTTGACCTATTCTTTTGCCGTCAATCGTAATGTATTTAGACATAGAAAACCTCTTAAAAATCGACCTGGCGTAGTACCGTAAAGGCCTCCGCCAAAGTGCAGCCCACAGTTGCCCCTCTATACGTCGCCAGTGCTTCAACTGCTTTTATCGATCGGGGGTGAGGAAACTCTCGCATCTCAATATCATAAGCTCTAAGAGCTGCAACTTTTTTCTCGAATGTATTAGAGACGTCAACGTATCTGTTCGGGGTAAAATGTGCTCGCGGCTCGTCAAAACGCCACTCAGTGCTAGACATCGTCTCAAAACCATAAATCGCTTTAACACCACTACTAGGCATCGGACGAAAAATGGTCATAACTGCTTGACAAACCGTCCTGTGATCAATGTTTAAGTCGCCACCATGATGTGTGTATATGATCGTCGGATCAATCTCAGTCAGGACTGGTTCTAGTGTTTTGATGACTTCGAGTAGAGACAATGCATCCAATTGATTGTCTGGCAAATCCAGAAATATTGGCGACTGGGCACCTATTTTCGAAACTGCATCAATCGCTGCCCTTTGTCTCTGCTGCAAAGCAAGCGCACCCTCACTCTGGCCCTCAGAGCGAGAGCCAGTACCGTCCGCAACAAAGACTACATATACGCTATCACCACTTGCGACATGTTTAGCCAGTGTACCACCGCATCCAAGCGCTTCATCATCAGCGTGAGCAACAATAGCAGCTACTACTTCGCTCATTGTACTTCATCCTTGTTATTAAGATTTCTTCTTATACTTACAGTTGCATCGACGCAGTTATCTACTAAACGCGCATTTTTGAACTCAAATCTAAGCCCACCGTGTTCCATAAAAGCAGAAGGGTAACCCTCTGCATCAAGCATTCGAATATGATTGTAAACCTCATCAATCCCAACATCATGTGATCATGCTTTGCGCTGGTCTTCGCCGCGCAAATTTAGTCACTTTGCCAACTTGCTCCACCGGGACGGGTTCATTTTCGACCATCCAATCAATGATATCTATAGCCACTCGTGCGGATCTATGAAAAATCTCATCTGCAGAACCGCCTAAAAACAACTCTTCTTTGCGATAAACAGGTCCAGCATCTAATTCTTCAGTCATTTTTAACGCTGATAACTGTGTTGTTTCAAACCCGCGAGCAATCAAATTCTGCAAAGGGCTGCCCCCCCTGCCAAAAGGAACGTCAGTCATATGAAAACAAACGCATTCATGTGATGAAAGAATGCTAGCAGGAACAATCCAATTCCAATGTAGAAAAAATACATAGCGAGGAGAAAGTGCGGACAACAGCTCGTCTGTAAGATCTTCATTGCTAGTGATTATGCTCCAACTACCACTGAAACGATGCCGTTCTTGCATAAAAGCATCAATATTCCATTGTTTAGTGGATGCAATTAAGTAAGTGTTACTCATAATTTCCGCCGCTTTCTTAAAGGCAAAGCTTCACTTTAGTCATCAAACGGATGACATTGAAAGTCGACTTTGGCTCCACGCTTATAAAGCCCCCTTTGCAGTAAAGTCGAATAACGCTCCCTTGACAGCCCCTTCACTACAAGATCATAATTCTTAGTATTAGCTGAAACTTCCTGAGGAAGCACTTCGAATCCAAAGCGTTTGTGCCAACTTAAAACAGACGTGTTCTCAGTTCGAACCTCGCAAAAGATCGACTTTACATTCATGTATTTAAACGGATAGATAATGCCAGCGGTTTCCACATGAGCCCAGACGTCGAGCAGATCTGCTTGAGTCTCCAAACCCTGATCGGTCAAGTAGAACCCCCACCAAGCCGCATCGCCTCGTGCGACCCCCATGTAATACGTTACGGATATAGGAACACCTTCACGCTCAACAATAAACATACGGTATGAGAGATCTTCCATAGCTTTATCCCACCAACTCAAATGAGTTTCGAGTGAAATTTCATCTGTGGTAAGCATTGCTTGCCGAACATCTTTACAATTTCGCCATCTCAAGACGTCTAATTTATCAGCGGCATTTACGGGCCGAAACGTGTATGAACAATCTACCAAGATAATCCCCTCGGGTTGGCGACAATTTCCGCCGAAACATCACTCATACGCCAGTGACTAACATCAATCGATCAACAACGAACTCGACGTCATCGACCGACATATCAGGAAACAGCGGCAGTGACAGGCAACGTTCGTAGTATTTTTCCGCGCCAGTAAGATTGAGGAAACCATACTTATGGCGATAGTAAGGCTGAAAATGAATCGGGATATAGTGAACTTGGGTACCAATTCCGTATTCTTGCAACTCAAGCATCACCTGACGTCGACTTTTCTTGATAGCGCTGAAATCAATTAAAGCAGAAACAAGATGATGAACAGCCTCACTCTGAAGCACGGTGTTCGCTAATACAACATTCGGACTTACATTAGTTAGATGCTTGCGATACTCTTGGATGAGCAACTGCCTTTTCGGACCAAAATTAGACATTTTCTGCAACTGATTTTTACCCAAAACGGCTTGGAAGTCGGTTAGTCTATAATTATACCCAAGCACCTGTAACTCATACACCCACGGATTCACCTCTCCGGTGACCTCGTCACAACCAAGACGCTCATCAACCCACTGGTTAGAATCCCTTATTAAACCATGGTTGCGAAGCAGTTTAAGCCGTGAGGCATATTCTTCTGAGCGCGTGGTAATCATTCCCCCCTCACCGCATGTGATTGTCTTCACCGGATGAAAAGAAAAAACTGCAAAATCAGATAATTGGCAGTCACCGACCCTTCCTCTTGCCTCGCTACTCAGCAGATAATTGCTTCCAACGGCATGGCAAGCATCCTCGACTAAAGGAACAGAAACCTCGCGGGCAAGATCAGAAATTCCAGTCATGTCAACTGAAGCACCGGTGAGGTGCACAACAAAAATAGCTTTCAATCGATCTAGATCAGCACGGGTTAAAGCCTCTTTGATGGTATCCGCTGTAACCAAACCGCTATCAGGATCAACGTCTGCAAAAATAATATCAGCTCCACAATAATGTGGGCCATTTGCAGTCGCGACAAAAGACATTGTTGGTACGATCACTTGATCACCGGGCTTCAAACCAAGTGCAAGTGAAACTAGATGTAAAGCAGCAGTACCATTTGCACACGCAACTGCAAATGGTACATCTACATATGAAGCAAAGGCACTCTCAAAACTTGGGACCTCTGGTCCGGTAGTTAAGAAATCACCTTTAAGAACTCTCGTAACTTCATCTATGTCGGCTTGACAAATTGATTGACGTCCATAAGGCAGCACGATAACGATCCTAATTTTTAGTTTAATTTTCTCAAGAGATTTGGAACAATCCGCTCAAGTCCTTTACCATCACACAAAGCGGCGGCTGCTTGACTCATGTTACTCAACTCCTCAGGTGCATCAACGAGCTTACAAACAGCCTGCTTCAACTTAAATGCGTCAATATCATCGACATGCCCAAGTAGCTTCACTGCGCCTTTACGTTCCAAAAACTCGGCTGTAGAGATTTGATTGGCTGCAATGATAGCCATAAGTGTTGGCAGCCCCAAAGCACATCGCTCCAATGCAGTTACACCGGCTGCACCAATCGCGAAATCAGCATTGAGCATAAGCTCAGGCATCTCTCGAGTATCTACATGCAATGTGACATTTGAGAGCTCATCAATCAGCGCCCTCACAGACGGCAAATGTTTTGCAATACTGGACAAAACCACATCAACGTGGGCAATTTTGCTCAAGCCAGATAGTGCATCAATAGTTCGGCCAGTTAAGTTATCAGGATCTGCTCCTCCATACGCCACCAGCACGGAGAACTGAGAACTAGCGTAATTGCGCCTTTCGAGAGATTGATCTCGAAGTTCAGCAAATACAGTTCTTAATGGCGCATACTTCTCGCCAACACAAAGAAGTGCATCTTCTGGCACCAAGTCCAAATAACAACTTGCATCATGACCAACATTTTGATCAACCAAAACATCACAATCATGTGGCCTATCTGCCAAGTCATCTAGAACAGCAATAACCGGAACAAATCGACGAACTTGCTTCTCGTACTCTCCATCCAGCCCATAATGGTCAATAATAACGAGATCGAACGGCTTGACACCTCTTAGTTGATCAAGAAATTGCTCCAGATCATCCTCAGGAGAGCCACCAACCCATGACAAATGCCCTGAAGCGCGCCAAGATGAGTCCACTTCCAGTAGAATACAATCAAAGCCACGCTTCAATATTAGTTCTCTCAAATGGCCTTGATGGCGCTTACAAAAAAAAACACACTGCGCTCCAAGTTTTCGCAATTCTTCGCAAATACTCATGCAACGCATGACATGTCCCGTGCCGATAACATGACCAGCATCGGCGCGAACAGCTACTCTAAGCACCCCAGACATACTTACCTCGCCAACAGTGTGTTAACTATTTACATCTTCTAAAGATGATTAAACACCCGCTTGGCTAAGCATCCAACTCATCTCATCTTCACTTAGCCACCAATCATTGGTCCCGCTTGAGTATGAGAACATTTCAGGAACACTGCGCGCATTATGGGTATCTTTAAAAGATGGTCGGGGAAACTCGGCAAACACTGGTTCAATTGCATAACGATCTCCGAGATCCACCGTAGCATGGGCATCATCTTCAGCAATCATCATCTCATGAATCTTCTCACCCGGACGAATTCCAACTTCACTTATAGGGAGTTCTGGAGCAATTACTTTGGCCAAATCTGTAATCTTGGTGCTAGGAATTTTCGGTACAAAAATCTCACCTCCATGCATTAACTCGAAATTTGACAAAACAAAGTTCACACCTTGCTGCAAGGTAATCCAGAAGCGCGTCATTCGAGTATCAGTAATCGGAAGTGCTTTTCCTCGCTTTGCTATTTCACGGAAGAACGGAATAACTGAACCGCGAGAGCCTGTAACGTTACCGTATCGCACCACTGCGAATCTTGTTTTACCCGCACCAACCAGGTTATTTGCCGCAACGAATGTCTTATCAGAAGCTAGTTTGCTTGCACCATACAGGTTAATTGGGTTACAGGCTTTGTCTGTCGAAAGAGCGATAACCTTCTCAACATTCTGAGAAATCGCCGCAGAAATGACATTCTCTGCACCGAACATGTTAGTCTTAACACATTCCATTGGGTTGTACTCGGCGATAGGCACATGCTTAAGAGCTGCAGCGTGCACCACATAATCCACACCCATCATCGCCATAGTCAGGCGCTTAGAATCACGAACATCACCAATAAAAAAACGAAACTTAGAGAACTCCGCGGCAGTAAGAGTTGCTCGTAGCTCGTTTGCCATTTCAAACTGTTTAAGTTCATCACGAGAGTATATAATGAGCTTTCTCGGATTCCAATTCGATATAATCGTACGAGAAAACTGCTTCCCGAACGAGCCAGTCCCACCAGTAATCAAAATTACTTTATCATTTAGATCGACACGATTTTTGTCGAACTCATGCATACCAATTTCGTTTGCCATGAATGCCTTCTATCAATCTCTGCACTAGTTAACTTTCGATTGGAATCTGTTGCATCTTTTGATTGAAACGAAGCAGAAAATCAATTGGAAAAAAAATGCAAACGTCAGTTTACTCAGATATCTGAATTGATCCGAACGATGTCGTTTCTTTCCTGCAAAAATGAAGTAACTTCACGCCAGGTTGATTTCATTAAATCGCCTGAATACTCTTCTTCAAGTTTATAGAAAAATTCTAAATCGTCTGCAGTATCGAGCGTCATTCGCCAATGCGATAGCCCTTCGATTGGGCATGGATGGTTCTTCAAGCGATATCGCATGGGACGATGACGTATGAAGGGACTAACGTGCTCCCTCTCAAAAGGATGTTGCGCTTCAAAAAACGCCTCTTCGAGAGCATCAAATGTAAACACTTCTACATCCAACCCAATCGGCCAGCTAACGGGGATGTTTGTTGTGACCAAATCGGCCCCTCCCTCGAGAAAGCTAACCAGAATTTCATGCGCAACACCAGGATCGGCAAGCGGACAATCGCTCGTGATGCGCATTACTGCATCTGCCTTTACAGCTTTAGCTGCATTATAGTAACGGCCTAAAACATCAAACTCATCACCTCGATGTACTCGATATCCACGCTTATGGCACAGATTTTCAATACCGTCGCACTCTGCCCCCTCAGTGGTCGCACAAATAACTTCGCTTATTCCTTCAACCTCAGCACAGCGATCAAGACAACTTTCAAGAAAAGTTGCCCCACCAAAGGGCTTCATTACTTTTCCCGGCAACCGAGATGACGTCATTCTTGCTTGCACAATAACTGGAATATTAGCCATAAAGCAATCTCACATAAGTTCTAAAAACAACAACTTAAACGATATGATCACGGTCAATGCAGATAGATGAAATAGCGATGCGCAAATCATCTACCTTATGTTTTGACGAAGGAAAAATAGCGCTATTCCCTGACGAACTCAGCCTAAACTTGATGTCAGCAAAATTAGTATCAAATTTTATATTACTTGGGATTGGCAACATCTTAGTAACTGTATTATTTGCATCATCCTGGTAATTGTAAGAAAGAGATCCTATTTTCTGGTTCTCAACAAATACATCGACATCCATATAGGACGGCAAAGCAGTCACATTTCTTTTCCGTTTTTTCTTTTTAATTATTTTTCGATACATGCCATCACCCAAAGCAACCAACTTTCTAGACCAGTCCCTGACTCTCTCTTCACCTTTAGCAGGAGGGAAAAGATAGGTGGAACTACTAGTTATCTTAAGGAGTTTATCGCCATTATCGCGTGACAAGTCCTTGTAAAAAACGCAGGCACTTGGTGTCAAACTGTCAGTCCAACGCCTATTCCGACTGGGTTCAGCAAATCCTTGAACCTGATTCATACCGACCGCACTATCGAACAGAACGTCTTCCCCAATCACCTTATGGTCGGGCAAAGCATTAACCTTGGAAATACTAAATCCCTGCAATCCCAAACCTAGCTCGCGAGTGTCTTGTCTAGGATCGCCCATAGACTTCAAAGTTCTACCTTCTATTGGAATTTTAAAACTCACAAAAATGCAACGCTCATTTTCAAGAATTTCTTTTGGCACTATCATACGATAAGTTCGAAACTTGTCGCCCTCATGGTCGCCATGAAAATGAATTGTTTGTAGCTTTCTCCCATTCACACAAACGTCAATTGGCAAATGCAGAATTCTTGCATGTTCAGCGCCCGGCAAAATTACCCCTGCCTTTTCAGATGAAAACACCATTGCTTTTGCAACAATAGCGAGTTCTAGGTCAGAAGTAATCTCCTCTCCCAATATAAACATTGCCGAAGCATGTTTCTTTGTCGTCCAACGCCCCCACTCATGAGCCCGAGAGAACCCATCAAAGAAACTAGAAACTGCCTCCAACTCAAAACTGGCATCTGACGCCTTGCTGGTACAAGACACCGTCAAGTCCAAGTTGGTTTGCCTCATAGGCTCACAATATTGTGTTGAGAGAGGATGAGAAACTACATACCTCTCTAGGTCTCTATTTTTTGCAGCTTTTGCCTCATCAAGAAGATCATATCTATAAAGTGCAGGATCTCTCCTCTCGATCATAGTCGCCACATGGCGAAATACATCATCATCCTCAACTTGATAAACAGACATGTTCATTCGCGAAATATAAAATAAAGTATCCGTTTTCCCTAAGGAGTATGTTGGGATAATGGGCGACTTCACGTGAGTTAAGTTGCGATAGGTATACATCCATAACCGCGCAAGCTTGACCTCTTCTTCAGTAACCACAAATGGGCCAGCCTCAAGCATCTCGCGATAGTGCTCTTTTGTCAAAGCAACACGCGAAAAGCCACAATGTGACATCTCGGAGTGTCCAGCCTGAATAATTGGGAATCCATACGAGGGCAATTCATTAGAGATACTCCCTCGAACAGTGATTGCGAGATCACAGATAGACCAAAGCATAGATTTATCAAATTCTCGCGCGCGACTAAACGCAATATTGTGCGACTGATACTGCTCTGCCCAAATTTCAAATTGGTCCGTACTATCGTATGCTGGAGAGGCTGGATGATTCCGAATAACCCAATTCACATGCGGCATGCTTTGAGCTATCTTAAGTGTCTCCTCAACCCACTCCTTATATCCATGATAAATTTCAAAATTATTATAAAGCGCATCAGTTAAAGAATGCAGAAACAAAACATAAACGGGTTTACTATCATCCCAATTAAAGTAATCCAGCCCAACTTTTCTAAGATAAGCCTTCTCATTAGTGGAACTTAATCGAATCCTCCCATTCAACCACCAGCTTGGCCGAGAAAAATCCATTTTATTAGAATACAATACTCTCTCAATACCATCTTTCCAGTAATCCATATAAGGAGCAATATTTTCTTTGAAGTATCGCCCACTGTTTATCGCATAATTTTCTCGAAAAGTTTTTTCAACATCAAAACTCTCAGGAAAATATGAAAAAATCTTCACATCCGTAGTAGAGTGATAGTGAAAAACAGGAATATCATTTTGAATACAAAGATCAGCTAATATACCCCAAATATTATAATCGGTATGCGAAGTAACAAAACACTTCACTTTACCTGAAGCCACCAAATCATAATAAGAATTATATAAATCGAACGTCTCTCTAACCAAAGACAAAAACTTATCTTCAACATAATGTTTATAAGATAAGCTCGGTGTCTTGTGAAGGCGTTGATATGTCGTAGAAATGTGATGCCCGATATTAAATCCATCTACGAAAAACAATTTCTCTACATCCTGAACTCTACCCGCACGGAGATCCGAGATCATCTGCCTTTGTTCATTTGTTAGTCGGAAATTACCGGTTCGACTATTACTTAAGACATCAATACATTCATTTACATGAAATGAACGTGCCATTTCTTGAGCTGACTGTAGATCATATTCAACTAACACTACATCACGCCAAAGATCAGTAGTTCCAACAAGGCATTTTATGCCACAACCCCATTTTTGTTGTATTGCCTTTGAGATGGTTAACCCACGCATTGCGAGACGGGGATCATGATGGAACAAATCGCAGATAATATAGCCTGCATCCACTTTCTTTTCAGCGCTAGTACGCCCCCAGTACAAATCCGCCGATTTGAGGAAATTTTTAAATCCGGCCTTTGATTTTGAAACGTCCATCGTTGTCTCTTTTATTAAATATTGTGCTTATGCACTTATTACACAGCATAGGATGCGCCTATGATTCAGCTGACAAAAATTCCATCATCCGATAGGTATTTTTCTTATCGCTTTAAGCATCCCTAAAACTCCCTGAAGGCGTGTTCGCAACTGCTACTCTCTAGCCCCATATATCAGAAACCCTTCTGACCGTAAGTGACTAGTTTCAATAGTGAACTCATTTCTAATGCAGAGCACAACCAGCATAAGCTTCAGTCGAAAACACATCTTAAACTTAAATGCAATTACCATATTGGCGAAATATGCAAACTCAGCGTTTTTTGGACCGTATCATCAGCAACATCACTTCAATCGCAAAAAACTGACCCCCTGCCAGCAACAACCAAATCGAGAACACCATACGCACAGTGGAGCACTAGTTGACTGTGAATTGCAACTCTCTTGATTTTTCTTTAGTCTCACTCGCATCCCCGTAAAGAATGTCGTAGAGTAACTGAGAACTCACCTTAAGGTTATAGTTACTTGAGATAAATCGCATAGCGTTTTCCCCAAACTCTCGCCTCATATCCTTGTTGTACTTCAACGTCAGTACTCTATCCCAAAAAGCATTAAAATCAGTGGGAGGAACTAAAAAACCAGTCTCACCATCAACGATACTTTCACATAACCCACCAACAGCAAACGCGACCATAGGCTTCTTCATCAACCCAGCTTCGAGCGGCACTCGTCCAAATGGCTCAGGCCAAATAGCAGTCGAAATTACAACGTCCGCCCGCGCATAAGCGCGAAAAATTTCTTCACGACTCAAAAAGCCTAAAAACTCTATCTGATTTTGAATGCCATTTTGCTTTGCGATCTGTCTGATTTGCCGCTCGAGACGATCTCCGCGACCTGCAAATTGAATCTTTATGTCATCATGCTCGGCAATCTTCTCAGACAACTCAGCGATCAAGTCAAACTGGCCTTTGTTTTCGTTTATCATGCCAACGTTCAACACCCTAAAACTGCCTGTATCGTTTTCGATGTCAAGCATTTGCCCCTTAGGCACTGTAGCTACATTAGGAACTTTTTTGATATGCTTCAGGTTATGATGCTTTGACACTTTTTCTTTTAGGTATTGACTCGTAACAATCGGGGTTCCCCGTTTCTTGAGGCAATCTGCACGAAATTCTGTGTTAAACCTAAGAACCTTTTTCATAAGCTTGGCCCTACTTTTAAAGTCAACCTCAGCACAAGCAAGATCACAAAGCTCACATTCTACTTTACTTACACAACATGACTGGTCATACTTTGCGCAGTTAAATCTATGATCTCGAATCATCAAAGCTAATGCATCACTACTAAGCCGACTCGCGGTACAGATTGCTCGAAAGTTATCAAGATAAAGAATTTGAATTTCACTGCCTAAAAACAGTTTCCGAAGGGCCTTTGCGGAAAACCCCTCAATCATCACTTGCTGATCAATCGACAAGCCACCCTTTATTTTTCCTGAGCGATATAGCCACAGTAACTTAATTCGATCTAGTAAATTAATTTTTCTAAATTTATAAATGTGCCTAATTGCTAACAAACCGCGGACCAATTTAAACACAAAAGGAACTGCAGAAATTCTTTTAAATCTACTCAGCGTAAACTTATGAAAAGGCCATGGAGCTTGCGCAGGGATCTCGATCACCTGAACCCCTTCATGGGAATAATAATTTAAATTATGCCCCTCACCCATCAAAGACACAACCGTAATATTTTTACCTTCTGAGGCTATGGTCTTCATTAATGTATGCAGGCTAATTTCGGCTCCACCGAAATTATTGGGAGGATACCTATCCGATATCGCAACCAGTTCAAATATCTTACTTTTCATCAAATTATTTTCTTTTTTTTCTTAAGACGTTGCTCATCTTAGTCAAATAATGATGTAAAAATGTTTTTTCTAACATGATTTTCGCACCCCTAACAGCAGGAGGATACTTAAGAATCTCTTTCGCGATCGCCTCCCAATTAAATTTTTCAGAAACTTGTTTTTGCGCATTACTTACCAATCTTTGCATTTCAGGTTGATCGTCAAAAAGGCGCTTTAATTGGAATGCCACTTCAGACGCAGAAAGTGTCGGTGCGAATATTCTGCCAGTCTGCCCATCTTCGACACAATCGACCATACCTCCAACACCAGAACATATTGGTATCGCACCACACACTGCGCATTCCAATAATACAATGCCAAACCCTTCAACATTGCCTGTTTCTTCGTTGGGCTCAGACATTAGCATGCCGAAATCAGAGGCCTGCCAGATATCCCACTTTTCACCTTCAGTCACCCTACCTGCAAAAACAACACGATCGGATAATCCTAAGTCATTCACTCTCTTTTTTAGGGCTTCCTCTTTGGGGCCTACCCCAGCAATGATCGCAACAAATTGTGAATCCTCATTACAGATATCGATAATACGTTCAACATTTTTTTCGTGAGACAATCTGCCGACATACGACAGCAGTATAGTATCCTTCCCCCAAAAATATTTACAGTAAGCAATATTAAGTCTTTTTCTTAATTTATCAGCACGATCATATCTGGAATTTTCGCGCAGCACTTCCTCATACTTTTCTTTCGAAATCCCGCAGCCCGTTACCTTAGTGAAGGTATTACCCTCAACCTCCCTCACTAAATTTTTCGTGTAATTACTATTAGTCAAAATCTCATCAGCGTGAGAAATTAAGTAATGTGTTCGATTAGGTAACGTTTGCGACATCTTGCTCCAGACCGGCGTCTCACAACTACTCAGCTCCCAGCGATCATCTGACTTTTCAGCTCAAAGCCATGAAAATACACACTAAATGGAATATTTAGAGCACGTGCAGCAGCGAGAGCACCAATTCCATAGTAAAATGGATGTAGTGCGATTATGCGCTCTATTGAATGCTCTCTTATGATTTCTGCGACACTGTCTCGTATTCGCTTGTCTTCATTAATTGCATGCGCACCATGACGAATTTTTTTTTGGGATTTCCTATCTTCTATTATAACGTATTTACAATCTCGATCATCGGGCATAGAAACACCCGAAGGACCAAGAAAGTATGTTTGCTGCCCCTCACTTTGAAAGGCGTTACACAGCTCGTGTGCCATTACAGAGATACCACCAATATGAGGAAAAGCATCTACGCTGCAGACCAATATAGCCATGATCAAAGTCTCACATTAAAAATACCGGGGCATTAATGCATCCTTGTTGTTTCCAGAGCAAGTTCACTGAAATGCAACAAAAAAGTATCCCCATTTTTTGGGCATCCTCTCATGACAAGATTGCTACTAATTACATTTAAACTGATAATGGACGGCATGGAAGCTATACATTGCTGCCATTCTCTTCGTTATTTCTCGTTGAATGCAATTCAAGATCACAATTAAACATGTACATTATATAACTATACTAAAAAAGGACACTTGCTCGTTGAGATTTTTACTTAAATCATTAAATAACATAAGATCTATATTGAAAAAATCGCTTTCCCTACTAGTATTGCGACATTTCTACAACTATCAGCCCAACAATGTAATCATCATTGCCATCGGATTTAGTGCCTGGAAAAAAAAATTTGTTAGGAGCTACTTCAAAGACAGCCCCGTGATTTTTGCAAATCACTACATTTTAATACGCGTAGTTGCAAAATTATTACTTAACTACAAGTTAAAAATTGTGGTGTGGTCGTTTAAAGATCAAGATAATAATATCGATTTATCGGCATTTGATAATCTATCAATCTGGCGGATGGAAGATGGCTTTATTCGTTCGGTCGGCTTGGGTGTAGATCATGTTATGCCATGGTCTTTGTGCATCGATAGCAAGGGAGCTCATTTCGATGGAAGCACACCATCCGACTTAGAGGATTTAATAAATAAATTTGATTGCACGAAACTTTCTTCTGAACAGAAGCAAGATGCTTCTCGACTATTGTCCAAGCTGCAAGATTTTGGTATCTGTAAGTATAACATTATCGCTCAACCCCACTATTATTCAAACAGAGAAGTAGACGGCACCGGTATTTTAGTCTTGGGACAAGTAGAAAATGATCAATCTATTTTGCGCAATCCGAGCGTGATATCCACAAACGCAGAGCTGCTTGAACGAGCAATAGCAGACCACCCTGATACTGAGATTTATTTTAAGCAGCATCCAGACTGTTTGAGCAATCGAGGTCGACCAGGCTATGTTGATGTTAACGCTTATTCTGGCGTAAAAGAAGTCCCCATATCAGTTTCTATTGCGAATGCGATCTGCAATGCAAACGAAGTTTACACAATTTCATCATTAGGTGGATTTGAGGCTCTTCTGAAAGGAAAAAGAGTTACCACTTTTGGAGCACCGTTTTATGCAGGCTGGGGCCTTACAAATGATCAAATGAACTTCTCCCGTAGAATGAAAACACTTACAATAGAAGAGTTGCTATATATAGCCTATGTTGAGTACGCAACTTATTTTAACCCAATCAGCGGAGATCGCCTAACTGTGCATCAGGTTGTCGATATAATCATTGAACACCAACAAAATCAGATTAATTGATTTCATACATACTAACTAAGAACTAGATCAACAACTCAACTCGTTGAATTACCTCTTCGAAGAAGCTGAACTCGGAATGAATAGCTTACAAAAAAGTAACTCAATCAGATATTATGACCTTTCCGGCTTTAGTATTTTGCCATAGTACAATGTTTTTAATTCCCGGGGTAAGAAGCTAGGTATTTTAAAAGGTTTCTTATTATACATACTTCGCAAGTATGCTAATTGTTCAACGGCCTTAAAAAAATCTATTGGCATTCGACTCCAATGATCAAAATACGAGCAATACCTAAAGTATATCGCGTATACTAGCTGTTCTACACATGCATTCTTACACCTCTTGACGGTGTTATTTGAGTGATCAACCGTCAAACCACGACCAGCATAAAAAGGCATTCCCCAACAATGCACCTCCTTTCCAGCAACTAATGCCTCAAAACCGAGTTGGCTAGATACTGTATGAACCTCACATACACACTCTAACAAAATCCAAGGCGAAACATTTTCAGAAAGGCAAGTCACGCGAGGGTCATCAATTGGATGTTTTAGCATTCCTTTTTTCAAACCCGCCACTACGTCTGGATGGGTTTTTATAATGATATTGTCAACATCGTCCCTCATTAAAGCGCTGCTGACCATCTTTTCAAATTCTTTTGAGCTAGCAATTGCACCGCGAATTGAAAAATCACCCATCGTCTGATCAATTAACAGTATTGATTTACTATCACAGAAACCTTTTAGAGAAGAAGGCAACCTTCCGGGAATGAAATTATTATACTTAGATATCTCAAGTTTTCTCAATAAACACCTTGCCTCAGCAGCAATTTTTATTTTTGCTCCCTCCAGTTCAATACATTCATCAAACAAAGTTTGTAACTCACTCTGAGAACGTGCATCATAATATATACCTTGCCTATCTATAATCATAGAACTGCTGGGCTCAGCAACGCCAGGTGTGATCGCTCTGATAAACCCATCTTCTAATGCCCAATATGGGCAAAGTGTATCCTTAGAGACTTTGCGAGCAAAGTCGGCTGATTCCTTGTATCCCCAGCCAGCTATTGCGACGAAGTCACTTGTTATGTCATTGTGCCCTTTGCAAAATACAACTGAATAACCTGATATACGTTCAATTTCCCTTCTTTGATACCAAAGCCCTTTAGTAAACACCCCGATTTTCAAAATAGCCGCCTTAAGTTTGGTGAACTACGAAGATACTGCTCTGTAATGCAGTGTTTGCATTTCGCTAAATAATAGATCATGTATTTTTGCTCTCTAAAGAGATTCTTTGACATATTTCAGATATTAAAGCAAATACTTAGGTACCTACATTCCCTCCGCACCAGGTTCCCTCAGACAACGATCCATCTTGATGTAGAAGTAGCCTCAGGGGAGCGCATGCTCCTGTCCGAAGCTGTCGACATGGCCATCTTCGCCGCCTCCACTTGCAATGCGTCATTGGACTACAAGCCCATAACGAACATGGATGTGCCCCTTGTCATCTCTGATGTTTTGATTGGAGATGTTGCCCCGCATTCGCTCACGCGAGCTAGTTTGGCTGAGCATCCTCAGATCGTGGTGAAGTCCTCTGATGCCCAATCACCGGACAGCGGCCTGCTTTCAGATGCGCCGAAGTGGTATGTGACGGATTTGCAGGCCAAGAAGGACCTGATCACATCAGGACTAGGCTGGGGCGCCTCCCCCGTCATATGATTACTCAGGAGCTTTCTGAGGGCGTTTTGAAGCCACTTCCAACTCTGGGGCAGATCAGTCTGTCAATCTGCCTTGCCAAGCCTGGCAACCACCATTTGGGTCCGGTGGCCTCACATATCTGGAATTACTTTGATGGAGAGCGCAGCTTCCCGGTCGAGATCAGCTGATCGGCGGTTTCAGTTTCAAAATCCGGACAACAAAAAACCCGCCATCTTTGAGATAGCGGGTTTATTATTT
>NZ_BAZK01000021.1 GCF_001310815.1 Pseudovibrio denitrificans JCM 12308
CACAAAGAGGTTTAGCAAAGCTCCCTCCCGGGAGCTTTTTGCTTTTGTATCTTGTGTCAACGCGCTGTAAGCAAATGAGCGTGCTTGAAAGTGCAATTTCACCTCTCTTAGCTCCTGCAAATACCTTTTCTATTTCTGATTAAGAGCTAGCATCTTAAACCGTCCATTTTTGAAAATGAATAACTTCTTATCGCTGGAAGAAAACCTGCTCGAAACAAGTTGCAACAATGAGAGCGCCTAAATTTTCATTTCCGAATGCCGATGGGAAATTTGAAGCATCCCCGTATTCAAGTTGGATTGGCTACAGAACTTATTGAACTATGTAGAGTTGATGATAAGTATTTTACAAAGAAATTTTCTAAACCATTATGTCGATAAAACTCCAAATTCACACATCTAAGCAAGCTAAGTTAATCTAACTCGGCTGTTGCAGTATTTGCTAAATAGTATTCAGAAGTTGCTCTCCAAAATCCGCTCTCCCTATTGTCAGCACGCATATCAATTTCATGCATGCTGCGACAGGAGCGACGGATGCCACTAGGACAGTTTCAATCTCATCATGAAAACAGGCCTGGTGTGATTGCAGGCTTTCTCCCGCGGGACTCAAAGCTTCTGGGGAAGTGGCTGGATCATATCAGTCAAAAATCCATATCAGCGTATGGAGATCAAATTGAACAAGGCTACTCTTTTCTCGAGCCTTCAGTTCAAGCCCTCGCTTTTTTGCTGAATGAAGATGATCACCTTCATGGTCTGGTGAGCGAGATGATTGAGCAAGGCTGGCAAGTTCATCAAGAAGAAGAACCAAAAGTCGCGTATGGAATTAAATCCATCAACGATATGCTATGCGCCCTCAATTACATTATCAAACATGCACCAATCTTTGACCCGGACTTGCCGCATTCAGCATTTCCAATGTCAGGATTGTTTGTCTACATGATGTGGACACCCGCAGGGAACTTTGTCTTTAAAAACAAGCTTTTCAATGACGCCCTGAGAAACATTCTTGATGCCTGGTGTGAGTTTTTAGACTCTCCGGCTTCACTTAGTGTCGTTGTTACCTCAAAGGATGGTTGGCTTTCTGAAGCCTCATGGAAAGCCAACAGCCTGGATCAGTTCGTTACGAAAGAACAGATCGAGAAAGACCCTGTGCATTGGGGATACACATCGTTTAATGACTTCTTCCATCGTCAAATCATTGCGATCTGCCGACCAATTGATGGGCCGGACAATGATCGAGTGATTACGTCTGCTAATGATGGCACCGTTTATCGCATTGCACGTAATGTAAAACTGGACGACGATTTTGAGACGAAAGCCCAAAACTATTCTCTCGAGCAAATGCTTGATGGCAGCCCTCTCACAACGCGCTTTGTTGGCGGAGATGTCGTTCAAACGTTCCTGAGTGGTAACGACTATCACCGGTGGAGAGCTCCTATCGCCGGTAAGGTTGTCGAAGCACGAGTCGTAAACGGATATATGTTCTCTGAGCTTTACTCGGAAGGGTTTGATCCATCAGCTGGAACTAAGTCTCAAGGATACGAGGCGATGGTAAACACCAGGGCGCTTATCTTTATCGAGAGCGAAAGCCCTGCAATCGGTTGCGTGTGCATTATGCCCATCGGGATCACTGAAATCTCATCGATCTCAATTCAGGTCAAGGTAGGCGATAGAGTTGAAAAAGGACAAGAACTTGGGTGGTTCAGCTACGGTGGATCCTCAATGGCTCTTGTTTTTCAGCCTAAAGCCATCAAACAGTTTACGATTGTAAATCCTCTTTCAGATAACAACTCCAACAACGGGCCATTTGTCAGAGTTGGGGCACAAATTGCAATCTCCACTATTTAAGTCAGTCGTTGTTTTTCTCTTCAGCGCCTGGCGATAATGAAAACCAACGCCAGGTGTGCTTTCGCCAAACCGAAGGACACATCAATGCAACACCCTCTCCTGGAACTGAATGATAGCGCCTGCTCGGCTTTGGTCGATGCTTGCACAGATCGCGACCCCAAGTACATAGATGACGATCTGTCCTGTGTTAAAGCGATAGCTCAAGCAGCCATTAATGTAGAGTTGTTTACAATCCCCCTCTACATGACGGCGCTGTATTCAGTCCAAGGTACACATCAAATCAATAGTAAGGGCAGTAAGCTCTATGAAGGCCGCTGGTGGCCTGGCTCTGGTCCTGCCGCTGACCCTGACACAACAAACAAGCAAGTCTTCAATAAAGTCTACAGCGTGTTTATCGAAGAGATGCTGCATCTACAACTCGCTTCAAACATGGCAAATTTGATTGGAGTAAAACCATGCTTCACAAGTTCAGCCTTACAGAACAACGAGTTTGGATGGACCTGCTATAGGCATGGCAACACCATGATTCCCCACATTTTGGACTTCAATGATTGGATAGATCACCCCGTCTTATGTTCATATGATCCCGACCTTATGAACTTAAAAGGTATGCAAGTGATCCTACGCGCCATGAACAAAGATCAGGCAAAACTGTTCATGGCAATTGAAGAGACCGTTGAGCTCGCCAAGCTTAATCTGGAAAATTCTGAAGTCCCCATACCTGATCCTCAGCCCGATGGTGAAAAGACCCGACCAAAGTACTTTGAACCTGCACCATTTGATTGGTTCAAAGCCAGCATGACGGAAGCAGATCTACCTCTGTTCGGCTCAATTGGGCATATGTACTTATGTTACTGGAGTTATCTTGAAATTACCTATTCAGATGGAACCAGTTTGCTTGGGCGCCTCTTAGGTTTACAACGTGACCGGTTCAATAAGCCTGTACAAACGGCTTCACAATATCCGATGATTGATATGAACCTGGAAGAGCTGGACAGCCTGAAGCTCAAGCTCATTAACAATATCAATGCAATCACTGATCAGGGTGAAGGCGGGGATGTTGTCCAAGACATTGTGAGGGTTTGGGGCTTCAAGCCATGGGCCTACACACTTGCAAAAGGCTCAGAAAATCCTCTTGGCTGCGTGAAGGAAAAGTTCCAGCCTAACAAAGAAGCGTTGGTTCAAGATTATCCTCATTACGATGATCAAGGCAAACAGCTCCCAACGTTATCTGGTATAGCTCGCGCCAGATCTGATGCAGCGGATAAAGACCACTTCGAACTATTTTCGGAAGTGCTTCAACTTGTACAAAAGCCCGATTACATGACATGGGATACATGGCATGAAAAGCATATCTGGAAGCCAGATATGCTTGGTACAAATGGAGCCCCCAACGTGCCATGTGTTGAAGACATCGCAACAGCCCTCAACAACCTGAAAGACAATCCTAATAGCTATCAAATCTTAAGCCAAGCTGCGGTTGGGACGATTAAGGGCATCACTACAGTCTTGAACAGCTATTGGAACAATAGCGATAACACCGAGTTCCCCTCTCCTGCCATGGATGGTTCTGGTGATCGGGTTTCTATATGCTGGGCTGTGACCGGCAAAGTGCCAGATCTTGTGTCAGGTATTGCTTCACAAAAGGAGCATGTTCTCTACCATGCTTGTCAGGGTATGGCCTTAAACGGTTCAGATGCCGAGACTTGTGCAAGCGTTTTAGCTTACCATAGCTGTAAAGGTTCAAACGAATGCAAGACGCAGGGTGGGTGCGGTTTCGTTCAAAGTGCCAGCGGTGGAGGCAGCTGTGGAGGTTCTGTTGCCAAAGGCCTTAAGAGCGCACCAGCCGACAACAAATGTGGTGGCTTTGGAGGATGTGCAGTACCAATTTCAGCCTCTCAGCTTTACCCGAAACAAGACGATGATTGCTATGAGATGCAACTCTACAAATTTGGACCTGCTCCTGAGCATACCTCAGAGCCTTTGAAGCAGCATCTCCCCTACTCTGAAGGGGATACTGTTTACGGCATAGCGTGGCAAGCTTACTGCCATGCGAAAGGGCTCGATCCTGAAGCGAACAAAGCACCAAAAGCCAACGATTTGCGCCTTGCAATGCCACCAAGCACCTAAACGGGATCTAATGAGTTCATCTACTATATCAAAACAGGGAGCCGCAGGTTCAGCGGCTTCTGAGTTGAACGAAAATAAAGATTATCTAGGATTTGGGGTTGGCCTGCGTTCTCAGCACTTCCCCGAGATTATGGCTTGCGAGAGTTTACCTGTCGACTGGTTTGAGATCATAAGTGAAAACTTCATCGACAACCACGGATATGGTCGCCATGTTCTCAAGGAGCTCCGTAGCCGATGTCCGATTGTGATGCATGGTGTCTCCCTCAATCTGGGATCTTCAGACCCACTGAACTGGGAGTATCTTGAAAAGCTCAAAGAGCTGGCTGATTTTGTCCAACCATCATGGATCTCTGATCACCTGTGCTGGACAGGCATTCTTGGGCACAACACTCATGATCTCCTACCAATGCCTTTGACGGAAGAGAGCCTCAATCATGTATCCGAGAGGGTGCTGCAAGTTCAGACCTTCCTTGGACAACCAATCCTTCTTGAGAACCCATCCACGTATCTTGAGTTTCGACAAAATGAGCTCAGCGAGTGGGAGTTCATGTCGTTACTCGTCAAAAAAACAGACTGCCTTTTGTTGCTTGATGTAAACAATGTCTTCGTCTCCTCCTTCAATCATGGCTATGATCCGCTGGAGTATCTGAGGAACATTCCTCACAGCAGCATCCAACAAGTGCATTTAGCTGGTCCTACACGGGCTGGTAACTGTCTGTTGGATACCCACGATCAACCTGTCCCAGATCAAGTCTGGGAGCTTTACAAAGTGCTCCTAGAGAAAACCGGCCCTGTCTCCACGCTATTGGAATGGGACGCAAACATTCCGAGCTTTTCTGAGGTTGTCGCTGAGTTGAACAAGGCACGGCTCATTTTTGAAGGAAAGCCTTACCAACAACTAGAGAATGTCGACATCAATCAAGCGTCTGGTGCATTCTCGAGCCCGGTTGTTCGATAATGAAGGAAAGTTGTCTAAAGAAAGATATCCAACTAAGGCAGCTACAAAACTGGCTACAGGAGGTATTGATAAACCGTGGTGACCTCTATCAAAAACTCTTAGGAGCTCAGCACCAAACAAACTTTACCCTCGAAGAGGCCATAAAAGAGACGGAACAGTTTCCTGCAATCGAGCGCATCAACATTTATGCGTCAGGATACATTATGCGCTTGGTCGAAGCGTTAAAGGCAGAGTATCCGCTGCTGTGTAAGGTCATGGGAGATGAAGTCTTTGAAGGATTCGCAAAGGCATACATTGTCACCCATCCTTCGCGTTATACCAGTTTATATAAGTTAGGAGCTAAACTCCCTGAGTTTCTGGAGGAAACGCAACCGAAGGGAGCAAACTGCCCAGATCAAATCGGCTTATTTAAGATCCCAGCTGAGTTGGCGCGATATGAGAGAACGCAGGCAGAGATATTGCTCCATCATGGTCTTGAAGAGTATTTTTATTATCCTTCAGAAACGTCGATCACTTCTCTGATATCAATCCACTCTGAGCTATTACAAGCATCGCCATGCCTAAGAGTTCTTAAGCTAGAGTACCCAATCCGTACACTGGCCATGTCACTTCATTTGAACGACACTGTGACAACACCACAGCGAACTGAGAACTGGGTAGCTCTCACGCGAAAAGACTACAAGATCGTTTCGTTGCAAATTAATGATTGGCAGGCTGAGTTGTTAGAAGCTTTGAAGTCTCCAGCGCCCGTTTATCGAGCGCTGGAAAATGTTAAATCTGCAAATGTAGCTGAGGTTTTGCTTTGGCTTCCAACAGCGCTAGATTTTGGATTGGTCTACTACCCAAAATAGACCAATCTCAACTACATGAACAAAGCATAGTTTTGGTCGCCCAGTCTGTATGGAATGATTTGCGACACACCTGTAACCGCGGTGATAGTTGCCTCAGTTGTCCACCCCATACAATCGCCATGGACGCGATTTAAAGTCACCTCACCATTACTTGCCATATACGTCATAAAGTAAGGGTCACCTGGCCCAACCATAAATGGATGTACAATATCCAGCTCCTGATCATCCTTCAGATGCAGATGAGATCCAACTTCGTTGGTCCCTTCGCTTAAATCATCCGAGAAATGATCAATATTGACGTTCGGTTTCCATGTATTTGTTTTCAGGAAGAAATTCTCTTTACCCCAAGTAAAGAAGGCAAAACGTGTCCAGCCTTTAGCCCATTGGTGAGCCCAGACATTTTCTACGACAAGCGGAGGGCTTTTCCCTTCAGACTTTGCCGTGGCTGAGATCGTCCAGGTATTAACGGAACCATCTGTATGGTTGTAGCCAAACACAAAATTCTGTCCCAGATCGACAGCGCATTTTACTTCGCTCAGGTTCGTCGTATAGGGATAGCGTGTATGATAGAAATGCAAAGGATATTCGGATTTTAGATCCTTGGTTAAAGGGAAGAAATACATGTGCCCGTTTTTAGACTGATAGGCGAGCAAATGAGGCTTGTTCATCATGTAAAACGGCTGAATTGAATCCCAATCTTTGCCTAGCTCAAATGTATTGGGCACTTGCTTGATCCAAGGTTCTGCTTCAAGAAGCTCAAATGTGTCACAGTTTCCGCTGCCCTTATGGTATCCGACGAGGATCATGGTGCCATAATTGTCGTAGGTTGTCAGGGCGTCATAGGATTGACTGAATGCTGGCTGTCCGACCTCAGACCATTCCATTACGCCAGCTTGTTGAGTTGGCGTCATCGTGTAAAGAGTTGCAGTCATTATTCCCGTCTCCTAGCGTATCTCTTCGCTGTAAATTTTGAGGGGAGCCGGATCAGCGCCGGCGACTTGATAATAAGTGCAGTGGGCAGGCTGCCCTGCCCCATTCAATTTCAAAATCTCAAATCCGCGATTGTACCACTGCTCAACCATCTGGAGTTGTGTGCCCGGTATGATTGGAACCGGGTTCACTTCTGCATAAGGCGTTTCCCTCTCCTGTACCGGAATCGCTGAATGACCGATGCAGCGCCCCTTTGCGAGTGTCTTTAAAGGATTGTCTGGTTCTGAGCTATTAGGAGGCCAGCCAGTGGGCCTGAAGTTATCTTCAAAGATACAAAGGTTATGCTCATGCCCCCAAAACCATGCTGCAACCTTATCAAAATATGGACCGAAGGCTTGCCATAGCGCAGTGTTCACTCCGGGCCGATTGATGTCGCCGTCATAGTCTGGAGCTACACCAACAGTAAAGCGGCCAGAGTAAAGCTGATGGTGGCCGAATAAGAGCGTACGTCCAGAGAATTGGCTGAGGTGGTGACGGTGCCAATCCACTTCATCAGAGCGCACATATACCATAGGTGGTGGATTCTGAGGGTCATATGCATCACGAGGGGTAACGTGGAGCTCTCCCAAAGCCTCATCCAACTTGTCACCCGCCACTTTCAGATAGTGTCCATGATATCCAGTATCCATGCCAAGGATTTGCCAGGCTTCGTCCTCGGTGGTGAGGCGGAAATAGCTTGCTTGTTGCTGCTGATGGGGATGGTTTACCAGCCGACCTTCATCAAGACACCTGAAGTACGGAAATGCACCACAAAAATACTCATGATTGCCTGGAAGCGTATAGACGGGCGGACGGTGTCCAGTGGCTGTAAAAGCTGCATTAAGGAGGCCTAAGAAGTAGGTATCAAACTCTTGTTCTGTACCAGAATAGTAGACATCACCTACGTGCAGGATGGCATCTGGTTTGAATGAGAGTGCAGACGTTAGAACAGCAGCAGCCACATCCGTCCCTGTTCCGATATCACCAATCAAGGCAATGGTGGCATCTGAAGGAAGTTGCCAGCTCACGCAACCATAGTCATAGCTCCCTCCTCCATATTCAGGATCTCGCCAACTCCGGTAATCTAACTTGCCGCCGGAGTGTCCCGGATAGGCCCAGAAGTATTTGACATACTCATCAAACATCTGTTGCCAGGCCGGATTGCCAAAGCTGAAATCATCAAGCTGCGCCTGCATCTGCGCTTCAATTTGCTTATTACCGCTAAAAACTGCGTGTGCTTTATGATGCGTCAGATAAGCGAGGTATGCTGCTGCTTCCGGGTCATTCGCATCTCGAGTGGTCGGAACCGCAGGTGCCTTTCCTGCCAACGCCTTATGTGCATATGCATCCACCCCATCCAGCATCGGGTGAGCGATTGGAACACCTTGGCGAGAGTCATGATCTGTTAGTCTTGAAACAACATTAGCTGCTGCTGATTTCAACCGAGCCAGATCCGCATTCTCATAGTTGACAATGGGTTGCATCATATATCCAAGGTTCGATGAAGCTGAATGTTGAGACTGTTGGGTGCTGTCATGGGTATCCCAGTCCAGTCCTCCCACAGCCCATGCTCAAGTTCATAATGCTCAGAGGTTCGATCCAGCCACGTTGCGGTGATGCTCTTCAAAGGAGCAAAGCAATTTGGATTACCCTCTCCTTTGCCCCAAAGCGCCCAAGCAACAATGTAGCTTTCCCCTACACACAACAATCCGCCTTCTAAACCACTTGCTGACTGCAAGCTCCTTGCCCATTGAAGCGTTTGAGTTCGAAACAATTCGGGAGAGATGTTGTGGTTGCGTGCACCAATATAGTGCACCACATCACCGGACATCCAATCGGCTGGAGCATCTATCAGGAAGTAAGGTGTTTCAGGCTGCAGATCCTTCTCAGGGAGTTGGATAGGAAACTCAGCAGCACTGCGAGACGTATCGTAAAGATCATCGTGCAAATTCGTATAGCAGCGAACAGCAACACATTTAAATGCGTCGTGATAAGTTTGCTGCGAAGTCCAGAACATCAACGCGCTTTGATCGGGCACTGTTGGTGGTTTGCCCTCATGTTTCGGCAACGAAGGTATGTATGCATGCAAGCCTGCATTGGGCTGTAACAATGAGCAGCCCGGTACAAACACAGATCCCAGAAACTCTTCAAACTGTTGCTGAGTTTTATCTTCGCTCCGAAATCCGCGCCAGACATGCACAGCATCGGGAGGAACTTTACGAGTTTCATTCATTCTCAAAAGCCCTCGTGAACTGCATATTGTAAGTGTCTCCGGGCTTTACTTTCATGCCTGGCCAATCGTCCCAAAGGGCTGCTTGCGGTGGCAGTGTTGTCGGAACTGGTTCAAAGACGTGAGACCAGTCACAATGTGATTGCAACTGCTCAAGTCCAGGATCTGTGCCATCTCCCAATTCCCAATACGTGATATAGTCCGCGCCGACGCAGATGATGCCGCCCTGTATCTTTCCACGCACTTGCGTTTCAACAAGGATACTTTGCAGGTTCTGAAACAACTCTGCTGTATTAGCACCAGCTGGTAAACCGCCCACCAGGTGCCTTATCTTGCCTTTCATCCAGTCCTGAGACTTGTCGATAAGGTAGTAGCACTGGTCCAACACCAAATCTCCATCAAACAAGATTGGGAAATCAGCACCACTTTCCGGGGTGTAGCAACCACCGTGGGTCAGTGTGTAAGTACGGCCTGCCAGTGTCTTGAATCCATCCCAATAGGTCTGCTGGGAGTTCCAAAACAAAATTGCAGTTTCATCAGGAACTGTAGCTGGCTTTTGGGCCATGCCGCATGGAATGGTGGGAACATATGTGTCCAGCCCATTCTTGATCTGCATCTGCACGGTTGAGGGAATGAATGTTTCTCCAAGTCTTTGGAAAAACTCGTCTTGTGGAAGCGTTGCCTGGCGAAATCCTCGCCATATCCGGACAGCATCAGGAGGTATCTGGTACGACATGGCTTATGCCCCTCCCGACAGGATCTGATCTGTCACCTGATTTAGATAACCAATTGGGAGTGGTTTTTCCTCTGGTTTGCCATAGGGGCAACCAAGAGGAAATTTCCAATGTTCATTGACACAGAACTGGCATGGACCAGCTGATCGAGACAGGTAGTCTCCTACATCATTCCATGTCAACTTGCCCTCTCGATACATGTATCCGAGCACGTCAGCCATGGTGGCATGCGCATCGTAGAAGCTCTTTTCCAGGTCAGGCCACGCATCAGGCCAACTGGTCTTTATGACCTTCAGAATTTGTGGTGCATTTTCTGCAGAGAACTGGAAGGCATCATATCCATCGCCATTCCCAGGAACATATGTAATCTCGGGATTGGTCTCCAGATAATGCACACATTCAGGAGACTTTTCTTTCAGTCCAGAAAGCCATTCAGGGCTTAGCCGGAACTGAGGCAGGAAGTTTGTGTCGTAAGAAAAATGCGGTGTTACAACGATCCGGGTGTTGATGGCATAAGGTTCACCATCAATCTCAGTAGAGAACTCAAACATGGTCGGATTGTCATTCTCTGTAGTGAGAGAAAACAGTGTGAATGCGTTGTCATAAGGATCAGTCGGTAGTTCAGGTGAGCGCTTTATATGTTCCTTGAAGGCATCTCGGAACATATCCCAGGAACTCTCCCCCACCAGAAACAGAACTGCTGGGTTCGTCATAACCAACTGCTTGAGCGCCCACGCATTTTTAGTCACACAGTTGGAGATGATTGTGTCTTCACTCTCCTCTGATCCACCCAAGAAGGCAGGTTTCCAATGAGGAGATGCACAAGCCACCATATCTAACTGGCAGACATCTTCACCGATTTTCAGGTCAGCACTGCGATGACCTTTAGCTCGTAAATAGTCTGAGAACTCATTGAGGCTTGGAACAAACTGCTCATAGTAAGTCTGTAGCTCCTGATAAACTTCGAGCTTAACACCAGCAGGCATTTGCATCTTTGAGATGATTATGTCGCCTTTTTCGAATTTGTTATCCGGGCTATCGTGATTGAAAAGCAGCACATAACGCGGCGTTCCGGTAGGACGCTCTAATGTAAGCGTAACTTCCGCACCGCTTTCATATTCAATGATCACGTCGTAAGGAGAGCCTGCATGGTCTCTCTCAGCAGATTTAATCACGCCATCTTCGGCTGCGATAATCTGATCAGCTGTAACAGTTGTATCTGCTGTCGGGGTAACGGAACTTCCTGAAATCAGGTATTTTTTGACCTCTTCAAAGGCAAAGCGTTCCTGATAAACATTGCGATAGCGATAGTAGTAGGCATACTTATCATAGCCATCAGTTCCATCATCACTGGTAAAATCAGGGTAGGCCCAGGACGTCCCAGTAATGCCCGGACTGAACGCAGTCAGGTTTGGATTAATCCCTAGAGTCATGATTGGCGCTTTTCGGCAACCATCCATAATCTCGCCATTCGGGAAACCAGAGTTGCGGGTAACTCCTTTCACCCATGGATACATCTCTGGTGTCCCGACAGGATCTGCTGTTTTGGGGAAGTCTGACAAAAAATCATAGGTTGGATATGGGCCGTAAACTTGATCCTTGGGATTTGAAGGCCAGAAGAATGAACAGGTGCCGCAAGGACGAACATTAAAGACCAGCTCAATCTCCATGGGGTTCTTTGGCTGGCGCGGACTGGTTTGCCGCGGTGGCGTATAAGAACTGGTCATCATTTGCCCTTTCTAGTGGCTGCTTGTCCCTTCAAATCTCTATCAGCTACAATGGTTCCCCAGGTGAGCAGAGCACCATTCATGGAAGTATAGAAGCCGTAGTGCTCATAGATCTCACTGGACCAGTTCTCACGCAGCTCTTGCGGGATTGGCTTGCCAGAAGGCGTCTGAGTTGGAATTACAGTGTCAGACATATTGCGAACGAACACATAATCAACGTGATACTCTCCGGCAGCATAACCAACGACAGCATCATCCATCTCCAGCGCACTATACTGCTCGGTATCGTCCCCATCTGAGATGAAGTAATAGTCAGTCGTGAGGAGCGGAATACCTTTCTTATCAAGACCTTTAGGTGCCCCTAGATCTTCAAGCGCCGCGTTCATCATGTCTGCAACAGTGAACTGCCCTGCCCAGTCAGGATTACCTTTGTCTGAATCGTAAATTGCCTGACACAGAAGGTATTCTAGGTAAGGCTGCGTCACGACGGAACTCAGCTTGAAGAGAAGGTTTTTCTCTATAGTTGAGTTCATTGAAAGATCTGGATACCAGCTGGTGCAAGCTACTGTTTTGTCGTTCAGTCCAGAGCTCGTGTTCTCTGGCAGTTTTAGTTTGATTTTGCCGGTGTTCGTGATTGCTGCATCGCCCAGCTTCTCACTTATGGTTGCTCCGCCAGCAGTGCCTATTGAGTAAAGTCGTTCAGGAGATGCTTCCTTGAGGACGAAGTGCACCATAGCGATCAAACCATCTGCATAGGGTGGATGCGAAAGATGTGCGTCTGATTTCCAAAGCAGTATCTTCAAATCTATTCCGGCGGCATTTTTGACAGTAACAACCCGATAGAAGCCCCACAGGTTGTACGCTCCTTTCACATACTCATCGTTGGACCGTAAAAACCAACCCTTTCGGAACTCATCAGATGAGACATAAGCCTCCTTGTCAGAGGACACGAACACGTGGTCCAGCGCGTTCCATTCAGTGTCTGTCCAGGTCATCACAACAATGTCCACCTTTGGGAGTGGCGCATTCTTGTCTGGATTGCCGATATCTACGTTTACAGGAGCACTTTGCCCCACCTTCGCCCAGTCGATAACCGGCAGCGGAGGCAGAGCTCCTGGGCTGGTACAAGCTACACTCCGAGAGTCCGTGTAACGGTTTTTCATAGCTATGCCTCTCCTAAGCGTTTTGATTTATGAAACGGGGACCATAAAAAACTGGTGCTGATAAGTCCGTGTAGTGCGCCATGATCTTGCTTCATCGCCGTAGAGTTCCGGTAGTCGGGCAATCAGATTTGTAGAGATCTGCGAGCGCATGATGTTAAAACAGGAGAGCACACGTAAGTCTGTCATTGCTGCTACGGCCTTGCCAAATGTTGGCCAGGATGCTTCTGCTGGGCCGTTCCACATCAAGTCCAGATCTGTCATGATCTCAGTGTATTTGGCATCAAATGCATTCAGATTGCGTTTGACTGCCTCTCCCTCTGGATCAAGTTCAAGAAGTTTCTCGTAGCCATCGCGTGGAACAGCAAGTACATTGGTCACGTTCGGCCAGGGTATTTTGTGGCCTTTAAAAAATTCAGTTTCTGTCTCAGGTGTTAGTTTGGGTTCCGGAGTTGGAACGAGAAGCTGCGCGCCATAGTAGATTTCCGCGAAACGTGCGTAATGGCTCCCCTCCCCATCAAAGTTCTGCGCATAAAGATCTTGAGCATTGCTTCCTTCACCCTGCTCAATGATTTCATCAATACCATCGAGAAACTGCTGAACAGGCGTTCGTTTATCCTCTATGGAAAAAATGGTGAAACCGATGTTGTCACCAACTTGGTTGGGATAAGTGTTGGCTGGAGCTGTGAGTACCTTTTGGGCAGTAGCATTGATCTCAACCACATTTGCTGTGATTGCAGCCTTAATTTTTGAGTAGAATGCTCCTATTGAAGGATACTTCTCGTCTCTATATTTTGCCGCTAACAGACTGATTGGCGTTTCAAGACGTAAGAAGTTCTCCAGCTGGTTCTTACTTAACTGCGCAAAAACAACCGGCAGATCAGGCTCCACACCACCAGGCAATCCTTCAGAAGGAGAAAGTGGATCCAGTTTCTTTATTGAAGGCTTTTCTCCGAGGGCTGCCAATATGTTACAACCGATGGCCATATGAACCATCTCTTCCATCACGACAGAACGGATCAGGTTGTAGGTTGTATAATTTTGAACTTCCAGGGAAAACATCGCCGACAAGTAGAGCGGCAATGTTGCATGCTCTAAAGCAACAGCAGACTGAAGCGATGCTTTAATCCATTCAAGGTCTCGATCCTGCGGGGGAACTGATAGCAGCTGCTGGTCCACAAGTGGCCTCCCTCTGATAGCAAAAGTAATGCATACGAGAAAAGCCGCACCGTTTCTCTTCGAGGAAGATTAATAGTCCTCGAATAAAGCAAATTTCCTTGAGCTGGGTGCATTTTTTCACGTGGCCGGAAATTGTGCTTGCAAAATACGTGACTTCAAAAATATAAATCAATCATGCAATTGGAATGTGATAGTTATGACAGTTTTTACATTGCGTTAATTTCAAATAATTCAACATTAATAGCTTAAATGCTCCAACTCGCAGGACCATTTATTTGTTGCGACCTTGGATTTTTAAGAAAACTATGTTGTGGCGTTAAATAAGATTAGATGTGTTCAACTGTAAGATTCAAAAATACGTAACGGCACTATGGTTTGCTCTGAAACGCGCTTGGTATTGTGAAGAAGTAGAGCAAACAGAAAAGCTTTGAAGATTGTAATCAGGGCTTGAGGTCTAACTACACTGCATTACTTCCACTTGATGGAACAAGTCATGCTCGGTTCTGGATGCTTCGGACCTCAGCTGGTTTTAGCAACCGGATGCATAGCGCTGAGAGCCGCTAGTGTGCGGTCTGTTGGGTCATTGAAACATAAGCACAGTCCACCTCTTGAGTATCATCCAACAAATACGAAAACTCAAAGCCAATCTCTTAGGCTACATCACCTCAGCGCACGAAAAAGATCACTGAAAAGCTGCAGTTGGCTCCAAGGGGAGTGCTGGTTCTTCGTCTAATTAACTTTGATTGAACTTATCCTACAAAATAGCATGTACTTTAAATCGGTTTTTGAAGCTAACATGCCCTCCAAATTCGTGTACTTTCTCAGCGAATGAGGACTGTAAAGGATCGACATTTATACCTGCATCAAATTTGCAGAGAAATCGCTCGTTTTCGAATGTCCGCTATCGGTCAAAAGCCTCGTGCAGTACTCGCAAAAATCCAAACACCGCTCTCAATACCAGTAGCGGACCTCTCACTCCCCTCATCCAATCCCGCCTCTATGCGTTCCCCATTTGCTTCTGAAAGCATCCGGATCGAGTGGCATCGTGGTTAACATAGCGGTTGATGATAGTCACGTTGCGGTGACGCAGAAGGTGGCTGATAAGGACGGCGTTGCTACCTGCTTGAGCTGCCAAAGTACCAACCGTGTAGCGCAGATCGTGAATACGAACATCAGGAATATTGGCATGGATGTGGATGCGCTGCCTTGCGTTCTCAATCAACTCAATCGAAATAGGTTGTGTCGGATCTTTACAGCCGAGCAAAACATAAGGTGACCCATCCTCTCTTGGAATATTAGAGAAGATGTCGATCACACTAGCACTCACTGGATGAGGTTTCCGCTCATCCCCTTTTCTTGAACGCAGTGCAATCGTGACTAACTCAAAATCAATATGCTCCCATTTCGGGGTTGCTATTTCACTCATACGCGCACCGGTGTAAAAGAGCTGACGTAAGCAATAAAGAGCTCTGGGATTAACAGGTGCCTTCCGCTTTGCAATATCCTTGGGTAAGTGCTTGACTGTGCTCTGGCCGTAGGTCCCATACTTCAGCGAGATTGAACGCCTTTGATAAGACCGCTAGAACTTGATTGGTTTGATGAGGTGTTGCTCTCAACGAGTAGTGCAGCTTTGAAATATCCTGCTGCCTGACTGAGTTCAGTTCGATGTGTCCCAGTCGTGAACGACACATCGCTTTAGGAGACGTTCATTGTCTTGGGCATATTATGAAACTGCACATGTTTGCTCATGTAAGTATTACGAAGAACATTCACTATGGGAGCCGATCGTTTGTTTTTGCGCTTTAACAAGGGATCATCCCCGTTTCGGACCTTCGCCAGAACATCGGTCGCCAAGGCTCATACGACGGGAGCGGCCTTCATGCGTGCGATTTTGCACAATGATTGTTTTTGCACCGCTTGGCATCACTTGAAGGCCAAAGCCTTTGAGCTTGCTATCCCATAGAAGTCGCTTTTTGCTTGCTGGACTTGCCGCATCCGCCGTTCGCTCCGTTATGTTCGGCATAGACAAACCTCTCCCGCTGACGGCTCGTGACAGGAGCCACCACACATACGAAAATATCAGTTGAAATACGTACCAGATTGCCGCTGTTTCTGAAGGCCTGACAGCTTGTGACGACCTCTAGGAGGTTCTTTTAGAACCTGTGCAAGACAGCATCCAAACCGTGATAGGTCAAAAACGAACTGCTTAACGTTCTCTGTCAGCACTATATGAGATTGAGCGCGAAAAGCAAGGTAGGTCAGAGCAAGTAATTTTCTGCAACTATTTGATTTATAGTAATGAATCGCTCTTTAACGCAAATGATCGTTCCCCGCTGAAGTGCCATTTAGTCAGTAGGTCCACGGTTCGAACCGGTGCGGGCTCACCATTTAACCTCATGGTATATTAAGAGGTTTATTAAAGTTCCCAATTGGGAATTTTACTGCATTTTGGAGTGAATATTTAAGAAGCAACTAAAATTCTCTAGTTCGATTTCGCAATACTCAGCAATTAGACTGAATATGCAAGTCTCTCTCGCCAAGTGTTCTGCTTCCAAACGAGTAATTGTTTTCACACCATTTTATATCTTCGGTTGATCCTGTAAGTTTCCACGCAGGACTGTTTGTTTGAATAGTTAGTCGCTCTTCACCATCAATGTAATAAGCATCTTTAATCTGATGTTTGGGTAGCCGATCTCGCAGATAGTAAACTCCGCGATTTGTAACCAACAGGCTGTTTGGTTGTTTCTCTAGGTAGCCGATCGACCGATCTAATGGTGAGTCTGATGTAGGTTGAAGTTCAAGTTGAGACCACAAGTTCAGCTGCAATAGCACACTGATATACAATACATATCTCGTAGATCTCGCCCGCAAACTTGCCAACCAAATGACCAACAAAACAGTTGGCAGCAGTACGTGGCGCAGGTTCTCTGGGTTTTGGGCGAATGCTGTCCATAGGAGAGCTGATAGGGTGGCGATTGTGAGAGGAGTGAGTTGAGGCTTTTTGAAAAGTGCATAAGCAGCAGTGCAGATGAGCAGGGATAAGGTGATGAAAGCGAGAGGTTCGCGGGTTGCTGCGTCGAGCCAAGTGTCGCGTTTTGTTGCTTGCTCGAATGAGGTGTTTCCCCAAACTGTGAAGTGGCCCTCTGTAAACCGTAGCGCTTCCAGGAAGTAGCTTTCGCCCTCTAGCAGGACAACTGCGCCGAAAAACAAGAAGAGTGTTGCTGCCGTTGTAATGAACATGGTGAACCGGGCTTCTTTTTTCAAACACCATTCGATGAAAAGCGATAGCCCAATAGGGATGAAGAAGGACGGTCTGCAGGCGAGTGCCATTCCTGCGAAAGCACTGGCAAAACCGTGATGCCCTCTGCCTATGCTTGCCAAAGCAGCGAGGAAGAAGGCGATGCCTGTGGCATCACTCATCATGCTAAGGCTAACGAGCGGCAGGAACGGGAGGGTTAGAACTCCGGCAAACGCGAGTAATGTGCCAGTTGGTGAGGCACCGTTTGTTTTTGCGGCCCATGCAGAAAGTGGTGGAAGTGTAAGTGCCGAGAAAAGCGTGAGATAGAAGACGGCTTGCTTGGCGGTTAGTCCTGCAAAATACAGAAGTTTGCTGAGAGCGATGAAACCGGGGTAGCCGGGGAAATGAGGCCTGAACTCAAGGACACTGAAACGGATTGTGCCATTGACGAAAAAGAATGCATCGTCAGTCGGAATGCTGGGAGGGTGACGGAGCAGCCAGATTGACAGCACCGCATAGCAGAAGAGAGCAAGGCCCCACCCTAGCCTCAGCATCTTAGTTTGCCAAAGCTTTCAGAGTGGCTTCGACAGCCGCGTTATATGCAGCTAGATCAGGCTCGCGCTTACCCACACCGAACACACCCGGATTGCCAATCGCCTCCAGTGCATGACGCAGGGCTTCATCTGCTGCCTGACGTTTTTCTCCAGGCAGCTCCCCAGCCATTGAATCGAAGAAACGCTTGGATTTGACCACCAGCACCTTTGATGTTTGATAGTCGTTTAGGTTCTCTGCCCCAGCCTGTAGGCGCCGTGTAATCTCCGCGATGAATGCACGGTTGATTGCGGCTGAAAGCGCAGGTGTATCCTGCGATGCGAGTGCATTCTCGAATGCCTCTGAAAGGCCGCTATCATAATCTTGCGTCAGATACGTCAGCTCCTCAGAGATTTCATTTGCAGCGGCTTTTGCTGCTTCAAAGTTGCCTTCAAGTGCAGCCTTCAACATTGCTTCACGTGCATCGATCAACGGCTCTTTGCCCGCAGCGGCATAGGAATACGCATGTGCCTGCCCTGCTACAAATAGGGAAATCAGCAATGCATAAAACACTCTCATCATGACAAATCTCCTAGGCGACACTTTCCGTTTCAATCACGGTTCGCTCGCTGCGGTGTTCATAAATCGTTGTACGGTTGTTCTCGCCGTCAATCAGCACATTTGCAGCCATCTGGCCCATCTCCATAGAGGTGTCCGTGAAGATGTAACGGAAAGTGCCTTGCCGGCCACACTGAATTAGATTGTCGAACTGATTGAGGTGAGCAATTGCTCTGGCTCTTTTTGCTTCATAGCCAACAGACATCAAAGGATAGGCTTGGCTCTGATAAGTCGAGAAATACTCCCCTGTCGCCGCTGCGCTATCAACGCCGAGCTTGTTCAGAACTTCGCAAACCTTGGCGAACATCTGCTCGTTGTCCATGTCCCAGAGCGGACTACCTGGATCACATGGGATTTCAAGCATAGCCGAGGTATGTCCCTCAGGCACCATGAAGGGTGAACGTCTCTTAGGTTCTTGTAGACGGGTAGCTATGATGTCAGGATCAGAGAGGTACTGCCAGGTGCAATCAGACAGGTTGTCCATTTCCAATGGCATATTGAAGAACCGTAGGCCTCTGAACGAAAGATCGCACTCTCCGCCTGTCAGGTTGACCATGTAAGGAAGCGAGAGTGTAGAGAGCACCGCATCAGCGGAGTAAGAGTTGCCGCCAGCCTTTACAGCTTTGATGAACCCGCCTTCATAATCAAAACCATCTACGGGTGCGTCATAGATGATCTTTCCGCCCAGTTCTTCAACCTTCTGCGCCATGCGCTCAAAGATTATGCCAAACCCATACTTGGGATAGCGATAGCTTCTGGCATAGGTGCGTGGTGTATCCCTGCCAACAGGCAGTAGGCGTTTTGCAACATCCTTCAGATCCAACAGACTGATCCGCTGCCCTGCCCAATCAGCTGAAAGCTCTGTCGGGTCAATGCCCCAAAGCTTGGCCGTATATCCTTCAAAGAAGTTTTTATAGAGCGTCTTGCCAAATCTGCTGGTGATCCAGGTCGCAAAATTGTCGTCATTCGGCTTGCTAAACGGTAAGGCCGCCAGATCCTTTAGGGCACCGGCCAGCAAGGATGCTGGAGCTGTTTTGAGGATATTACCCATCGCCAACGGGTAATCATAGGTACGGCCCTGAAAGCGGATGACACTTTTACGCTGACTAGTGAGCAACTCATCACCGACGAGGTCCTCCACCAACTGCAACAGTTCTGCATTGTGGGTGATGAAGCGGTGACCACCGTAATCAAAGCGATAAGTTCCGTAGCGCCCTTCGAAAGTGGTTGTTCCACTCTGACCACCCTCTTTGGCAGCTTTTTCAAGCACAGTGACTTGAATACCGGCTTCCAGCAGACGCAGTGCGGCTGTCAGGCCAGCTGGGCCCGCCCCCAGCACCAAAACATGATCAGGCCTTTTGAGCATAGCCGCGGCTCCAGAAATTCAGGAATAGTCCAAGATAAAGCGCCCAGCTTGTAAACTGGATCATCGTTGGAGATGCGTTATAGCCGAACAAGGCGCGCATGAAAGTGCCAAAGGTGCCCTGATCATCAAGAATGAACGATATATTGAAGATCTGCTCCACAACAATCGGAACCACATCAATCGCTTGCAGCATATTGATAGCAGAAGAAAACAACCCGGCCGCGATGATGATGATCAACAAGCTAGTGTACTTAAAGAACGGAGCGATTGGAACCTGACGCGTACCACGCATCATGGCCCAGACCAGAACAATCGACGCAATCAGACCGATGGAGGCACCAATCAGGCCGTTCTCCAGCGTCACACCCTGCCCTGAATACATAAGAGCGGAGAAGAACAGAACGGTCTCAAAGCCCTCGCGCAGCACAGCAATGAACGCCAGAAACACCATGCCCCACAGGTTGCCAGAGGAGATATGAAACTCAAGCTGCTTTTTGACATGATCAACCTGTGCTTTGGCCTGTCTATGCATCCAGATGGCCATGTAGCTGAGCACAAGCGTAGCAAACAGCAGGATGAAGATCATCAGAAGGTGCTGATAGTGTTCATTGGAGAACTGATCGATCACCACCTGGAAGACAAAGGCAAGACCAAGAGAAACGATGAGCCTAAAATGACGCCCAGATAAACGTACTTATTGAAGTGCCGAACACCCAGTTTATGCATATATGACAGGATGATACCGACCAGTAGGAATGCTTCCAGACCTTCGCGGAAAGTGATCAGAAAACTAGCAAACATTATGGCTGCTCCAGTGTTTCGTTTAGTTCAGCCATAACAACAGCTTCAGGGTTTGGCAGGTCAGGGTAGGATTGACGAACGGCATCCGTCACCCATTGTGGTAGATGCGGAACATCATCTTCACATCAACGCTGAGTGGATACGAAACACCTTCTGGCAGAGCAAAGGTCTCATCCCGATAGCCATCCGCTGGGATCTTGGTGTCCTTGATCATCTTTTCATAACGCCAGAACAGCAGACCAACAGGATTGCCATCCTTGTCACCAAAGACCTTCTGGAACATACGGGCATCGGCTGGCACAACGCCTTTAGCATCCATTTTCCCGTCTTCCAGAATGATGGTTCCATTGGCGTCTTTGACCGTCACATCCAGCCAAAGCTGACGGAAGTCAGCCACACCGGTTGGCAAAGCGTGCCCTGCCCCAACATTCTTGACGCGAACAACCAGCTGGCCATCGTCATCAATACGACTTTCAAGTTCGGCCGCAGTTCGCAGCAACTCGATACTCATGTCTGCAAGTTTTTTGTTGCGCAGGCCAACGAGGTGATGATTGGCACCCGTGAACTGGTGCGTCACCACATTGTCTTTAACTTTGCCACCATCCGTAGAGATGCCTTGAACGTTCTCACCGATCTTCTGAACATCCGCCATCATGTGGCAACTGATGCAGGTTCGGTTTTTAGAAGGATCATCCGGGTTGTTGTAGGAGGACTTCTCCCACTCTCCATAGGTGTTCACAATCACACTGCCTGTGCCCGGAGCTACCTCGTTGTGGCACGTGCTGCACAGCGCAGAATCCTTGTAAAACGGCTGAGAGTAAGACTTGGCATGTACTTCCGGCTTGGCGTTGATCTGGCGGTTACCAACAGTGTAGCAGCGTATTGTCATTATCTTCGAATATGTATTTCTCTCTGTCCTTCACATTCACAGTGAAGCTAGCGTTGGTGCCTGCTGTTCTGCCCATGGCCGCTTCAATGCGTGTGATGCGGTGACAGAACAGGCAACCGGTGCCTTCATCAGAATCCGGAGTGCCGTCTTCGAGCGCTTTGAAAAGGCTTGCTCCGCCTTTTTCAAACATGTGCCCTTCCTGAGGAACGGCCTTTGGTTCCGTAAACTGCTCTTGCGGTTCATGGCAACCAAGGCACCATTTGCCGAACTCTTTACCCTCAGTCTGTTCAGCAACAGACTTCACGACCATGAAGTACGGGTTGGACTCCCCCATCAGGCGGTGATTTGAGTCAGCCCATTGCTCGAACATATCTGAGTGACAGGAGGCACATGCGGCGGAGTTCACCCAGTCCTTTTCGTGCAGAACCTTACGATCATCATCCAACCGGACCCAACTCGCGCCCAGAGGAAGGTTGCCACGCGACGTTATAAAGGCCTGCAGCGCTTCCATGTCGCGTTTAACAGGTTCGGTAGGCTCATCCGGGTTGATCTGCAGTGCGCCATCGCGATCGTCGTGGCCCATCCCGCCTTGTGTTCTCTGCATAATACGCAGGTAGTCGCTGACAAAATTACCTGAAATCATGTGTTTCAGATTGTCGTGGCCAATAACGGATCTGTCGAACTTTTTGGTCGGCGTGGAACGGTAAAGATAACCGTTGGTGAAGTTAAAACCGTCCACATGGCAACTCTGACAACTCATCCAGAAATCACCTGTGGTCGGCGTCAGCTTGGCATCATCTGTGTTGCCGCTATTAAAGAGCGTTTTGCCTCGACGAAGCTTGGGCTCAACGGGGTCCTTCGTCACAAGGCGCACAGACGGTTTGTCACTCAATGCAACTCTGGCAAACGGACCATCACCACCACGCTTCAGTTCAACCAGATCAAGCGTCATCGCATTTTGCACGAAAATGTCTTGCCCTGAGACCACAAGACCGCGCGGGTTATCGCCTGGGATATGGCGGAAAATTTGTGTAACTTTTGCCCACCTGATTGAGTTTGCCTTTCCGGCGCGCGCGACGTTTTTTCTTGCTGGTCAGTGCAGTTCTGCGTGTCAGATCGAAAACCATAAGGTCTTCACTGCCCGCCAGTGTTACATAGACCTTTTTGCCATCTTCAGAAAACTCAGCATCATGAGGGTTGGAAACAATGCGAGTGCGATTGTTGGTGTCGACGATGTTGATCTGTTTGAACAGATGCTTACGGCGCTCAGCAACTTCTTTTTCCTGCCCCCGCTCGAGGCTCAGCAGTGAAACACTCGGGAATACAGTAGACTGAAACTGAAACGGATGATCGAAGTTCCAAAGAACGTGAGGCAGCCACGCTTCTTTCTCATCCGGGCTCACCGCGATATCATCCAGAATGCGTGGAACGCCTTGAGAAACGGCTTCATCGCTGTCCTGCGTTTCAGCAAGAGCAATGATCTTGAGCAGTTTCAGTTTTGCGCCAGCAGTGTCCCAAATGGATACTTTACCAACCATCGCATGAGTAACAATCAGGCGGCCATCATTCAACAGCGCGAGACCGCGCGGCGTTTCTTCACTCTCGACTGCCTGAAGAACACCACGGTTGGGATCAATCGCAATAAGCTTGTGTGCTTCGAATAGAGACACCCAATAAACATCATTTGCCTTGTCATAGACGATCCCAAACGGGCGGTAATCTGTTTTGAACTCGGAAAGCACCTTGTTGGTCTTCAGATCAACAAAGACCACACGGTCGCCTGTGTAATCAGTTAGGCCAACAACATTGCGCTGACCATCCAGCGCAACACGGCGAACTTCTCCACCAACTGTAATTTCGTGGAGCAAAAGGTTGGAGCTGCGTTCAAGAACAGACACGCTGCCTGCATCAAAATTGGCAGAAATCAGCTTTGTTCCATCCTTATTGAGTATAAGGGAGCCACTTTCAACGGAAGCATAAGCTGGCACCATGAGTGCCACCAGCGCCAGTAGAAATGGAAAGATCCAAGCTGCAACCTTGACCATGGAATAGCGTTTGGCGTGATGGAATACCAATATGGATACAGGAAGCGCTGGCAACAGGTGCAACCAATAAGCCAGCTGCCCTAACACATTGCCTCTATTACCAAAAAACGCGAGATATATGCCGCTCAGCACCAATAAGGCCAGCACAATCTCAATCATCTGCCTGTTCTGCGCAAAAACGGACGACCGTTGCGCTTGATAAGATCACGATGAGAAAACCAAAATGGAAGAACGAACAAGGGAAAGATAATGAGGGAAACAACAAAGTGGACGGCAAGCGTGGGCTGAATGAGTTGCCACGGGAGACCAACCACATCCCACAGCATCAATCCGCTGATAGTGAGGAAGTAAAGCACGAACTCAGCATGTTTGCTTTTGTAACCAAGACGCTTCCAAAACACTGCTATTGCGCCGGGTTGTGCTGGCTTAGGTCCGTTTGCAGGTACACTATTTTTGCTTGCATCATCCATGAGTACGGATCGATTCTTTTGTAGGATTATTGGTTTTGTTGTCTCTATAGCTAAATGCGAATGCTTCGCATTTGACTTAAGTTAACAAGCAGAAGAAGCCGGGATGTTTTACACCCCGGCTGTCGTGATCTTCGGTAAACTACTTATTTTACAGCAGAAACCTTGACCTTACCGGCCATCACCATAGCTGTACCAGCCTGCACGACCTGAGGAACGCCATCTGCATCAGTGTCGATATCCTCACTGCCTGCAACCACGTTCTCACCACTGTCGCCAAGCCACTCCGACAACTGCATGCCTTCGTTCACATTGCGGCCATTGATGACAGTGCGGAACCAGCTCTCATAACGTCCAGTCAGGCTTGCCAGATCCAGCAGAGGCTCGCTTTCACCTTCACTGTTGCGCAGGATCAGCATTGCACTGCGCAGGCCCGCGCTGATTGCAGCGGCAGTGTATGGTGTATGCTCAGTTGGCTGACCCGGAACAGCAGCATAGGTGCCAATCGCCTTGTCATACATCTTCGCTTCAATGGTCAGGAACAACTTGCGCGCTGCCTCTTTGTAAGCTTCATCCTTGGTCGCGAGGAATGCTGAGGTCAGGCCATGAACAACTGCAAACTGAGTGCCGAGGCTTTGCCCAGCTTGTGCACCTTTTCCAATCTCAAAGCCATCAACGGCCAGACCGTTATCAGCAATCAGGTTCTTCAGGATAAAGTCTGCCTGTGCTTTGATCAGCTCCAGAGCGCGCTTACCACGTGCAGTATCAAGGCTTTCACCGGCATCAGCTGAAGCGTAACCAACCGCCAGAGCATCCTGAGAACGCTGGAAGATATTCAGCGCCTGCAAAGCGTATGCTGCATCGTAGGTAGTAACTATAGCGCCCTGCTTGCCATCATAAAGGTCGACCAGAGTGCCTGCTTCTTTGTTGAAGTGAAGCGCATCAAGGTTTTTGAAGGTTGCGTTGGTCAGAACACTGGCCGCAGAGAAGACATCGTCAGAAGCGACGTCATTCATTGGATCATTGTCTTTGTTCAGATCAGCAGCTGCTGCAAACGGAGCACCATCAAACACCGCAAGGAACGCAGGGTTCTGGTTGGTGTTCACTGTACGTTGATCACTGTACGCGTAGATCTCAGCCAAAGGCCACAGCATCAGCCATGTATCACGCAGAGTAGAAGCGCCGTCGATCACCTTCAAAGAGCCAATTGCTTTAACAGTATTCTCGGTCTTTTCGGTCACTGCCACTTTACGAGGGAACCAGATTGGACCGTTTGCAGGATTATAGGACGCTGTCAGCTTCACACCCAGCATCTTGCCATCATAGCCAAACTGATCGCGCAGTGTGACCAGACGATCATTGATCATTTCAGTCAGGATAACGCCGTTAAAGCCATCTGCGGTGGAAACGCCAAGTGCATGTATGCCGTCCTGATCCATGACAGCGCTTTCAGCTTCGACCTCCAGATCATCAGCAATGGTGTGCATGCCGCCCATGAAGTCCTGCGCCCACATCACGTCCTTCAGCATGATACCGGCAGCAGCACCCGGGTTGAAGGATTTGTCCATGCCCTCTTCCTTCCACGCAAGCGATGCGTAGTCGCGGAAGTAAGCAGGAATGTCGACCTTTACGATCTTGGACTTTCCATGCGCATTCAGGATCTCTGCTTCATCACCAGAAACAACAGAGGTGTCGACAGCCTGCCCAAACTCAGGAAGAGCTGAGATGTATGGAAGGTAATCGGATACATGTTGAGCGGGATTTCTTCTGCCGGGAAAGCAACGGAGCCAGCCAGCTCAATCACGCGCTTGCCAAGACTTTCCAGAGAACCACCACGTGCTTTGTTCAATGGTCCGTTGACGATATGCGGGCCCATTTTGGACTGGTAGTTCACCGCATACATTGCTTCTTCAGAGTACTCGTAGCTTTCGATGCCGGCTGCGTAATCAAAAGCAGTTGGCTGGTTAACGAGGTTTGGATCCAGAACATCAAGATCCAGACCAAGGCCCTCAGCCAATGGTTCTCCGGAAAGTTCGAATTCGGTGTATGCCAGGAAGCCGCCTGCCGGATCAAAGACCTTGTCGAGAACCTCGACTTTTACCTCAGGAGAACCAGCCAGTGCTGCGGAGCTGATTGCCACTGCGGATGCGAATGATAGAAGTGCTGTTTTGTTCAACATGCTTTAACTCGGAATCTCTTTATGAGGATATGGCCCAACATGAGCAAACCTCCCCTATCCCCCTCCAACGCGCCGAACCAACCAGGGCAAAACTGATCGCTTCCCGCAATTGAGAATGATTTGCAATCCGAGAAATATGGAAGAGACTTCCTATCGCAAATGACAAAAGTCAAATATGAGTTAAATAATCAGGATTTTGAATTACTCAAAAATACAATACGTTATATGGATTAGTGACTACATTACATATCTTCAAGATCACTGCATTTCACAGAACCAAAAATCAAATCAGCACTTTAAATCCTGACTGAGTTGTCACCTAACACCCTACAAATGATGTAGTGCAACAAGCTGCCCCTCGTGTTGGGTTACTGTGATTTCCATGGAGTAAAGTGACTTCAGGGCCTGGGTTTCCAGAACGTCATGTGGAGTTCCATGGATGGCGAGTCCTCCGTTTTTTAGGGCTATGATTTCGTTGGCGTAGGCGCCTGCGTAGTTGATGTCGTGGAGGACGATGACGAAGGAGCGTTGGCGGGCGTCGGCAATTTCTCGCAAGCGTTTCATGAGGCTACGGGCGTAGTACATATCGAGATTGTTCAGGGGCTCGTCGAGCAGCAGGTACTTGGTTTCCTGACAGAATGCCATGGCCACGAGCGCGCGCTGCTTTTGACCGCCAGAAACTTCATCAATGAACCTGTCCGCCATATCCTGAAGATCAAAATAATCGAGGGCTTCGTCTACGGCTTTGTGATCTTTTGCAGTTGGCCGTCCTTTGTGGTGAGGGTAGCGACCAAAACCGACCAGATCCCTCAGGGACATGCGGCTGCTCAAGGCATTGTCTTGCCGCAGGATTGCGAGTGTCTTGGCTAGTTCTCTGGTTGGTGTCTGAGCGACGGATTGTCCGTCAAAGGAGATAGAGCCGGTTTGAAGTGGTTGAAGGCGGGCCATGAGGGAGAGCAGCGTTGACTTCCCTGCCCCGTTTGGACCAATCAGAGCTGTAATACCGCTGTCCTGAATGGTGAGCGAGATATCGCTCAGGATCTTGCTCTTTCCATACCTATGAGAAACGCCAGTTATTTCAATCATTTCATTTTCCCTCGGAAAAGAAGCAGTAGGAAGAGAAGGCCGCCAAAGAACTCTACGGTTACGCTGAGCGTGGATTGGCTCTTCAGAATGCGTTCAAAGGCAGTCTGGCCAGTCACAAGAATGATCGCTGCGATCAAAACGGATGCAGGGAGAAGAATGCTGTGGCGATGCGTGTTCATAATGAAATGAGCCAGGCTGGTGACCAGCAAGCCGAAGAAGGCTACGGGCCCAACCAGAGCGGTTGAGACCGATACAAGCGTTGCGACCAGAACAAGAACGAGAAAGCTTGTCCGCTCATAGTTGACACCAAGGTTGATGGCATTGTTGCGTCCCAGTGCAATGACATCGAGAGTATGTCTGAGACGCCAAATCACGATACAACAACCAGATACCAGCAGAATGCTGACTCCCAATAGTTCCTTATCAACACTGGAGAACTGCGCGAAACTGGCACCTTGCAGGATGGCGAAGTCATTCGGGTCGATAATGCGCTGAAGAAAGCCTGAGAGACTGCGGAAGAGCACACCAAAGATGATGCCGACCAACACCATGCGGTGGAGGTCCTGCTTTCCTTTACCCATGATTGTTGTGAAGAGAAGTGTTGCCGCAAAGAGCATGACACCCACTTCTGCAAGAAACTTCAGCTGTCCATCCAAAGCCACGTAGGTAAAGCCGCCAAGCGTGAAGACCAGCAGTGTTTGTACGAGCAGATAAAGAGAGTCGAATCCCATGATGGATGGGGTCAGGATGCGGTTTCCGCTGATGGTTTGGAACAGCAGTGTTGCAACGGAGATGGCGACCGAAACCAGCAATAATGCGAGGAGCTTGGTGCCACGGAACACCAAAAGGAAGCTCCAGCTGCCCTTGGCGCCAATGGTCATGAACGCGATGCAGGCCAATGCAAGCAACACGCCCATAATGATGAGCTTTTTAGCGTGCATGGGCTGGTCTCGCATAAAGCAGATACAGGAAAACAAAGGAGCCAATCACGCCCAGAACTGTGCCCACTGGAATTTCATAGGGAAAATGAATAAGTCGGCCAATCAGATCGCAGGTCAGCACGAGTAATGCACCGAGAACAGCCACCCAGGGCAAGCTCGCCCGCAGGTTATCTCCCATCATGCGCCTTGCAATGTTGGGCACGACCAGCCCGACAAACGGGATCATGCCGACAGTTACGACGATCAGAGACGTTGAGAGCGCCAGAATAAACAGACCAAGGATAACCACTTGTTTGTAGTTAAGACCCAGATTGATGCTGGCGTCTTTGCCCATGCCGATGATGGTGAACTGGTCGGCTACGATGTAAGTCAGTATTGCCAGAACCCCGCAGAGCCAAAGCAGTTCATAGCGGCCGCGCAGGATGCCTGAGAACTCGCCGCTCATCCATGTGCCCTGAAACTGGAGCATATCTGTCTGGAAGGCGATAAAGACGGTCAAGGCCTCCACAATGCCGGCGAAGATCAATCCAACAAGCGGCACAAGCAGAGGCGACGTCACAGGTAGTCGGGAGATCATTGCCAGAAAAACTGCCATTCCGATCATGGCAGTTGCAGCAGCCACAATCATCTTTACGATTAGAGGCTCGCCGGATAAAGCAATGTGACCAATAAGATACCGAGAGCTGCACTTTGAGCCGTTCCGACGCTGGATGGCTCAACAAAGCTGTTGCGTGCAAGCATTTGCATGACGGCGCCTGAGACCGCAAGCGATGCGCCAGTCAAAACCACGGCCAGTGTCCGTGGGATTCGGCTGATGAGAAAGAGGTCGGTATTTTGTGGGTCTTGCCACCAATCTGTGATGGAGACTTCCTGAACACCTACAAACAGGCTGAAGCAGCAAAGAGCGAACAGAGCGACGATGGCAACGCCGATGTTTTTCATGGGGCACCGAGAGAAAGGCTAGAGCTGAGCAACGTTTGCCCAGCTCCTGGCTATAGTGATTATTTATTAAAGGCTTCGATCAGCTGCTCGAAGATGCGTGTGGTGGCCTGATAGCCGCCTTGAGCAATGTAGGTTGCAGCTGGATCAAGATAGATCACCTGCCCCTTCTTCCAGGCTGTTGTGGAGGTCACCAGTTCATTATCCAGAACCTGACGTGCATTTTCAGCATCGCTGCCGATTGCTGTTGCGCGATCCATAACCAGTAGCCAATCCGGATTTGCCTTCTGGATGTATTCGAAGGAAATGGCTTCGCCGTGGGAGGCAACTGCAATTTCGGCCATTGCTGGCTCGATTTCCAGTTCATCGTGGAACCAGCCGAAACGTGATCCCGGACCAAAAACAGAAACCTTTGGACCGTTGGTCAGAACAAAGAGCGCCTTGCCCTTGCCTTTAACCGCTGCTTTCACTTCATTCAGCAACTCATTGTATTTGCTTGTAAGTTCGGCAGCTTCTTTCTGCTTGTTGAAGACTTTGCCGTAAGCTTCCAGATGAGCAAGCAGCGTCTGGGACACCTCGGAGGCACTTGGGGTCATATCGATGGTTGGTGCAAGCTCAGAGAGTGGTTTCGCCTGCTTGCTAGAACGGCCACCAACAATGATCAGCTCTGGTTCCAGAGCGTTGATGGCTTCGAAATCCGGCTCAAAAAGGGTGCCGATGACTTCAGCATTGGACTGTACGCCATCCAGATAATCAACGTACATTTTGTTGACCACGCCTGCAGGCTGCACGCCCAAGGCGTTCAGGTTGTCAACTGCGCCAATATCAAACACGACAAGGTTTTTGGGTGTTACAGTGACGTTGGCTTTGCCTGTTGCAGTGGTAATTTCTACCTGATCAGCAAGGGCTGGAGACGCGGCCATTGCGAGGCAAGCCAATGCAGCTACAGACCTTTTAACACGATGAAACATGTCTAACTCCGTTGGATAGATGTCTCATGGCTTGGCCGCAGCCTGGCTGTTGAGCTTTGTCTCTATCTAAAATCAAAACTAAAAGTTGTCCAACAATACCTGAGGGTTACACTCAGATTTTTATACAGGTGCATCTAAGTGTGATGTATGGCTACTTTCTTGCGGCGTTTCCAAGCAGGTGAATGAGGCCATCACTGAGGATGGTTTGCCATGAAAACAGATCATGTCCAGCAGCATATGTTTTCATCTGAACTGGATAGCCTTTTGCCATCAGGACATCTCTAAGATGTTGATTGGAATAAAGGATACCGCGGTCTCTACCGCCGACTCCCTTCTCAAACAGCCCTGCACTCAGGAAAAATGCGATGTCCTGCTTTGGCTTGCTTGCAATGAGTTTGGCAACATAGTTCTCATCCCCTTCCTCTGAATACCAATAGGAGCCGGACATGGAGAGGACGTTTCCAAACTGCTGCGGATAGCGAAGGGCAACAGTGCTTGAAGCAAGACCGCCGTAGCTGGAGCCAGCCAAAATGGTTCTATCCGGTGATGAAGACGTCCCTAACTGCTCTTCCACAAACGGGAGGAGAGTTTTGGCCATAAACTGCGCAAAATCCGCATTGTTCGGCAGTTCACTGGACCGTGCTTTACCATCTATATGAGAGATGAAAACTGCAGCGAGTGGCGGGATTACGCCTTCCTCAACCATGTTATCCAGAATGACTGGGACTGAGATGCGACCGTTGTAATGCTCTGCATCGAACATCAGCAGAAGCGGCGCAGTTTCTTTTGATATCTCGTAGCCTACCGAGCGGTAGATCCAGATATTACGTTTATTTTCAAGGAGCTGGCTCTCTATCACGTGTTTGGCCAGAGAGCCTTTTGCGGCGCCATTTTCTTGTATAAAACGACCTTTATCGGCTTCTGGCAAAAGAACCGTAGAGTGTTGATTATATGGATCAATTGCGTCTGCAGGCCATGGATTTTTGTTGAATGGGTCCGCAGATAAAGTTGCAAGGATTGCTCTGCGGCGTTCCGTCCATGAGCCAGTAATCTGAGGAACGTCCTTTGCCAACTGATAGGACAATCGGGTTGTGTTGGGCACAACAAATGACTTGAACCAGACATCGCTGGTGCCAAGTCTTTCCAGTTCTTCGTGATTGCTGGTTGGGGCGCCTAACAAACGGACGGCGTTTTTTGCGTCTTTGGCCAGAAACGTCAGGATGCTGTTACCATCGCCTTGATCTTCAATGAGAGGTGTACCGGTTTCCGCCACATCCAACCAGAAATCATCGGAAGTACCACCAGTTTTCAGGTGCACAGCCAGTTTTGCAATGCGTGGGCTAAGGTATTCTTTTTGTGAGGAAACTTGCTCGCTGGCAGCTACCTTTCTCAAAACAGAAAGCGTGAACCGGCCTGTCTGAACAGCAGAAACTTTAAGATCCATCGGTTGCTCTCCGGCAACCAAAAGATATGGCGCTCTGCCGATGTTCTCGGAGATGAAGCGGCGTATGTGTTTGCCGGTTGTTCTTTCAACGCTGTCCAGATGAAAACTTCCGGATTGGGAGGACCAGCCGAGCTGAATGTAATCCCCCGGATCTGCCTGCAACTCAAACAACAGCTCCTGGCCCTGTTGAAGAGACACAGCTTCTGCTGCTGTTTCGGGGCTGAGGGAACGCGCTGCACTGCTCGGCACGACACTTTGTGAAATCATAAGAACCAACAGGCCTAGAAGAGTTTTCCTGAATGAAAACATGATGGTACGCCTTTACACGAAAAGGTGGGCGACACCCACCTTCCCGTTTCAATATGCCAATCCGTTAGAAACGTGTGGTGCCGGAGATGAAGTAGCGGCGGCCATCGATGTTGAACTCATCCCAGTCCGTTTTGAGGATCTGATTATCTGCGATGTTCAGGACACCTGCCCGGAGAGTGAAGTTCTCGTTCACATCATACCGACCTGTAAAATCTGCGGTGACATAACCATCAACTTTGCGGGCGTAAGTCATATCTCCATTGGCAGGTACTGAGGTGTACTGTTCGCCTACATAGTTGGCAGACAAGGCAAAACTCAGCTTTTCGTTAAAGGCGTAGTCCAGCTTGATGTTGGCAGAGTGTTCTGGCTGGAACGCCAGTGGAGCGTCGTTAGCGCTGGTGTTTTTTGCATCCAGATAGGTGTAGTTGGCGGAGACTGTCAGCTCATCGATTGGACGGACAGTCAGGTTCGCCTCTATCCCCATTGTACGGGCTTCTTCAATGTTCTCAAACTTGAAGATCGGCTTACCGTCAGAGGTCAATCCAACGTAGTTGGAGTATGTCTGAGCTACAGCTACATCAGCGGTTCGGGCTGGTGGAAATTGGATCATGTCTTTGATTGTGTTATGGAAACCTGTCAGGCCAGCACTCCACTTTGCCTGATCATATTTAAAGCCGACCTCGAAGCTGCTGCCAACTTCCGGGTTCAGATCTTCAGCGCCCTCCAGAAAACAATCCCCGCCACAGGAGACTTGTTTCCAGTTTGGAGACAACTGCAGAAGCGTTGGAGCTTTGAAGGACGAGGACCAGCCGCCTTTGAATGTGAGTGCGTCGGTGAAGTGGTAGACGCCGTAAACGCGAGGGCTGGCGTTCCAGCCAAATTTTTCGTGTTTGTCGAGGCGGCCGCCGAGGGTGAGCTCGAAACTATCTGTGATTTCAAGGCGATCTTCGATGAAGGCTGCGGCTTGCCAGATGGAGCTGTCAGAGCCGCCTTCGCCTGTCAGAACGAACTTATCTTCGAGGGATTGATGTTGATAAGTCGCGCCCACGGTGAGGAAGTTTGGCACGAGCAGATCAGCGTCAAAATTGACTTTACCATCTCCTGTGAAGTTGTAGGCGGTGTTCGGCATGTCTTCACCAGCGGCGTTGCCGTGTCCATAGGAGTTCTCGATCCGGTCCCCGAAAGCACGCAGTTCGGTCTCACCAAACTCGTAGGAGCCGTGGTGGGTTATGCCCCCAGAAACCCGGTCCAGTGTTGTCTTGTCGTGTGTGCGTTTGCTGTAACCTGCGTTAAAATCGAGAGAATTTTCCTCATTCACATCCCAGGTCACAGTCGTATCGATATACTTGTTATCGCTCTTGGCGAAGCTGCGTTGGCTCCCCCACTCGGACTATCCGGGTTCAGACTGCCTGAATCCTGACGACGGAAATCCCAGCTGCCATAGGTGCGCATGAAGAGTTTGTCCTTCAGCAACGGGCCGGAGACATTGAATCCTGTGCGGCCATAATCACCGGATTTGCGGTCTTCCTGAAGGGTATACTCGGTGGTAAGTGAGCCGTGCCATTCCTCCGTTTCCTTCTTTGTGATGATGTTGACCACACCGCCAATGGCATCTGAACCATAGAGTGAAGACATGGGACCGCGAACGATTTCAATGCGTTCGACGGCTTCCAGTGGGACCCAGCCTGAATCGTAGTCGTTGCCGCGGAAAGCGTTTGGGGCGGAGGTGACGCGTTTTCCATCGATCAGGAAGAGCGTGTAATTCTCATTCAAGCCGCGGATCTGCACCTTGCTCTGGTTGCCTGCTCTGTTGAATGTGAGGCCCTCCACACTTTCCAGCAGGGAACGAACATCCTTAGCGCCCTGATTTTCCAGGTCTTCTGCGGTGATAACCGAGATGCTGGCCGGAGCATTCTTGTAGGTCACTTCAGAGGCCGAGGCTGTGACGACCACCTCATCCAGCAAGTTATTCTCCTGCGCGACAGCCGCTGTTGAGCAAGTCAGCGCCGTTGACATCAATAAGAGATTTAGTGCGTTGGTTTGCGTTTTTTTGCAGAAAAGGCCGTTCTTAAGTGCTTTTTCAACGCCGCGGCTGGTCATCGAGACATTCTCCAATCCTGTCCGCGCGGCAGCACAGCACCATGAGCGCCTGCGGGGATAACAAGCACTTTGGGCACCTCATTCAGAGATGTTGGTTAGCTGGAAGGTCGCGCTGGACTAACTTCAATCATACGAAGTTTTAAACTTGACTTCAAAACTCATAATATATTTATGAGGGGGTGTTCGTCGATTGGAAATGCATTGGCGTGTGCGCCAAAAACATCTTCATGCGCGCCAATGAAAAGTCAGGGGGCATTTTCGGTGCAGATTGCGCAGCAGATTCGAGTCAAAGTTCTGGATGAGACCATGGGGCATCATGCGCATGATAGTCTGGTGGAGCTCTCACCCATTTTTCAGATCTTCATTTATCTGGAAGGACAGCAGCAGTTTTACATTGATGATGTCTATTTTGATCTGGATGCGGGCAATCGAAATGCACCCAAACCTCAGGCGCTGCTTTTTAACCTGAAAAAGAGCGCTAATCTGCGTTTGAAACCGAGTGAAGCGGGGCATTCTCTGCGCAAAGTTGGCATAGCGGCACAGCCGGACTGGTTTGGGTCTCTTGGGCTGGCGTCCCCTGCTCTTTCTGAGGAGCTGCGCAGCTTCATGAACGGGCATTTGAACTACTTCATCTGGCAACCGGATGAGCAGATGGTGGAATGCGCTGCTCGTGTTCTTTCCATGAGCTCTGAGGGCTGTGATGAGATTGGCGGTTTGCAGCGCCAGGCGGAAGCTTTGGGCCTTCTGGCGCAAACTTGCGCGCATTTACGCGGGGCTGTGCAAGCAGAAGCGCAGGAAGATGACACGAAACTGCGGATCAAAGGCCTGAAGGTTCGTGAGTACCTGCTGGAGCATTTGGGAGAAGACCTCTCTATTGAACGAATTTCCAAAGAGACGGGCCTCAGCAAGCGCAGCATTCAGCGGCATTTCAAAGAAAAGTACAATCTGACGGTCTCCGATTTCATCCGCAAACAGCGCCTGGAAAAAGCAAGACAGGCAATCAACAAGGGCGGCGTTACGGTTGCGGAAGCGGCGTATATGGCTGGCTATAACAGCCCGTCCAGCTTCAGCAATGCGTTTAAACGGGTCTATGGCTCTGCGCCTAAAAACTGGCGGGCGTGAGAGCAAAAACATGCGCCGCAAGTGCATTTGTGAAATTGCTAATCACTTGCAATTGCTAAGATAATTCTGTTGCAATTGACTTTGGTCAAGGCGATTAGTTTGTAGCTTTTCAAATCTGTCTCCACGAATTTTGATTGGAGATTGTGATGAAACTGAACACAAAAGTTGCTGACGCCCTGAACCAGCAGATCAATGCTGAGCTGAGCGCATCCTACGTTTATCTTGCTGTGGCTGCCTATTTTGACTCTTGCGAACTGCCAGGCTTTGCAAAGTGGTTCCGCCTTCATTCCAAGGAAGAAACCGAGCACGCCATGCGTATCTACGACTTCATCGTCAAGCGCGATTCCCGCGTGACGCTGGAAGGCATTTCCGCTCCGACTGTTGAATTTGATTCAGCTCAAGCTGCGATTGAACTGGCTATGAAAATGGAAGTGAAAGTAACAGAGCAGATCCACGCTCTGTTCGATCTTGCCCATGAGGAAAAAGAGTACGGCACTCAAAACATGCTGCATTGGTTCCTGGAAGAACAGATTGAAGAGGAAGATCTGTTCCGCCGCGTTCTTGACCAGGTTAAAGCAGCTGGTGATGACCGTTGGCACCTGCTGACACTCGACGATCAGATGGGTCAGCGCCAAGCTTAATCCTCTTTGTTTTTATGAGCCCCTGCCAAGCGATTAGTGGGGGCTTTTTTTGTGCCTTTGGTCAGCCTGTTGCGTTTAGCACCTGTTAGAATTGCCAGATACACACAGGTGCGATTCAGCACAAAATACCTACTAACATATTGATTTAAATAAAGAAGGGAGATCTTCACTTCCTTCACTGCAACTTCACCTATTTAGATGCACTTGCATCTATAATTTCCTTCCCATATACCCACGCGAATAAACATGAGTAATTTTCTCATATTTGATTCGCCGTAGGTAATACGGCCAATATGTGGGTGGGGACCATAATGAAGAAACTTCGGTGGCGTTTGCTTGTTTCCGTTTGTGTTTTAAACGGTGCTTATTTTTCTACCGGGGCTGCAGCGCAAGATAGCGTAGATGCCAGCGAAGAGCTGGATCCTGTTGTTGTTTACAGTTTCAACAATGACCGTTTTGCAGTGGCTGCAGACAGAAACACCTCAATCTACGTTTCCAGACAGGCGATTGAAGCGGCAGAGATGGGCACTCTGCGGGATGTGTTTGCTGAAGACGCCTCTGTGACTGTTGGCGGCGGTATTCCGATTGCCCAAAAGATCTTCGTCAATGGTGTGGACGCGCTCAACCTGAACATGACCATTGAAGGGGCAATGCAGAACAACCGCGCCTTCCACCATGTGACAGCCAATGCCATTGATCCTGCTTTGTTGCGCGCCGTGCGTGTGGACGCAGGTATCGCGGCTGCAGATTCCGGTCCAAATGCACTGGGCGGTTCTATCGCCTTCCAGCTGATTGATGCGCTGGACTTGCTGGAAGATGGTGAGACCATGGGCGGCAAAGCCACGCTGAGCTTTGACACAAACGGCAACACGTTCTCTCAAGCCTTGACTGGTTTTGCTGAACATAACGGCTTTGATATTCTCGCCTTTGCCAAGAACGCAAAAGGACAGGATTACACCTCAGGCGGCGACTGGGAAATCCCGGGTACCGGCGCAAACCTGCAAACCGGCCTTCTCAAAGGTGGTTACACTTCTGACACCGGGCACCGGTTTGAGGTTTCCGGTATGATGTTGAAGGACAAGGAAGAGCGGCCACATCGCGCGAATATTGGCTCTCTGACGAGAAAACCTAATGATACTATTAGGCTCTATGACACTTTGCGTAAGAGCTTCTCATTCCGTTATGAGCATCTTGAGCCGACCGATCTTTATGATCCCGAGGTGGTTTTGGGTTTCAGCGAGAACAACATTGATGTTCCTGTGCCGTATGGAAGTAAAGGCACCTCCAACACACTAAACGGCAAAGTCGCAAACACTTTCCATTTCGGTGAAGATATTGGTTTCACAACCGGCTTCGACTTTTATAGAAAGACGGCGAATTATGAAGATCCGTCCTCTGATTTAGAAGAGGTTGCGACTAATTTCGGTGGTTTCGGACAAGTACGTTGGACCCCCTTGTCGGCATTAAAGCTCTCAGCGGGCCTGCGTCTGGATCATCAGCGGTTTGAAGGTCTTGGAGATTTTGATACTTCTGTAACAGGGCTCAGCGGTAACGGGTCTGCATCCTATGAAGTCTTGGAAGGGCTCAAACTTAAAGCTGGTTACGCCACTGTTTTTGGTGGGATCGCTCTGGAAGACAATTATGTTTTCAACCCATCCTGGGATTACTCCGGCATTAAACCATCACGTTCTCACAATGTGACCACTGGATTTGAGTTTGAACGTTCCGGCTTCTTGCTTTCAGGTGAAGTTTTCAGGACCGACATTAGTGATGCTCGCTCAGGAGACAACAATGTCGACGTTCTTACCGAAGGCTTCAACTTGGCTGCGGGCTACAAATGGAGCTCGGGGACAGCAAAAATCACCTATTCCAACACTCGAGTGGAAGTTGATGGTGATGCAGCTGATACCTATATTGCACAGGACTTTGCCGCACCACTTGGGCAAGTTATTGCATTCAACATTTCCCATAGGTTGGAAGAGTATGATCTGACAGTTGGCGGAGATGTTCAGGCTGCTTTGGATTATGACACCGGATCTGGCGATTCCAACAGAACGATAGACGGTTACGCGGTTGTTGGGTTGTTCGCAGAGTATCAACCTGAACAGATTGACGGTCTGAAGCTGCGCTTTGAAGCGAACAATATCTTCGATGAAGATTACTCAGACCGTGGCACCTATGGTGGTGACTATCAGACAGTGAACACCCTAAAAGAACCAGGCCGGTCTTTCAGCCTAACGGCGAACTACAAATTTTAAAATGAATTTGGGCCGCTGCTGAGCGGCCCTTTTTTATGAATAGATCTTTGTTAGCAGTTTGAAGAGCGTAAAGGCTTCGTCCTTGTTGAGATGGGCGCCGACTTCCTTTTGAATAGTGCGGAAGTAGTGGGGCCAGAGCTCTTTGTTGACGTCTGCTCCCTTCTTCGTCAGGAAGATCAGATGAGCGCGACCATCTTCTTTATCGGGTTGACGCTCCACCAAGCCCTTCTTTTCCATTCGTGAGATATGCCGCGACATGGTGAACTGGGCCATGTAAAGCTTGTCCTGCAAATCAGCAGCCTTTGCGCCTTGCTCTCCTGCCCGCTCAATCTCCAGCATGATCTCGTACCAGACCGGATTATCAATGCCGTAGTCACGCAAGCTCCGCTCAAACCTTGGGTAGAGGTAGCGATGAGCCCGCATCAGGTGAAACCAGGCACGACTGGCCAGTTCTTCCTGATTTTCCGCTTCAATCTCATTGTAAGTCTTCATAAAACAACATCCTGATCGGCAATTCCGAAGACTTATCATAAGAACACCCGTCAATGCAGGGGCTCTTGAAGATACTGACAGAAAGATAAGTGCTTAGACCACCTACAGAACGTGGGAGTGGATTTGCTGAGCCACGGTGTCGATGCGGTTCTGGTTGTCCCCGCCGATGACCAGATAGCGGTAGCCATTGCCGGTCCAGTCGGCGGCTGCCATGCCTTTCAGATTATCGGAGTGCATGGCGGTATCTGATGCGCCGGTGTCTTTCAGGATGCAGAATGCGATGGGAGCGCCATTTGGATCCGCGAAGACGATCTGGATCAGCGGAGCCCCTTCATGGCCAAGGATCTGGGTTCTGAGCAGCTTCAGGCCTTGCAGGTCCGTCAGGTCGCTCAGGTTAAGCTGCTGGCCTACCGCAGCAGACGCTATGGCAAGTTCCTGCTTCAGTTCGGCTTCTGAGCGGTTGAGAGATGCAATGGTGTCTTTGACGTAAAGGGCCTGATAGCTGGCGACTTCCTGGCGCCAATCCGGTGCATCATCCGCCCAGACCATCATACCAGCGCCGATCACAAGGCCTGCCACTAGCGTTGCCGCGCGGGCGCCCCATTGGCGATAGAACGGTGTGGTCGGGATTTGCTCACTGGCGGTATCTTCAAAAATCTTCTCTTCCAGTTCCTTCAGGTGTCCTGGAGCTGGTTGGTCTGCAAAGCCGTGCTGGATGACCGGTATCAGACCTTCCAGAGCCAGAAGGCGCTGCTCAAGTATTGGGTCGTTTTCCAGATCTGCTTCGATCTGCTGGGCCAGAGAGGCTTCTGCCGTACCAGCGAGATAGGAACGCAGTTGTGCATCGGTGTATGTCATGCCAGCTCTCCTTTCTTCATCTGGTTGGCGTGATCCTGTTGCAAAGGTGCCAGTGTTTTGCGCGCAGCAGATAATCGACTCATGACCGTCCCAATAGGAATACCCAAAATTGCGGCTGCTTCGCGATAGGTGAATTGCTCTACAAAGACAAGTTCCACCACAGAACGCTGTCCTTCTGGCAGCTGCATCACTTGCTTAAACACTTCAGCGGCGAAAATATTCGTTTCTGGGGATGGTGACGGATCTATAAGGCCAGATTCCACGGCAGCATCAAGCTGTCCGGTCTTTCTGAGGTGCTGGCTGCGCATTTCGTTGAGCCAGATGGACCGGCAGATGGTCATGGTCCAGGCGGCAAAGTTTGATCCGGCCTTGAACTGGCTTTCCCTTTCCAGCGCGCGCAGGCATGTGGCCTGCACCAGATCGTCTGCCAGATCCTTTTGCCCGGCCAACGATAGCGCAAAGCGCCAGAGCCTTGGCATCACTGTGATCAGATCCCCCTGAAAACGCTTCGGATATTTTTTTCCAAAATGCATCGAATAAAAGCCAGCTGTCGTGTGTTTCCCATTTGATAGCAACCAAAAATCGTCAATCACATCAAATCACGAAGGCGACATACCTATGGTAAAATCCTTTTTCCGTACCTCCGCGATGCTTTTATTGTTGTCCGGCAGCGCTCTTGCACAGAGCTGGACAGTTGACAGCGACAGCTCGCGTCTTTCCTACGGCACAATCAAAAAGAACACCGTTGGTGAGGTGAACAGCTTTGAAAAGCTTTCCGGCACGGTGTCTGAGAATGGCAAACTGCAACTGGCGATTGATCTGGGATCAGTTGAAACCAACATCGATATCCGCAACGAGCGTATGCGTCAGATCGTGTTTCAAAGCATTGGTGCGGCTGATCTGACAGCGCAGCTGGATATGGCAGAGCTGAACAAGCTTGGCGTGGGAGAAACGACCATCGTTGATCTGGAAGCCACGCTGAACCTGCTGGGAACCGAGGTTCCGCTGGAAACGGAAGTGTTTGTGGCCCGGATTTCTGAGGGCAAGGTTCTGGCGACCACCAATGACATGCTGTTTTTGGGGACAGAAGAGGCTGGTGTGAATGCTGGCGTTGATCAGCTGAAGGTGCTTGCCAAGCTGAACAGCATTACGCGGACTGTGCCGGTGACCTTGCGTCTTGTTTTGAATGCGGATGGTAAACAGGCAACTGCTGCGCCAGCGCCCGTGGCTGCCCCGGTTCAGGTGGCGCTGGCAGGTGACGTGAAGGCGGGCAAGAAGGTTTTTAAGAAGTGCAGAGCCTGCCACAGCGTGAAGGAAGGACAGAACAAGGTTGGACCCAGCCTTTATGGTGTGATTGGCAGCCAAGCAGGTGCTGTTGAGGGCTTCAAATACTCCAAAGCCATGGCGAATGCGGATGTGACCTGGGATGCTTCGAGCCTGACTGAGTTCCTCGCCAAGCCAAAGAAGTTTATTCCGAAGAACCGTATGGCCTTTGCAGGCCTGAAGAAGCCAGCAGATATTGAGAACCTGCTGGCTTATCTGGACAGCGCATCAAAATAGCTGCGGTTTGATGCGCAAGCGCCCGCTCGTTTTTCCACCGCGAGTGGGCGCCCCTTGTTACATGCCGATCAGCAATGAGCCACTGACGAAGCCTGCGCCAATCGCAGACAGCAACAGCTTGTCACCGGGCTTATAGCTGCGCTCTTCACGGCATTTGGATAGGCTGAATGGGATCGTTGCCGCAGAGCTGTTGCCGTACTCCCCCAGAGTCATCAGAGTCTTGCCGGTGTTTATTCCCAGATTGGTTCCAACGGCCTGAATGATCCGTGCGTTGGCTTGATGGGGAGCCCAGTGGTCCACATCAGATGGTTTCAACCCGGCCTTATCCAATATCTTCATGGCAGAGTCTGTGAGGGTGTTCACCGCTTTGGCGAATACGGTCTGACCGCCTTTCAAGCTCATCAGGTATTCGTTGGGGTCCATATCCGGTCGGTACGGATTGCGGCTGCCGCCACCTGAGATCTTGATGAGATCGTAGTAAGCGCCATCGGAGGCAAGATCGGAAGCAAGAATGCCCTGCCCGTCCTGCGTTGGCGGTGTCACTACAACGGCTCCAGCCGCATCTGCAAACAGCACGCGGCTAGCCCGTTCTTCCGGATTGATACGGCGGCTCAGGATGTTGGCTGCGACGACCAGCACCGCAATGCCCTGCGTTTTGGCATAGGCATCGGCCATGGCGAGTGCGTAGAGGAACCCGGCGCACGCACCTGCCATATCGATGCCACCAGAGTTCGGCAGGCCGAGCTTGTGCACCAGCAGCGGAGCAGATGGTGGCAGCAGGTGATCCGGCGTGCTGGTAGCCAGCAGTGTCAGGCCGATCTTGGACGGATCGATGCCAGAATCTTCGATGGCCATTTGTGCAGCTGGCAGCGCGATGTCTGTCAGAGCTTGATCCGGCGCCACATAGCGGCGTGCGCGAATGCCTGTACGGCGCTCAATCCAGCCCTCTTCAAGGCCCAGATCCTGCTCGATTTCAGCGTTTGCTACACGTCGTTGCGGGGCGTAGTGCCCAAAACCAATCAGTCCACCGCGATCCTTAAAGGAGTTCATCAGCGGCCTCGGCAATTGCATCGTAGATCTGGTTGATGTCGTCTTGCGTTACACAGTAAGGCGGCATGGAATAGAGTGTGTTGCCCAGTGGGCGCAGCAGCAGGTTCTTAGATTTGAAGAACTCATAGAGGCGCGGGCCAATATCGGACAGATAACCGTGATCCTTCACGTTGATATCCATTGCGGCAATAGTGCCGGTCTGACGGATGTTGGTGAAGCGGTCGTCATCCTTAAAGCGCGCCAGACCTGCTGCCTGCATTTCAATGAGGTTTTCAATGCGCTCGTAGACAGGTTCGTTCTCCCAGATCTCCAGATTGGCAACTGCTGCGGCGCACGCAATCGGGTTGGCCGTGTAGGAGCTGGAGTGGAAGAAGGTTTTGCTTCTGTCTGTCGAATAATGCTCATCATAAATAGCTGAGGAGCACATGGTGATCGCAAGTGGCAGAGACCCGCCGGTCAGGCCCTTGGAATAGCACGCGATGTCTGGCGTGATCTGGGCGTGCTCACAGGCGAACAATTTGCCTGTGCGGCCCCAGCCGGTCATCACTTCATCAGCGATGAACAGGGTGTTGTGCTTTTTGCAGGTCTCATAGAGCGCCCGCAGCGTTTCTGCGGAGTACATGAGCATGCCACCCGCGCCCAGAACCAAAGGTTCGACAATAAAGGCGGCAACATCGCCTTGAGCGCAGAGCTTTTCCAGCTGGTCGATTGTGGCTTGCTCGTTGCCCGCAGACGGGAACGGCACTTTAGCCACATCAAACAGCAGCGGATTGTAAGGCTGGTTGAACACCCCACGCTCACCAACAGACATGGTGCCGATGGTGTCGCCGTGATAGCTGTTTTCCATCACGATGATGCGCTGGCGGTTCTCGCCAGATGATGCCAGTAGCCGAGGGCCATCTTCAGCGCAACTTCCACACTGGTGGAACCGCTGTCGGAGAAGAACACGTAATCCAGACCATCTGGTGTGCAGCTCAGCAGCTGCTGGGCCAGACGTTCAGCTGGTTCGTGGGTATGGCCAGCGAAGATCACCTGATCCAGCTTATCGGCCTGCTCTTTGATGGCGCCAATGACGTGCGGATGGCAGTGACCGTGGGTGACGACCCACCAGGATGCGATGGCGTCGAGCAGTTTTTCACCGTCAGCCTTGGTCAGGTAAGCACCGGAACCGCCGGTAATCTTGGTCATTTCCTGCAGCACGGCATGCTGAGTGAACGGATGCCAGATCGGTGAGCTCTTGGACATTAAGCGGTCTCCCCGGTTTGCGTGCAGAAATCTTCCAGACGGAAGTTCTCAACAAACGCTGTTCTTATTGTTTCTGGGGTGATTTCTTTCAGCAGCGGCAAGCGGCCAAGTTTTTTGACGCCTGCGTATTCTGCAATGGTGCGCTCAGAATCTGCCACTTCATCGCCAATGAATACGATGCCGAGCAGATTGCAGCCACGGGCTCGCAGCGCTTCAATGGAAAGCAGGCTGTGATTGATGGTGCCAAGACCTGTGCGGGCGCACAGCACAATGGGTGCCTGCCACTTTTTGAAAAGGTCGATATAGAGCGTCTCGCGGGTGAGCGGGACCATAAGGCCGCCTGCCCCTTCAACCACCAGAGGACCATCAATCTCAGGCAGGGTCAGGTTCTCGACATCAATCAGGACGCCTTCTTCCTCTGCAGAAAAGTGCGGAGATGCCGGAATTTGCAAGCGATATGTTTCGGGCAAAGCCGTGCAGCCTGTGAGGCGTGTGACAGCCTGCGTATCTGTTTCTTCTTCCAGGCCAGACTGGACAGGTTTCCAGTAGGTGGCGGAAAGAGCCTGAGTCAGCGCTGCAGAAAAGATTGTTTTGCCGATGCCGGTGTCTGTACCAGTAACAATGATTGGTTGTGTCATGACGGAACCAGATCCATTTCCTCTGCAAGCACTTCAAACATGCTGGATACATCAGCCTTGCTGGCGTGCAAGGTCAAAGCAATACGTAGACGGGAGGTGCCACGCGGAACGGTTGGCGGGCGAATGCCGCGGATGTCGTAACCGGTTTCTTGCAGGGCCTTCGCGATACGCATGGTGCGTTTGTCATCGCCAATTAAGAACGGCAGAATATGTGTTCCGCTGCCCTTTTGACCGCACAGACGTTCCATCTCCGCATTTGCGTGGGCGACCAGATCGGCCAGTTGCTCCCGGCGCTGCGGCTGGCTCTGCACCAGTTGCAAAGACGCGCGGACGATGGCCGCAACCAGTGGAGATGGCGCCGTGGCGTAGATGAATGCGCGGGCGCGATTGATGAGATAGTCGATCATGACCGATGGACCGCACACAAGAGCGCCGGATGCGCCCAGTGCTTTGCCACAGGTGTGCAGTGAAATAACGTTTTCACGGCCTTCAAACTCAGCTGCCAGACCTCGACCACCCTTGCCCAGGACGCCAGTCGCATGGGCCTCATCAACCAGCAGGAAGGCATCGCGTTGATCGGCAAGCTCTACCAGTTCCCTGATCGGCGCCTGATCGCCATCCATGCTGTAAAGGCTTTCGCAGGCCAACCAGATACGACCCGTGCCACCCTGCTCGCGCCATTGCCTGATACGGTCTTGCGCGTCGTCCACCTGATTGTGGCGGAAGGCCATGGACTGCGCTGAGCCCAGTTTGATGCCGTCGTGCGCACTGGCGTGGATCAGGCTGTCGTGCAGCACCAGATCGCCATTTTGAGGAAGCGTGGAGAACATGGCCAGATTGGCGTTGTAGCCGCCACCAAAGAACAAAGTTCGCTCAGCGCCAAAAAGCTTGGCAGCTTCTTCTTCCAATGCCTCATGTTCAGGATCATTGCCGCGCAGCAGACGGGAGCCGCCTGCCCCCATGCCAACGCCACGTTGCAGCGCATTTTCTGCTGCCAAACGCAATTCTGGCGCTGTTGTCAGCGCCAGATAGTCGTTGGATGAGAAATCACAGCCATGCGCTTTGAGCAGGGAACGGGATCTCCCCCGTTCCGCCAGACGCTCCAGCGCACCCTGATGCTTATTCAGCAGGCTCATGGGCAGTCGCACAGCTCTTCAGCCCCATTGGGCGGATGCCAAGGCGTTTGAACAGAGCTGCGTCCTTGGAGTCTTCAGGGTTGTCTGTGGTGAGCAGCGTGTCGCCTTTGAAGATGGAGTTTGCACCCGCAAAGAAGCTCATCGCCTGTGTTTCATCAGACATTTCCGTACGGCCTGCGGACAGGCGTACGTGGGATTTTGGCATCATGATACGCGCAACAGCGATCAGACGAACGAAGTCGATCGGATCAACCGGCTCTGCATCCTGAAGCGGTGTGCCCTCAATCGGGATAAGCATGTTGATCGGCACACTGTCCGGATGCTCATCCAATGTAGCCAGGGAAACCAGCATGTCGAGGCGATCCATATCCTTCTCGCCCATGCCGACGATGCCACCGGAACATACCTTGATGCCCGCTTCCTTCACCAGATTGAGGGTGTCGATACGGTCGGAGAACTTACGTGTTGTAATGATCTCGCTGTAGTAGCGCTCAGAGGTGTCGATGTTGTGGTTGTAATAATCCAACCCGGCATCTTTCAGGCGCAGGATCTGCTCAGGGGTCAGCATGCCAAGTGTCATGCAGCTTTCCATGCCGAGCTCTTTGACGCCTTCCACCATCATTTCGATGGCCCGCATGTCGCGGTCTTTTGGAGAACGCCAGGCAGCGCCCATGCAATAACGGGTCGCACCGCTTTCCTTCGCCTTCTTGGCTTCTTCAAGCACCATTTGCACTTCAAGCATCTTTGAAGCGGAAAGCTCGGTGTTGTTGCGAGCGGACTGACTGCAATAAGCACAATCTTCCGGGCAACCGCCTGTCTTGATGCTCAAGAGCTGGCTCTGCTGGACCTCATTGGGGTCAAAATGCTCGCGATGAACGCAATGAGCTTTAAACAGCAGGTCATTAAACGGCAGGTTGTAAAGGGCTTCAGCCTCTTCACGTGTCCAGTTAGTACGGATTTCTGATGAATTTTGCACGCAGTTCAACTCGTTGATTTCCCCTAGGGCGTGTTTTGCCGTCAAATACAGCAAAAATGTGGCATGCACAATGATCTATTAGAGGAATTTATTAAAACTGCGGCGGATTGAACACCTTATATCCCTTCAGTTTTGCTGGGGTTTTGAGAGGTTCAAAACTGCAGATTTCAAAGAGCTTTACAATCGTGGAATACAAAGCTGCACTGCTCAACTGATGAGACGAATTTACTCTTTAGGTGCAAAAACAGAGAAAGCGGTTTCCGCCCTTTCAAAGACATCAGCCTCTGTTCTTCAAAACTATTATGGAAAGCTAATGCACATCTAGTGTAAATTTTACAACCATTAATTGTATTAAACTCTTAAGCACATTACGCTCACTTCAGAATCGTTTAAATAGAGGCCTGGTATGAGACAACTTTATTTGCTCATGATTGCTATGTTTTTAAGCTTGATGAGTGGCCAATCAGCATTCGCTCAGCTTATAGATATAGATTCTTTCAGAACAATGCGCTCAGCCTTCTTCAACTCAATTAAAGCTGTCCAAGTTAGTGTTGATGATAATGTAAAAGGCGGCTGTTTGCCCCGCCCTCAAGGGCTAAAGAAAAAGATGGAAGCCCACCTGCGAGAGAATGGCTTTTCAATACTTGGTGAAGGTGACATTCCTGATGCTAGAGTAATACTCAGAATCGCAGGACTTAGGACGGAGGCCGGTTGTGTGGGTTACATCAACACAGTAATCGCCTTTTTTGTATATGGTTATGTCCCAGAATCTGAGTATGTAGAGCCCGCCACCTCATCTTACATTGGTAGCGAATTTAGTATTGGTGCATTAATGCTATCGGGCTTCAACACTAATATGCAAATGCGTCTTGAGAAAGTCGCAGAGTTGCATGCAAAAAAACTTCAAGTTGAAGTTATGCGCGGAAAACTTCACCTTCTAAAAAACATTAATTCTCAATAAATTAGTAAGTTCATCACCTCTCTCAGGAAGGTGAAAGGGCATTTGAGGCTGACTCTTTAAACAGTTAGAGCAAGATTTGTTATGAAATCAAATTATTTATCCATCGCAGCTTTGTTTGTGAGCTTGATATACACCCAGACTGCCTTTGCGGCAAGCTTATCTTCTTACGAGGCGGTGGATGCTGCTTTCCTCACTTCAATTAACACCGTTGAAGTTCGCATCGATGATCAAGTTAGTGGAGGATGTTTGCCACGCCCTCAACAACTTAAGCACATAGTACGAGCCAACTTAACAGAAGATGGATTTTTAGTCGTTGAAGAAGGGCGAGAGTCTGATGCTCGAATTGAGATAAGCGCCCTAGGTTATAGAACCAAAGCTGGCTGCGTCGTTCACATCAGGACGGATGTAGCCTTTTATACGTTGGGTTTTGTACCGGAGTCAGAGTTTGTGAAAGTAGGAACCTCCGGTGTGATTAATACCGAGTTGAATGTTGGGGAGAGGCTGTTAACAGGCTCCAATATGCAGAGTCGTCTTGATAAAGTTGTAATGTTGCATGCAAAGCAACTCAATTTGGAGATCACGCGAGGAAAACTCTATATACTAAAAGGTGTAAGGGATAAAAATCTCTACATTGCGCCTTGAAGTGCATCAGACCGTCTATCACTACTTCTATTCATAGCGTGAGCGGATCAGGGTGAGTTGTTATAGTTTAACAAAGGGAAAACGATAGCAAGTTCATTCTGATCCAGCCCTTAAATACGTAACCATCAGAAATTAAAAAGAAAATCTGTATTTTCGCTTGCCGCTGAAACTTAGGCAGTAACGCACCAACAAGCTTGTAAAGCTCATCTTGAGCAATTCTCACACTCTATGTTTCTATCAAAGTTTCAAGTCGTTATTTAGTAAAGATGTCACGAAATGGACTGTGGCAGGAGTAACAACTCATTAGGTTATCCTGAAAATAGACCGAATCAGAAAGGATACAAAACTGTCAAACAGTCCAACTAACTTTTAGGAAGAAGATGCCAAGCCGTTTAAAAAAGTGGCGATCCCTGCAGGATTCGAACCTGCGACCGTCGGCTTAGAAGGCCGGTGCTCTATCCAGCTGAGCTAAGGGACCGCTTTGGCTCGGGGCGATCAGCTCGCCCCTTGCGTGAGATGTTTCATAAGGCCGTTAGAGAATAATCTCAATGGCGAAACTTAATGTGTCCACGGAGATAATCTGTCAAAACGGAAATTATCTGAATAAGATGCACGGCGGTGCTTGCGCTTGGCCTCTTCATCAACGCGGTACTGAATGTTGTTGCGGCTGGCATACGCGACCGCTTCTTCCTTGGAGGAGAATTTCAGCTTCACCTGCTGTTTCATGTCGCCGGAAGATGTGTAGCCCATGAGCGGGTCAATGGACTTTGGAGACTGCGGATCAAACTCCAGCACCCAGTTGTTGGTTTTGGCGGTTCCGGACTGCATGGCCGTTTTGGCTGGATTGTAGATTCTAGCTACCATGTCACCTCTCTTGCTCGCATCGGAATCGGAAACACGTTTTCCAAGGCGAAATACCAGTTTTCCTGTTTCTTCTCCAATTATGCCATTGGTGTCAATGCACTTGGTAAACCTATACCGATTTCTCTTAGTAAATAACTATAGATGCACTCATTGCGGCAGCAAGTGCAATAATTGCGCTCATAGGTGCAATATTTGCGGTTTTGACTTCAGTATTATTGGACTTGACGCTGAGCCATTTTGAGTGAAGGTAGTGCGAAGTTTTCGTGAAATATCTGTGACTAGTTACTTCTCCAAAGTTTATAGGTATTTTTAACTTGAAATATACCGGCGCAAAAACTAGTTTGCACGCGAACTGAGCGTTCACCGGAAATAAAAGCGCTTGCAGGTAGCTTTAATACACAAAGTTCCTCGAGAAATGTTTCCGGCGCAGGCTCATTTGAAGGCAAAGGTGCCACACTAAATGACATGCACTCACCTGTCCTTATCGGATGATGAGGGGTTGGGTGCCAAATTGCAGTGGGTATGATGCTTGCTGCGCGGTGCATGAGAAACTACGCGAAGAAGACGCGGCGAAAAAAGTATACAGCATGTCTAACCTTAGAAAAAAGCCGACTCTAGACAAAGACTTAGAAAAGTTTTCCAGGCTAGAGCTGGCCGGCAACGCAATGGCACGGCCATTGGTTGCTCCTGCGGTCGCATTTGTTTTTCTAATGTTCGCTATGGCGATGGCTGGTTTTTATGTCTCTGACCAACCAAACGCTATTATTATTGTTGCTGCAGCTGGTATTGGCGCCTATCTGGCGATCAACATCGGCGCAAATGATGTGGCAAACAATGTGGGCCCTTCCGTGGGCTCCAAAGCTCTCACAATCGGCGGCGCCCTGCTGCTGGCTGCCATCTTTGAGAGTGCTGGCGCTTTGATTGCCGGTGGTGACGTTGTTAAAACGGTTTCCAAGGGCATTATCGACGCAAGTCAGGTTGGTGACTATACCGACTTCGTAAAGCTGATGCTGGCGGCGCTGATTTCCGCTGCAATCTGGCTGAACCTTGCGACCTGGATCGGCGCACCTGTTTCCACCACTCACTCCATTGTTGGGGGCGTGATGGGTGGCGGCATTGCTGCTGCTGGTTTCAGCTCTGTAAGCTGGGGCACTATGGCCGGTATCGCGGCCAGCTGGGTTATCTCTCCGGTTCTGGGCGGCATCATTGCTGCACTGTTCCTGGCCTTCATCAAAAGCTTCATCATCTATCAGCACGATAAAATCGCTGCTGCGCGCCGCTGGGTGCCACTGCTGATCGCGATTATGGCGGGTGCATTTGCGACCTACCTGGCGATGAAGGGCCTGAAGAAGATCGTCAAGATCGACATCGAGATTGCTCTTCTGATTGGTGCTGCAGCGTTTGTTATCGCGCTGCTGGTTTGTCGCCCACTGATCCGCAAGCAGTCTGAAGGCATGGAGAACCGCAACCAGTCTCTGCGTACGCTGTTCCGCTGGCCTCTGATTTTCTCTGCTGCGCTTCTCTCATTTGCGCATGGTGCAAATGACGTTGCAAACGCGATTGGTCCGCTCTCTGCAATCGTGCACACCATTCAGGAAGGTGGCATTGCGAAAGCTGTTGCGATCCCTCTGTGGGTGATGCTGATCGGTGCGTTTGGTATTTCCTTCGGACTGATGCTGTTTGGTCCTAAGCTGATCCGTATGGTTGGCGAGAAGATCACCAAGCTGAACCCAATGCGCGCTTACTGTGTGTCCCTGTCCGCTGCGATCACCGTGATCTTTGCAAGCTGGCTCGGCCTGCCTGTGAGCTCCACGCACATTGCTGTGGGTGCGATCTTCGGTGTTGGCTTCTTCCGTGAGTGGTACACCATGAAGTCCAAGCGCCGCATTGCTTTCGTGAAGCAGAGCACCGGCATGGAGACCTTCAAGCAGAATCGCGTCAAGGAAGACGAGAAGCGCCGTATGCTGGTTCGCCGCTCGCACTTCATGACCATCATTGCTGCATGGGTTATCACCGTGCCGCTGGCAGCGATCCTGTCTGCTTGCATGTTCTTCGTTGTGGACCTCTTCATCTTCTAAGAAGAGCCGAACAACACAAGATTTCAAAAGCCCGGAGGTTTACGCCTCTGGGCTTTTTTATTGCGCCAGCGTGCTTCCCTCATTGCTAAGCTGAATGCTCTTTATGAGGCGCATAGAACCGCCTGTAATGCCCACCTGAAGCCCTTCGCACAACCATTGCTAAATGGGCCTGCGAACGCCACTGGAGAGGCCTGCGAATAGACTGCTGCTCCAGCATAAAGGTCTTGATTGTACGAGAAAGTTTCGGTGCACCTGATGAGCTCGCAGCCTCTGAAAGGTTGGTGCAGACACAAAAAAACACGGAGATGATCCGTGCTGTTTCAGTCTTAAATTTTAAGAGAGAAAAAGAAGATGGTCGGAGCAGCAGGATTCGAACCTGCGACCCTCTGGTCCCAAACCAGATGCGCTACCAGGCTGCGCTATGCTCCGTTACTCATCAACGTGACGCCCCGCGGCGTCTTGTTGAGGCAGGTATATAGGCAGAGTTTTAAAGCTTGGCAATAGCGTTTTGTAGTTTTTCCCAAATCATGCGTGAAAAATGAGAAATCAGCTTCCAGCTGTTGAAAAGGCTGAAATTTCAGGGGCTTAAACAATATGCGTGAAGACTGTGAAAATTTTAGCTTTTCTGCGGGGTTCAGGCAAAAAAAGAGGGTGAGCCAAAAGACTCACCCCAAGTACATTCCAGAGACCCGCATCGGGGTCTACAATCGCCAAACAGAGGTCAATAACAAAACTTGAATATTGAACTCATGATTTAAATCGCAGAAATAACCTGAGTGGTCAAGTCATATTTAGAAGAAAATGCAGGAAGGGCGTGGATTAGTTGCTGGAGGCAACCACGTGACCGCGTTTTGCGAGCCATTCATCAGCCCATTCAGCGGATTTGCGGCGTTCTTTTTCGGAGGCCAGAGAGAAGGCTTTCTCGTGCAGCGTGACGATCCAGGTGTCATTTGCACCGCCGACAATCTGCCTGCGCGCCAAAGTCATCCATTTCAGACCGGTTATGCGTGCTGTGGTGAGTTCTTCTGTAAAGTAAAGAAGTTCACCGAATTTAGCCTGTGCGCCCACATGACCTTTTACTGCTGCCAGCTTAAGCCAACGCGCCGCGAGACGGCGGTCATGATCCGGAAGCTTGTCGTCCAGATACATAAGGCCGAGATTGTACTGGGCATCTGCATCACCGAAATAAGACGCGGCGTAGGTGAAGACCTCACGTGCCTTATAGGTGTTCTGCTTGACTGGAGTATCGCCAATGCCTGTCAGGAAGTAACGGCCTAGTTCAACGAGTGCACTTGCCACGAAAGGAGCGGAGCGCGCGTTGGGACCATCGGAAGAATATTCTCGGACGACCTGAGAAAAGTACTGGAACGCCTGAAGATCATCTTCTGGCACACCATCTCCCTGCGCGTACATTCTGCCGAGCTTCCAGGCGGCCATGGCCTGCCCGTTTTCAGCAGCATAACGAAGCGGAGAAAGTGCCTTGTCTTTTTCACCGGAGTAATAAGCGCGGGCCCCTTCTTTCAGAGCCTGCTGAGGTGTGACGTTTGCCATCTGGTTGACGGCGGCCATAGCATCGGCACTCTTATTTGAATCGAGTGCGTAAACATTTGCAACTGCAGCGAACGTGAGAACCGAGACACAGCTCAAGCTTGTTATAAGACGCGTAAACGCAGCGCGGTGCGTCACCATTCCATCTTTAAACAATGCTTTTTTCAAAGTGCCTCACTTGACCGCTGTCGAATGATCAACGGTTCTGACTTCTCATGTTTTCATGCCGTCGTTGTAGGTTCAGGCTATGAAAGGAAAAAATGTCAATTTTGTTTCCAAAGGCGACATATCTTCAAATTGTCACAAATGATCTTACAAATGCCTAGCTTTCAATCTGATTGACAAAAAACCTACACAGTTCGACCACCTCTCAAACATGGACAAGGCAAACTATCCAATTTGCCTTTACCGAACCAGTGTCAGTTTCGACCATTCCGGTCAGCGTAATTTCATGTTGCAAGCTCGCAACAATCTACAGCACATGACGCTACTGCATTGTGTATGTGCGGTGTAAAGTTTTGACCACAGGCCATAGGGTAATCAGAAATGCCATTTGTATTTTCGCCGCGAATGGCGCATATGGCTGTCAGATGCCCGCTAAAGGTGGGGCTCGGCACATTCAGGTAAGCGAAAAAGCGTATATCTGGCGCTTACCCACAAGGAACAAGAGTAGAACTCCGGCAGATCTTTGCCCTTTTCTCTCAGTCCTGCAAAACTGCCGTTTGATTCGAGACTACTAAGCGCAAGACCAAAGAGGTACGATGAGCACGCCTGATGATCTGTTTGCAGATGTTACCAAAAGCATGGATGAGCTGACATCCTCTTCTGGCAGCACTGAGAAGAAACAAGCACCAGCAGCAAGCGCACCGTCCTCCCCTGCCAAATCATCCAGCGCAGGCCGGACTCCCCCTCCTACGGCTGCGGGTGATGCGGAATATACTGCTGCCGACATTGAGGTGCTTGAAGGGCTGGAGCCTGTTCGTCGCCGTCCGGGTATGTATATTGGTGGTACGGATGAAAAAGCGCTGCACCATCTGTTTGCTGAAGTGATTGACAACTCCATGGATGAGGCTGTTGCAGGCCACGCCAGCTGGATTGATGTCTCCTTAAGTGAAGATGGCTATCTGACCATTACAGATAACGGTCGCGGTATCCCGATTGATCCGCACCCCAAATATAAAGACAAGTCTGCGCTGGAAGTCATTATGACGACCCTGCACGCTGGTGGTAAGTTTGACAGTAAAGTCTACGAGACCTCCGGTGGTTTGCACGGCGTGGGTATTTCCGTTGTGAACGCGCTCTCTGAAGAGCTGGTGGTTGAGGTTGCCCGTAACCGGAAACTTTATCGCCAGACGTTCCGTCGTGGCCTTGCTGATGGCGGCTTGGAGCTGGTTGGTGATGTTCACAACCGCCGTGGCACCATGGTGCGCTTCAAGCCGGATGCGGAAATCTTTGGCAAAACACTGAAGTTCAAGCCTGCCCGCCTGATGAAGATGGCCCGTTCCAAAGCCTATCTGTTTGGCGGTGTTGAGATTCGCTGGCGCTGCGCCAAATCTCTGGCTGATGAAGCCAATGGTGTTCCTGAAAGTGCAACCTTCCATTTCCCGGGTGGTCTGAAGGATTATCTGGAAGAAGCGTTGGGCAAAGAGCGCCGCGTGACGGATGAGGTTTTTGCTGGCCGTACACAGGCCACCGGTAAACATGGTGCAGTTGAATGGGCTGTTGCCTGGTTTGCAGGCGATGGGTTCGTCAACTCTTACTGTAACACCGTTCCAACTCCGGAAGGTGGTACACACGAGACCGGTCTTCGTTATGCCCTACTCCGCGGCCTGAAAGCTTATGGTGAGCTGATCGGCAATAAGAAAGCTTCCATTATTACTGGTGATGACGTTCTGACGTCTGCGGCTGGTATGCTTTCTGTGTTTGTACGTGAGCCTGAGTTTGTTGGTCAGACCAAGGACAAACTGGCGACGAATGAAGCGACGCGTATTGCAGAAAATGCCGTTCGTGATGCCTTTGATCACTGGCTGACGGCTTCCCCGAACCAGGCCAACAAGCTTCTGGAATGGGTGATTGATCGCGCAGAAGAGCGCCTGAAGCGTCGTCAGGAAAAAGACGTTGCCCGCAAGACTGCGGTTCGCCGTCTGCGTTTGCCGGGTAAGCTGGCAGATTGTTCCACCAGTAAGTCTGATGGCACTGAACTGTTCATCGTGGAGGGTGACTCAGCGGGCGGCTCTGCAAAGCAGGCCCGTAATCGCTCAACACAAGCTGTTCTGCCGCTGCGTGGTAAGATCCTGAACGTTGCCAACGCTGGTCGTGACAAGCTTGTGGCCAACCAGCTGCTCTCTGACCTTATTCAGGCGCTGGGTTGTGGCACACGCTCCAACTACGACGACAAAGATCTGCGTTATGAGCGCATCGTGATCATGACCGATGCGGACGTTGATGGTGCGCACATTGCGGCGCTGCTGATCACCTTCTTCTATAAAGAGATGCCTGATCTGATCAACAATGGGCACCTTTATCTGGCTGTTCCTCCGCTTTACCGCATCAGTCAGGGTGGCAAAACGCTGTATGCCCGTGATGATGAGCACCGTGAGCAGCTGCTGAAGACCTCCTTCAAGAAGAACGGCAAGATTGAAATTGGTCGCTTTAAAGGTCTGGGTGAGATGCTGCCTGCGCAATTGAAAGAAACCACCATGGACCCGAAACGCCGCACCCTTTTGAAGGTGGTTGTTGGTGAAGATGAAGTGATTGAGACCCGCAGCGCTGTAGAGCAGCTTATGGGCAACAAACCTGAGGCTCGTTTCAACTTCATTCAGGAGCGCGCGGAGTTCGCGACTGATCTGGATATTTAAAAGAGCCTTAATTCTGAATAGTTGCTGAGTTTTACGTAGGTTAGAACTCAGCAACCTTGGCATAACTTGAAGGAATATATCGGTTATGCCGCAGAATTTATTGACAACGCTGCTTAGAAATGTAGTGTTCCGCCAAACTGGTTGGAGAAACCTGTAAATCATACGGATTCCAGCTTCTCTCCTTAATTATCGTAAAGAACATGCCATATGTCGTTTTCCACTCTCGGACTTAGTGAGAAAGTTCTCGCCGCTGTTGAAGCCTCTGGTTACACAGAGCCGACTGCCATTCAGGCAGGCGCCATCCCTTACGTTTTAGAACGCAGAGATGTCCTCGGCATTGCTCAAACCGGAACCGGGAAAACGGCAAGCTTTACTTTGCCGATGATTACTCTTCTGGAAAAAGGCCGTGCGCGCGCCCGGATGCCAAGAACTCTTATTCTTGAGCCAACCCGTGAGCTTGCTGCGCAGGTGGAAGACAATTTCAACCGTTATGGTGTCAATCACAAGCTGAACGTGGCTCTGCTGATTGGCGGCGTTTCCTTCGCTGAGCAGGATCGCAAGCTGGAGCGTGGCGCTGATGTTCTGATCGCGACACCTGGCCGCCTGTTGGATCACTTCGAGCGCGGCAAACTGCTTTTGCAGGGCGTTGATATCCTCGTGATTGATGAAGCCGACCGCATGCTGGACATGGGCTTCATTCCGGACATTGAACGCATCTGTAAGCTCATCCCATTCACGCGTCAGACCCTGTTCTTCTCCGCAACAATGCCGAGCGAAATTCAACGTCTGACCGATACATTCCTGCAGAACCCTGCCAAGGTTGAAGTGGCTAAAGCTTCCACTACAGCTGAAACGGTGACACAGCGTATTGCTGCAGCTGAGCCGGAAGATTATGAGAAGCGCGCGAAACTGCGCGAGCTGATCGAAGGCGCTGAAGATCTACAGAATGCGATTGTGTTCTGTAACCGCAAGCGCGATGTGGCCACCCTCTTCCGCTCGCTTGTTCGTCATGAATTTTCCGTTGGCGCCTTGCACGGCGATATGGACCAGCGCTCCCGCATGACCATGCTGGACAACTTCAAAAAAGGTAACATCAAGATCCTTGTTGCCAGTGATGTTGCTGCACGCGGTCTGGATATTCCGAGCGTAAGTCACGTATTCAACTTCGATCTGCCGATTCAGGCCGAAGATTACGTCCACCGGATTGGCCGGACAGGACGCGCAGGCCGTGACGGCACCGCGATCTCCATTGTGACGGGTAAGGACGAGAAAGCATTGCAAGCGATCAACGAGACCATTGGCAAGGAACTGGAATGGGTTGGCGAACCTGTCGACTTCTCAGCGCCTGTCGAAGAAAAGAAATCTCGCCGCCGCTCTACCCGTGGCCAGAAAGATAAAAATCGCTCACGTAAGTCCAAAGCAGAAGCACAGGAGGCTCCAGTTCAGGAAGCTGATTCTGTTCCAGCTGGCTTGGAAGAGCAACCTATGGTTCCAATGCACACCGAACGCCGTGCTCCAGCACGCGCACGAGGTGGTCGCCGCGCTAACCAACCTAAGGATGAAGCGATTTTCCGTAATGCAAGCCACATTCCGGCGTTCCTGCTGCGGGAAACTCGTTCCAAAGTTCAAAGCCGATAGCCCATTTTCCTGAGGTTAACCACTGGTTAGGTATATCCCATTAAATAAGCTAATGTTAAATTAGCTTATTAACTATGGGGTAGCCCTATCCGTGACGCGGTGATGCAATCATGAGTCAAGAAGACGAGTTCAAGCGTACTATTGTTTATGCAGACAGTGCGCTCGATTACATCAAAACGAATAAGCTTCCAGCGTTTCCACGCAACTATGAGCTGTGGTATTCTTACGCATCCGGATTTAACCGGGCTCTCAACCGGACCATCAATAAGATTCTTGCCCGTGATGGCAAAATCTCTCCTGAAGAAACTCAGAAGATCTACAACCGTTTTTTGTCGCCAAACCGTTTGGGTGAGCGCATTGACGAAGTTGGCGACAAGATCTCCGAGGAAGTCCGGGAACTGATTTCCGCTCTTGATAAAGGCACGCTGAAGACCACCGAATACGGTGAAGAGCTTGCCCGCACTTTGAGCGCTCTGGAGAACGTGAGTGATCGTTCTCAACTTTCCAAACTTGTGATCCATCTTGCCAAGCTGACCACTGAAACTGCTGAAAGCAATCAGGAGCTTCGCGAACAGCTGGTTGATTCCCGTCGCCAGATTGGCGTTCTGCAGGAAGGTTTGGAAGCGATCCGTTATGAGTCGCTCACCGATGAGTTGACCACGCTGAACAACCGCAAGCACTTCGATCAGAGTTTGGTGCGCGCGGTGAAGGAAGCAGAAGAGAGCCATGCGCCCCTCTCCTTGCTGATTTCAGATATCGACCACTTCAAGCAGTTCAACGACAACTACGGCCACCAGACCGGTGACCAGGTTCTTCGTCTTGTTGCACTGGCTGTAAAGCAGAACGTGAAAAACAATGACATCGCATGTCGTTACGGCGGTGAAGAGTTTGGTATCATTCTGCCACGCACCACTATTGAAGATGCGAAAGTGATTGCGGAGAAGATCCGCAAGAACGTTGTTGCAAAGGAACTGGTGAAGCGCTCTACGGGTGAGAACCTTGGCCGTATCACGATTTCTATCGGCATCTCCACTTTCCGTCCGGGTGACAGTGCGGAGAGCATGGTTTCTCGTGCTGACCTTGCGCTTTATGCGGCAAAGAAAGCTGGCCGTAACCTTGTGAAAGCTGAGGAAGAGAAGAAAATCCCCAGCGTGACACAGGTTGCTTGATCTAAGCGACTAACTTTAAAAGAACAACGGGTTCGGGACGGCAGATCGTATGGTTGCCGTCTTTTTTTGTCGGCTATCCAATGTGACAGATGCCTTAGCTGTTTTCTCGGCTTGTTCCAGCTGCCGGATTGCCTTTGCGATCCACTTGGTCAGCTGAGCCTCATCCTCCACAACATTCAGCGGAACTGAATAGAAGTTTGTCGGGAAATACTCGCCAAAACACTGATGGATGTAGGGTAACTGACCGGTCAGAAGAAAGTCTGCAACATTACCGGAACCTGCCTTGAGGTACAAAGACTTCTCACGCACAAGCGCGAACATTTTTCCGTTTGCATAGTATCCGTGACCGCCAAACATGGGGCGGCAGCGGATATTCTTTAGAAATAACGGGCGTTTATCAGATAGAAAAAATGCGGACAAAGACATAAGCTATCACCAAAAGAAATAAATATACCGAAAGCTTGCAATATTCAGTCAAACACCGACAAGAATATTGCCTACTTCATCCACTCACAGAAATGTGATGTGATCTTTTGAATGATTATAGCTCGAGGCCCATTTGCCAGAAATTGGCCTCAAGTCTAGTGGCCTCTCTAAATATTCTAGACAATTTGGCGTAGCGGGCGTCTGTGGCGTAGAGTTCGCCGAGATCATCGATCTCTTTCACAGTATCCGCTGCCAGTTCCTGATACTCATCACTGGAGTACTCTTTGATCCACTCCGCATACGGATTGCTTGGATCAAGTGCACCATCCTGCTTTGCCAGCTCAGCACCAATTTCACCGTAACCAATTGCACATGGTGCAAGCGCGACTTTCAGATCGAGCATGTCGCCTTTCATCGCGGTGTCGAGAACATATCGGGTGTAGGCCAGATTAGCTGGCTCTTCCGGCGTTGCCACGATTTCAGCTTCTGAAAGCCCCCAGCTTTCGCAAAGGCGAATGTGAAGACCCATCTCTACTTCCAGAATGCCTTTAGCGGAGGAAAGGCACTTTCTCATCTGGGTCAAATCAGTGGACTTGTACATGCCAAGCGCATAGGCACGGGCAAATTCGATGAGGAAGAGATAGTCCTGAACCAGATACTTTTTGAAGGCATCAATCGGCAGTGTGCCGTCGCCAAGGCCCTGGACAAACTCATGTTTTGTGTAGGAATGCCACGTCTCGAGATTATCGTTTTTCAATGAGTTAAAAAGAGACATGGCACCCCACCTATTGCCATAGTTGCTCTTAAAGGAGCACTATTAGTTTTTCTGAGCGAACTTTGAAAGGTCAGCCGCCTGCAACTCTACGGATTCACCGCAGCCGCAAGCAGATACTTCATTTGGATTTTTGAAGGTAAAGCCAGAGCGGAACTTTGTGGATTCAAAACCCATTTCCGTTCCAAGCAAGTAAAGTGTTGCAGCCGGATCAACAAAGACCTTCACGCCTTTGTCTTCCACCACATCGTCACCGGACTTTGCTTCTGTTACCAGATCCAGTTCGTATTCCATACCAGCACAGCCACCGGACTTGATAGAAACGCGCAATCCGAGTGGATCAGCGTCACTTGCATCAAGCAGTGTGCGGATGTGCTCAGCAGCTTCCTCTGTCAGCTGTAATACCTGAAATCCTGAGGCCATTTTGCACCCTCCATGGGCACCTCAACACTGTCGAGGTGCCATACATTGTAAGCGCTGTTCGAACCTTAGAAGAAGTTCAATGCGACGCGAGCTTCGTCAGACATGCGGCTTGGATCCCATGGAGGATCAAAAGTCATGTCTACCTGCACAGCACCAACGCCAGGTACTGAACTTACTGCGTTTTCTACCCAGATCGGCATTTCGCCAGCAACCGGGCAGCCTGGAGCGGTCAAGGTCATGTCGATTTTGACCGTGCGATCGTCCTCGATATCAACCTTGTAAATCAAACCGAGTTCGTAGATATCGACCGGGATTTCCGGATCGAAAACGGTCTTCATCGCAGCAATGATATCTCCGGTCAAACGTTCCAGTTCTTCTGCAGGGATCGCAGAGCTCTGGTTGATTTCCGGAGTTGTCAAAGGTCCGTCAGAGAACTCGCTTGTTTGTGTGTTGTCTGTCATAGGTCCTAACCAAACATCATCTGCGCTTTACGCAAGGCTTCTACCAGAAGGTCGACTTCTTCATGGGTGTTGTACAGGCCAAAACTTGCACGGCATGTACTGGTCACACCATAGCGAGCCAATAGCGGCTGCGCACAATGCGTACCTGCCCGAACTGCAACGCCCGCTCTGTCAATCACCATTGAGATATCGTGGGCATGCACCCCTTCAATCTCGAAGGAGAAGATAGATCCTTATCCTTGGCATTACCAAAGATCTTGAGGGAATTGACTTCCTTTAAGCGCTGCTCTGCATAATCACGTAGGGACGCTTCATGCAATGCGATATTTTCGCGCCCCAGACTATCCATATAGTCAAGTGCGGCCCCTAATCCAATAGCCTGGACGATTGGTGGGGTACCAGCTTCGAAGCGATGAGGTGCTTCGGCATAGGTGACGAGACACTCGGTCACGTCCTTGATCATCTCACCACCACCCTGGAATGGGCGCATCTGGTTGAGAAGTTCTTTCTTGCCGTAGAGCACGCCGATGCCGCTTGGGCCATACAGTTTATGCCCGGTGACTGCATAGAAGTCACAGCCGATATCCTGAACGTCTACAGGCATATGAACTGCAGCCTGTGAGCCGTCCACCAGGACTTTTGCACCACGTTCGTGCGCAAGACGTGTCACTTCTTTCACTGGAACAACTGTTCCGGTGACGTTGGACATGTGGGTGATTGCAACGATTTTGGTGCGATCCGTCAGGAGCTTTTCAAACTCCTCAATCAGGAATGTACCATCTTCTGCAATCGGTGCCCATTTGATGACCGCACCTTTGCGTTCCCGCAGGAAGTTCCAAGGGACGATGTTGGAATGGTGCTCCAGAATGGAGATGATGATCTCATCGCCTTCCTGAATGTCCTCTTCCAGACCGTAGGACACAAGATTGATTGCTTCCGTGGTTGACTTGGTGAAGATCACCTCATCCACGCTTGGAGCATTCAGGAAGCGGCGCACGACCTCGCGTGCCGCCTCAAAGTTTTCAGTGGCTGTGTTCGACAGATAGTGTAAGCCACGGTGCACATTGGCGTATTCCTGGCTGTAGGCTTTGGTGATTGCATCAATAACTGCCTGCGGCTTTTGGGCCGAAGCGCCGTTATCCAGGTACACCAACGGCTTGCCATAGACTTGCGTGGATAGGATCGGAAAATCTTTCCGAACCTTCTCTACGTCGTATGGAGCTGTGAAAGCCGTGTTGTCGACCTTGGTCATTCGCTCACCATCTCGTCGGCGTGGAGCCACTTGCGTGTCATTGCTTCCAGCAATTCTACAGAGCGTTCCTCTTCAAATTCCTCAATAGCTTCAGAGAGGAATGCAAGAACGAGGATTTTACGCGCCTGTGCTTCCGGAATACCGCGAGCCATGAGGTAGAACAGCAGGTCTTCGTCAATGTCGCCGGTGGTAGAACCGTGGGCACACTGAACGTCGTCTGCGAAGATTTCCAGCTCAGGTTTGGCATTGATTTCAGCCGTATCGCTCAAAAGAAGAGACTTGATCATCATCTGACCGTCTGTCTTCTGGGCACCTGGTTCCACAATGATCTTGCCTTGAAAGACTGCGCGGGCTTTGTCGTCTACGACGGCGCGGTAGTATTCGCGGCTTTCACATTCTGGCACTGCATGGTTCACAAACAGTGTAATATCAGCATGTTGGCTGTCTTTGAGCAGACATGTGCCGCGCAGACCTGCGTGGGTACCCTCGCCTTTGAACTCCAGGAAGAGCTGTGCACGAGACAGCGCTGAGCCTTCATTGTAGATGAAGTGCTGGAAATTGGTTTCCGCACCCAGTTCAATGCTAAGCGTCTCAATGTGCTGCGCTTTTTCGCTTTCCACCTGCAGTTTCAGCCAGTGAATGTTGGCTTTATCGCCCACTTTCACTTCTGTCAGAGCGTTGGACTGGTAAGCAGCCTCAGCGTCACCTTCGAAGCTTTCGATGATGAGCGCTTTTGCGCCAGAACCGATTTCAACAGAAGTGCCTGCATAGGAGCTGACTTCTGTGCCGTCGGTGTAACGAACGATCTCAATTGGCGCTTCAATGGTTGCATCTGCATCAATCTTGATGGTGATGCCGCCCTGAACAAGAGCCTGATTGAGGTGCGCCATGGCATCGTCTGTGCCTAGCTGAGCGGCCAGGAAGCCCTCTGCTTCGGTCACAGTTAGACCTGCAAGTGCCTGATTTGACGACAATTCCGGTACATAACGACCGTTGACGATCGCAATGCGATAGGTCTCCAGACCACCAGCACCAGTCAAAGCGTCAGCCTTTGGCGACGTCTTGGATGCCAATGCAAACGCATCGGTCATCTTGGTGCGCAAGTCAGTGTAGTGCCACTCTTCAACGCGGCGGTGCGGGATGCCTTTCGCTTTGAAAGCGTCCCACGCCTGTTTGCGTTGGTTTGCGTTATCTTGCGTTGTTTGCGCGAGAGTTGCGTCGAACTGAGCGTTCAGGCTCTGCTCTGCTTTTGTCTCTTGAATTTTTGCCGGAGCATTCATCGGTTACCCTCCAGCTCAAGCAGCTTCTTCGTCGACGTAGTCAGCGTAGCCGTTTTTCTCCAGCTCAAGAGCAAGCTCTTTGCCGCCAGTCTTTACGATCTTACCTTTGGACAGAACGTGCACGACGTCTGGTACAATGTGATCGAGCAGACGCTGATAGTGAGTGATCACGATCATGGAGCGTTCTGGGGAGCGAAGCTGGTTGACGCCTTCGGAAACGATGCGCAGTGCATCGATGTCCAGACCTGAATCTGTTTCATCCAAAACGCAGAGTGTTGGCTCCAGCAGAGACATCTGCAGGATTTCAGCGCGCTTCTTTTCACCGCCGGAGAAACCAACGTTAAGCGGACGCTTCAGCATGTCAGGCGTGACTTTGAGCTCTTTGGACTTTTCGCGTACGAGCTTCATGAAGTCCGGGGTGGAGATTTCGTCTTCACCACGTGCTTTGCGCTGCGCGTTCAAAGCGGTCTTCAGGAAGGTCATGGTTGCAACACCCGGAATTTCGATCGGGTACTGGAATGCCAGGAACATGCCAGCCGCTGCGCGCTCATCAGCGCCAAGCTCAGACCAGTCCACACCGTTGTAGCTGATGGAGCCCTCGGTGATCTCGTAGTCTTCTTTACCTGCCAGAACATAAGACAGGGTAGACTTACCAGAACCGTTTGGACCCATGATTGCGTGGACTTCGCCCGGGCGAACAGTCAGGTCAATGCCGCGAAGGATTTTGTTGCCATCAACTTCGGCGTGCAGGTTTTTAATCTCAAGCATCTATCGTTCTCGTCTTTTCAATTCTTCAATAGGTACGAGGCAAACGCGGGATCTGTCCGCGTTTTAGCCCACACTTCCTTCAAGGCTGATGGAAATCAGTTTTTGAGCTTCAACTGCAAATTCCATTGGCAGTTGCTGGATTACGTCCCGGACGAAACCATTCACGATCAGCGCGACAGCTTCTTCCTCATCAAGGCCACGGGCCTGACAGTAGAACATCTGATCGTCGGAGATCTTGGAGGTTGTCGCCTCGTGCTCGAACACCGCTGAGGAGTTCTTGCTTTCGATATATGGGACGGTGTGGGCACCGCACTTATCGCCAATGAGAAGCGAGTCACATTGGGTGAAGTTACGTGCGTTAGATGCCTTGCGATGCGCGGAAACCTGCCCGCGATAGGTGTTTTGAGAAACACCTGCTGAGATACCCTTGGAGATAATCCGGCTGGCCGTGTTCTTGCCCAGGTGGATCATCTTGGTACCGCTGTCGATCTGCTGGTGACCATTGGAGATCGCAATGGAATAGAACTCACCTTGGGAGTTATCACCGCGCAGAATGCAGCTTGGGTATTTCCAAGTGATAGCAGAACCAGTTTCAACCTGTGTCCAAGAGATCTTGGAGTTCTTTTCGCGGCAATCGCCACGCTTGGTCACGAAGTTGTAAATACCACCCTTGCCTTCAGAGTCGCCTGGATACCAGTTCTGAACGGTGGAGTATTTGATTTCTGCATCTTCGAGCGCAACGAGCTCAACAACAGCTGCGTGAAGCTGGTTTTCATCGCGCTGAGGAGCTGTACAGCCTTCCAGATAAGACACGTAAGAGCCTTTATCTGCAATGATGAGTGTACGCTCGAACTGACCGGTGTTCTTCTCGTTGATACGGAAGTACGTGGACAGTTCCATTGGGCAGCGAACGCCTGGTGGTACGTACACGAACGAGCCGTCAGAGAAGACTGCGGAGTTCAAAGTTGCGTAGAAGTTGTCGGAGACCGGCACGACTGAACCAAGATACTTCTGCACCAGTTCCGGATGCTCACGAACCGCTTCGGAGATCGGGCAGAAAATCACGCCAGCTTTGGCAAGCTCTTCCTTAAAGGTGGTTGCAACTGACACACTGTCGAACACGGCGTCAACTGCGACGCGGTTTTCAGGTGCGACACCGGCGAGGATTTCCTGTTCGGACAGCGGAATACCTAGCTTCTTGTAGGTTTCCAGCAGTTCAGGATCCACTTCATCAAGGGACTTGGGCCCTTCAGTGTTCTTTGGTGCTGCGTAATAGTGAAGGTCTTCGAAGTCGATCTTCGGATATTCAACACGCGCCCATGTTGCTCTTCCATCGTTTTCCAACGACGAAATGCCTCCAGACGCCAGTTTAGCATCCATTCCGGTTCTTCTTTTTTGGCTGAGATGAACGCAATGATATCTTCGTTGAGCCCTTTGGGAGCAAGCTCACTTTCGATATCCGTTACAAAGCCATATTTATACTGATCAACGTCAATTGCTTTGACCTGATCAATTGTTTCCTGGACTGCCGCCATGCTTTGTCTCCATACGCGGTTCAAAGCCGCATTGGGTACACCTTATTGGACCCTTTTGCCCTATCTAACAGATGCGCTGTCGCAACACAGTGCATCCTTATTTATACGAGGGTTTTGTCCTCGTTTATTTTTATATTTGGCGCTCACCCCTTCTGTGTGGGCTTCATTCGTTTATAAATTTTCGTCCAAGCGCCTAAAAAGCGCTCGACGTCGTCTTCGGTCGTTGCCCAACCCAGGCTTACCCGGATTGCGCCCCGCGCCAGTGATTCCGGCACCCCCATCGCAAGAAGCACATGGGATGCGCCTACTTTGCCGGAAGAACAAGCTGATCCAGATGAAACTGCCACACCAAACAAATCAAAGTTGATGAGCGCGGTTTCAGCTGAAATCCCTTCAACTGCGAAACACGTCGTGTTGCCAAGACGCGCGACATCTTTACCAAAGATGATCGCATCAGGAGAGATTTGTTTCACTCTCTCCTCCATATGGTTTCGCAGGCGCAAAATTCTAGCATGTTCATCAGGATCAGTTGATTGCGCTGCCGCAACTGCAAATCCTGCAATCCCTGCTGTGTTCTCTGTGCCTGCTCTTCTCCACGACTCTTGTCCGCCACCGGTGAGCAGCGGGATTGGCCTGAAGTCACCCTTACCTAAGATAAGAGCGCCTACCCCTTGCGGACCTCCGATTTTATGGGAGGAGATCGACATGGAGTTACAGCCAATCATGGCCATGGAGATTGGTTCCTTACCCGCCATCTGGACTGCATCCACATGGAAGATGTGACCTTTATCTTCTACCAGTACGCCTATTTCCTGCAGCGGCTGCAAAACACCGGTTTCGCTGTTTGCGGCCATTACGGAAATAAGAACTGTTTCATTTTCACCCAGAGCATCCAACATATTGGAAAGTTCGCCGACAATGACACGGCCTTCCTCATCAACCGGAATGCTCTGTACGTTCTGAGCTGCAAATCGGCCACCTGCGACAACGGAGGGATGCTCGATTGCGCTCACAAAAACCTGGGTCAGAATATAGGGCTCGCCATTTTTCAACCAAGTGGGCGATAATGCCGTTACATTCGCCTCAGAAGCACCACTTGTAAAAATAATGTTTGCCGGATTGCCATCTACCAGATCTGCAATTTTGTGCCTTGCGTCTTCGATGATCGCCCGGGCGCGCCGACCGCTGCTGTGAATAGAGGACGCATTGCCAGCGGCTTTATATGCTTCCTGAAGAGCTAAAAGAGATTCTTCCCTCAACGGAGCGCTGGCGTTATAGTCTAAATATGTCAGTTCGCGGTTCGTTGTCATAGTTTAACACAGAAAATGGGGTTCTTTAGTGCCCTAATTGGGTCTCTATGGAAATGGAAACCTTGATATTTTCCACGGTGCTTACGATAAGGGTTAGTGAGTTCCCTTTGAATTCGTTGAGGTCTATAACGTGAGTGCGCCGAGTTGGATATACCTTTCTCCAATAGAGGTCGATTTTCAGTGTAGTCCTTGAGATTCACCGTAGAATAATTCTAAACTGGTTCTAATAAACTTGCCCTTCGCAGTCAAGTTTAATCGACATTGATCCAGTGTACCAAAAAATCGGCGGTCATTTGCTGCCGACCAAAACAAAAGGATTTTGCAGTATATGCCTGAGGTGATCTTCAATGGCCCTGCAGGGCGGCTAGAAGGCCGTTTCCATCCAGCTAAAAAACGCAATGCTCCAATCGCATTGGTGCTTCATCTGCATCCGCAGTTCGGCGGGACGATGAACAACCAGATCATCTATCAGATGTATTACATGTTTGCGAAACGTGGCTTTGCGGTTCTGCGCTTCAACTTCCGCGGTGTCGGTCGTTCACAAGGCCAGTTCGATCATGGACAGGGCGAGTTGTCTGATGCGGCAGCAGCGCTGGACTGGGTACAGACTGTTCATCCGGATGCGCGCGCGTGCTGGATTGCAGGCTTCTCGTTTGGTGCGTGGATTGGTATGCAGCTTCTGATGCGTCGTCCTGAAGTGGAAGGCTTCATTTCCGTTGCTCCACCAGCAAACCTGCATGACTTCTCCTTCCTTGCGCCTTGCCCGTCTTCCGGCTCATCATTCATGGTGAGCAGGATAAGGTTGTTCCGCAGAAAGACGTTCAGGCTCTGGTCGACAAGCTGAAGACCCAAAAGGGTATCATCATCGATCACCAGGAAATGCCTGGCGCGAACCACTTCTTCGAGAACCATGTTGATGGTCTGATTGATAACTGTGCCGGTTATCTCGATCGTCGTCTCGGTTTGATCGGTGAAGACGCGATGTAATCCGCGCAGATTTTCCGAATAAAAAAAGCCCGGTCAAATGACCGGGCTTTTTTTTTGTAACTGATGTTCTGACTTATTCGCCAGGTGTCCAGGCGTGGTAGTCTCCAGTCACTTCCGGACGTTTTTCCGGGGTCAGGATGGAGCCTTTTGGACGGTAGGCGTTTGGTGTGCCTGTCAGGTTTGGCTGGTGATCTGCTTCCCAGTCGCGCTTGACGTATTCCATCTCAGTTGGAGGCGTGTCAGTGCGGTAGTGCATCCAACCGTGCCAACCGGCAGGGATCTGGGAGGCTTCTGCGAGGTTCTTATAGATCACCCAGCGACGCTTGCCGCCACGCTCTCTATAGTACTTGTTGCCAAACTCATCGGTACCGACGAACTCACCCTTTCTCCAAGTGAAGAAGCGAGTGCCCCACGTGTCACTGTTCCACCATGTGAAGAACGTAAGCAGAAGGTGTTTCATGTGTCTGGCCTTTCCAGATCGCTGGCTTGTAAATTTTGCTGGAATATGACGAGTGTTGGCCTGCCTGTCCAGTCTTTGAGTACCGTAGTTTCAACTATTCACCGGAAGTCGCTTAAAATATCCTAGGGTCAGTTAGCAATTTCCCAATTCTGCCCCTCATTTTGCGACTTCACTTCTTGGCTCTGCGCGGCAAGTACGGGTTTTGACTGAACTTGTCTGCCGGTGAAATGTTGCCAACTTCCAGATCCTTGAGGGAAAGCGGTTCATTATCGTCCCTGCCCCGCTGTCTGCGCTTCGGTGGCACCGGTTCAGATTCGGGGGCAGCTGCGTTTTCATCCTTCTGGTATTCGCGCGCTTTGTTGAGCGCTGCGAACTTGGCCTGATTCTGTTCCAGACGCCTTGCCGTGCCATCAATGATGAAACCACCATCATCGTTGCGCACGAACTGACGGCGATCCTTACAGATTGATTCCAGCGACTTCTTCAGCACTGCGGAGGAAATAGGCGTCACCAGCAGATGGTGCGCCCCCGCTTCCATGGCGCGGGTCACGAGTGCACGGGTGCCGTAAGCGGTGATGAAGACGAGCGGAACGTTGATGAGTTCAGGGATTCGGCCTGAGCGCATCAGCTTTAAAAGCTGGAAGCCGCTGACCGGTTTCATCTCCCATCCGGACAATACTATATCTGGTGGGTCCGAGATAAGCATCGGCAATGCATCCTTGGGACTGTCATAGACACGTACGCGCCCCAGCTTCAGGGTGCCTAATATGCCCCTTAGGATTGCTTGGGTGGGTTTTGACTGTTCCACAAGAACCACATCTAACTGAGAAATGTCCTTGCCGAAGGAGGTGTGATGCATATCTGCTCGCTAATTTAACCTAACCAGATACTGAAGGTAATTGAGAAACTATATATGATCTCTCCATACAACTACTGCGTAAAATTGCGTGGGGTGCACAGACTTTTTTACCTGCGATTTTTTGTGATCCACTGAATAATTTTTCCGAAAAATATCCCCCAGAAAAAATGAGGTTGAGTTTGCTTTTTCGCTTGGCTTTGCGGAAATGGCAGGGTTCTGCTGCCTGTGCCCCATTTCGGACATACTTGAAGCTCCACACAATCCACACAGATTACAATATTTGGTGTTCCGATCCCTCTTATGCACACAAGCAGTGGACAGATCGACCTTGACGATGGTTTCCGATTCAATCTAGTTTGAGGTCGAAATCAAGACGTGTTCAGGATAGTGCGGCCTCGGCCGGGAGTTCACCTAATTTAAGTAGCTTCGAGTGCTAGGAGTTGGATTTATTTTCAGTTCCGGCGGTCGCTTTTTTTTGCCAATTGCAAGCTAAATATTGTGTTAATGTATTATCGACACACTAGATATTGTGATAGCATCAGATTGCGTACCACTTTGCCTGCGTTAACTAGTATAAATACCAGATGGCGGATTAGTCGAAACCGGCGGCGGATTTTTGATTAAAATCTTAGCTATCTGATCTCTCAAAACCGAGATGCGCCGCGGTGGCCTTCACCGGGTGCGATAAGGGGCTAAATATGAGAATTGAGCGCCGATATACTGCGGAAGGACAATCCCCCTACGCAGATATTGAATTCTGCAATGCCACAAGTGAGATCCGTAACCCAGACGGGTCCGTTGTGTTTCGCCTTGAGAACATTCAGGTTCCAAAGCAATTCTCTCAGGTTGCCTCAGACATTCTTGCTCAGAAGTATTTCCGTAAGGCGGGTGTGCCTGCAAAGCTGAAGGCCGTTGAAGAAAACACGATCCCTTCCTGGCTGTGGCGCAAAACTGCAGACGACAAGGCGCTGAACAAGCTGCCTAAAGACAAGCGCTTCGGTTCTGAAACCGACAGCCGTCAGGTCTTCGATCGTCTGGCAGGCACCTGGACGTATTGGGGCTGGAAAGGCGGATACTTTGACAGCGAAGCTGATGCGCAGGCGTTCTATGACGAACTGCGGTACATGCTCGCCACTCAGAAAGTCGCGCCAAACTCCCCACAGTGGTTCAACACTGGCCTGCATTGGGCTTACGGCATTGATGGCCCAAGCCAGGGTCACCATTACGTTGACTTTGAAACCGGCAAGCTGACCCGCTCTGCGACCGCCTATGAGCACCCGCAGCCGCATGCTTGCTTCATTCAGTCCGTTGATGATGATCTGGTGAATGAGAACGGCATCATGGACCTGTGGGTTCGTGAAGCGCGTCTGTTCAAATATGGTTCCGGCACCGGCACCAATTTCTCTTCTCTGCGTGCAAGCGGTGAGCGTCTTGCAGGTGGCGGCAAGTCCTCCGGCCTGATGAGCTTCCTGAAGATCGGCGACCGTGCAGCGGGCGCAATCAAATCCGGTGGTACCACTCGCCGTGCAGCGAAGATGGTTGTGGTCGACATCGACCATCCGGATATCGAAGAATTCGTGACCTGGAAGGTGCATGAGGAACAGAAGGTTGCGGCGATCGTAACTGGTTCCAAAGTCTGTCAGAAGCACCTTCAGGCTGTGATGAAAGCTTGCGTCAACTGCGAAGGCAGCGGCGACGATTGCTTTGATCCGAAAAAGAACCCTGCCCTGAAGCGCGAAATGCGTGCTGCCAAGAAGGCAATGGTTCCTGAAAACTACATCCAGCGTGTGGTTCAGTTCGCACGTCAGGGCTACAAGACCATTGAGTTCCCAACCTACAACACAGATTGGGATTCTGAGGCATACCTGACCGTTTCCGGTCAGAACTCCAATAACTCCGTTCGCGTGACTGATGGCTTCCTGAAAGCTGTTACCGCTGATGGTGAGTGGGATCTGATTGGCCGTATTGACGGTGAAACCAAGAAGACCATCAAAGCTGCTGAGCTTTGGGAGCAGATTGGTTACGCGGCATGGGCATCTGCTGACCCAGGCCTGCAGTACCACACCACCATCAATGAGTGGCACACCTGCCCACAGGGCGGCGAGATCCGCGCATCCAACCCATGTTCTGAGTACATGTTCCTGGATGACACCGCGTGTAACCTTGCATCCCTTAACCTGCTGCAGTTCCGTCAGGATGATGGTCAGTTCGACTTTGACAAGTTTGAGCATGCGACCCGCCTCTGGCAGATCGTGCTTGAGATCTCCGTCATGATGGCGCAGTTCCCATCCAAGCAGATTGCAGAGCTGTCCTACGAATACCGCACCACAGGTCTGGGCTACGCCAACATCGGCGGCCTGCTGATGACCTCAGGTATTGCTTATGACAGTGACGAAGGCCGCGCGCTGTGTGGTGCAATCACCGCGATCATGACCGGTGTGTGTTACGCCACTTCCGCTGAAATGGCTGGTGAGCTGGGTGCGTTCCCTCGTTATGAGGAAAACGCGAAGGACATGCTGCGCGTGATCCGTAACCACCGCCGCGCTGCCCACAGCGATACGCAGGGTTATGAGAAACTCAGCACTCTGCCTGTTCCTCTGGACGCTGCCAACTGCCCACAGGCTGACCTTGTTGAGCGTGCTCGTCTGGCATGGGACAAGGCGCTGGAACTGGGTGAAAAGCACGGTTACCGCAACGCGCAGACCACTGTTATTGCTCCAACCGGCACCATCGGTCTGGTGATGGACTGTGACACCACTGGTATTGAGCCTGACTTTGCGCTGGTGAAGTTCAAGAAGCTTGCTGGTGGCGGTTACTTCAAGATCATCAACCGCGCTGTGCCTGAAGCTCTTCGCGCTCTGGGTTACTCTGAAGCTGAAATTGGTGAGATCGAAGCTTATGCTGTTGGTCACGGTTCCATTGCTCAGGCTCCGGCAATCAATGAGGCCAGCCTGAAGGCAAAGGGCTTTGATGATGAAGCGCTTGAGAAACTGGCTGGTGCCCTTGGCTCTGCCTTCGACATCAAGTTCGTGTTCAACCGCTGGACCCTTGGTGACGATCTGCTGACCGGTAAGTTGGGTGTTTCTGCTGAGCAGCTGGAAGATATGGAGTTTGATCTCCTGTCCCACATGGGCTTCAGCAAAGCAGACATTGAAGCAGCAAACACCCACGTTTGTGGTGCAATGACCCTGGAAGGTGCACCGCACCTGAAGGAAGAGCATTACCCAGTGTTTGACTGTGCGAACCCATGCGGTCGCATTGGTAAGCGCTTCCTGTCTGTGGACAGCCACATCAAGATGATGGCAGCGGCTCAGCCGTTCATCTCCGGTGCGATTTCCAAGACCATCAACATGGCAAACACTGCCAGCGTTGAGGATTGTAAAGACGCCTACATGCTCTCCTGGAAGCTTGGCCTTAAAGCTAACGCGCTTTACCGCGATGGTTCCAAGCTGTCTCAGCCGCTGAACGCTCAGCTGCTGGAAGACGATGAGGATGATGCAGAAGACACCGTTGATGACATCCTCGCACAGCCACAGGCTGCACGTGCGGAAGCTGTTGCAGAGCGTGTTGTTGAGCGCATCGTTGAGCGCGCTGTCCGTAACCGTGAAAAGCTGCCAAACCGCCGCAAGGGCTACACTCAGAAGGCTTCCGTTGGTGGCCACAAAGTGTACCTGACAACCGGTGAGTACGAAGATGGCCGCATCGGCGAGATCTTCATCGACATGCACAAGGAAGGCGCTGCATTCCGCTCGTTGATGAACAACTTCGCGATCGCGATCTCTCTTGGCCTGCAGTACGGCGTGCCGCTTGAAGAATACGTAGACGCATTCACCTTCACCCGTTTTGAGCCCGCTGGCATGGTGATGGGTAACGATGCGATCAAGAATGCAACATCCATTCTTGACTACATCTTCCGCGAGCTGGCTGTGTCCTATCTGGGTCGTAACGATCTGGCACACGTTCCACCAGAAGCGCTGGACAGCGCAACCTCCACCTCCCGCTCTTCTGCTGAAGGTCAGGGTGATGAAGGTGGACCGGCGATCGTGTCTCACGGCCTTGTTCGTGGTCAGACCGAGAAGTTCCGTCTGGTTCCAGGTGGTGATCCAGCTGTTCAGCTGGCCGGTGCGATCACAGCTCAGTCTGATGCCATTGCAACTGCGTTCCAACGTGGCGGCGAAGCAACCGCAACAGCAACTGTTGGCACAGCTACACCAGCTGCTGCACAGCCATCCGTTGCAAGCCAGGTCGCTCAGGCCCGCATGAAAGGCTATGAAGGCGAAAGCTGCGCAGAGTGCGGCAACTTCACCATGGTTCGCAACGGCACCTGCCTAAAATGCGACACCTGCGGCTCCACAAGCGGCTGTAGCTGATTGGAACCTGAGATCAACGCGAGATAACTCCGCTAATCTTTGGACTGATTATGAAAAAGGCCCTGAGCTTCGGTTCAGGGCCTTTTTTGTGTTTACGATTTAAAAATGCCAAACATAACATCACTAACTTCGCAAATGAAATGGACGTCGCCGATCAGGCCTATTTGACAGCAGCCTAATGCATTTCGCCAACTTGAAACTCACTAATTTTTCGTGCGGGCTAAGCGTGATTTACTTGAGCAGATTTCATCCATATTTTCAGGTGTTTCATGTCCCTCGTAAAATTCTTTTCTGCATTTTCTGCTGTTTGCTTGCTCATACTCGTTTCACAATCAAATGCGGTGTTGGCCGATCAGAAGTCCGAGATCGCATGTGTCCAGACTTTTCTTGATTTCTGGAAGTTAAAACCGGGACCAATCGACGGTGCTCTTGGAGCTAAAACAGTTAGAGCCTCAAGGGCTTTTCAGGAAAAAAGAGGTGGTGGCCTCCCTACTCTTTCCAGCGAGAGTACTCATGAGTGGTGCCAGCATGCCCTTGTTTCACGCCAATTTGCACGGTTGTTGGCAGGCGACAAGCAACCAGTAAAGTCATTCAGTTATGCAAAACCAAGACTTAGTGACATCTTTATAGGAGGTCATGGGAGTAGGTATGAGCAAGCAGAACGAAACATCAAAAACCCTAGAGCACTGGAGCTTGTGCCTCTTGCTGATGGAAGTGCAGCAGCCCGTGTTGCTGTGAACTATGAAGACAAAGGGCATCCTGATGATTGGCTAGAGCTCAAACAACCGGGAATGACACAGCGATATGAGTTGACTGAAAAACGCAAGTTGTTTCAGCGACCCGGCAAAACTTATTGGCATCGTATTTCGATATTCATTCCCGCAGGTACCCACATTAAAGATCATGTCACACTGTTTGGCATGCACCCGTGGGGGAAGACTATTGGTCTTGACCCTGTGTTTTATCTCATGATTGCGCACGACTGGTTACGCTTCCAGCACACCTTAGATGAAAGCTTTAAATGTGTTGTCGGACCAAGCTGGCGAGGCGGAGATGTCTCTTATTGTGATGCTGATATTACTATTGAGCGGCTCAAGCCTGTCTACAAAATAACCGGCAAATGGATAACGTTGGTGTCCCGTGTTTACTGGGGCAGTAAGCAAGGCACCTACCATTTGTGGATGAATAATGAGCTGGTCTTAGGTGTGAAAGGTCCAACCCATCCACCCCGCACCATTTCGATCGGGAACAAGTTTGGAGTGTTGAGGGGCTATTATGAAACGCTTGGCACGCCTTCCCCAGATCTCTCTATTTACTTTTCGAAGATAGGTCGGGCCAAAGATTGCAAGAGCTTGGAGCTTTTGAACTGCGCACAGTTTGAAGCAGACATCAAAACCTTTGGTAAGTTTACCGTTCACAGTACCAAGAAGCTCATCACCCGCGAGATGAGCAAGTACTTGAAAAAAGGTGGCCGCGTTAGATACCGAATGTATTAGCGCTGGTCTGTTCGCTGCTCGAACAGACATGACCCATCATATCAGGATAGAGCGCGATCTGGGTGCTCTAAAAGACAAGAAAGTACGTATCTCTTTAGTAAAACAGGTGAATTGCGAGATGGCAGATGATTTACTATCTGCCGCTTCCCTCTATTTCCGAAGATTGTGGGCGCGAACTGTTCACTTTAGGCTGGCTGTGTGAGTGTCAGGTTTTTCCACCTGCCCCGCCAAAACAACGCCTTGACTGAATGGAGGCCTTCTTATGCCTGAGACTGCACCCAAAGCGCCGATGAAAGCTTCTGATCTTCTTGTGGCGGCACTGGAGGCGGAAGGGGTAGAGTACGTTTTTGCCGTTCCAGGCGAAGAAAACCTCGATATCGTTGAATCGCTGCGCACATCATCGATTGAGTTGGTACTCAACCGGCATGAGCAAGGCGCAGGCTTCATGGCAGCAACCTATGGGCGCCTGACGGGCAAGGCTGGTGTGTGCATGGCAACGCTTGGGCCCGGCGCCACCAATCTGGCGACACCGGCGGCCTACGCCTATCTTGGCGGGATGCCGCTGATCATGATCACAGGTCAAAAGCCGATCAAGCAATCCAAGCAAGGGCAGTTTCAGATCGTTGATATCGTGAGCCTTTATGAACCTATCACAAAGATGTCGAAGGCCATTATCAACGGGAACACCATCCCTGCCCTCGTTCGTGAAGCCTTTCGGGTCGCGGAAGAAGAACGCCCCGGCACCGTGCTTCTGGAGTTGCCGGAAGACATTGCAATTGAAGAGACAGATGAACCGTTGCTGCTGCCTCACCCACGCTACTACGCCATTGCTGGCGATACAGTGCTTGATGAAGCAGCGGAGATGATCCGCGACGCCAAGATGCCACTGCTCCTTCTGGGCGCTGGTGCAAACCGGAAGGATGCGCACGCTGCGCTGAGTGCATTTGCTGAAAAAACGCAGATCCCGTTCTTCAATACCCAGATGGGCAAAGGGGTGATCGACGAGCGCTCTGATCTGTTTTTGGGAACGGCTGCCCTGTCTGATGGCGACTACATCCACTGCGCAATCGCGCGGGCGGATCTGATTATCAATGTGGGCCATGATGTGGTTGAGAAGCCGCCCTTCCTGATGGAGCCTGGCGGCACCAAGGTCATCCACCTGAACTACAAGGCTGCGCAGGTGGATCAGGTATACTTCCCTCAGGTGGAAGTGGTTGGTGATCTTGCAAAGTCCATTACCCGTCTGGGAGATATCCTCGGCGGACCACTGGAGTTTGATCGCAGCTATTTTGAGCGCATCAAGAAGGAAACGGACCTGCACACCTCAGAAGGGTCCAATGTTTCCCGTTTCCCGGTGATCCCGCAGCGATTGGTGGCAGATACCCGTAGGGTGATGGGAGATGACGACATCATCGCCCTGGATAATGGCATCTACAAAATCTGGTATGCCCGCAACTACAAGGCGCATAAGCCCAACACCATTCTTCTGGACAACGCTCTGGCGACTATGGGTGCAGGTCTGGCGTCTGCATGATGGCTGCCAAACTAAATCCGGATAAGCGGGTTATGGCAATTTGTGGAGATGGCGGCTTCATGATGAACAGCCAGGAGATGGAGACCGCAGTTCGAGAAAAGCTCAATCTGGTGATCGTTGTGCTTGATGACAGCTCATACGGCATGATCCGCTGGAAGCAGGCCCATGCCGGTTTCCCTGATTGGGGCCTGCAATTCGGCAATCCGGACTTCGTTGCCTATGCAAACAGTTACGGCGCCACCGGCCATCGCATCACGCGTACTGAGGATCTTGTCCCGACGTTCGAGAAAGCGTTCGAGGCTGGCGGCGTACATCTGGTGGATGTCCCCGTTGATTACAGTGAGAACCAACGGGTTCTGATTGATGAACTTGCCGCAAAGACCTGTTTGATTTAGCCGTTAGTGAGCCAATCCAAGGCGTTTTTGGAAGAAGGTTTCCAGCTGGGTGAGTGCGTCGTAGATCAAGACTGCGAACAGGCCGACTATGAGGCCGCCTTGCAGGACGTAGGCGGTGTTGTTGGTGAGCAGGCCTGCGATGATGACCTCTCCCAGTGTGCGAGCTGCAACAGTTGAACCGATTGTGGCAGTGCCGATGGCGATGACGACTGATAGGCGGATGCCAGTGAGGATCAAAGGGAGCGCCAGAGGGAGCTCGACCTGAAACAGGCGCTGGCGACGGCTGAGGCCTATTCCTCTGGCAGCTTCCATTGTGGCGGGTGGCAGAGTTGAAAGGCCGGTCATAGTGTTTTCAAAGATCGGCAGGATGCCATAAAGGAACAAGGCGACCAGCGTTGGCCCTGAGCCAAACCCCAGCATGGGGACAGCCAGCGCAAGCACAGCAACAGGCGGGAATGTCTGGCCCATATTGGCGATTGTGCGGGAGAGTGGCAGGAAGGCTTTGCCAGATGGTCGTGTCACAAGAATGGCTAGCAGTAAAGCAACAAAAACCGCAGCCACAGATGCTGCAGCGACAATGACGAGGTGGCTCAAAGAGAGCGACAATAGCGATGCGCGATCGTAGATGATTGCAGCGCCTTCTGGTGCAAATGGTGCGAACATCGGTTCAAACCATTCAGGACGCAAAACGAGCGCGAGCATCAAGCCACAAACGGCGGCTCTCAGGAGATTAGCCCAGCTCATGGCTGCCCTCCGCTCTGGACCGGATTGCCTTCAGAGTCACATGACCGATCAGAGCGCCATTTCGTTCCACCGGGACAGAATCTCTTCCGCTCCACAGACACGCAGACAAAGCCTCTCGCAGGTTCGTCTTTTCATCTATTGGCTCACCCTCAGCAGCTCCGTCCTCCAGAATGTCAGAGATGGGGAGCAAGGACAGCAAGCGGAGCGGGCGATCAACACCGCCAACCATCTCCGCAACAAAGTCTGTCGCTGGGTTGCTGATGATCTCTGCCGGGGTGCCGTGTTGGACTAGTCGCCCTTGATCCATAACCGCGACCTGATCCCCCAACTGGATGGCCTCTTCCATGTCGTGCGTCACAAGAAGGATTGTGGATCCGAGAGTGCGCTGGATACGGTGCAGGTCTGCTTGTGCTCTTGTGCGGATGATAGGATCGAGCGCGCCGAAAGGTTCGTCCATGAGCAGAAGATCCGGGCGGGAGGCCAGGGCTCGGGCGACACCGACGCGTTGCTGCTGTCCGCCTGAAAGCTCTGCCGGATAGCGACTGCGAAACTCTTCAGGTGGCATAGAGAACAGATCGAGGAGTTCGTCAACCCGATCCTGTATCTTTGCCTTGTCCCATCCAAGCAGCCTGGGAACAGCGCCAATGTTGCGGGCAACAGTGTGGTGCGGGAAAAGTCCGTGACCCTGAATGGCGTAGCCGATCCGTCTGCGTAGCGCATTCTTCGCCATGCCTGTTGTCGGCTCACCATTGATCCGCACTTCGCCTGAAGTTGGTTCAACAAGGCGGTTGATCATGCGCAACAGCGTGCTTTTGCCGGAGCCGGACGTGCCGACAATAGCGGTGATCGTTGCGCTCTCAATGGTCATTGAAACGGCATCAACAGCAGGGCGACCCTCATAGATCTTGGTGATGTTGTCGATCTCAATCATTGATGCCTCGTTGTGTTTGGCTGGGCGAGCTCGACCAGAATGTCCATTGTGATCGCTGAGACTAGAGCCAGTGCCACTGTTGGCAAGGCTCCGAGCAGGATCAAATCTGTTGCGGTTTGATTGAGGCCCTGGAAAACAAAGGTTCCAAAGCCACCGCCACCAATCAATCCGGCGATGACTGCAAGGCCGATGTTTTGCACCAGCACAATGCGGATGCCTGCGAGCATGACAGGAAGGCCAAGCGGCAGCTGGACTTGCAACAATCGTTGATTGCGTGTCATGCCCATACCGCGTGCAGCATCCATTGCCGCAGGTGGAGCCGCCTCCAGCCCTGCAACGGTGTTGGCGACAACTGGCAGCAGCGAGTAGATGACAAGCGCCAGAAAGGCCGGGAGGAATCCAATCCCGGCAACGCCCAGTTCCCGCGCGCCGGGCACTGTTGTGCCAACCCATGCCAAAATCGGGATCATGATACCGAACATGGCAAGTGATGGAATTGTCTGGAGGAAACTGAGTATCGGCAGCACCGCACTGCGCATGGTCTCATTGCGGTGGCTTAAAACTCCAAGCGGGAAGCCGATGACCGCGGCAACAGCCAAAGAACCGAAGGCTAATCCTAAATGCCGTCCTGCAGCATCAAAGAAGGCATCCTGTCTGCTGGCGTATTCTTTGAAGATGGAAAGGTCCGTTAAAGCCCCTGACCACAGGATGAGGACCAGAGCCGCTATCGTCCCAATCAAGAGCACACCGCGCGTGAGCGGACCGGGAGCGAGATACGATAGCGCATCTGCTGCGAGCAGGAGAAGGATCGCAAAGAGGAACCAGAACCCGCTTCCCAAAGACACCCTTGCATACGTCCCTGCCCCTTGCAGGAGCGTTTCACTACCTTGCATAAGCAGCCAGACCAAAGCAACAATGCCCAAGGCTGCACCTATCAGCCTCAGCTTGGGGAGAGCGGCTGGCAGGCTCAGAACAAGGCTCAGGGCTATGGCGATCAGCCCGGGACCCGTCACTTCCGGTGCGGCAACCGCCCAGACAGGGATACCCTCACCTGCCACGATCCGGTTGGCTGCGAGCGTCAGAAAAGGTGCGAACAAGGCAAAAAGTCCCAGAACCGCGAACAAAAGTCCGGGTCCTGAGACCGATGATTTGATCCTGCTAGGCATAACGTGGTAATTAGTCCAGAACACCAGTTTTGGTCAGATAGTCCTTCGCCACTGCAGCTGCTGGCTCACCACCAACCTGAATGCGGCCATTGAGTTCCTGAAGCGTGGCCAGATCCAGACCAGAAAAGATTGGGTTCAAAACCTCAGCAACCTGCGGGTACTCTTTCAGGGTTTCGCTACGGATAACCGGCGCTGGCTCATAAACTGGCTGAACACCCTTGTCATCGGTCATAACAACAAGACCTGTTGCTGCAACGCCGCCATCGGTGCCGTAGGCCATGGCTGCATTTACGCCGGAAGTTCCACGTGCTGCTGCCTGAATGGTTGCTGCGGTATCACCGCCAGAAAGAACAACTGTTTGGTCTGGAGAAAGTTTGAAGCCATAAGCTTCCTGCATTGCAGGCAGAACAGCTGGCGAAGACACGAACTCTGTTGAAGCAGCCAGTTTGACGTCACCGCCTTTTGCGACCCATGCACCGAAATCTGACATGGTTGCAAGGTTGTTCTGGCTTGCCAGGGCGCCAGTTACGGCAATAGCCAGGTGTTGTTCGCCGGGGCTGGCTGCAGCCATACCAAGCTGTTCTTTTCGCCATCCAGCTCAGCTGCGCGGGCGTATCCGGCCTTTGCATCTTTCCAGACATTGCTGTCTGCTTCGTTGTGGAAGTATGCGGCATTGCCAGTGTATTCTGGATAGATATCAATCTGATCCGCCAGCAGCGCTTCACGCACCACTTGCGTGCCACCGAGCTGCAAACGACGTTCAACAGGCAGGCCAGCATCTTCAAGAGCAAGAGCGATGATGTTTCCGAGGAGGCCACCTTCTGTATCAATTTTGGAAGAAACAACGATTTCAGCATGAGCCGCAACTGTGAGGGCTCCAGTCATGCCGATTGCAGCAAGAATTCGATTAAGTGTCATAGCGAAGTAAGCTCCTCAAAGCTCTCTGTTTTGGCAATGCAATTTGAATTTTCGATTATGGGAAGAATGTGACGCTCTTGAAAGGACGATTGTCCTAAATTTGCGGATGCCCGATGGAATCGATTTCGCAAATTCCTTTGAATGTCACCTGAGAATTCTCCTAGCTCAGCGGCTATGTTTGCCTTCCAGCACGCTCCTGTGAGCCAAACTTGGTTCTGAGCTGTGCTAAGGAAACATCCATATAGGTAACCGCTTGCCACCAGACAACCGGAGTCCACCGCAAATTTCCGATTAATCCATTGTTCTTGCTGTCTGTCAGTTTCTCAGCATAAACGCAGCTCTGCCCTCACCGCAAGGTTTTGCATCAATTACCAAGACAATCTGTGTTTGCAATAAAAAACGGCCCTCCAAATGAAGGGCCGTTTCTCGAAATGTTTCGCTTTTACAGCTTAGGTTCAGTTTGACTGAATGAGGCTTTGGGCGACCATGTCGTGGTCGAGCCAGAGGACTGGAGCTGCTGGTTCGCTGGCTTCGCCGAAGATGAGCGCGCCGGTTGCTGCGACCACGTGCTGGCTCAGCTCATCGCTGATCAGCTCTTTGCGGTTTTTGTGCAAGTCCACGATTTCCTGAGAGGTGCCAACGGTCTTGTCGACCTGCGCTGCAGAGTTCTGCATTGGCCATGCTTCGAAGTTGTAGAACGGCTGCATGGCGTCATCCTGCTGATAGTCAGAGACTTTCTGCAGCATGTCTTCCACGGTCGCGTCGTCTTTCAGCAAGCCCTGACACTTTTGCCAGATGCCATCCACCCATGCGCCGCCACCTTCTTTTTTGAAGGCCGCAAGCAGAGGCAGAAGAGACAGTTCAATGCCTGCGAAAACATCAGAAGAGTTGGTGCGGATTTCTGGACAGTTGAAGACAGTTGCCTTCACGCCATTATCCCAAGCCGCTTTCGCAAAGTTTTCCAGGTTCATTTTGGCAAAGCCCTGCGTATAGCTGGTGTAGGTCTGCCATTTGTACTCGCCATCAATCAGAACGCGAGTGCCGTGGTAACCGTAAGCGGTGTAACGCACCTGGCCGCCGTCCGCTTCAATGCGCTCGCGGATGGACTTACTTGCTTCCAGCAGATGACCGAAGCTGTTTGCGGTCACTTCGTCGAAGTTCTGCAGGATCAGCTTGCCCAGATCACTGTCAATCAGATCCTGTGATGGCATGTGACGTGCGCCGCGGCCTTTATAGATGCGGTTTGCGATTGCCATGAAGACTTTCGCGCGCGGGATGCCGCCAGCCATGGTGTGGGCGAAGAACACGTTCTTGCCTGCCGGGATCATGTCATTCAGCTGTTCCATGATCTTTGCCAGAGACGCTTTAAAACGCTCGGTGCCCAGCTCACGGCATTTTGCCAGATGATCCCAGTCGAGCTTGTGCTCCTGCCAGGTGTCCATGGTCATTTCGTTGACCAGTTCGGTTGGCGTTGGTGTGCCTTCCGGCGCATCCTGATCAAAGCCAGCCATCAGTGGCACGTTGATGATTTTGCCGCCAAGGTTCGCTTCAGCTTCTGCCAGCTCTTCATCGGTCAGCGCACGCAGGGTGTTGTCAGCGTCGCGGCGACCAACGGTGATGCCGATGACGTCCATGCCTGCAGCTTTGGCTTGCTCCAGCAGGCCAGTGGCATAGCCGCGTCCAAAAAGCTCGCCGAACAGAACGAAGATATCACCTTCCCGGAACAGGGTGTTGTGACTGATTTTTTCGAGCGGTCTGGATGTGTTCATCAAGATCTTCCAAGGAGTTTAACAATGACAGACCACGACGCGCGCACGTTGGTGCTGCACGAACATGGTGTTTTTCTTTGTCTGGTGGTTCGTGCCCCTATGGCACATCCCACGCGAGAAATAGTTGTAATGCCGCAGCTAACCTTTTTGGATTTGAACGGTCAACACCATACAGGCGCTAAATCAGGCTTTTTCAGGATTGGTTGCACCAAAACACTCTGAGAAGCGTTTTTGAGTGCCTTTTTTAGATGATTAACGTGTTAAGCAGGCCATTTCTTAGCCCTTTGCGTCGTGAATACCATTTCATCCAAGCGCATTACTTTAAAGTAAGTTCGAACCGCAAAAAACAACCGAGTAATAGGTAATGCGGACTGCGACACAAAAGCATTTGCCTGGCAGATGGAGTAGGCGTATCTCCAGCGCCCCGCTTTTGATGTTCTGCTTTGAGTTCAATCAGAACAAACCAGAGTTGGACTGGTTGTTTTAAGGGACCGTCTACACAACCAAGTTAGTTTGACCATGAAAAATGCAGGTCTCGTCACTCGTGCGTCTTTTTGCATTTTTCGGCGCTTGTTGAAGCACGCCATGACAATAAAACATAAGTTCAATCCCCACGTCTTTATCAGTTCAATCTCGCTGATCTTCCTGCTGCTGCTCACTGCGGTGATCTGGCCGAAGGGATCTCAGGAGTTTTACACCAGCATTCAGGACTGGATCGAAACCAATACCGGGTGGCTTTACATTCTCGCCGTTGCGATCTTTCTGCTGTTCATCCTGTTCATCATGGTGAGCCGGTTTGGGGACATCAAACTGGGGCCCGACCATGCGGAACCCGACTACAGCTACAAAAGCTGGTTTGCCATGCTGTTTTCGGCAGGTATGGGGATCGGGCTTGTGTTCTTTGGTGTTGCTGAGCCAATCATGCACTTCATGTCCCCTCCGGGGATGGAAGGCTACACGATTGAAGCTGCCCGCGAAGCCATGAAGATCACCATGTTCCATTGGGGGCTGCATGCCTGGGCGATCTACGGCGTAGTTGCGTTGTCACTGGCCTATTTCACTTATCGCCATCAGCTGCCGTTGCTGCCTCGCTCAGCACTTTATCCTCTCATTGGGGAACGCATTTACGGGCCGATTGGTCATGCGGTGGATACATTCGCGGTGCTTGGGACGCTATTTGGTGTTTCTACGTCGCTTGGCTATGGCGCATTTCAGGTGAACTCAGGCCTGAACTATCTGTTTGATGTTCCGGTTTCGACAACCTCGCAGATTGTCCTGATCGTGTTGATCTCCAGCATGGCAACGGCTTCAGTCTTTTCTGGCCTCGACAGAGGCGTGAAGCGGCTTTCAGAGACGAACCTCATTCTCGCGGTTTGCATCATGTTGCTTGTGTTGATCGTAGGGCCAACGGTTACGCTGTTGCAGACAGCCGTTCAAAATGCAGGTGCGTATCTGGGAGACCTGATCCATAAGACCTTCAACCTTTATGCCTATGACAGAAAAGACGAGTGGCTGGGCGGCTGGACCCTGCTCTACTGGGGCTGGTGGATTTCATGGTCCCCGTTTGTGGGCACATTCATCGCCCGTGTTTCGCGTGGACGTTCCATTCGCGAGTTTCTTGTGGGCCTACTGTTTGTCCCAACCGGTTTCAGTCTGATCTGGTTCACGATTTTCGGGAACACCGGTATCGATCTGATCCTTCATGGCGGCGCAGACAATCTGGCTGAGGCAGTCTCATCGGATGTATCACTGGCGCTCTTCAAGTTCTTTGAGTACATGCCATTTTCATCCGTGCTGTCCATGCTCGGCATCGTTCTGGTGGTTGTATTCTTTGTGACCTCTTCAGACTCGGGTTCGCTGGTGATCGATAGCCTGACATCTGGCGGCGACATCAACTCACCTGTGTGGCAGCGTGTGTTCTGGGCAGTCTTGCAGGGTCTTGTGGCCATCATCCTGCTCTATGCCGGTGGTCTTGGCGCCCTTCAGACGGCGACAATTGCCAGTGCCTTGCCGTTCCTCATTGTGATGCTACTGATGTGCTTTGGGCTTTACAAAGCTTTGCAGGACGATGCTTTGCGCACCAAAAACCTGCAGATGCACCACACTACGGTTCAATATACCAAGAGCACGGTGGACTGGCGCCAGCGCATTGGAACTTTAACCGAGAATGCCACATTGCAGGATGCCCGGCAGTTTATGCAGACCGTAGGCAAGCCTGCGCTGGAGAAGGTTCAGGAAGAGTTCGAGAAACGCGGTTTCACCACCACGTTGACGGGATCCAGAAACTACCGGTTGACTATTGAGCAATCGGAGGAAACCATCTTCGTCTATGGCCTGCGCAAGCGCTACTTCACTACTGCTTTGGCGATTGGTCCTGGTCACTTGATTGATGATGAAGACGGTGAAGAAGAAAGCGATGATGAAGGCACAAACTACTACCGTGTTGAGGTGTTTCTGGCTCAAGGTGGTCAAGAGTATGATGTTCTTGGCTATACAGAAGAACAGCTGATCGCGGATGTGGTGACCCAATACGAGCGCTTCATGCAGTATCTGCATCTCTCTCAGGCAGAGCTAATCTGACCCACCAAACGGCATGCTGGAGCCGTCACGGTTTCAGCATGCTTCTCGATCCCCTAGAGCGGTGGGATTAGGCGCTGACTTCTTCTCATTTAAAATCCAAACGTGAATATTCTGCACTGAGAACTGACAATTTTGGAAGCTTTCGCAGCGTGTTACAGCTTGCATTCATATAAGTTTAATGACGCGGCAGCAGCGCTTTCAGGGAAGTCAGAAAATGATCAATTTCGATGCTCTCAGGGCCTCCAATACTCGCACAAGTCCTTTCCAGTACATGGTTGGAGAGAATGTTCTTACCAAAGAGCAAGCTGCTGACATTCGTCGTGATTATCCTGAGATCAAACAGACTGGCTATTTGCCTCTCTCCAAGTTGGAGTCGACCGGTGCTTTTCAGAGCTTGATTGAGGATTTACAGAAGCCTGAGCTTGCAGAGATCCTTTCTGACAAACTGGATCTGGACCTGATAGACAAACCACGGATGATCACCGTACGTCGCCTTTCCAAACATGGAGATGGCCGGATACATAACGATTCCAAGTCCAAGATCTGCACCATGCTGATCTACCTCAATGATGATTGGGACAACGCAGAAGGTGGAGCTATTCGCGCGCTTAACGGTGACAAGGACATGGATGACTATGCCGAAGAGGTGTCTCCTCTTGCTGGCAATGTCTTCGCCTTCAAGCGCTCAGAAACAAGCTGGCACGGGCACCCATCCTTTAAAGGCGAGCGCTACGTGGTGCAAACGACGTTCTTGATTTCAGAGGAAGAGTTGGCACGCAAGGAAAAGCGTGGTGGTTTTCAAACAAAGCTGAAGCGGCTTCTACGGATAAATTGATCCAGCTGGTTCGTTATGGCTGAGTATCGCGGTTGAGCTTCATAGAAAGTTCTCAAAGCTGCCTATGACGTTGCTGATTGATTGAATGTCATGCGATACAGGTGGAAATGAGCTGCACGGCATTCAGCCCTGCATTGATGGCCGTCTAAGGCTCCATACCCCGCTAGTTTGCAACGACGATTCTGGCCTCCCAACATTCTGCTGACTGATAGAACGTGTCGGTCGGTTTCTGCTCTGTGACAAGCGCATCAATCAAAGTTGGATCGCAGACATTGATGGGGGCTGTTCGGGTGAATTTTCTGGAATCTGCGGCCACGATTTTGCAGTTGGCGTGTTGCATGACTGTTCTGGAGATTTGAGCTTCTTCAAGGTCAAACAGCATGATGCCTTTGCTTGGGCTTATGGCAGCAGCCGATAAGATGGCGTAGTCTGTTTGAAAGTTCTCGAAGAAGCTTGCGGCTGTGGCGCCAAAAGCGCCCCCATCATGGGCGCGCAGTTCTCCTCCGGCCATGAAGACGCGGTTTTCATTTCGTGTGGCAAGCTTGTAAGCAACGGCGACCGAGTTGGTGACGACCATCAGGCGCTTATGGTCTTTGAGCGCATCGGCAATGAAAGCAGTGGTGCTGCCCACATCCAAAAAGAGTGAGCTTTCGTCTTCGATCATGTTTGCGACAGTTGCAGCAATCTTTCTCTTTCCTGCCGGGCACTCAAGCATTCGTGCGTGGAAGTCGCTTTCCTCATTGTCTTCATGGAGCAGTCGCACGCCCCCATGGACTTTCTCCAGAAATCCTTCTTTCGCGAGCATCTCACGTTGCGGCGGATGGTTTCTTCAGAGACTGCAAGGTGCTTGGCAAGGCTTACGATTCGGCTCGTTCCTCCTGCCTTTCTGACCGCTTCCAAGATTTCACTTTGGGTTTGATTATTAATGTTTTCCATGAAATCCGCTCCACAACAGCTTTGCATATGCCAGTGTTAAGTTCCATTACTCAAAACACAAAATACCTCAAATAGCCACATTAACCCACATAACAGCACATTATTTGAGAATTATATCTGTGGGATTATGTTGATTTTCTCAAATACCTCAACGTAAGCTAAGTGCACGCTGATGGAGTTGTTCGGGAGATGGGTTTCAATTCTTGCAGCGTTGAGATGAGGAAAATCATCTGCAGGAGGGGACAGGATGAAATACTCTGGAATTCCATCAGTTGCTTTGGTCATAGCTTTGAACATCGGCGCTGCCAAGGCCGACGTTGAATCGCTTGATCCAATCAAAATCACCACGCATGACTGGTCTGGACAGATCATCACCACCACCATCATGGGAGAAGTTCTGAAGCGGGCTGGTTATAACATCGAGTATGTACAAGCCGATTACATTGCTCAGTTTGCTGGCCTGAAGACCGGCGATTTGCACGTTGCCATGGAGATCTGGGAAACCACAGGTCGGGAAGCGATGGATGAAGCCATTGAAACCGGGAATGTGGTGAGCCTGGGTGAAAGCGGCATGATCGCCATCGAGGAGTGGTGGTTTCCATCGTACATGGAGGACGTTTGTCCCGGTTTGCCGAACTGGGAAGCTCTCAAAGACTGTGCCGAAGCATTTTCAACTGCTGAGACCGCACCACTAGGGCGTTATCTGGGTGGTCCTGTCACCTGGGGCGGTTTTGATGAAGAGCGGGTTGAGGCTTTGGAGCTGGATTTTGAAGTTGTCCATGCCGGTACCGATGCTGCGTTGTTTGCAGAGTTGGAGTCTGCTTATCAACGCAAGGCGCCCATCATTCTCTGGCTTTATGAGCCCCATTGGGCGCCTGCAAAGTATGACGGTAAGTTCATCGAGTTTCCGCCCTACTCTGCAGCCTGTTACCAGGACGCGACAACTGGAGTTAACCCCAGTGCGGCCTATGATTGTGGCAAACCCACTGGCCCCATCTGGAAGGTTGCCTGGGCGGGTCTAGGTCAAAAATGGCCCGGCGCTGCGCAGGCAATCTCCAACTTCCACGTCAGCAATGCTGAAATGAGCGCGATGATCTCCAAAGTGGATCTGGAGGGGCAAGCCGTTGATGCGGTTGTCGGTGAATGGCTCTCTGCAAATGAAGAAAGATGGCAGGGCTGGTTAAAATAACTCTGCCCTGGATCTGGCCTTGATACGAGGCAGATCTTCCTTTGCTTCCAGTTGACGATCAGCGCTTGTGGGGATGTTTCATGAACCAGTCTGTCCTTTTGGATTGCCAGGATCTTTGGAAGATCTATGGGTCTAACGCTGAGACTTTTCTACGTGATAGATCGTCTACGCCAGATCTTGAGGCGCTGGATACTGCTGGGCTGACGGGTGCTGTTCGTGCTGCAGATCTGCAGATTATGAAGGGCGAGATCTTCGTGATCATGGGCCTTTCCGGATCTGGTAAATCAACTTTGGTGCGCTGCCTTTCCCGTTTGGTGGAACCCACCGCAGGTTCGATACGTTTTGAAGGGCAAGACCTCCTCAGCATGTCCGAGCGTGAGCTCATAGAGGTCCGGCGCAAGAAGATGGGTATGGTGTTTCAGCAGTTTGCCTTGCTGCCGCATCTGACTGTCCTTCAAAACGTTGCCTTTCCATTGGATGTGCAGGGTGTGCGCCGCGCAGAACGCGAGGCGCGTGCACAGGAGATGATTAACACCGTTGGCCTGACGGGGCGTGAAAACGCCTATCCTCGGGAGCTTTCTGGCGGGCAACAGCAGCGGGTTGGAATTGCGCGATCGCTCGTTGGTGATCCCCATCTCTGGTTTCTTGATGAGCCCTTCTCTGCGCTGGACCCCTTGATCCGGCGAGAAATGCAGAATGAGTTTTTGCGACTTCAAAGCAAGCTTCACAAGACGATCATCTTCATCACCCATGACTTTGAAGAGGCTATTCGGTTAGCAGACCGAATTGCCGTGATGAAGGATGGCGAGATCGTCCAGATTGCAACGCCGGAACAGCTGGTCACTCATCCAGCAACAGAGTACGTGGAAGAATTCACCCAGCATATTCCCAAGACCAAAGTCATTCAGCTTGCAACGATCATGGAGCAAGGATGCTCCGCAGGCTCGTATGCCGGAGATTTGAGTGCGCACCAGAAGGTCGCGGATGTGGCGGTTCAAGTTGGAAAGTCAAACCGTCCATTTCGTGTGATGAATGATGATGAACCGATTGGAACCATAGATCGCGATAGGATTGTTAGCTTGATGCTGGAACAGGAGTTGGTGGAATGATCAACCAACTCTCGGAACGCTTTCGCAGTCCTGCTCTCTTTTGGAGCGTTCTTTTTGCCGCAACATGGTTGCTCTCCGCCTACTCGTTTCAGCTGTACAAGGCCTTGGGGGCGCGATGGATCATTAAATTTCCCAGCGCGTGGGAATGGAAGTTGGACAACCGGATCAGCAGTTTCATGTCGTGGTTGGTTGAAGACGCCAGTTTTGGGCTTTTCACATTTCGTGAACTCACACGTTTCTTTTCTGCCTTGATTGAAGTTCCCTATGATGCTGTGAGGGCTTTGCTAGCGGACGGTTTTAACTCCGGCGTGGGGCAGCAGGCTGTTGAGGTTCTGCCGTCCTTAAGCTGGATTGCAGTTACACTGCTGCTGACACTACTGGCACTTCGTGTTGGTGGCAGGCGTTTGGCACTGTTGGTCGCTGGCTGCTTCCTCTATCTCGCGGTCTTCGGGCAATGGCAAAGCGCGATGGTGACGCTGGCTTCAATTGCTATTGCGGTGCCATTTGGTGTGTTTGGTGGGCTTGCACTTGGCATTCTGGCTACAAGTCTGCGAGTTTTGAGCGACTTCTGCGACCAGTTCTGGATCTTATGCAGACGGTTCCCATCTTCGCTTATCTGGTGCCCATCCTGTTCCTGTTTGGCTTTGGGCCGGTTTCTGCGCTGGTCGCAACTATCATCTATGCAATGCCGCCGATGGTGCGTGTTGTGTTGGTTGCTCTTCAATCTGTGCCAACGCAGCTTCATGAAGCTGGGCAGATGTCTGGGTGTACATCTCGCCAGATGATGTGGAAGGTTCTGCTGCCTTCAGCTCTGCCAACACTGATGGTTGGCGTCAATCAAGTCATCATGCTCTCCCTGAACATGGTCATCATTGCATCAATCATTGGCGCTGGAGGGTTGGGTTATGACGTTTTGGCAGCCCTGCGACGATTGGATATTGGTGGTGGCATCGAAGCCGGACTGGCCATCGTCGTCATCGCAATTGCATTGGACCGGTTGAGCCAGGCGTTTTCTCAGCAAGACCACGGACAAAATGACGGGCTCGGTATTGATTGTATCAAGCCGCTTCCTCTGGCTGGGATTGCCCTCCTCAGTATTGTTGTATTGGCATTGCTGGGGAAGATGTTTCCATTTCTGCAAAGCTATCCAGAAACGTTGACGCTCACGACCGGTTCTTTCTGGGATGAGGCTATCAAGTGGATCAACATCAACTTCTTTGAGGTGTTTGAAGCGTTCAAGACCGCACTACTGACCTATCTTCTGTTGCCTATAAAGCGCTTTTTTGTTGGCATCCCGTGGGCATGGGGTATTGTGGCGCTGGGGCTTGTAGGGGGGCGTGTTGGTGGCCTTAAGCTAGGCTTGCTCTGCGCGTCTCTTGCTGGGTTCATTGCGGTGAATGGGCTCTGGCGGGATGCGATGATCACCGTTTATCTTTGCGGCGTATCCGTCTTACTGGCCGCAGCCATAGGAATGCCGCTTGGGGTTTGGGCGGGGCAGTCTGAACTGGCGAACCGGGTTCTTGG